>CAWIRZ010000048.1:0-527548 GCA_963838695.1 uncultured beta proteobacterium | reverse complement strand
GTCAAATCCCCATTCGACGAAAGCATCAAATTCCCCGCATTAGCGGAGAGCGCCGCATCGGTTCTCACCCCCATGCCCTGCGCGGTCCCAACCACTGAAATCTGCCCCGCCGTCATCGCGCCGAAGTTCGTCGCATCGATCGCATAGTCTTGCGTGGCATTGCCGATCGACGCCGCGGTATTGGCGCTGCCGTTCGACCGCGTCGCGTAGGTGGTACCCGTCGTATCCGCTACGCTTGGGCTCACCACTTGATCGCCCGCGATGACGTTGATCTTCGTACCGGCATAAAGCGGCGCGTTGATCCCCACCGTCTCGCCGATCAAATCGATCGTACCGACCGTGCCTTCGATCCCGGCCCCAGGCCCATTCGTGCCCGCATTGCCTTCGATCTGAATGTGCCCACCCTTCACGTCGTAGGCTACGGTCTGCGCATTCGTAAAGTCCGTTTGCGTGCCGCCTAGGCCCGTCAAGAACTGCGGCGTGCCCGTCGTCAAGGTCACGCCGATCGTATTCGTGAACCCGGCACCGCGAACTGCAATCCCGTTCGGGTTCGCGATAATCACCGTAGCAGGCGCGCCAAACACTTCGAGCGGCCCATTGAGCGTACTCATGAACGCGCTGCCGGTCGAGGTGACCTGGTTCACGATCAGGCTCGCCGTGCGGCCGTTCAGGTTCGGGTTGGCCGCAACGTTACCGCCAGTGAGCGTCGTACCGCCTTGCAGGCTGTTGTTCAGAATCAACCCGACCGGGTCGACATTAAAACTTTGATATTGATTGAGAGAGATCCCGGCCGCGTTCGGCGCGGTGATATTGACCACGGGTACACCGCCGCCCGATCCTGTCGATTGCGTGATCCTCGGTTGAAACGAGATCGGCGCGTTGGGATCGGTAATCGCTGCGGCTTCGGCGGTTCGCATCGCGAAGCGAACGCGCAGCGAGGCAAGGTCTTGAATCTCGCGCCAAACGTCCTCACCCAGATGACGATCGCCCGCTGCGAGCGCGCCGGCCGCCGCACGGCCCTGTTCGACCGTCATCGTGATCGGGCCGATGAACAGCGTAGCCGCGACGAGCGCGCTCACCGCGCGCTGCCATGCACCGTAGCGACGTACCTCGTCGCCCGCGTTGCGCTCGCCCGAATGCAGTTGCAGGCGCTCTCTCGCCGCACGTGCTTGTTCGAACCGTTGCCAGCTTCCCCGTATCGACTTGGTCATGTCGGTGTGGTCGTTATTCTTTCGTTTATTGACGTCTTTCTATGTGCCGGCGGCCCGCCGGCACGGCCCCATCCGCTCAGCGCTTAGTCGGCCTTCGCGGTCTCCGGCTTTTGCGGAGCATCCGGTGTCGGCGCCGGCTGAACGGTGGTCGCCGTCTGGACGGTCGTTGCCGACACTCCTCGGGTAGCCAGGAAATCCGCTTTGAACTCGGGCACGAGCCCCAGAACAGCTTCGTCCAAGCCCTGGATAGCGCGCGGCAGATCGTCCTTCAATTCCGAGTACGTCGTGTAGTGGTACGAATCGGAGGTGCCCTGATTGAAACTCAATTGATCGTTGAAAATCGGCTCGAACGTATCGGCCTTGTAGATCGCGATACTTTCCTTGGCGTCGCGCGTGTACCAGGACATCGAGCCCGGCGCAAAATAGCCGTTGGAATTGCCGATCACCATGATCGCATCCGCGCCCGCATAGCTCTTCCCCGTCAGTGCCTGCGTCGAACCGTGATTCCTCATGACAAGCTTGGGCATATCGTCGCCGGCAAGATCGACTTCCTTCACGTCGTATCCCTCGCTCCGGAGCTCGGCTTCGATTGCGTCGGTGAACTTCCGGTTCAACCCGGTATCGCCTAGTTTTTCCGTGACAAGATCGTTGAATGTCACATGGCTTCGGTGGGCATTCGCCGCAGTGGCGACGCCCGACACCACGCCGCCAATCACGGCACCCAGAATGCCCGGGCCAACCAGCAACACGCCAGCACCGCTTCCCGCGCTAACGGCGAAATACTGCTCCTTCTTGGGTGTGGCGACCGCGATCGTCTTGACCGCCCCGAGCTTCGCCGTGTCATAGGTCGTCCGAGGCGGCGTCGTGCAAGCCGTCATGAATGTTGCGCACGCGGCGACCGCCGTTACCTTATTCAATAATTTCAATTTCGATACTCCATTCAACTATGATCTTCACGTACCCGCGTCTTGCCATTGCCGCCGCGCCTACGCATCCGGTTACCGTTACTGCTCGATATGCGCACTTTTCACGAGGTTGGTCACGACCTGTGCCGTGGCCTTCGCCACCGCAACCTGCTCGAGTTCCTTACGCAGTTGTCCCTGCGATTGTTCGAACGTCGGAATCTGCGTGGGGCGCAACTGATCGACACGCAGGATCCAATACGCGTCCCCCAATTGGACCGGCGTGCTCGAAACCGCGCCTTGCGGCAACTTCACGAGCGCTTCCGCCACCGGTTGCGGCCAGCCCTGCGTCTGCCCTTCGACGATCGGTGTCTTGAATGACACCCAGTTCAGCACCCCACCTTGCGCCGCGTTAGGCCCCGCGCTGTATTGCTTGGCGAGCTGGCTAAAATCGCCGCCCTTCTTCAACTGGTCGAGAATCGTCTTTGCCGTGGCGGCGTCTTTGACCACGATCGCGCTAGGTTTGTATTCGTTCGGTCCCAGCGAAGCGACGATGGCATCGTATTTCGCCTTAACGTCCGCATCGGTGACCGGCGTCGGTTTGATCGCATCGCGCAGGTACGCTTGCATCATCAGCATCGCCTTCGCTTGCTCGATACCCGCCTTCACGTCGGCATGCGTGTCGTAGTGCTGTTTTTGCGCAGCCTGACGAAAGAGTTCGCGCGCAATCAATTGATTCTTCATAGCCGTGTGCGCGGCAGGCGTATCCGGCTGACCGCTCTGACGCACCGCCGCCTCCACGTCTGTTTGCGCAATCGCCACACCGTTCACACGCGCAACCACGCCTGCGGGCAAAGCAGCGCCGCGCAGCCGAAGCCGAAGCCGCATTTCCAGTCGCGACAGCAGCAGGCTCTTGTGCCCCGAACGCAGGCATAACGAGCACGGACAACACAGCCGCGGCAGCCATGCCTTGCTTGAATTTCGCTTTCGTATTCCGTTGGTGTTTCATCTAATGCCCTCTCCTCGTGGTTCGTTGATCGATAACGCGACATACGGCGTAGTGCTCGCCTACGTCGCCCAATTCAAAGTAAAAAGCAGTACACGCGATTTCGGCCCCAGCGCCGCCGGCTGCAGCAACGCCTGCCCCGCCAGCAGCTCGCCCGAAATCGACTGCGAATGAAAAGTCCACTGCACGCGCGCGCCGACTCCCACGCCCGCCATCGACGGCCATCCGCCTTGTGCAACCAGATGCGCCTTGCCGCCGTCGAGAAACACATAGGGCTCCCAATGCGCGTCATGCCACGCCGGCGCGTTCGACCAAACCCATTCGTTGCGCAGATAAAACCCGCTGTCGCCGCTCACCGCCGCCTGCGAAAAGCCACGCACGGTATCGCTTCCACCCAGGAAGATTTGCTCGTTGCCGAACAGCGCATCGTGGCTGTATTGGCCGTTGAGCGTGCAGCGGTAAGTCCAATCCGTCGGCCCGATACTCGCGAGCGGCAGTTGCAGCGTGGCGCTCAAATCGGCGCGCGTAAACTGCGCATGGGCATCGCCCTCGTCGATCCCCGGCAGATCATGCGTCGCCGCTAGCCACGGCACGCCCTGTGCAATGCCGAATTCCGCGGTCAGCGCGCCGGGTTTTCGGTGGGCCTCGAAATGCCAAAGCCCCGAGAACGCTACGCGTGCCACCGTCAGGTTCTCGGGCGCGAATTCGAAATCGTCGACGTTGCGCTGCGAGCTCATCTTCGTGAGCGTCGCGTCGATCGAGAAGCGCGATGTGGCCGTGCGAGCAAACACATCGTTCCAGCCGAGGATCTGGCTGAATGTGCGGCCGTACAGCAAGGCCGTTTCGCCGATCGCTTGCTGATACTCCGATACCGACGTGGTGTAGCTAACCGTTTGGAATCCGAACGGTACGGCCGCGGACAGCACAACCGCGTTCGTATCGCTGCTGCCGATATACGAAAACCCCAACGATTCCTGAAAACCCAGTACGTTGTCTGCTTCGGCCCCGCCTCGATAGCGAAGCTTGCCGGTCGACGGATCGCCGTAATTGTCGACGCCGAGGTTGTAATTGAATCGATTGCCGTATGGGTTGGTAATGGCAACGATCGAATCGCCCGCTGCTTGGCCCGGCAACACCTGGATCTGCGCTTGATTGCGGCGCAACCGATTGATCTGGTCGACCCCTTGTTCGAGATCGGGCAAGCGCAGTACGTCGCCGACGCTTTCGGGAAAGGCCCAGGCCGTCCCCGCATCGGTGAGCAACCCACCGCCTTTGGTGTTCGGCAGTCCGCTCTTCGGCAAAGCAGGCGCCGGCCTGAGCGGTGCGCCGTTAAGCACGAATGCTTCGATCCGCCCCGGTACGATCGTTATCGCCAGCGTTCCCGTCGCGAGATGCTGCGGGGTGCTCAGATAGACGCGCGTTGTAATGTAGCCGTGCTCGATATACGCCTCGGTCAATCGGCGCAGTAGCAAGTCGATTCGATTGCGGCCCAGATGTTTGCCGATGAAGGCACGCGTCACCGCATCGAGTTGCTTAGCCGTCAGCACGCTGTCGCCTGCGAACGCAATGCGGTCGATTAGAAACGTTGGCCCGGGATCGGGCAGTGACTCGACATCGGCCCCCACCGGCAAGTTCGGCACGGCCGGCAATGGCGCAGGCGCCGCTTGGATTTGAGCCGGCGCTGCATTGAGTTCGCGCTGTCGTTGCTGCGTGCGCGCGTCGTCAAGCATTCGCTGTCCCGGATCTTGGATGGACGGCAATGCGGGCGCAGGCGCAGGCACGCCCGGTTGGCCGAGGCCCGGGCGCGGCAGCACGGGCGGCGCCGCTTGCGCCATGGCATGGCCCGCCGGCCACGATAGCGCGAGGGCGAGCGACAGCGATAGCCGCGAGCGCGCGATGTTTAAAGACCGAGCCACGAAACCAATCCCAAATGGCCGCCGATCGTCACCGGCTGTCTGCGCCGCGCGGCGATCGTCACGATGCCTTTCGTTGCCGTGACACCGCCGGCACCCGAGAACGAACCGCCGTCGACAACACCCTCGCCGATCAGCGCGACTTGGCCCGATGCCGCTTCGAATACGCCGCCGTCGTCGTCCGCATAAAGCGCAGCCCAGCTATTGCCGAACCATGCCTTGAGCCCGAAGTTTCGGTTGTAGGCCGAATAGCCCATCACACCGCGCGCGGTCACGATCGGCGCGGTGACAGTCAAGTTGCCGCCGAACGAATCGACGTACCCGCCGATGTTGAGCGCTTGCGTTCCCGCTGTGATCGAGATGTTGCCGTTGCTCTGAATCATTCCGCCGAACGGCTGCACGGTGCTCGACGCGCTCTCGTGACAAAAGATGAAGCACGATTGCGTGAATGACGCCTGCCCGGTGAATTCCGCTTGATTGGTGAACTGCTGCTGCGCGGCGATGGAAATTTCGCCGGCACCGGGTACAGCAACGTTGTTTGTCGCGGATACGTCGCCGTTGGCGATGATGCTGCCGCCGTCATTGGTCACGTTGCGCCCGCTCAACGTGACCTTGCCCCCTTGCGCTGAAATGTACGAAAGCTGATTGGGAGCGGGCAAGGAACCGTAATCGATCGCAAAGCCGTCGTCGTTCGCCGTGAGAAAGAGTAAGCGATGCCCGTGATCGGAGTAACTCGTCGGTACGCCGTTGTTCATTCCGGGCGTGTGATCGATCACGTTGTCGATATCGCCGCCGGCGCCGATCGTGACGTTATAGTTCGATTCGACACGGGCATTGCGGTTGACGACGTTACCGCCCGCATTGATCGCAACATCATCGCCTGCACCAAAGACAATGCCGATCGTCCCGGGTACGGTCGTGTCGGACATGTTCGTGATGTTGCCCGTGGCGGAGAGCGTGACCGCGCCAAGTGATGCCTGATTGCCCTGAATGCGGGTGTTGCCCTGGATCAAACTGCTCGTGAGCGTCAAGTCGCCGGTGCTCTGAATAAGCACGCCGCTGCTTCCCGATGCGATTGTCGATTCGGTCGAACCGGCGTTTGTTGCACTGAACCCATTGCTCGACGAAGTGACAGCGCCTGCTGTGGCAATCACGCTCGCACCGGTGAGCGAGAGCGCCCCTGCTGTCTGGAACGATGCGTTGCCCGCCGCGGTCACGCTGCTGCCGGTCAGCAACTGAACGTCGCCCGCCGCGCTGAGCGTGAAATCGCCGGCATTGGCGAGCATCGTGCCCGCGCTGCGCACGCCTGCGCCCAGGCCGGTCGCGATGAGCTTGATGCTGCCCGCGGTAATGCTGCCGGCAGGCTCGACATCGATAGCAACGGCGTTCGGATTCGCGATCTGCGTGTTGGCAAGCGTGAGCCAGTCGTTGCTGTTGTCGTCCGGTGAAACACCGGTGTTCAGGGTGACTTGCGACGTGCCGCCCACGGCGCGGACATACGCTGTGCCCGACGAGAACGAATTCGTGACGGGGCCGTTCAGTTGAATCTGCTTTGCAATCAGCTCAAGGCCGATCAACGTACCGGCCAGGCCGGCCGGCCCAACCGTGATCGTCCCGCCTTGCGTGTCGAGCACGATGTTGCGCTGGAATTGGCCTGGAGCCAGTTGAACATCGACATAGCTGACTTGCCCCGTCGTGAGCGCGACGTGTCCCGTGTTGACGAACGACCCGCCATTGACGGTAATGCCGTTCGGATTGGCCAGCACGACATTCGCGCGCGAACCCAGCACGGTGATATCGCCTTCGATCAAGCTGGGGTTCGTGCTCGTGACTTGGTTGACGATCGTCCGTGCGTTGGCGCTCGTGTTGTCGAGCGTCGCCCCCGCACGGGTGACGTTGAAGCTCGAATAGGTATTGCTCGACACACCGTGAACGGAAGGGGCGATCGAAACGGTTTGTCTGCCGTTGGCGCCCATCGTGACGGTGGTAGAGGTGCCGCCGTCGGCGACGATACCGGCCGCCATGGCCGCCACGGGCATCGCCGTCAAGCAGATTGCAATCCATTGTCGCGTGGCGACCCATACCCCGATGTATGGCCGCCGAACTCGGCACCGATTTCTCATACGATGTGGCCCGGCGCCCTGCTGCACCCCGGAATCTCAGTTGGTCTTATTTGTTTGGGCGAATACCTACGCATTCGCGGTTTCTTAAGACGATATCGGCAACCGACGGACGTTCTTTAGGGTTTTCGACGAGGAATTTTTCTTTCGGCTAGCTTTCGCTTAGCGCTTCGTTCAGTACTTCGTGAAAGGCACCTTTCCTTAAAAGATGGGCCAATCCTCGCTCAACGCGCGCTTAAACCTTTTCTAATATTGATATACCGAGCGGAGACCATTCTCATCGTCGCAGATAGAAATAGCTTACGAATTCGTTCTCCACCTAACGAAGACATTCGTTTGTGTCAAGCCAGCGTGCGGCACAACCCTTCGAACAAAATATCGGCGCCGAGCACGAACCCCCTGCCGCCCACGTGCACAAGCACCGACAGCGTCACGCATAGGTTCTTCGAACTCGACGACATATACGGCTCGCTGACGATTGTCTCGCCGGGACGAACCAGCGCATCCCGGAAGTAGGTGCGCTTCGACCAATTCGCTCCAGCGCTACGCGCCAAGATCGGGAAGGTGGTTCGGCGCCAGTGATCGTGCCGATCCGATTCGATGTTCTCGCCGACCTGCTGCCCCGTGTCGTCGAGCACGAACACGCGCAGCGCCCATTCGCACCCGAGAAAATGTCTCGCCGCGCGTTCGATCGGAACGCCCCAGCACCATGCGTCCCGGAATAGGCCAAACGCGCGGCGATAGGGCGCCAACTCATCCAGATCGCCCACTCGGCGCAGCTTGCGCGCATCCATGAGCTGCGCGTCGAGGCTCGGGGCCGGCACGCGCGCCAGCGCCATCCCTGGCTCCACTTCGATTGTCGGCCGCCCGAAATAGTAGCCTTGGACAAAATCGGCATCGCAATCGGCGCTGAGCTTAGCTTGCTCCTCCGTCTCGATGCCTTCGATAACAATAAAGGTGCCGATGTCATGCAACAAATCGACGAGGCGCAGCAAGCTCCGCGCATTCCGATAGCTGGAAACCGCCTTGCAAATCAATTCGCGGTCAAGCTTGACGACATCCGGACGTAGATCCCAAACGCGGCCGAGATTCGTGAGCCCCGCGCCGAAATCGTCCAGCGCGATCAGAAAGCCATAGCGTCGTAAGCGATCCACCGCATCGATGAGGGCGAGCGGCGTATCCTGCCTCGCCTCCAATACCTCGATCACCACGCGGCCGGGCGTTACCCCGCTTTCGAGGAGATCGTCGGCGAGCGCGGGCCCATGCACCGGATCGGCCAGGACATCGGGATGAAGGTTCAGAAATAGGACGGCGTCGTGATCCGCGAAGTGCACGAATCGTTGCAGATGATGTAACGCGCAGGCGCGTTCGTATTCACCATAGCGGCCCGCCCGCCGTGCGAGGGCGAATGCCTCGTCGGGCGAGCACGCCTGGCCGCCGTGCTTCGCACGCAGTAGCGCCTCATAGCCGACGGCGGCTCCGTGAGCCAGCGACAGCACAGGCTGGAAGGCGCTCTCTATCTGCGGCAGGCCGGGCGCTTGAGCATCGATCATGGAAAGAAGAGTCGCGTCGTTGGGGTCGGAAGCCGACGTGGCGATTGTAGTGACAGTTGGCCATTGCGCAATAGCCCTCTCGTGGGCCTTCGTGCCTTATAACGTCAGATGATTCGGAAAACTTAACAGTTTTCTCGGGGGAAACGCCAACCTCGTATCAATTTTCTCGGCGGCGCGCCGTTATCAGCGGTATAGCCCGAGCATCGACTGCGGCGCCCACAGTCCGGGGTGCAACCGCGACGCCGAGGCGCAACCCCAATAGGAACATTTCGATGGCCGCTGATCATCACTCGATCGACGAACGCACCAACCTGACGAGTTCGAACAAGTTCGAGCTATTGCTGTTTCGGCTCGGTGCCGCCCCCGGAAACGACGACTCGCACGAGTTGTACGGCATCAACGTCTTTAAGGTCCGCGAAATCATGACGATGCCGGCGATCACGCCGATCGCCGGTGCCTCGGAGCACATGATCGGCGCGGTCGATATTCGCGGCCAGATCATCCCCGTCATCGACCTGCCGAAGTTGATGGGCTGCCAGCCGACGCGGGGGCTGAATATCCTGCTCGTCACCGAGTTCGCGCGTTCGACGCAGGCATTCGCCGTCGAGGAAGTCGACGACATCGTCCGCTTGGAGTGGAATCAGGTGCTCTCGGCCGAAGGGTCGGCCGGCGGCAATTCGGTGACCAGCATCGCGCGCATCGACGGCAATACCGGCGATTCGCGTCTCGCCCAGGTGGTGGACGTCGAGCAGGTCTTGCGGGACGTTTTCCCGGCGCAACATCCGAGCGTCGAAGCAGCCGATGTGGGCACGTCGGTGAAAATGAGCGGCGGCGCCAAGATCTTGGCGGCCGACGATTCCGGCTTCGCCCGCAAGCTCATCGAGCAGAGTCTTTCCGCGCTTGGGGCCGAGTACATCATCACGAAGACGGGCCAAGAGGCGTGGGACACGCTGACCAGGATCGCCGCCGAGGCTCAAAGGGAAGGCGTACGCGCTCGCGACAAGGTGGCGCTCGTGCTGACCGACCTCGAAATGCCGGAAATGGACGGCTTCATGCTCACGCGCCAGATCAAAGCCGACGACCGGCTGCGCGACATCCCCGTCATCATCCACTCTTCGCTGACGGGTACGGCCAACGAAGCCCACGTCAAGAACGCGGGAGCGACCGGATACGTCGCGAAGTTCGCGGCCGGCGATCTGGCCGAGGCGATTCGTCAAGCCCTCGCCGCCTGACGCGGGCCGCACTGGCGGCACCGCCGGCTAGTCCGTCTGTCGCCGCTTCGGAGCCACCGGCAGCGGATAGGCTGCCGGTTCTGTCCCCGCGCCTGCCGCTCACAGCAGCGGCAGACCCGCGTCGCGCTTGACCTCCCGCAGCGATAGCACCGATTCCACGGACGTGACGCCTGGCAGCGCACGTAGGACGTCGCGCATGAACGCACCGTAATCCTCGAGATCGCGCGCGACGACGTGCAGCAGATAATCCGCACTTCCCGAGACGTTATGGCACGCCACGATCCGGGGCAATGCTTGGATCTGCCGCTCGAACTCATCGGAAAGACGCCGGTCGTGCACCCCGAAGCGCACCAGGGCGAACGCGGTCACGCCGATCTGCAGCGCCCGCTTCGAGAGTTCGGCACGGTAGCCTTCGATATAGCCATCGGCCTCGAGCCGCTTCAAGCGCCGTGCGCAGGGCGTCTCGCTCAAGCCCACCGCATCGGCTAGGCTCGCGTTCGTCATCCGGCCGTCCGCTTGGATCGCCATCAAAATGGCACGGTCCGTCTTGTCCAAAGTCATGCTTCGTTGCCCGTCTGTAGCCAGAGCTGCGATGGTAGCGCAAGCGCACGGACAGGCATCGCCCTTGCTCGGCCATCGCGTCATGCGCCCCTCTTCTCCGTCTCCGGTACCCAGCCGCGGTGCACCGCTCTTCGTCGTCTCGCCGCATCTCGACGATGCGGTGTTCAGCTGCGGCATGCTGCTCGCGAGCCATCCGGGCTCGCTCGTCTGCACGGTGTTTTGCGGGGTGCCGGCGCCGCCGCAACGCACAGCCTGGGACGCGAGCGCCGGCCATCGCGACTCCAGCGACGCCCTGCGCGCACGCCTGGCCGAAGACGACCGAGCCCTCGCCCTGCTAGGCGCGCGGGCTGTCCGCCTGCCGTTTCTCGACAGTCAATATGGCACGACGCCTACACTCGCCGATCTGGCCGGCGCGCTGACGGACACCTGGCGAGCCAGCGGCTCGGGCCGTTTGGTCGCGCCGCTCGGCCTGTACCATTCCGATCATGTGCTGGTGGGCGAAGCTTGTCGGTTGCTGGTCCGCCAACAGCGGATACCGGGCGCCATCCTGTACGAAGATGCACTCTATCGGACGATTCGGGGTGTCTTGCGTCAGCGGTACGATACGCTCTGTCGGGAAGGCTATGCCCTGTGCGCGCTCGACGCTCACCCGCGCGCACTCGCACTGTTGCGGCCATTGCGAGCGCCCGGTTCGGCAAACGCCAAATGGCGCGCCGTGCGGGCGTACCGAAGCCAACTGCGCGCGCTCGCGGACCCACATCCTAGCGACCTCGTCGAGCCCGAGCGCTATGTCGTCATCGATCGGGCTCCGCCGTTGCGGCGGCCATAGGCACAGGGTCGGCAGCGCGCCGCTCCGCCTCGCGCACCCGCCGACGCATCCGCAGCACCGGCGCGCCGACGACATGCCGGCGCGGCAGCGCCCAAGCGATACCGGCCACGAGCGCGGCCGCGTCGCGCCCCAACGCGCCCTCTTTCGCCTGGACGGCCAGCGCGCGCACCGATGCCGCAACGGCCTCCCGCAGCGGCAGGCGCAGCCACGCGACGAGCGCGGCGTTGCGCGCGAGCATCCGTCGGCGCAGCGAAGCGTCGCGCGCGGGCGATGGATGGTGCGTGACCGTCAGCGCATCGCAATAGACGATCGCATCGCCGCGATCCAGCACTTCGAGCGACAGGAGCGACTCCTCGCCGCCGATGAACAGCCGGGGCTCGTAGCCGCCGAGTTCGCGGAACACCGAGGCACGGAATACGCACGCGCCGGCCATATATCCGATCAGCGACGGGCCCGGTAGCGCATCGCGCGGAAGGGGACTGGCTTGCATGCGGACGCAGGTCGGATCGAGTTGCCCCGCTTCGCCGACCAAGACGCGCGCCGACAACACCGCGACGCGCGGCGCATCGTCGAGTATTCGTACCGCTCGATCGAGCGAACCCGGCGCCCAATGCGTGTCGTCGTCGCTGAACGCGACGTAGTCGGTCGTCGCCGCCTCCACGCCGCGATTGCGGCCCGCCGCCCCGAGGTTCTCGTGGCACTCGATCACCCGCACACTGGGAAAACGCCGCCGTAGCGTCTGCGCGGTGCCGTCGGTCGATCCGTTATCGACGACGACGACGGGCGGGCGTTCCGGCAACGCCAATAACCGCTCGACCGTTCGGGATACTTCCGCCGCCCGATTGTGCGTGAGCACGACTACCGATATCCGCGTATTCATCTTATATAGGCGTTCGTCAAATATTCCTTCGACCCTCGGTGTCCGCGGGCCATCGATTCGACATCTCTCGTTCGGCGCTGCGGCAGCAAGAACGACTCCACCGGTACGCGGTCTCGCTCGGTGAAAGCGCGCATCGCTCGCGCGCGTGCGATGCCGCTTACTAATTACATCGACTCTGTAACACCGGCGTCACGTTCCGTCGAACAAGTAAAGATCACAGAACCGTCTCTAACGCATGGAAACGCTTCTGCACGTTTGACCGGTCAGCGCAAACGATGGGCACACCGTGTGCTCGACAGGACTCGAGCACTTCGCGAAGACCGTACACCGGCGGATTGCGCGCTCGCTTGGCAGGCTTCCCATATCAAGGACTACTCATGAAAATCGCACTCGTCAGTGAACATGCGTCGCCCCTAGCCGTGGCGGGCGGCGTCGACAGCGGCGGTCAAAACATTTATGTCGCCCACGTTGCGCGGCAGTTGCATCGCCTGGGCCACCAAGTCGATGTGTTCACGCGGCGCGATCGCGCGCTGTTGCCGCCCATCACCGACATGGACGGCGTGCGCGTCATTCATGTTCCGGCCGGGCCGCCCACTCAAATGCCGAAGGAAGCGCTGCTGCCGTTCATGCCCGCCTTCGCGGATTTTCTCGTTGGATTCTGCCGGCGCGAGCGCACGCCGTACGACGTGATGCACGCGAATTTCTTCATGTCCGGCCTGGCCGCGCTCAAAGTCAAAGCCACCCTCGGCATTCCGCTCGTGACGACGTTTCATGCGCTCGGCAAAGTGCGCCGGATTCATCAAGGCGCGGACGATGGCTTTCCGGACGCGCGCTTCGCGATCGAGGAGGATCTCGTGCGCGAATCGGATGTCGTCATCGCCGAGTGTCCGCAAGACGCCGCGGATTTGCGCGAGCATTACGGCTCCGATCCGTCTCGCGTCGAAATCGTCCCGTGCGGGTTCGATACGGCGGAGTTCGATCGGGTGGACCGAGCCGCCGCCCGCGCGGCGCTCGGATGGCCGCGCGAGCGCTTCGCCGTCCTTCAGCTTGGACGCCTGGTTCCGCGCAAGGGCATCGATACGGTGGTGCGCGCGCTCGCTAGGCTGCGCGAGCGGGCCGGCATCGACGCGCATCTATATGTGGTGGGCGGCAACGCAGCGTTGCCGAACGAAATCGCCACGCCCGAAATCGCCCGCCTACGCGGCATCGCGGCCGGATGCGGCGTGGCCGATCATGTGACCTTCGTCGGCCGCCGCGGCCGCGCGCAACTACGCGAATTCTATGGCGCGGCGAACGTCTTCGTCACGACGCCCTGGTACGAGCCGTTCGGCATTACGCCGATCGAGGCAATGGCGTGCGCACGGCCCGTGATCGGCTCGGATGTCGGTGGCATTCGGTATACCGTCGTCGACGGCAAGACGGGCTTTCTCGTACCGCCCCGCGATCCCGATGCCTTGGCCGAGCGGCTGTCGCGCATCGCACGCGATCCCGCGCTCGGCGATCGAATGGGCGAAGCCGGGCTCGAACGCGTCCACGCGAGCTTTACCTGGACACGCGTGGCCCGAATGCTCGAAGACGTTTATCGCGGTGTCGCACGTGCGCCGGCCGATGAGAACCGCCTCGTCGGCGAACGCAGCGAACGCAATGAACGCAGCACACGCGCCGCGCATGCCGGTACGGCGCACGTTGCAGCAGGCCGTGTTTGAGCACGCCTGCGCCGTCGGTTCTTGCTAACGCCTCCGCCATGAAGCATGCCGCTGTGCTATTCGACAAGGACGGGACCCTGCTCGACGATGTTCCCTACAACGTCGACCCCACCCTCATGCGTTTCGCGCCCGGAGCAGGGGAGGCGCTGGCCATCCTCGCTGCACACGGCTTCCGTTTATTCGTGATCAGCAATCAAAGCGGCGTGGCGTTGGGCCGATTTCCGCACGACGCACTCGCCGGCATGCAAGCGCATCTTGCGCGAATGTTCGAAGCGAGCGGCGTCACCCTCGACGGGGCATATTGGTGCCCGCATCATCCGGAGGGCGTCGTGGCCGCCTATGCCTGTCGCTGCGAGTGCCGCAAGCCGGCGCCCGGGCTATTGCTGCGGGCGGCGCGCGAACACGCGATCGATCTCGGCGAAAGTTGGTTCGTCGGGGACATCCTGGACGACATCGAAGCCGGCACGCGCGCGGGCTGCCGCACGGTGCTGATCGACAACGGCCATGAAACGCTATGGGAGCCAGGCCCCGCGCGCGTGCCGACCTTGCGTGAGCCCAATTTGCTGCGAGCCGCACTCGCGATTATCCGCGAGCAAGATGCGAGGGTCCGCCCGGCGCAAGCCCGCGACACCGAGGTAGACCCGCCGCCCGCGCTTGGCCCTCGTTTCGAAGCGCTCGAAGCGCTCGATCGGTCCGCCGCCGATCGCTCGCCCGTAGCGCCTGCCATGAAGGTGGACGATCGATGAACGCCCTGCCTTTCACCATGATGCCGGCCCTTTCCCAGGCTCGGCAGCGCGACACGCATATCTCGCACTGGGGACGGGACGTCAAACGCATTCTTTGCGTGCGGCTAGACCGCCTTGGCGACATCCTGATGACGACCCCCGCCATTCACGCGTTGCGTACGTCGTATCCGGACCGGCACATCACGCTACTGACGTCGCGCGTCGGCGCGCAAGCGGCGCCGTTCCTGAGCGACGTCGACGACGTCATCGCCTACGACGCGCCCTGGCACGGGCTATCGCCCTCCTCGTCGCCGGACGCCGATCTCGCGATGCAGCAAACCCTTCGGTCGCACCGGTTCGACGCCGCCGCAATCTTCACCGTCTACAGCCAAAGCGCGTTGCCGGCCGCCATGCTCTGCTATCTCGCCGGCATTCCCCGGCGGCTTGCGCATTGCCGCGAGAATCCGTACGGGCTCCTAACGGATTGGGCATGCGAAACGGAGCCGCACGACGGCGTTCGGCACGAGGTGGAACGCCAACTAGCGCTCGTCGCGAAGGTCGGCGCCACGAGCGCCGATACCCGCATGCGCTTGACCGTCAGCCCGCAGGCACGGCGAACCCTATTGCTCCGCCTAGCCGCACTCGGCATCGCGCCGCACGACCCGTGGTTCGTCATCCATCCCGGTGCCAGCGCCGCCGCGCGCCGCTATCCGCCCGATCGCTTCGGCGCGGTGGCGGAGCACTTGGCACGTGCCGGTTCGTGGCCGATTCTGTTGACGGGCAGCGCCGAGGAAAGCTCGCTGGTGCGGGAGGTGATCGAATCCGCCGATTCCTCGATACGCGCGCGTCTTCACGATCTGTCAGGAGTCCTGACGATGGGCGAATTCGCCGCCCTGATCGAGCGCACCGCGGTACTCGTGACGAATAACAGTGGCCCGGTTCATCTCGCATCGGCGTTGGCTACGCCCGTCGTCGATCTGTACGCATTGACGAATCCGCAGCACACGCCGTGGCAAACGGCGCAACGTGTCCTGTTTCGCGATGTCGATTGCCGCTGGTGCTACCGAGGGGTGTGCCCCGCCGGCCACCACGGCTGCCTGCTGGGCGTCCCGCCCGCCGAAGTCGCCGCGGCCGCGCTCGAACTCGCTGCCGAATGCGGCGCGCGAGCCTCGTCGATCCCGCCCCCGCTAGCCGGCCTCGACGCCGCCCCCGCCTCGGCACACGCGCCGATCTCTTCCTGACTACCGCCGGACTATCGCCATGTACACACTCGGAGTCAATGCCGTTTACCACGACAGCGCCGCGGCGCTCGTCAAGGATGGTGTCGTGATCGCCGCCGCCGAAGACGAGCGCTTCACGCATGTGAAGCATGCCAAGCGGCCGGTGCCGTTTTCGACGTGGCAGATGCCGTTCGATGCCATCGACTATTGCCTGAAGGAAGCCGGCATCACGCTGGCCGATGTCGACCATGTCGCCTATTCGTACAACCCGGCCCTGTTGCCGTCGATGCCCGATCCGGCGCACGGCGCGGCGACGATCGCCCTGCCGCTCGAACCTGCCTTGCAACGGCCCTCGCATCCGAGCCAGTCGCCTTGGGATCCGCTGTTCGTCAGCTACATCGTCAATGCACGCGCGCAGCTGATCGACGGCGCGCCGCATCATCTCGCCAAGCGCTTCCGTGCGCCGGAGGGCGGCCACCGCTTCGGTTGGCACTACGTCGAACATCACCTCGCGCACGAGGCCAGTGCCTTTTTGGCCGCACCGTTCGGCGATACGGCGGTGCTGACGATGGACGGTCGGGGCGAAGGCGTCACGACGAGCCTCGGCCAGTTCGTCGACGGGCAATACAAGCGCATCAAACAAGTGGAATTGCCCCACTCGCTCGGCTTGCTCTACGAAGCCGTGACGACTTGGCTCGGCTTTCTGCACTCGTCGGACGAATACAAAGTGATGGCGCTCGCGGCGTTCGGTCGTCCTGTCTATGCGGACGCCTTTCGCGAAATCGTCCGCTATCGCGGCAACGGCAGTTATACGGTCGAAGAACCTGCGCTCGTCGAACGCTTCGGGCCTGCGCGCGAGCGAGGCGGACCGTTGGAACAGCATCACTACGATGTCGCGAGTTCGCTGCAAACCGTGCTGGAAGAAACCGTGCTCGAACTCGCGCGGTGGCTTCACGAACGAACCGGGTTGACGCGGCTTTGCATGGCCGGCGGCGTCGCGCTCAATTGCGTCATGAACGCGCGCGTCCGGGACGAAGGCCCATTCGAGGAGGTCTGGGTGCAGCCCGCCGCCGGCGACGCGGGCACCGCCCTCGGGGCCGCGCTCTGGATCGATTGGCGCGAACGCGGCGTCACGGGCGACCGCGCGCGACGCTGGACGATGGAGCATGCGTACCTCGGGCCGTCGTACGCCGACGGCGAAATCGAATCGTTCTTGCGCTGGTCGAAGGTGCCGTTCAAGCGGCTCAACGATGTCGCGCGCGAAACCGCCGATCTGCTTGCGGGCGGCAACGTCATCGGCTGGTATCAGGGCCGCACGGAGTTCGGGCCGAGGGCGCTCGGCGCCCGCTCGATTCTCGCCTCGCCGATCGATCCCGGGATGCAAGCGAAGCTCAATGAAATCAAGGATCGAGAAGATTTCCGCCCGGTGGCGCCCGTCGTCATGGAGGAGCATGCCGATGCCTGGTTTGCGAACGCACGCAGAGCACCCTTCATGCTGTTCATCTTCGACGTGCGCCCGGAAGTGGCGGAGCGCATCCCGGCTGTGCGTCACGTAGACGGCACGGCGCGCGTGCAGACGGTCAACCGTTCTCAACATCCGCTCTATTACGATCTGCTCGCGGCGTTCCATGCGCGCACGGGGGTGCCGATCCTCGTCAACACCTCGTTCAACACGCGCGGGGAGCCGATGGTCAATTCGCCGCGCGATGCCCTCGAATCGTTTTGGACCTCGCCGCTGGACGCCCTCGTCATCGGCCCGTTTCTAATCACCAAGCAAGGAGGCGCGGCGTGAGCACTCCCGCACCGGCGCGCGCGCAAACGCAACGTCATGACGACGCCTCGCGCGAGCAAGGCGCAGCGGCGCAGTTGTGCCTCGAGATTTCCGTCGTCGTACCGACCTGGCGCCGGCCCGAGTTGCTGGAGCGATGCCTGCAAGCACTCGTGCGTCAAACGCTGCCGCCACAGCGTTTCGAAATCGTCGTATGCGACGACGGGCCCGACGAGGCGACGCGCGCGCTCGTCGAACGTATCGCCGATGCCCACCGCGCCCGCGCGTTGACGGTTCGCTACCTACCCATCACAGCGACGCAAGGCCCCGCCGGCGCGCGCAATGCCGGTTGGCGCCACGCGCGCGGCGAAACGATTGCGTTTACCGACGACGACACGATTCCCGATGAACATTGGCTGGAGGCCGGGCTCGCGGCCCTGGCCGATGGGGCCTGCGCTGCGGCGGGCACGATCGCGGTCCCGTTGCCGGAGCGGCCGACCGATTACGAGGCCGATGCCAGCGGGCTCGAACGGGCGGAATTCGCCACGGCCAACGTATTCGTCAAGCGGGCCGCGCTCGCGCTCGTCGACGGTTTCGACGAGCGCTTCACGTCGGCGTGGCGCGAGGATTCCGATTTGCAGTTTGCGCTCCTGCGCACGGGCGGGCGCATCGTCAAGGCGCGCGACGCGCTGGTTGTACACCCGGTACGGCCGGCCCGTTGGGGCGTGAGCCTCGCGCAGCAACGCAAGAGCGCATTCGAGGCGCTGCTGTACAGCAAGCATCCGGATTTCTATCGACAACGGATCGCCAGCACGCCGCCGCTCGGCTACTACGCGACCGTCGCGGCGGCAGCGGCCGCGGCGGTGGGTGCGGCGGTGCAAGCGCCTACGCTCGCCAGCGGCGGCGCACTCGTTTGGATGGCGTTGACGCTGCGGTTCTTCGCCCAGCGTATGCGCGGGCGGAGTCGAGCGTGGCGGCACGTCGCCGAGATGGCGGTGACCTCCGCGTTGATTCCTTTCCTTTCCATCTATTGGCGGCTGCGTGGTGCATGCCGCTATCGGACATGGTTTCTTTGATGCGATCACCGTCTCCCGCTCTGCGCCACCTCTCGTCGCCCAAGCGCATCGCCATCTTCAGGGCGCTGCAGCTCGGCGATATGCTCTGCGCCGTGCCGGCCTTGCGCGCGCTACGCCAGGCCTGGCCCGAAGCGCACATCACGCTGATCGGATTGCCGTGGGCCACGCGCTTCGTCGAACGGTTTTCCACATTGATCGACGAACTCGTGGTGTTCCCGGGTGCGCCCGGCTTCCCCGAACAAGAGGAAACCGGTGCAGGACTGCCGCCGTTCTATGCGACGATGCGCGCCCGGCGTTTCGACCTTGCCATCCAACTGCACGGCAGCGGCGGCCCAGCCAACGAGATCGTCAGGCGCTTCGGCGCGCGCATGTGCGCCGGCTTTCATCAGCCGCACGAAGCGCCCGAGCCGGGCTTTATCCCCTGGCCCGACGATCTGCCCGAACCGCACCGCTATTTGGCGCTCGTTCGAACCCTGGGTATCGAGGCTCACGACGATTCGCTATGGTTTCCGCTTTCGCTGCACGACCGCTGCGAATACGAGGCATTGGAAGCCAGGCATGGTATCGAGCCGGAGCGGCTGATTTTGCTGCATCCCGGCGCGCAACTCGCGTCGCGGCGCTGGCCGCCGGCGCGTTTCGCCGAAGTGGCCGACGCGCTCTCCGCACGCGGTTGGCAAATCGCGATCACCGGCACATCGAACGAAGCGGCGATCACCGCGGCGGTACTCGGTGCCATGGCCGCGCCTGCCTTGCATTTGACCGGCGCCACGACACTCGGGGGGCTCGCGGCACTCGTCGCCCGTGCTCGCCTGGTCGTGTGCAACGACACGGGTATCTCGCACGTTGCCGCCGCTATGCGCACGCCTAGCACCGTGATTGCCTCGGGCAGCGACACGCGCCGCTGGGCACCGCTCGACCGCACCCGGCACCGCGTGCTGGCCGATTATCCGCCGTGCCGCCCCTGCGCATTTCGCGATTGCCCGTTCGGTCACACCTGCGCGCTCAACGTGAGTGCGTCGGATGTCGTCGAAGCGGCGCTCGAACAGCTTTCCCAGCGCGCGCGAGCCCACCCCGCCGGAGCGGGCGTGCTGCACGCGCGCTCGCACCGCCACGAGCAGGAGCCAGGCCATGCCACGTAACCGACGTCTGCGCGTGCTGACTTGGCACGTTCACGGCAACTACCTGTACTACCTCACACAGGCGCCGCACGATTTTTGGCTCGTCACGCGGCCAGGCCACCCGCCTGGGTACGCGGGCCGGTCCGGCGTTCTGCCGTGGGGCGATAACGTGCATGAAGTCGACGCGGCCGTCGTCGCTCAGCGCGAATTCGACGTCGTGCTCTACCAGCATCGCGAGCAATGGGAGCACGATCGTCTCATGGTGCTCTCCGAGGCGCAGCGCAAGCTGCCGTCGGTGTACCTCGAACACGATCCGCCGCAACACAATCCGTTTGCCGAACGCCATTGGGTGACCGATCCCGCCACGCTGCTCGTTCACGTCACGCATTTCAATCGTTTGATGTGGGATTGCGACAGCGTCCCCACACGCGTCATCGAGCATGGCGTGCTGGTGCCGCAGGGCGTGCGCTACACGGGCGAACTCGAGCGAGGCATCGTCGTGATCAATAACCTTGCCTCGCGCGGCCGCCGTCTCGGCGCGGACATTTACGCCCACGCGGCCGGACGCGTCGCACTCGACCTCGTCGGCATGAACGCGCAGCAGGCAGGCGGCCTCGGCGAAATCGGCAATCTAGATTTAGCGGCGTTCACGGCGCGCTATCGGTTTTTCTTCAATCCGATCCGCTGGACAAGCCTCGGTCTCGCGATCATCGAAGCGATGACGATCGGCATGCCGATCATCGGTCTGGCCACCACCGAACTGTCGACCGTCATCGTCAACGGCGAGAACGGCTATGTGGCCACCGATATCGATGCCTTGGTCGAACACATGCGCACGCTGCTCGCCGATCCCGTGGAGGCGCGCCGGCTTGGCGAGAACGCGCGGCGCACCGCGCTGCAGCGGTTCGGCATCGAGCGGTTTGCGCACGATTGGGACAAGGTGCTGAGGGAGGTCACCTCGTGATCGTGTCGCTGCCATTCGGTTTTATCTTTGAACATTTTCTCGACCACCGGAGCGCCCGACGATGAAAGAACTCGATCGAAAGCGGATACTGGTAACAGGCGGGGCGGGCTTTCTCGGCTCGCATCTCTGCGATCGGCTCGTGAACGCGGGCCACGACGTGCTGTGCGTCGATAACTTTTTTACAGGCACGCGCGACAATGTGGCTCACTTACTCGGGCGAAGCAACTTCGAGTTGATGCGGCACGACGTGACGTTTCCGCTGTATGTCGAAGTCGATGAAATCTACAACCTTGCCTGCCCGGCATCGCCAATTCACTATCAATACGATCCCGTTCAAACGACGAAAACAAGCGTGCATGGCGCCATCAATATGCTGGGCCTGGCCAAACGCCTGCGCGCCAAAATCTTTCAAGCGTCGACGAGCGAGGTATACGGCGATGCGCGCGTGCATCCGCAAAAGGAAGACTACTGGGGGCATGTGAATCCGATCGGCCCGCGCTCTTGCTATGACGAGGGTAAGCGCTGCGCCGAAACATTGTTCGTCGATTATCGGCGCCAATACGGCACGGAAATCCGCATCGCCCGCATCTTCAACACGTACGGCCCGCGCATGCATCCCGCCGACGGCCGGGTGGTGTCGAACTTCATGGTGCAAGCGCTATCGGGCGAGCCGATGACAGTCTATGGCGACGGTTCGCAAACGCGGTCCCTCTGCTATGTCGAGGACATGATCGACGCGTTTATCCGCTTGATGGATGCACCCGACGGCTGCTGCGATCCGGTCAATCTCGGCAATCCGCACGAGGTCACGATGCTCGAATTGGCCGAACAGGTTCGGGCCGCCACGCATTCGTCGAGCGAGATCGCATTTCGCCCGTTGCCGATCGACGATCCTTGGCATCGTCAGCCCGATATTTCAAAGGCCCACGCGTTGCTGGGATGGACGCCGACGACCACGCTCGACGACGGGCTGCACGCCACGGCGGCGCACTTTCGCGCGCTGCTCGATCAGCGCCCGCTGGCCGGCGGCGGCACGCGCACCGCCGGCATCTCGCGTTAGGACCGCTTAGGGCCACGTTACGACCGCGTCAGGATCGCAGCGTCGGCCTGACGTCTCAGGGCTCCAGCTTCACCTTGATCCATCCCGGTTGCCGCTTATCAAACGCTTTATAGGCGTCGATCGCATTCATGATCGGCTCGCGCTGCGTAAGAATGGCGATCGGATCGATCGAGCCGTTGCGCACCAATTCGACGAGTTCGGGCAGGATCGCGCGATGATTGCAGTTGCCCATATGAATCTGCAAGTTCCGATTCATCGCTTCGCCTAGCGGGAATCGAGCGAGGCTCGGCGGGTACACGCCGATCACCCCGATCGTGCCCGCTTTCGCGACCGATTTCACCGCCCACTGAATGGCCTGCGTGGGCCCGCTGCCCGGTTTCCATTGTCCGTCGCCGTCGCGCGCGCTAGCTGCTTGTTCCGGCGCGACCTGCTTCACCTCGGCGTCGAACATCGCACTTTGCTGTCCGTCCGCGGCAGGCCCCTTGTCGGCGCGCTCGGCATCCACGCCCACCGCGTCGATCACGCGGTCGACGCCGATTCCCCCCGTCAGCGTGCGAATCGCTTCGACCGGATCCTCGCGATCGAAGTCGATCGGCTCGGCCCCCTGCGCACGCGCCATCGCCAGCCGGGATTCGAGCCGGTCGACGACGAAGATGCGTCCGGCGCCCATGAGCTTTGCACTCGCGATGGCAAATTGCCCGACCGGCCCCGCACCGAAGACGGCGACGGTATCGCCCCTCCCAATGCGCGCGAGTTGCGCGCCGAACCAGCCGGTCGGGAAAATATCGGACATGAGGATCGCCCGGTCGTCGTCGATATCGTCCGGCAGTTTCACCAGGCTCGCGGCCGCAAGCGGGGTACGCGCGTACTGCGCCTGCAATCCATGGAACGGCCCGGTATCTTTCGGCCCGCCGAAGAACGCCGTGCCGGCCAGCCGCCCGTTCGGGTTCGCGTTGTCGCACTGTGCGGTATGGCCCGATCGGCAGTACGAGCAATAGCCGCAAGAGATCGTCGACGGAATCAGCACGCGGTCGCCCTTTGCCAAGTTGCGCACGGACGCCCCGATTTCTTCGACGATACCCACGCCCTCGTGGCCCAGGATCGTACCCGGCTGCATGCCGGTGAACGTGCCGCGCACCATATGCAGGTCGGTGCCGCATATGGCGCTCGACGTCAAGCGTACGATCGCATCGGTCGGCGTTTGTATTTGCGGGTCGGGTACGCTGTCCAAGCGAATATCACCGATACCGTGAAACACCACTGCTTTCATTTAGCCCTCCGTTCGTTACAGGTGGATCCGGTTCCTCTGGCACGCAAGGGCGGGGCCTGCCGGGTGGTGGACGGGCTATTTCTATTTCATGCGGGTATCGCCAACCGCCGGATCTCTCCCGCTAGTGCGTCGATCGGCACGGGCTTGACGAAATGCGCGCCGAATCCGGCTCGCGCGGTGCGTTCGCGAACAGCCGCATCGTTGTGTCCCGTGAGCGCAATGGCGGGCGGCAGGGCGCCCCCGTCGTACTCGCTCGCCATCGCACGAAGTTTGCGCAACACGTCGCATCCGTCCTCGTCGCCGAGCGAGATATCGCACAGGACGATGCCCGGCCATTGCGCCGGCGCCGTCCCGCGCAAGCGTCGCAACGCCTCGTCGCCCGAAGCGGCCAGTTCGACCTGCGCGCCGTTTGCCACGAGCGCCGCTTCGAGCGCGTCGCGCGCCTCCTCGTCGTCGTCGATCGCGAGCACGTTGATGCCGTCGAGCCTCGGCGAGCCCGCGTGTACCGTGGGCGCCACCGCACCATCGGTACCGACTACCGGCAGCAGCGGCAGCGTGGCGACATAGGCCACCCGTTTGCCGATGGCCATCGGCCCGAACGTGCCGCCGGCGGCGCCCACGATGCGCTCGGCCTCGGCCGCTTGCTCGTCGGAGAGCGGCGCCGGTTCGCCTTGCGCCCCCACGACCGCAAGCCACGCCATGTTGCTGTCGCGCTGCGCGCGCAGCTCGACACGCGCGCCGGGCATCGCGAATTCGATCTCGTTGGCGCACAGCATCGCGACCACGCGCTGAATCTGCTCGGTTTCCCCGGTCACGGGCAGTTCCGGATCCACAACGCGCAGCCCGAAATCGACGCCTTGTTTAACGGCTTCGTTGGCGACGCGCGCCGCGATCGCCGCCGCGAGATCGCCCACGCGCATCGGTTGCGCGGCGAGCTTGCGTTGCGTATGTTCGAGTTCGCCTTGTTCGAGTTGCAATGCCCACATGCGTGCGTACACGCCCCCTGGCCGCGCCAACAGTTCCTCATGCCGGCCCTGCTCGACGATGCGTCCGTGTTCCATGACGAGAATCCGATCCGCATCGACGACAGTCGACAATCGGTGCGCGATCACAATCGAAGTCCGTCCTTCCGCCAAGCGCCGAAATTCGTTCTGAATTGCACGCTCCGAACGCGTATCGAGCGCGGACGTCGCTTCGTCGAAGACGATGATCGGCGGATCCTTCAGAAACGCACGGGCAATCGCGATCCGTTGCCGTTCTCCGCCCGATAGACGCAGCCCGCGTTCGCCAACGCGCGTGTCGTAATGATCGGGCAAGCGCTCGACGAATTCGTCGAGTTGCGCGGCGCGTGCGGCGCGCACGATATCGGCGCGAGTGGCGTTCGGATAGCCATAGCCGATGTTGTAACCGATCGTGTCGTTGAACAGCACAGTATCTTGCGGAACGATGCCGATCGCTCTGCGCAACGAGTAGCGCGTGACCTGCCGTACATCCTGTCCGTCGATCGTCACCTTCCCGCGCGTCGGGGCATACAAGCGAAACAGCAGCCTCACGAGCGTCGACTTCCCCGAGCCGCTGCCGCCGACGACGGCCAGCGTCGTGCCGGCCTTCGCCCGAAAATTCACTTCGTGCAGGATCTGACGGGCCGGATCGTAGCCAAAATCCACCTGCTCGAAGGCGATTTCCCCGTCGGTCACGATCAACGGCGCGGCCCCCGGCTCGTCGTGGTCTTCATCGGCCGTCGCGTCCCCGCCTTCGAGGCTGTCCGCCGCCAATACGATAAACATCCGCTCGACGTTCACGAGCGCGTCGTTGGTCTCCCGAAACACGAACCCCAGCGTGTTGAGCGGCATGCACACTTGCACGATGTACGCATTCACGAGCACGAGGTCGCCGAGCGTCATGCGGCCCCCGACGACATACTGCACCGCCAGCAACATCATGATTGCGATGCCGAGGCAAACGATCGCGCTTTGCCCGAGATGCAGCGCGGTGAGCGCGCGCTGATTGGCGAGCCGTGCGACGATCCAGCGCGACAGCACACTGCGATAGCGCGCGGTTTCGATCTCTTCGGCGGCGAAGTACTTCACCGTGTCGTAGTTGAGCATGCTGTCGACCAGCCGGCTGTCGGATGCCGCTTCGAGCTGATTGACTTCGCGCTGCACGAGCATGCGTCGGCGCGTAAAGATGACGGTATAGGCGGCATAGGCCACCAGCGTCGCCGCGATGATCCAACTGAACGTCACGTTGAAATTGCTCGCGATGATGCCGATGACCGTGCCGATTTCGATAAACGCCGGCAGGATCGTGAACAAACCGACACTCAGCAGATAGCCGACGCCGTCCGTCCCCTTCTGCACGTCGCGCACGACCGATCCCGTCTCGCGCTGCGCGTGATAACGCGCCCCCAGCCGATGCAGGCGAGCGAACGTGCGCTCCGCGAGTTCCGCCACCGTATGCTGCGTGACCGTACTGAACACGACGTCGCGCGCCTCCCCCAGCGCATCGCCGATAAAACGCAACAGCGCATAGGCCAGCACCAGGAATACGGGAAACAAGGCCAATGCCGTGCGATGCCCCAGATCGTCGATGATCGCGCGCAGCACCAACGGCACGGACACGCCCGCCAGTTTGGCCACGATCATCAATCCCGCCGCACCGAACGTTTGCGTCCGATAGCGCCACATCGCATGCCATATGTCAGCCGCGATGCGCCCCTTCACCCTCGCTCGGATCCGCCGTCCGATTCGCTTCACGCCTGCCCTCGTTCGGCGTCGACGAAGATCGATTCATCCACGCCCACCATCAGGTTGCATTCGGCGAGATCGACGCCGCCTTTCGGCAAAAGACGGTGCAGCGCGTCTTCGGCTTTGGCGCGCAGCGCCTCCCGGACTCGGAGCCGCGCGGCGCCGGGGAGCGCCCCGTACCGCTCCAGTACGGCCGGCTCCATGACGAGACTGCACGCGCAGCGCGAATCGAGAATGCTCATGCTGCCCGCGGAGGCGACCCACGACACTTGAATCGTCACTACGCCGTCGGAGTTCGTCACGTGCGTAATCGACGTGGAAGAAAATGGAAAACTTTTGAAAAGGGCATGTTCGATTTCGGTAAGACTTTGCCGCATGTCGAGCGAGACAGTCATCGTCACTCCTTTCTCCCGGCTCTCGGCCAAGGGCAGATGGGTCGCGGACGAGGGTCGCGCGCGTCCCCGCATCAAGATGGTTGCAATGGCCGTTCCAGCTTTCGTTACCCGATTGCGCTGCGCCCGCGGCATGGCCTTTGCAGCAGTCCCGGTGTGCGTACGAAGTGGAAATTGGACGCGCATCACGCAACCATTTTGACGGAGGACCATGATGAAAACATCGACGAAGACGCTGCTCGCTTCCACGATTTCGGTTATCGCACTTGCCTGCGCAGGGGGTGCTTATGCTCAAGGTGCCGGAGGCGCGGCAGGCGGCGGCTCGGCGGGCGGTTCCGCCGGAGCAGGGGGCGCGGCGGGCGCTGGCGGTGGAGCCGGTGGAACCGCTGCCGGGACGCGCGGCGAAGGGGCACCGTCGGGCAACACGCTCGAACAACCCGGCATCCATCCCGGCATGGGCAACAGCAATAACAGCGGCGGCTACGGCGCGCCCGGTTCGACCCGCTCGCGTTCGGGACGCTCGTCAGTCTCGCCTGGGATGAATGGGCAGAATGGCTCGAATTCGACGGGCGGTTATTCCCCGCAGCAAGAAGGCCAGAGCTATCACGGCGAAGGCCAGCAATAACGGCAATCGCGCCGGCGCTCGAACGCGCTGACGTCCACCGCGGGCGGGTGCTCTCGCCGGCCCGCGGCCAGCGGGCCGAACGCAGAAAGTGTCGTAGTGTCGGCCCGTGTCGGCCCGTTGCGGCGCCTCGGGCGCGCGCTCAGTTGCCGCCCGGGAGCCCCGACGAAGACACGACCCGTGCGAGTTGCCGCTTAGCCGCCTCGTAGACATGCTCGGGCGTGAACCCGAACTTCCTTTGCAGGTCGCGTATCGGTGCGGACGCACCGAACGTATGCATGACGATCTTCTCGCCCGTGCGACCGACATAGCGGTCCCATCCGAGCGTCGCCGCTTGCTCGACCGCGACGCGCGCATCGATCTCCTGCGGTAGAACGGCATCCTTATAGGCGTCGTCCTGCAACTCGAAGATATCCCATGAGGGCATCGATACGACCCGGGCTGCAATGCCCTCGCGCGTCAGCCGCTCGTACGCCTGCAGGCAGACGTGCACTTCGCTGCCCGTCGCGAGCAACAGGACGGCAGGCGCCGTCCCGTCGGGCGGATCGGCCAGTACGTAGGCACCCCGCCGCAGCCCTTCGGCACCCGCGTAGCGCGTGCGGTCAAGTGTGGGCAACGGTTGCCGCGAGAGCACCAGCGCGGTAGGACGACGCGGGGACGCGAGCGCGATCCGCCACGCTTCGCTTACTTCGTTGGCATCGGCGGGGCGCAGGACGGTCAAGCCCGGCACCGCGCGCAACGAGGCCAGTTGTTCGACCGGCTGATGGGTCGGGCCGTCCTCGCCCAGACCGATCGAATCGTGCGTGAAGACGAACACTACCGGGACCTCCATGAGCGCGGCCAGGCGTATCGGCGGCTTCATATAGTCGCTGAAGATCAGGAACGTGCCGGTGTAGGGACGCAGGTTCGACAATGCCAGCCCGTTCGCCACCGCCCCCATCACATGCTCGCGCACGCCGAAGTGCAGATTGCGGCCCGCCCGATCGTCCGCGGAAAAGCTGCCCGCTCCCTCGAATTTGAGCAGCGTCTTCGTCGAAGGCGCGAGGTCGGCCGCGCCGCCCAGCAGCCAAGGCACACGCGGTCCGAGCGCGTTGAGAATGGCGCCGGACGAGGCGCGCGTCGCCTCGCCTTTCGGATCGGGTTCGAACGACGGCAAATCGGCATCCCATCCGTCGGGCAACGCATGGGCTTCGATCAGTTGGAGTTCGCGGGCGAGGTCCGGGTAGCGTTGCGCGTAGGCGTCGAAGCGCGATTGCCATGCTTTGCGCGCTTGCCCCCCCCGCGTGCCGACACCTTCGGCGAATCGCTCGCACACGCCAGGCGGTACATAGAACTGCTTGTCCTCGGGCCATCCGTAGGCGCGCTTCGCGAGCGCGACCTCTTCTTCGCCAAGCGCATCGCTGTGCGCCGCGGACGTCCCTTGCTTGTGCGGTGCGCCCCAGCCGATCACGCTATTGACGACGATCAGCGTCGGCGCGTCGGTCGTGCGCTGCGCGTCCGTCAGCGCAGCTTCCAACGCCGCGGCATCGTTCGCGTCGTCCACTGTCAGCGTATGCCAGCCATATCCGCGAAAGCGGGTTTGCACGTCGTCGCTGTAGGCGAGATCGGTCTTGCCTTCGATCGTCACCCGGTTGCTGTCGTAGATCCACGTGAGGTTCGATAAACGCAGATGTCCGGCCAACGAAGCGGCTTCGTGCGAAATGCCCTCCATCAGATCGCCGTCGCCCGCGAGCGCATAGACGCGATAGTCGAACAGATCGAAATCTTTGCGGTTGTATCGGGCGGCATACCAGCGAGAGGCGATCGCCATGCCCACGCTATTGCCGAGGCCCTGGCCGAGCGGGCCGGTGGTGGTCTCGACGCCCGTTGTCATGCGGTATTCGGGATGCCCCGGCGTCTTGCTGTCGAGTTGGCGAAAGTGGCGGATGTCCTCGAGCGATACCGCGGGCCCTTCGGTCGCATGGCCTTCGTCGTCGACCGCCTTCACGCCGGCCAAGTGCAGCACGGAATAGAGCAGCATCGAAGCGTGACCGACCGACAGCACGAATCGATCTCGATTGCGCCACAGCGGCTCATCGGGATCGTAGCGCAGATGGTGTTGCCAGAGGTGATAGACCACGGGAGCCAACGCCATCGGCGCGCCGGCATGGCCGGAATCGGCCTTTTGCACGGCGTCCATTGACAACGTCCGAATCGTATCGATGCATAGCTTGTCGAGTGCGGTGTCTGAGCGCATGGCGAAGCGTCCTCGTAGAGGGTTGGAGCACAAAGGGAGGGATCTATCCGGCGAGCAACCTGCATACCTATCGCGGCACGCGCAAACCGTGCATTGCCGATGCAGCATTTACAGCGCGCGTCCGTACCGCATGGCCGGGGCGATGGGCCGTGTGCCCGTCAACGACACGAGGAACGGCCGTTGCTGACACGTAAGCGTGTTCAACTTCGCCGAAGGAGGCATGCATGGCCCAGCATCCGGCCCACTCGCAGGACCATCGACACCCCGGGCAACCCTCGCCGGTCGCCGTCCAGAAAGCGCTGGCGGGCGTCGACTATCCGACGACGCGCGAGCATCTCGCCGAAACGGCGCGCGCCCACCACGCGGATCGCGAAATCGTCGAGCTGCTCGATCGGCTGCCGGACAAGAACTACGACAGTCCCGCCGCCGTATCGAAGGCGATCGCACAAGTGCAATGACAGGGCGGCGCCTGGCCGTTCAGCAAAGGGCGCGGCGCGCCACGACGGTGCGCCGGCGCGATATGACCCACATGAAAGGAGCATCCCATGACCATCTCACCCGATCCCATTGGTAGCAGCGGCGAAACGCGCATCCTCGGCAAAGGCAGTGCGACGGCGGAAGGCCCCGGCCCGTATGTCATGGCCGCGAGCACGCTCGACGGCGACAAGGTCGTCAGCTCCGACGGCGAAGACGTCGGCAAGATCAAGGAAATCATGCTGGACGTGTATACGGGGCGCATCGCGTATGCCGTGCTGTCGAGCGGCGGCTTTCTCGGCATCGGCGACAAACTGCTCGCGATTCCGTGGAGTGCGTTGACGCTCGACACGGACCGCAAGTGCTTCTTGCTGACGGCGACGGCCGATAAGGTCAAGAACGCGCCGGGCTTCGACAAGGACCACTGGCCCGCCATGGCCGATGTCGCCTGGGCGAGCGAGCTGCACGGCTACTACGGAAGCTCGCCGTATTGGGACTCGAATATGGGGCGCGTGGAAACGACCGGGGTTGCATCGGGCAGTGCAGCCACCCGGCGCGACCATCACTAGGTTGTTGTAGGAGCGCCCGCGTGTTGCTTACGATGCGGGCGCCAGCCGTTGAAAGCCCCGCGCCCCCGGCACGCGGCCGGGGGCGCGGCGGCAGCGAGCGTATCGGCCTCAGCCTTGGTCTTCAGCGTTAGTCTTCAGCCTTAGCCGCCGCCGATGCCCTGCAGCACGCGGCCGGTGCCCCCGCAGATCGTGCAAGGCTGTCCTTCCACCATGCCGGTGCCCCGGCACACACGGCAAGGGCTTTCGCCGGCGCCGGGTGCGTCCGGCGGCGCTTCGTCTCCGGGGTTCTTCGGTTGCTGGGCTTCTTGCATGGGCGGTTTCCTCCATAAGCGGCCGCGGCTGAACTGCGCTGCCGGTATGTGCCGAGTAGCAATTACCGGGCCGCGGCGCGTGCGTATCGTGTGGCCTGCCATTGCTTCGGAACCTGCCCGGTAACCGTTCCGGCATGCCCTAACCGGAGTCGTTTTCCGGCCCTGTACAAAAATATTTCGTTTCGGCGCCGGACGATCCCCGAGACTGTGACGAGAGAATTAAATCGATTCGCATTGACGGCAACCGAATATTTTCGAAATGTAATACAGAACGGGCAGAATCGTGGTTTCAACCGGCACCCATCAGAACATATGGGGCAATAGACAAAGGTCGATCTTCCATATTGCGAATCGCTTGAGACCGGATTAGTATTGCCCCAACCAACGAATCACGCCTGGCACCACCCGACCGGCCGGGCATTCGAAACAATTACCGTATCGCCGCAGGGTGCGTGCCTGGGGCGGGTAATTACTACCTTGATTGGTTACCCAAAATAAATCACCGAAAACGTTTCATAGCGTCATATGAATAGCCATTCCGACCGTCTCTTGTTTTGCTGTTATACCCCGGAATTCTTTCCGGTTTTACTCAGCGCTTTCCGTCGACGAAGTAATTGATACGTTGGGCAACTTAGTGCAACCCGCGCCGGCCCATCAAGATCACGAAGATCAATCGACCCCCTTTGTTCCATTGGAGAGCAGCATGCTGAGCCCACACGAACTCGCCACGCTGATGTTGGTGAAGGACGCGCCCGAGCAGATCGGCGACCGCGCCGAACTCAGCACCTTGCTCGAGCGCCATCTGATCGCGCTCGAACGACCGTCGGACGACGTCGGGATGCCTCGCCCGCGTATCACCGAAAACGGCAACTCGATTCTCGAAGCCTGTTCGCGCTTGCGGTAACGGCGCGCGCCGGCCGAGCAAGACGCGGCGCGATAGCCGTCGCGCTTATCGCGGTTCATCGCGCCGCCTTACGTTTCACTTCGTCAAACGCTCATCACAGGAGAACAGAAGATGACAAGGAGAATTGCCCTCGTAACGGGAGGCATGGGTGGCATCGGCGAAGCGATCAGCATTAAGCTGCACGACGTCGGCCATGCCGTCGTGGTCACCTATTCGCCAAACAATACCGGCGCCGACGATTGGCTCGCGCGAATGGAAGCGTCGGGCCGCCAGTTCCGCGCGTATCCCGTCGACGTGGCCGATTACGCCTCGTGCGAACGCTGCGCGGCCCAGATCAAGGCCGAAATTGGGCCGATCGATATCCTCATCAACAACGCCGGTATCACGCGCGATTCGAGCTTCAAGAAGCTCGAGAAAAACAGTTGGGATGCCGTCCTGCGCACGAACCTCGATTCCGTCTTCAACATGACGAAGCAGTGCTACGAGGACATGACCGGCCGTGGGTGGGGGCGCATCGTCAATATCTCGTCCGTCATCGGTTGCAAAGGCGGTTTCGGCCAGACCAACTATGCGGCCGCCAAGGCCGGCATGCACGGTTTTACGAAATCGCTCGCGCTCGAAGTGGCGCGCAAGGGCGTCACGGTAAATACCGTATCGCCCGGTTTCATCGCAACACGCATGGTCACGGCCGTACCCGACGAAGTCATGCAATCGAAGATCTTGCCGGAGATTCCCGTCGGCCGGCTCGGTCAGCCCGAGGAAGTCGCCGCGCTCGTCGCGTATCTGTGCTCGCACGAGGCCGCCTTCGTCACCGGCGCGAACATTTCGATCAACGGTGGTCAGCATCTCCAATAATCGGCCGGTCTGCACCGGCCGAGTCATCTGAGAACGAAGGCCGTCAGCGGTCACGACCGCGACGTTTGGCCGGTTTCGACCGGTACGCCTCTCGCCTTGCAGTCGGTTCTTTCGCCTCACGCCGCGTGAGGCGATGTCGTCGGCACGGGCCTTGCAACACCGCCCGCGCCGATGCGTCGACGACGGACGCCTCTGCCGCGCCTGACTGCCAGGCGCCGGCCCCCACGAACCCAGAGAGGACCGCTACATGCACTTCGCCTTCGCGCGTCCGGCGATCGCGGCCGCTTTCCTGTATGCCACCACCTGCTTTGCCGCCGAACCTGCCACGCTCCTCACGCCCGCAAGTTCGACCGCCGCGCCGATGCCGTCCGCCTCGACGGCCGGCGCCCCCGCATCGGACCCGCTCGGCGCATCGTCGCCAGTCGCTCCGGAGCCGCCGTCCGAAAGTCTCGGCGAGCTTTATCGAGACGTCGAACTCGCTCATCTGTTTCCCGACAGCAAGACGTTCGCCGACATGATTCCCCGGCAAGAGCCGTCGAAAATCGTCGCGGCGTACCTCGCGGCGCGCGGGCAACCCGGCTTCGATCTACGAAAGTTCGTCGGTGCGCATTTCGACACGCCCGCGCGCGAAACACGGCCCTATGTGTCCGATCCGACCCAAACAGTGGTGCAGCACATCGACACCCTATGGGATGTGCTGCGGCGCGACCCCGATCCGGTGGCCAGCCCCTGGTCGTCGCTGCTGCCGCTGCCCGCGCCGTATGTCGTCCCGGGCGGACGCTTCGACGAGATTTACTACTGGGATTCGTACTTCATCATGCTCGGCCTCGTCGCCAGCGGTCGGCACGATCTGGCCGAAGACGAACTCAAGAATTTCGCGGCCCTCATCGATCGATACGGGCACATCCCGAACGGCAATCGAACGTATTACCTGAGCCGGTCGCAGCCGCCGTTTTTCTCGCAGATGGTGGGGCTCCTGGCCGAACACGACGGCGACAGCGTCTATCTGCAATACCTGCCGGAGCTGAAAGCGGAATATGCGTACTGGATGGACGGTGCGGCAACGCTTGCGCCCGGCCAGTCGAAGCGGCATGTCGTGCGTCTTGCGGATGGCACCGTGCTCAATCGGTATTGGGACGAGCGCGCGGCCCCGCGCGACGAGTCGTATCGGGAAGATGTGCAAACGGCGCGTTCGATGCCGCAACGCAATGCCGACGATCTCTGGCGAAACTTGCGCGCAGGCGGCGAGACGGGGTGGGATTTCAGCTCGCGCTGGTTCGCCGACGACCGCACGCTTGCCACGATCGACGTCACCTCGCTTGTCCCCGTCGATCTCAATGCGCTGCTCTACGGCCTCGAACGCACGCTGGCGAAAGCCTATCGACTGCAAGGGGAAGCTTCGCGTGCCGAGAACTTCGACGCGCGCGCCGCGGCCCGGGCCGAAGGCATCCGCCGGTGGCTCTGGAATCCCCGCATCGGTGCATTCGCCGATTACGACTTCGTCCACCGCACGCTGCGCGACCGCCTGACGGCAGCCACGGTCTACCCGTTGTTTGCCGGCGTGGCCTCGCGTCAGCAAGCGAACGCAGTAGCGCAGTCGATCAAACGCGGCTTGCTGCGGCCCGGCGGCATGGCGACGACGCAAGTCGCGACCGGGCAGCAATGGGACGAACCGAACGGCTGGGCGCCCTTGCAGTACCTGGCGGTCATCGGGCTGCGGCGCTACGGCGAGCAAGCGCTCGCGCGTACGATCGCGACGCGTTGGATTCGGACGAACGTGGACTATTACGCGCGCACCGGCAAGCTGGTCGAAAAATACGACATCGGCCGCAATGCGGGGCATCAAGCGGCCGGCGGCGGCGAATATCCGCTGCAAGACGGCTTCGGTTGGACGAACGGGGTATTACGAGCGCTGCTCTTGCTCTATCCCCATGCCGTCGATGTCGAGCATGCCGTTCCCGCCGCCTCGCCTCACGCCGGCGCCGGGGCATCTTCGCACTCCGCCGCCGACGCGCGCGCGCATGCCCTGCGCGTTAGCCGCTCCGGCAAAGCAGTGAGCCAAACCGAGCCTGCGCGCTAGGCGGAGCGGAAGCGGCATAGCCGGGCTCCCCTGCCCGGAAACCCCTGACGACATTACGGCTCTAGTCCCTCGCCGGGGCCGCCCGGGGTGTCGATTCGATCGGGCTCGATATCGGCGTTGTCTATCAAGGTCGAATCGCCGTCGGCCGCCGAGCGCTCGCCGGTACCCGCCCGGTCGGTGTCGCTCGCGAGTTCGGCGTCGCCCGTCTCGAGCGCATGCTCGTCCAATTCGGTGTCCCTGTCGAAGTCATGGCGCTTCGCGCCTGCGATATCGCTTCCGCTATCGGAAGAATCGCTCGGACCGAGTGCCCCCGTTTCGCGGCCACTCGCCTCGGAATCGCTGCTCGGCGGTACGTTGTCGGGATCCAGTGTGCTCATTGAAGCTCCCCTCGATCAATGTTGATCAACATCGACGGCCTCGATCGATCGCAGCAATCCGCATCGACTGACATCGACTGACATCGACCGATACCCATCGATGTCGACGCCGCACATCGCTAAACCGTCGTCCTCGCTTTGTAGCGAGCAACCGGCGCGCCCGTCGCCGCATGCGCGGGCCGCCCCGGCCCAGGTCCGCCACCGTTCCGGCACAGGTTATGCGCGCCAACCATGAGTCCGCTCTAGCAAGGAGAACCACGATGACCATTCACAGCGGCAGATCTCAGGACGAGCGCGTCGCCGCACGCAAGCAGCAAAAGCAACGCTCGCTGGAGCCGCCCGGCGGCGAGATGGCGGCCGGCGACACGCAGGCCGACGAGACGCACAGCTGCGGCGAACTCTCCGAGGCCGGCAAGCGCGTCTGGCGCACCGGCGCGGGGATGGACGGCGGCGGCAAGTCTCGTTGACGAGCGACGTAAGCAGCCCCTCGGCACGCGGGGATCGGCCGCAGCGTGCCTGCTCGTGTGCGACGACCGACGCGCCGTCGCGCACTTTTGCTTTAGCGCATTCACGCATTCAATAGGAGAAACGCTATGCGTACCCACAGCAGCTCCACCACGACAGATGTCGGTCAAGGCGCACGTATCGTCGGCAAAGGCAACGATGACGTCTCGGGCCCCGGTCCCGACGTCATGGCCGCGAGCACGCTCGACGGCGACAAGATTCTCAGTACCGACGGCGAAGAAGTAGGCAAGGTGAAAGAGATCATGCTCGACGTGCAGGCGGGCCGCATCGCCTATGTCGTCATGTCGTGCGGCGGCTTTCTAGGCATCGGCGACAAACTGCTTGCGATCCCTTGGAACGCGCTGACGCTCGATACCACGCGCAAATGCTTCCTGCTCTCGCTATCGGCAGAGCGGATCAAGAATGCGCCGGGATTCGACAAGCAGCAGTGGCCGTCGATGGCCGACGCCACTTGGGCCACGTCGGTGCATCAGTATTATGGCCGCGAGCCCTATTGGCGCAGCCTCGGCGCCGACGACGAATACGAATCGGACTTCGACGCCGCGCGCGACGACTTGGATCCGGACGCGCCCGAAGCCGGCGGGGTCAAGCTGTAAGTTGCCGGCGGCCGCGCGCCTGGGTGCGCGGCCGCCGCGCCACCGTCAAGGCTTCGTCGACGAAGCCGCTTCCGGGTTGCTCGCGCCCTGCGCGGCGCGATGATGGTGGTGATGGTGCTTCTTATGCTTGTGGTGCATGTGCGTCGTACCGCTGCCTGACGCAGTGTCGGTTGCGGGCGACGCCGTGCTTCCCGAGGTGGTCGGCGATGCGCCGGCCGAGCCGTTAGCGCCCTCGCTTCCCGGCGGCTGCTGCATGCCCGGCGTGCCCAGTCCGTTCGAATTACCGTTTCCGGTTGCTTGCTGCCCGAACGATGGGGCCGCCAGCAAACCGAGCCCTGCCGCCAGGGCCGATGCAATAAGTGTTCGATACGCGACGCTTGATTTCACGAAATTACCTCCTTTAAACACAAAGGCCGTCGAGGCCAGGCACGCCGCATAAAGTTCGGCGCGGGAGTGATACGCCCCGCAATACGCATGCCTCAATGCCGCAGCTTCGTTCGCAACTGCTCCACTTCCCTCGGGGTGACCGGCCGCGCCTCGTTGCCCCACGCATTGCGGATGAACGACAGCACGCGCGCCATCTCCGTGTCGTTCAGCTTCCCGAGGAACGAGGGCATGCGCTCGGGCTTGGGCGCACCGTTCGTGCTCGGGCTTTCGCCGCCTTCGATCAGCAAACGAATCAGCGAGGTGGCGTGCGGCGCTATGACCATCGGGTTGCCGGCGAGCCGCGGATATTTGCCGGGCTCGCCTCGCCCGTCGGCGTGATGGCACCGCGCGCAAAAAGCGTTGTAGAGCCCCGCTCCCGGATAGTTGACCGAGCCGGTGCGCAATACGTTGACCGTCGCATCGTTGCGGGCCTGGCCGGTGTCCACGTGCCCGCTCTGTTCGCGGGGCGGCAGCGATTTCAAATAGGTGGCGATCGCGTGCAGATCGTCGTCGGTCATGTATTGGCCGCTGTCCTCCACCACTTCCACCATGCTGCCGAAAGTGACGAGACCGCCGCCGTGCCCATGGCGCAGAAAGCCGACGATGTCGTCTTCCGAAAAGCGCCCCAAGCCCGAATCCGGAGCGCCGGTCAAGTTCGGTGCATACCAGTTATCGTTCGTGCCGCCGGTCAGATACAAGGGGTCGCCCTCGTTATAGCCGCGCTCCTCGTAGGCCAATCCGCGCGGTGTGTGGCAGGCGCCGCAATGCCCGAACGCCTGCACGAGATACGCGCCGCGATTCCACTGCGCACTGCGATCGGGCCGAGGGACGTAGCGCGAGTGCGGCACCATCACCGCATCCCAAACCGCTAGCGCCCAGCGTTGATTGAACGGAAACGGCAGCTCGGTTTTCGGCGCAGGCTTCGCCACCGGCTTCACGCCATGCATGAAAAACGCGTACAGCGCGCGCATGTCGTCGTCGGTGATCTTGACGAACGAACCGAACGGCATCGCGGGGTAGAGACGCTTGCCGCCCGGTGCGATTCCGTCGCGCACGGCCCGCATGAAATCTTCGTAGCTGTACTTGCCGATGCCATAGACGGGGTCCGGCGTGATGTTGCTCGTCCATATGGTGCCGAACGGCGAGCCCATCGGGAGTCCTCCTGCGAATGCTGGCGAAGGCTTCGGCGGATTGCCCGTCGGTGCGTTGGTATGGCATCCCGCGCAATCGGACAGATCGGCCAGGTACTTACCACGCGCGATGAGTTGCGCGTTCGCGGTATCGTCCGCCGTATCGCTCGCCGTGTCGTCCGCGCGAGAGAGCGCCGGACTCGCCAGCGCGAACAGTAGGATGACCCAGGCGACCAAACGTCGAAGCGGTCGAATATTCGAGCCGTACACCATATGCTCCTCTATCGAGGCTGCGTCATCTGCACGCCGAAACGAGCGAGGTGGCCACATCCGTGGCTACCAGCGCAAACAAGAACAGGCCGCTCGACATCAACCCGACGCGAGCTACGAACGCTTCGCCTTCGATCTTCGAATCCGTCTCTTCAGGGGCGTGCGCTTGCCGTACGTGCCGTAACAGCCGCCAATTGCGCAGCGCCAGCCAGGTTCCGAATAGGCCGACCAGGAACCACATCGCGCTCATCCCCACTACGCTCCATGCAACCGTCGTAGCGAGCGGAATGCGAAGCTGCACGTTATGCGGGAAACACCACTGCGCAATGATGGTCTCGCCGATCGTGGTTTGCGCGAGCCATGCGCCCGGCGTGGCCACCACGCCGACGGTCAATGCGAACGCCGAAACGGGGGAGCCGCGCTCATTGCGTTTCGCTAGCATGTCGTTCCCCCTCAAAACCAGTACGGCGTCAAATACAACGTCGTGAAGATAAAGAGCCATACAACGTCGACGAAGTGCCAGTAATAGCTGCCGATCTTGAGCGCGGCATGACGCCGTTCGTCCAGATAGCCGAGGGCGATCCATACGGTCAGCACCGCCAGCACGATGACACCGACGAGCACGTGCGCCATATGAAAACCGGTGATCGTGAAATAGAGCGAGCCGTACAAGTGCGATGTGGCGCCGTACGAGTGGTCGTGCCATTCGTGCCGCTGAACCGCCATGAAGACGATCCCCAGCACGACTGCGCCGCTCATCGACAGCACCGCCAAGCGCCGGTGCTTGTGGAGCAAGAGCCATTCGCAAAACCAACACAATCCGCTGCTCGAAATCAGAATCAACGTATTGGCCGTGGAAATGCCGAGCTTGGGCAGACCTTCGGGGGGCCAATGCTGCGTCTGTTGCACGGCCGAGTAAAGGTAAGTGAAGATCAGATACCCGAACAACGACGCCTCGGTCAAAATCAGCGTCAGCACGCCGATCATTCCGCTCGCCCTCACGCCTGGGCTTCCGACCGGCAGCGCGTCGGGCGGGCTCAACAACACGACTTGCGCATCGTCGCTCATCGGTCAGCTCTCCTGCGCGGGTGCGGGTTCGCGTTGAACAAGTTCGCGGCGCGGCCACATCCACGCGATGATCGAGACGGCGCACACCGCGAGAACGACTCCGCCGAACAGCCACCACTGCATCAGTAGCGCGCCGAAAAACAATGCAGCGGCTAGACCCAGCACGAACGGCGCATAAGAATCGCCCGGCATTTTCAGAATCACATACGGTTTGCCGCTTACCGCGGTGGTCCCGAGTGCTTCCTTGCCTTGGCCTAGCAAATAGCCGTCATCCAAATGCGAGCGCGCCTGCACAGGCTTATCCGCCTCGTCCTCCATCCGCGTTTCCCACAACGGATGGCGGCTGCCCACGATCGGCAACACGGCGAAGTTGTAGGGCGGCGGCGGCGAGGGGATCGACCATTCGAGCGAGCCTGCATCCCATGGGTTGTTGCCGGCAGCCGGGCCGCGCTTCAAGCTGTAGACGACATCGACCAGGAATACCAGAATGCCGAACGCAAACAGGAAGGAACCGATAGAGGTAATCAGATTCGCGGTGGTCCATCCCATGTCCGGCGCGTAGGTGTAGATGCGGCGCGGCATACCGAGCAAGCCGAGGATGTGCATCGGGAAGAAGCCCACGTTGAAGCCGATGAACATGAGCCCGAACGCCACGCGCCCTAGCCGCTCGCTCATCATCTTTCCCGTGAACTTCGGAAACCAGTAGTACACGCCGCCCACGACCGGAAATACGTTGATGCCGATCAACACGTAGTGCAAGTGCGCCACGATGAAATACGTTTCGGTCAACTGCCAGTCGAGCGGTACGGCGGCGGTCATCACACCGGATACGCCGCCTATCACGAACAACAGCACGAACCCGGCAAAGAAGAAGAACGGCACCTTCCATACGGGACGCCCTAGCCAGATCGTCGCGATCCACGCGAACGTTCCGACCGCGCTTGGGATCGAGATGATCATGCTGGCCGAGCCGAAAAACGCAAGCGCAAGCGGCGGAATGCCGGTAGCGAACATGTGGTGGATCCACACCACAAAGCCGATGACCATCGTCGCCACCGTCGAGATCGCGACGGCGCCGTAGCCCACCAACGGCCGTCGGCAAAACACGGGCAACGCATCGGAGACGATACCCATCGCGGGCAGCACGACGACGTACACCCAGGGATGCGCGAACACCCAGAACAAGTGCTGCCACATGAGCGCGCGCCCGCCGCCGCCGGTCACGTCGAAGAAATGCGTGCCGATCCGACGGTCCATCCACAGCATGAAGAACGCGAGGCTCACCGACGGCACCGCAAGCAGGTTCGCAACGGAGATCGTCAGCGTCCCCCAGACGAGCACCGGCACACGGTTGATCGACATGCCCGCGGCACGCATACGGATGAACGTCACCACGAAGTTCGCCGCGCCGGCCGTCGTCGATATCCCGAGCAGCACCATACCCAATGCATAGACGTCGATATTCGGGCCCGGGTTGAAGGTCAAGCTCGATTGCGGAACGTAGTTGAACCACCCGTCGTTAGCCCCCTCCCCCAGCGGAAAGCTCAGGTAAAGAAACACACCGGCGAACAGGTACGCCCAATACGAGAACGCATTGAGGCGCGGAAAAACCATGTCGCGCGCGCCGAAAACGAGCGGCCACAGATAATTCGAAAAACCGGAAAGCACGGGCAGCGCATAGAGAAAGATCATCGTGAGCCCATGCATCGTGAACAGCTGGTCGTACTGCCCGGGCGTCAGCACCGTCTCGTTCGGCTGCGCCAGCTGAATGCGCATGATCAGCGCCTCCACGCCGCCGATCAGCAAAAAGATAAAAGCCGTGACGAGATAACGTAGGCCGATCGTTTTGTGATCGACGCTCGACAGCCAGCCGCGCCAGCCCGGCTCGGTCTCCCAGATTTCATGCAGACGCTTCTTGCCCTCTTCGTCGAGCGTTCCGCGCTGAAGCGGACGCGACAGACGCACTGTGCCGGGCGGGTCGCCGGGCAACGCGGAGATGGGCGTATCGGACATCGCGGTCACTCACTGCAAAGTGGACAAGTAGGCTGACAGCGCGGCCGCATCGGACGCCGACAAGGCGATCGACGGCATCAGCGCGTCGGGCTTGATGTGTTGCGCGTGCTCGATCCAATCGAGCCGGTTCTGCGCGGTGTTTTCGAGTTGGGCGGCAGCGATCGTTCGGCGCGAGGCGAGATGGGTGAGATCGGGCGCCTGCATGCCCACTGCGGAGGTGCCGCGCACCGAGTGGCATCCGGCGCAGCGCTGCTCGAAAACATGCTGCCCCACGCGCGCATCGGGTGTCGTAATGGGCTGCGCCGTGCGCCGCTGCGCGTCGGCCCATGCGTCGAACTGCGCCTTCGGTTGCGCGACCACCTCGAATGCCATGTGCGCGTGTCCCGCCCCGCAAAACTGCGCGCACTGCCCGCGATAGATGCCAGGGCGATCGGCCTGCATCCACTGCGTGTTCGTCTGGCCGGGAATCATTTCCATCTTGCCGCTGAGCCGCGGCGCCCAGAACGTGTGGATGACATCGGCACTACGCAATTCGACCCGCACCGGCACACCGACAGGAATGTGGATTTCGTTCGCGGTGATGAACTCGCGAGTGGGATCGACCGCGTCGACGTATCGCACTTTCCACCACCAGTCATAGCCGGTCACTTCGATCGTCAACGGCGGCTCGCTCGGCGGCGAGGCGACGGAATTCAGTGTCACCATGGCATAGACGAGCGCGCCGAATAGTCCCAGTGTCGATATCCCGGTGCCGATGACGATCCAGTTCATGCCCCCCGCATCCGGCGGTACGCTGTTCTCTTTGCCGGGCGGTAGCGGCGGGCGCCGCCGGACGAGCCCGCCGACGAGCAACACGGCGATGACAATAACGACGAAACAGACTAGACCGATAAGCGCCCACCCGAGGGTATAAGTGGGCGCGGAAGCCGGTCCCGCCGCATCGAAAAGATATTGAAGGGGTGCCGTGCTCATTGCGGGGGGAATTAGCGTGGTTCGTCACTGCGCGGGCGCGCGCGGTCGGCTAGCCCCGCAATTCCACTCATGCCGTCGCTTTCGCTTGCCCCGCTCGGGTTCGGCGCCCCGCCCGATTCTTTCGCCCGCCCTGCGTTTGCCTTATCCGACGGCGTGTCGTCGCTTCCACCGTTATCCTCGCTGCCGCCTCCTTCTCCCGGCTTCGGGTGTGGTTGGTCGGGATCGATGCGTGTCGGCCCGCCGACGGCGGGCGGATCGCTGGCGGGAAATGTCTCGTCGACACCGTGATCGATTCGCTTCTCTTCATGGTTTTCGCCGCTTTGCGGCTTGCCGCTCGAATTTGACATGGACGGAACCTCCTGCGCGCTTGGAAACGAATGCGGCGGCGCAATGCACATGCCCGTTCGCGATGACCGAAGGGCACGAGCTTTTGCAGCCGGCGTGTAAAAATTCGCGGCCCGATGAAACCGGTTCGCGGTGGTGTTGCAACGCGGCAATCGATGCGGCGCGGCGCCATCGCATCTAGCTCGCCGGCCAATCGATGGGCATAGGGTTTGCGTCCGCTCCGTCAACTTTCAGACGACGCTTTCTCATGCCAGACGCCGACGCCCCCTCGGACCGCAAAGACGATGCCCACCGCGCGCGCGATGACGAGCCATCCCAGGACAGCGGTGAAAAGAAAGAAAACCGTAACGACGGGTGACAGTGGAGGCGATTCCGGCGACCACGGCAAAAAAGACGACAGCGATGGAAATAGTCGTAAAAAGCGCAGCAAAAAACCGCTATTCATTCTTGCGGCCGTGGTCGTCGTGCTGGCGATTGCCGCTTTCTTCTGGTGGTTTTCAACGCGCAATCAAACCAGTACCGACGATGCGTACACCGACGGCAACTCGGTCATGATTGCGCCAAAGGTGGGCGGCTATGTCGTCGATCTACCGATCAACGACAACGTGTATGTGCACAAGGGGGACGTCGTCGTCGAAATCGATCCGCGCGAGTATCGTGCGCAAGTCGACCAAGCCCGCGCGCAATTGGGTTTGGCCTTGGCGCAATTGAAAGCCGCGCAGGTCCAACTCGATATCGCTCGCGTACAGTATCCGGCGCAATACCGGCAAGCCGTGGCGCAAACCAATGCAGCACAAGCCGAACTGCGACAAGCCCAGGCCGCCTATATCCGACAGCACAGCGTCGATGCGCGGGCGACATCAGCACAAAACATCGATGCGGCCGATGCGAAAGCGGCGTCCGCTCGCGCGAATGTCACGCAGGCGCAAGCGCAACTGGCCAGCGCAAGCCTGGTCGCCCAACAGATTCGTCAAGCGATGACGGCGGTCGATGCGCGGCAGCAAGAGGTCAAACAGGCGCAGGCGCAACTCGAGCAAGCGCAACTAAACCTCTCTTGGTGCGAGATACGCGCGCCCGGCGACGGATGGGTCACGCAACGCAAGGTTCATAGGGGCGCATTTTTGCAGCCCGGCGAATCGTTGTTCTCGCTCGTCACGCCGCAGGTATGGGTCACGGCCAACTTCAAAGAGACCGACCTCGCGCGCATGCGTCCCGGCGACAAAGTCACGATCGATGTCGATGCTTACCCCGACCTGACGTTACACGGTCATGTCGACAGCGTGCAGAAAGGCAGCGGCTCGCGCTTCTCGGCCTTCCCCGCCGAAAACGCCACCGGCAATTTCGTGAAGATCGTGCAACGCGTGCCGGTAAAAATCGTGATCGACAGCGGTTTGCCGCCAGGCCGTGCGCTGCCGCTCGGCATCTCGGTCGAGCCGACCGTCTATTTCAAGTAGCACGCGAGCGCCGAGCGAGCCATGCCGAACGAAAACTGGCGCCCGTCCGCGAATCCCTGGGTCATCGCCGTCGTGGTGACGCTTGCCGCGTTTATGGAGGTGCTCGACACGACCATCGTGAATGTGGCATTGCCGCACATCGCGGGGACGATGTCGGCGAGCTACGACCAAGCGACATGGACGCTCACGTCCTATCTCGTCGCGAACGGCATCGTCTTGCCGATCTCTGCATTCTTCGCCCGCTGGCTGGGCCGCAAGCGGTACTTCCTGCTCTGCATTGCCGCCTTTACGGTCTGCTCCTTCCTGTGCGGGATCGCATCCAATCTCGGCGAACTGATTGTCTTTCGGATCCTGCAAGGTTTTTTCGGCGGCGGGCTGCAGCCGAATCAGCAATCGATCATCCTCGACACGTTCGAGCCCTCGCAACGCTCGCGCGCGTTTTCGATTTCGGCGGTGGCGATCGTCGTCGCGCCGGTCATCGGCCCGACGTTGGGCGGCTGGATTACCGATCATTTTTCTTGGCGGTGGGTATTCCTGCTCAACGTGCCCATCGGCATCTTGACGACGATCGCCGTACAGCAACTCGTCGAAGATCCGCCCTGGGAGCGCACGCGGCGCGGCAAATTGTCGATCGACTATGTCGGCATCGGCTTGCTCGCCATCGGTTTAGGCTGCTTGCAAGTCATGCTCGATCGAGGCCAAGACGAAGATTGGTTTTCGTCGTCGTTCATTCGCGCATTCGGCGCGCTCGCCGCGCTAGGATTGTCGGGTGCGGCCGTGTGGCTCGTCTACGCCCGAAAACCGGTGGTTCGTCTAACGCCACTCAAGGATCGCAATTTCGCGCTGGGTTGCGTGGCGATCGCGTCCTTCGCGATGGTGCTGTATGGCAGTGCGGTGCTGATTCCGCAACTCGCCCAGCAACGGCTCGGCTATACCGCCACGCTAGCAGGGCTCGTGCTCTCGCCTGGCGCATTGCTGATCACGATAGAGATTCCCATCATCAGCAAAATGATGCCGCACGTCGAAACTCGCTTTTTCATCGGGCTCGGCTTTGCCTTGCTGTCGGCTGCGCTCGCCTACGCCCACTGGCTGACGCCCGACATCGACTACACCACCTTGACGATGATGCGAAGCGCGCAGTCGATCGCCATCGGCTTCCTGTTCGTGCCGACGACGGCGCTTGCCTATCTAAGCATCCCAAGGGAATTGAACAACGATGCATCGGCACTTTTCACGATGTTTCGCAACGTGGCGGGATCGGTCGGCATTTCGGTTTCGACCGCGCTCGTGCGCCAACGCACGCAGGCGCGCATGGCGCACCTTTCCACCCACATGACGCCGCTTTCGCAAAATTTCTCCGACGCGTTGAACGCGCGCGCGGCCACCATTTCGTCGCTCATGGGACAACCGCATGACCAAGCGCTGAACACCGCCAACGGCATGATGTATCAAACGTTTATCTCGCAGGCGACGATCCTCGCCTATATCGATGTGTTCGCGATGCTCGCGATCCTGTGCGCACTGTGCGTGCCGCTGATGTTCTTCTTTTCGCCGGTGAAAGCTGCCGGCGGGGCGGGAGGGCATTGATATGAATCCACGTTGGCGAGAATCACAACGGCAACGCCTTCGGTCGGGCGGCGCGCCGCGCGCAATCGGCTCGGGCCTTGTCGTCTGCTGCCTCCTGAGCGCTTGCACCGTAGGCCCCGACTTTCATCCGCCGCAGGCGCAGGCTCCGCGTGCAATGGCATGCCCTTGCACCCGCTCCGATATCAAGCGCACCGACCGACGATGCTGCGAGCGCCGGCCACGCTGCATCGGCATCGGCGATCGGCATCGGCATCGGCATCGGCATCGGCATCGGCATCGGCATCGGCCGTTGTCGTCGATACGGACCCCGATCCCCGTTGGTGGCATACCTTTCACGACGCCACGCTCGATGCGCTCATCGATGAAGCCCGCGCCGGCAATCTAGACATGCAGCAGGCCGTGCTGCGCATCGTCGAGGCCCGCACGCAAATGCAATCGGCCGCCTCGCAGGGCCTGCCGAATCTGCGCGCCAGCGCCAGCTATCAGCGCGAGCAGCTCGGGCTGAAAGGATTCTTGCAGTCGAACGGCGTCTACAGCCAAGTGGACCAGCTCGGTGCGCCGAATTCGCCCGTCGATGCCCTCTCGCCCGGCGCCGGTCCGGCCATCCAACAGCGAGCCAACGCGGTGCTCGGCGAACTGACCTCGCCGATCAACCTCTGGCAAGCCGGCTTCGACGCATCATGGGAACTCGATCTGTTCGGCCGCGTGCGCCGCTCCGTGGAGGCCGCGTCGGCCAACCTCGACGCGGCACGCGAAAGCCGCAACGACGCCCTGCTTTCACTCGAAGCCGAAGTCGCCCAAACGTATCTGCAATTGCGCGGCTCGCAGGCATCGCGCGAGGTCGCCGAGCACTTGGTGGGCGATGCGCGCGACCTGCTTGCCTTGACGAAGAGCCAAGCCGCGGTCGGGCTCGCCAGCACGCTCGACGTCAAACAAGCGGCCGCCGAACTCGCGCAAGCGCAGGCAAACGTGACGCCGTTCGACGGCCAAATCGCACAAGCCGCGAACGGGCTCGCGTTGCTCGTCGGCGCTCAGCCCGGGGCGCTCGATGCCCGGTTGATGGGGCAGGCTTCGCTGCCGGCATTGCCGCCGCGGATCGCCGTCGGCCTGCCGTCGACGCTCGCACGGCGCCGCCCCGACGTGCGCCGTGCCGAAGCCGAACTCCATGCGGCGACGGCCGATGTCGGCGTGGCCGTCGCACAGTTCTATCCGGACATCACCCTGACGGGGAAAATCGGCACGCGCGCGTCGAACGCATCGGACTTGGCGCGCTGGTCGCATCTGTTCTACTCGTTCGGGCCGGCGATTTCATTGCCGATCTTCGAAGGCGGCGCGCTCGTCGCCAATCTGCATTTGGCCAACACCCGCCAGGCCGAAGCCGCGCTCGCCTATCGCCGCACTGTGCTGGTCGCGTTGCGCGATGTCGATAACGCACTCGCGGTCTATCGCAGCGACTTGTCGCATCGCGATGCGTTGTCGGCGACCGTCGATGCGCAACGCAGCGCTTTAGAACTCGCCCGCGCGCGATATGAGAAGGGTGTCGTCAGCTTCATCGACGTGCTCGATGCGCAGCGACAGTTGTCGCAAGCGCAAGCGCAGTTCGTACAAGCGCAAACGCAAGTCGAGACCGATCTCGTGTCGCTGTACAAGGCGCTAGGAGGAGGATGGCAAAGCGCGGCATAGCGCTTGCTGCAAACTCAATTGCGATCGCGCCCGTCATTGCTCCACCACCGCACCCGGTCGTCGCCTTCGAACCCTACGATTTGCTTGACGATGAATTCCGCTCCCGGCCAACCGCAGCAACCGAAGCAACCGCAAGACGCACCATGCGCCGCCGACGCGCTCGATGCAGCGAAGATCACCGCCGTGCGCGCGCATGCCTACAAAATCCCGACCGACTCGCCCGAGCAGGACGGCACGTTCGAATGGGAATCGACGACACTCGTGGTGGTCGAGATCGATGCCGGCGGCTGTACGGGACTCGGCTACACCTATACCGACGCCAGCGCCGTGCATCTGATTCGCGACACGCTCGCCCACGTGCTGCTGCAAGAAGACGCCAGCCGTATCGCCGCGCTTTCTCGGCGCTTATGGCAACGCGTGCGCAATATCGGCCGATCCGGGTTGTGCGCGACGGCGATATCGGCGCTCGATTTCGCCTTGTGGGACCTCAACGCGCGACGGCTCGGGATTCCCCTCGTGCAATTGCTCGGCGGCGCGATGCGCGAACGCATACCGATCTACGGTAGCGGCGGCTTTACGAATTACGACGACGCGAAACTGCGCGAACAACTCGGGCATTGGGTGCACGAGGACGGCTGCACGGCAGTAAAAATGAAAGTCGGCAGGCAGCCCATGCGCGATCCTCAGCGGGTCGAGGCCGCGCGCGAGGCCATCGGCGACGCCGCCTTGTTCGTCGACGCCAACGGCGCGCTCACCGTGAACGGTGCGCTGCAAAGCGCCGAACGATTCGCCCCGCACGGCGTGGTGTGGTTCGAAGAACCTGTTTCGTCGGACGATCTGGCCGGGATGCGGCGCGTGCGCGACGGCGCGCCGGACACCATCGACGTAGCGGCGGGCGAATACGCGTACACGGCCGACGATTTTCGACGGATGCTCGAAGCCGGGGCGGTGGACGTGCTGCAAGCCGACGCGACGCGCTGCGGGGGCGCCACGGGTTTCATGCAGGCGGCGCAACTGTGCGACGCCTGGCACATTCCGCTTTCGGCGCACTGCGCGCCCGCGTTGCACCGGCACTTGACCGCCGCGGCACCGCGCTTGCGGCACATCGAATGGTTCCACGATCACGTGCGCATCGAATCGATGCTGTTCGACGGCGCACCCCAACCCGAGCGCGGCACGATTGTCCCCGATCTCTCTCGGCCGGGATGCGGCCTCGATCTCAAGCGAGCCGACGCCCAATCGTTCGCACTATAAAGGAGACCCCCGCCGATGAATCAGACGGCGATCGGTATCTTGGCAGCCTTAGGCGCCGCCGCCGGCGCAGTTACCGCGGCCGCGGCATTCAAATCCGTCGTATCGAGCGACAACGGGCCCGAGGCGCTGCCGACCCGCACGCTCGGCCGGCTGGTGCCGCACCGAGGGATCGGCGCGCATGTCCATGCCGCGCGCGCCTTCAACCGTAGCTCGGCACTGCTTGCGTGGTCGGCGCTCGCGGATTCGGCAATCGAGCACTATCGCGGCTCGTTCGAAAACCGCGCGATGTATGCGCCGCTGATCGTCGGCGCGCTGTCGCTGGCAGCCGGCGTCCACGGCGGCGGCGACCGCGTGGGCAGCCGCCACCCGATACGCCACGCGATTTATCTCGCCGCGGCCGGGGTCGGCGTGGCGGGCACCGGCTTTCATCTCTACAACGTCACCAAGCGCCCGGGACGATTCAGTTGGAACAACTTGTTCTACGGCGCCCCGCTCGGCGCGCCCGCATCGCTTTTGCTTTCGGGCGCGCTGGGGACCGTTGCTGAAATGCTGCGCGACGAGCCAGCCCACGATCCGCAGCTGTTCGGCATGCCGGCCGGCAAAGCGCTTGCGCTGCTCTCGGCGGTGGGCATGGTCGGGACGGTCGGCGAAGTCGCTTTGCTGCATTTTCGCGGGGCCTTTCAGCATCGCGCGATGTACGTGCCCGTCACCGTGCCGCCGATCGCCGCCGCGCTACTCGCGCGCGCCGCGTTGGCGCCGCCGCGGCAGAACTGGTGGACCCGCGTCTGGTTGCGCGCCACCGCGGTGCTCGGCGCCATCGGAGTGGGCTTTCACATTCGCGGCGTGGCGCGGCAACAGGGCGGCTGGCGCAATTGGTCGCAAAACGTCCTGAACGGCCCGCCCATGCCCGCGCCGCCGAGCTTCACCGCACTGGCGGCCGCCGGCCTTGCAGCCCTGCGTCTGAGAGATACGGAATGAACCAACCACAGCAATCGCGTTATCCCGGCTACGACGTGATGCGCAAGCGCGACACGCCCTCCTGGGACAACGCGACCCGGGAAGTGATCGACGCGCGGCTTGCCCAACGCAGCACGCCTCGGTTTTGCAACGACGCGCAATGGCGCACGCTGTCCGCGCTGTGCTCGGTAATCGTGCCGCGCTCGCGGCCCGCGCCATCGGCCGCGCCCGGCGAACCCGGAGCGGACGATCGACGCTGGGCCGAGCCGGTCGTACCCGTCGCTGCGTTCGTCGACGGTAAGCTGGCCGCCGATCAGCGCGACGGTTATCGCAACGCTCGCCTACCGGTGCTGCGCGATGCCTGGCGTATCGGCTTGGCCGCGCTCGACATCGAGAGCCGCCATGCGTTCGACGCGGCCTTCGCCGATCTCGACGAAGCCAAACAGCGCACGCTCGTCACGAGGATGCAGCGCGGCGAACTCGAAGACCCATCGTGGGAAGGCATGCCGTGCAAGTTGTTCTTCAGCTTGCGGGTGCTGCACGATATCGGCACCGCCTATTATTCGCATCCGCGTGCATGGAATGAGATCGGCTTCGGCGGCCCGGCCAATCCGCGCGGCTATGTCCGCATGCAAGCGAATCGCCGCGACCCGTGGGAGCCGGCCGAAGCAAAGCCTGGGCAAGAAGCGCAGGCGCTCGAGGAGAACCGTCGTGCTCGATGACGCCTTGCACACGCCGCGAGGAAAAGACGGACGCGCCCCCGACGTGTTCAAGGTCGGCGGCTGGATGCCGATGCGCGAATACGCGCAAGACGATGCCGTCGATTTTGCGATCGTGGGCACCGGCGCCGGCGGCGGAACGTTAGCCTGCCGCCTAGCGGAACACGGATTTCGCGTGGTCGCCCTGGATGCCGGTGCGTGGTGGCGCCCACTCGAGGAGTTCGCGTCGGACGAAACGCATCAATCGAAACTCTACTGGACCGACGAGCGCATCTGCGGCGGCGAAAACCCGCTGCAACTCGGCAGTAACAACAGCGGTAAAGCGGTCGGCGGCAGTACCGTGCATTTCGCGATGGTGTCGCTGCGTTTTCGCCCCGAGTGGTTCAAATCGCGCACCGCGCTAGGGTATGGCGCCGATTGGCCGATCGATTGGCGCGAGATGTGGCGGTACTACGCGTACGTCGAAGATTCGCTGAAGATCGCAGGGCCCGTGAACTATCCATGGGGCCCGCACCGGCCGCGCTATCCGTATCGCTCGCACGAACTGAACGCGGCCGCGCTCGTGCTTGCGCGCGGCTGCGACGCCATGGGCATCCGTTGGTCGCCCACACCGCTCGCCACGCTATCGGCGCCGCGCGACCAGGCGCATCCGTGCGTCTATCGCGGATTTTGCGTGACCGGATGCGCGACCAATGCCAAGCAAAGCGCACTCGTCACCTGGATTCCGCGCGCGGTGCGAGCCGGCGCGGAGATTCGCGATCTATCGATGGTCGGTCGCATCGTGCTGGATGCGGCCGATCGCGTACACGGGGTTGAATACTACCGGGACGGACGTTGGCAATTTCAGCGGGCACGCCATGTCGTCGTCGCGGGCTACGCCATCGAAACGCCGCGGCTATTGCTGATGTCGGCGACGCCACGCTTTCCCGAAGGTCTGGCCAATCGCTCGGGGCTGGTCGGCAAGAATTTGACGGTGCAGACGAACCAAGCGGTGTGGGGGTTGATGGACGAAGAAATCCGGTGGTACAAGGGGCCGCCCTCGCTCGCTTTGACGGAGCATTGGAATTACACCGACGAAGGCAAGGATTTTTTCGGCGGCTACTGCTATATGAGCCAGGGGCCGTTGCCCAGTGCGTGGGCCGCCACTCAGCTTGGACGCGGGCTATGGGGCGAGGCCCTGCATCAAGAGATGGATAAGTACAACCATCAAGCCGGGCTGAAGATCGTCGGCGAAACATTACCGCAAGAGATGAACCGCGTGACTTTAGCCGATGAGAAAGATGCATACGGGCTACCGATCGCACGCATCACGCATTCGCTGTGCGACAACGACAATCGGCTCGTCAAACACGCCCTCGATCACATGAGCGACGTGTTGGCGGCCGCGGGCGGAAAGGAAATCTGGCGCCAGGAGGACGATACCGCCCATCTGGGCGGCACGGCGCGCATGGGGGACGATCCTAGCAAGAGCGTCGTCAATGCCGATTGTCGCAGTTGGGACATTCCGAATCTTTGGGTATGCGACGGCTCCGTTTTTCCGACGGTGGGCGGGGCCAATCCCTCGCTGACGATACAAGCCATTGCTTGCCGGACCGCCGATCGCATCGCGGCGCTCCGGGCCCGAGGCGAACTATAGGCATGCTCGCGGTTGGAATCCGGCACGCTTGTTGCGCAAACGAACGTAGGGCCGCTTCAATTCAATCATTCCTATCGTTCGGAGGTTAGCGATGGCAGAGAATGCGCAAAACAATCCGACTCAAACCCAGCAAAATCAGATCGCGGCGGAAAGCCCCGCTAAAACGCCGGCCGCCGGCGATATGCCGGATGCGAAGACGCAAGGGCGCGAATTCGGCAAGGGTAAGCACGAGACACCGACGAGTTGGGTGGGGGCGAAAGAGCCCGCGGTGCTCCCCTCGATCGAACACAGTGCGAAAAGGGACGTGGACAGCGACGATCCGGTGGCGCGAGCGAACGCGCGCACGGTGTCCGTCGACAACGCGGGGATGGCCGCCTCGGACAATACGGTCGATACCGACGGCAAAGGGTTAGAGGCAAAGCGCGATGCGTCGATGTGGCAAGACAACGTCATCCATTCGAACGCGTCGCTCGAAAACAATGTGTCCGTTCGACCCGATGGGCTCGTCGATTTCGATAGCCGCCCAGCAGGGAACCTGCCCGTCGTTGCTACCCGCGAAGGGTGGCGCGTGGCGTATCACGGAACGGTCGACATCCCCGAGCGCAATGGCACCCGCGCCGAGCAGGTTTTTACGCTCGAGCGCACGGGGAACGGCTATACCCACGGTTAGTTAGCCACGCACGGCCAAGGGCGTGGCCCGCGGCCATCATTCGTGCCCCCATCATTCATGCCCATATCCCCCTTGCTCCCCGGCTTTGCCGCGAAACACCCAATAAGACCAAACGACGTAAATCAGCAGAATCGGCAGCACGAACGCCGTGCCGATCATTAAAAACTCATGCGATACCGGTGCCGCCGCCGCTTGCCATAGCGTCACGGACGGCGGCGCGATCATTGGCCAGAGACTGATCACTAGCCCGGAAAACGACAAAAAGAACAGCCCCACCGAGCATACGAACGGCAACACCTCGCGCCCACGCCCGGCCCCGCGAACCAGTAACCCCGCGAGCAGCAATGTCACGAGCGGCACCGGCGCGAAGTAGGCCAGATTCGGCCACGTAAACCAGCGCGCGGCAATGGTCGGACTGAAGAGCGGCGTCACCACGCTTACGACGCCGATAAACACGAACACGAGCACCATGACCCGCTGTGCGACCCGGCGCGCCCATACCTGGAGGCTGCCTTGCGTTTTCATGATCAGCCAGGTCGCCCCTTGCAACGCATAGCCCGCCATCAATCCGAAGCCCACGAAAATCGGAAACGGCCGGACCCAGTCCCAGCTCGTTCCGACAAACTGTCCGCCCGCTTCGTTGAACCCTTGAATGAACATCCCGAGAATCACACCCTGGGCGAAGCTAGCCAGCACCGAGCCGCAGGCAAACGCGACGTTCCACCGACGCCGGTTCGCGCCCGGCACGCTTCGGAACTCGAAGGCTACGCCACGGAAAATCAAGCCCAGCAACATCAGCAATACGGGAAAGTAAACGGCCGGAATGATGATCGAAAACGCACCCGGAAATACAGCCAGCAGCCCTGCGCCACCCAATACGAGCCAGGTTTCGTTGAAATCCCAAACCGGCGAAACCGAAGCGATCATCACATCGCGATCGGCCTCGCTCTTGCGCAGCAGAAACAAAATGCCGACGCCCAGATCGAAGCCATCGAGCAGGATGTACATCAACACGGCAAACCCAAGAATGGCCGCCCATAGCGGGACCAGATCAAGCTGAGTCATCTTCACCTCCCATCTTGCCCGGGAATACGAGCGGCGCCGATTCGTCGTCCGTGTGTTGCGCCGCCGACAGCGGACGCGCGGCGCGTCGGTTCAGCGTCGCCTTCTCACCCGTGCCGACCGCCTCGGGGCCAAGCCGCAGCAAGCGCGCGATCAGCACCGCCCCGGAGCCGAAAATAAATAGATAGCTGATTACATACAGCGCCAGCGAGAGCGAAACGTCCCCCGTCGTCAACGACGGCGTGACCGAATCGGCCGTCCTCATCAACCCGTAGACGGTCCAAGGCTGACGTCCCGCCTCGGTCGTCGTCCAGCCCGCCAGCACGGCAATGAATCCGAGCGGGCTTGCCCATCGACAAACGGCAAGCCATCGTCGGCTCCGATAGAGCTTGCGCTTGGGCCAAAGGCAGAGCCCGCCGATAACGACAACGAGCATTAGCATCGCTACACCGACCATGATGTGAAAGGCAAAGAACACAATCGGTACGGTCGGGCGATCGGCCCGCGGCCAGTCCTTCAGCCCGTGAACGAGGCCGTTCGGATCGTGCGTCAAATAGATGCTGCCCAACACCGGAATCGACACTTCGAAGCGATTGCGCTCCTCTCGATCATCGGGAATCGAGAACAAATTCGCGGGCACGCGCCGGCCGGTATCCCAGAGCCCTTCCATCGCCGCGAGCTTCGCCGGTTGGTATTCGAGCGTGTTGCGTCCATGCTCGTCGCCGATCGCGATCTGCGCCGGCACCATGATGACGAGAAACCACAGCGACATCTTCACCATCACGCGGCCCTCTTCCGGGGCACGGCCTCTGAGCAGGTAATGGGCGCCCACACCAAGAATGACAAAAGCGGTAGTGACGAGAAACGCCGTTACCGTATGCGCCAACCGATAGGGAAACGATGGATTGAAAATGATCGACAGCATGCTGTCCGGCACGAACTTCCCGTCCACGATCCGATAACCGCTCGGCGTTTGCATCCAACTGTTGACGGCCAAGATCCAAAACGACGACATCAACGTGCCCAAGGCCACCAGCATCGCCGATAGCACGTGCGCCCACTGCGGGACGAGTTTTCGGCCGAACAGCAGCACGCCGAGAAATGCCGATTCGAGAAAGAATGCCATCAGCACTTCGTAGGCCATCAACGATCCGATGACGCTCGAGGTGGCAGCCACGAATCGGCTCCAATTCGTCCCGAATTGGAACGGCATGACGATGCCCGACACCACACCCATGCCGAACGAGACGGCAAAGATGCGAATCCAAAACGCCGAGAGCCGCCGATAGACATCGCGGCCGGTCGCCCACCAAAGCACCTCGAGCGTGGCGATAAAGCAGGAAAGGCCCACCGTGAAAGCCGGCAGCAGGATGTGCAGCGCGATAACCCACGCGAACTGCACGCGAGACAGCAAGAGAGCGCTCATGACAAGCGATACCCACAGAATGAAACGGGTGGAAGTGGAAGTGCACGGCCGGCCTGCGATTTCGCCGACGCTCGGTGCACTCGGTGCATCCACAGCAAAACGAATGCCGCGATGCGTCATTCACCGCAACTCACATGGCACGACCATGCCAATCCGCCGTCGCCCGTTCAACCTCGCTCGTATCGGTCAATGGCTGTGGTTTCAACGTGCCTATAGCGCTGTGCCTGAAGTGCCCACGCCCGAGCTTTGCGCGCACCCAAGGATCGCCGGACTGCCGAATTGCTAATCGTCTTCCGTTGATCGGGTGTCAGCCTCCGCCGCGCTGGAGCGTGGGGCCACACAGGCTGAGGGCGGTACTGACGACGGCAAGATGAGTCAGCCCTTGCGGGAAGTTACCGGCAAGTTCTTTTCGCTGCGTGTTGTATTGCTCCGAGAGCAGCCCGAGGTCATTTGCCACGGCCAGCACGCGCTCGAATTGCTCGCGTGCCTCCGCGGTCCGGCCCTGCATTTGCAAGCAGTCCGCCATCCAACAAGAGCACGCTAAAAAAGCGCCTTCGCTGGGGCCGCTCTGCTCTCTCTTGCGCCGCCGAACGAGCCCGTCTTCGATCAAATCGCGCCGAATTCGCTCGACAGTCGACACGATGCGAGGATCGTCGGCCGGCAAGAAACCGACAAGCGGCATCAATAACAGGCTACCGTCAAGCTCTTCCCCGCCGTAGTACTGCGTGAATGCCCCCATGCCGTCGCTCCATCCGTCGCGGCAGACTTCATCGTGAATGGTTTGCCTCAGCGAAGCGAGTTCGGCGATTCGCGACGATGGCGCGCCACCATCCGCTCGCCATTTGATGAAGCGATCGAAGGCAACCCACGTCATCACCCGAGAATAGGTGTAATGCCGCGGCTTGGAGCGAGATTCCCAGATACCCGAACCCGGCGCATTCCACGCCTTCACGAGATGTTCGACAATACGTGCTTCGATGAACTCATCTTGCGAAGCGGAAGGCAGCCCGCCGCGCCGCGCCACGTCGAGACAATCGATGACTTCTCCAAGTACGTCGACCTGCTTCTGGTTTGCGGCCGCATTCCCCACCCTAACCGGCGTGGCATAACGGAAGCCCTGCAACCAATCGACCGTCCATTCGCTCAAGTGGCGGCCGCCACCCACGCGATACATGATGTGGATGTGCTCGGGCGAGCCCGCAATCGCACTGAGCAGCCAATCGCGCAAACCGCGCGCTTCGTCGTGAAACCCCGCGTTGAGCAACGCGACGAGCGCGAAGCAGCTGTCGCGCAACCAGCAGTAGCGATAATCCCAGTTCAATGCGCCGCCCGGCGCTTCCGGCACCGAGGTAGTGGGCGCCGCGACCATCGCACCGGTATCCCTATCGATCAGCGCCTTCAGCGTCAACAAGGAGCGCCGAACCGCGTTCGGCCATTCCGTTTTGCGATCGTCAAACCGCCCGATCCAGTCGCGCCAATACCGCTGCGTGGCCGCTAGCGCCGCTTCCGGTTCGATCGGCTCGGGCGCGGGCTCATGAGAAGAACCGTAGGCCATGACGAACGTCACCCGCTCGCCTTCCTTCACCGCAAATTCCGCGTCGATCGATGTCGTGCTCAGTTCAAGCGGAACATCGGCGCGCAGCACCACGAGATCGCAGCCGACCCTGGCCTCGATGCCCCCGTCTATCCGCGTACCCCACGGCGCCAATTTTCCGTAGTCGAACCGCAGACGCACCGTGGAACGCATCGTTACATGGCCGCCCAAACCGATGACAATGCGCACGATCGCATTGTGCGATGCGGTGATCGGCATGAAGTCGACCACGCGCACCGCTCCGAACGGCGTTTCAAAGTCAGTCTCCATGACGAGCGTATCGGCCTGGTACCTGCGGCCGCGCCGCTCGACACGTTCCAGGGGAGCGAGCGACCAGCAACCGTTCTCCGCCGTGCCCAGCAACGCGGCGAAGCACGCGTCGTCGTCGAACCGCGGCCAGCATAGCCAATCGATCGACCCATCACACCCGAGCAGCGCTGCCGTTTTGCCGTTGCCAAGCAGCGCGTAGTCCTCGACTCGTCGGCTCATGGCGGCTAGCGGCGTGGTTGCAACAGCGACCTCGCAACGCTTAGCGCGCCGATCCCGACCACCGCCCAGAAGAGCGTTCGATGCCGGTCGGTAAACATCTCCCAACTTTTTTCCCGCGCCTCATCATCGAATCGACCGTGCGCACTGAAATCGCCGGGCACGGGTTCGAATAGGTTTTTAGGCGCTTCGCGCGTCACCGGTTCATTCGTGAGCTGTCCGCGATATCCGGAACGCGCCAAATAACGATCGATCAACGCGGGAGCGATGCGGTTGGCGAGGATGGCCTTGACGGTGGAAAAGCCCACCCAAATCTCGCGGCGTCGGTGAGTCGCACCGAAGTAAATGGCGCGTGCGGCGACTTCCGGCTGGTAGATGGGCGCAACCGGACGCGCTCGCGTGTCCATCTTATTCATTGCCCAATCGAACTGGGGCGTATTGATCGCAGGCAAGTCGACCATCGTCAGATGAACGTTAAGTCGGTCGTGGATGATTTCCGAGCGCAACGCATCCGTGAAACCGCGAATGGCAAATTTAGCCCCGCAGTAAACCGATTGCAGCGGGACCGAGCGATAACCCAAGGCCGAACCCACGTTGACGATCGTCCCTCGATTTCGCGTTCGCATACGCGAGAGCGCTGCCATCATTCCATGCACCTGGCCCAGATAAGTGACCTTGGTGCCGCGCTCGATCTCCTCGGGGCTCAGCATGGAAACCGGCGCAAATACCGTAGCCATCGCGACGTTGACCCAGACATCGATCGGTCCGAGGTTGTTTTCGACTTCGGTCGCGGCGGCTTCCACCGCGGCTGCGTCCGCCACGTCGGTTGGCAGCGAGAGTGTTTTCACGTTATAGGCGGTGCGAATCTCACTGGCTGCACGTTGTAGGCGATCGGGTTCTCGCGACAGCAGTGCGACATCGTAGCCGTGCCGGGCGAATTCGTCGGCGCATGCACGGCCCACGCCGGCGCCCGCTCCCGTAATGACGACAACCTTGCTCATATTCGTTCCTTCCGATCATCCGTCACGTTGCGCGGCGGGCACAACGAGGGCCCGCGCTCGCGTTTGTATTTCGTTTGTATTTCGTTCGCTTTTGCGTTTTGCGTTTCGCGTTTCGTGTTCTCGCCGATACTCCACGAACGGAGTGGCCGCTTCGAAACGCGGCCACGCTACGTTGCCGCGCGATCCTCGTTACTCCTTCTTTCCGGGCAGGACCGACGCCATCACTTGCCTGGCCGTATTGAGGATGACGCTGCCTTCTTCCGGATCGCCTTCCATCAAGGTCCGCATGAACTTGCGCGCTTGGACGAGCGTCACGTGCGGCGGCAAAGGCGGCACTTCGGGATCCGTCTTGATTTCGAGCACAACAGGCCGCCCCGCCGATAACGCCTCGTCCCAAGCAGGACCGATCGCCTCCGGCGTGTCGACGTAGATGCCCTTGAGACCGATCAATTCGGCAAAGCGATGAAACGGCACATTCGGCAAGTCCTGCGATGCCTCGAACTTCGGATCGCCCTCCATGACACGCTGTTCCCACGTCACCTGGTTCAAATCCTCGTTGTTCATCACCATGCAGATCCACCGGCCGTCTTTCCACTGCTTCCAATACTTGGCGACGGTAATGAGTTCGGCCATATTGTTCATCTGCATCGCCCCATCGCCCACCATCGCGATGACAGGCCGGTCCGAATACGCGAACTTCGCGGCGATCGCATAGGGCACGGCCGCTCCCATCGACGCAAGCCCGCCCGAGAGCGAACACATCATGCCGCGCCGAATCTTCAGATCGCGCGCATACCAATTCGCGCACGAGCCCGAATCGCTGGTCAGGATCACATCCGACGCGAGCTTGGGGACAACTCCGTGAAAATTCGCTGTGGATTCACGCCGCGTTTGACGGGCTGCTTTGCACGCTGATCGAGCGTGTTCCACCATTCCGATGTCCAGCCTTCGATCCGTTTGCGCCAGCTCTCGTCCGTCTTTTGATCGAGCAACGGCAAAAGCGCTCGCAGCGTTTCCGCGCTGTCGCCGACAAGGTTGACTTCCATCGGATAGCGTAGGCCCAGCATGTCGGCGCCCAAATCGATCTGCACACCGCGCGCTTGACCTTCTTTCGGCAGGAACTCGGAATACGGAAAACCGGAGCCGATCATGAGGAAGGTGTCGCACTCGGTCATCAAATCCCAACTCGGCTTCGTACCCAACAAGCCGATCGAGCCCGTCACCCAAGGATATTCGTCCGGCACCACGGCCTTGCCGAGCAGCGCCTTCGACACGCCCGCGTTCAATCGCTCCGCGGTGGCGATCACTTCGTCGGTCGCGTGCAATGCTCCGGCGCCGACAAGCATCGCAACACGGCTGCCGGCGTTCAGTACCTCCGCGGCCCGGGCCAAATCCGCGGGCTGGGGCAACACGCGTGGCCGCGAATAGCCGACGCCGGAATGCGCCGTCCCGTGCTTGCGCGGCGGCGGCGAATATTCCAACTCCTGCAAATCGTTCGGCAACACGATGGCCGTGACCCGCCGCTGCGATAACGCAATGCGCACCGCACGATCCACCAAATGCCGGACTTGCGCGGGCACGCTAGCTTGCTGGACGAACGCACCGGCAACGTCCTTGAGCATCGACACGAGATCGACTTCCTGCTGATAGTGCGAGCCGAGGGCGGCACGTGCCTGTTGTCCGCATATCGCGAGGACCGGCATGTGATCCAGCCGGGCATCGTACAAGCCGGTGACGAGGTGGGCCGCGCCAGGGCCCGACGTCGCGATGCACACGCCTAATTCGCCCGTGAACTTTGCATGCGCGCTCGCCATGAAGGCCGCCATCTCTTCGTGCCGGGCCTGCACGAACTCGATTTTTCCGCCCGCGCGCCGCAAGGCGCCCAACATGCCGTTGATACCGTCGCCGGGGTAGCCGAATATCCGCCGCACGCCCCACTCGTGCAACCTCTCCACAATGAAGTCGCCCACCGTTTGCGCCATCTGTGCCTCCGATTCAGTCGGTACTGGAGACTCGATATCGCGCAAGAAATGCGCCCATCAAGCGGAGGCGCGGCACGCGTCAACCACCTTTCAATCCAAGCCGCTCCCGCATCTCGCGCGTGATGCGCTGTTTGGCGCTCGCGTAGTCGGCCCACGGATCCGCAACGAGCGCGTCCAGTCGCTCGAAGACGTTTTGAACGGTCCATTGCGCGCCGCCCGTCGTCTCTTGCAACTCGTCCCACGCGAGCGGTACCGACACGCCCATCGTGGGCCGCGCGCGCGCGGAAAATGCCGCAACCGTGCTCGAGCCCCGGTTGTTGCGCAGGTAATCGACGAAAATTCGGCCACGCCGATTTTGCGCGCCCATCTTCGCGCTGAAGCGATCCGGCAGCGTCGCCGCCATGTGCTGCGCCGCCGCCTGCGCGAATGCCTTCACTTCATCCCATCCCGCGTGGCGCGTAAGCGGAACAACGACGTGCAAGCCCTTTCCGCCGCTCGTTTTGCACCACGAGCGCAGCCCCAACTCCGATAGCAATTCCCGCGTGAGCTGCGCGGCCTCGATCATGCGCTCCCATCCGAGCTTCGGATCGGGATCGAGATCGAATACGACGCGATCGGGTTTTTCGATGTTCGACGCCACCGCATTCCAGGTGTGCAATTCGATCGTCCCCATTTGCGCGGCGCCCACCAGCGCTTGCGCGCTATCGAGCGTAATCAGCGCCGGGTGACCGGGATCGAGCCCTTCATGAGAGGTCACGAAGGGAATCGAAAGGCGATTGCTGTGCTTCTGAAAGAACAGCTCGCCATCGATGCCCTCGGGCGCACGCACCAGCGCAACGGGTCGATCCTTTACATGCGGCAATAGCCAGCGTGCGATTCGTTCGTAATAGCGGACAAGATCGCGTTTGGCGAAGCCGATCGTCTTGTCGATCATGCGCGACGGGTGCGAGATGCGCACGCCGGCCACCGTGTCGCCCTCTTTCAAAGGCGTTTCGTCTTCTCGATGCATCGTGTTGCTGGCGTTCCCGCCGTTCGTCTCGTCGGTATCCCGTGTTTTTTTGGTCTTTTTTGCTTTTGTCGTCTTCTTAGGCGCTGGGCTCGCATCGGTCGCATCGGTCGCCTCAGCATCGCGCTGCGGGACGCGTTCATGCTTCGATGCGGACGCACCGCGTCCGCGCTTCGCCGCCTGCGCCGTATGCTCTTGGTCCTCATCGCCCTTATCGCCCTTATCGCCCGTGCCTTCTGGCTTGTGTGGCGCTTCATGCACGATCTCGCGCGCCGGCTTGTCGCCGCGCAAGCTGATGAACGAGGCTTGCCGAACGATGCCTTCGCTCGTCCATTCCGAAAAAGTGCATTCGGCAACGAGTTCGGGCCGCACCCAATGCACCTTCGTCCGGCTGCGCTCGCTCGGCGGCTCGGCGAAGGGCGAGCGCGACACCTCGCGCTCATCGAGCGCCTGCTTGACCGAGCGTAGCGTAGCCGTATCGAAGCCCGTGCCCACTCGCCCCGAATAGCGCAGCTTGCCGCCCGCATCGTGCACGCCGAGCAGCAACGCTCCGAAGCCTGTGCGGCTGCCGCTCGGCTCCGAATAGCCGCCGATCACGAACTCTTGGCGACGCCTGCAACGCAGCTTGATCCACGCACCGCTGCGGGTCGACGTATACCGGCTGTCGCGTCGCTTGCCGACGATTCCTTCAAGTGCCATGGCGCAGGCGCTATGCAGTAAATCGTGCGGATCGAGCGAGAAGTCTTCGGAGAAGCGAACGGTGTCGTCGCCCGCTTCTTCGAGCAATGCCCGAAGCAACGCCCTGCGTTGAACGAGCGGCACGTCGCGTAAGTCATAGCCGTTCAAATAGGGCAAATCGAACGCGAAGATGACAATGTCCTGGCCGCGATGCGCATCGAACGCGTTTTGCAGTGCTTGAAAACTGGGCACCCCGTGTTCGTCGAGCATGACGGCCTCGCCGTCTATCCACGCCGTATCGAGATCGAGCGCGGCGAATGCCTGCGCTTGCCGTTTGAACTTCGCCGTCCAATCGAGGCCGCTGCGCGTCGCGATTCGAACCGGCTTCGACTCGCTATGGTCGATACGCGCCAGTGCTCGATAGCCGTCGAATTTGATTTCGTATAACCAGTCCTCGCCCGACGGTACATCGTCGACGAGCGTCGCCAGTTGCGGCTTCAACGATTGAGGCAGACGCGCCTTCACCGCGCCTTCGATCGACGGCGTGACGGCCAATTCGCGTAGCGACTGAGTTGTACGCGTCGCAACGATATCCGGATGCCCCGAATGCGATCGGCCGGCATGCGAGGCGCGCGCAGTCTTCTTGGCCGCCTCCTTCCGCGTCTTCTTGCCCGGCTCGGAGCCGTCCGCAAGCGCGCTGCCGGGTTGCTGCGCCACCACGTCGTACTCGCTTTGAGGCTTAGCTTCGTCGTCGCGCTCCTTGATCAGCAGCCACTGCTCCTTATCTCCGCTGCCGCGCATGCCGCTTCGAACGAGGGCCCACCCCCCGTGGAGTTTTTTTCCATGCAAGGTGAACTTGAGCCGCCCCGCTTGGTACGCCTTGCGCGCCTGCTCGACGCCGCCCGTCGGCTCCCAGGTTCCCCGATCCCAAACGATGACGGTCCCGGCACCGTAGTTGCCTGGCGGAATCTCGCCTTCGAACGTGCCATATTCGACCGGGTGGTCTTCCACGTGAACGGCGAGCCGCTTCACCGAGGGATCGAGGCACGGCCCCTTCGGCACGGCCCACGACTTCAACGTGCCATCCAATTCCAATCTGAAGTCGTAATGCAGGCGTCTCGCGTGATGCTCTTGGATCAGGTACGAGAGCGCAGGCCCGGCGCCCCGGCTCGTCGTCGCGCGCTTGGTGCCGCGCGCGCCTTCGCCTCCCGACGGCTCGGGAGTGTCGTTAAAGCGCCGCTTGTTGCGATAGGTGTCGAGCTTGTCCGCCATGCTGGTCCGCTCAATGAGATTCGGATTCGTTCAGATTCGATACGATTCGACGTGCCTTGGGTCTTCTTGCGTTTCCTTGGGTTCGCTTGGGTTCCATTCGTATAGATGCACGCCGCTTCGCTCGCGGCTCGAACGCCCGCGTATCACGCGGCATGCTTGCCCTTGCCACGTCCGAGGCTGCGCTTGAGCAACTCCGACAGATCGACGACATCCGCCGTCGCGCGCGTTCGCGTCGGCGCCCGCGCGCCTTCGCTGATCTCATGGGTCTTGCCCTCGCGCACTTTTCGATCGACGAGCGCCAGGATGTCGTCACGGAACGTGTCGTGATAATGCTCGGGCTCCCATTGCTCGGTCATGTCCTCGATCAGCTTCATCGCCATTTCCAATTCGCGTTGGCTAACGCCAGCCGCCTTGGCCTCGGCCGGCGGCAGCGAGAGATCCCCAACGTCCAGCACTTCTCCACCCCAACGCAAGGTATTGAGCGCGAGCACGGGACCCGCTGGAATCAATGCGGCCAAATGCTGTTTATTGTGCAGGACGACATTCGCGATGCCGATCTTTCCGCTGGTGCGGAGCGCTTCGCGCAGCAACGCATAAGCTTTTTTGCCTTGCCGCTCCGGCACGAGGTAGTACGGCGTGTCCAGATACAGGAATGACACCGAATAGGCTTCGACGAAGGCGAGGATGTCGATCGTCTGCGTCGATTCGGGGCTGGCGGAACGAATCTCGTCGTCGGTGAGGATGACGTAGCTATTTTTCTCGTACTCATACCCGCGCACGATGTTTTCGCGACGCACTTCCTTGCCCGTTCGCTTATTGATCTGCTTATAGCCGACCGGGTCCGCCGTTTCCTTGTCGAGCAAGTTGAAGCTCGTTCGTTCGGGCCGCGTCGCCGCGTGCAATTGCACCGGTACGTTGACGAGACCGAAACTGATCGCCCCTTTCCAGATCACGCGTGACATGGCGGTTCTCCTTTCGCCGATAGCCGCGCAGAAAGCGCGCCATCCGCGCCATCTATCTAGCGAAGCGCGCCGTTGCTAGATCCCGCAAGCCATGCCGGCGAGCACGCTGCATTCCTTGCAACCTACTCGTAATCCCTGCAACGGCGGCGCGTATCTATTCGCTGTTCCACGTCACCTGAATACGCCGATCAGCAGCGTCGCCAAGAAGATGACGAGGAAGATAAAGAACAAGATCTTCGCGATCTCGGCCGCTCCTGCCGCAATGCCGGTGAAACCGAAGATCGCGGCGATGATCGCGATGATGAAAAAGACAACGGCGTATCGAAGCATAGTGTGTCCTCCTGATGAATGCCGGCGCGCCGGCTTTGGCGTCGCCGCCGCGCTGGTTCACCGCGGCAGGCACTGAGCGTTGTGAGTCGTTCGAGGCAACGCCCGATTCCATACTGCAATGACTATGCCCGTTGGGCGATGACGATTGCACCTGGGTAACCGGGCGGCCAAGATATGCACCGCCCCGATGGGGACGATCGTTCGGCCTACTAACGGTTCAGCGGTTGACGTGCGCTTCGGTACGTGACGCGGGTGCCCGGGTAGCCGCCGGGCCGGCGATCGGTTCGACATCCGCGGTCGGGTCGAAATCGGCCCAACGCCCGCCCTGCCAGCGGCCATGGGCGCGCTCCACTTCGAGGCTTCCCGCCTCGCTCAACACGCGCGCTGCTTGTGCTTGGTTGTCGGGCGATACGTGAACGGCAACGAGCACGCCGGAATCGCGCGATTCATGTGGCACCGCCGCCTCGGGCAGCTTGCCGCCGCCCCGCGTATGCGACATCGCACCGGCCAGCGAACCGATATACGCACCCACGCCCGCGGCTAACACCAATACGAGAAACGGCGAAGAAAACGCACTAAAAAGCGCTACGCCTATCACCGCGCCGATTACCGCTCCAATCGCCCCGCCTTTGCCGGCTCCCTTCGATGCACGCGCTGCTTGAGGATCCGCGTTGCGATCGCCGCCGATGGGAAAGCGAGCGTGCTGTCCACGAGGATTGACGAAGAACAGCGTCACGTCCTCCTGCACGAACCCGGCTTCGAATAGCCGATTCGCAGCGGCTTCGGCATCGGCAAATGTCGTAAAGCGGCCCGCAACGATCAGCGACATGACACGCCTCCCTATTTCGTTCGTTCTTCGTTCGTTCGATCCGCGCGCCGTTCAGTTGGCGTTAGGCGCGACCCGAAATAGGCCGCTACGTAAAATGACGGCGGCGCCGCCGCTTTCCTCTACGACTTGCTTGCAGACGTCTTGGATGCGCCCGCGCCCATCCGCGAATGCGCGCAACAACTCCGCTTCGAGCGTCGATTGCGCGCCGAAATGATCTTCCAGCGCTTCAGCGGTGATCGCACACGACAGCTCGACGCCATCGACCAAGGCGATGAACCGCACCACCATCTGTGCGCCGTCGAACACCGGCGCATCGTCTCGGAACGTCACGTGCATGGCGGGCCCCGCCGTGCGGCAAGTGCTTGGCGAAGTCGCAGCGGGCTCGGTATGGCGCTCATCGCGCTGCGCCTCGGTGTTCGAGCTGCGCGATCAGTTTCTCGTTGAAAGCCGGAATGTCGTCGGGCTTACGGCTCGTGATGAAGTTGCCGTCTTCCACGACCTCCTCGTCCACCCACGTCGCACCCGCATTGCGCAGATCGTCTTGCAGGCTCGGCCAGCTCGTCATCGTGTGCCCCTTGACGATGCCCGCCGAAATCGGCAGCCAACCGCCATGACAGATCACGGCAACCGGCTTGTGCGCTTCGTCTAGCGCGCGCACGAACGCCTGCGCCTCCGGCACGGTGCGAATGGCATCGCCGTTGACCACCCCGCCCGGCAGCACGACCGCGTCGTATTGGTCCGGCCGAACCTGGTCGAATGTCGCATCGACGGTTACCATGCCGCCGCGCTCCATATGGCGGAATCCCTGAATCTGCCCAGGCTTCTTCGAAATCACATGCACCAAAGCGCCGGCCTCGGAAAGCGCCCGCTTCGGTTCGACAAGTTCGGCCTCTTCGAAGCCGTCCATCGCCAACATGGCGACCTTGCAACCTTCCAGCGTTTTCGTCTTCGTAGTCATTAGCGCAGCTCCTCAAAAAAGGTGAAGTGCCGCCTGCACCGCAGCAAACCCGGTGCCCAGGGCCAATGGCCTCGGGCCCGATCGCGGTCGTCACCGTTTGAGGTCGCTCGGCAGCCCGGTTAGCAAATCGGCCATGTCGTCGGCATGCTCTTCTTCCACCGCCAAAATGGTTTCCATGACGCGGCGCGACGTGGGGTCCTTCTCACCGAGGAAATTGATGATTTCACGGTAACTGTCGATAGCGATGCGCTCGGCAACCAGATCTTCCTTGATCATGTCGACGAGCGAGGCGCCTTCGACGTACTCGGCATGGCTGCGCGTGAGCAGCCCGTCGGGCGAGAAGTTCGGTTCGCCGCCAAGCTGCACGATCCGCTCGGCCAACATGTCGGCGTGCTGCTGCTCCTCGTTCGAATGCGTCAGAAATTCGTCGGCGATACTTTTCGAATGAATGCCTTTCGCCATGAAATAGTGGCGGCGATAGCGCAGCGTGCAGACGATTTCCGTCGCCAGCGCATCGTTCAATAGTTTCAACACCGTTGCGCGATCGGCCTGATAGCCGGCGGTCACGGCCCCTTCTTCGATATGCTCGCGCGCGCGCTTGCGAATGGCCTGGACGTCCGACAAAAACGGTTGATTCGCCATGGGTTTTCTCCATCGATTTGTATTTACGAAACACGGCTTCGCCCGCGAGGGCCCGAAACAGGCGGGACGCCCGCGAGGTTGTGTCAGTGATGCATCATCCATGCCAAATTCGATTCGGATCCTTCATGAATTCTTGAACGTGGGTTCTTCAGCGGTTTTTCGATGGCGCTCCATCGATCGGCATGCGTGTTGCGTCGTTGAAAGAATGTGCCGCGGTCTGCGTGCTGCGCGGTGCCTATATCGCTACCGATGTCGCTACTTTGCGAACGAACCCCAGGAACGAACTTCAGGAACGAACCGATGGCTTCCTCGTCCCCCCATTCGTCGACGCGACGCCGCGCCGGTCATCCACCGCGCCAGCGCCACGCTCACAGCCGTGCGCATCATGAGAAAACCCACGCCGCGTCTAGCCGGAATCGCTCGCAGCACCGCTGGTCGCACGAAGTCATGCAGAAAAGCGATGCGCTCGATCTTGAACAGGGTGTTTTCAAAGCCGGCAGTGCCGACGAGATAGCGCAATCGCTCAAGCGTTCCTCGCTTGCCAGTAAGAGACGGCGCGGCACGCCCTACCAATCGGCGATGTCGATGCTCAATTTCTATATCAACCGCGCGGGAAGAAACCTGCCGAAATCCCGTCGCAACGTGCTGCAAGCCGCCAAGGGCAAATTGCGCGAAGCGTTCGGGCGATCGCACTGAGCCGGCGTCCGGCTATCGCTGATGCACGAAACGATTTGGTTTCTCATCGTCGGCGGCATGTTCGTCGGCATGGGCGTGGCGAGTTCGCTGTTCAAGCGTCTGCCGCTGACGTGCGCCATGCTCTATCTTGTGGCGGGCTTCGCGCTCGGGCACAACGGCGCGGGGCTGCTGTCGCTCGACATCACGAAGAACGCACCGCTCGTGCGGCTCTTGAGCGAAGTGGCGCTGCTCGTCTCCCTGTTCGCCATTGGCCTGCGCCTGCGCGCGCCGATCTTCGCGTCGTTGTGGACGCTACCGGTGCGCCTGGGCTTCCTCGCGATGATCGTGACGGTGCCATTGCTCGCCCTGTTCTGTGCGAGGGGCTTGGGTATGGCGTGGGGACCGGCGTGGGTGCTCGCGGCCATGCTCGCGCCGACCGACCCTGTGCTTGCGCACGACGTTCAGGTGCGCGATGCCAACGATCTCGACCTGATGCGCTTTTCCTTGTCCGGGGAAGGCGGCCTCAACGACGGCATCACCCTGCCGTTCATGATGGCTGCGCTCGCACTGTGCGCGAACGGCGCCACGGGGGGCCCGCCCGTGCTGACCGCCGGCAGGCTCCTCGAGGCGGTTTGGGGAATCCTCGGCGCCATCGGTGTCGGTGCGCTACTGAGCTTCGCAACGACGCATGCAGTCGCACGGTTGCGCATGCGCTACGCGCAGGCGCTCGGCCTAGAAGGCTTCTTCGCGCTCGGCCTCATCGAGTTGTCGTTCGGGATCGCGCAATTTCTCCACACGTTCGGCTTCCTCGCGGCGTTCGCAGCGGGCGTGGCCATGCGCCGCGTCGAACATCGCGCGACGGGCGCGCGCTCGCCCCAAGATGCGATCGGGGCGATCGACTCTTCGAACGTCGCGGCGACGGCGGCCCACCCCGACAAGGCGCACGCCTACATGGCGGAGTCGGTACTCGGCTTTACCGTCGAAATCGAACGCATCGCGGAGATGGCCATGATGATCATGGTGGGCAATCTCCTCAGCACGCTGCCCGTGCCCCTCTTCACGTGGCGCGCCTTGGCGCTCGTGTTCGTGTTGTTCGTCGTCGTGCGCCCGCTCGCCGTCGAGTTGTCGCTGCTTGGCTCACGTGCGCAGCCGCTCGCGCGTCGCATGATGAGTTGGTTCGGCATCCGCGGCATCGGCACCGTGTATTACTTGGCGTATGCGCTCGAACACGGCCCCAAGGACGATATCGCGCCGCTCGCCCCTTACGCGCTGGCCGTGGTCACGGCCTCCGTCTTCATCCACGGGATGTCCGCGACGCCGTTGATGAAACGCTATAAGCGCTCGCATAGGCGGGCGCGAAACCGTCGGCGCGACTCCGAAGATCAGCCGCCGTCGCAAGAATCCGCACGATAACAATCCCCGATATCGTCCGCGACGCGATGCGAGCCTTCGCTCGCGAATTCGAGCACACGCAAGATCAGTTGCGGCGTGAGCGGCTTCGCGCAGTGGGCATCGAATCCCGCATCGCGGGCACGCGCTCGATCCTCGGAGGAGGCATAGCCGGTACAGGCGATCAACAGCATGTGCGCGGTCGCTGCGTCGCGCCGCAGCCGCCGCGCAACCTCCAAGCCGTCCAGCCCCGGCATGGCGATGTCCAGCAGCACGGCGAACGGCTGCCACTCGCGCGCGATGGTGCACGCCTCGTGCGGGTCGCTCGTCGCGCGGCACTCGAAGCCGTCCGCATCCAGCAAAAGTTGCAACGCTTCGGCCGCGTCATGGTAATCGTCCACGACGAGTACGCGGCGGTGATCGGCCATCGCCGGCCTGATCGTGCGCCAAAGCACGACATCGTCGGTCGATGCGGCAGGGTCGCGCTCGGTCACGTGCTTCTCTCCCAGGTGGTCTCGACGCAGTCGCCAACGGATGCAAATAGCGATCCCGCGAATGCACAGCATGACAAAAAAAGGGCATGCGCATTGCTCTGAGGTCTGGCACGATTTGCCTAGGGGGTTTGCCGACCTATGCAAACAAACCCTCGTAACCATATCGATAGCGATATCGAATAAGGATAAAGAGCTATGTCGACCTCTCATGCGGCATCGCGCCTCGCTTGTGCCGGAGCGCTTCTCACGGCGTTCGCCTCCCCCCCGGCTCATGCGCAAACGCCCTCTCCGCTCGCCGAGTGGCAATACTCGTCCGGCATTTTGCTCGAACAAATGTTCGACCCGAAACTGCCGACATGGCGCATCCGCCTTGGCCCTTCGGGAAGCTTCCAACCGCGCTACGACGGCTCCGACAGCTACCACACCCTGACCGGGCCGAGCATCGACATCCGCTATCGCGACCGCTTCTTTCTATCAGTGGGAGAAGGCATCGGCATGAACGTGCTCACGGGCCCGAACTGGCGCGTGGGCGTGGCGGCGGCCTACGACCTGGGGCGGCGCGCAGCGGACGATCTCGGCCACCTGCAGGGGATGGGCAACATCAATCCCGCGCCGAGCCTGCGCCTGCTTGGCGAGTACGCCATCTCGAAATCGTTTCCACTTGTGCTGCGCGCCGATCTGCGCCGCAATTTCGGCGGCGACAACGGATGGATCGGCGATCTCGGCACCTATATGCCGATGCCCGGCAGTTCCGAAACATTCGCCTGGTTTGCCGGCCCGACGATGACGATCGCCGATTCGCGCTATATGAATAGCTGGTTCGGCGTCAACGCGGGGCAGTCGGCGCGTTCGGGCTACCGGCAGTACGACGCCTCGGCGGGCATTCGTTCCGTTGGCTTCGGGGTGTCGGCGTCGTGGACACTCAACAAGCATTGGATCGTCAGCGCCGATGGTGCATTCCAGCAGCTCGTCGGCTCGGCCGCGCACAGCCCGATCACCCAGACGCGTGCATCGGGCGTGTTCGATCTCGCCGTGAACTACCAGTTCTGAAGCGGGCGTAGGCCCCCGATTCGATCGGGGGCCTACGCCCGCTCGTCAAGGATCGGGCGGCACCTCGACAGCGTCGCGCGGCAACGACAAGCGGATGGAGAATCCGCCGCCCGGCTCACTGCCGATGACGACCGAACCCCCGAGCCGGCGCACTCGATCGCGAACGCCCGCCAGCCCGGATGGACTAGGGTGTCCGTCGCTCCCCGGGGCCGCCGCTTTGGTGCCCTTCCCATTGTCGCGGATGGCGACATCGCACATCGTCGCGGTGCAGATCAAGGAGACATCCACGGCCGTCGCGCCGTGCGCATGCCGCACGACGTTCGTCAGCGCTTCCTGCACGATACGGAAAATCGCCGTCGAGGCCGGCTCGTTGAACACCACGTCCTCGGCGTTGCTCGCAATGCCGATGCTCAGGCGCGAGCGTTGGCGAAAATCATCGACCAGCCATTCGAGCGCGGGCAGCAAGCCGAGATCGTCGAGAACGGCCGGGCGCAGCCCCGCCGCCAGCCGGCGAACCGAAGCGATCGCGTGATCGACGGCTTCGCGCATCGCCAGCGCGCGCACGCGCACCGCGTCCAGCGCTTCCGAGGGGTCGTGCGGATCCGGCAGATCTTCGGGGATCAACGCGGTCAGATCCATTTTCAGCGCGGTCAGTTGTTGGCCCAGGTCGTCGTGCAGTTCGCGCGCAATGCGCTTCTTCTCTTCTTCGCGCGTCGCTTCGATCCGCGCTGCGAGTTCGCTCGCGTATTCGAGTTGACGCAATTGATTGCGCTCGGTGATGTCCCGCACCACCTTGGCGAATCCGACCAGTTCACCGCCCGCGCCATATACGGCGGTGACGACAACGTTTGCGCAAAACCGCGAACCGTCCTTGCGCAGGCGCCACCCTTCCCGCTCGATCCTGCCGTGTGCCGCCGCATCGGTAAGCTCGCGCTCGGGCTCGCGCCCCGCAATGCTTTCCACGGGATAGAAACGGGAGAAATGCCGTCCGATGATTTCCGTGGCCTGAAAACCGAGCACCCGCGTGGCGCCGCCGTTCCAGCTCGTCACTTGGCCCTGAGGATTGAGCATGAAGATGGCATCCTCGACGGCATCCATCAGCCGCCGCATCCGTTCCTCGCTTTGGCGCAGTTGCTCCTCGTTGCGACGCCGCTCGGTCAGGTCGCGCGTGACCTTGGCGAAGCCCACCAGGTCCCCGTGTTCGTCGCGCAGCGCGGTAATGACCACATTGGCCCAAAAGCGCGACCCGTCCTTGCGTACCCGCCAGCCCTCGTCCTCCCACCGGCCAAGCTCGGCCGCGCGGCGCAGTTCCTCGGCGGGATAGCCGCGCGCCGCAACTTCTTCGGGATAAAACACGGAAAAGTGACGGCCGATGATTTCCTCGGCGCGATAGCCCTTGATTCGTTCCGCTCCGGTGTTCCAGGTTCCGATCCGGCCCTTTACATCGAGCAGGAAGATTGCGTAGTCCTTGATGGCATCGACCATGGCGCGATAGCGCGCTTCGGGCGAGATGCGAGTGAGCGACGGACCTTCGTCCTGGCCTTTCGATGGTATCGGCTCACTGTTCACGGACCGGCTCCGGCTTCGGACAATTGCTTCAGTCTAGCGCTCGGGGCCGATCGCCGCCATGCGAGCATGCGGCATTTTCGCAAACGTTTGCACAGATCGCTCTGTAAGCCTTCTCCGACAGGGCCGCCAAAAGCCGCACACGAATCAAGTCCGTAGCTGATTTCCGCGAACCACGGATTCAAGGACACTGAGGCCATGTCCTTGAACCTGTTCGTGTGTCGCCATGAAGGTACTACTCGTAGAAGACTATGCGCCCATCCGCGAGCGCCTCTGCAACCTCGTGCGGACCGTGCCCGGCGCCCGTATCGTCGCGGAAGCCGATGAGCCGTCGGCGGCGCTAAGCGCCATCGAGGCGAGCGAGCCCGATGTGGTCATCATCGACTTGCAGTTGAAAGCGGGCACAAGCGGTCTGACGATTCTGAAATGGTTGCACGAGAATCGATCTGCGACGCCGGTGATCGTGCTCAGCAATTCAGCGTATGCGCAAATGCGCAAGGTTTGCTACGACCTCGGCGCGAAACTCTTTCTCGACAAGGCAAGCGAGTTCGCTCAATTGCGCGGCGTGTTGATGGAATTCGCGAGCCGGCACCCGGCGAATCCTTCCTTGCTTTGAGCGATGGTTGTCATCGATGGGTTGCGCCCGGGCGTGCCGCGTCGGCAAGCCCAGTGCGATCAGCACCAGCAAGCTGACCGTAAGCATCCAGCTGATGAGGCTGCATTGACGGTCTAGGGCGGTCTCGGGCCGCGCGAGCAGGTTGGAACCGGATTCACGGTACGCGGCGAGGCACCTTGGCAATTGATGTATGTCAAAGGTGTCGAAGCGATGTTTTTCTACAGTGAGATCGTTACCTCAGGAGGTTGCGATGCAACGAGTTCATCACTTTCACCCCGAGCTGCGGCATGCCACGAAGCCGACTTATGTCGCCAGCTACGTGTTCCCGCTTTTCTTCGTCGTCTATGAGGTCTATCGCGTCGGCTATTGGATCGCGATGCACGGCGTCGACTTCTCCAACTTCAACGCCATGGGCTACGAGTATTTGCTGATGATCGCGATATTCGCCGTGCAAGTCTTGGCCGAAAGCGCGTTTTTGGCCGTCGCATGGCTGGGCCGCCATCCCGATCTCGAGCACAGGCTCACCAATCTCGCAATGGGGCTCCTGTGCTCGCTCGTCGTCCTTGGCTTCGATTACGGGCTGCAGACCGCGTTTCGAAGCGCGGCCACATCGTTGGGCTGAAGCGCGCGTTCAAGCGTCGGCCGACGCTCGCCCGAGCGACGGTGGAACGACCGCGTCGGTTAGGCCGGCCTGTCGATCGGCTCGCTCTCGGCTCGCGTCAGCATCACCGGGCACGTCGAGAACCGCAGGAATCGCTCCGATACGCTGCCGAGCACGAGCCTGGGCACGCCGCGGCGCCCGTGCGTACCCATGACGACGAGATCGGCGCCGATACGCTCGGCATACCGTTGCAGGCAGGTGGCGACATCGTCCGCCATGCTTTCCGTTTCGATCGTTTTCTCTTCGACCGGGACCCCGGCCGCGTGCAGCGCTTCGCGCGCCTGATCGAGCGCGGAACGCCCGTCGTTTCGCAGGGCTTCGAGCAGCGCTTGCGGATCGTAATAACCACCGTAATTGAACAACGCCGATTTATCGACGACATAGACCGCATGCACGGTCGCATGCGCAAGCGATGCCATTCGCACGGCTTCTTCGATCGCGCGTTCGGACGATGAGCTGCCGTCCACGGCTAGCATAATGTTGCGATACACGATGTTTCTCCTTTTCGTCGAGTCACTTCCATCGCCCAGCAGAATCTAGGCTCATGTCCGATAGCATCGCTTAGCGCCGCGCGGGCGCCTTGATGCCGATCAATCTAACGCGCCGCGCGATCAACCCGCCGGCCCGCGAAGCGCCATACGGAGAGCCGGCATGTCGACCCAAACCACGAGCCGAAAGATAACCGACGTCGCCGTAACGCCAATTTAATGGGATGTCGATGCAAGGGAGCACGCGCCCGCCATACGATTGACATTTGCAGAGCTGCCGAAGCGGCATTCGCGCGCCAGGCAAACAACTTGCTGACTGCAGCATCGAGACAAACAACGCGAGGGGAGCGGAATTCGATGCGGCAAAACGGCAAAGCGTCAGAAGCAGAGCGTCGCCGCCTGGGAGGCTGGCTGCCTTCGAACGAACGCGCCATGGGCGAATATCGACGCTCGATCGCAGAGCGTGCCTATCGGCGCGCGAGCGGCGGACCGCTTACGGGCGTCGTGCACGACCTCGCACACCTCGTCGAAAACGACCCCGTGTTGAAGATGTCTGCATCCAGAGCGATCGACGAAGCGCGCAGCGAAGGATACGAACTGGGGTACACCGATATCGACGAACTCATGGCGGTTATCGACTATTTGATGACCTATACGCCGCCCTTCAGCGAATCGAGCCTCGTTCATTGCCCGCTTAACGCCGTGCTCGACTGGCTGATGTGCATGCCCTCGGGCTACGCCCTGTTTCGCGACCAGGCATTCAACGCCCAACTGAAGCGCGTGCTCAACTACTGGTGCGGCTTTTTGAGCGGCCCCTACTCACGCACGCACCTGAACGCCGGCCCGGATGGCTGGCTCAGCGCCGAAGCCATCGAAAAAACGCGGCTAATGGAATTTTTATGCGATCCGAACGAGCCGTATTGGGGCTTCGCATCTTGGAACAGCTTCTTTACCCGGCAGTTCAAACCGGGGGCTCGCCCAGTTGCCGACCCCCATGATCCCAAGGTCATCGTCAACGCCTGCGAAGCGTCGCCTTACGCGATTCGCCACGGCGTGCGGCTGCACGATCAGTTTTGGATCAAGGCGCAACCCTACTCGCTGCAGGAGATCTTCACCGCGAGCCAGCCTCGAATTGCACAGCGCTTCGTAGGCGGCTCGATCTATCAAGCGTTTTTAAGCGCCTTCAACTACCATCGTTGGCACGCTCCGGTCAGCGGGACGATCACCCACGCCTATCTGATCGACGGAACGTATTACTCCGATGTCGAAGCGGAAGGCGAGGATCCGGGCGGTCTCAACCACTCGCAAGGGTATACGACAGCCGTCGCCGCGCGCGCAGTCGTTGTCATCGATAGCGACGACACCGCCCTTGGCGCCGTGGCTTGCATTTTTGTCGGGATGGCGGAGGTATCCTCATGCGTCATCGAGGCGATGCCCGGACAGCACATCGACAAAGGCGACGAACTCGGCTTCTTCCAATACGGTGGATCGACGTATTGTCTAGTCTTCGAACCGGGCGTCATCGATCGTTTCGCCCCGCAACCGCCGTTCGACAGCAACACGGCGCCCGTCAAGGTCAACGCCCATCTCGCCACGGCGCGATGAGTGCTCGGGTTCGAACTCGAGCAGGAAGACACAGACAATCCCGCCATTCGCATCGCTAGGCATTTCGTCGACGAGGGAGTCGCGAGCGCGGGCCCCGTCGTCGTGTTCGCGGAATGCGCAAACCCTGCACGGCCTTTTCGTCCGCCTTTATGCGGGCGCCATTTTTTCTGAGCTATCCTGTGGAGCGCGCGCATTTCCGCGACCGACAGGAAAAGCCGCCGGCGAGCCATTGGCAGCCGTGCGCGAATCGAGCACAATTTGCCACAAGTCTGCGGAATGCCGTTGAGCCGTCGCAGACGCGATTTCCGGCCCCGAGCCGCCTTGTGTCGGCGCGGGATTGCGATCAGCCGCAGGATGCGCATGCCCTCAGCAGGAAGCCCGCTCCGATCCGCCAAGCCGCCCGCTAGCCGCAGGAAGCTGGGGGTGTCGCTGCGCGGCCTTGTGCTCGCCTCCGCGGCGACAGCGGTTATCGTTTTTCTGTCGGCGATCGTCGCGGCGACCATCGTCCGCGATCATCTGCTCGAAGGTGCTCAAGCGACATTCGACGCACGCGCCACCCACATCGGTTCCGACATCCAACGCGAACTGCTGCTTTGCACTCAACTGCTGCGGGGGGCGAGCGGTTTCGTCATGGCTCAGGTTCAGAGTACGGGGGACGGTGCGCCCCCCGCGGACGCCTGGGACCGCTACATTTCGCGCCTCGATCTGGACGACGCCCCTCCGTGCGTCCGCTCGCTAGGCTATGCCGAAGCGTTGCCCGCTGCTGCCACTTCCGCGTCGTCCGCCGAGGGGGCGCTCGCCCATACCGTCCTCATGTGGCCGCCACACGGCGATGGCACGGAAGGCAGCGATCTGGGGGTGAACGAGGCAACACGCGCCGCACTGATGCGCGCCGCCAACAGCGGCCAAGTGGCGATGACGATCCGGCCGCTGCAGCACGAAACGACGACCGAGACGGTCGAAGGACAGGGGCGTGCGCGGGTCGATCTCTATCTGCCGGTTTACCGCACGATGCCTGCGCCCGCAGTCGTCTCGGCCCGGCGCGCTTCGCTGATCGGATTTACATTCGCGCGGCTCGACGCCGAATACCTGTTCGCAAGCGTCGCCGCGAATGAGCCGCACATCCAGCTCCACGTTTCGGGCGGACAACCGCTGATGGCGCTCTATCCGCCCGGAGTTCCCCTCGCGGCGCAGTATGAAAACGGGCCTCGGTTCAAGCGGACGGATACGGTGCATCTTGGCGGCGAGAAACTGTCGATCACCTACGCGACAAGCGATCCGGCGCTCCTCGCATCGGCGGATTTCAGCCGCAACGCAATTCTATGGGCGGGCTTTGCGGCTGCGCTCGTCGCCGCGGCTGCCGTCTTCGTCTTCATGCGCGCCCGCGGCACGATGCTTGCTGAGACGGGCCAGGCGCGCTCGCGTTCCTCGAAAGACGAAGCGCGGCTCATGGCGATCATTCGCTCGTCGAGCGAAGCGATCATCACGATCGACGAGGAACAACGGATCGTCATGTTCAATCCGGCCGCCGAACAGGTATTTCGATGCTCCGCGATGGACGCGCTCGGCAGTTCGATCGACCGGTTCATCCCGGAGCGTTTCCGGGGCGGCCATCACAACCATGTCGAGCGCTTTGGCGAGACGGGCGTCACCGAGCGCAAGATGGGGAGGCAGCAGCCGATTCTCGTTGGCCTGCGTGCCGACGGGGAGGAGTTTCCGCTCGAGGCATCGATTTCGCAAATGCGCGACGAGCAAGGCAAGTTTTACACCGTCATGCTGCGCGACATCACCGAGCGCGTGCAGGCCGACGAAACGCTCAAGGCCTCGCGCAAGGAACTGCGCGCGCTATCGGCCAATTTGCAAAGCGTCCGGGAGGACGAGAAAACCCGCATTGCACGCGAGCTGCACGACGACCTCGGCCAGCAGCTCACGGCATTGAAGATGGATCTCTCCGCCGTCGAACAATCGTTGGCCGACATGCCAACCGCGCCGCCGGTGCTCGCGCAGTTGAGCGGAATGCGCCGCCTCATCGATTCGACGGTCGGCTCCGTGCGCCGGATAGCCGCGGATTTGAGGCCGGTCATGCTCGACGATCTCGGCCTGCTGCCCGCGATCGATTGGCTGCTGACCGATTTCACGACCCGCTATGGGATCGAAATCGAACGCCGAATCGAGCCGGGCGCCACGCAGTTTTCGCGCAACGGTGCGACGACGCTCTTTCGCATCGTGCAGGAAGCCCTGACGAACGTGGCCCGACACGCCGAGGCAACGCGCGTATCGATGTCGCTCGCCATCGTGGAAGACAATTGCGTGCTGCGGATTGCCGATAACGGACGCGGGGCGTCCGGTTCGCTAGGCTCGGAATTGCCCGGGGAAAAATCTTTCGGATTGCTGGGTATCCGCGAACGCGTCCATCTCCTCGACGGCGTCGTCTCGATCGATACGGCGCCGAAACAGGGCTTCACGCTTACGGTGCGGATCCCGCTGGCCGCAATACAACAGGAAGAGGCTCTGCGATGACAAAAGTTCTGCTGGCCGACGACCACGCGCTCGTTCGCGACGGGCTGCGCCACATTCTCGAGGGGACGAGCGGGTTTCAAGTCGTCGGAGAGGCGTACGACGGCCCCACCACGATTTCGCTCGTACGCGGCACGCCGGCCGACGTGCTCGTCTTGGATCTCTCTATGCCGGGACGCAACGGTATCGAACTCGTGAAGCAGATCAAGGAAGAGCTGCCCACACTGCGGGTGCTCGTATTGACTATGCACGCCGAGCAGCAATACGCGGTGCGCGCCTTCAAGGCGGGGGCTTCGGGCTATCTGACGAAGGAGAGCGCCAGCAAGGAGTTGGTTTCGGCATTGACGAAGATTTCCGCCGGTGGCGTGTACGTCAGCTTGTCGATGGCCGAGCGGCTCGCACAGAGTCTGAACGAGCCGACGGACATGCTGCCGCATCAACGGCTATCCGATCGCGAATTCGACGTGTTCCGCCGCATCGCAGGCGGCCAGACAATCAGCGAAATCGCCAACGAACTATGCGTGAGCGCCAAAACCGTCAGCACCTACAAGACCCGGATCCTCGAAAAAATGCAGATGCCGCACGAGGCCGCCTTGGTTCGCTACGCGATTCAGCACAAGCTGTTCGAGGATGGCGAAGACTTGTAACGATAAGTAACCGTGCGCGGTGCCTTGGCTGCCCGGAAGGCCCGCCGCACGGGCCGGACGCTCGGCCTGTAGGCGTTGGCCTACAGGCGCGTTCTGTACTGCCTACAGCGCATTCCTACCGAACCCGATATTTATTTCCAAAAGCGCTGACGATACTGTTCGCATGGAATCGAGCAACCGGTCACCGCTGAGAGTGTTCGTCGTCGATGAGTCGACGCTCATCCGAGAGCGTTTGGCTCGGCATATCGGGCCGCAGGGCACGGCTTGCATCGTCGGAAAAGCGGAGGATGTGGAGACGGCGCTGCAGGGCATCGACGGCACCGACGCCGAAGCCGTCATCCTCGATTTGCGTCTGATCGACAGCAACGGCATGGACCTGCTCCATGCGTTGCGTAGCCGTACCGACCCCATCGTGACGATCGTCCTGACCAACTACGCGTCGCCCGTGTTTCGGGAGGCAAGCGTCGTTGCCGGAGCCGATTATTTCTTCGATAAAACCACCGAGTTCGATTTGGCCATGGAGACGATCGCTCGTCTCGCGCGCGAAAAAATGGACGGCGCGGGGAACGCATGAGTGAGTTCGTTTCGCCCATCGCCCTCAAGGCGTGTCGCGGTGACCACGTGCGCCCGAATACCTGACTTTTCGGCCAATTCTCCGCTCTTTCAGGTCATCGATTCAGCCGGGAAAGCGCGGCGCCGCGCTGGCTGAGTTCACGCTCGGCATAGTCGAAAACCGCGCGCACGGCGGCCTCCGGATCCGTTTCCAGACAGTGGGGCAGCGCGACTAGCACCTTTTCCGGTGTGACGATATCGAGCTGCGCATCGTAATAGCGACCGGTTGGGCCATGCCGCAGTTCGATTGCGAGAAGGCAGGCGCTCACGCATCGCGCGAACGGCATCAGTCGTAGCAATTGGATGCCGGCCTCGGCCTCGATTCGTGCGTCTCTCGGAAACCCGAGATACACGATTTGCATGCCGATTCCCATTTTCCCTCTCCCACGCCGATTCAACCGCCGATAGCCGAAACCGGCGCTCACGCACGCGTGAAGCGCCGGTTCCTATCTTCGCGGAGTCGGCTGGGAACGACTTGACCTGGGTCAACGGAGTTCGACTGCACCGCGCTGGGTGCGATGCCTAGGCGGTACGCCGAATGTCAGGTGCGGCGACGCGGCGGACATGGGATGCATGGGCCATCGCTTCGGGACGAACACAGTAAGCGCTTGTATCGTTCTTCGCTTCGGGCTTCACGCAATATGCCTTTGCATCGTTCTTTGCTTCGGGCTTGACGCAGTACGCCTTGGCATCGCCCTTCGCTTCGGGCTTTACGCAGTACGCCTTGGTATCGCCCTTCGCTTCCTGCTTTACGCAGTACGCCTTGGCATCGCCCTTCGCTTCCGGCTTCACGCAGTACGCCTTTGCATCACCCTTCGCTTCCGGCTTCACGCAGTACGCCTTGCATCGCCCTTCGCTTCCTGCTTCACGCAATACGCCTTCGCATCGCCATGACCGGCCGAGCCGAACTCTCTCGCCGCCAGATCGTCGCTCGCCGCCGCCAGCGCGAAATGCCGCGCTTCATCCTCAGCCCCATCGAGTCCGCTATAGGGATCATGGTGAATCATGTAGCCAAAAATCCGCTCGCAATCGGCGCTGTAACGCGCCGTGTCGAGGATATGCATGTGCCAAAACTCATCGACTTCCTCGCTCGGCACGATGGGTGCGTCGGGATACTTCGCCGCGAGCCTCAAGAACTGCCGATACCCCGCCTCGGCGCGCTCGATCTGAGGCAACGCTTCGATGCCGTCGCCACGATGCATGAGCTTGGCCTTGATCCGGCTGAAATCGAGTTCGTCGATTGCTGCCAACATGGCGGCGATATCCCGTGTGGTGGTCTGCATGATGCTATTCCTTCAAGACTAAATGATGGCGCTGCGGTCCGCTGACTTCGGCGCCTTGGGCTGACGATCTCGTCTGAGACGCGAGACCGGAATCCACCGCCTGGCCGAGAAAGCTCTCGACATCGGCGGCGGGAATGGGGCGGCTGAAGAAGTAACCTTGCACTTCGTCACAGCCTTCCTTGCGGAGAAAATCGATTTGCTTTTGCGTTTCGGCGCCTTCCGCGATAACAGTCAGCCCAAGGCTGTGTCCGAGCGCGATCACGGCGCTCGTGATTTGCGTATCGCTATGGCTGTCCGGTACGTTGCGGATGAACGACCGGTCGATCTTCACCGTATCGATCGGGAAACGATTCAGATAGGCGAGCGACGAGTAGCCCGTGCCGAAATCGTCGATCGAGAGGCGCACGCCCGTACATTTGAACGCCGTAAGCCAGCGCACGGCTTGCTCCGGATGGCGCATCACCATGCTTTCCGTCAGCTCGAGTTCGAGGAATTCGCCCGGCAGCCGCGCTTCGGCGAGCGCGTCCATGATCGTTTCGTGCAGATGCGGATCCGCAAACTGCCGCGCCGATAGATTGACGGCGACATGAATCGGCGCCAATCCACGCGCATGCCATTCGGCCGCTTGCCGGCACGCCTCGCGCAATACCCAAGCGCCGATCGGCACGATCGCGCCCGTTTCCTCGGCGATCGGAATGAATTCGGTGGGAGGGATCGAGCCGAGCACCGGATTGTGCCAACGCAATAGCGCCTCGACACCCGGGCAGTGATTCGTGCGCAGATCGATTCGCGGCTGATAGACGAGCGTGAACTCTTGGTTGTCGATCGCATGCCGCAAATGCGTCTCCATCTCGACGCGCCGATGCAGCGACATACTCATCTGCCGCACATACATCTGATAGGTGTTTTTGCCGCGCTGCTTCGCGCCGTACATCGCCATATCGGCGTGCTTGAGCAACGTCTGCGCGTCCTCGCCGTCGCCGGGGAAGGAACTGACACCGATACTCGCGCTGACCTGCAATTGCGACCCGCTGACCATGAACGGCTTCGCGAGCGCCGCTTGGATCGCGTCAATCGTTTGAATAACGACGGCCACACCGTCGCTGGGATGCTTGACGAGCACGACGAATTCGTCGCCCCCGAGCCGCGCGATCATGTCGGTTTCCGCCAACGTTTCGTGCAAACGCTCCACGACGGCACGCAAGAGCAAATCGCCGACGTTGTGCCCGAGCGAATCGTTGACGTCTTTGAAGCGGTCGAGATCGATGAAGAGCACATGCAGCGCCGTCGCCTCGGCGCGGGCGCGCGCCAGCAACTCATCGAGATGTTCGCGGAACATCAACCGATTCGGCAAGCCGGTTAGCGCATCGTGGGTGGCGAGGAAATGGAGATTGTCCTCGGCCTGCCGACGCTGGAGGAAGTGGCTCGTCTGACTGACGATCGAGCGCGCCATGACGAGCGCCTGCGGCTCCGCATGGCGCCGCTCCCGCGAATAGAATTCGGCCACGCCCACCACGATCGAACCCAACCGCAGCGCGAACGAGAACGTCGTGGAGACCCCCGCATCGGCTAGCCAGCGCTCGCTGCCCGTGCGCGCCGCCGCGCAGCCGGTTACGCTCCAACGCGGTGCCGCCGGCGCATTGTCCTCGGCCGCCACGTTGGGCCCATGCATCACCAGCCAAGTTTCGAAGCCGCTATCGAGCGCCGTCGACGTCGCGCATAACAACTGCTTCGTCCCCGCGAGTGTCGGCCGGAACGTGCCTCCGTCCCAATCCATGCCGCGCACGATCGATTCGATCAAATGCCGGCAGACATCGAATTCGTTGCCGGCCGTGGCGAGGTAGAGCGTAAAGGCGTGCTCGAGATCCCTCGCTCGCTCGATCGATTTTTGTTTTGTGATTTCGAGCGCCGTTCCGCGCAGCGTGCGCGTCTGCCCCGTTCCGTATGCATGGCCGATCACGCGCAGCCAGCCGCGCCGTCCACGCTGCGAGCGATAGCGACACTCGAGTTCGAACGCATCGCGCGTGGAAAGCGTGTGCCTTGCTTGCTCGAGCAACGCCCGGCGATCGGAAGGAACGATCGCGCGCAGCAGCCCCTTCAACGTTTGCGTCGGTTGACGGATCCCGATCAGGCGCGCCATCTCGTTGGATAAATCGGCGCCCCCGTCATCGAAGTTCACGCGCCAATCCCCGAGATGGGCGATTCGCTGCGCTTCCGCACGCGCCGTTTCGCTTTCGCGCAAGTCGTAGGTCATCCTGTCGGCAAGCCTAACGGCGCGCGACCGCGAACTCGACAAGGCATAAGCCAAGCCGGAGAGCAAAGCGCTGATCATGATCCCGGCCAACAACGCGACATCGGGCAAGACGCTCTGCGTCCCGCTGAGCGCGCTCATATCGGCCGAGAACACGATCGTCCACCGCCGCCCGGCAAACGGCTGCTGCGCCCTCCGTTCCAGCGTGACGGGGCGAGCCGCCCGCACCGCACGAGGCGCATGGGCGACGACGGCAGCCGCGGCGCGGGCGGAGATACGCGCCACGCCCAACATCGAGCCCGTCTTAGCCAGTGCGGCGCCGTTGACGCTGTCATACAACAGCGAAGTATTCGATAAAGCGCTCGCCGGCGCGCTCAGGCTACCCGCGTCGTAGATCTTGAAGTTGATGACGCGCAGCGTCTCCGCGCTGAGCAGCCCATCCATCATGTCGTTGACGCGGATGCCGGCGCCGACCGATCCCAAATAGGCACGCCGGCGTTCGTCGACCGTCGTCGTCGGCATGCCCTTGCGATAGACGGGCATACGCATCGCCAGGCCGACGAATTGCGCGCCGCGATCGTCGAGAATCAATCGCCCGCTGCTGATCGGCTCGCCGGTATCGCGCAGCTTTTCCATCGCGGCGCGCCGTTGCGGAACGGCGTCCATATCAAGGCCGACCGCTTCGCGATTGGCCAGGAGCGGTTCGAGGTAAGTCAGCACGTCGTAACCGTCGCGAAGCCCCGGCGGATGCATCGAAAAGTCGATCCCCGCTTCCTTCAACAGCGCATCGCGACGTTGGGCGGCCACGAACGCAGGCAGGGCCGCGGCGGGCACGTAAGTCGCAAAGTTCAATGTCTGAAAACCGGGGTAGCGGCCGCGCAAATCCAAACCCGCCACGAAATCGCGAAACTCCGCGCGCGTCACCTCCGAGTCTTCGCCAAATAGCGCGCGCATCGTCACGAGCACATCGGTATAGAGGCGCACCCGAACCGCAATCTGCTGTTCGACACTGCGCGAATCGTTATCGAAGCGCAGGCTCGCCTCACGCCGAACGAATTGCCCGCAGATCGAATAAACGGTCAGAGTGATCGTCAGCGCGAGCGCCAGCACGCCAAGGGCTAACCCTCGAGCGTACCAGTCGCGGCTTATGCGTCGCAAACGTTCGGATACTTCGCGCACTTCATTTCCCCTAAATACCGCGTCGCGACTCAAATCGGTGGGACGCAAGCCTTTGCGCGCATGCCCTCCTGGCGCAAAGAGCCATAACGGCCGCGCTGGACGCTGCAAACGTTCGTTAATCGATTACCGGGTCGGTCGGTCATCCAACCAGCGGGTACCGGCACACGCGCTCGACGAAGCGAGCGACAAAGTAGGCGGGCAACCCGTACAGATCGTCGGGCGCCGCAATCGGAAGCAGGTTTTTATAGACTCATTTGTACGGAGGATAACGTTCGACGACGTTGATTCAAGTCAAATAAACCCTATCGCCACAAACCCTCTAAGGGGCTTGTCAGCCAATGCTGACAAAGCAGACGGCCGTAATGGAATTCGCGAGGATAGATAGCGGTAATAGTGACCGCTAAAAGAGGTGGCGCATGCCGATCGAAACAACTGTTTGAGAATTCGAACTCGCGGCAGGCAGCGTAAACAATTGCGCGCGGACGCCGCTGCTCGCACGTAATACGACGGTATTGCAGTAAATATCCGTCCGTTTCGACAGGGAGTAATCGATACCAGCGACGAATTGGTTCCAATGCGCTTGCCCGAGCTTCGAGTAGGCGTAGCTGCCGGCGAGCGAAAGCGAGTAAGTCATCGAATATCTCGCGCCGCCTTCGGCCGTTCGCAACGAAGCGCTCGCGCCCTTCTGACGAAAATCGACGAGCGTGAAGAGCCCGTGCAAAAAGGTGGGCCCCCACTGGTAACCGGCGCCGATACCCGACACCGACACTTTGTCGAACACCTGGAACGGCGCCAATAGCCCTTGCGGCCCGGTGCCGACGAGCCGCGTACCCAGGACCGTCGTCCCGATGCCGAATGCCTCGGTGTAGTTGTGCATGCCGACATAGGCCGCGCCCGCGCTGAACGCGCCATGCGTATAGCTGGCGCCGAGCGCCACGGCGCTGTTCGCGACGAAGTTGCCCGGCTGCCCGCCGAACGAATAGAGCGCGCCGAGTTGCAGCCCCCCTACTACGGGCGTAACGTAGCGGACGGAATTGTCGAGACGCTCGGCTCCTAGTCGATCCAGATCGCCGAGATGAAAAGCGAACACCGACGGTGTCACCGTTCCGGCCGAGAATTGCGTCAAGTTCGTCGACATGAAGTCGTACTGGCGCCCGAACGTCAACGTGCCTAGCCGATCGTTCGCGAGACCGACGAACGCTTGGCGCCCGAATTCGAGGCCACCTTGAGAAAACCGGCCGTCATTGAGCGTAAACCCGTTTTCGAGGCGGAAAACGGCCCGCCATCCGTTGCCTAACGGTTCTATTCCGCGCAGCCCCCAGCGATCGGATTGCCCTACGCCGCTCGTTTGCGCCCACACTCGGTGACCGTTCGCATTGGTCGCGAACGTCAACGCGTCGTCGACGATGCCGTAGAGCTGAACCGTTGCTTGCGCCCACACATTGTTTGAAATCGCCAGCAGTGCAACGCCGACGAGCAAACCGCTGCGTGCCGCCACTTTGTGCCCATGCCGCCGATTCGATGTGCTCATCAAGCCTCCGCGGCGTCTAGCCGCTAACACGACACATACCGGTGCTCGAATGGGCCGAGTCCCGAAGCAACGATAGTAGTGAGCAAGCTACATTGCAACATCGAAATCGTACGAAACATTCCGCCGTGCCTGATAGGCGGTATGTGAAACGCGCTCTAACGCAGACGGGCATCCTCGCTGAGAAAATCCAGGAAGGTTCGCACCTTGGGCGATAAATACCGCCGGTGTCGATAAACGCCATAAAGTTTGGTACCGAAAAATCGATAGTCGGTCAGCACCAATTGAAGTGTCCCCGCATCCAGATCGTGCGCGATCAGTGCCTTCGGCAAAAACGCCAGGCCCATCCCTTGGAGCGCGGCCAATCGAAGCAGCGACTCATTATTCGTCTGCAAGGGGCAATCGGCCTTGAACGTTTCGATGCCTCGCGGCCCCTCGACTTCGATCACGTTGTTGGCGGGAAACATCGAATAGCCGAGGATCGCGTGCCGAGCAAGCGCCTGCGCATCTCCCGGCACGCCCGCCTTGCGCAAATAGTCGGGCGCGGCCACCAGATGGAAGGCCACCGGCGCGATTGGCCGCGCGATGAGCGCGGGGCCGAGCGACATCGGGTTCGTCACGCGCAAGGCGAGATCGAAGCCCTCCTCGACGAGATTGACAAAGCGGCCGGACAAATCCACATCAAGACGCACATCGGGGTACCGTGCACGATAATCGTTCAGAACGCCGACAAAATCAGGATTGGCCATCCATACCGGCGCGCTCAGCTTGAGCGTGCCGTGAGGCGCGGCCGTCGATTGGCCGACGGCGGATTCGACATCGTCGAGTTCGTCGAGCAATTGGCGAACATGCTCGAAATACGTTGCGCCCGATTCGGTTAGGCTCAAATGGCGGCTCGTGCGATTGAGCAGCAGCGTGCCCAGCCGGCGCTCCAGATGCATGACGTGTTTGCTAGCCATTGCCGGCGACATATCCAAGCGGCGGGCCGCCGCGGCGAAACTCTTGGCCTCCACCGCCAGGCGAAAAACCCGCATGCTCGTCAGCGTATCCATCCGATCATCAACCGAGAGTAAATGATGGATGAATCATAGCCGAGTTGTCGGGACGGGCCGTCCCCCGTATCGTTGCAGGAGTTCGCCGGCCCCGTCCCCGTAGTACCTTCAAGGCGCGAGCCGACCCAACCGTTCCTCAACGTTAACGATAACCATCATGATCAACGACAAAACCGCTCCATTGGCCGCCCTACTGCTACGGGTCAGCCTCGGCATTCTTTTTCTCGCTCACGTCGGATTGAAGCTGTTCGTATTCAGCGTGCCCGGCTTCGTCGGCTATTTCGCATCGCTCGGGCTACCTGCGATTGCCGCTTATTTGACGATCGCGCTCGAACTCATCGGCGGGATCGCGCTAATCCTCGGCGTCTACGCCTCGTGGGTGGCGCTGCCGCTCGCGGCGGAAATGTTGGGTACGATCGCACTCGTTCACGGCGCGAACGGCTGGCTCTTCACGAACAAGGGCGGCGGTTGGGAATATCCCGCGTTTTGGGCAATCGCGCTCGTCGTGCTGTTCTTGCTCGGCGACGGCGCCTACGCACTGCGCCCGGTCAAGCGCGGCGCCTGATCATCGGTCACCGCTCTTCACCGCTCTGCACCGCTATCGACCGCAGTTGCCCGCGGCCAATAAGCTAGCGCATATTGCCGGTATGCCCGAGCGAATAGCGCCCTGGCTGCGGCCAGACGGTGAGGCCATGCGGCTCCATGCCGACAGGGATCTGCTTCATTTCGCCCGTCGCCGTATCGATCGCGTAGACCACATCGTCGAATCGCCCCGATAGCCAAAGCGTCTTGCCGTCGGCACTGACATTGCCCATATCGGGGCTACCTCCTCCGGGGATCGGCCAAGTCGCGACAATCTTGCGCGTCGCGAAGTCGAGCACCGAGACACTCCCCTTTCCATGGCGCGGGCCATGCACGCGGTTCGAGCCGCGGTTGGCGATATAAAGCTTAGTGCCGTCGCGGCTCGGATAGAGCCCGTGCGTACCGATACCGGTTTGGATGAAACCGATCTTCGCGAAGCGGTCGCCGTCCACCAGGTAGACGCCGTCGGCCATCATATCGGCGACATAGAATACCTTTCCGTCCGGAGCGATTCGGATGTCCTGAGGCATGCCTTTGTTTTGCAGCTCCAAATAGCCGATCACCTTGCGGTTCACCATATCGATCTTCGCGAGCTTGCCGCCGAACTCACAGGTGAAAATCGCATATCGGCCGTCGATCGAGAAATCGGCGTGATTGATGCCCTTGCACTCGGGCACTTCGAGGCTCGACTCCAACCGCATCGTATGCGGATCGCGGAAATCGAGCCGGGCATGGGCTTCCGCTACGACAATGGCCTGTTTGCCGTCGGGCGTGAAGTACATGTTGTATGGATCGTCCACGGCAATCGCGTTACCCGGTTTGCCCGTCAACGTATCGATCGGCGTCAGACTGCCGTCGGTGCGCCCCTCCGCATTGTTCGTCACCCACAGCGTTTTCAGATCCCACGACGGCACGATGTGCTGCGGGCTGCGTCCCACGGGAAACTTATCGACCACCTTGAACGTCGACGGATCGATCACGTAAACGTCGTCGGAACGCAGATTCGGTACGTAGACCCTCGATAGCGCACCCTTTACCGCAGGGCTCAGCCGATTGACGCCTGCCTCGCTATATAAATTCGATGGATCGACCACGCTCGGCATACCCGGTACCGTCTTCACGGTTGCGGCTAAGCTTCCGGATGAGGCGAACGTCGTGCATGCGCCGATCATCATGGCGCCGATCGATGCGGCGAGCCTCGCGTGGCGAAGTCCCTTCGAACTCATAACCCCTCCCGATATTGACAACCGGCGTCGCGCTGGATTCGATACCCGAGCGTGACCGTGAATGACGTTCAGCGGCCCGCCGTATCCTTGCGAAGGGCATCGATCGTCTTGGCGACGATCGCGTCGATGCCAAGACGCCCCAGCTCGGCGCTCGCGCGTCGCGGGTCACCGCCATAGACGCCATCGGCGGGCCCCGGCTTCGGCGCCGTGCGCAACGCGTCGAGCCGGACCATTTTCGGCGCGACAGCGAGCAATAAAGCGGTATCGGCAAGGCCGGCATGCGTGCCGATTTCATCGTCGCGATAGCCCTTTTCACGCAACGTACGCGCGTAGCCGTCGGAACTTTCCTCGTAATACTCCGGCGGCACGAATGCGCGTGCACGCGTACCCACCCACTGCTTGTTCAGGCGCGCGACCACCTGCTTGAGATCGTTCTGATAGCCGCCGTGGTCGCCCAGAAACACGACGTTCTTGAAGCCGTGCACTTCGAAGCTGTTCGCGGCGGATTCGAGTGTCTTCTCGAAGACGTCGTCCGGTACCGTGATTGTGCCCGGGAATCGCATATGGGAAGTCTGCGGCGAATAGCCGCCCTCCGGCACATAAGCGACTACCGGCGCCACCAACGCATTGCCGAGCCCGCGAGCGATCCGGGTGGCCAGCCATTGCACCCGAGCGTTATGCTTGCCAAGCGCAACGTACGGGCCGCTCTGCTCCGTCCCGCCGATGGGGATGACGATCGTCGTTTTGCCCGCCGCGATTTCGCTGCGTAGCTCCGTCCACGTCAGCTCCTCGAGTTGAACCGTGTCCGGCGCTTGCGCCCATGCGAGCGCTTGCGTGCACGCAAGCCCGACAAAAACGAAAGCATTCCGTAATAAACGATTCATCCGGCACTCCTCGAAAAAAGGCCGCGGGGCCTAGCCACTGAAACCCGCGTTGCGTTCGATTATGGTTCATCGGCCGCATGAACTCCCACTCGTCATCCCGCTTCAATGCGCTCGTGTCGCCCTCGTGCGATACGGCGAAGCAGCCGCCCGACGAACGATGCATAATCGGCGCATCCCGCCGTCTCGGCGGCGTGTTCTCGCAAGGAAATCTCCCATGCTTCACGACTTGGTCGCGCGCTACGGCCCGGCGCTCGTCTTCGTCAACGCGCTGGCCGCGTCGCTGGGCCTGCCGGTCCCGGCCATGCCGACGCTGGTTTTATTCGGCGCCATGGCCGCGCTGCATCCCGCATCGATCGGTGGGCAAACCTTGCTCGTCTTCGCGCTCGCGGTGATCGCTTCGGTTATCGGCGATAGCGTTTGGTTCCTCGCCGGCCGTTTCTACGGCAATGCCACGCTTAAAACGCTCTGTCGACTCTCGTTGTCGCGCGACACTTGCGTGAAGAAAACCGAACGTTTTTTCGGACGCTGGGGCGTGCGCGTGCTAACCGTATCGAAACTCGTGCCGGGCTTGTCGCTGCTTTCGGTCCCGATGGCAGGCGCCGTCGGCACACCGTATCGCGCGTTCGTCGCGCACGACGGGATCGGTGCCGCGATTTGGGCCACGTTGGGTTTAGGCGCGGGCTTCATGATCTCGCACCAGGTCGACTGGCTGTTCGCCGGCATCAGCCGCCTGGGCCACGCCGGCATCCCGATCGTCGCCGCCCTGCTCGCGGTATATGCAGCCTATCGCTGGATACGGCGGCGTGCCTTCATGCGCACATTGGCGAACGCACGCATCGGCGTGGACGATCTCTATGAGTTGATGCTGGGCGAGACGGTGCCGGTGATCCTCGACATCCGATCGGACGAAAAGCGGCGGCTCGATCCTTATGTCATCCCAGGCGCCCGTTTCGCGGACGAGCGAAAGCTCGCGGAAGTCATTGCGGCGTATCGCCCGAACCAAAAAGTCGTCGTTTATTGCTCGTGCCCGAATGAAGTCTCGGCGGCCTGGATGGCGAAGAAAATGACCGATGCCGGGTTTCTCGACGTATTGCCCCTCAAAGGCGGTATCGATGCGTGGCGAGAGGCCGGGCGCGCAGTGACGCTATTGCAGGCGCCGGCGGGCGATGAAGGTCAGACCGATAGCCATTCCGCCCCGCATGCCGCTTAACGCAAATTTAGCGCCCGAACAGATAACAAATAAAGACGACCCGGTAACGACTCGGATCGTTCGACAGCCCGCAATCACGAGTCCAGCGTCGAACATCGACGAATCCAGCAGGGAAAACCTGAATCAATTAGAACAATACGGGCGACTATGATGGCGAAGACACGCGGCCATCGCCCGTGCCCCTCTGGCCAAATCATGAGCACCGCTCTCCAATACTCGAAAAACGCTGCGACCGATCGCAGCCGGGATGGCCACCGACCGCATGCGACACGCGTCCTGCTGGCCGACGACCATCCGGTATTCCGAGAGGGCTTACGCGAAGTCCTCGAAAGCATGCCGGACGTCCGCATCGACGGCGAGGCATCGGATGCCGCCTCCACCCTGGAATTAGTGCGCCGAACTCCGGCCGACATCCTGCTGCTCGATCTTTCGATGCCCGGACGCAGCGGCATTGAATTAATCAGAAAAACGCGCGACGAGGTTCCTTCATTGAAGGTACTCGTATTGACGATGTATGAGGAACGCCATTACGCGTTGCGTGCGTTCATGGCCGGCGCGCACGGTTATCTGACGAAACACGCGGCGACGCCGGACGTGTCGAACGCTTTGCGCAAAATCTCGACGGGCGGCCTTTACGTCGGTACCTGGATGGCCGATTACGTCGCCCAGAACCTAGCAGCGCCCCCAGCCACAGCGCCGCATCAGCAACTGAACGACCGCGAATTCGATATCTTCATGCGGCTCGCGCGCGGCGACAATGCCAACGAAATCGGGCGAGCGCTCAGCCTGAGCGCGAAGACCGTCGGCAATTACAAGGCGCGTATCTTTGACATCATGCGTTTCTCGAACGATGCAGCGCTCGTACGTTATGCGATGCGCAACCAATTGATCGACGATCACGACATCGTTTGAACTCGCCCGACGACAAACGGCTTGGCGGCATTCCACCGGCCTCGCGCGCAAGAACCGAGGGGGCCGCATTCGGTCGCACGCTCGAACTCGCCGCTCGCCTCGTGCGGGAACAAGAATGTCGCGTCGAACACTTCGCAGCCGAGAGCGTCGAGCGCCAGACCGCCGAGGCCCTGCTCGCCACGTTGAGCATGAGTTTGGCGCTCTGCCAACGCTATCGAACGGCAACCGGCCACGATAATCCGCTACACGCGAGCCCATGCCCGGGCAAGCGCGACCGATACTTGCCATCCACCGCAGGCACGACCAACGGCGGCGACCAAACCGCCCGAGAAGAGGAGCGCAAGCGCATTGCGCAGGAACTGCACGACGACCTCGGACAGCAGTTGAGCGCACTCGAATTCAGTGCGAAACGCATCGAACGGCTGGCAGGGACCGGGGAAGGAAGCCATCCGCTCAGAATGGCGATCCGCGATCTGCAATCGCAACTCGAAAGCGCGCAGACATCGATCGTGCGCATGACGCGGCAATTGCGACCACTCGCGCTCGAAACGCTCGGCTTTCCCGCGGCGATCGAATGGCTGGCGGCGGAGTTTGCGAACCGGGCGAACGTACAGCTGGCGTGCCGTTTCAGGGCTGTTGGATTCGACGTGTCGGAAGCCGCCGCCACGGCCCTCTTCCGGATCGCTCAGGAAGCGCTCACCAACGTCGCGCGCCATGCATCGGCCCGCAGCGTGACAATCGACTTCTACCGCGACCGCGATGTCTGCGTGCTTCGGATCGCGGACGACGGCGCGGGCAAAACGTCGAATGCCGATAGCCGTGCCTCGCATTCGCTCGGATTGTCAGGGATGGCGGAGCGCGCCGCCGAATTTGGCGGGACGCTGTCGATTCATAGCGCCGAGGGCGCCGGCTTCGCCATCGTCGTGCGGCTGCCCAGTTCGGCCATCGCGTCGAATTCCTGACGATCGTCTCGTGCGGTAGCGCCGCCGCTGGCCTCCGTTACCCATCCCGCCATTGTTCCACCCGTGAGACAGTGAGTCCGCCCTCCGTGCCTTCCGACCACGAATGCATCGGCATAGACTCCCCGCCATCGACACCTACGCGTATACCGCTGCATTCGTTGGTGTCCTAACGTTTCGGAGAATGACAATGATCGAAATCAGGCGCTCGGCCGACCGCGGCATCGCAGAACACGGCTGGCTCAGCTCACGCCACACCTTCTCGTTCGCAGAGTACTTCGATCCGGCGCAGGTCGGATTCTCCGATCTGCTCGTCATCAACGACGACCGTGTCGCCGCGGGCCGCGGCTTCGGCCGCCACCCGCACCGCGACATGGAGATCTTCTCGTACGTGCTCGACGGTGCACTCGAACATCGCGACTCGATGGGCACCGGTTCGACGATCGTCCCGGGCGACGTGCAGTTGATGAGTGCGGGAAGCGGCGTCGCCCATAGCGAGTTCAACCCGTCAGCGAAAGATCCTGTTCACTTCTTGCAGATCTGGATCGTGCCGTCGGAGTCGGCGCTCGGGGCGGAACCGCGGTATCAACAGATGCATGTGGACCCCGAGGAAAAGCGCGGCAAGCTGCGCCTGATGCTTTCCCCCGACGGCGCCGACGGCTCGCTTACGCTGAGGCAAGACGCTCGCGTTTATGCCGCGCATTTGGATGGCGCAGAAACGGCCGCGCTCACGCTTGCTAGCGAACGTTATGCGTATGTGCACGTGGCGCAGGGTAGCGTGACGCTGAACGGCATCGCGCTGAGCGCCGGGGACGGTGCGAAGCTGCGCGCAGAAACGTCGCTGACCTTGATGGAAGGTAGCGACGCGCAGGTGCTCGTATTCGATCTGCGCGCGCAGGAAACGCCAGCCATGCGTTGAAGGCGAAACCGAACCGAAAGCCATTGCGTGCGCCGCCTCCGCACGCTAAATGGCAGTTTAGTCATGGTCGAATCGCATGACCTTCGCATCCGGCTAGGGTTTATCCGCCAATTTTAAGGGCGTTGTTGCGCAACATTGGCCGGCACGGCATATTTCCGCGCAAGTGGGTCCGGCCGTACGCACAACAACGCATGCAGTTCCGGCCGGTCCCATCGCTCCTGTTTTTCAATCGCATCGACCGCCAACTGATGGCGCTGGTCGCTCGGGAGCCTTTACGCAAGCATTTTAGCGCGCATGCATCCCATGGCCGGGTTCCACGAACCCCAAATAATTCTAAACTGACGATCTAGATAGGAGACTTCGATAGCGACCCGCCCGCTTCGTTTTCGCTTAATAGTTTTTGTGTGGAAATTTAACCGGCCTCCACTTATTATCGACGCCAAGGGCACCTATATGTCCAGCACGCTCGAAATGTGGGAAAAGGCGCGGAGAACGCGGATTGCGGCAATGTCCGAATCGCTCGCCCCGATTGCGTAGAGACCGGCTTGAATTACCTACCCAGCAAGCCGATCGGCGCTGCCCAAACCTATTTCGGGTCGAGTACGTTTTATTGCTGCCCATGTCGATTCGCATTGGCCCACAAAAATAAACAAAAAAAATGAAACAAAATCTCGCAAATAATCAGGATTTAAGGAAATCGCGCGCGTATAGGAACCAAGGAGCCAGCCATGATGGTTGAAAAAATCGAAAAAAATAGGGACGTACGGCAACACGTTGAAACGACAGGGTTACGGATCGAGGAACCGAGTTCCCGCTGCAAGCAAATTGGACTTCTGCTGTTCAAGGGTTTTTCCTTCATGACGGCCGGCATGGTGGCCGAAGTGTTCGATGTCGCTAACGAACTGGGCGGGAACGGCACCGGAAAAACCAATCTGTATAGCGTTCGGTTGCTGTCCATCGACGGAGGCGACGTGACCTGCTCGTCCTCGGCTCGCGTATCGACCGATCGATTGGAAGCGCGCAACCTGGGCGATTTACATACCCTGATCATCGTGGGCGACGCCGGGGCGGCGCTGGCCGCGCGCGACAATCCTTTCGTCCGCTGGTTGCGCGTGATCTATCAAAGGACGGACCGCATCGAGCCGATCGTCAGTCAGGCGGCGCTCGCCTCGATCGACGCGCACCGCCAGCGAAAATTCGACGGTACCGACACCTGGACGTCCGCACTGGAGCCTCGCGGCACGGCCGGCTATGTCCCGAGCGCAAGCGACGATCAACATCGGCTGCTTTGCCTGGCGCTGTTCCAGGTGAAACGCGATTTCGGGCTCGATGTCGCGATGAAGATCGCCGAGCGCTTGATGCCGGGCACGAGCCGCGTATTGCTGCCGAAGCTCAGCCGTACCAGCCACCGCAGTACGAGCGAGCAAGTGCGGGAATCCGCGCGCTGGCTGCTGGCCAATTGCGAGCAGGACATTACGATCGTCGACGCGGCCCGCGTGGCCGCAATGAGCCAGCGCAACTACTTGCGCCATTTCAAGCGCGAGATGGGCACGACACCGTCGGAATTCTTGCTGCAAGCGCGCCTCGAACTGACGCGGCGCCTGCTAGCCGAGACGAAACTACCCGTGGATGTCATCGCGCGGCATAGCGGAATGCGCAATGGCGACAACTTAGCAAAAATGTTTCGCAAGCGGCTTACCGTGTCGCCTACGGAATACCGCCTGCGCAATGCAAGGGCAACCGTCTAACCGACGTAGCCTGGCTTATCGAGTGCGCAGCCGGCAAGCATCGGCGAATATCCGAAAGAGTTCGCCGCACCGCTTGCCGGTTCGCAGCCGCCAGCGGAGCTAACGCCGCTTCAACCGCTGCATCGACGCCGTCTGGACGAGTTTCTTGAAGAGGCTGACGGTGTCGCGCGCGAGCAGTTCGTCCGCTTCCGTTTGGGGGACAGCTAAACCGTTGCCGGACAATTCGAATGCTTCGTCGATCGCCGCATTGATGGAGGCCGCCGATAAACTACGAAGCAATGGCCCCAGCCGATCGCGCTTCGTGAACCACCCGATCAATCCGGAATCGGTCGCGATCACCGTTTTCGCGAAGCGGCGTGCCTGAGCTAAGACGTCGCTCATACCGTAGTGTCCTTTGTAGCCAACCCATACGGCATCGCACGCACAGAAGAGATCGGCCTCCATTTCCGGCGAAATGAATTGATCGAATACGGCAACTCGACTGAACAAGCCGCCGCCGATCGACGCCATAAACGCGCGCACGTCTTTCGTTTGCTCGCCGGCAACGACGATCAGCGGATGTTCGTTGCGCTTCATACACGCGTACAAGAGTTCTTTGATGCCGTTGCTGTCCGATATCGCCCCATAGACAAGAATGCAGCGCTCCTGCCCGATTCCCAAACGCGCCCTTGCCTCGTGCCGTTCGACGTACTCGACGTCTGCGAATGGTGCCGCCAAGTAGTGCACCGGCGGGCATTGGCTGCTGAACGGCGACTTGGCGTGCCAGACGGAAAACGTCGGATCGGTCGTCAGTACGGCAGCTAAATTTCCGCCGCGCATTGCACGGTGAAAGAGCCGCTTGCGTGCAAACTCGAGCAGAGGCCGCCGTGGGGCGCCGACGCCCATTTCCCGCAAATGAAACCATTGGTGCATGGCGATGCACATCCAACGCGTCGCACCGAACGGCGAGCCGAGCATACCCACCGCAGCCAAGATGTAATCGCCATCGGGGACGACGACGAGATCGATAGCCTGCGACCGACTCAGCCGGCGATAAATAGACGCGAAAGCGGCATACAAACCGAGGCTGGTTTTACCCGCTTTTAAAACCGCTTGCGAAAACGAAAAACGATGGCCGCCGTCGCGATGACTCACGATACGGACGGCGGATCGGGATACCTCGTAACCCAATGCCAGCGGGTGATCGCGGTGCTGCGGCGCGGTCCATAAGGTGCAATCGTACCCGGCCTCGACCAGGGCCTCGATCGTCCACTGAACATACCGCCAGCGATAACCGGAAAGATCCGGCTCGATGACGAGCGCGCGCGGCTTCATGGCGCCAACCCAACAGCTTTTAATTGAATGCGCATAGTAGGCCAATGGACAGGCGGCATATTCGATAACTTCCGTGGTCGAATATGCCGCGTTGCCCGGAGCGGAGCAACGCCGGCTACAAAATTGACCGAAAACACCTAGCCACCCACGCGCCGTTGCCCTCCCAAGCAACCCTAAAACGCCAGCGCCTGGGCTGGGTCAGTCCGATTCACGCCGATTCTGTGCGAGTAAGTTCCGCTTTTCATGACCCGAGCAAGCCCGCTGCGATATTCACGCATAGGCCCACGACGGCGGCATTGAAGAAAAACGACAAAATCGATTGCGCCAGCGCCGTTCGTCTAGCGCGGCGCGAGCAGATACAAACGTCGGAAGTTTGCGATGCCACGGCGATCGTAAAGGAGAAGTACATGAAGTCCCAGTAGTCGAGCGGTTCGTCGTTATTCGGGAACTTCAGCGAAGCCTCGCCCTCGCCGGCTTGATGGTAGTACCGCGCATATTCCAGCGTGAAGACCGTGGGGATCAGCAGCCAAGCGCCGATCATCGTGGCACCCGTCAACGCATAGTTAATGCTTGCCTGTGCCGCGCCCAAACCCTTGGCCGAAGTCAACTCCAATACGATGGCCACGATGCTCGCGATCGCCGCGGCGGTGATGATCGCGAGCACGACGCTGGCGCCTTCGTCTTCGCGTTCGGCGACACGCTGGACGTCCGCCGGGCTGGCCGTCGCCATCCGCATCCAGATCAATACAAGGTACGCCCACATGGCGACGTCCCAGGCGAATAGCGGCCGTTGAATCGGCCGCAGGTGCCAAGGCGCGATGAAGAAAGCGAGGACGCCGAGCGCTGCGCCAATCCATATACGAGGACGATTGCTGAAGAAACGGACGATACGCGCGGATGGAGCCATAAGATTTCTGTAGGTTGACGTGGGGATAGCCGCGGCCGCGATGCGCGCCCCGGCAGGGTGGCGAGCATTATCGCCGGCCGGAAGGGGCTTAGGATATGAGGCCGAGTACCCGAAGCGCACGCGGACATTCGGCAACGGGAATTTGCTATTATGCTGTACGTTTATACAGCCCTACCGAGCCGTGGTGTCGCCCCCCGCCCCCTCGCCCTACTACCTGCTGAACTTCGAGCGCGCGCTGGCATGGATTGCCGAGCGCTACGACGGCTTGCTCGATATCGGCGAACGTGAATTCTTGCGCGCCTTCTCCGATTTGCCGCAACCGTCGCGCGCACTCTTCGTTCGCATGATGATGCGGCAAGGATCGCTGTTTCGCGCCAGCCGCCTCGTCTACGAGGAAATCGGCTGCACGTTGACCGCGGCCGCCCCGTTGGCCACGCTCGGCTGGATCGACGCCGACACCGTATTGTCCCTCGACGAACTGTTCACCGTGGCAACGCGCGCCGAGCTTTCGCGGATGTTTCCGGACGCGGCAGGCAACCTATACGTGCGCAAATCGGCATGGCTCGAGGCCATGCGCGGCGAGTACCCGGAGCCTCGACGCTACGGCGCGTGGGCCGCCGACACGACAGACCAGGCGATACGAACGGCGATCGATCCGCTGTGCGATCGCCTGCGGCTCATGTTCTTCGGCAACTTGCATCAAGATTGGTCGGAGTTCGTGCTGGCCGATCTTGGCGTCTATCAGTACGAGTGCGTTCCCTTTCCTGCGTCCGCGCGCGCGTTTCGCGAACGGGCCGACATCGATGCTTATCTTGCGCTGCATGCGTGCGCGGGCACGCTGGATGCGCTCGTGAATGCCGATGACATCGAAGCATTACTCGCCGCCGCGCTCGCGATCGAGATCCGCGTCGGCAATCCTTGGTTGGAAACGCGGCGAGCGAAACTGCTATTCCGAGTGGGCCACCATGCCGAGCGTCGCGCCCACTGGCCGATCGCGCTGGACGCCTATACCCGCTCCGCGTGGCCCGGCGCCCGGCACCGCCGCATACGGGTGCTCGAACGCGACGGCCAATTTCACGCGGCATTCGAATTGGCCGTCAATGCGCTTCGCGAACCGGAAAGCGAAGCCGAAAGCCAGCGCGTGGCGAGGATGATGCCGAGGTTGTGCCGCGCGCTTGGGCGACCGGCCGAGCGGCCCGCCAAGGAAAGCCCGATCGAACGGGAAACGCTCGTCTTGCCTTATCCCGAGGAACCTTTCTCGGTGGAGTACGTTGCACGCGATCATCTCGGCACCGATGCGACCCCTGTCTTCTACGTCGAGAACGGGCTCGTCAACTCGCTGTTCGGCTTGCTGTGCTGGGACGCGATATTCGCGCCTGTCCCGGGCGCGTTCTTTCACCCGTTCCAACGCGGGCCGGCCGATCTGCTCGCCCCCGATTTTCTGGCGCGACGCAGCGAAACGTTCGCGAACTGCCTCTCCCAACTCGATAGCGCCGCTTACCGCTCGACCATCCGGCGCCACTTCGACGAGAAAGCTGGACTGCAGTCGCCGTTCGTGTTTTGGGGCGTGCTGACGCCCGAACTGATCGAACTGGCTTTGGACTGCTTGCCTGCCGCCCATTTGAAACTTTGGTTCACCCGGCTGCTTACGGATATTCGCGAAAACCGATCCGGCTTACCCGATCTCATTCGATTTTGGCCGCAAGAAAGGCGCTATGAACTCATCGAAGTCAAAGGCCCCGGCGACAAGCTGCAAGACAATCAAACGCGCTGGCTACGCTACTGCATCGCGCATGGCATGCCCGTGCGGGTTGTCGACGTCCGCTGGACGGCGCCGGCCGACAGTGACGCCGACGAAAACCAGGCGATGGCATGAGCTACGTCGTAGCGGTCCGAACACTGTGTGAATTTACGGCGAAGCGCGGCGATCTCGACCTGCGTTTCACGCCGTCGCCGACTGCCCTTGAAGGTATCGAAGGACACGCCACAGTCGCCTCTCGCCGTCAGGCCGGATACGAAACCGAGATAACGCTGAGCGGTACATACGGCGAACTCACGGTGCGCGGCCGAGCAGACGGATACGACTCGGCGACGAATCGGCTCGAGGAAATCAAAACCTATCGCGGGCAGCTTCAAACGATGCCGGACAATCATCGTGCGCTGCATTGGGCGCAGGCACTCGTCTATGGGCACTTGTTGTGCGAAGCGCGAGGGCTCGCACAATTGAACGTCGCACTCGTGTACTTCGACATCGGGTCGCGAAAAGAAACCGTGCTGACGCAGACGCACGATGCGGCTTCGTTGCGTACGCTGTTCGAGCAGCAGTGCGAACGATTCCTCGCTTGGGCGATGCGGGAGGCCGAGCATCGCAGCGCGCGCGACGCGGCGCTCGAGCGGTTGTCGTTTCCCCACGGCGCATTCAGGAACGGACAGCGCGAACTCGCGGTTGCCGTCTATCGGGCGGCACGCGACGGACACGCATTGATGGCACAGGCGCCGACGGGTATCGGCAAGACGCTCGCCACACTGTTTCCCGCGCTGAAGGCATGTGGACAAGGTCATGTCGAGCGAGTGTTCTTTCTCACGGCGAAAACGCCGGGACGCGCCTTGGCGCTCGACGCGATCGACTCATTGCATAGAGTCGAGGGCGAGTTGCCGCTGCGCACGCTCGAACTCATCGCTCGAGACAAGTCCTGCGAGCACCCCGACAAAGCGTGCCACGGCGAATCCTGCCCGCTGGCCCGCGGCTTCTACGACCGCCTTCCGGCCGCACGCGAAACGGCCCTCGCAAGCCGTCGTCTCGATCGCGACACGGTTCGGCGGGCGGCGCTAGCGCATGACGTATGCCCTTATTACCTCGCGCAAGAACTCGCGCGATGGTGCGATGTCGTCGTGGGCGATTACAACTACTACTACGACGGCAGCGCGCTGCTTCACGCGCTCACGCGCGTCAACCAGTGGCGTGTGGCGGTGCTCGTCGACGAAGCGCATAACCTGCTCGAACGCGGACGCAAAATGTATACCGCCGAGATCGAGCAAAGCGCGTTTAAAGCGGCGGGTAAAACCGCCCCGGCGGTATTGAAGAAACCGCTACAACGATTGCAGCGCGAATGGAACGCACTCAATCGCGCGCAAACGGATGCGTATCAAGCCTACGCCGACGTACCCGAGCGATTGCTGTCCGCCGCCCAAAATTTGATCGGCGCCGTGACCGATCATCTTGCCGATGCGCCGCTCTCGCTCGACAACACGCAGATGCGCGTCTTCTTCGACGCCATCCAGTTTGTTTCGCTATCCGAGCAGCTTGGCGAGCATTCCGTGTTCGACGTGCACCTGCGCGGCGCTCGCAGCAGTGATGCCGGTGGCGCCGTCGAACGAGGCCGGTCGCTTTCGACGCTTTGCGTGCGCAACGTCGTGCCCGGGCATTTTCTTGCAGCGCGGCATGAAACGGCGCACGCGACGGTAATGTTCTCGGGGACGTTTGCGCCGGAGCAGTTCTATCGCGACATGCTCGGGTTGCCGGGAGCCACGGCTGCGATCGACGTCGAAGGGCCATTTTGTGCGCGGCAATTGAAGATTCACGTCGCCGCGCACGTGTCGACTCGCTGGCGCGATCGAGAGCGCTCGCTCAGGCCGATCGTCGATTTGATGGCCCGACAGTACGCCTCGCGGCCGGGAAATTATTTGGGTTTCCTGAGCAGCTTCGACTATTTGCAGCGCGTGGCCGAATCGATGCGCGCGCATCATCCCGATGTGCCGATCTGGACGCAAGCACCCCGCATGGACGAAGCCGCACGCGATGACTTCCTCGCGCGTTTCCGCACGGACCATCGCGGTATTGGGCTGGCCGTGTTGGGCGGTGCGTTTTCGGAAGGGGTGGATCTGGTCGGCGATCAACTGATCGGCGCGTTCGTCGCCACGCTCGGGCTACCGCAAGTGAACCCCGTCAATGAGGAAATGCGCCGCAAGATGGAGGCGAAGTTCGGCAGCGGGTATGACTATGTTTATCTTTATCCGGGGCTGCAGAAGATCGTGCAGGCCGCGGGGCGCGTGATCCGTGCGGAAACGGATGTTGGGGTGCTGCATTTGATCGACGATCGGTACCGTCGCGCCGAAGTGAGGCGGTTATTGCCCGGGTGGTGGGATGTGCCTTGATTGGGAAGACGTGATTGCCCGCTCGTCATCCCATCCACCGCCCAGTGCTTTCACGAGTGCGACGGAAATCGCCATTTGCTGCCCATGAATTTGCACCTCGGTGCGCTGGCTTGTGAGCAGCGATTGCTGCGCGTCGATGACGTCGAGATAAGCGACTAGACCGCCCGAGTATCGGTCGCTCGCCAATGACAGCAACCGCTGTGCGTCCACCACCGCCGCATGGGCCTGCTTCGACGCCGTATCGAGCACCGAGAGACCGGTCACGCCGTCCTGCACTTGTTGAAACGCGTTGAGGACGGTTTGCCGATAATTCGCCTCGGCCTGCGCGTAGCCGGCCTTCGCGAAGTTCACATTGGCCCGGCGTCTGCCGCCGTCGAACACCGCCTGGCCCAGCTGTGCGCCGAGCGTCCACATCAAGCTAGGTGCCGTCAGCAAGCTCGCGAAATTCGTCGATTCCCAACCGATACCGGGCGTCAGCATGAGGCTCGGAAAATATGCGGCCTTCGCCACCCCGATTTGCGCATTGGCCGCCGCCATCGCGCGTTCGGCCGATGCGATGTCGGGCCGCCGTTGCAGTAGATCGCTTGGAATGCCGAGCGCGATCGAGGGCACGCGTGCAAGCGCCTTCGCCGGCGCAATCGAAAACTGCGGCGCCGGGACGGCAACGAGCGCGGCGATCGCGTGTTCATACCGGGCGCGCTGATTGACGAGCAGCGTCGCCTGAACGCGCGTCGCATCGAGATGCGCCTGCTGCTGATATAAATCCAAACCCGATACGGAGCCCAAGTCGTGCTCGGCCTTTACGTAATCGAGCGCTTTCCCTTGCAAGCGAACCGATTGATCGAGTACGTCTATTTCCGCATCCAACTCACGCAACGCAAAGTAGTCCGTCGCGAGATCGGTTGTCAACACCAAGCGTGCATTGGCCAAATCGTCCGCCGCCTGTTGCGCCGAGGCTTGCGCACCCTCCACTTCGCGCCGGATTCGACCGAATAGATCGGTGTCGTACGTCACGGACGGCCCAACCAACACCTCGTTCTGGACGGTCGATTGGCTCGGCGTCGAATAGTTCGTGAGCGGCCGGTTCTTCGAAATCTTCAAGCGATCGGCCTGCCCTTGAAGATCGATCTCCGGTACGCGCTGCGCGGATGTCGACGCAAGTGTCGCCTGGGCCTGCTGTTCGTGCGCGCTCGCCGAGGCCAGCGTCTGATTCTGCGCCAGCGCTTGTCGTTCGAGTTCGTCGAGCGGCCCGTCGCCGAACCCACTCCACCAGTCAAGCGCAAGCGGCGCATGCGATGGCTCGGCCACCCGCCAATAGGAATCGGTTCGCCACGCTTCGGGCGCTTGCACGTCCGGGCGCTTGTAATCGGGACCGACGGTGCATGCGCCGAGCAGCGTTGCGGCGACGGCCGCAGCCGCAGGCCACGTCTGTGCGAAACGACGGCGAAACATCAGGACAGCCCCTTATCCGCGTTGTGCTGCATGACCTGGACATGGTCGCCATCGGCGATCGAATCGCTAGGATTGACGATGATCTTATCGGTCGGCGCAATGCCGGTATCGATCTCGAGCACTTGCCCTAGATCCTGCGCAATCGTGACCGCATGCAGATGAACGATGCCGTTTTTATCGACAACCGCGAGCTGCGGCCCCTGCGCTCGAAACAGCAGCGTATTGCCCGGCACGATCAGACGCGAATGCAATGCGTTGGACACGGCAATCTGCACATAGGCGCCAGGCCGAAGCTTGTCATTGGGATTCGGCAACGTAACTTCGACTTGCAGCGAGCGCGTCGGCACATCGATCGCGCCGGCAATATGCGTGACCGTGCCGCGAAACGATTGGCCCGGCAGTTCCGCCTGGGTAACGGCCACGGGCATCCCGACCTTGACGTTCTCCGAATACGCCTGCGGCAACTGCACATACACGCGCAACGGATTCGACTGCGCGAGCGCGAACAAAGCGCGACTCGTTGCGCTGCCGGCGTCGATCAAATCGCCGATGTCCACATTGCGCTGCGTAATGACGCCGTCGAACGGCGCGACGATGCGTTTGAACGATTCGAGCTGTTGGAGCCGCCTCACGTTTGCCTCGGCGGCGGCCAGATTGGCCACGCCCTGGTTGTATGCGCCTTGCCGGTCGTCGAGTTCCTGCTGCGAAACGGCGTCGCGTTGACGCAGCTGCGACCAACGCGCGAGCGTCGTCTTGGCAAGCGCCAAGCTCGCACTCGCCTGCTCGCGCTGCGCCGTCGCCTGCGCGAGTTCCTGGTCGATCTCGGGCGTGTCGAGGTCCGCCAGCAGTTGCCCGCGTTTGACGTGCGCGCCGATATCCACATACCAGTGCAGCAGGTAGCCCGTCGCACGCGCGTAGATGGGCGATTCGACGAAACCGCGCAGCGTGCCCGGCAGCAACATGTCGCCGCCTTCCTGCGTCGTCTTGGGCATCACGACCTCCACATATTGCTTGGCGTTTTGCGCGGTCGCCTCGTCAACCGCATGACGATCGAGTGCATTCGCGATGACGGTGCGCAGCGCACCCGCTGCAAGGAGGACGAGCACGACGACGAGCGCGATTTTGGCGCGCCGCCAGACGCGATCGCGCGGCGGCAGCATGGGGCCCTTGCCATCGTTATGCGGAGTAATGGCCAAGGAGGCGTGGGATTTTTCCGTCATTTCAATCAACCGAGGAAAAGAGGCCAATTTCATTCATTGCGTGTCGTCTCCCGCTGAGTCGTGCGAAAGCGGTTGCGCGCGGTGAGCGTGCCGACGCGCCAAGCGGCCATGAATACCGCCGAACAACAACGGAACAAAGAGCAATGTGGAGACGGTGGCAAACAACAAGCCACCGATGACAGCACGGCCGAGCGGCGCATTTTGCTCGGCGCCTTCGCCCAAGCCAAGCGCCATCGGCACCATCCCGATGATCATCGCGCAGGCCGTCATCAGCACGGGGCGAATCCGGCTTGCCCCCGCTTCGAGCGCAGCAGTGAGCGGCGGTGCGCCGGCCGCGAGCCGCTGACGCGCGAACGACACCACCAGAATACTGTTGGCGGTGGCAACGCCCATCGTCATGATGGCCCCCGTCAACGCCGGCACGGACATATGCGTACCCGTGAGGAACAACATCCAAACGATACCGGCCAGCGCCGCGGGCAACGCACTGACGATAATGAGCGGATCGAGCCACGATTGGAAGTTCACCACGATGAGCAAATAGACGAGCACGATCGCTATCGCCACGCCCACTCCGAGCCCAAGATACGAGCGTCGCATCGTCTCGACTTGCCCGCGCACCGTGATTTGGCTACCGCGCGGCAGGGTTGCGCGCGTCTGCGCCACGAGCTTGTCGATCTGCCGGGACACACTGCCGAGATCGCGCCCTTCGACGCTCACCAGTAAATCGACGACGGGCCGAATGTTGTAGTGCGTGACCGAAGCGAACTGATTGGCGGGCTTAACTCGAACAAGATTACCGAGCAACTGCGGCGTGCCGGTGGACGCGCTAGCCCCGGCCGGCGCGCCCACCGGCGTGCGCAGCAACGCGTCCATCGACGTCACCTGGTACTGCGGCGAGCGCACCGAAATCTGATACTCCACGCCGTTGCGTGGATTGAACCAGAAACCCGGCGATGTTTCCGTACTCCCCGACAGCGAAATGAGTACGTTCTGGGCGACATCGTTCGCATTGAGATTGAGTTGCTGCAGCCGCGTTCGATCCATTTCCAGATGGATCGTCGGCTCGTCGAATTTCTGCTGGATGTGCGTATCGACGGTACCGGCGATCGACCGCACTTGCTTCATCAGCTTGCTCGCGGCTTCGAAGTTCGCTATTTGGTCGGCGCCCGATAGCTGCACGTCGATGGCCGCCGGCAAACCGAAGTTCAGGATCTGCGTCACGATATCGGCCGGTTGAAAGTAAAACTCGACGCCCGGGAAACGCTGCGGCAGCAGCGTCCTCAGCTTGTCGATGTAGGTGCGCGTCGGCGCATGGCCGGCATTGAGCGAGATCTGAATCTCTCCATCGAGCGTGCCGATCGTACCCGCATTGCTATACGAGAGATTGATGCCGCTATAGGGCAACCCAAGATTGTCGAGGATCGTCCCGAGATCTTTGGGCGGCACCACCGTGCGAATCGCTTTTTCAACGTTGTCCGCGAGCCGCGCCGTTTCCTCGATCCGTGTGCCTGTCGGTGCGCGCATGTGCAGCCGAATATCGCCGGCATCCACGCTCGGGAAAAAATCGGCGCCGACGAAAAAGACAAGGCCGAGCGACAAGACGCAAAAGCCGAGGAACGAGACGGCAAACAACCGACGACGCACCAACAGCGCGCTCAGCAACACGATATAGGCGGCGCGCATCCGCTCGAACGCCCCTTCGAAGCGATGATGCAGCCGCATGAACAGATTGGGGCGTGCGCCCGTATTCGGCGCATGCGCATGGCCCATCAGCAGCATCGCCATCGTCGGGACAAGCGTTCGCGAAAGCACGTACGAAGCAAGCATCGCAAAGACGACCGCTTCGGCGAGCGGCACGAACAAATATCGTGCGACACCCGTCAGGAAAAACATGGGCACGAAGACGATACAGATACAGAGCGTCGAGACGAACGCCGGCACCGCGATTTCACCGGCGCCTTCGAGAATCGCGTCGTGCAAGTTCGTCCCGAGATGCAAGTGCCGCTCGATGTTTTCGATCGTTACCGTTGCATCGTCCACCAAAATGCCCACGGCGAGCGCGAGCCCGCCCAGCGTCATGATGTTGATCGTCTGCCCCAATGCGTGCAGCGCGAGCAGCGACGAAAGAATCGAAAGCGGAATCGATATCGCGATGATGCACGTGCTGCGCCAGTTGCCGAGAAACAGCAGGATCATCGCGGCAGTGAGCGCGGCGGCGATCACCGCCTCGCGTACGACGCCCGTTATCGACGCTTTGACGAATAGCGATTGATCGAACAGCGCCCGGATCGTAATGTCGCGCGGGAGCGTTGTCGCGACCGTCGGCAGCAGCGCGTGGACGGCATCGACCACGGACAGCGTCGATGCATTGCCTGTCTTCAGGATCGAGAGCAGCACGCCGCGCCGGCCATCCTGCCGCACTACGTTCGTCTGCGGCGCGAAGCCGTCGCGCACGTGTGCCACCTCGCGCAAGTAGGTGGTTGCCCCATTGACGGTGCGCACGGGGATGTCGTTGAGCCCTTCTATCGTGGCGGGCGAACCGTTCATGTCGACGGTGTACTCGCGCGAACCGATCTTGGCGGTGCCGGTCGGCAGAATCAAGTTCTGCGCGCTGACGGCGTTGACGACGTCGATCGGTGTCAAACCCTTCGCGAGCAATGCGCGCGTGTCGATATCGATCGAGACGAGACGCGATTTGCCGCCATAGGGATAGGGCACCTGCGCGCCGGGAATCGTGATGATCTGCGGACGCAGGAAGTTGAGCGCCGCGTCGTTCAAGTCTTGCTCGGAAAGCGTCGGGCTGGAGAGGCCGAGTTGAATGACCGGGATCGACGAGGCGGAATAACTGATGACGAGCGGCGGCGTCGCGCCGCGCGGCATTTGCCGCAATTGTGCTTGTTCGACGGCGACGGTTTGTGCAATCGCCGTTTGGATACTCGCGTTCGGCTGCAAAAAGAGTTTGATGACCGCAATACCGGGCAGCGACTGCGACTCGATATGCTCGATGTCGTTGACCGTCGTCGTGAGGCTACGCTCGTTCACCGAAGTGATGCGATTGGCGATCTCCTGCGCCGACAGGCCGGTGTAATTCCAAATGATGCTGACGACCGGAATATCGATGTTCGGCAAGACATCAATAGGGGTTCTCATCAATGAGAACGGCGTCGCCAGCACGATAAGGATGGCCATGACGATGAACGTGTAAGGCCGCTTGAGCGCTACGTTGACGATCCACATGCGAAGAGACGCCGAAGAGAAGCGAGGGGAAACGGTGAATGTAGCCGAGGAGCGGACGAAAGTTAATGACTTCGTCCGTCAATGGATGCGCGTTCAGTCGGAAACAATTACGAATTGTTACCGACTGAACGCTTTGAGGTCGGCGCTCGGTGCCTCGGTGCTTCCTCGCCACCCGAAATCGTCAGCTGAAATCGCCACCCGAAATCGTCGGCCGATGGAGCTGACTCAGCCTGCCGTTCGACCGAACAACACCTTCATCGGGGCACCATTGCCCGCGCGTCAGTTCAAGCGCCCTCGAGATCGTAGTAGACGGAGACCTGCCCCTTCTTTTCTTTGACCTTGAGGATGCGGATACGCCCGACGGCGGACGATGACGCCACATGTGTGCCGCCGCAGCCGTGCGCCGGCAGATCGCCAAAGCCGATCGTGCGCATCGTGCCTTGCATGGACGTTCGGCGCGGCAGATCCGCGCTGACATGCGCATTGGCCAGCGCCTCGATCTCTTGCGCATCGAACACACGCGCGTCCCGCGCCCCCTCGAAGACCACCCGAGCTTCGCCGGGCCAATGATGCCCTTTAACCGCATGCCATCCGAGCGCCTCGCCGGAGCAGCCGATCAGATGCCCCGCCGAATGCAGCCGCGCATGCAAGGCGCGCGTGGCCGCGCACACCTCGACACGCACGGTGCCGACCGGCACAGCCCGATCGCAAACGTGAACGATCGCGTCGTCGAGCGCCGCGACTTTCACGACATCGACGCCGGCGATCGTGCCTCGATCCGAGAGCTGGCCTCCGCCCTGCGGATGAAACAGCGTGGCCGACAAGACCACATCGAAGAGACCGTCGTCGCGCTGCGTGCAGCGCACGACGCTGGTATCCAGCGTCAGCCGGTCGTCGGTCATATAAAGTCGTTCCGTCATGTTGACCCACGGCGGCGTGAGCGTAGCCAACGGCAGTGCATTGGCGGGCGGAGATTCATGATTGCGATTCGCCATCGATTCGATCGACTCCCTCATCAAAACCGGGGCAAGCGCCCCATCGTTGCCGTATCGTATCGGGGCCGGCTCGGCGCGAATTGTAAAAAATTGACGATAGCGGAGACGCGGCTTTACTTGCGCCGCGAGTGGCGGGGCGGCCTCGCCAAAAAACCGATCAATAACCGGAAGGCGGCACGCCGAATGCCTGTCGAAAGGCACGATTGAAATGGCTTTGATCGTAAAAACCTACGCCGTGCGCCACTTCGGCGATCGTTTGCGCACTGCCGGCAAGCAATGCGCAAGCGCGCTCCAGCCGCAGCCTCAACAACCACGCATGCGGCGTCATCCCCACCGTTTGCTTGAATTGCCGAAGAAATTGAAAGCGGCCTAGATCGCATAGTGCAGCGAGTGCATCCAGTGTGATCTTTTCGCTGAGGTGGGCGAAGCAATAATCCCGCACGCGCTGCCAGTTCACCGGCGAAAGGGCACCGCTCGGGGCCAGCGGCGCGATGGTGCGCGAACGCGTCAGCACAATGTCGAGCACACGCAGCCATTCGGATTGCACGGGCAGCGACGCGCTCGCGCCACTCGCGTGCATGGCATCGAATAGGCGCACCAATTGAGCCGCGAGCGCCGCATCCTCGAAGAACGCCGAGGCTAGCTGCGGCTCGCGATGCACGCCGCTCACTTCTTCCGCCACTTCGCCAAGTAAGGCGTGCGAAAGGCGAAATGTTCGGAGCGTATAGCCGTGCGCACCTTCGCTCACCCCGTCGTGTATTTGGCCTGGCGGCATCAACGAGATGGTGCCGGGACCGGCCAACGCCGTCTTCCCATCGAACCCGATCCGCTGCACGCCCTCGGTGACGAGGCCAATGTGGTAATCGAGGTGGAAATGGCGATCGAAGGTGAACGTGGAAAACCGCGCGGCGCCCAGCACAAGGCCAGGCATGTCGGCGATATGTCGGTATTGGACGCGGTCGGACATAAGCGATACAGGCGAAACGCGATCCCAACATCGCGCCATAGGCGGCCAGTATACGCCGCCCCGCCGCGCCGCCGCCGGCGCAACGGCGTGGGCCGTAGACACTGGCGTCTACCGCTTGCCCCGCCCTTCTTTGGCCATGCCGTCCAGCATGACAGACTCATCGTTTCAATCTATACCGCGACGGCTGGGGTTTTCACGACGGCGGGGGCCGCCTTCCCCGGCGCAACCGATCGCCCGAAACCTGCGCCGGAGCCATCGAAGCCATGCCACCCTCCCATTCAGCCCTGAAGGCCGCGAGAAACTCGTGCGGCAGCCGGGCGCCGTCCTCGGCAAGCGTCGCGGCCATCGACTCGGAGATCCTGTCGAAAACAGCCGCGGGATGACGAACGCCGCAGATATTGCGCCCGAAGTCGCGCAACTCGTCGCGGGTCGGGTATCTCACCGTTTTGTTCAGCTTCAGCGCCATGGTCCGGTCCGATTCTTCGTGACCCGGTTCATCGCGAAGGCAGGAATCATCGGCGCCGCGGGACGCAGACACCTGATCCGCCACGTTGGCCAGCCAATTTTTTTTCGGACCCGAATGAAAAAGAACGTTTCTAATTGCCGCCGTGCAAGTAAGCGGGCATCGGCGTCACCGACGTCCATTCCCAGGGAGCCGACAGGCTCCCTCTCAACTACCCCCGAAAACACTCACCTTTCAAGAGCGGTTGCGCTCGTTAAACACCGACGCGATTGAGCGCGTCGGCCACGGGCGGCTCCGCTCGATCATGTCATCGTCCGGCTGGAGCACGAATCGAAAGTCGTTGAACGTTCATTTTGGTTGCCCTTTGTTATGACTGTCGAGACGCACGTCGTGGCAACATGCCACGACAGGAAGCGGAAGTCAGACGTATGGCAATCGGTAGATCGGCAGGATGTCCGAATTAGCTTAGTTACGGACAATTCGCTTCAAACCGCTACGCTGCGCAAGACACAAGCCCGATGCCGGCTACCAGGAGGCGAACCATTGTCGAAGCTGTACTTTTATTTCAATCTGCCCTCGAGCGAGGGCCTGCCCGAGCGAGATCTGGCCAGGCTCGACGCGGCCGGCTACACGATCGACCTACGACGTGTCGTAGTAGACAGCACGCCCCATTCGACACCGGCAGCGGAACGCACCGCGCTCGTGAAAGTGCTCCGGCGTATGCGCGCACAAGATGCACTCGTCGTAACGAAACTCGGATTTCTCGGGAGCAGTACGCGCGATGTCCTCTCGACGATAGAGCGGTGCCGCGATGCTGGCCTGCGCGTCCATTGCGAAGAAATCGGCCCAGCCAATCTGGCGAGTTCGTCCGCGCCGATCGCGGTGAAAACGTTGGCGGCCGTCGTCGAATTGGAGCGGCAAAGCGCGAGCGCGCGAACGCGTGCTTATCTAGACCAGGCGCAAGATGAAGGCCGGCCGCTTGGCAGGCCGCCCTCGTTGACCCCGCAACAGCACGCTCGCATACTTGATCGGCTGGCGCGCGGCGTGACTGTCAGCGAGGTAGCAAGACAGTTTCGAACGTCCCGGCAAACAGTCCTCCGAATTCGCGACAAAGCACGAAACGGTACGCACTCTTGAGTCCCGGCCCGGTTCTTGCGACTCTAGCGCGCAAAGGACCGCACTGTGATTACTCGAGACACGATCGTATTGGGGGCATCCGCCGGGGGTGTCGAGGCGCTGAGCGCGATTGCTTCCGCATTGCCGGAGCGGTTGCCCGCTGCCGTTTTCGTGGTGCAGCATATCGGCGCCCATCGAAGCATCCTGCCCGAGATATTGCGAAACGCCGGCCGCTTGCCGGCGCACCACGCACGCGACGGCGAGCGAATCGCCAACGGCAATATCTACGTTGCGCCGTCCGACCTGCACATGGTAATCGAGGGCGATATCATTAGGACAATTCGGGGTCCTAAGCAAAATTTTGCGCGCCCATCGGTCGATCCGCTGTTTCGCAGTGCGGCCGTCAATCGCGGCGCCCGCGTCATCGGAGCGGTACTGACAGGCCATCTCGACGATGGAGCCGCTGGCCTCGCCGCAATTCGAGCGTGCGGGGGCGTTGCCATGGTTCAGGATCCCGAATACGCGCACGCACCTGACATGCCACGCAACGCAATGCGCGCGGCACCGCCTGACTACATATTGCCGATCGGCAAACTTGCCTCGACGATTGCGGCTTTGGCGGGAAGCGTCGCAACCGACTCGCCGGCCGTTTCCGCCGTACTCATGGCCGAAAACGACGTCATGCTGAAATCGAGTTCGATGACAAAAATGGCGGCCATGGGCCCACTCACCGGCATCACCTGCCCAGAATGCGGTGGCGCCCTCTGGCGCCTCGACGACCCTCCACCTACACGGTACCGGTGCCACACCGGCCACGCCTTTGGCATGGCAACGCTCGGCGCGGCGGGCGATCATGTCATCGACCGCGCACTGTGGAAAGCACTGCGTGCATTACATGAAAAGAAAGCACTCAATACCGAACGCGCCGAGTATCATATGCGCCTAGGCGAGCAAAAAATCGCGCAGCACTATGCCGCACAAGCGAACGACGCCGATCTCGCTGCCCAATCCTTGGAGCAGCTGCTTTACAGAACAGACCAATCGCCGTAAACCGGGGCCCCCAATTTATTTGTTGAACCGGAGACGATGCCAAAGCTTAGCGATGGTTCGTCGGCGCCCGCCCACGTCGAGTTTCCCGTCGTGGGCCTTGGTGCGTCGGCTGGCGGAGTGATTGCGCTCCAGCAATTTTTCGAAGCATTACCTGCCACGACCGGGGCAGCGTACGTCGTCGTTTTGCATCTGCCGCCCGGGCATCCGAGCCGCCTCGATGCCATCTTGCAAAAGGCAACGGCGATGCCCGTGATTCAGATTGCAACGAGCGGAACGCTCGAGCGCAATCGCGTGTATGTCGTCGCGCCCTCGAGCGCGGTGACGATCGACGGGGATCAACTCGTCGTCGTCCAGACCACCGAGGCGCTGGCCGTCACCGCGGCAATCGATCTCTTCTTTCGTTCGCTTGCCGACGCATGCCGCGAACACGCGGTCGGCATCGTCCTATCCGGTGCCGGCTCCGACGGTTCGCTAGGCATCAAGCGAATCAGAGAAGTCGGCGGCGTTACGATGGCGCAAAGCCTCGACGATGCCGAGCATGCGAGTATGCCGCGCACGGCCATCGATACCGGCATGGTGGACTTCGCGCTCAGTCCGAGCGAAATGCCGCAACGGCTGCTCGATTTGTGGTCGCACGCCGGTCGCGTGCGGTTTCCCGATGCGCTGGCGCACGGCGAAGACGATGCCGCCGAAGCGCGATCGGACGCCGGCGATCCGTTCTCCGAGCGCAATCAGCGTGCCTTGCGCGAAATCATGATCGTATTGCGTACGCGCACCGGGCACGATTTCAAGCATTACAAGCGCGCAAGCGTGCTCCGGCGCATTGAACGCCGCCTGCAAATCAATGGGTTGACCGATCTCCAGCAATACCGCGACTTCCTCCATCTCCACGCCGACGAAACGAAAGCGCTGTTGCAAGACTTACTCGTCGGGGCGACGCATTTCTTCAGAGATCGCGACGCTTACGAAACGCTGCGGGCCGATGTCCTGCCGCTTCTGTTCGCGCAGCGCACGACGGCGGAACCGGTGCGCGTTTGGGTGTCGGGCTGCGCAACGGGAGAAGAAGCGTACTCGATCGCCATGCTATTGCACGAAGCCTCACTGCATAGTGCCGCGTGCGCGCCGTTTCAAGTATTCGCCACCGACATCGACGACCGGGCAATCGACGTCGCGCGCGGGGGCCTTTATTCGGAGGCCGTGCTGGCCGACGTCGATGCCCCGCGCATAAAGAAGTATTTCGTCAAGAACGGTGCCAATTACCGCATCAAGAAAGAGCTCCGCGAGCGCGTTCTGTTCGCCGTGCACAACGTGCTGAGAGACCCGCCGTTTTCCCGGCTGGACCTTATTTGCTGCCGCAACCTGCTAGCCTACCTGGACCAGCAAGCGCAAATCGATACACTGCACGCGTTCCATTTCGCACTGAATCACGGCGGATTCTTGTTTCTGGGTGCATCGGAAACGGCAGAGGCGGCCGGTTCGCTGTTCGCGCCCCTCGACAAAAAGGCCCGCATTTTCGTGAGCGACGGGAAACGGATCTCCTCGCGTTCGCACCACGCGCACCACGCGCACCATGCGCCCAACGCCGCGAATGCGATGCTTTCCACCATACCGACACTGTCGGTTTTGTCTCCGACGGGCAAGCCCCGCTTTTCTTTCGGAGATCTGCACGGGCGGCTCATCGAAGAACACGCGTTTCCCAGCCTGCTGGTCAATCGCCACTCGGAGATCGTCCACGTTTCCGATCGCGGTGGCCGCTTTCTACAATTCGCCGGCGGCGAACCGTCCCACAACGTACTGGCCGCGATCCGCTCCGAACTTCGGGCCGCGTTGCGTCAGGCGATCTACATGGCGCTCAAAGGGCAGCAGCGCGTCGATACACCGCCGGTCAGCTTTTCCCACGAGGGGCGGCCGATCACCGTGCGGATGATTGCCCGCACCGTTCACGACGACGAAGCCAACGACGACTTCGTCCTGATCTTATTCGATGAACTGCCGGGGAACGCCGATAAGGTGCCCGAAGAGCCGGCGCTGGATCCTCAAGCTTCGATGATCGCCCAGCTCGAGCAAGAACTGCAAGGCATCAAGCTACAGTTGCAGCGCACCGTCGAGCAATACGAAACGTCCAATGAGGAGTTACGCGCATCCAACGAAGAATTGCTGGCGACGAACGCACAATTGCGCGCGGCCACCGAAGCGCTGGAGATCAATAAGGAAGACCTGGAAGCCGCCAATTCCGAGCTGAAAAACGTCAACACCGCACTGCACGCGAGGGTGGGGGCAACCACCAAGATCGACGACGATCTGCAAAATCTAATTACCGCCAACAATGTCGGCACGATCTTCATCGATCGGAATCTGCGCATCATGCGTTTTACGCCGCGTGCGAAGGATATCTTCAACGTCTTCGACTCCGACATCGGTCGCTCGCTGATGGAGATCACCCACCGGCTGCAGTACGACAGCCTTGAAGCCGATGCGGCTCAGGCATTCGATTCGCCGCGCTTGATCGAGCGCGAAGTACGCAGCAACGACGGGCGCTGGTTTTCCGCACGCTTTCAGCCCTATCGAACGAAAGGCGACGTCATCGACGGCGCGGTGCTTTCATTTACCGATATCACGTCGCGGAGAATCGCCGAGGAACGCCTTCATAGCGCGAGCCAAACCGCGCTCGAGGAAGTCGAACGGCGTCAGGACGAGTTTCTTGCCGTCGTCTCGCACGAACTCAAGCATCCGCTCAATCTGATCAGTGCGAGCGCGGAGTTGATCGCGCGCTCGGTGACCGCGCAACGCGAGCCCGGGCTTGCTCGGGCCGCCGTCACGATTACGCGCACCGTCGCGGGCCAAGCGCAAATCATCGACGATCTGCTCGACATCTCGCGTGTGCGCACCGGCAAGCTCTCGATCGAGCGCACGTCGGTCGATCTCGCCGATACCGTCCGCCGCATCTGCGCGACGGTCAAACAAGAAGCGCGGCGCGACGGCATCGATTTGGCGGTATGCGTGCCCGATCACGCGATAACCGTGGATGCCGATCTCACGCGCATCGAGCAGGTCCTGTGGAACTTACTCGGCAATGCCCTTAAATATACGGGCCACGACGGCACGATCAGCGTCGCGCTCGTGGAGGACGGCGCGCTCGCCAAACTGATCGTCACCGACGACGGCATCGGGATCGACGCCGGAACCTTGCCCTATATCTTCGAAATGTTTCAGCGCGGGCGGCATACGAGCACGCCGCGATCCGGCGGCCTCGGGATCGGCCTCTCGCTCGTGAAGGAGCTCGTGGCGCTGCACGGCGGACGCGTATCGGCCCACTCGGACGGCCCTGGCCACGGTTCTACCTTCACCGTCGAGCTGCCGCGCGCGTTCGGCGATGCGGGCGCCGCACCCAGCGGCAGCGTGCCGCCGACGTTTCTGCGCGACACTGAAGTGGTGCTTGTCGACGACGACCGCGAAACGGTCGAAGCATTCAAGATGTTGCTCGAAACGGAAGGCGCCAACGTAGTCGTCGCAACCGCCGGCGATGAGGCACTGCGTATTCTCGATCACCGCCGTCCGTCGTTCATCTTGTCGGATCTGGGCATGCCGGGTATGAGCGGCGTCGAATTGATCGAGGCGGTACGCAAACGCAATCAGTTGGCGGGCGTCAAAGCCATCGCTCTCAGCGGCTTCGGTCGGGACAGCGATGTCCAGGCAGCCCTGCGTGCGGGGTTCGACGCGCATTTGACCAAGCCCGTGACGCTCGATGCGCTGCTCAATACGATGGCGCGCCTGCGGGCTCGATAACGGCCCGCAAGCGGGGAATGCGGGTCGATTCGGCCGATCGACGATAGTGCGGCTGCGCGCCGGGCGCTGGCGCAGCGTTGACGAACCCTTTGCGGCGCGCTACGCTCACGCGGCCCCTTTACGCGCCGTTCGCCATGACGTCAATTGTTCCACCGCGGCTCGACCGTCGTCTTGCCACGCAGCGCCTGACGCTCGAGCCGGTCAGTGTCGATTGCTCGTACCAACTGCTCGAATATCAACTCGACAATCGCGCGCACCTTCAACCGTGGGAGCCACTGCGCCGCAGCGATTTTTTCACGCTCGACGCCGTCGCGGCTCGGGCGCGCGCGATGGCCGACAGCATGGCATCGGGCAACGCCCTTCATTGGTTGATGTTCGAAGGCGATACGGTCATAGGCGAATGCAACTTTACGAACATCGTCAGAGGGCCGTTTCTCGCATGCCATCTCGGCTACTCGATCGATCATCGGCGCGAGGGCAAGGGGTTGATGCGCGAGGCACTGACCACGTCGATCGACTATATGTTCGATCGCGTGGGGCTGCATCGGATCATGGCGAGCTATCGGCCCGAAAACGTGCGCAGCGAGCGGCTGTTGAATTCGCTTGGATTCGAGCGCGAAGGATTCGCGCGCGCCTATTTGAAAATCAACGGCGCGTGGGCCGATCACGTGCTGACGGCACTGATCAATTCGGAAGTTTGAACGGCTGAACGTCTAAACGCGGCCGTTTTCCCCTACGCTTGCACGAAAGGGCTTGAATCCGCCGTACCTGGCGGACTATGCTTTCCCGTTGGTCATTCGAGGGAGAGGGTATGGACCGGATTCAAGCCATGGAAGTCTTTACCCGCGTCGTGGATGCGAATAGCTTCACGCGCGCGGCGGAAACGCTGGGCATGCCGCGTGCATCGGTAACGACGATCATCCAAAATCTCGAAGCGTTTCTCGGCGTACGGCTCATGCACCGAACGACGCGCCGCTTGTCACTCACGCCCGACGGCGCGGCCTACTACGAGCACTGCATCAAGATCATCGGCGAGATCGCCGAAGCCGACGCCAGTTTCCAAGCCGGCAACCGTAAGCCGAGCGGCCTGCTGCGCGTTCATATGCCCAGCGCCCTCGGGCGCCGCATCGTCATTCCGGCGCTCTCGACGTTTCACCACCGCTACCCCGACATCACGCTCGATCTGGGCCTGTCCGATCGCCCGGTCGATCCGGTCGAAGAAGGCGTCGATTGCATGATCCGCGTCGGCCCGCTCGAGGATTCGTCGATGGTCGCGCGCCGTATCGGCATGCTTAAACGCGTCACCTGTGCTTCGCCGAGCTACCTCGCCAAGCGCGGCGAACCGAAAACCATCGAGGAACTCGCGGGGCACCATGCAGTCAATTTCCGTGCCACCCACGGCGGTCGGCCGATACCGTGGGTGTTCGTGAGCGACGCCGAGCCGGTCGAAGTCAAGCTAGAGAGCCTCGTCACCGTCAACGATGCCGATGCCTACATGACATGCGCCATCGAAGGTTTCGGCCTGATCCAGCCCACGCTGTTTATGGCACTGCCCTCTCTGCTCGACGGTACGCTCAAGGAAGTGCTGACGGGATGCAATCCTAAGCCCAAGCCGATTTCTATCGTCTATCCGCACAATCGGCATCTCTCCGCAAAGGTTCGTGCATTCGCGGAATGGATCGCGGAATTGTTCGATTCCATGCCGGCGCTCGAAGACGTCTCGCGCACGCGTGAACAACCGGTGCAAAAGCCCGGGCGGCCGCGGCGCGACGCCGTCACGGCGTAACGCGGCTTACCTGGCGCCTTCACCTCGCCGATGGGCAAACCGCGCCTCTCGCACCACCCGTCGGACCGCAAGGTGCGCGGGTACCTGCGCATGCGCCGGCTCGCCACCGCCCTGCTCGCGGCGATGGCCGGTATCGATGTCGTCTCGCGCATCTTCGAGCCGCGCTATCCCGCGCTGGGTTTCGTGCGCGCCTCGGCCGAAGCCGCCATGGTGGGCGGTATCGCCGATTGGTTCGCCGTCACCGCCCTATTCCGGCACCCCCTCGGGTTGCCCTTGCCGCACACCGCCATCATTGCGCGAAACAAAGACCGTATCGGCGAAAACTTGGCCACGTTCGTGGAAACGAACTTCCTCGCACCCGAGATCATCGCCGACAAGCTCGAGCGGATCGATTTCGCCGTTCAGTTCGCCGATTGGCTGGCCGTTCCCGAACGCGGCCGGCAAATCGCGCAATGGCTGCTTGAATTCCTGCCGAACCTACTCGCGGCCATCGACGACGAGGACGTGCGGCGCTTCATCCATGACAATGTCGCCCAGCGCGTGCACGAGATCGACACACGCGTGGTGGTCGGCACGATCGCCGAGACGCTGCTGGAGGATAACCGCCACCAGGCCGTCGTCACCGAACTGTTAGAACAGCTCGCGCGATTGTTCGAGGAACACAAGCCGTTGATTCGGGAGCGCGTCCGGGACAGCACCGCGTGGCTCTGGAAGAAGCTGTCCATCGACGAGAAGGTCTCCGACAATCTCATTGCCGTCGTCGACGACACCCTCAAAGAACTCACCGACAATCCCGACCACGCATGGCGGCTTGGCTTCGATGAGGCGATTCGCCGTTTCGTCGTGGAGCTGAGGACGTCGCCCGATTATCTCGCCAAATGGGATGCCCTCAAACACCGCTTCGTCGCCCATCCCGCGCTCGCCGCCTACTTATCCACTATCTGGCGAGACATTAAAGCGAGCATCGAACGTGACGCCGCCGCGCCGCATTCCTATATAAGAACACGCATCGAAGAAGCCATCGCAGGCATCGCCCAAGGCTTGCTCGACGATACGGCCATGCGCGAAAAACTCAATGCCTGGCTGCGAGAAACGATGCTAACCGTCGTCGCCGGCCAACGACACGCCATTGCGCGCCTAATTTCCGAGACGGTGCATCATTGGGACACCGCCACCGTCACGCAAAAAATAGAGTTCGAAGTTGGGCGCGACCTTCAATTCGTCCGAATCAACGGCACGGTGATTGGCGGAATTGTCGGGCTCTTGTTGCATGCGATCGACGTCATGTTGTTTTGAGTTCGGAGCTTTGAGTTCTGAGCTTTAAGTCCCGATTCCGCCGCAGCGGCATCCCCCGTCCCGCCCAGTCCAGCCTGCTTCGCGCCCAGCCGGCACGGCACGCTGCCTGCCGAGCACCTTCATTTTTTTGCCATATTTTTCTAATTCTCAAGCGAAGTGCTTAATGTTTGTTTTGCGACAACCCACTTTTTTTTCACCCGAAAAACATTGAAGCTACACCTCGCCGCGCAAGCGAAACAGCGAAGTCCAACGATCAAACAACTTGCAAGCATTTGGGCGGCTAGACCAGTCGAATTCTAATTGTTCGATTAAACGATCAACTATCAAAAAACGGGTGATATCTTGCTTAAGATCAGTTCGGGATTGCTTGCGATCGGCGTCGTTCTGGCGCTCGCAGGCTGCGGCGGGGGCGGCGGCGGAACTTCGCCGGCCGTGGGGGCAAACAGCAGCGCCGGCAGTGCAGCCAGCGCAGCGCCGACACTTGCAGCGGCGACGTCCGTCGTCGACGGCACGCCGCTCGGCAAAGAGAATTGGCAAGCCGGTTCGACGGCGACGGGCGGCCAAGGGCAAGCCATCGACGGCTTCAACTGCGATCCCGCCGGCAAGACCTATACGTACGCGCATCTTTCCATTTACATGAACGGGACGTTGCTGGCGTTGCCCGCGAACATCGGTGTCGTCGAGCCGACGCTCGCGGCGCCGAAGGGCTGCGTGTATCCACTGAATACGGTCGATGAGACCGGCAAGATTCGCATGCAGGAACCGAGCAGCGCACCCTATACGCTCGGCCAATTCTTCGCCATTTGGGGCCAGCCGCTTACCCAAACGAACGTGGCCGGCTTGCAGGGCTCGCCGATCACCGCCTACGTCAACGATGGCGGCACGCTGTCGCAATACACGGGCTGTCTCTGCGCACTCGCGTTGCCGCCGCACGGCGAAGTGACGATCATGATCGGCACGTCGCTCACGCAAATCCCCACCTATACGTGGACCGATCCCCCGCCCTTCGATCCGAACCCGATCACGCTGACCTTCGGCGGCACGGTGGGGACGACGCCCAATTGGCCCGACGGCGATACTGCAACGGGTGGGTCCGGCGCCGATGTCGACGGCCTGACGTGCTCGTCCAATAGGGTCGTCAATTATCACGTGCACGCGCATTTGGCGATCATCTACAACGGTCAGTGGCTCACGTTGCCGCAGAACGTCGGTATTACCTCGACGTGTCTCTATGAGATGTCCATGCACGACCATACCGGCATCATCGATATCGAAGCGCCCGCCCTCGCCGGCTTCACGCTCGGCAAGTTCTTCGACATCTGGGGCGAGCCGTTGACGAGCACAAACGTGGCGGGATTATCGGGGAACGTCGTAGCGTATATCAACGACAACGGCGAAGCGCGCCGCTATATGGGCGACTTGCGTGCGATCGAACTGACGTCCCTGCGTGACGTTACGCTGCAGGTCGGCACGCCGGCGATCAGCACGCTCGCGACGTACTCCTGGTATGAGCCGCAATAAGATGGGCCGCATAAGGCCGGCGCACGCATAACGCGTCGACGACGATACGGTAATCCTCTTTCTGCACCCCGTAGCGATTCAACGAGCGCTACGGGGTGCAGCGCATTTTTCCGATATCGGCAGCCACCGCGTTTTTTTCGCTTTTTTTAAAACGCTCACGCACCGCTTTATTTTTCTTGCTGCATAAAAACCGCACCGCTACGCTTTAGCACGCAAGAGATACAACGAACTCCAACGCTATTCCCTTATCCACCGGCACGTATCCGTGCGGCGAGACCAATCGTTCCGACGCTAGGCGGCGGAACCCCAAGCGATGCGACGGGCCCACGCATGAGATGCGTGCCGGCCCGTCAGGTGCCGGCCGTTCCGCCATGCTGCCGCATGGCTTCACGCGCAGCACGCATCGCGATCGAGAACGGCAAAGACAACCACCGCGCCGCGCACGGCCAGAATCACTTTGGGTTCGGCGCAGCCGTGATGGGCCTTTTCCCTTCGTTCATTCGATTCAACGATCGACTAACAAAACAGGGGCAACATGTTGCGTAAACTCAGTTCAGGTTGTCTTGCGATCGGCATGGCCTTGGCGCTGGCGGGCTGCGGCGGCGGTGGCGGCGGTGGCGGCGAAGCGGCGGCGGTTCCTCGGGAATCGGCTCCGGCAGCAGTGCGGCCAGCACCGCGCCGACGCTCGCAGCCGCGGCGTCCGTTGCCGACGGCACGACGCTCGGCGCCGAAAATTGGCAAGCCGGTTCGACCGCGTCGGGCGGACAAGGACAAGCGATTAGCGGGCTCAACTGTGCGGTGGCCGGCAATACCTACAGCTACACCCACCTGTCCATTTACGAGAACGGAACCTTGCTCGCGCTACCCGCGAACATCGGCACCGTCCAACCGACGGTGGCGGCGCCGAAGGGCTGCGTTTATCCGCTCAATACCGTCGACGAGACCGGCAAGATTCGGATGGACACGACGAGCACGTCCGCCTACACGCTCGGTCAATTCTTCGCGATTTGGGGCCAACCGCTCACGCAAACGAACGTAGCCGGTTTGCAAGGCGCCCCGATTACCGCCTATGTCAACCAAGGCGGTACCTTGACGCAGTACACCGGCGATCTCGCCAGTCTCCCGTTGCCGCCGGGAGGCGAAGTGACGATCATGATCGGCACGCCGCTCGCGCAAATTCCGACCTATACCTGGAGCGATCCGCCGCCGTTCGATCCGAACCCCATCACGCTCGTGTTCGGGGGCACGGTGGGCACGACGACATACTGGCCCGACGGCGATACCGCGACGGGGGGCGCCGGTGCCGATGTCGACGGGTTGACCTGTTCGCCGAACATGTCGGTTATCTTCCACGTGCACGCGCATCTCGCCATCGTCTACAACGGACAATGGCTGATGTTGCCGCAGCACATCGGCCTGCCGTCGTCGTGCGACTATGAAATGCACACGCACGACCACACGGGCATCATCCATATCGAAGCGCCGAACCTGAAGACGTATACGCTCGGCCAGTTCTTCGACATCTGGGGCGAACCGCTGACGAACGCGAACGTGGCCGGTTTGACAGGCAATATCGTCGCCTATATCAACGATAACGGCGAAGCGCGTCGCTACATGGGCGATCTGCGTTCGATTCAATTGATTTCCCATCGCGACATCACGCTGCAAATCGGCACGCCGGCGGTCACCTCGCTGGCGACGTACTCCTGGTATGAACCGCAATGACGAACCGCGGTAGGCACGCTTACGTCTGAGAATACAGACGATCGGTCCGTCGTCGCCAAGCCGCCGTGCTTGGCGACGACAAAGCAGGCCGAACGAATCTGCGCGAAAATCGGGCAACCCGTTTTGCGTCCATGCCTGATTCGTCGCCGGAACTTGCTCATGCCTGCCGTATCGCTCGTCCCCCATCCTACCGGCCGCGCCACGCGCGCCATCCCCGTGCCCAACGCGAACATCGCACGGACGCCGACATGAGCGACAGGGCAGTCGGGGTTTTCCGGTCGCTGCGATTCTTCAACTATCGGCTATGGGCGGCGGGTGCGATCGTCTCGAATGTCGGTACGTGGATGCAGCGCACGGCGCAAGATTGGCTGGTCCTGACGTCGCTCACGCGTCACAGTGCGTCCGCCGTCAGCATCGTCATGTCGTTGCAGTTCGGCCCGCAATTGTTGCTGCTGCCTGTGAGCGGCTATGCGGCCGATCATCTCGACCGACGCAAGTTGCTGATGTTCACGCAAGCGGCGCAAGGCGCACTCGCGCTCGGCCTAGGCGTACTGACGATCGCAGGCGTCGTGCAGCTATGGCACGTCTATCTATTCGCGTTCTTGTTCGGATGCGCCACGGCGCTGGACTCGCCCGTCCGTCAGACATTCGTCTCCGATTTGGTGGGCGATGCCGAATTGCCCAACGCTGTCGCCCTCAATTCCACGTCCTTCAATCTTGCGCGGATGGTCGGCCCCGCCGTGGCCGGGTTCGTCATCGCGTCGGTCGATACCGGCTGGGCCTTCGTATTGAACGGCGTATCGTTTGCCGCGGTGTTGCTTTCGCTGTGCTACATGCGCAAGGACGAGCTGCGTAGCGGGCCCCGTGCAACCCCGGTGCGCGGCGGGTTCGCGGCAGGCTTTCGCTATGTCTGGGCGCGCCCCGATTTGAAAGCCACCTTGATCATGCTGTTCCTTATCGGTACGTTCGGCCTGAACTTTGCGCTCTTTATTTCAACGATGGCCGTGAGTGTCTTTCACGTCGATGCGAGCCGATACGGCGCACTCTCGTCGATGATGGCCATCGGCACCGTCACCGGCGCGATCGCGAGTGCTCGTGCGAGCCGGCCCCGCTTTCGATCGCTGCTGCTGTCGTCCGCCATCTTCGGGCTCGGCTGTGCCGCGGCCGCCGTCGCGCCCACATATTGGTCATTCGGCGCCGCGCTCGTCGTAACCGGTGTCGCCACGCTGTTGTTCTTGACCACGACCAACAGCTTGATGCAGCTATCGACCGAGCCGGCGATGCGCGGCCGGGTCATGGCGATTCGGCTCGCGGTCACGCTGGGCGGCACCCCCATCGGCGCGCCGATCGCCGGCTGGGTGGCCGATCACGCCGGGCCGCGCTGGGCCATTCTCGTGGGCGCGGCATCCGGTCTCGCGGCGGCTGCCGTAGCGGCGCGCGCGTTGGCGGCAGAACGTAACCGCGGCGGCCCATCGGCAATGAAAGCGGAAGACTGAGCCCGGCCATCCGCATAAGTTTGGATGAGCGCGCATGAGTTTGCATCACTCACATGAAACGCAAGGATGCCATCCTGGATTGCACCGCAAGCAAGAATTGTATTAAATGGACATCCCGCCGTTTTTAAAAGAGCGCAAATCACCCCGTCAAAATGACCAGCCAATTAGAGACCGACTTCCAGCACGATGCACCGGGAACAGCGGCACAACCGCCCCGCAACGAAACGTCCTCGAAGCATGGCGGTCCGGCCGGCCAATCGCCGCTCGGCCCACTGCCTTATGTCGTCGCGGCCACGTTCTTCATGGAGTACCTCGACACGACGATCATTGCGACCGCCTTGCCGCAAATGGCACAAGCGTTCCGCATTAGCCCTAACGCGCTGAGTCTGGGCATGAGCGCCTATATGATCGCACTGGCCATCTTCATTCCGGCCAGCGGCTGGGTGGCCGACCGGTTCGGCTCGCGCAGCGTCTTCTTTTCGGCCATCGCCACGTTCACGATCGCATCCATCCTGTGCGGGTTCTCGCAAAACGTCGTCGAATTCACGGCCGCACGCGTGCTGCAAGGCATGGGCGGTGCGCTCATGGTGCCGGTCGGGCGATTGATCGTCGTCCGCAGCACCGAAAAAAACCGCCTCATGCGAGCGATCTCCACCATTACCTGGCCCGGAATCGTCGCGCCCGTCGTCGGCCCGCCGCTCGGCGGGTTCATTACCACTTACGCGTCTTGGCGTTTGATTTTTCTATTGAACGTACCGGTTTGTCTCGCCGTGCTGTGCGCGGTGATGGCCTGGGTGCCTAACCTGCGCGGCGATCGCCGTAAGCCGCTCGATATTGCCGGACTGGCACTGAGCGGCATCGCACTCACCGCGATCCTCTACGGTGCCGATTCGGCCAGCCAAACCGGCACGAATCCGTTGATCGGGCTATCGCTGGTTGCACTCGGGGTGGGCGTCGGCGCCCTTGCGTTTCGACATGCGCGTAGGCACCCCCACCCGCTCATCGATATTTCGACGCTTAAGATTCCCACCTTTTCGGTTACGGTCGTCACCGGCTCGCTCACACGGATCGGCATCGGCGCCGTGCCCTACCTGATGCCGCTGTTGTTTCAGATCGGCTTCGGCTTGTCCGCCTTCCACTCGGGCCTGCTGCTCCTGGCAAGCGCAATCGGCAATCTCGGCATGAAAGCGCTCACGACATCGATCTTGCAACGCTATGGATTCAAGCGCGTGGCGATCATCGATTGCATGATCTGCGGCGTATTTACGATCGCTTGCGGCCTATTGACGCCCGCCGTTCCGCTTGCGTGGACGCTGTTCGTCGTGCTCGTCTACGGCATCACCCGTTCGATGCAGTTTTCGACGATGGCGACGCTCGCCTATGCGGACGTGCCGTCGCCGCAAATGAGCGCGGCCAATACGCTGTGGAATGCGTCGGCGCAAATGGCCACGGGCCTCGGTATCGCGTTCGGCGCGCTGGCGCTGCGCGCCGCGTCGGCGCTGAATGCCGACAGCGCCCATCACGCGTTTACGCTCGGCGATTTTCGTCTAGCCTTCCTGAGCGCCGGGCTGCTGACGCTCGTTTCGATCGGGGGATACGTTGGCTTGGCGAGCAACGCCGGCGATCAACTCCGGACCGCTCACTGAGCGGAACCGGCACCCGGTGCAAGCGCCGGCGCTTTAGCCGGCCGCGCGCGCGGCGTGCGCTGCGCGGGAGAACCGGCTGGCGGCGCGGCCATGCGCGCCGTCGCACCGCGAACTTCGAAATGCACGGCATCGACACGCTTGCCCTCCGCATCCGCGAGTTCGAGCACGTGCTGCCCGGGCCACGGCAGCCAAAGCACACGCTCGGCGTGGCCGAGCAGCTTGCCGTCCAGCCGCCAGACGCTGCGCGTCGACGCTCCGTTCGCTCGCTCGAACACGATGCGCTGGCGGGCCGCGGGTATGTCGGGATCGAGCGCAAATACCGTCCCGTCCGTAGGCGAGCCGATGCCCGGTGCGGCGCTTTGCAGGTTCTGCGCATGCGGCGGCGCGTAGGCGGCCGACCGCGCCGAGGCGCCGGCCGCGTCCGCCGCGAGATGCACGGTGCACATCTCCGTGCCTTTGAGAAACCACTCGTTGCGCGCGGGCTCGACGTTGCCGTCGAAGGAGACGCGTGTTTGCACGACACCGGGAGGCATGGCGGGCGGCGTGCTCGGCACCTGCCGATGCAAATATTCGACAATGGACGCCCAGATCGGCGATGCCCCCGTCACGCCCGAGACATCCCACATCGCATCGCCTTCCGCATTGCCCACCCACACGCCGACGGTATAGCGCGACGTAAACCCGATCGTCCAGTTGTCGCGCATGTCCTTGCTCGTGCCCGTCTTCACGGCCGAGAAAAACCGCGTGGCAAGCGGGCTGTCGAAGCCGAACGTCCGCGTTCGAGCGTTGTTGTCCGACAAAACGGTGGTGATGATGTAAGTGGTGGCCGCGCTGAAGACGCGATGCGACGCATCGGCGTCGGCGCGGTTGTGCGTCCCGGGTGGACGCGGCAGATCGTGCGTCGGCGTGGCGACGCCGCCGTTCGCCAATGCGCGGTAGGCATTCGTGAGCGACAGCAGCGTGATGTCAGGGCTGCCGAGCGCGAGCGAAAACCCATAGTAGTCGCCGCTTTGCGCAAGCGGCAAACCAAGCGCGGTCAGTGTCTTCGCCAAGCGATGCGGCGTCACCAACACGACTGCGCGCACCGCCGGCACATTGAGTGAAGAACCCAATGCGGTGCGCACGCTCACCCACCCTTTGAAATCCTTGTCGTAGTTCTGCGGAATATAAAGGCCACCGCCAGCTTGGAGATCGAGGGGGGAATCGTCGAGCAGCGAGGCTGTCGTCAGACGGCGCTCGTCGATCGCCTCCGCATAGAGGAACGGCTTAAGCGTCGAGCCCGGTTGACGGCGGGCCAGCACGGCATCGACATCGCGCGCGCTCGAAAGCCCCCCCGACGAGCCCACCCATGCCAGCACATTGCCGGTCGCATTGTCGAGCACGACCACCGCACCGTCGTGCACATTGCGCGCATGGGCCGGGGCGTTGAGTTCGGCCAGCGTGCGTCTGAGCGTATCGGTCGCGAAGCGTTGCAGTTTCGCATCGAGCGTCGTCACCACGCGCGTTCCTGCCGTGGGATGCGCTTCGGCTGCGATCCGCCGGGCAAAATGCGGTGCCAGCGATTCCGGATCGGGCGATACGGTGAGAAGCGCGGGCGCCGGCCGCGCAAACGCCAGTTGCACGTAGCTGTCGAGGTTCTCGCAACGCTGCGGCGCCTTCATGTCGCGCAAAATGCGGCACGCCCGTTCGCTGACCTTGGGATACGACGCGTTCGGCGCGCGAATCAACGCCGCCGCGATGGCCGCCTCGCGTTCGTCGAGCCCCGACGGCGCTTTGCCGAACAACGTCAACGACAATGCCGACAAGCCGACCGTTTCGCCGCGAAACGGCACTAGGTTCAGATACGCTTCGAGAATCTGGTCTTTGCGCCACGATCGTTCCAGCCACAGCGCGCCGACCGCCTGGCCCGCCTTCTGGACGATCGATCGTCTTCCCGAATGCTCGGGCTCGTCGCTTAGGAGTCCTGTCAATTGCATCGTGACGGTGGACGCCCCGCGCGTGCGCGTGTTCCATAGATTGGCCCATGCGGCCGCTGCCGCGCCGTGCCAATCTACCCCGCTATGCTCGTAAAAGCGCTTGTCTTCCGATACGACGATCGCCTCTCGTAGTGCCGGCGAAACATCGGCCAGCGCGACCCACTCGCCGCGACGCTCCGTCTTGTCGATACGGGTTCGTTCGAGTGGCACCCCGTCGCGCGACAGAAGCAGCCAATCGGAACTGCGCCACGCGTCGCGAACTTGCACGAACGTGGGCAGGGCGTGGGCGCACGGCGCCGCCACCAGCAGCACCGCGCAGAGCACGGCGCGCATCCGCACCACGCCTCGCTTCGATTGCATCTGCGCTCCTTCTTATTGCTGCGCTGCCGCCGGCATGTGCACGACGACATTCGCATTCGGCAACACGCCGTAGGTCGAGGGTGCGTAAAGCGCCTCGACACGCGTAGGCGGCAGGCCGAACGTTCCGGCGTTGTTCAACCGAATCGTGTACTCGATCGACAATTTGCCCTTCGGCAAGAAATCGTAGTACGCGCGATACCCGTCGAAGCCACGCTCGACGTATGCGGGCCAAGCACTGCCGTCCGATTTCTCGCCCGCTGTCGCCACCTGCGAATCGCGACCGAGGCCCGAACCGAGAATGGTCGCGCCCGCCGGCACCGGATCGTCGACGACCACCCATGTCATGTCCGTTTGCGCTTCGATGTCGAGGTGCACACGCACGATGTCGCCGCGCGTGTAGACCCCCTTCACCGCCGGATCGACCGGCGTGACCGTCTTCGTGATTCGATACCCGGCCGCGAACGGCGCTTTGAGCGCCACCGCCGCCAAGCTCTCGATCGTCGCCCACGGCTTGCCGGTTCCCTGTTGCGTGAGCGTCAGCGGAACCGGCCCGTTGCGTGCCTCGCCCGGCCACGGCAACAACTCGCTACGCGTGTTCGCCGTCTTCGTCACGGCAGTGGCCGAGGCGGCGTTCTGGCTAGGCGCCGCCGGTTGGCTCCAAGAGATCGTCTTTGAGTTCGTGCCGAGATCGAGCTTCGTCTGGCCCGTCACCGGCGTGCTTTCGAACGCACGCGAAAACGCCGCAACGGCCAGCTCGCCCCAAAGATTGGAGGTGGTGGTCGACCATGCGCCGCCGCTTTGCAACGCCAACAGGCCCGCCACGAGACGCGGCATCTCGTCCTTCCATCCCGGTGCGTCGACGAACGTCAACAGCACGCGCGCGGCATTCGATTCCGGGTCCGTCATCAGCCACCACAGATCGTCGCCCTCGGCCGTCGAGAACGACAGACGCGTGCCTTGGTAGGTCAAGCGCGCACGAATGATCTGTTCCGCCTGTGCGAGCTTCTCGTCTCGTTGCGGGATGTCCTTCACGCGCGCGAGGATCGCGTAGTAGTCGAGCACCGCGGAGGTCGGCCATTGATTCGGCGCGATCGCGATCGATTCGAGCATGCTGGGGCGCGCAGCGCCGTACCGCGACAGCGCCTCGATAGCGCCGAGCTTGCGCAAGTCGAGATCTTGGCGCGGCGCCCAAACCTTGCGCGTAAGCTTGCCTTCCACGAAGTTGACGAGCCCGCCTTCGAGCTTGGCGCGGATGTCGTCGGGCAATGCAAAGCGCGAATCGAGCTTCGAGGCTTCGTCGGTGACTGCCAGCAAATACGCGGAGAGCGTCGTGCTACCCGTGTTGCCGCTGTCGTCGCTCGGCGGGAAATAGTTCGCCAAACCGTCATGGTCGAGGTACACAGGCATCCGTGCGAGCACGGCCTGCCATTGGGCCAGGTCGTTCATCCCCAGCGCACGCGAGGTCAACTGCTCGAGACAACCGTACGGATAGCGCTCGAACCAGCGACGTACCCCCGGCAAACCGTCGGAGAGCTTGGGCTGCAACGACACCGCGATGCCGCCGCGCACCGCGCCGGCCTGCGTGGCCGTCGCGTTTGCGGGAACGGCTACCGGTAAGGCGAAGGTGCCGTCGACTTGTGTCACCGTTGCTTGCTGGACCGTCACCGGAACGGCCGCGGCCACGCGCTGCGCGACCTTGAGCGCATCGCTCGCATGCGGCCCGCCTTGCTCGGCCGCAGAGACACGCCAGGTCAACGCGGCAGGCGTCGCATCCGATAGGCCGTCGGGCGGCGTCACCGTCCATGCAACCTCGCGCGCGGAGCCGGCTGCGAGATCGACCGTTTGCGGCTGCAACGGTACGCCGGGCACGTCCGGCGTAACGAGTACTTTCATCGCCCGCGCCGTCGTATTGCGCACCGTGAATTGCGCGCGGAATCGGTCGCCCTCACGGACGAGCGGCGGCAACCCCGAAATCAGTTGGAGGTCTTGCGTGCTGCGAATCGTCGTGCTGCCGGTGCCGAACGTACCGTCGCCCACGGCTGCGATCGCGACGATGCGGAAGCTCGTCAACGAATCGTTGAGCGGCACATCGACCGTCGCTTCGCCGTTCGCATCGAGCGTGACGCGCGGATTCCACAGCAACAGCGTGTCGAACAACTCGCGCGTCGGGCTATGTCCGCCCCCGCCCCCGGCCGGCACCGCCTTGCGTCCAAAGTGGCGACGCCCGACGATTTCCATTTGCGCCGTCGACGTCTCCACGCCGTAGGCGCGCTGTTGCAGCATCGCGTCGAGCAAATCCCAGCTATCGTTCGGCAGCAGTTCGAGCAACGCCTCGTCCACCGCGGCGACGGCGATTTGCGTCCCCGCCGGCGCCGGCTTGCCGTTCGGCATTTGCACATGCAGTTTCACGTGCGCCTTGCCCCGCACCGTGTAAGTCTTCGCATCGGGCGCGACCGTCACGTTGAGCTTATGGTCGTCCGTGCCCACCTTGATCTGAGCCAGACCGTATCGATACGCCGGCTTGGAGAGATCGACGAGCGGCGTCGGCGCCTCGTAGTGGCGGCCTTCGTACCAGAAGGCGTGCACCCATTCGAGCGGCGCCTTCCATCCCCAGGTGAAGAACGAGTACCACGGCACCTCGTGAATCCGCCCGCGCAACGCGAGCACCGACACATACACATTCGGGCCCCAACCGGGCTGCACCTTCAGCGAAACCGTGGGGTCCTTGCCGTCCAACTTCACGACGTGCGTCTCGATCACACCCTCACGCTCCACGGCCACGAGCGCGGTCGCAAACCGGAACGGCATGCGCACTTGAAAACGCGCCGTCTCGCCCGGTTGGTAAGCGCTTTTTTCCGGCAAGACGTCGATCCGATCCGTGTCCTCGCCGCCGAACCACAGTTCATCCTCGCGCGTCACCCACACGGACGTCGTGGCTGTCGATACATTGCCGTCGCCATCCTTGGCCGTCACGACCAAGTCGACGTTGCCCGCTTCCTTGAGTTTGGCGTCGCAATGCAACAGCCCGTGATCGTCGCTCTTGCCGCTGCACACGGTGCCGAGATCCTTCGTCTCGGTGCGGTTGTCATAGGCATAGAAGCCGCCGACCATCCGCTTACGCGTCGAAACCGTGATACGCGCGATCCCTCGCACTTCGAGCGGCACGCCGGCACGCGGCTTGCCTTGCAAGTCCACGGCGAGCGCTTGCACAGGCACCGTACGACCGACGGACACCCATTGCCCCGACTTCACGCCGGCCACGACGGCCGCCGGCCACAACGTTGCATTGCCGCTGAGGGTTTGCACTTCGCCGTTCGGATCGGCGAATGTCGCTTCGAGTTGAAGCCGCTTCGGCGCATCGACGTGCGGCAGGTCCTTGAGCATGACGGCCCCGGCCCCGTTGCGGTCGAGCGTCACGGGTACTTTATCGGCGATAAGCTTGGACGAATCGCTGTCCGCCTGCTGTTCCGTTTGCGCTTCGTCATCCGAAGGCGAGGAGGCCGCGCCGTCTTTCGGCTTCACGTACGGCTCGAAGCTGAAATCGGAATACGTATCGGCAAACGAAGGCGATGTCGTCGTCATCAACGCCGAAATTTGTACCGGCAAACTCGCTGCGCCGCCGCCCGACGAATAGTCGATCTGCAATGTCAGCGGCGCTTGGCTTGCCGCGATCAGCGGATGCGCTTTCTCGTCCCGTACGCCGATGCTGCCTTTGAACACCGGCAAGCGGAATTCTTCGACGCGGAAGCTGCCCGAATCGTAGCTGTGGGCGGGCGAATCGTCCGCGTCCGCGCTGTCGGCGCCCGATCCGTTGCTGCCGGGCTTGCCGTCGTCGAGCGAAACGTCGTACTCGCCGAGCTTGGCGGAAGCCGGAATCGCGAACGTCGAATCGGCCGTGTGATCGGCGGCCCACGTCAACGGGAAATGCCAGGTTTGCCCGCTGCCGAGATGACGAATCGTCAAACGCGTTGGGTACGACTTCGGGAAACCCAGGCCATGCATCGTCTCGACACGCAAGAAGTGCTTCATCGATACCGTCTCGCCCGCCCGCAGCAGCGTACGATCGAACACGGTGTGCGCGCGCACCGTCTTGTCTTGGCTCGTATCGGTCGGCACGTTGAAGCGCCACGCTTCGATGCCGCGATTCCAATCCGAGCGGACGAACGCCATATCGGGGCCCGTCTTGGGATCGTCCACGCGGGCCGAGACGAAGATGCCGTCGAAGCTGCCGTCGCGGCAGGTCGGTGGACCGGCCAGGTGTCCGTCGATCGTCAGCAGGCCGTGCGCATCGGTTTTGCCCGCCGCGAGTTGCGTGCCGTTGCAATCGCTCACGCGCACGGCGGCGTTCGGCACGGGATCGCCCTTATCGAGCGTCGTGACCCATACGAGGCTGTTCTCGCGCCCCTGCTTCAAATGAACGCCGAGGTTCGTGACGAGCACCGCAGTACGCACATACATCGGCGCCTTCTTGCCGAGCAACGACGCACCAAGTGCGGGCGACGACAACTCGATGATGTAGAAACCGGGCTTCGCGATCGGCACACCGACCACTTCGAACGGCCGCAGCGTCTTCGGATCGGCCTTCGGCAACGTCAGTGCTTCCACGCCCGGCAAGCCCGCGAGCAACGACAAGGAGCGAACATCGATCGCCGGATCCTTTGCGTCCACTTGCGATGCCGCGTCGTCGCGGACGATCACAGGGTGCGGATTATGCCGAAGCAGCTGCGGGTTCCGTTTGGCGATCTCGCTGCGCCGCATTGTATAGGCGTCGAATAGTTCGACGTCGCGCATCCAGCGTAAGACGCCGTCATCGGAATTGACGCGCAGCGTGGTGAACTTGGACGTGCCGGCGTTGAGGCCCTGAATATGCAAATCGGCCTCGACGTTGCGCAACGTCACGGGCACGAGCGCGGGCATGCCTGGTTCGGCAAAGCGTTCGATGATGCCGAACGTGCCCGACGAAAATTTCGCGAGCGGAGGCAGCGCCGCCGTCGCGGTTTTCAATGGGAATAGATCGGCATTCGCGAGCGGACGGCCGCTGACATCCTTCAGGTTCGACGGCAATACGATCGTGAGATCGGCGCGTTCGGGCAACGGAGCAGCGAATTCGACCTTGTCGGTTTGCGGATCCTTGTCGTCGTCGGCGAACTTCGGTTTGATCTTGCCATCGGGGCCTTCGATCCGGATTTTCTCGGCATCTTCACGCGAGATCGGCGCATTGAACTGGAGCCGAACCGGAAGCAGCGGCGTGCAAGGCGCCTTGGCATTTTCGCGCTCGCACGAGAACTCGACCGAAAACGGATTGCGCACGGTGAAGTTGAAACGGCGCTCGACATCGTTCGCGATGCCGCTCGGGCTCGCCACGCCTTTGCCGTAGACGAGTTGCGCCTTCGTTCCAGACGGCAAAGCCTGCTGGCATTGGAGCGTCAGCACCCGCGACGCTTCCTTTTTCAGATCGAAGCGCTTGAGCAATGCCGTGCGAGTATCCGCATCCACGTTCCGTACCGGGATGCGATTGCCGAGCGCGCTCGATTCGCACCAAACATGGGACAGGACCGAGGCATCGGTGGCCGGACCGTTCAACCGAAGCACGAACGCTTGATGTTCTTCGATTGTCACATCGTCCGGTTCGATGTTTTCGACGAACGGGCCACCGGTTTGAAAGGCATAGTGCTTCGGGCCCGCCAGCGCCGTGCCGGCCGACGACTTCAACCCGTCCTTCAAATCGACGGAACAACTCGATCCCGGCGGTAAATCGGCGGTGAAATCCCACGCCCAGGTTTTATTGTCGATCCAGCGCGATTGGCCGGAGCTGGCCGAAGGATCGCTACATTTGACGGACGCCGGCGCGGGTAGATCGGGCGCACCGAATGCCACCATCGATTCGTCGAATTTCACGACGACTTGGCGAACCTTCGTCACCGTGCCCTGCGGCGAGACCTGTGCGATGCGTGCCGCATCGGCACGCCATGTCGTCGCGGCCAGTAAACTCAAAGCCGCGGCTGCCGCGACACCCCATTTGATTGCTCGTTCAATCGTGCCGCGTTGCATGGCGCACGCTCCCAGAATCCGTTGTTTTTCCAAATTTGGGGGCGATTCTAACTGAGTTGCGCGGCAGTTTGTAGATTGAGTATCGCGGTTTTAAGGCACAGACCTACCATAGATGCTCCGTGATTTTGGTCTTATGGGGCGATGAAAGCCACACGAAGCCGCTATGACGGGAATCCATTCGGTACAGCGGCTTCGGCAAACTCATCGTAGCCGAAAAATGTGGCAAATCATTCCGGAGCGCAACGATCAATCACGATCTGTTGAACTGCGCGTGCGAGGGAAGCATCGCGGGCTCCAACGCGTCGGCCAGCAACCCAACCGACGTCAGGCGTCGCTATCTTGGCCGCGCGCCCAAATCCAGAGCGTCCAGCCCCACGAGTTGCCTTCGATGGCCGGCATGATCTCGCCCTGCTTGAAATATCGGCGACTGTTTTGCATCGCGTGTGTGTACCACCAGCCAGCTTCCGGACACGGACTGCCACCTACTACGCTATTGCGCATTTTCCCAGGACGTGGCGGCACGATCTTGGGCGGCTCAGGGATCTGCCGAGCATTGGGCAAATCGAAACGCGCTTGCCAGGAGCGCGCGTTTCTGCTGTCCGCATTCGGCAAGTGCGGATCGTAGAAGTGGAGCCCGTCTGGTCTCGGGTTGCGCAGTACTCGTAGAACCTTGTTGACGAACACATACGGCTCCGGCAAGCCTTCCTCGGGCGCGCCCAATCGAGGAAAGGGACCGGCACGCACCAGCACGCAGTGGTTGATACGCTCGACACCGATATCTTCCCGATCCAGCGCCTTGCGCAGCGCCGCGTCGCCGCCAAGCCGCTCGACGAATAGATCGCCAAGCACCGTGTACCAGTTCACGCCCTTTATGAAGCCCCAACGCCCGACTTTCGCCCCACGGTTCCAGGTAGCCGATACAGTTCGCGGTCATTGCCGCCCCCGATCTCGCCTTCGTACGAGTACGGGATCGTATTCCTCTCTGCCGAGGTGAGCACAGCAGTCGATTTCGATGCCGCTAAAGCGTTCGGCAATCGCCCATTCCTGCGCCTGCCAGTTGTGATAGTTGTAGGCGGTCACAGCGGACAGACCACCGTAGCCTCCCCGCACATCCAATTGCTCACATATATATCGCAGAAGTTCTCATATTGTCGCGAGACCCTCCCGGCGCGTGACGAGTTCCATCGGTACGCTAAATTTCAGGTACGAAAACTCCATTTCCTCGTCCCTTCGGTACTTTATAGCCGCTCGGCGCTTCGTACTCTTCCGGACTCGGCCCGACTCTGTCAGCGTTCCGATCTGGTATTCGGGTGCCGTGGTCGGATTTGGCGCACTCGAACGCATGACGCTGACCTGCATGAACTCGGGCGTATCACTGATCGCCTTGCGAATCTTCTCGACGCCTTTGGCCGTCTTCTTGGCGAACTTGCCCAAGTCCTCGTCCTTGCCGCTGATCAGATGTTCGCCAAAAAGCTCGTCGAATCGATCGAAGCAGGCCAGCAGACCACGTCGCCCTTCGGGCTTTGAGCCACCAGAAAAATACACCGTGCCGATAACGCCCGGCCTCACGGCGAAGCTGTTATCCGGCAGACGAACGCTCAAATCTTCGAAGTAACGCGCATGCGCCGCAAATGGCTCAAGCACGACCGGACGCTTGTTCTCAGTGTCGCTCATTCTGTTTGTTTCTTCCGTCATGAATCGAATGATGGTTACGAAGCAGTCGCGAGACCGGCCGCGGCCGAAACGCCGAGTGCTGCCGCCAATGCGGTCAGGGTCGCAGCCGACGCCGTCGCGATTATTGCCACGAGCGCCAATAGAATCGCCACCAGTGCTTCGGCCAGCACGAACGCGACGACCGCTCCCGCCACAGTCACCACCACAACCACAAGGCCCTTAATAACGGAGGTGCCAACTTGCGTCCAGTCGATTTTCGTCGAGCGCGTCCCACGTCAGATCCGTCTCCCGAACGATGGCATCCCAGCCGGCCTTCAGTTGCGCCGTCGTGTAGCGGTAGATTTCGTGGCCCTTGTCGTCAACCCACGCCCAAGTCGTCGAGGCGGTATCCGTCACCCATGCGCCAGCCGTCATCACCCACGGGGCGTGATTTTGTAGCCAAGCCTGCGCCTCCGCGGATACGTGGCTGACGCCGTCGTTCAGCATATCCCAGACGGACCCAATCGCACCTTCGCCGTCCCGCTCCAGTCGTTGCGCGTGCCCAACCCATGCCTCGTACCAGGCTGGATCGGGAATCGGCTCGACACTGCGAATCGGCGCCCGAAGACGTTGTTTTCGTTCCTCGGCACGTTCTTCAGGCGACATCGCCAGTACTCGCTCGCGCGCCTTTTCGAGTTCGCCATTGCAGTCGCTCACGTCGATCACAGTCATGCGGCGCATGTACTCGCCAGGATTTCCCGCGATCTTACGATAGGCTTCCTCTTGGCGATTTCCCCACTGCATCGCCCGGGAACTTCACTTCCACAAGGCGCAGCGAATTGTCGGTCGTGCCGGCTTGCCCTCGTGATCGACATCGCCGCGCCCCGGCCACCTGTCCAGCCGGATTCTTTACGATGATGACGTCGGGTCGCCGAAGATAACCCACACGCATACCTGGTGGGAACGGGTTCAAGCTATGCCTGACGCCCGCCCGGCTCATCCATGACCTCATCGCTAAGGAATGGGAATCGGTGCTACGCGGTCCATTCGTAATGAGGTCGGGCTACATATCGAAGCTGACCTCGGCCTTGTACTGCCAGTAGTACTTTCGCTAGCCGCTCGTCAACTCGAAGCGCCGCGGTCATCACCAGTTGCTTGAGCAACGCAATCGTATTGGATCCATCCGGCAGCCGAATATCCACGATATCCGGCGCCTTCAGCGCGTACTCGATCTTCTCCTGCAAGTAGCCCTTTGTCCCGGGCGGGAGTTCCGCATAGGTCTTTTGTTCGTTGACCGTCGTGCAAGCGGTCGCCACTTGCACCATTGTGCTTGCCATCTATCGGCCCTCTCAAGAATCGATGTAATCCTTCGCAATGCTCGGCTCGCCCTGTCCCGCGAACTGCCACGATTCAGTCGGCGTCGGCTTCGCTTGCAGGGCCTGCAACGGCACATCCTGTGCATCCTGCGTGAACACCGGCGCGGTCTCTCCACGCTCGTTCGTGACGCTGCGCAGCGTCTTCCCGTCCGGCGTTTTCAATGAATACGGCTGGCGCAGCAACGGCGTGCCGTCGGCCTGATCCTTCAACACGTACTGCGCCTGATGCGATGGCTTGAAGGGCGTTAGTTGAGTAGGGTTGCTTGACGGCCCGTCAAAGCCGTGCGAGCTACCCTTGTACGTAATCCCGCCCGGTGCGTGAATCTCGATGTTGCCGTCCGCAATGCGGATGACGGCCCCACCGCATTGCAGTTCGATTGCCTTGCTTGCAGCAAGTCGAATCACATCCGTCAGCGACTGCACTTCCACCGCCTTCTGCGCCGCCATTCGAATTACGTCGTCATGCGCTTCCAGTTGCATCGGGCCATGTGCGGCCGTCGCCTTGAGCCCTGCGCCCGCGTTCAATTCCACCTGTTCGCGTGCCGACGCGTGTAGGCGAGCGCCCGCCGTCATTTGGATATGCTTTGCCGCCGCGTGATCGACGTTCTCGCCGGCGAACACGGCATGCGTCTTCGGCGTGAAGTGACCGCTACCGCCGCGCGCGGCGAACGCCATCATGTCGCCGTCATTGGCTCCCGGCTCTGAACTCCACTGCTTCAGCTTTTGCCCGAGCCGGTCGAGTCCCGCCTTGTCCGGGCCTTGCAGCCCGTGCTGGTGCGCGTAATCGCCCATCGCCGTGAACAGTTCACCGAAGTGGTCCAGCAATTCCAGCATTTCGGTACGGTCGAGCAGCCCACCACTCGCCGCCGTGCGTGCGTAGGTGGTCAACATCAAGCCTTGCGCTGCGCGGGCAACCAGAGCCGCGTCGGTGCGCAGCTCCGCGCCGTATCCGCGTGACTTGCCGCGACCGCTATCGCTTGGATGAGCAATGTGTCCAAGGTTGAGCTGAGAGTAGCCCTCGTCACTCGCAACTTGCGCATTGATCTGTCCAGGCCAGTCGCTGAGGACAACCTGATTACCCCGCCCGCCGTTGATTTCCCGACTGCGCAAGCCAAGCATGTACGGGTTATCCGGTAATTGCGTCACATGCGAGAACGCCGTCGGCATATGGCGCACATCGTTGAGCGTGCCCTTGATGAACAAGCGATCCGGATCGCCCGCCAGGCTGTCGAGCACCACGAGCATCTCAGGGCGTAGCGGGAACGAGAAGCCATACCGTTCGCCCGCCCAGGGATTGAGCACCAGCAGGGGCGCGCTATCCGCTGGTGTACCGCTCGTTCCCGCGCCATCCTCGTGATCTTTCGGGCTCAGCCCGAGCAATTGCACCCAGGCACGGCCATACTCGTCGGTCGACAGGGGCATGCCCTTCGATGCGACGACTCGCCCAAGAATGGGCGGTGTCGGAGGTAAGTCGATGCGCGGATCATAAGCGGGCGTGAGCGGCACGCCTCGGCGGACGCACGAGAAGGCAATCTCGTAACGCTCGCCGCTCAAAGGCGCGTAATCCGTGCCGAAGGCCGAGTTTTCGATCGGGCCGGCAAAACGCGTACGGCTCGCCGCAAACACCTGTTGAGCGCGCTCATCGATCGCCTTAGGCAGGTTGTTCCATAGACGCCGGTGCAGCTCGATCGTGACGAACTGCCGCTCTTCCTCGGGCTTCAGGGCCAATGGGGAATACCCTTCGAGGTCGAACCATTCGCCCAGACCGAGATCCACTACATTGCCCAGGAAATCCACGCGCTGCGCGCGATGGTCGTGCGACAACATCCTCGCCCGCGCAAGCCGCTCCAGATCACGTTCGGAGTCTCCCGCATGGGGCCCGTAGATGCGGTAGTCGGCGAGCAGCGCGGCGAGCCCGTTACCCGCTTCGCCATGATCCACGCCGCTGGTATACGCCGCGCGGTCTACCTCAGCAGTCTTGTAATCGGGCGACAGCACAGCCGTTTTTCGCGGCGTGATCGCCTGTGTCCATGTGATCGAAACGATCCCTTCCTTCGTATCCGTTCCGGAGTGACGGCGATAGCGCAGTGCCCCGGCTCGCGTCCGCGGTAGGCGCATCGGCTCGTCGAACATGGCGATGGTGTGCATGGGCGCGGGGCTGTCGCGGCCGCACTTGCCGCCGCGGTCGCCGGCTCGGGCGAAATACGTCACGCCGTCGCGGCGCGCAAGCCGCTCGATGAATTTACCGTCCGGCTCGTCGGCTTGCCGCACGAATGCGCGCTCAGGGTAATGTCCGCTGCCGAGCATCGATAGGTCGAGGTCGACGGCCCGGGAAAATGCCGGGGTGCGGCTGTATTCGCTGAACAGCGTCTGAAATATGTCGGGTAAGCATTGCTGCTTGAAGATGCGAGAGTTGTGTTTGCCGCGCAGCAGTGTGACAGCATCGACCACAGTGAACTCATAACACGTTAGCTCGCCATCGGACGCGCCGATACGCACTTCCACGATGATCCCGTTCACCGTACGGAATTGACCGGTATCGACAGCGTACATTTCAATGCCGACCGGCAGACCAAGGAACCGCGACGCCATTAGCTTGGTGTGGGCCGTTACGTAGACTAGACGCCCGGTCAAGCCCGTCATCAGCCCTTCACGGATATCGGCGTAGAGCAACGCGAGCAGGTAGTCGAACTCGCGCTGGCGATCGCAACCCCAATTCGTGCGAATAGGTCGTTTGCCGAACGTGCTCGTAATTTCCGCGACGCGGCGGATTTGATCGATATAGGACAAGACAGGTCTTTCCACCAAAAGATGGGCAAACAGATCAACGACGAGGTCGAGCGCAGCCGAGCGACGGCATCGCTCGGCTGAACTGTCAGCGAACGTTTAACGGACCGGCTTTTATGCGAAAAGGCGGCTTGCGGCGTTTTGCGACTGCCTCAGCGTTCTCTGTTGCTTGTTCTTGCGCTTTGCATGGACGGATGGCTCCTTTCGATTCGGCCGTAATCTTCGGAAATGCTCTCTCAGCAGTGCTGTTTAATTTTTGTGAGTCCGGGATTATATCAATACCACACCGCCTTCGATTTGCGCCTCGATTGTCTTGGGGTTCACGGTCATCCCGCAATCGACCGCACACACCACACGCTTGACGCGCACTTGCCCTTCAGGATCCACTGCGACGTGAGCAACCATCGACAAGTAGCTGCCGAACGCGCGCATGACCGATACCCCGCGCCCTTCCCCTTTCGGCAGCGGTTCGCCCCAACCCGCGGCCCGCGTGGCCATGTCGAGATTGGACGAAACAAAGCGCTTGAGATTCGGTCTATGTGAGACGCACGCCGGGCACTGTCTATGCGTACACCGGAACGGCCGCCGCGTCCAAACCGGCGAGCGCTTCGATCCCGGCGAAATCGAGCGCTTCCAGACAATAACGAAGCTCGGCCAAAAACGCGTCATAAGCCGGTTCGGCTTCCCTCATACCTTCTATCCATCGCTCGATATCGGTCATGCGCCCATCCTTTGCAAGCGTGGCCAATGTTCGACGATCGTCCACGGGCGGAGCGGCAAACACATCATATCGGCGTGCACGAAGCCGCGCGCCGTCGCCTGCCGTCAACGACGAATAAGACACCATTTCAGCCTTGGCCGTATCGGCCACACCGACGCCGGGGGCGACGATCTCGAACGAGAACGAGGTACCGCGCTGCGGGGCACTCGATACGCGCAACTCGCCACCCATCGTCTTGACGATACGGTGGGCAATGACTAGGCCGAGGCCCGTGGTGCCGTTCACCGATTCCATCTGCCTCAGTGCCGAGAACAAATCGGATTGACGATCGATGTCGATGCCAATGCCCGTATCGGCCACTTCGAAACCGATGAGCCATTGCCCGCTCTCCGCGCGGGCCCGTACCGTCAGCATGACGATGCCGTCGCGCGTGAATTTCGACGCGTTCGACAGCAGATTGAGCAACACCTGCTGCAATCGGCGTCCGTCGAGCGTCAGCCAACGCGGCAGCGAGGTAAGCCCCTGATAAAAGAACCGGTTGTTCTGCTGTGCGCCCAGCGCGATCGAATACTCGGCCACGTCGCTCAGCAGCACCGGCAAATCCGTGGCCGTCGGCGCAATGTCCAATGGCCGAAGTTCGGCGTTCGCATACCCGACCAACTCATCGATCAGCGCCAACTGATAGGTCACACTGCGCTCGATCGCAAGAACCAGCGACGTCTGGCGGGAATCGGCTTTGTCCCGCAACAGCTTGGCGTAGCTGGCGATGGTCGCCAGCGGCGCACGAAGATCATGACTGACGTAACCGAGCGTTTCGATCTTCTGCCGGTTTTTTTCCTGCGCATCGAGCAACGCATCGTTGAGTTCGAGCGTGCGCCGCGCCACCTCATGGCGCAAACGTTCCTGCTCGCTGGTTTGCCATTCGATGAGGGCTTGGTGCGCCTCGTGCCGCTGACGGCGGACATGGTTGATCCATGCCGCGAGCACCGCAAGGTGCGTGGCCAAGCCGGTGACGGCAATCACCGGGTTCGGATGGATATCCGAATTCAACCAAGCCGGGCCATGCGCGAGCAGGCCAACGCTTTCGGCGACATGCGAGGCGAAGTTGAAGGCGCCGAAGGTGACCGTCACGAGCATCAGTCTCGCGGTAGGCGTGCGCCGACGCGAAAGCACGGCTGCGATACCCAGTTCCGCAATGCCGAGCAACACGTTGACGATCAGAGCGGCTTGATCGAAAAAATACAGATTGCCGAATGCGGCTCCGGTTGCGCACACGAATTCCATCACCGCGAACGCAATCAGAATCCGCCGCGCCGGGACGTTGGTTTTCTCGCCCCGGGCGATGCTCAGAATAAAGACGAGAAACAGCAGTACGCTCGTGCAGCCGAACACCGGCACACTCTTAGCGTTCCATCCTGCCGCGTCCGGCCATAGATAAAGCTTGGTATAACCGCGAATGCCAGCTTCGTACAAGGCGGTGGTCAAGCACAACGCCGCGAGCGACAGAAATGCAGCGCTGCGCGAAGAATACGCAATCAGCAGCGCGCACCAGCCAAGCGCCAGCATCGCGCCAATCAAGGCGCCGCCCCAAAGCGTATCGCGCCGCTCCAACGCGTCGTATTCGGCCGGCGAATATAGCTTAGGTTGCAAGGCGAGCGCGGTATCGCCGGCTTCGCGAATGAGGATGCCCACCTGCTCGCCGGGACCGAGCGTGAATCGCACTAACGGATAGCGGGACGTCGATTCCTGCGATGAATCAAGGCACTCGCGCTCCCAATGTCCACTCCGCTCGAGGTAGAAGGTCACGTTTTCGAGTCGCGGTTCGGGCAACGCTAGAACGAACGGCTTTTGCGCCGTGCCGCGATTACTGGCCACCGCGCGCAACCACCATGCCGATCGAGAAAAACCGGGCCTCATGCCGCCGGATCCAACCGGTACGAATCCCGTCGGCGTCCCGGTCGGCAGTGCGATGACATCGTCGAGCCGCATCCGTCCGGAAACGTCTTCGAATACTTGTACTTGTGCGAGCGTGGGCCCGGCTGTGGGTGCGGGTGTCGGTGCGGACGCGGGCGCAGGCATCGCCCGAGTGAGTTGTCCGACGGATTCCGGGCAGCCGGCAAATGCGCACGTCGCCCACGCGCTCAGGCATAGAACGAGCAGCCGCAGCCATACCATCGCCGGCATCTCGAGATTACGTGGGATCAAGGCACGGCACCTCGGCCCGCGCCGACTCCTGAACGTGCTGCTCATCGCGATAGGCCGATGGCGTTACGCCGAATCGCTCGCGAAATGCGGTAGCGAAATTGGCCGCGCTCGAAAAACCGATTTCCTCGGCGATGTTGACGACACTCAAGGATGTCGTGGTGAGCAAACGCTGAGCGATGCGCAAGCGTTCGGTGCGCAGATATTCGAACACCGTTTGCCCCAAGTCTTCCCGAAACGCGCGCGACAAACGCTTTTCGTTTGTGCCGACCAAACGGGCCAGTTGTTCCACCGTCGGCGGGGCGCTCAGCCGTTGCGACAGATGTCGAATGGCGGCTCGAACGATAACCTTGTTACCGGCCGGATCGGTAATCGACGTATCGGGCTGCTCTTGTGCATGCCGGCTGACACGAGCGAGATGAACGCGTATTCGAGCCAGCACTTCGGCCGGCTCGAACGGCTTCGCTATGTAGTCGACGCCACCGATGTCCAACCCTTCAAGACGCTCGTCCAAGCTGCCCGCGGCAGTCAAAAAGATGATGGGAATCGCACAGGTTTCCAGCGTTTCGGCAAGCAGGCGGCAGGCCGCGAACCCGTCCATCCGTGGCATCCGGACGTCCATCAAGATCAGGTCGGGAGAAATGGCCAGCGCTCGCTGGTAAGCCTGGGATCCGTCGAAAGCGATGCTGATTCGGCAACCGGCACTGCGCAGAATCTCGATCAAGAGGCGGAGCTGGTCCGGCTGATCGTCGACGACCAGGATATGCGCGTCGCTAAGGATGGGCCGGCTATGCAACATGTGGGATTGACGTGAATCGGATGCGACATTTTGCCAGGGATTTAAAAAAGCAACGACACAACAAGTGTTTCACCGATTGACTGTTGTTTTTACATCGTCTAGGCGCGTGCGGGCGCGTAACGTTTCGTGTCGCCTTGCCGTCCGTGGCAGCCGATGGCGTCGGCGCGCGGACAACGGCTCGATGCCATCGGGTGCCGCGCATCGCGGCGCGTCAAACTTTTCCCCTCGTTCAAACGATTTCGACGCCGCATCAAAGGGCCGCGCCGGCGTTGCATTACCACAATGCGCCGGACGTCGATGAAGCCAGCATGCGCAAAAAGATAGCGATCGGCGAACGCCGTCATCCGCACGTCATACCGCTCCCGCGCGTGTGGCGGGTCAAGCAACGAATATCGAGAAGAGGAATTCATGAAGACAAACGGACGACACCTGGTACTTGCGCGCGCCGCGCAAACACGCCATGCAGCGCTCGAACAGGCGCCCAACGATGGCGCCCCCATGAAATCGCGTGCGTCGCTCGCCGTATTGGCGGCACTGACGCTGCTTCCGATCGGGCATGCGTATGCGGACAACTATGCATCCGGCAGCGACAACGGAACGAACGTTTATTCCGGGGGCGCGGCAAACACGGGCGGCACGTTTCCCGTGATCGCCGGCTCGGACGGCAGCGCATTTAACGTGGCAATCGGCCTCGCGACCTCGGCTAACGGCGGCGCGGCAGTGGCCGTAGGCGACAACGCGGCCGCGAACGGGGTAAATGCAGCGTCTATCGGCAGCGGATCGCGGGCTATCGGCAACAACACCGCCTCGCTTGGCGGCGCGGCTAACGCCAACGGCAACGATGCCGTATCGGTCGGCGGATCATCGCAGTCCACCTTCGAAGCAACGGCGATCGGCGGCCGCTCCACGGCCAGCGCAAATTTCGGTACGGCGCTCGGCGCGCTCACGACGGCTTCGGGATCCGGCGCGACGGCATTGGGCTTCCAAGCACACGCCACCAACACCAACTCGATCGCGATCGGCACGGATTCCGTATCGTCCGAGGTCAATTCGATCGCGATAGGCGGCGTCAGCAGTGCGACAGCCGTGGGCGCCATCGCATTCGGCATTGGGGCGACGGCCTCGACCGCCAATTCGGTAGCACTGGGCACGAGTTCAGTGACGTCCGTGGCGAATGCCCAAACGGGCATTGCGATCGGCGGAACAACATTCAACTTCGCGGGCGCGGCGCCGGTTGGTGTCGTCAGCGTGGGTTCGTTGGGCGCGGAACGTCAGATCACGAACGTCGCGGCAGGCCAGATTTCGGCGACGAGCACCGATGCCGTCAACGGCAGTGAGTTGTTTGCGGTGTCATCGCAACTCAGTAGCTTGTCGACAAACTTTAGCTCGCTGACGCAGCAACTGGCCGCGTCTTCGGCGCAAACGCAATTGTTGAACGGCACGGCTACGGGGACCGACAGCACGGCTGTCGGCGGATCGTCCACCGCGACGGCGGCGAACAGCACGGCGGTGGGGCAAGCCGCGAAGGCCGTCGCGGCAAGCAGCACCGCGATCGGCACCAGCGCCACGGCATCGGGCACCAACTCGTTGGCCGACGGTAGCGGTGCTGCTGCGAGCGGGAACAACAGCACGGCGATCGGTGCAAATTCCAACGCCACTGCATCGAATTCCGTCGCATTGGGCGCCGGTTCCGTGGCCGACGAGGCCAACACCGTGTCGGTGGGGTCGGCCGGGAACGAACGTCGTCTCACGAACGTGGCCGCGGGTATCAATCCGACGGATGCCGTGAATATGTCGCAGTTGCAAAACGTGCAGTCGAGCGTCAATTCGGTCGCACGCAAGGCGTATTCGGGTATCGCCGGTGCGGTCGCATTGTCGATGATCCCGGATGTCGATGCAGGCAAGACGATCGCGGTGGGCATCGGTTCGGGCGGCTATCAAGGCTACGGCGCCGTCGCGCTGGGCTTTACCGCGCGCATCGGCAGCAACATCAAGATCCGCGGCGGTGCGAGCACAAGTAGCGCGGGCGCTTCATACGGCGGCGGTATGAGCTACCAATGGTAGCCGGCGTACGGGACGACGTACCCCGCCCGTAGCCGAAGGATCACCGGAGCGCAGCCGTCCGTGGCGCTCCGGTGAAAAGTCGAGATTTTGCCCATCTTTTTGCCAATCTTTCTACCAATCGAATTCGACCGGTTGCCCGGGGATTCCTCGGCAGACGCTTTCCGCTCAATCAAACGGTTTTTCCGCTCCATCAAAGGCCAGCGACGAGATTTCGTTACCACAATGCGCGCGGATACCGGTAAACCCGGTCATCGATCGACCCGCTGGCTGGTGAGGGCTGGCCAGCGAGGGGAAGTCGCGCCGCTATTGCGATATTGCGAGCGCGACGGTCAAGCGATACGCATTCGAGATTCGAGAAGAGGGATTGATGAACACGAACGGACGACGACGCCAGGTACTCGGACCGGGTACGGACACGGACAGGGAGCGCGCAATGAGCGGACAGGCCGGACCCGCCCGCGCCCGAACCCGCGATACGCTCTTGCGCTCGCGCGCGTGTGTCGCCATCTTGGCAGCGGTGCTGCTGTTGCCGGCCGGACAAGCCTCCACGGAAATGACTCCGCTCGGCGGTTGCGACGCGGCGAGCGGGGGGGCGGGGGCATCGCTCCCGCGACAGCAAGCTTGCGCGGCGCCCCTTTCAACGAAGTATTCGGCCTGAACGCGATGGCCAAGGGCGACGCGGCGTCGCCGTCCCCCTTTCGTTGATTCCGAATGTCGGCAGCGAAATGAATTCTTGATGGTAGCCGGTGTACGGGGATGACGCGGCGCGCTATCCCCGCCATCGGGAATCGATAGCAAAAATACTTCGTTCGCGGCGCACCCTGCGCTCACTAAACTGGGCTCGTCTTGTTATGACAAGCCCAGCATGTCCGCCAACGCACTCCTTCACCTTTCGCCGCAGCCGCTGTACGCGCAAATCAAAGATGCGCTGCGTCAGCGCATCCTAGACGGCACGTACGCCCCGCATAGCCAGATGCCTTCCGAGCATGCGCTATGCGAGACGTTCGGCGTCAGCCGCATCACGGTCCGCCAAGCGCTTGGCGATCTGCAAAAGGAAGGGCTCATCTTTCGCCTGCACGGCAAAGGCACGTTCGTCTCCAAGCCGAAAGCGTTTCAAAACGTCTCGTCGCTGCAAGGATTCGCCGAAGCGATGTCGTCCATGGGATACGAGATCGTCAACCAGTTGCGCAGCTTTCAGCATCGTGAAAGCCGATCGCAACCAGGCGTCGCGTCTTCAATTGCAGGAAGGCGCGCCGCTCGTCGAAATTCACCGCGTGCGGCGACTCAATCGCGAGCCCGTCTCGCTCGAATGTACGTGGGTGCCTGAAACGATCGGCAAGCGACTGGCGAACGCCGACCTTGTCACGCGCGACATCTTCCTCATTCTAGAAAACGACTGCGGCGTACCGCTCGGCCACGCCGATGTGACGATCGACGCCGTTCTCGCCGATGACGAGATCGCCACGGCACTCGGCATCGAAGAAGGCGGCCCGGTGCTGCGCATCGAACGGCTCACGCACGACACGGCCGGCCGGCCCATCGACTACGAATTCCTCTATTTCCGCGGCGACGCGTTTCAGTATCGGCTGCGCATCGACCGAGACAAACCGCACACGCGCACAAGGACTCAGCCATGACAATCAAAGTGCTCGAATACGACATCGTCGTGGTCGGCGGCGGCACCGCCGGCCCGATGGCGGCCATCAAGGCCAAGGAACAAGACCCGAACCTGAAAGTGCTGGTGTTGGAAAAGGCCAACGTCAAACGCAGCGGCGCCATTTCCATGGGCATGGACGGGCTGAACAACGCGATCATTCCCGGCCATGCAACGCCCGAGCAATACACGCGCGAAATCACGATCGCGAACGATGGGATCGTCGATCAGCGGGCCGTCCATGCCTATGCGACGCACAGCTTCAAGACAATCGAACAGCTCGACCGCTGGGGCGTCAAGTTCGAGAAGGACGGCAACGGCGACTTCGCGGTCAAGAAGGTGCATCACATGGGCGCGTACGTATTGCCGATGCCTGAAGGGCACGACATCAAGAAGATCCTGTATCGCCAATTGAAGCGCGCGCGCATCGCCATCACGAACCGGATCGTCGTCACGCGTGTGTTGACGGACGCACAAGGCCACGCATGCGGCGTCCTCGGCTTCGATTGCCGGACCGCCCAGTTCTATGTGGTGCGGGCTAAGGCCGTCATCCTGTGCTGCGGCGCGGCCGGCCGTCTAGGGTTGCCCGCCTCGGGATACCTGATGGGCACGTACGAGAATCCGACCAACGCCGGCGACGGCTACGCGATGGCCTATCACGCGGGCGCGGCGCTGGCCAATCTCGAGTGCTTCCAGATCAATCCGTTGATCAAGGACTACAACGGCCCAGCGTGCGCGTATGTGACCGGCCCGCTCGGCGGCTTCACGGCGAACGGCAAAGGCGAGCGATTTATCGAATGCGATTACTGGAGCGGCCAAATGATGTGGGAGTTCTATCAGGAACTCCAAAGCGGCAACGGCCCGGTCTTTCTGAAGCTCGATCATCTCGCCGAAGAAACGATCCAGACGATCGAGGAGATCCTGCACACGAACGAGCGCCCGAGCCGCGGCCGCTTCCATGCCGGCAGAGGAACGGACTATCGCACGCAGATGGTCGAAATGCATATTTCGGAGATCGGCTTTTGCAGCGGTCACAGCGCCTCGGGCGTTCACGTGAACAGCCATGCGCAGACTACCGTACCGGGCCTGTATGCCGCAGGCGACATGGCCGCGGTGCCGCACAACTACATGCTCGGCGCATTCACCTATGGCTGGTTCGCCGGCGAGCATGCGGCGCAGTATATCGCCGGCCGCACGCACGCCCCGATCGATCAGGAGCAGGTTCATGCCGAGCGCACACGCGTACTGGCGCCGCTGACACGCGAGCAAGGGCTGGCGCCCGCTCAGGTCGAATATAAGTTGCGTCGGTTCGTGAACGACTATCTGCAACCGCCGAAGGTGACGCGCAAGATGGAAATCGGCCTGCAGCGCTTCGCCGAAATCGGCGAGGACATCGCGGCGATCAAGGCGCACAACCCGCACGAACTGATGCGTGCGGCCGAAGTCAGTGTGATCCGCGATTGCGCCGAAATGGCGGCACGCGCCTCGCTGTTCCGGACCGAAAGCCGCTGGGGGCTTTACCACCATCGCGTCGATTACCCCGATCGCAACGATGCCGAGTGGTTCTGCCACACCCATCTTTTCAAAAACGCCAACGGCGAAATGGCCAGCGAAAAGCGCGCCGTCGAGCCGTACATCGTGCCGCTCGAGCAACACGAGCGCGGCGCCTATGACGCATTGCGCATCCGCGAGCGAGCGGCGGTTGCGGAAACGGTTTGAGTCACATCGAACGCAAGGAGCTTTGATCCATGTCCTACACCCCGCACGACATCTTTCAGCGCAGCAGCGCGCCCGTCACGATCGACGAATCTCGATGTATCGCGGATAAGGGTTGCACGGTCTGCGTCGATGTTTGCCCGCTCGACCTGCTCGCCATCGACTTGACGAAAGGCAAGGCTTATATGCAGTTCGACGAGTGCTGGTATTGCATGCCCTGCGAACGCGATTGCCCGACCGGTGCAGTGAAAGTCGACATCCCCTATCTGCTGCGCTGAGCCATCCACGCACGCTCTGCGCGCCCCTATTTGTTGCAAATCGACATGAACCTTCGAATCCACGTCCTTCGTCTATTGATCCCGTTTCTCATCGGTGCATCGGCCACCGTCTCGCACGCCGAGACGATCCGCGTGGCTATCGGCACGCAGGACACGACGATCAACTGCGCGACCGGCGGCTTGATGATCCGCGAGCTGCATTTGCTCGACAAATACCTGCCGCATACCGGCAAATACAAAGACGTGCAGTACGACGTTCAATGGAAAGACTTTACTTCCGGTGCGCCGCTCACGAACGAGATGGTCGCGGGCAGGCTCGATTTCGGGGCGATGGCGGACTTCCCCGGCGCCCTGAACGGCGCCGCGTTTCAAAAGGCCGGCAAACGGAGCGTTTTCATCACGGTGCTATCGGGCAGCATCGAAGGGAGCGGCAACGGCATCGTCGTGCCGACGAACTCGCCGCTGCATTCGATCGCCGACTTGAAAGGCAAGACGATCTCCGTCCCCTTCGCGTCGACCGCACACGGCATGCTGTTACGCGCCATCAAGGCGCAAGGCTGGAATCCCGACACCGACGTCAACATCGTCACGCAAGCGCCCGAGGTGGCCGGCAGCGCACTGAAGGCCGGCAAGATCGATGCGCATGCCGACTTCGTGCCGTTCGCCGATCTGTTCCCTTATCGCGGCATTGCCCGCAAGATCTATGACGGTGCCCAAAGCCATGCGCCGACGATTCACGGCGCACTCGTCGACGCCGACTATGCGCAGAAGTACCCCGAAATCGTCGTCGCTTATCTGCGAGCGGCCATCGAAGCGAATCGGCTGATGAACGAAGACCCGGAGAAGTACAGCCTGTTGATCGAAAAAGTGACGGGCATCGAAGCGCCGGTGGATTACCTCTATCACGGCCCGCTCGGCATTCAAACGCGCGATCTGACTTGGAAGCCCGAGTATCGACAGGCCGTCGCCACCGCCATCGATACGCTGAAGCTGCTGAAGAAGACCGATACCGCGCTCGACCCGAAAACATTCATCGACGATCGCTACATCCGGGAAGCCTTCAAGGAATCGCACCTCGATTACGACGCCGCGCTCGCGAACTATGCAAAATTCCCGCTGACGGCGAACGATGCGGTAACCGGCAAACCCATTCGCCATACCGGCGAGGTTGCTCAAATCTGGCTCACGAACGAAGCGCACGTGCGCAACTACGCGGATGCGGCCGAGGCGTTCGCCGCACTGGACAAACTGCGGCGCAGCGGCGAAACGGCCCGTGTGGTGTACGTACACGATCACGCGAGCGGCCTGAAGCTCTTCGCCAAGCAAGCGTGGTACGTCAAGGATCGACACGGAGCCATCGCGGCATTCTTGCTTCGTTCCAGCGCAACGTCTTACGCCCAGCAGGTCTCGGGCGAAGTCGAGGACTACGCGGCAGTCTCCGCCAAAGTCGAGCCGTCGCTCGCCGCACGCTAATCGATCTCATCGTTCATTCCATCAAAACGGGAGTGTGATCCGCATGGCCGTCACGTTCGAACTACCCGAGCTTCGCTCACGCAAAGCGCGCAAGCGCGCGCCGTCGGCCATGCCGCGAACCGGTGCGGCATCCACGCTCCAGCGCCGCCTGGTGCAGTTGGCATCGATCGCGGTTTGGATCGCGCTATGGCAGCTTGCCGTGCACGCCCGGCTCTCCCTAGGCATCGTCACGTTCGCCAACGTGCCGGCTCCGGCGGATGTTGCGCAAGCGCTATGGGTTCAGCTGCACTCGCCGAAATTGCCGATGCACCTGGCCGCGAGCACCTTTCGCGTGCTGAGTGGCTTTTTCGCCGCGGCGGTGGTCGGGGTCACGCTAGGTCTGGCAATCGGCCGCCATCGTCTGCTTGAAGATACGATCTTGCCGCCCCTCGAAATACTGCGGCCGGTGCCCGCCGTCGCGTGGATCCCCCTTGCGATCCTGATGTTCCCTTCCTCGGAAGTGAGCATGATCTTCATCACGTTCATCGGAGCGCTGTTTCCTATCTTGCTCAATACGATCCACGGCGTCGAGGCCATCGACCCGCGCCTCGTTGCAACCGCCCGCGGGCTCGGTGCCGGGCCGCTGGCGCTCTATGCGGAAGTCATCGTGCCGGGCGCAGCACCTGCGTTGTTCACGGGGCTTTCGATCGGTATGGGCACCGCCTGGTTCTGCCTCGTCACGGCCGAGATGATCGCCGGCCAGTTCGGGATCGGCTACTTTACTTGGGAGTCCTACACGTTGCAGAACTATGCGGACATCATCGTCGGCATGGGCTTGATCGGCATACTAGGGATGGCAAGCAGCCTGATCGTCAAACGCGTCGGGCTCGCCTCGACGCGTTGGTATCGCTTGCGCGGAGCGAAGCAATGAATTCCGGAAACACCGCCCAGTCACGCGCCGGACGCGTAAGCCTTCGAGGCTTGAACGTCGATGTGGGTGCGCCTCACGCACGCGCGGCCGCACTCAGTCAAATCGATTTAGACGTCGCCCCCGGCGAATTTCTATGCATTCTCGGCCCATCCGGATGCGGCAAGTCAACCTTGCTCGGTGCCATCGCCGGCCATGTCGAGCCGAAGGACGGGCAGATCGAATTGGACGGCAGGCCCATCGATCGGCCCCACCCGGAGCGCGGTTTAGTGTTCCAGCAGCACACGCTTTTTCCTTGGAAACGTGTCGCCGAAAACGTCGCGTTCGGCCTCAAGATGCAAGGCGTCGGCACGGCCGACCGCACGCGCGAAGCAATCGCGCTGCTCGAACTCGTCGGCCTCGGCGGGTACGCATCGCACTATCCCGCGCAATTGTCCGGCGGCATGCAGCAGCGCGTCGAAATCGCGCGCGTGCTCATCAATCGCCCCCGTGTGCTGTTGATGGACGAGCCATTCGGCGCGCTCGACGCGCAGACGCGCCGCAATATGCAAACGCTGTTGCTCGACGTGTTGTCCAAGCTTCAAACAACGGTGATTTTCGTCACGCACGATATCGACGAGGCGATCTTTCTGGGCGACCGCATCGTCATTCTTTCCCGGCAACCGGCGCGCATCGTCGATCAGATCGCGATCCCGCTCGCTCGCCCGCGTAACGACGAAACAACGCTCGATCCCGCCTTCATCGAAATCAAGCGGCATTGCCTCGAGGTGCTGCGCGAAGCGGCATAAACGCAATCGGCGGGCACGGCCCCGCACCGCTCATCCCCTCAACGATCCAAGACACTATGACCGCTTCGTTCGATACACCGCAACGCACCGACACTGCCCCGGCAGTCGCGCGTCTTCACGACCCCGACGAAAGCGTCCGGCGCGTGGCACTTTTGGAGCTGGCCGATCTCGGCGATCCCGACTTCATCGACGGGTTCATCGCGGCACTCGGTCACGACAGCTCGCCGGCCGTGCGCCAGGAGGCCGCCCGCATTCTCGCAGAATGGGAGCAGGACGACGTCGTGGAAGGCTTATGCGCAGCGCTGCTCGACACCGATGAGACGGTACGCCGCACCGCCGCGCAAAGTCTGTCCGAACTGAAGAACCCGGAATCGGCACACGTGCTGCTTGCATGGGCCGAACGTTCCGATCCCTTCCTGCGTGCAACGGTTTTGCGCGGCTTACGCGAGTTACGGTGCCCGGACGCTTACGCCCTCGCCGATCGTGCGTTGAGCGACGACACCCCCGCCGTACGATTGGAAGCGATCGGCGTGCTCGGATGGCTAAAGGACGCGCGGGCGCTGGGGCCGCTTTCCCACCTATGCGCGCTGGACCCCGAGCCGGAATTGCGCCGCGCCGCAGCCGGCGCGCTAGGTTTTGCCGCGGCCAACGAAGGTGCCGTCGTATCGGCCTTACTCACGGCGTTGGCCGACCCCGCTTGGCGAGTGCGCGAGCAAGCTGCGAGCACGCTGGCCAAGCTCGCCGTGCCCGGCGCGGCCCTCCCGTTGATGGCCGCGCTGGAGGACGACTATTGGCAAGTGCGCGTGAATGCGGTACGCGCGCTCGGGCGGCTACGAGAGGCACGCGCCGCCACGGCCGTGGCCGCCTTGCTGCGGCATACCGTCAGCAATCTGCGCAAGGAGGCAGCCCTTGCGCTCGGCGAGCTGGGCGTACCCGATACCCTTCCCGCTTTGCACGATGCCTTGCAAGATGGCGACCCCGAAGTGCGCAAATCGGCGCGTATCGCCATCGCGCAGATCGGGCAGATCGCGCACATTGCACAGAGCGAACATATCGATCCGAGCGAAGAGGGAACGCGATGAGCGCACCGATCGAAATCCAACTCGACCGGCAGGCGCGCACGTTGACGCTCGTGTGGCCGAGCGGCGAGCGCCAGCCGCTTGACGCCGCGCAATTGCGCCGTCGGTGCCCCTGTGCCGAATGCCGGCGCAAGGGCTTGCTAGGCGAACGCATCGAACCGTCCGTGCAGATCGGCGTCGACCAATTGCAGCCAATGGGCTATGGCGTTCAAATCAGCTTCAGCGACGGCCACGCGCGCGGGATCTACCCTTGGGTGTATCTGTCGGGGCTCGCCACCGAAGCGGTCGACGATGGCGAGCGGCCCTCGCGCCAGGAAGTCGAACACTAAGCCGAACGCTAAGCCGAACGCGAATTTAAATACAGATTCCAATACGGATGCGACGCACCGCCCTCGGATGGCACCATGATCGCTAAGCTTTCGACATGGATTGACCACGCTCGTCGATGCGCAGCAAGCGCCCCGCGTTGGCGATGACGATGAACGTGCCGAGGTTGTGCAACAGCGCCACGGTAACGGCACCCATGAGGCCGAGCGCCGCGAACGCGATCACCGCGACGGTCCACCCGAGGCCGATCGCCGCATTGATGGTCGCCGTCCGCCGGCATTGCCGTCCTAGCCGGACGCACGTCGCGATGCGGCGCAGGTCGTCCCCGAGCAGTACGATATCGGCCGATGCGACGGCCACGTCGATGCCGCGCTCGCCCATCGCGATACTGGTCGTGCCGGCCTTGATGGCTAGCAAATCGTTGAGGCCGTCGCCGACGACAAGCGGATGCCAGCCGGTCTTCATTTCGTCGATCACAAACTGCAGCTTCTCGTGCGGCAATGCTTCAGCCACCACCGTCTCGATGCCGATGCGCGAAGCAAGCGCGTGCGCAACGGGCGCGCGATCGCCGGTCAGCAACGTGTGACGCCGCAAGCCGAGCGCGCGTAGATCCGCCAGCGCATCGTGGGCCTCCGGCCGCAACACGTCGGCGAACTCGAACCAGGCCACTAACCGCCCGCCCAATGCCAAGCCTACACACGGCCCGTCTGCACGCGTCACCGGCGGCGGCAACCCGGGCACGTGCTCGACCAACAGCGCGTGGCGTCCGAGCACGGCTACGCCGCTGCGGGTCTGCGCGACCACTCCCAATCCGCGCAGCTCGCGCGCACCGTCGAACGGCGTCTCGTTCGTTTGTGCCGGATCGATCTCGCCGGCGTAGCGCACCAGCGCGCGGCTGACGGGATGCCCGCTGCCCTCGCCGAGCCGCGCCGCAAGTTCGACGGCAGCCGGCAGGGTGAACCCAGGTTGCAGGCGCACATCGACCACCCGCAACTCGCCGTACGTCAGCGTCCCGGTTTTGTCGAGCACGACCGAATCGATCTCGGCCAGCTTATCGAGAAAAACAGCGCTTCTGAACAATACGCCGTGCCTAGCGCCCACCGCGATGCCGGCGATCGCAGTCGCAGGCGCGGCCAGCACGAGTGCGCACGGACACGCCGCCACGATCACGGCCAGCATCGCGGTGGCATTCGACGACGTGAACCAGACAATCGCGGCAATGAGCAACACCAGCGCCAGGTAGCCGCCCATGTAACGCTCGAGCACTTGCGTGACCGGCGGTTTAGCGCGCTCGGCGCGCTGCATCAGTTCGATGATCTTGCCGAGCGTCGATTGCTTGCCCACCTGGGTCAATTCGATCCGCAGCAGCCCATCGACATTCATCGCACCGCCAAACACGGTGCTGCCGTGCTCGACCTCCACGGGAACCGATTCGCCCGTGATCGGACCGTTATCGACGCTCGATCGGCCCAACCGCACGATGCCGTCGGCAGGGATCCGCGCGCCGGGGACCACTTCGACGACGTCGCCCGCGATCAAACTATCGAACGCGACTTCCTCGACCCGCCCGTCCTCGATCACCCGCCGCGCTTTCGCCTGCGTCAATTTCCCGAGCGCACGAATCGCTTCTTGCGAGCCCAACACGCTGCGCTCTTCGAGCGCGTGCCCGAGCGTCATGACAACCGGCAATAGCGCAGCCGTCACCATGTCGCCGGTGGCCCAAGCAGCGAGCATGGCCAAGGCGATCAAGCGGTCGGTCACCCCATGCAGGCTGGGCCGCTTCAGGCTATGCCAGGCTCCCGCGAACACCGGCCCGGCCACGAGCAGCGAAGCCGCGCCGGCCAATAGCTCGGACAGCGATCCGCCATCGTGCGCCAAATAGCGCCAAGCCATCGATAGCGCGAGAAGACCGGCCGCGCCCAATGCCAACGCGATCTGCAGCGTGACTGCACGCCGTTCGCCTGCCGATAGCGCAATCGGCGCGGAGGAAGCCGGCTCGGCCTCGGTCTCGGTCTCGTCGAAACCGGCTCGATCGATACTGCTCATGGCGCGCTCCCGGGCAAGATCAAGTTCGACGTATCGCGCGGATCGACTGTCGTCACGTGGATTTTCGCGAGAATCGACTGCATGCGATCGCGATAGAGTCGGGCCACGAGGCCCGGATCGCTCTGCGCTCGCGCCGCCGCTTCCAATTGCTCGATCGCCGCGGTGCTCGCTTGCGCACGCGCAATACGCTCGACGGCGCTCGCCTGAGCATCCGCGAGAATACGATCGGCATGCTGATCGCCGTCCTGCCGCGCCCGCTCCGCGAACGTCCTCGCTTCGGCCACGCTCCGCTCGGCTTGTTGCAACGAAGTCAGCACCGCCGTGAACGCACCCACCGCCGCCGCGGGAAACGCCGTTTGCAAATCGACGCGCACGACTTCGACACCCAGGCCCGCATGGGCTCGATCGAGCGCGCTCAAATGGCGCTCGACCTCGCCCGCCAGGTCGGTGCGCAACCGATCGCGCTCGAGTGCCATTCTCTGTTCGGACACACGTTGCTCAGGTCGAGCCACGAGGATCGAATCGATATCGCGTCCGGCCGCCACCTGCACCGCCGAAGCGGACACGATCCGCTGGAGCGCCGCGTCGAGCCGGCTCTTTTGCAACACGTAAGCGTAGGGATCGGCGACCCGGTAATAAAGCGTTGCGTTCAATTGAACGACACCGTTGTCCCCCGTCAGCAAGTAGCCTGATCCGGCCAATGCGTCGGGCAGCAACGCCGCAGACGGGGCCGCGCCTTCCGAGGCATCGTCGTCGAGCGGCAGCGATCCCTGCCCCGCCGTATCGGCCGAAGTGCCCGGTGCGGCGGAATCGGCCGCACTCGCCCGCGCATCGCGCTGCAACGCGCGAATCGGCAGGCTCAGCACTTGTGCTCTGCCCGGCACCATGATGACGGTCTCGAATGGACGCGGCCAAGCGAGCAGCAGCCCGGCGTCCTGATTGCGCACACAGGCGCCGAAGCGCATGACGACGGCTCGGCCGTCCGCCGGGACTCGACGCACGTTCGACAACGCCCATCCGCCAGCGGCCACGACGGCCGCTGCGACGATGAACCAGAACGCGATGCGAACGGCTTGCCCGCCAGGGCCGAGCGAAGAAACGGTAGCGCGCGTCATGGTGTGCGCTTACCTCGTTTGGGTTCGCGTGCCGGCAACGCCTGCGCGGCGGCCGGCACCGCGGCGTCCAACCCGGCCGGCCCATGCACCAGCGCACTGAACGGCGCCGCGTCGGTTCGCACGATCAGGTTCGTGTTCGAATTGACGACCGAATCAAGCGTATCGAGCGAGCGCAGCATCGTATATAAATGCGGATCCGCGGCATAGGCTTTGCCGTAGATCGCGGCAGCATCCTTGCGCGATTGTGCTTCGATATCGGCCGCTTTGACGTTTGCATCCGCTACCGTTTCGCGCGCTTGGCGATCGGCGTCGGAACGAATTTGAGCGGCCTCGCGCTTACCGTCCGCCATGCGTTCGGCGGCCACGGTTTCGCGCTCGGCGCTCATCCGTTGCACCGTGGCCGCAAGCGTCACGGCCGGCAACGTCAAGCGCTCCAGGCCGACTTGCACCGCATCCACGCCATAAGCCGTGCGCAATTGCGTGTCGATCTGGCGGCGCAGTGTCTGTTCGAACGTGGAAATCCGGACCTGGCCGGGATCGGTATTGACGAGCGAAGCGAGGTCGAAGCCGGCCGAGGTCGTCTGCAATGCGGAACCGAGCAACGAACGAATCTGGCGGGCCGCTTCGTCGGGCTCATTGCGCACCGCGCGCACGAAACGGCCGACATCGCTCGGGTCGCCCCCCACCCGCCATACCACATACGCTTGCACGATGATGCGCGAACCATCACGCGTGCCGACGTCTTGCAAACCGCTGGACGTGGTGTGCAGACGCAAATCGACGGGCATGGCCGCTTCGATCGGCGCGGGCAGACGCCACGCGAGCCCGGGGTCGAGCAGCACACGCACGGGTTGGCCAAAGCGCGTGACGACCATCGCTTCGCCCGAGCGCACTTGAACGAGGCTGGCCACCGCGGCGGCGACCAGCACGCACAGGGCCGCTAACGCAATGCGCAGAGCCAAACGACCTGGCCGATTCGGGCTGTCGTCGTGCGAATGCGGGCCGTCGTCATGGTCATGGTCATGGCCACCGTGACCGTGACCGTGATGATGTCCGTGATCATGCGAATGCGAATGAAAAAAACTCACCGTGTCACCTTAGAAACGATTCGACAAAGCGAAGCCGTGGGCTGCGCATGGGCATTCAACGATGGGGGCGCGGCATACCGGCGTAATCGCCGGCGCCGGGGCCAGCGCCGGCGTGATAGGCGCGAAGATCGAGCGTGGCACGACCGCCTTGCGCGAGCCGGTCATCGATGACCGTCAGCCGTGCATCGTGTAGCCCGCCCTGGAGCTTGCTCAAGTAATACTCGAACGAATAGGCGGGGCCGCCGAGTTGCGCGGCGCCCACTTCGGCGTCGAAATCCGTCTGTTGGACGCGCGCCCGAGCGAGCGTTTCGGCAGCGTCGCCCCGCGCTAGCGCGATGTCGCCCGCGGCGCGTTCCTGCGCATCGCCCAATTCGGTCGCGGCATACGCCCGCGCCTGCGCGACGCTGGCTTGCGCGCGCACCTGTGCAGCTTGTACCGCGTGATACGCGGCAGCAGCCCCCGTGGGCGGATGAATGCTTTCGATGACGACCGCCACGACTTCGATCCCGGCGCCTAGCTGATCGAGTTGCCGCTGGACGTTCGCGCGCACGACATCGGCAACTGCCGTTTGCCGTGTTTCCAGCAGCGATGCGAGCGTATGCGATGCCAGGTAATGGACGACCTCTCGGTTCGCGACGGCGCGCACCAAGCTCTCGGCGTCGCTGGCGCGATAGCGCGCGGCACGCGCATCGGCATCCGAACCGCCCACCCGGTAATCGAGCCGGACATCGGCGCTGACGATCTGAAAGTTCTGCTGCTCGCCGCTGGCACCGGCGATGACTTGCGTCGTCTCCCACGGATGCGCGACATCCCACAGCCGATTCAGCGCCTCGGGAGCGGGATCGTCGGCATCGACCGAAGGCGACGCCACACTGCTGTTGTCGGCTTCGCCCGACACGATCAGTTGATGCACCGCGCCGTTATCCACCAGCCGCACCTTGCCGAACGGCCAGGGCAGACCGACGTGAGCGCCCGGCTGCCAAACGGCCGCGGGCTTGCCGAACCGCTCGTACACGGCGCGTTGTTCGGGCGAGAGGAATGAGACGGCCGTCAGCAGCCATCCACCGAGGACGATCGAAATCAACGCTACGGGCATCAAACGGACGATACTGCGCAGGACCCAGTTTTGCCGCAAATCGATCCCGTATTGCTGCCGTACCGTTGCCCCGAAAGCGGCGAATGGCGACGGCCGCCACCGCACGACGCTGGCAATCGCGCTAGTGGGCACGCGGGTCATCTCCACCCGGCTCGCGATGGGCAGGAAGACGAGCGCGGCTGCGCGCAGGGCGAACTCGAGCGCGATTGCCGCGCTGAACGCCGCGGCCGCGCGGAGCGGCCAGTTAGGCGCGGAACCGGCGTAGGCCAGCCACGCACTCGACGCCGCCGCTGCGATCGTCACCACCAAGACGACGCGAAACATCCGCGCCATCGAAGCGAAGACCGGTGCGCGCTCGGCTTGCGCATGGCAAGTACGTTCCGCCACCAGCACGAGGAACGCGACGATCGTCAACACGGCGCAGTTGGCAATCGGCAGTGCCGGCGAAATCAACGCGCGAATCAAGGTAGCGGGCGGCAGTGGCACCCACGCCGCGGCAGTGCTCGCCAGCGCCACGCACGCGAAGACAAACGCCCCCCACGGCTGCCAGGAAATGGCCCGTAGCGCGACGAAAAATGCGGCCGAGCCGTGCCGACGACGCGCCGCACGCCATGCGGTACGAAGCAACAGCCCCGGGCTCATGGCTCGCATACGCACGGCTCGCCCCCGTGCAGCCAGGCGTGCGCCGTTGGCGACGATGAACAGATCGAGCCACGCGCAAGCGAGCGGCGCGTACCAGCGCGCGTCGAACGGCAACGCCCACACGAAGCTGAGGAGAACGAGTAACCCGCCGACCCCGACAGCAATAGCGGCGGTCCACGCAAAACCTCGCGTGTCATCGCCCCGCGGGGCGGCACTGCTTCCTGCCGGGAACGCCATCGCGCGTCCTCTTAGTAATTATTTGAACGTAATGTCGGAATCGGACGCCCTATGCTGCGGCCCAAAATAGAGCGAATGGGGTGCCGAATGTAGCGTGCCGGCTCGTGAAACTCAAGGCCGGCGAGCACCGATATCGAAATGCTTGCGCCGGCAAAATGATACGTTATATCATTGCGGCCGTCCAACGATCTCGACATTGGGAAGGCGCGCTCACGCGCACGGATTGATATGTTATATCGTATCGCAAGACGCGCCTATGCCTCGCCTGCCATGGCTTGCCCGCCGCCTGGTACGCGCTTTCGCGCATTGCAGCGCGCCACCCACTACGCAGAAAAATGAATCGTCTGATCTTCCCCGCGCCAGCATTGCTGTTGATTCCGATACTGAGTACGCCGGTGCCGGCTCATGCCGCCGATGCCGATGCCGATACCGCGCAGGCGGTCACGGCCGGTTCGCCCGCCGCCAACGCGCCGGCGCACTCGGCCAACACCTCATCGACCTCATCGCATGCCGCCGATACGCTGGACGTGACCGTTCAAGCGAAGCGTCTCGATCGAGCGCGCAACGCGTTATCGCCGGAAATCGGCAGCAGCGTTTACCGCATCACCGAATCCGACATCGATACGTTGCCGAAAGGATCCGACACGCCGCTCAACCAAGTGTTGTTGCAAGCACCGGGGGTAGCGAACGATTCATACGGGCAGTTGCATGTCCGTGGCGAACACGCCAATTTGCAGTACCGTCTCGACGGCATCGTGATTCCCGAGCCCATCAGCGGTTTCGGCCAATCGTTCGATACCCGCATCGTCGATCAAGTCAGCCTGCTGACGGGCGCGTTGCCTGCACAGTACGGCTATCGCACAGCCGGTATCGTCGACATTCGAACCAAGTCCAGCGACATCGGCAACGGCGGCACGATCGATGTCTATGGCGGGAGCCACCAGACGCTCCAAACGAGCGCCGATGTATTCGGCTCCAACGGCCCCTTGAGCTACTACTTCACCGGGACGCTCGGCGTCGACAATCTCGGCGTCGAGGCCCCGACTTCCGACGGCAGTCCCCTGCACGATCACACTCGGCAAGGCAACGCCTTCGGCTATCTGTCGTACCTGCTCAATCCGCTGACGCGGGTGGCCGTGATGTTCAGCGCCTCGAGCAATCAGTTCGAGATCCCGAACACACCGGGCCTTCCCGGGGCATTTTCATTGAACGGCAGCACGGCATTCGATTCCGCGAATCTGAACGAGACCCAATCGGAACTCACAAACTTCGCCGCGATCGCGTTGCAAGGCACCAACGGCGCTGCGCTCGATTACCAGGTCGCGTTCTTTACTCGCTATACACGGACGCAGTTCAACCCCGATCCCACGGGCGACTTGATTTTCAACGGCGTCGCGTCGAACGATTTTCATAGCAATCAGGCCAACGGCATTCAAACCGATGTGACGTATCGCTTAAACGGCAACCACACGTTGCGCGCGGGCTTCATGGTGCAGGAAGAGCACGCCGCGTTCGATAACGAAGTTGCCGTATTTCCGACCGATGCGTCCGGCAACCCGACGACCGATGTGCCTTTCACGATCACCGATGCCAGCAGCAAAACGGGCTACCTCTACGGTATGTACGTGGAGGACGAGTGGAAGATCGCCGATCACGTGACGCTCAATTACGGCTTGCGCTTCGATCGCATGGACGAGTACGTACAGGCCGGCCAGATCAGCCCCCGTATCGGCGTGGTGTATCAGCCCACGAATGCGACGACGATCCACGCCGGCTACGCCCGGTACTTCACGCCGCCGCCGTTCGAACTGGTTTCGAATTCGACGGTCGGCCTGTTCAACGGCACGACGAATCAAACGCCTTCGTCGCAGAACGACCCCGTCAAACCGGAACGGAGCCACTATTTCGACTTCGGGATTTCACAGCGCGTCACAACCGGATTGACGCTCGGGCTCGACGCCTACTACAAGCGCTCGTCGGATCTACTCGATGAGGGGCAGTTCGGCACCGCGTTGATCTACGTGCCGTTCAACTACGCCACCGGCCGCACCTACGGCCTCGAATTCACCGCCAGCTACAAGCACGAGAACATCGCCGCCTATTTGAACGTCGCTTACAGCCGAGCACAGGGCAAAAATATCGAATCGGCGCAAATCAACTTCGGCCCCGACGAGCTCGCTTATATCGCGAACAATTGGGTTTACCTCGATCACGATCAACGCGTCACCGCCTCATTCGGCGGCTCATACGCACTCGGGCGCACCACCTTCACTGCCGACGCGATCGTCGGCAGCGGCCTGCGCAGCGGATTCGCCAATACCGATAGGCTGCCCTGGTACGCGCAGATCGATCTGGGCGTGGTCCAGCACTTGAACGAACCGTATATCGGCAAGGTCGACGCGCGGCTCTCATTAGTCAATGCGTTCGGGAGAGTCTACGAACTGCGCGACGGTTCGGGGATCGGCGTCGGCGCGCCGCAGTATGGGCCGCAGCGAGCGATCTACGCGGGTATCACCAAGCATTTTTGACGAACGACCGGAGAACTATGCGCTATGAACGCTTGGGCAGGTTTCATCGATGCAGTACAGCTTGGAGGGTGGGTCGTCTATCCGCTCTCCTTACTCGCCGTGGCAGCTCTGGCGATCACGATCGATCGGGCTTACGTGTTGTTCCGCTTCGCCCGGCTCCCCGCCAGCGCGAAGGCAGTGCTCGACACCAGCGCGAGCGCACCTCGCGAGCTGGTCGCTCGACTGCCGCCGGCGCATGCGTTCGCGCGCATCGCCAAGCTATTACAGGAAACGCACGCCCCCTTCTGGCACCTCGAAGCCAAGGTCGAAGCCGCCGCTTCCAGTACCGAACGTGAGATGAACCGGGGGCTATGGCTGCTCGAAACGATCGTGACAGCGGCGCCGCTGTTGGGGCTGCTCGGCACGATCGTCGGCATGATGCGCTCGTTCAAATTGATCGGCGCCGATGGCCTCGTCAGTCCCGCCAGCGTATCGGGCGGCGTCGCGCAAGCATTGATCGCAACGGCGATCGGCCTCGTCATCGCACTGGCAGCCCTATTCGCCTTCAATTATTTCTCCCGCCGCGTCGATCAATTGATGGACGACTTGGAAGCATTCGCCAATGAAGCGCTCGCGCAGCTGCGCTTGGTACGCGAGCAACACGGCATCAAGGCGGCGGCATGAAACTGCGGCGCTCGCGCAAGTCCAAACGAGGACGTATCGAGATCATTCCAATGATCGACGTCATGTTCTTTTTGCTAGCGACGTTCATGCTTGCGTCGCTCAGCATGCAGCGACTCGACAGCCTGCCGATCGACCTACCGCTCGGACAAGCGCAGCCGTTGCCGATCGATCGACCGGTCACGCTGTCGATCGATCGCGCGAATGCGGTTTATGTCGATCGCCAACGCGTCACGTTAGGCCAGGTCGCGTCGGCCGTGGCCCGCTTGCTGCCGAAAAACCATGAAGTATTGATGGCTGCCGACGCCGAGGCGTCACACGGCGTGGTGGTGCAGGCTATGCTGGCAGCCCGCAAAGGCGGCGCCGAACGTTTTCTCGTGGCTGTGCATCGTGAATAAGCGGGGCGTGGCTTCCGTTGAAAGCGGGTATGGGCGGCGGCTGGTGCGGCCGCTCGTCGCAACGACGCTTGCGGCCGCGCTGTGGCTGTGCTCGCTGTCGTACTTCGACACGCTGCTCCCGTCGCGCGAACAGCCGGTGCCACCGCCACCGGTCGAAATGCGCCTGGTCGAACTGCCTGCCCCCGTGACGGCGACACCCGCTCGCGACGATGCGCAGCCATCCTCATCGCATTCGCCCGCGCGCGCACCGCTGCAACCGATGCAGGCGCCAACGCATTCACGACATGCGGCAGGGCGCTCGCCCGGAGCGCCGCGCTTACCGGCACCGTCCGCGATTGCCTCACACCAAACGCAACGCACACCCGAACCCGCGCCGCCGACGCCAACGCGTCAGACCGAACCCACACCGGCCGCAACGGTGCCGAGTCGAAAATTGGATGCGTCGACGAACGATTCACCGTCCCCATCGCCCAGCGTCGCTCGAATCGAGCCGGCCAGCCACCCCGCTCAGTTACGCTCGCAGCCCTTGCCCGCGCTACCGGACGATCTGCGAGACCAAGCCTATCAAGCGGTCGCGCTGGCGCGCTTCGTCATCCATCCGGACGCAACGTTCGATGTCGAATTGATCAAGCCGACGCCTTATCCACGGTTAAACGCCATCTTGCTCGACGCGCTCCGCAAATGGCGCTTCAGCCCGGCAATGGAGAACGGCCACGCAATTGAAAGCCAGCAGCAGGTCCGCGTGCACTTCGATGTTCAGTGACGGCCGTATCGCCGCGACGCCATAGCCGGCAGCGATACGAACCTTCCATCATGCGGAGTCGTCACGATGGCATGGGCGACGGGCCGGCAGACTCCGCGAGCGACGGTTAGAATCCCGCATCCGAATCCGGATCCGCTCCGCACTTAACGTCGCGGCGGGCTTTGAGATCATCCAAGTCGGGGCCACACGTCGCCCGCCTTTAAAGGACCACGCATGAACGCTCTCTCCGCCTTCCCCATCACGCGCAAATGGCCGGCGCAACACCCCGACCGCATTCAGCTTTATTCGCTGCCCACGCCCAACGGCGTGAAAGTGTCGATCATGCTCGAGGAAACGGGCTTGGCGTACGAGCCGCACCTCGTGCGCTTCGATACGAACGATCAGATGTCGCCCGAGTTTCTTTCGTTGAACCCGAACAACAAGATCCCGGCGATCATCGATCCGAACGGTCCCGGCAGCAAACCGCTCGCGCTATTCGAATCGGGCGCCATTCTGATTTATTTGGCCGACAAGAGCGGCAAACTCATTGCGCAGGACGAGGCGCTCCGCTATGAGACGATTCAGTGGCTCATGTTCCAAATGGGCGGCATCGGGCCGATGTTCGGGCAAGTGGGCTTCTTCAATAAGTTCGCGGGCAAGGACTTCGAGGACAAGCGTCCTCGCGATCGCTACGTGGCCGAAGCACGACGTCTGCTCGGCGTGCTCGACGATCGCCTGCGCGAACGACAATGGATCATGGGCGAGCAGTACACGATTGCCGATATCGCCACGTTCCCGTGGGTTCGCAATCTAATCGGATTCTATGAGGCGGGAGAACTCGTCGGCTTTGCCGATTTCCCGCATGTGAAGCGCGCACTCGACGTATTCGTCGCGCGGCCGGCCGTCGTGCGCGGGCTCGACATCCCTAGCCGGGGATAACGGGTGGAGGCGAGCGATGCTCGCCCCCTCTTTCGAGGATCTGACGATCGAGCAAACGGAGCGGCGGACGCGATGCCCCGCCGCCCCACCAACGGTTGCCGCTTACTGCGCCTGCGCGGCCCGAAGCTGGGCCTCCTTCTTCTCCTGCGCTTTCTGCTTTGCCATGTGGTGCCCGACGATGCACCCGCCCACGGCACCGAGCACCGCGTGATGCCCCGCATAATGGCCAGCCACGCCACCGACGACGGCGCCTTTGACACAGCCCGCCGCATTGGCGGTTCCGGACGCCGCGAGTACGAGCAGCGCCGACACGAAAAGAGCAGCCTTACGGTTTGATTTCAAGGGAGATACCTCATTGTTGTGTCGCCAGCAGTTGGGGGCGCCGGTCGACGTTTCAAGCTAGGTCAAACACGGTGGCCGAAGCGCCGTTGAAAGCGAGCGGCCCAATGGTCTGACGTATAGAGCGCGATCTCAGTCGAATGAAATCGATTTCATTCACTCAAATCCCATACACCCTGGCAGAATTAGTAGTACTGTTTTTCGCCGAGCATCACCCAGATTCACCCCAGGTTCACCCAGATTCACCAGGAGCTTCGATGTCCACCCCAGCCCTACCTGCTGTCAAGCTGAGCCGTCCTATGGTCCATGGCGAAGCACTTTGGTTCGCCGCCTATGAATTCGGATGGGGATATCGCGCATTCGAACTGCCTGCCGACCTCGCCCGGCGAGAGCTCGGCGCCCTCGATGCCAGCGAGCGCCAACTGACGCTCGCTTTCGAGTTGGGCCGTCAGCGCATCGTCGGCGCTATCGCGCCAATGAATTCGGAGTATCAAGGCAAGCGCATTTCGCTGAAAACGGGTGATCTTCGTTCGTAATCGGTAGCGAACGGTGTGGTAGCGAACGGTGTGGTAGCGAATCACGTGGTATCGAATCGCCCGCCGCAGCCGGCGTTCACTGCGCCGCGTTGAGCTTGCGCCACAACGTCGTCTTGCTGATCCCCAGTGCTCGGCAAGCCGCGTCGCGATCGCCGTTGCACGCCGCGAGCGCCGCCCGAATCTGATCGGCTTCCACGCGACGGCTGCGTTCGCGCAGCGTCTTGGTGTCGGCGCGGCTGCCCTGCGCGTCCGAACCGCCGACGAACAACTCCGGCGCGATCGTTCGCATCGTGTCCATGTCGAGCGGCGCAACTTGGCCGTTCGACGTTTCCGCATCCGCCAATTCAACGGCGATCCGCTCGATGACGTTTTGCAGCTCGCGCACGTTGCCGGGCCACGAATAACCGCACAACGCGTCTTCCACCCCGACGAGCACGTGCGCCCCGACCTCGCTGTTGCGGATGCGCGCCGTCAGCCGAGGCTCACGCCGTACCGCCTGCATCAATAACGCGACTGCGAGCGGCATCATGTCGCTGATACGCTCGCGCAGCGGCGGCAGCGCCATGCTCAAAATGTTCAGCCGATAGTAAAGGTCCGCACGGAACGTCCCGCCTGCGATCCGCTCGGTCAGCGCCCCGTGCGTTGCCGCGACGACGCGGATATCGACGCGCGTCGGCTCCGTCGACCCAAGCCGCACCACCTCGCGCTCTTGCAGCACGCGCAGCAGGCGGCTTTGCAGTGGAAGCGGCATTTCGCCGATCTCATCGAGAAACAACGTGCCGCGATGCGCCGCTTCGATCAGGCCGGCCTTCCCGCCTTTGCGCGCGCCGGTAAACGCGCCTTCCTCATAGCCGAATAACTCGCTTTCGAGCAACGCCTCCGGAAAAGCCCCGCAATTGATCGCGACGAAGGCAAACTCACGGCGCGCGCTCAATCGATGAATACTTTGCGCGATCATCTCTTTGCCGGTCCCGCTCTCGCCGAGCACAAGCACCGTCGCATCGGATTTGGCATAGCGCTTCGCGAGCGTCTTCACGCGCAGGATCGATTCGCTCTCCCCCACAAGATCTTCGAGCCGATAGCGCGCCGAGAATTGATGCGTCAATTGCTTCGATCGCAACGTGCGGTCGAGCCGCTCAACCGCGCGCGATTCCTGGAACGTCAACACCACGCCGTCTTCTCCGCCATCGCCGACGAGCGGCCCGCGATGCACGAGGTAGCTCACGCCGCGAATCGACGCGAGCACGTCGCCATCGGTGTCGGGCAACGCGCGAGCAAGATCGGGCACGAGTTCGGCCAGCGGCCTGCCCACCGCGCGCGCGACGTCGATATCGAGCGCATCGGCAAGGCGACGGTTGATTGCCTCGACACGGCCGCTCGGGTCCAGTGCGACCACCCCGTCGCGCAGATGCTGAAGCAGATTGTCGATATGCTGGCGACGCTTGGCTTCGACGCGCGTCGCCTCCGCCAAATCGAGTGCCGTTTCGAAGCCGCGGCGGATCGACGCATGCGAATAGAGAAACACCGTATCGATGCCCGCCGCTTCCGCCAGATCGGCGATCAGCCCGGGCCCGACGATCGCACCCACCCCGCGTTCGCGAAGCGCTTGCACGCAGGCGTCCGCATCCTCCGCCGAGCGATACGACGCGAAGATGACGTCGAGCCCATAGGCCGAAACGAAATCGCGCACTTCTTGCGGCGTTTCGCCGGGCATGACGAGCGCCACTTGCCGCTCGCCCTGGCGGCGCGCCCGCGCGAGCGACTGCATGACATCGAAGCCGGTTGGATTGATTTGCACGACGGGCACCGACAGCCGCGTTCTCAAATAGGCGGCGTTCGACCCGCCGGCAACGATGACATCGGGGCGCCGCGCACCGGCCGCCTCGACTTCACGCACCGCATCGTCATAAGCTCGGGAAATCACCCGCAGATCGGCGCGTTGGTCATATTCGCCGGCGATTTCGAACAGGAGATCGCGCAGCCGGCTGATACCGAACGCCCAGATCCGCGGACGCTGGGGCACATCGGCTAAGGGATCGGAAGGCAGACGGCTCACAGGGGCACACTCACTCTATCGTCGAACAGCACTGGCGTATTATGCTCGCTTGATTTCGATTCTGAAATGAACGATTTCATAGATGAAATGAATCGGATGAACCTGGCATCGGACAAGCGATAAAAATCAATCAGTTAGCCGATAACTGAGCGCCTGGTCCATACCTTGCTCTATCGATTCACCTTTCCGGGAGCTAACGTGGAAATAGCAAATCGACAACCCATGCGCGCCGGCGCCGCCTTCCGTGCGGCCGTCGCGAATGAAAAGCCGCTGCAAGTGGTCGGCGCAATCACCGCCTACGCGGCCAAGATGGCGGAAGCCACCGGCTTTAAAGCCGTCTACTTGTCGGGCGGCGGCGTGGCCGCGAACTCGCTCGGCATCCCCGATCTAGGCATCAGCACGATGGAAGACGTGCTGATCGACGCGCGCCGTATCACCGACGCCTGCTCGCTGCCGCTGCTCGTCGATATCGACACGGGCTGGGGCGGCGCCTTCAACATCGCCCGCACGATCCGCTCTTTCATCAAGGCTGGCGTAGCCGCCGTGCACATCGAGGATCAAGTCGGACAAAAACGCTGCGGTCACCGCCCCGGCAAGGAGTGCGTGCCCAAAGACGAGATGGTCGATCGGGTGAAAGCGGCGGTCGATGCCCGCACCGACGATTCGTTCGTCATCATGGCGCGTACCGATGCGGCGGCGGCCGAAGGCATCGATGCCGCTATCGAGCGCGCTTGTGCGTATGTCGAAGCCGGCGCCGATATGATCTTCCCCGAGGCGATGCGCACGCTCGACGATTACCGCAAATTCAAAGCGGCGGTGAAAGTGCCGATCTTGGCCAACCTGACGGAATTCGGATCGACGCCGTTCTTCACGACGGAAGAACTGAAAACGGCCGACGTCGATATCGCACTCTATTGCTGCGGCGCCTATCGTGCGATGAACGCGGCCGCGCTCAACTTCTACGAGACGGTGCGCCGCGACGGCACGCAAAAAGCCGCCGTGCCGACGATGCAAACGCGTGAGGATTTGTATCGGTACCTCGGCTATCACGCGTATGAGGACAAGCTCGACGCGCTCTTTGCGGGCAACAAGTAATCATTCGAATCTCGAAGCAGGAGACACCACCATGACTGAAGCAGTAAAGGAAGCGGCGGCCGCCGGCACATTCAAGCCGAAGAAATCGGTCGCGCTTTCGGGCGTCACGGCCGGCAACACCGCGCTTTGCACGGTCGGCCGTACGGGCAACGACTTGCACTACCGCGGCTACGACATCCTCGACGTCGCCACCACCTGCGAATTCGAGGAAATCGCGTATCTGCTCGTCCACGAAAAGCTGCCCACCTCCGCTGAGTTGGCGGCCTATAAGAAAAAGTTAATGGCTCTACGCGGCTTGCCCGCGAACGTAAAGGGCGCGTTGGAGTGGATTCCGGCTTCGGCCCACCCGATGGATGTCATGCGCACGGGCGTGTCGATCCTCGGCACGGTGCTGCCCGAGAAAGACGATCACAATATCGCGGGCGCGCGCGACATCGCCGACCGTTTGATGGCCTCGCTCGGTTCGATGCTGCTGTACTGGTATCACTACTCGCACAACGGCCGCCGCATCGAAGTGGAAACCGACGACGATTCGATCGGCGGCCACTTCCTGCATCTGCTGCACGGCAAGACGCCGTCGAAATCGTGGGTCGAAGCGATGCATACCTCGCTGAACCTATACGCCGAACACGAATTCAACGCCTCCACGTTCACGGGCCGCGTTATCGCCGGCACGGGTTCCGATATCTATTCGGCCATCACCGGTGCCATCGGCGCGCTGCGCGGCCCGAAGCACGGTGGCGCCAATGAAGCCGCGTTCGAGATCCAATCGCGCTACGCCTCGCCCGATGAAGCGGAAACCGATATCCGTGCGCGCGTCGCGAATAAGGAAGTCGTGATCGGCTTCGGCCACCCCGTCTACACGATCTCGGATCCGCGCAATAAGGTCATCAAGGAAGTCGCGCGCAAACTCTCGAATGAAGCCGACGACACGCGTCTGTTCAGCATCGCCGAACGGCTGGAATCGGTCATGTGGGACGCCAAAAAAATGTTCCCGAACCTGGACTGGTTCAGCGCCGTGTCCTATCACATGATGGGGGTGCCGACGGCGATGTTCACGCCGCTGTTCGTGATCTCGCGGACGTCGGGCTGGAGCGCGCATATCATCGAGCAGCGCATCGACAACAAGATCATCCGCCCGAGCGCGAACTATACGGGACCGGAAAATATGAAGTTCCTGCCGATCGGCAAACGCTGATCGGGGCGGGCCTGTGCTTCGTTCATAGGCCCGCGGTTGCGGTATGGCACAGGTGGGGAGACACACCATGAGCACACACATGTACGAAGCGGGCCTCGATAAGAATCCGGCCAACTTCGCCGCGCTCACGCCGTTGACGTTCATCGAGCGCGCGGCCAGCGTCTATCCGAACCGCCTGGCCGTCGTGCACGGCGAGATTCGCCGGACTTGGCAGGAAACCTATGCCCGCACCCGCCGCCTGGCATCGGCGCTGGCCGCACGCGGCATCGCGCCGGGCGATACCGTGGCCGTCATGCTGCCGAATACGCCGGCCATGATGGAGGCGCATTTCGGCATCCCGATGATGGGCGCCGTGCTCAATACGCTCAATACGCGCCTCGATGCGGCCACGCTCGCTTTCATACTGAATCACGGCGAAGCCAAAGCCGTACTCGTCGATCGCGAATTCTCCGACCTCATGCGCTCGGTATTGCCCGCGGTCGAGCGGCCGATTAAGGTTATCGACGTGGACGACGCGCTCTATACCGGCCCCGGAGCACGGCTCGGAGAAATCGAGTACGAAGCGTTGCTTGCCGGCGGCGATCCCGAGTTCGCCTGGCAACCGCCGAGCGACGAATGGAATGCCATTAGCTTGAACTACACGTCGGGCACGACCGGCAATCCCAAGGGCGTCGTCTATCACCACCGCGGCGCCTATACCGCCTCGATCAGTGCGATCCTCGAATGGGACATGCCCAAGCACGCCGTCTATCTCTGGACGTTGCCGATGTTCCACTGCAACGGGTGGTGCTTTCCTTGGGCTATCGCCGCGCGCGCGGGCGTGAACGTCTGCTTGCGCAAGGTCGACGCGAAGGCGATTTTCGATCTCATTCGCACCGAACGCGTGACGCACTACTGCGGTGCGCCGATCGTCCACCACCTGCTAGTCAATGCGCCCGACGAACTGAAGGCCGGGGTGACGCATCCCGTCAACGCGATGGTGGCCGGCGCCGCCCCGCCCGCCGCGCTGATCGAGAGCCTCGAGCGGCTCGGCTTCGCGTTGACGCACGTGTATGGATTGACGGAAGTCTATGGGCCCGCCTCCGTCTGCCCACAGCAGGACGGATGGGCCGCGCTCGATATCGGCGAGCGAGCACGTCTGAATGCACGACAAGGCGTGCGCTATCACTTACAGGACGGGTGCGCGGTACTCGATCCCGACACATTGACGCCGGTGCCTTCAGACGGCGAGACCATCGGCGAAATCATGTTCCGCGGCAACATAACGATGAAGGGGTATCTGAAGAACCCGACGGCCACCGCGGAGGCATTCCGCGGTGGTTGGTTTCATACCGGCGATCTCGGTGTGTGCTATCCCGACGGCTATATTCGCATCAAAGATCGCAGCAAGGACATCATCATCTCGGGCGGGGAAAACATCTCCAGCATCGAAATCGAAGATGTGCTGTACCGCCATCCCGCGGTCATGGCCGCGGCCGTCGTGGCGAAGCCCGATCCGCGCTGGGGCGAGACGCCTTGCGCCTTCGTCGAACTGAAGGCGGGGGCCATCGTCACCGCGGCGGAACTCATCGCGCATTGCAAGGCGCACCTGGCCGGCTTTAAAGTGCCGCGCGCTATCGAATTCGTCGAATTGCCCAAAACGTCCACCGGAAAAATTCAAAAGTTCGAGTTGCGCAAGCTGGCCAAATCCGTTTCGGCGATCGACGTTTGACGCCCGTTTGCGCTCGCTTTCGCCCGTTTGCGCTCCCAATCACTCCCGCGCCCTGGCTCACGACAGGGCCGATCTTCGCTCGACGCATGATGAACAACACTCAATACCGTAAAGCTTTGCCCGGCACCGGGCTCGACTATTTCGACGCACGCGCAGCCGTCGAGGCGATCGAGAAAGGAGCGTACGACACCCTGCCGTACACGTCGCGCGTGTTCGCGGAAAACCTCGTGCGCCGTTGCGAGCCCTCGCTGTTGACCGATGCACTCAAGCAGCTGATCGAGCGCAAGCGCGACCTCGACTTCCCGTGGTTTCCCGCTCGCGTCGTCTGCCACGACATTCTCGGCCAGACCGCCTTCGTCGATCTCGCGGGGCTGCGCGATGCCATTGCCGAGCGCGGCGGCGATCCGGCGCTCGTCAATCCCGTGGTGCCGACACAGCTTGTCGTCGATCACTCGCTCGCCGTCGAATGCGGCGGCTTCGACAAAGACGCCTTCGCGAAAAACCGCGCGATCGAAGACCGGCGCAACGAAGACCGCTTCCATTTCATCGATTGGACGAAGAAGGCGTTCAAGAACGTCGACGTCATCCCCCCCGGCAACGGCATCTTGCATCAGATCAACCTCGAGCGGATGAGCCCGGTCGTGCAGGTGCAAGACGGCGTGGCCTTCCCCGATACGCTCGTCGGCACCGATTCGCACACGCCGATGGTCGATGCGCTCGGCGTCATCGCCGTCGGCGTGGGCGGGCTTGAAGCCGAAAGCGTCATGCTGGGCCGGGCCTCCTGGATGCGCTTGCCCGATATCGTCGGCGTGGAACTGACGGGCGCACGGCAACCCGGCATCACCGCCACCGACATCGTGCTGGCCCTTACCGAATTCCTGCGCAAAGAGAAAGTCGTCTCGGCCTATTTGGAGTTCTACGGCGAAGGCGCCGCGAGCTTGACGCTGGGCGACCGCGCGACGATCTCGAACATGGCGCCCGAATTCGGCGCCACGGCGGCCATGTTCTATATCGACGACCAGACGATCCGTTACCTGAAACTCACGGGCCGCGACGATACGCTCGTCAAGTGGGTGGAGACCTACGCCAAGGAAACGGGCCTCTGGGCCGATGCGCTCTCGGGCGCCCAATACGAGCGCGTGTTGCGTTTCGATCTGTCGAGCGTGACGCGCAACATCGCGGGGCCCTCGAATCCGCACCGCCGCGTGCCGACGAGCGAACTCGCCGCGCGCGGCATCAGCGGCAAAGTGGAGAACGAGCCCGGCAAAATGCCCGACGGCGCCGTTATCATCGCCGCCATCACGAGCTGCACGAATACGAACAATCCGCGCAACATGATCGCCGCGGGCTTGCTCGCACGCAACGCGAATCGATTGGGGCTCGCTCGCAAGCCTTGGGTCAAGAGTTCGCTCGCCCCGGGATCGAAGGCGGTCACACTCTATCTCGAAGCGGCGGGGCTGCTGCCCGAACTCGAACAGCTCGGCTTCGGCGTCGTGGCCTACGCGTGCACTTCATGCAACGGCATGTCGGGCGCACTCGATCCGGTGATTCAGAAGGAAGTGATCGAGCGGGATTTGTATGCCACGGCCGTGCTCTCGGGCAACCGCAATTTCGACGGGCGTATTCACCCGTATGCGAAGCAGGCGTTCCTTGCCTCGCCGCCGCTCGTCGTCGCTTATGCGATTGCCGGCACGATCCGCTTCGACATCGAGAAAGACGTGCTTGGCATCGATCCGCACGGCAACCCGATCACGCTGAAGGACTTGTGGCCCTCCGACGAAGAGATCGATGCCGTCGTTCAATCGAGCGTCAAGCCCGAACAATTCCGGCGTGTGTACGAGCCCATGTTCGCCATCGCCTCGCAACGCGCCGAACAGGGCGAGCCGCTCTACAACTGGCGAGCTCAAAGCACTTACATCCGGCGCCCGCCGTACTGGGAAGGCGCACTGGCCGGAGAACGCACGCTCAAGGGCATGCGGGCGCTGGCGGTCCTGGGCGACAACATCACGACCGACCACATCTCCCCGTCGAACGCGATTATGCGCGCCAGCGCGGCCGGCGAATACCTCGAAAAGATGGGCCTGCCCGAGGAAGACTTCAACTCGTACGCCACCCACCGGGGCGATCACCTCACGGCGCTGCGTGCAACCTTCGCCAATCCGACGCTGAAGAATGAAATGGTGCGGGAGAACGGTGAGGTGAAGGCAGGTTCCCTCGCTCGAATCGAGCCCGAAGGCGAAGTGACGCGCATGTGGGAAGCCATCGAAACCTACATGGAACGAAAGCAGCCGCTCATCATCATCGCCGGTGCCGATTATGGGCAAGGCTCGTCGCGCGACTGGGCGGCGAAGGGCGTACGTTTGGCCGGCGTGGAAGCGATCGTCGCCGAAGGCTTCGAGCGGATTCACCGAACCAATCTCGTCGGCATGGGGGTGCTGCCGCTCGAATTCAAAGCCGGAACGAATCGAGAAACGCTCGCCATCGACGGCACCGAAACGTTCGATGTCATTGGCGAACGCACGCCGCGGGCCGAGCTCACGCTTGTCCTGCAACGCAAGAACGGCGAGCGGATTGCGGTGCCGGTTACCTGCCGCCTCGATACCGCCGAGGAAGTCTCGATTTACGAAGCGGGCGGCGTCTTGCAGCGCTTCGCGCAAGACTTTCTGCAATCGGCCGCGGCCGCATAACGAGTGCAATAAGGACACCGAACGAATGAAGCATCTCCCTCAAATCAAGGTGCCGGCCGTCTATATGCGCGGCGGCACGAGCAAGGGCGTGTTTTTCCGGCTGCAGGATCTGCCCGAGGCCGCGCAAGTACCCGGCGCCGCACGCGACTCGTTGCTCCTGCGCGTGATCGGCAGTCCCGACCCGTACGGCAAACAGATCGACGGCATGGGCGGCGCCACGTCGAGTACCAGCAAGAGCGTCATTCTTTCGAAGAGCACGCGGCCCGATCACGACGTCGACTACCTATTCGGGCAAGTATCGATCGATAAGCCGTTCGTCGACTGGAGCGGCAACTGCGGCAATCTGTCGGCCGCCGTGGGCCCGTTTGCGATCGCGAACGGGCTGATCGACGCGGCACGGATTCCGCGCGACGGGCTCGCTACCGTGCGGATCTGGCAAGCCAACATCGGCAAGACGATCATCGCGCACGTGCCGATGACGGGCGGTGCCGTGCAGGAAACGGGCGATTTCGAACTCGACGGCGTGACGTTTCCCGCCGCTGAAGTCGCACTCGAATTCATGGATCCGGCCGCCGACGAACCAGGCGCCGGCGGCGCCATGTTCCCGACCGGGTGTGTTGTCGACGATCTCGCGGTGCCCGGCGTCGGTACGTTAAAGGCGACGATGATCAACGCAGGCATCCCGACGATTTTCGTCGATGCGGAAGCGGTGGGCTATACCGGCACGGAGTTGCAAGACGCCATCAACGGCGACGAAAAAGCGCTGGCGATGTTCGAAACGATTCGCGCGCACGGGGCGCTGCGTATGGGCCTGATCGAGCGCATCGAGGACATCGCTACGCGGCAACACACGCCGAAGATCGCATTCGTCGCGAAGCCGGCCGGTTACGTGGCATCGAGCGGCAAGACCGTGCAGGCGAGCGATGTCGATTTGCTCGTGCGGGCGATGTCGATGGGCAAGCTGCACCACGCGATGATGGGCACGGCCGCCGTGGCGATCGGCACGGCGGCCGCCATTCCCGGCACGCTCGTCAATCTGGCGGCCGGCGGCGGCGAACGCGAAGCCGTTCGATTCGGCCATCCGTCGGGCACGCTGCGCGTCGGAGCGCAAGCCGCGCTCGTCGACGGGCAATGGGTCGTCAAGAAGGCGTTGATGAGCCGCAGCGCGCGCGTGTTGATGGAAGGTTGGGTGCGCGTGCCGGGTTGATCGCCGATAGACGAAAGCGATAACGATCAGCCGACGATAACGTCAACGACAACGACAACGCCGGCGAATAAACCACGCCGCCTGGCGCCGATCTGCCTGCTCTGTCGGCTGTGCTACGCGAGCCGCACGCTTCAGCGCCCCCGCAGGATATCGGAGCGCGACGTGGTGTAGACGTGCTCCGACGAATCGAAATGTACGTTGAAGAATGCGTCGCCTGAGGGCCCGCCTTCCGCCCACCGCCAACTCCACACCGTCTCAGGCTTCAGCCGATAGAAGGCCACCTCTCCGGGCTTACCGAGCAGGTCTCGCACCGCCTCTTGCGACATCCCGATGCGCACCTTCGCGAAGTTCTCCGCCGTCAACAGTTGCGTGACGGCGACCAACTTACCGTGGGGATCGAGATCGACCCGATAGGTCGTCGTACCTTGCGGCCCGCGCGGATAATCTAGACGCTTCGAGCCGTCCGCCAACGTGCGTTCCGTATCGGGCCGCCCCATTTGATCGAGGATCTGCGCCTCGGTCGTCACACCCGGTGTGAGCCCTTTCAATAGCAGCGCGTCAGGTTTGACCGCGTTGAAGAAAGCCTTGAATTTTTCCATCGTCATGGATGCGCCCCCATTGTCGTCGCACCCTGCGAGCGCGAGCGATGCACTCACGCACGCGATAGTCAGCAGCTTGATTCCGATTTTCATTTGGCATGAACGGTTTGTGGCATGGCTTTACCCGTCGATGCGCAAGCATAGCCTACCTCGACCAGCCGCACATGGAGATCGGAGTTCGGCTCTCACCTATTGGAACGCCGCACTTTAACGCATGAGAAGCGTAAGCGATTCGTCACACCGCTTACGTTTTGTCACTCGTGCACGGTCAACTCGCGTCGTTGCCCCAGCGTTAAACCGGCAGCGCTGAACTTTCTCAGCCGCCCTACAAGGAGTCACACATGAAGACGATCTTCGCTGCTCTCGCTTCCGCCTTGCTCGTTTCGACGGCCTTCGCTCAGACCGCCGCACCGGCCCCCTCCGCGAACACCACGGACGCGAACGCCGCCACCGCCGCCAAGGCCTCTGCGTCGGCCCAGCCAGGCCAGGCCAACTTGAAAGCCAGTGCCGCAGGGCAGAACGGCGGATTGAAGGCCGACACCGCCACGGACGAAAGCGCCAAGACGCCTGAAAAGGCAACGGCGAAACACCATGCTGCAAAGAAGTTGTCCTCGCACAAACACAACACGCACGCCGCCAAGTTGAGCAAGAAGGGCGCAAACGAAAGCGCGGCGGCGGCGGGCGCGGACAAGGCCCCGGCCTCGGATAAGGCAAATGCTTCGACGAAGGCCGACGCCGACACCGACACGGCAACGCAGACGCAATAAGCGATCGATCTTCGGCGGATGTCGGCTGTACACGAAGCCGCATTCGAAGCTGGAGACGCCGTTGGGGCGAGCCGTCGGGCTCGCCCCCTTTCGTTCGAGCGATGCGAATCCCACGGAATGCGTGGCTCGAACTAGTGCGCTAGAGAACTCGGGAAACGCTGACCGCCGAGCCGAATAAATCAGTGTTTCCCCAGGGCAGATTGTCCCGCCAGTTCCGGCGGCACGCTAGGCCGCACCACGATGGCCTTGAACAGATTGCCGGCACGATCATCGATGAGTTCGATCTGCGGCCAGGCCCGCAGCGCGCGCAGGAGGCCGCTGCCCAGCCCGCGATAAGGAAGGAGCTTGGCTGCAAAAGAAGCCAGGATCGGATTGCGCATATTAGAGTTGCCGGCTTTGACGTTTTCAACGGTTAGGTTGTTGGGCAGGTGGCCGGGGCTGATGATCTCGACGCGATCCGCAAAAACCAGCACGCGTACTGGGGCGCTGATGAAGTAATCGCGGTGGATTAGAGCGTTGGCCACCAACTCTTCCCAGACGACGCGTGGAATCTCGGCTTGACCTTGGGAGTTGAACCCTTGCTCGCCTTGCGTGGCGCGGGTGTTGGCAACGATGAAACCCATCGTCTGCTGGAAAACATCGGCCAGTTTGCCGGTGATATCACGGCTGTCAATATAGTGCTCATCTTCGATCAGCGTGCCGACAAAAGCGACAGCCTTGACGATGAAGGCAGGCAGCGCGTAGTGAGGTGCCTTGGCGAACAGCAAGCTACCAGCCACATTAAGCTGCCCCTGGTTCATCAAGTTCATGTTCGTCAGCAACTGCGGCAGCGGCTGGTTGTGTTGGGCGAGCGCTTCGCCGAATTGCTGCTCGAAGAAGGCTTCGAAATAGGGCATATCTACATTGCCCGCACTCAAGCCCACTACCGGTTTTTCGTCGGCCTGCACCAGCCCTGCCTGTTGGAAAAGGCGCTGGATTTCCTCGCGCGCAGTGGCGCGCCGCTTATCGGAGCCGTTTTTCACCCAGATGGCGCCGTTCTTGTCCATGTAGGGCTTGCTGACTCCTTCCGGAATGGAAACCACCATCACCGTGCCGTTCGGGTGCGGCACGTTCTCTGTGAGCGGGTTCACAGGGGGACTCACGTTCCGCGATGCACTGTTTGAAACGAGCTGGTTCAAGCGGTCAATATCAGCGCCTGATAAGCCAAGCGCTGAGCCATCGTTTCGCAAGCCAATGAAAATCTTCCCGCCAGCGGTGTTGCTGAAGGCGACGATCTCGGCCGCCAGCGCATCCGCATTGGTAAAGTTCTCCTTGAACTGATGGCGACTGTCCTCGCCCCTGCTAAGCAGGTCGATCAGCTCTGTGGTTTCCATAGGTTGTAAACCTCTTTGCGGCGGTTGAAGGCTTCCTGGCCTCCTTCCATGATGTTGATGATGGCGTCCTGCACCGGGCGAGCGTCGATGCTTCCACTTTGCACAGCAACTTTTTCGTCCTGGTATTGGCAGGCATGCACCTGCTCCGCGTCACCCAACACCGGAAAATTAGCGTTGTGAGTTGCGAAGATGAATTGGGCGTGCGGTTTCATCTCGCGCAGAAGCTTGATGACATCGTCGTAGATAGTCTGGTTGTCCAGATCGTCTTCCGGCTGGTCGATAACGATCACGTCGTTCTGGCGTTGGCTGAGGACGTACAGCAGCAGCGCCGAAGCCCGCTGCCCGAGCGAGTGGTGTTTCAGTTCCTTGCCGCGATAGCGGATGACGAAACGGTTGGGCACCTGCCAGGTGACGAACTCGACCAGGTTCTGCATGAAGGTCTTCACGAAGACCTCAGGGGTGCTGCCGGCCTTGGCCAACGCCCCTGGACCGCGCAACAGCCCGCCGAAGTCGGTGTAGTCCTCCATTACCGCGCGCAGGGTGGTCTCGCGGATGTTGCTGCCCTTGAAAAGCTGCTGCATGAATTCAATAGCCGCTTCCTTGTCGCCCTTGAAGTTGGCTTCAATTTGCAAGGCGGTATGGCCTGCGTTCACGCGATCCAGCTCGGCCTTGATAGCGTTGAATTCGCGCAGCCAAAGCTCGTTGAGCTTGTCGATTTCGGCGAACAAGGCGTCGCGGATATTGGTCTGCTGAGATTCTTGCTTGGCCAGGGCGTCCAGCATCTGCTCGGCCTTGGTTTTGCGCTGTTGCTGAGCCAGAAAGTCGTCCGGCTGGATGGCGGTCATGCCCGTCTGCTTGAGCTCTTGTGCCAGTTGCCGCGCCACTTCGGCGAACTCTTCCTGAAGGTTTTTGCTTGCGCTTTCAAACTCGCCCTGTTTGGTATCGAGGCGGCCCGCAATGACGCGCGCTTCTTGCTCGATCTGTTTGAGCTTATCGACCTTGGCAACGAGGTTGGAAAACTCGGTGTAGTAGGCCGTAAAGAACTCCGGATTCTGCTTCGACACGTAGCTCGTAGCGTTCCGCAGCTCGTCCTCATGCTCGGCGATCAATTGTTCCAAGGCGACGATGAAATTCGTCTGCTCGCTCCTTCATACGTGCGAGCGCTGCGGCATCCTGTTGAAAGCCCAGACGCTTTTGGAGCTTGTCGGCGACACCGTACTCTTCGAACTTTTTCAGCCGGAAGTTGGCATCGGTGAGCTGTGTCTCGTAGTCTCGCTTGAGTTCGGTAGTATTGCTGAGTTTGAGCCAGCGCTGGGCGGCTTCGTACACGCGCTTGCGTTGGACTTCGATCTCGTCGCGCAATACCCGGAGCTTCTCGCCAACCAGCTTTTCCACCAGATCGGTCTCGAAGCCTTCGCCAGTGCTGGAGAGATCTTTCTGCCCGAAGTAGATCGGGCGACGCAGTACGGTTTCCCGGATCGACACGCCGGGCTGCAACTTGCCGCCCAAGTAGACGTTCGGCGCTTCGCGGAAGATGCGGGAGATTGTGAATTCCTGTCCGTACACATCGCTGGCTGTCAAAGTCACCTTGCCACCGCTACCGAGAGTGTGACGAATCAGCTCATCCTTGTACTTGGTATCCTGCGCCTTTTCGCCCCGTGGAATGTCGAGGGCGTAGCGCACCGCCTCCAGGATGGACGACTTGCCGCTGCCACGGATACCGATGAGCGTATTGAGTTCTGGAGAGAAATGCAGCGTCTGCCCGTCCAGGACGCCCCCATCGAAGTGGATGCTGCGAATGTGCGATGCCTGATGCTTGGGCGGTTCCATGGCCACCCGCGCAGCGGGATCGCTCAAGGCAAACTTGACCGCCTCGAAGGAAAGCTCGCCGAGCTTCAGGTAGACTGGTTTTGCCCCGGCCGATTTCATCGATGCTCTTGGGATCGCTGCCTTCCAGTTCTGCGGGATACCAGGTTTGCAGCCAGCTTTGAATCTTCGTGCGACAAGGTTTGTCTTTGCCGGCACCATCGTGCGTGCGAACCTTTTGGAAGCCAAGGGTTCTGCGGCGGAAGAACTCGTCCTGCCCCAATTCAGTCAGTCGGCCTCCCTTCCAGCTCCGCCCACAAACCGCTAGGTGCTTCGACATGGGCAAAGACGAGAAAGAAGTCCCGATGATAGCTTTCCAGCTTCTTAATCGTCTCCGGCAGCGACCACGAGGTGCGGCCGTTCTCCTGTTCATACTGTGCCGGCGTCTTGCCTTCGAATGCGCTGGTCAGGAACGGGTTGATGTAGTTGTGTTCATCAATCCATTTATCCGAGAACACAACAAGCGTGTGGATACCATTGGCCCCGTCGTTGACCGATAACTCAACGCCCGGTAGCAGCGCAATCCCTTTTTTCTGGGCCGTCTTGCGCAGCGCTTTGAATTCATCGAAATCGAACTTGTTGTGATTGGCGATGACGCCAAGTCGGATGCCGGCTTTCTCCAACGTATCCACATAGTTGCTGTTGTAGAAGTTGTCATCGCCCGTGTACTTAAATTCGCGGTCTGCTCGGGTATGCAGATGAAAGTCTGCGCGGACCCACTGTGCTCCTTTTGCGAAGACAACGGATCGAGCCCCTGACTGCTTTGATGGCAGACTTTCCATCACCGCGCCTCCTCATATTCTGACGGTCCCGCGAACTTGGGGCACTGCGAGAGCTTGCTTTTCATAGAAAAAGCACCTCAAGCGCCCTCCTGACCGGCCCCGCGCTCGCGCGGCGACCAGAAAAATAGATGGAATTTTAACAGATTGCCCGCCGGGCACCGCCTGCATCCCCATGCCCCGACGCGCATTCGTCGATGAGCCGGCGCGAAACCGTCATCGGTGGGCTCGGTGTGGATGGAAAGCATTTTGATACGAGTAAGCTTTGCGCGAACCCGACTCACTCGTTCGTCAATTCCGCTCGCTCGCATCACCGATTTTTCGGGGGCTTTTCGCTTACGACAAGCGCAAACTCCGCACGACGTTCATGACTTTTATGAATGAACCGGCGATCGATCGAAGCGATCGAACCCCGCTGCCGCCACGCACCATGTCCCGTCTCGATAACGCCGCTCCGCCCCCATCGCCCTTTCGCACGCGCTTGCTGATCGCCGGCCTGTTCGCACTCGCCGGCTTCGCGCTATTGGCATGGCGCATGGTGCACCTTCAAGTGACGCACGGCGATAAATACGCGCTGCAAGCCGACGGCAATCGCATTGCCGTCTCGCCCATCGTTCCTGCTCGCGGTACGATCAGCGATCGCCGTGGGGTCGTGCTGGCACACGATCGATTTGTGTCTGTGCTCGAGATCACGCCGTCAAGGCTCGATCGCACCGTCGATGACACCATCGAGGCACTGGCGCCCATCATCGCCATTAGCGATGCCGACCGAAGCCGCTTCAAGAGGCAGCTCGCGCAGTCGAAGCGATTCGAGCGCATACCGATTCGAAGCGGGCTCGGCGATGCGGAAGTCGCGCGTTTCGCCGCACGCCGTTTTCGCTTTCCAGGCGTCGATATCAACGTGCAAGCAGTCCGCGAGTATCCGCTCGGTTCGACGGCGGCCCACGTAGTCGGCTATACCGGCCGCGTTTCCGCACGCGATCAGGCGGAGATGACCGCACGCAGCGAGTCGAACGGCACCGCGTCAGGCCATTACGATCCGCGCCTGGAAGCGCACAACTACAACGGCACTCAAAACATCGGCAGGGCTGGCATCGAGCATCGCTACGAAACCGAATTGCACGGCCTTACCGGCTTCGAAAAAATCGAGGTCACGGCGGGAGGACGGCCGGTACGCACCTTATCGCGCGCGAATGCCACACCGGGCAACGGCCTCGTGCTGTCGCTCGATACCGGCTTGCAACAGCTCGCCGAGCGGGCCTTCGCAGGCCGGCGCGGTGCGCTCGTGGCGATCGAACCAGCGACGGGCGACATCCTCGCCTTCGTATCGGCACCGAGCTTCGACCCGAATCTATTCGTCGGCGGTATTGCGCCAACCGCATGGGATGCGCTCAGCCGTTCCCCCGATCGCCCGCTTCTCAACCGCCCATTGCAGGGCATTTATCCGCCTGGCTCAACCTATAAGCCCTTCATGGCGCTCGCGGCACTCGCGCGCGGCGTGCGCACGCCGCAGTGGTCATTCTTCGATCCGGGTTACTACATGCTCGGTACCCACAAGTTTCGGAACGACATCCCGACCGGCCACGGCCGCGTGGACATGAACCGAGCGATCATGGTGTCGAACAATACCTACTTCTACATGCTCGCGCATGAGATGGGCGTCGATGCGATCGCGGATTTCATGAGACCTTGGGCCTTCGGGCAACTGACGGGCGTCGACATCGCCGGGGAGGCGCGTGGCGTGTTGCCCTCGACCCAATGGAAACGCGAGACGCTACCCGAACAACCTCGCTGGTACGAGGGCGATACTGTGAGCCTCGGTAATGGCCAGGGATATAACGCGTTCACGATCCTACAGTTGGCGCACGCCGTAGCCACGCTGGCGAACGACGGCGTCGCCATGACACCGCGCTTCGTGCGGGCCATCGAAGCGCCCGCAGGCGGCACGGAGCGCACGCTCGCGCCGACGGTACGCAATCGAATCGACGTCGACCCAGCGCACTTCGATGTCGTCAAGCGCGGCATGCAAAACGTGAATATGAGCCCGTCCGGCACCGCGTACGCAATATTCAAGGACATGCCGTTCACGTCGGCCGGCAAGACCGGCACCTCGCAGGTATTTTCTCTACGGGGCGCCCGCTACCGGCGCGATGCCGTGCAGGAATCGTTGCGCGATCATGCGCTGTATGTCGGATTCGCACCTGTCGAAAAGCCGCGGATCGCGATCGCCGTGATTATCGAGAACGGCGGATGGGGACGCGTCGCCGCGCCGATCGCACGCGACGTGATGTCCTACTGGATCGGGCAATCTGACGACGCACCGGATGCCTGAGCAGCGCGGATGCGTGAGGGATGCGAGCGGGATGCATGAGGGAAACGCGCCGCCGTTCGGATTGTTCAACTGCCTATAGGCGGCGCCGACGGTAAAGGGGCCATGCGCATAGTGCGCGCCGACGCTATAGGCTCGTCCGGAGACCCCGGCCGCACCGGCTTTTAGACGCTGGCTTTTTGCGGCCTGCGCCGCGCCCGCTATCGGTACGATCGGGGCCAGTTGATCCGAGTGGGCGCGCGGCACGCTATCCGTTGGATGGCGTTCGATCAAAGCGCTTCGACCAAATCCTTTCGTTTGGTACGGCAATACGCACTGCACGCGATATGCGCGGCGCTCGCCGCCGCGTTCACCATGGCGTTCGCATTCGTGGGCTTGCACACGGAGACGATGATCGGCGGCGGTACCGGCTTGAGCGGTAGCTCGACGAATTCGCCCGTCTGCAGTTCGTCCGTGACGAACAGGCTCGGGATACACGCCACGCCGTAACCGTCGCGCACCAGCTGCACGATTGCCGCGACAGAAGGCGAGCACGTCATGCGCGTTTGCTCGGGCCGGACGTTTTCTTGCCGTGCAAGCGTCTGCACGATGCTTTGCAAGGCGACTTGCGGCGCCGTGCCGCGGCCGAACGTGAGGATGGGCCGCGCAAGCACGCGCGAAGCGAGTCCCGCAGTGCGGCGCGACAACAACCCGCGCTTCGCGATCCAACGCACGTGATAACTCGCGATCGCGCTGGAAGCGATCTTCGTACTGTCGATACCCTCCACGCGAATCGCCAGATCGATCTCTCCCGCCAACAACCGTTGCTGCAAGACAGCACTCGAATCGACCGTTAGATCCACGTCGAGCTGCGGAAATTTCGCATTGAGGTGCGTGACGTAATGCGCGAGCCAAGAGTGGACGACGGTCTCGATCACGCCCAAACGCAGTTTGCCGCCCACCACCACTTCCTGCCCCGCCGCTTCGCGCAGCGCACGCGCCGCATCCACCACATTGCGCGCGAGCCCGAGCAAGCTCTCGCCGGCCGGCGTGAGACGAAACTGTGCCGTCGACCGATCGATGAGTTCAGTGCGGAACTCATCTTCAAGCGACTTGATCCGCAATGAGATCGTCGCCGGCGTCGCATGCAACACGCGTGCCGTGGCGCGGAAACTCTCCAGTTCCGCCAGCGTCACGAAGGTTTCGACGAATCGCGTATTCATCGTCTAGCGCGCCGGCGCCGCATCCGCGGCAATACGGAATGCCTGCATCGCTTCGCCTAGCCGTTGAGCCTGCTCGTTGAGCGATAGGCCCGCCGCGGCCGCTTGCTCGACGAGCGCCGCGTTCTGCTGGGTGGCCCCGTCCATCTGCGAAATCGCGCGATTGACTTCCTCGATGCCGACGCTCTGCTGTGTGGATGCCGTCGCGATTTCGCCGACGATCGTCGTGACCCGTTTGACTGCAGCGACGATGCCGTCCATCGCTTCGCCCGCGTTTTCCGCGAGCGCCGCCCCACTCTCGACTTGCGCGAGCGAGGTATCGACGAGCACGCGAATTTCTTTCGCCGCAGCCGCACTACGCTGAGCAAGACTCCGCACTTCGCTTGCGACCACGGCAAAGCCGCGGCCGTTCTCGCCGGCGCGGGCCGCTTCGACCGCTGCATTCAACGCCAAGATATTGGTTTGGAACGCGATGCTATCGATGACCGAAGTAATGTCGGCGACTTTCTTCGAACTCTCGGCAATCGCCCTGACTTTGCTGACGACATTGCCAACCACCCCACCGCCGCGCTCGGCTTCGGACGCCGCGCTAGCCGCCACCTCCGTTGCGCGCGACGCATTGTCGGCGTTTTGCTTGACCGTGGAAGTGAGTTCGTCCATCGCCGCCGCCGTTTCCTCCAGCGAGGCTGCTTGCTGCTCCGTGCGGCTCGACAAATCGCCGTTGCCCGTGGCGATCTCGGCTGCCGCGGTACGAATGCTTGCGGCGGCCGCCTTGACCCGTGCGACCGTGCCGGCCAGCGTATCGCGCGTATAAGCGATAGCGGAGACGATGCTCTCGTCGTCGCCCTCGGCCACATCGATCCGTCCCGTCAAATCGCCCGATGCAATCTGGCGGGCCAACTCGGCCGCTCGCGCCGGCTCTCCGCCCACCGAGCGGCGCACGCTCTTGACCGCCAGCGAAGTCAGGATAGAAATGGCAAGGCCAAGAACGACCAGCACGGCCAAGGACGTGCCGAGCGTGCGATAAAAGGCCGCTTGGATGTCGTCCTGGTACACACCCGCAACGAAATCCCAATTCCACGGCTTATAGCGCTTGACGAACCCGAGCTTCGAACTCGGTTCGGTCTCACCGGGCTTGGGCCACCAATATTCGACGTAACCCATTCCGCTTGGTGAAGCGCCGGCCGCCGCGATATCGCGATAGAGAAGATTGCCCTTGGCGTCCTTCCATTGCGACATGTCCTTGCCGTTCAATTTCGGCGCCATCGGGTGCATGACCACCACGGAATCGGCGCCGACGACGGTCACGTAGCCGTTGCCGCTGTAGCGCAAATCCGCGATGCGCGCGAGCGCTTGCTGCTTCGCGGCGTCGGCGCCGATCTTGCCGGCCTGTGCATCTCGATCGAGGCCGGCGGCGATCGAATACGCCATCTCGGTGACATCGCCAAGCGCATGCCGACGCTCCGTCAATTGAAGGTCGCGCATCTGCACCGCATACCAGACAGTCAGCGTCAGCAACCCGACCCACGTCAGCAGCAGCGGGATCCAGAGTTTTTGTCGCAGGGTGAGATGGGTCATGGTGTGGTTTCCTTCCGACGAAAATGGGCGGTTCGCAACACTGCACGCCGAGCGGGCACTGCTCGCCCGCTCTGTTTGCATATCGGCATTCATGCAAAGAATGTTAAGCGAATGAGCACGCCTTGCCTTCCATTTTCGATGCACGAATTCGACCGTTTCGTGCGGGATAAGTCAATCCGGGAAGGCGTGGACAGCCACCTGCTTTTCTACGTCATCTCTTTGTTCTATAAGGTTTTAAGCGGCGGCTTCCCCACAACTTCGCCACCGACCAATCGGGAAAACCCGCATAAAAGCGTTAAGCAAACCTTGACAGCGGCGCGCGGAATAACTTGCTGGCGCCGCATTTTTTAAGCACCTAATCTCCTCATCAAGCCACTTTCACCGAGGAATACCGTCATGCCCGATCAGTTTCGCCAGCTCGTACGCCGTAAAGACTTCAAAGGCCCGACCGTAGGGCAATGCGGCGAGTACGCTCAAGCCAATCTCGTCATCGTACCGAGCGCTTACGCCGAGGACTTCCTTCGGTTTTGCGTCAGGAATCCGAAAGCTTGCCCGTTGCTGGGCGTCGGCGAGCGCGGCCAATGGAACGTTCCCGGATTAGGCCGCGACGTGGACTTGCGCACCGACGCGCCGGGCTACAACGTCTATCGCGACGGCGAGCTGTGCGAACAGCCCGAAGACATCCTCTCTCTGTGGAACGACGATCTCGTCGGGTTCGCGATCGGCTGCTCGTTCTCGTTCGAACAGATGTTGCTGCAAGAACGGATTCCTCTGCGACACGTCGACGAGGGCGTCAACGTCCCGATGTTCCGGACGAACATCGCCAACGCTCCCGCCGGACGGTTTGGCGGCCAGCTCGTCGTCACCATGCGGCCGATGACGGGTGCGCATGCGATCCGCGCCGTGCAGGTCACGAGCCGCTTTCCGTCGGTGCATGGGGCTCCCGTGCACCTCGGCAATTCGCGTGCGATCGGTATCGCCGATCTGTCGCGCCCCGACTACGGCGATGCCGTGACGATTCGAGAAGACGACGTACCGGTGTTCTGGGCCTGCGGCGTCACGCCGCAAAGTGCGCTGGAAGCGGCGCGCCTGCCCTTCGCCATCGCGCATCGCCCCGGCCACATGCTCGTGACCGATATTCCCAACGCGTCGCTCGCCGTCCTCTGACGCGGTGCTTCGGATCTACATTCAGTGTTATTGAGGAGAGCTAAGTGAACACCGACACATCCTATCCCGAGATCGAACGCACCGAGGACGGCGGAACCGACAGCCATTCGATGTTTGCCTGGTACGGTCACTTGCGCGCCAACGAGCGCCGTGCGTTTTGGAGCTGTAAGACCGGCTACGCGCTGGACGCGATGGATACGCAGTTCCTTAGTTTCGTGATTCCGGCATTGATCGCCACGTGGGGTTTGACGAAAGGCGAGGCGGGCCTGATCGGCACCGTCACGCTGCTAATGTCCGCCCTGGGCGGTTGGCTAGCCGGCATCTTGTCCGATCGCGTCGGACGCGTGCGCACGCTGCAAATCACCATCGTCTGGTTCGCCGTATTCACGCTCGCCTGCGCCTTCGCGCAGAATTTCTCGCAGTTGCTCGTGGCGCGCGGGTTGATGGGCCTGGGCTTCGGCGGGGAGTGGACGGCCGGGGCCGTGTTGATGGGCGAAGTGATTCGCGCCCGCGACCGCGGCAAGGCCGTCGGCATGGTGCAAGCCGGTTGGGCTATCGGCTGGGCCGTATCGGCCGGGCTCTACACGCTCGTCTTCTCGCTGCTTCCCACCGAACTCGCCTGGCGCGCGCTGTTTGCCCTCGGCATCCTGCCGGCCCCGTTCGTTATCTTTATCCGCCGGTTCGTCGAAGAGCCCGAAGTGCATCGTCTGGCCAGGCAAAAAGAACGCGACACGCAGACGACCCACTCGTTCATGGACATCTTCGGCAAGGACATGTGGTTCACCACGCTGCGCACCGCATTGCTGGCGACCGGCGCACAAGGCGGCTACTACGCGATCACGACATGGCTCCCCACCTACCTCAAAACGGAGCAGCACTTGAGCGTCGTGGGAACGGGCGGCTATCTTGCCGTGATTATCGTCGGTTCATACGCGGGCTACCTGTGCGGCGCGTGGCTGTCCGACCGTGTCGGCCGTAAGATCGGCTTCATTACCTATGCGCTCGCATCGATGGTGATCGCATTGGCCTATACGCACGTCAAGCTCGACGACACGCTGTTGCTGATCCTCGGCTTCCCGCTCGGCTTCTTCGCATCGGGCATCTTCTCCGGCATGGGCGCGTTCATGTCCGAGCTGTTCCCCACCCGTGTGCGTGGCTCCGGTCAAGGCTTCTGCTACAACTTCGGCCGCGCCGTGGGGGCCGCCTTTCCGTTTCTCATCGGTTATGTGGCGCAAAAGATGACGCTCGGTGCCGCCATCGGCACCTTCGCCGCGTTTGCTTACGGCGTCGTGATTCTGGCCGCACTGACGTTGCCCGAGACGCGCGGCGCGACGTTGAAAAACTAATTATTTGATCGCCCTCTCGCACTTTTTGTTTTACTGGCTCTTCTGATCGAAAACACATCATGCCCGACCTGAAACACACACCCACGCAAATCATTTCGGACTCCGAACGATGGCAGTTTTGGATCGATCGCGGCGGCACCTTCACCGACATCGTCGCCCGGCGCCCGGACGGCATGCTCGTGACGCACAAGGTGTTATCCGAAAACCCCGAACGCTATCGCGATTCGGCCGTGCAGGGGATCCGCGAGTTGCTGGGCGTGCCGGCCGGTGCGCCCGTGCCGACCGAGATGATCGAATGCGTGCGAATGGGAACGACCGTGGCAACCAACGCACTGCTCGAGCGCAAAGGCGAACGCACGGTGCTTGCGATCACCAAGGGATTCGCCGATGCGTTGCGTATCGCTTATCAGAATCGGCCGAAGCTGTTCGTACGCAATATCGAGCTGCCGACCTTGCTGTATGAGCGCGTCGTCGAAATCGACGAACGTATCGGTGCACGCGGCGAAGCTGTCCGTGCGCTCGATGAAACTAGCGCGCGCGCCGAGCTGCAGCGTGCTTTCGACGACGGCATCCGGTCGTGTGCCATCGTCTTGATGCACGCCTACCGCCATCCCGAGCACGAACGCGCGCTGAAAGCCATTGCACAGGCGATCGGCTTCACGCAAATCTCGGTGAGCCATGAAGTCAGCCCGCTCATGAAGCTCATCTCGCGCGGCGACACCACCGTCGTGGATGCCTACCTCTCACCCGTGCTGCGCCACTATGTGCGCCAGGTGGAAAGCGAACTCGGCGCTGTCCCGCTGCAATTCATGCAGAGCAACGGCGGCTTGACGGACGCTCACCGGTTTCAAGGCAAGGATGCGATTTTGTCCGGGCCCGCGGGCGGCATCGTGGGTGCGGCGCAGGTGGCCGCGCTGGCGGGCCTCGATCGCATCATCGGCTTCGACATGGGCGGCACCTCGACCGACGTCACGCACTATGCGGGCGAATACGAGCGCGATTTCGTCACGGAAGTGGCCGGCGTGCGTATCCGCGCGCCGATGATGAAGATTCATACCGTCGCAGCGGGAGGCGGCTCGATCTGCACGTTCGACGGCGCGCGCTTCCGCGTCGGCCCCGAAAGTGCCGGCGCGAACCCCGGGCCCGCTTCATACCGCCGCGGCGGCCCGCTGACCGTCACCGATTGCAACGTCATGACGGGCAAGCTCGATCCAAAATGGTTTCCGAAGGTGTTCGGCCCCAATGGCAACGAGCCACTCGACGATGCGAGCGTGCGTCGCCATTTCGCCGAGCTGGCGCGCGCTGTCACCGCCGCGACAGGCATCGAACGCACGCCCGAAGCCGTGGCCGAAGGCTTCTTGAAGATCGCCGTCGAGAATATGGCCAACGCCATCAAGCAAATCTCGGTACAGCGCGGCTACGACGTGACGCAATACACGCTGGCATGCTTCGGCGGCGCGGGCGGGCAGCACGCGTGTCTCGTGGCCGATGCCCTCGGCATGACACGCGTTTTCATTCATCCGCTCGCGGGCGTGCTGTCCGCGTACGGGATGGGTTTGGCCGATGTGCGTGCCATGCGGCAACGCGCATTGGAAGTGCCGCTGGACGAAGGCGCGCTCACGTCGTGCGAATCGGCCTTCGCCGATCTTGCCGAGGCGGCGCGCGGTGAAGTTGTGGCCCAGCGCATCGATGAAGGCCGGATTTCCCTGTGCTACAAACTACACGTGAAATACGACGGTACGGATACCGCGCTTGAAGTCGATTTCGATCGAGACGTCGCAACGGTTGTCGCGCACTTCGAAAAACTCTATCGAACACGTTACGGCTTCCTGATGCCGAATCGCGCGCTGATCGTGGAAGCGGTGGCCGTGGAGGCGATCGGCCGGACCCGACAGGCAGACGACGAGCGTTGGCCACTTGCGGCGGATGCGTCGACCGAACCCACGCCGATTGCGACGACGCGCGTCTTCACCGGCGGAGAATGGCGCGCAACGCCCGTCTACGATCGCGATGCAATGGCGCCGGGCGCGAAGATCGATGGGCCCGCAATCATCAAGGAGCGCACCGGCACGACGATCGTCGAACCAGGATGGCAGTTGGCGGTGACCCGCCACAATCATATGGTCGTCGAACGCACGGTGCCGCTTCAAGCACGACATGCCGCCGGCACACACGCCGATCCCGTCCTGCTTGAAGTCTTCAACAACCTATTTATGTCGATCGCCGAGCAAATGGGCGTGACGCTGGCCAATACCTCGTACTCGGTCAACATCAAAGAGCGTTTGGACTTTTCCTGTGCGTTGTTCGACACCGATGGCAACTTGATCGCGAATGCACCGCATATGCCCGTGCATTTGGGTTCGATGGGCGAAAGCGTCCGCACCATCATTGAACGGCGCGCCGGAACGATGCGGCCCGGCGATGCGTTCGCCCTCAACGCACCCTATGCCGGCGGCACGCACCTGCCCGACGTGACGGTCATCATGCCCGTCTTCGCTTGCGAGTCGAGCGAACCGATGTTCTACGTGGCGGCCCGCGGGCATCACGCCGATATCGGCGGCGTAACGCCGGGCTCCATGCCGCCCGATTCCGTTCATGTCGACGAAGAAGGCGTACTGCTCGATAACGTACAGCTCGTTGCCGAAGGCCAATTCCTGGATGGGCGCCTTCGCGACAAGCTGCTTTCCGGCCCTTGGCCCGTGCGCAATGTCGAGCAAAACCTCGCCGATCTGCGCGCGCAAGTGGCGGCTTGCACGAAAGGCGCACAAGAACTCGAACGCATGTGCGGTCAATTCGGCCTCGATACGGTCCGTGCCTATATGCAGCACGTGCAGGACAATGCCGAGGAAGTGGTACGGCGTACCCTGTCCGTGCTCAAGGACGGGCGCTTCGAGTACGCATTCGACGACGGCGCCAAAGTAGTTGTCAACGTTTCGATCGACAAGGTCCAACGTTCGGCCGTCATCGATTTCGCCGGAACGAGCGATCAGCAGCCGAACAACTTCAACGCGCCGTCGGCCATCTGCAAAGCGGCGGTGCTCTATGTGTTCCGAACGCTTGTCGATGAAGACATCCCGCTCAATGCGGGCTGCCTGAAGCCGCTCGACATCCGGATTCCGGAAGGGTCGATGTTGAACCCACGTTATCCGGCAGCGGTCGTCGCCGGCAACGTGGAGACGTCGCAAGTCGTCACCGATGCGCTCTACGGTGCGCTCGGCGTCATGGCAGGCGCGCAAGGCACGATGAACAACTTTACGTTCGGCAACGACACTGTCCAGTACTACGAGACAATCTGCGGCGGCTCGGGGGCCGGGGCCGCGTTCGACGGCTGCAGCGCGGTGCAAACGCATATGACGAACTCGCGTTTGACCGATCCGGAGGTGCTCGAATGGCGCTTCCCGGTGCGGCTCGACGAATTCAGCGTACGCCGTGGCAGTGGCGGCGCGGGACGCCACCGCGGCGGCGACGGAACGCAGCGGCGCGTGCGTTTTCTCGAACCGATGACGGCCGTCATCCTCGCCAACCGGCGGCTTGTTCCCCCGTTCGGGCTCGATGGTGGGGCGCCCGGCGCGGTTGGCGTGAATTGGATCGAGCGCAAGAATGGCGCGCGCGAACACTTCGGCGCGCGGCATCGGATGCAAATGGAAGAAGACGATGTCGTCGTGATTCAAACGCCCGGGGGTGGCGGATACGGTGCGGCGTAAGGTTGGGTCGCCCAGGCCCTAAGCCCTAAGCGGTAAAACTTTGCGACGTCCGCGGCAATTTACGCGCCGCGGCGTCGCTTTTCTTTGCGAAGGCGCTTCAATCTCGGCCAAGCAAGGTGAGATACGTTTCGAGCGTTCTCTGAACGGCCTCGGCAACGAGCTGCGTCAGGGCAGCGAAATCGCCGCCCGTACACACCTTGTCCAGCGATTCGCAGTACGCAAGACGGTCTTCATGACGAACAACCGCCGGCGGATAGCCGGCCTTCATCAGTTCGAGGTTTAAAAGCAACCGCCCCGCCCGGCCGTTGCCGTCCAAAAAGGGATGAATGCATTCGAACTGCGCGTACAACCGGGCGGCCCGCACGACAGGATGCATCTCGGCAGCGCCCGCATGCCAGGCGACGAGCGCGGCCATCTGAGCCGGCACCTGCGTGAAATCCGCGGCTTTTGTGTTCGCGCCGACGATCGTCACGTTCTCATGGCGATACTGGCCGGCCTCTTTGTCGTCGATTCCTTTCAGCAGGCAATGATGAATGTGACGGATTTGTGACTCCGAGAGCGGTCCGTTGCTGCCGACCCGCTCCTCGACATAGAGAATCGCGTCACGGTGATTCAATACTTCAAAGTGCTCGCGAAGCAATTTTCCGCCCACGGCGACGCCGCCGAGCACAACCTTCGTTTCGCTCAGCGCCAGCGTATTGCCTGCGAGCGCGTTCGAGTTGTAGGTCCAGTCCAACATCATCGCTTGGCGTAGCGATTCGAGGGTGTGCAACGGCAGCGGATTGGCCGTATCGAGCTTCGCCTTGTCGGCGTCGATGGCTTCGAGCAAGGGCTGTAAGGTGGAATCCATGAAATGACCGGTGCGTTTCGGAAGGCTCACATTGTATATCCGCGGCCGGCACCCGAAGTCCACCCAGCTTAAATGCGCGCTGCCCCTCCTAGCCAAGCGACGGCATCGGCGCCCGCGGCGGTTCGCATCGGCGACGACGGATCGGTCGCCACACGCCACACCGCTTCGGCCACGTCGGCCGAATGCGTCATTTCGGTCGACCGCTGCCATTCGTCGAACACGCGCTGCGCCAGGTCGACGTACGGCTCCGGAAAGCCGTCCCGCATCCGCGATTGCGCGTTTTCACCGAAGCGCGTCTCGGGCGCGCGGCCCGGCAGCACCAAGTTCACACGCACATTGAACGGCTGAAGCTCGAGCGCGAGCGATTCGGTGAATGCATTGACGGCCGCCTTGCTGGCCGTGTAGACGGAGAGCAATGGCAGCGACCTTAACGTCACGCTCGATGTCACATTGATCACAACGCCCGCTCGCCGTTGTCTAAATTGCGGCAGCACGGCCTGTGTCATCGCTATCGTTCCCAACGCATTCGTTTCGAACACTTCACGCGCGATATCCATCGACGTGCCTTCGAGCGCATTCAGCACACCGATCCCCGCGTTGTTGACGAGAACATCGATCGGCCCCGCCGCTTCCACGGCTCGGCGAATGCTGTCGGAATCGGTGACGTCAAGGGCAAGCACGCGCAAATGCTCGGAGCGCGGCAGCACGTCTTCGCGCGGCGTGCGCATGGTGGCAATGACCTTCCAATCGCGATCGAGAAAATAGCGGGCGATGTCGAGGCCGAATCCGGAAGAGCAACCGGTGATCAAAATAGCTTTCATAAAGGAACGACTCCTTGTGTCTATCGTTTGGGGTAGATACACGATAGGCGCGAAAGACAGGATTCGCTACAATCGACCGTCCGAGTTTCATTCGAATTCGTCCAGGTATGGTCGATCCACTCTCCGAAGTTGTCGCGCTGCTTCAGCCGAGCGCCTCGTTTTCGAAAGTCGTCAATTGCGCGGGCGCTTGGCGCGTGCGGCGTTCGGAAAGCGGGCAACCGTTTTATTGCGTCATCCTAGAAGGAAGATGCACATTGGCGGTCGACGGTCATGCGCCGCTCGTCTTGCAGGCGGGAGATTTCGTATTGATTCCGTCGGCTTACGGCTTCGCCACATCGAGTCTGGAGCCGGCGCCCGCCCCGGACACCGATAGCATTCCGGTACAGCTGCCGAACGGCGAGTTCCGATTAGGCGCCCTCGACGGCCCGGCCGACGTACGGCTGCTCATCGGCCATTGCAGCTTCGGTTCGCCCGATGCCGCCCTGCTCGTGTCGCTACTGCCGCAGCTCGTCCACATTCGCGGCGAGAAGCGGCTTACCACAATCGTTCAGCTTGTGGGCGACGAGTCGCGCGCCGCACGCCCGGCCCGCGATGTCGTCTTGGCTCGGCTGTTGGAAGTACTGCTCATCGAAGCGTTTCGTTCGAGTTCGGACACGACGCCCTCGCCGGGCCTTCTGCGGGGGCTAAACGACGCACGGCTCGCCATCGCGATAAGGCACATGCACGACCGGCCGACTCACCCATGGACCGTCGCGCAGTTGGCAAGCGCGTCCGCGCTCTCGCGCTCGGCGTTCTTCGAGCGGTTCACTCGCGCTGTCGGCGTCCCGCCCATGGAATACCTGCTCGCGTGGCGGATGGCGATGGCCAAAAACCTCTTGCTGCGCGCCGAAGGCAGCGTGGCGGAAGTGGCGCAGCGCGTCGGCTACCGCTCCGCGAGCGCGTTCAGCGTGGCCTTTGCTCGCTTCGTCGGGGCGCCGCCGTCGAGATATCTACGTGCGGCCCGCGAGCCGCAGTAGAACCGCCAGCGTATAACGCAGTGCGTGCATGCGCGAGGTTACGCGTGCGCGATGCGCGTGACCATGCCTTCGACGATCCTGCAAAATTCGTCGGGCGCCTCCAGCATCATCATGTGACCGGCGCCGTTCTGCACGACATAGTCACGCGCGGCAGTGCGCGCCCATCCGGGCACGTCCCAACCGGATGCGGACTTTTCTCCCGCGAGCAGGAACAGCGGCGTATCGCGCTCGATGACGGTTCGGATGCGCGGCAGATATCCGGCGTCGCCTGTCTCCGCTACCACCGCTCGCGCCATGGCCTGGATCGTCTCGCGCGGCTGATTGGCGAGCGTGCCGCGCGCCCACTCGAGCCGTTGCGGCGTGATCTCGATGTCGCCTTTTGCTAGCCATCCTTCCGGATCCGCAGCCAACCGTGCATGCTCGGCATGCCATTCGGCATCGGACATAGCAGCGATCTTGCCGCACCAGAACGCATCGGCGAGCGTGAAGTTGCCTTCCACGTTGATTACGCCGCGTACGCGTTCGGGCTCGCGCTGCGCCGTCAGCATCGCGACGGCGCCGCCTACGCTGTGTCCGAGCAGAACGCACGGTGCATCCACGTGCTCGCGCAAATATCGACCGACGTGCGCCGCCTGCGCTTCGAGCGTAATCGAGGGCTCGCGCGCGTCTTTCAATTGACCGTAGCCGATCAAATCGGGCGTGTGAACGTCAACAGCACGCATCCGCTCGTGCGGCGCGAAGAAATTCAGCGATCCCATCAAGCCGTGAATCATGATCAACGGCGTGGCTTTATTCATCACCTTTTCTCACCCATAGATAGACAACGATTCGTTCATTCATCGGCCGTAGACCGACTCGCCCACGCCTCCGATGTTCCGCACGGCGTTCCACGACATGCCAGCGACGTAGACGAGCACGAAAGCGATGGCCGCGACGAAGAGGCTGTAGCGGTTCGCGATCCAGCTTCCGGCGAACCCCGCGACGATCATGCCGAGGTAGACGCTCGCATACTGGAACGTCGCGACGAGCGACATGTGCTCGGACGGCGTCGTGGCGATCACGTCGGCCTGATGCTTGAAGAACAGCACCTCCCAGAAGAACATATAGACGAAATACAGTGTGTAGCTCACGGTCACGTCGTGGCCAGCCGTCGATCCCGCCATCGCGCCGAGACAAACGACGTTCATTGCCAGCGTCAGCATTGTGCCAGGCGTTTTATTCCTTTTGCTCGCAAACGCAAAGAGCAACGCGGCGATAAGTGCCGACGACGCGCCGATGATTTGCAAGTAACCGACATAAGTTTGGGACAGACCGAGCACGTGAGTCGGCAGGGCCACCCGGGACACGTTGAAGAAACCCTGATACAAGCTGACCAAAATGAAGAACGCGACGAATTGCCGTTGCAACTCGGGCACCGTGCGCAGCAAATGGGCGAGCGTGCCCAACGCGCTGGCCGGTATCGCGCTTTGGGGTTGCGCCTGGGCAGCGGGCAGCAACAGCGCCGCCATCGCCCCGAGCGCATAGGCGACGACGGTGATCATGCCGGCCATCGCCGGCGTGACCTGCGTTTTGTACACCGCCAAGACGACGCCTGCGATCGCGCCGGCGATAAACTGCGCCGTCAACGTAATCGGCAGCGCGTATTTGATATGCTCGCTCGAGAAATAGCGTTTGAGGGCGACGGTGCGCGCGACGCGCTGCGTGGCATCGACGAACCCGATGATCAACGTCCCGACGATAGCCGCCGCGACGAAGCGATCGACGAGTGCGTATGTCACCGCGGCCACGAGTGCGCCCGCGGCGTTGAACGAAACCAGCACGCTTTTCGGCGGCCATGAACCCGCCGCCGCGTTGATCACGAGGCAGAGCAAGACAGGGATGACCATCGGCGCGAGCAAAACCGCCTCCGACAGCAACATCGACCCTGTCTTCTCGTACGCGATGTAAGACAGGTAGACGTAGCTGAAAACGCTGGCTGCGATCGACGACAGATTGACGATCCAGAGTAAAAGACTGATTTGTCTCGGCGTATTGTTCATCCGGGGTCCTTCGATGTGGAGCATCGATCTCAAGGGTGATCGGGCAAGCGCGACTCTAGGCCGTCTATCAAGGCATAGGCTGCGCGCTTCAGGTCCGCGGGCGTATCGCTGACGAGGAACGCTTGCCCCGCGTAGTTGAGCAGGCCGCCGGCCCCGTCGTACGGTGTCATCGCGCTGCCGAATTCGGCCGATTGCGCAAGCTGGATCCTGACGTCGGCCCGATCTTCGACAAGCGCGTGCCAGTCCACCCGGTCGGGGGCGAACGTTCTCGCTTCGCGCCAAGGCGTGCCGCGGCTGTCGCAGCCGATCAGCGCAACCGACGCCGCCGCTCGACGCGGCGCGTTCTCCTCGAACGCCGGCATACGCGTGTCCTTGCCGAGCAGCACGTCTAGGAATAGCCCGACGTAGTCGATGCCGAATACCTCGTCGATTTCCTTGGCGATCGCGACACCGCCCATGCGTGCCGCCGTCTCGAGGAACGACACGCCGCCGTCGGCCGTCAGCTTCATTTCGGTGTGGGTCGCGCAATTCTCGAAACCCAGCGCGTCGATCGCGGTGCGCACGAGTGCGACGATTCGCGCTTTTTTGTCCGCACTGAGCACGCACGGCGCCACATTGCCCAATTCGGTGAACGGCTCGATCGTCCGCAGACGCCCCGTCATCGCGAGCGGGAAATAGACGCCGTCCCGCACCAGTCCTTCGACGCTCAGATAGTCGCCATACCCCTCTTCCGAATACCAGGAATCGGTTGTCGAATCGATGATTTCCTCGGCGATCAGTTGCGGAAATCCCGAGTGCTCCGAAAATTCATGCTTGCCCGCACGGCGGGCGGCATCGGTCGCGTCGAGCAGACGCGCGACCGCGCCGTCGAGTTCGCTCATCTCTCGCACGATTTGCTGGCCGATCGAGCCCGCACCGTACGCAAGCTTGACGAGAACCGGCAGGCGCAATTCGCCGACGCGATGCAGATCCTCTCGGCTGCCGATCGCACGAAATACCGGCTGCGGTACGCCTGCTTCTTCCCAGCGCTCGCGCATGCGCGCCTTGTTGCGCCCGAGATCGATATTCGGCCCGACGCCGCGCACGCCGAGTTCGGCGCTCAGCTCCGAGACCGACTTCAGCAGAAATTCGGAGAACGTGAAGACGACATCGGGCCGCAGCGCCGTCGCGACCTCACGCACTTGCGCCAAACCTTCGTCGGGCCGCATGTTGCTGAAATCGTGCACCTTCGCGCTGTGCTTGCGCAAGATGTCGGCGTTGTAGGACGACGGCTTGCTGACGATGCACGTGTGCACGTCGCCCCGGGCCGCGATTTTCGGAAACGCGTAATCGAGGGGCGGACCTGCCGGTGCATACACGTAGAGAATCTTCTTGGTCATGGTCGAACTCCGACGAACTGACGTTGCAAAAAGTTGCGATGGCGAACAAAACCGCCGCCGCGCCACCGAACGGCGCAAGCGGCAGCAGCGGAACCAGCCGCGCCGCCTTTACTTGCGGATGACGCAGAACTTGTCGTCGTAGACGAAGCCGTCGATCCCCGTGGACTTGCAGTACTCGTAGAGGTCGCTCGTCCGATTGATGAATCCCGTGCCGTTGAAGTTCAGCGACGTATTGCAGAGCACGCCTGCGCCCGCCAACGCGCGGAATTGTGTGAGCAGCGCATGCATTCGCGGGTTCTGCTCGGCGTTCACGGTCTGTACGCGGGCCGTGCCGTCGACGTGCGTCACGGCAGCGAGTTCTCGATTGCGAACCTTCTGGAAGTACAGCATATGGGGCGAAGGCCCCGTCCAGTCGAAATGGCGCGACACCTCTTCCTCCATGCAGATCGGAGCGACCGGACGAAAGCCCTCACGTTTCTTGATGCGATTCAAGCGCTCGCACATGGCGCGGGCAAAGGGCGCCGCCAAAATCGAACGATTGCCGAGGGCGCGCGGGCCGATTTCGCAGCGGCCCTGCGTCCAAGCGACGATATGGTCCTGCGCCAGGAATTGAGCGACGCGACCGAGATCGAGCGGGTACACATCGACATCCGGCATGCTCGGCGTATCGTCGACGAACGGACGATCGGCATACACGTCCCACGCCACCTTCGCGCGGCCGGTGAACTCGCGCATCGCATCGATCGCCGTTCCGATAGCGGAACCCGTGTCGTTCGTGCACGGCGGCACGAACACGTCTTCGAATAAGCCGCTGTTGCGCCAGGCCGTGTTCCAGTCGCAGTTCAGCCCGCAACCGCCGGAAATGAGGAGTGGATAGCGCTGCGTCAAATGCGCCTTCGCATATCGATAGAAGCGATCGAAGATCTCGTCCGAATACCGCTTCGCGAGACGCGTGAACTCCGGATGCTCGAGCCCGATGTTGTAGTACTTCGACGAGCGCATGTCCTCCTTCCCCAGCGACATCAAGATGCTGTCGCGATTGAGCAGGAACTCGGTAATCTCGCGTTCGTCGGCCGTCATCTCCCCCGATTCGCCGTATGCGCAAAGCGCCATCAGCTTGCCCGGGTCTTCATTGCGCAACTTGCCCTTCGGCAACGTGAACGTCGGATCCGCGAGCGCATATAGAAACGCGTACTTATTTCCGGGCGTCATCATCACGCGGCCGATGCGCTGAACGTCGAGCTTCTCGTCGACTAGATAAAAGTCTCCCAACGCGCCTTCCCAAACCAGCACGTAGCAAGGCTTGCCCTGCTCGAACGGCGACAGGCCGTAGCTAGACCAGATATGCGAGCGCTCGTGGCTGCTCGTGAAGTATTTCACGTCGGCGCCGAACATCTTGGCGTCCCGATGATGCACGAACGTACTGTCGTGACCGTAGTAGCCCGCGCCGATCGGCGCGTTGGCAGCGAGCGAGCCTTTGCCCCAGCCGCTAACGGCAAACACCTCGGGCATCGCGCCGATCTGCTCCGCCGCGAATACGAACTGAGACGGATTGAATGCCTCGTAGCGCGGAAAGCTGTCCTTCTCCGGTTCGAACGACCATTCGAGCTTGCCCGCATGTGCGTCGACGAGCGCGACGGCGCCGTCGTGGCCCGGCTTCATAGCAAAGATCTTCAAGAGATTTACGTCCTATGCTTGCGCGGAGCAAGGTTCGCCCCGCGGGTGAAAGGTCATGTCGCGCGGTTGTCCGAGCCGTGCCGGACGCGCGTCGACGCTCGTTGCGCGCTGCACTGCTCTGCTCAGCGCAGCGGATATATCGAGCTTTGCGGTTTCTTTTTCTTTTTGCCGAACAGCTTGCGCAGCAGCGCCGCAATGATTGCCAGCGGGCCGGCCTTCTTCGTCTGAGATTGCATAAGTGGCTCCGGTTGCCTAGTAGAAGAAAGGTGGAGTGGCCGTTACAGCACCTTCTGCGCGATGAGTCGCGCAACCTCGTCGTAACCCTTGTCGTTGAAGTGCACGCGATCCACGAACAGATAGTCTTCGATGAGCGGCGATTCGCGCAGCAGCACATTCATGTCCGCGAAGCCGATGTCGCGCTCCTCGCATACGCGCCGAATACCGTCGGCGAACGGCACGTGGATCTCCTTGCCGAGAATCTTCGCGAAGAGCCGCCAGAAATTGTTGGGGCAACTATCGATCGCGTGGAAAATGTCTTCCTCCTCGGGCGTCAGATAATCGCGCGTCCAGAACGACATGGGTTGCAACACGAAGCTGAGCTTCGCTTGTGTTCCGCCAATCAGCTGTTGCCACTGCTTGAGGGCGTTCGATACGACCCACGCGGCGCGCTGCACGCGTACATCGGTGTCGGTACCGTCGTCGGTGATGACGATGTCGGTCGGGTTGTCTTCGTCCAACAGCTTGCTGATGTATCGCGAGATGAAATTCTTTTCCCGCCCGTCGAGCGCCGATGCATAGGTTCGCTTGCGCCGCTTCAGGTCGTCGTTGTACCGGTTCATGTAATGCTGGTATTCGAACGAGTAGTAGTAGCGGCCGTGATCGGTTGCGAGTTCGTCGGGCTGCCCTTCCAACGCAAGCGTGTTGATACCGCTGAGAACGACCACGTTGTTGATACGTTCGAACCGGTGCTGGTGCTGCATGTACAGCAGCACCTCCTGCACCGCGTTATAGCCGCGTCCGCTGAAGTTCAACCACGGCTCGCCGGTCCACGCCGCGAGCCGAGAGGCGACGGTATGCCCATCGGCAGTCGCACCGGTGCCCAATGCCGTCGAGCCGCCGACGAGCAGGTTCACCGGACGCCCCTCGGGCAGATTCGCCACGCCGACATCGCGCGCATCGCCGAAGGCGCTATGACGAAAACCGAGTTCATCGGTGTTGATAACGTCGGACCGGTAGTTCTTGTGATGAAAAAACATCGTATACGGCAGCCACCGCACGCCGAGATACATGAACTCATCGTATTCGCGGATCTGCGGTGTGAGCCGGTACACCTCGCGCACGGCTTCGTCATGCGTCAATGCACGCCTATTCATTCGGCCTCCAAATCTTGCTGTCAGGAATTGCGGGTGGTGAATCGCTCGACGCCGCCGGGCTGCGCGAGTTCGGCCGGCTGCCGGTCGGACGGGAACATCCGGAAGTAGCTCGGCGTGCGTGCGTCTCGGCGCAGGCTCAGGATGTCGACGAACAGGCGCGCACAGGCCCCCGCCGGTACGACCACGACGAAATACAGCAGCGATAGCGCGAGCAGCAGCACTTTTTCAAAGAGAAATTTCATATCCGGTTCAAGCGAGAGAGGTGAAGGCGGCGACGTCTGCGATAGGGCTAGTCGAGAGAAAATTCGGTGCGCCAGTTGCCCACCTCCTCGAGTGCGGGCTGGTCCGCCTTGCGCAGCAGATAGTTACCGACGACGAGGTAATCCATCTGCGTGCGCATGAAGCAGACATACGCGTTCGAAGGGGTCTCGACGATCGGCTCGCCGCGAACGTTGAATGACGTATTGACGAGTACGGGACAGTTCGTTTTACGGTGGAACGATTCGAGCAACTGGCGAAACCGCGGGTTCGCATCCCGGCCCACCGTCTGTACACGCGCCGAATAATCGACGTGAGTCACGGCGGGAATGGTCGAGCGCACGCAATTGAGCAAATCGATCCCCGTCAGCGAGCGCTCGGATGGCGACACGGGGCTGCGCTGCGCAGGCTGAACGTCGACGACGAACAACATATAAGGGCTCTCGGCGTCGAGTTCGAACCATTCGTGCGCGTGCTCTTCGAGCACGGCCGGTGCAAACGGCCTGAACGACTCGCGGTTCTTGATCTTCAGATTCATGACGCTTTGCATCGTCGAGTTGCGCGGATCGCCGATGATCGAGCGCGCACCGAGCGCGCGGGGACCGAATTCCATGCGCCCTTGGAACCAGCCGATCACGTTTCCCTGCGCGAGCAGATCGGCGACGCGCTCTGGCAACGCCGCGTCGCTGAGCTTTTCGTAGACGGCGCCGTGTCCGTCGAGTGCGACCTCGATTTCCGCGTTGACGTACGACGTCCCGAGCAGCGTCGATTTCATCGGGTCGGCCACGCCCGCGGCTCGCGCGTGCCCCATCTCCATGTGCCAGCCGGCGAGTGCTGCGCCGAGCGCACCGCCCGCGTCTCCCGCGGCCGGTTGAACCCAGATGCGATCGAAGACGCGCTCGCCGAGCAGCTTGCCGTTGGCAACGCAATTGAGCGCCACACCGCCCGCCATACAGAGGTTGCGCTGTCCCGTTTGCCGGCTCAGGCTGCGCCCGATCCGCAGCATCGCCTCCTCGAGCACGCGCTGCACGGAGGCAGCCAGATCGAACTCGCGCTTCGTGAGGACGCCTTCAGGCTGGCGGCGCGGGCCGCCGAACAGCTGCTCGAACTTGTCCGTGATCATGCAGTCGCCCACCGCGTAATCGAAGTAGGCCATGTTCAAGCGGAAGCTGCCGTCGGGCTTCAGATCGATGAGGTGCTCGACGATTTTGTCGTAGTAAATGGGTTCGCCGTATGGTGCGAGGCCCATCACCTTGTACTCGCCCGAATCGACCTTGAAGCCGCAGAAGTAGGTCATCGCCGAATAGAGCAAGCCGAGCGAATGCGGAAACCGGATTTCCCAAACGGGGTGCAGTCGATTGCCCTCGCCGACCCACGCGCTTGTCGTGGCCCATTCGCCGACCCCGTCGACGCACAGCACCGCCGCTTCCGAAAAAGGGCTGGGAAAGAATGCCGACGATGCGTGGGAAGCGTGGTGGTCGATGTAATGAACCGGAGGAATGCGCGACCTATCGCCGAATGCCATTTCGAGTTCGTTGCGAATCAATCGCTTGACGAACACCTTGCGTGTGAGCCATTCCGGCAGGTCGGCGATGAACGACGAATAGCCGCGCGGGCCGAAGCCCAGATACGTCGATACGATCCGGCCGAGTTTTTTTACAGGGTTTTCGTAATAGAACAGGCCGGCGGCTTGCGCCAGCGAAATACCGGCCTCTCGCAGACAGTAGCGCAGCGCATTCACGGGAAACGACGCATCGTGCCGTACCCGCGTGAAGCGCTCTTCCTGCGCGGCGGCAATGATTTCTCCGTCGCGCACGATTGCGACGGCGCTATCGTGATAGCCAAACGAAATGCCAATGACGTATGAACTCACTATCAGGTCCTTGTTGTTTTCGGCTCGGAACGCGCCGCCCTCCCGCAACGTCGCGCGCAACTTCAGGCTGTGTAGGCCGGCTTCGAGAACATCTCCTTCCAACTGCGCCGTGGTATCGCCAGGGCTCGAAATCCTGTCCATACGCGCCGCCATTGAGCCTCGATCGCGGCGACGCTGCCGGTCGAGAGCACTTCGTCCATATGGAGTTCGATCGCCTCGAGCGCCATGGCGGAGTGACCGGTCGACACGTTGTCGATCGTGTTGTGCAGATCGACGAAGAGCGTGTCGAAATTGAAGTGCTTCAACTCGTCGCGCGCGGTTCGGTACGCGCCGCCTACGCCCGACAATTCCATCGCGAGATTGAGCCCGAGCGTTTCGGGCCGAAACAGGCGCGGAAACTGCGAAATCGACAGCCAAAATGCCGGAACCTCGAACGATGCATTCGAGAAGCGTTCGCTCTCGGCGAACGCACGCGTCCTGAAGTCGGGCAAATCGACGCCCATCTGGCGCATCAAATCGCGATAGATGTTCGGATGGTTGAGCGCGGTGTCGCCGTTACCGATCTCGTCGGAAAAGATCTTGAAAAGCAACGTGCCGATGGCCGTATCGACGTGCCCTGCGTTGGTCCAACGCTGCACCCAGCCGCCGTCGACCAAGATCATCGGGCAAAGCTGGACGGCTTCGTCGATAACCTCATCCCGCGATTTATCGATCTCGCTAGCGGGCCCCGCGTACGACTGCGCCTGGCTTAGCGCCTTGTCTTCGAACCATTGGTGCAGCTTCTCGTGCGTGTACGGAGAGAAAGGCGTCGCATCCGGCCCGCGCACCGACTGCGAGGCTGCGCGCGCGAGCCACGTCTGCGCGAATTGCCGCGCGTCGTCGAATACGTCCGGGTGCGCCTCTTGGTTGAGGAGACGGTGATAAAGCTCCCGCGCGCCGATCGGCCTGGCTTGCGCTGGGTGTGCTTCTTCGCGCGCCGGCATCGGCGGGGTGCCGGGCCAATGGGGCGTGGGGTGTTCAGCATCTTCGGCGTTTCTCGCTTCTTCGCTGAACGAGGCTGCCGGGCAGCGCGCTGCGCTCCCCGGCTCGACGCGGGTTCCGGCTCCTAGCGATTCGACCCAAGCACGAATGACTTCGATTTCCTGATCGGAAAACACGCGAAACATCGGCCCGCCGAATGCGATAAGCCGCGTCAGAAGCAAGCTCTGATCGGGCCGTCCGGGCACGATCCAGCGCGAACGTGCGAGGTCGCGGACGAAATGCTCCGGGTCCTGCGTCACGTATTCGTCGAACGGGCGATCGCCGAGTTTCAGCCGGCCGTGATAGCCGGCTGCGAAGCGCGATTTGCGCCGAATCAGATCCACCATGTCGGTTGTCGGATCAAGGACCCGTTGACGGACGTGGCGCGCGACTCCGTCTTGCCACGCATCGAGCAGGTGTATCGATATCCAAAAGCCTTGGGCGACGCGAGACGCGACCTGCGGTGCGTTATCCGCCGCATCGGCAAGAATACGCACGATCGCTCTTTCGATATGCCGCAGTGCATCGCCCCTCGATGCGCCGAGGCGTGCGTGCAGGTACGGATGACTGCCGAGCGCGTCGTTCGCGCTCAGGACGGCATCGACGAGCGGCGGAATCGGCAACTGCAGCTCGAACAGCGCATTGCCGAGAATTTCCGGTGCACGGCCGGCGGGAAACAGCGATAGCGCAAGACGGTAGGCCGGGAGGACCCACGACACAGGCAGCGCGCCGGCGCGAGCGGAGAACGTCGGCGACTCGAGTGGTGGCAGGTACTGGCCGGACCGTTCGAGCAACTGGCGATACAGCGCGCCGTGATTGAGTGCGAGCGAAAAATCGCCGGCGTGCCACATGTGCGCGGCATGCGCATGCGCGGCCGCGGGCTCGTGGCAATTCGAGGCATTCACAAAATTCTGCAGCACACAGCCAGGTGTCAGGCCGAGCGGCGCATATTGCGCGGCGACGAGGCGGGCAGCAGCATCGCGATCGGTGTGCGGCGCATCGAACGACTCGCGCGAGCGCCGGGCCGCTGCCCAAGCCGCGAGCACGGAGATCAGCCGTTCGGGATCGCCGCCGTCGAATTCCGACTCGCCCAGCTGGGCCTGAAAGGCGGCGTCATGCGCGGCGGTCAACGACGCGATGAACGCCTTGGACGCCTCACGGGTGGCGGCATGTGCCTGCTCGAGATTCAATATGCGATGACATAGTGCCGCGGCCCCGGTTGGTATATCTTTACGCATCTTTCGGTATCGCTGCCTTGAAACCCTGGCTCACTCAATTTCAGGGCGGGTCTATCGATCGCTATTCGATAAATACGGGTAGCGATGGCGGGACAACCACCTCATTCCATAAACGAGGCGAATCCGCTGAATGGATGTTCCGATTGAAATTCGTTAACTTCGCGGAAAACCGGGCTCTTGCCGGTAGCGTCACCCGCGCTGCTGGGATCGATCTCCGAGGCACGACGCACGCCGCTTTCGGCATCGAGGCGATCGGTTGATTCGCGCTGAGCGGCTTCGTCGGGCGCTTTCCGTTGTCCAATAGCCATCTCTTCATCCGTATGGGAATAAACGATTTACCGCTATGGAAAGTGATTCGTACTTCTTCGCCTACCGTTCGGCAGCGGGATACGTCACGGAGCGTAAGAGTCCCAGATAGTTGATAGAGGTGCTAGCTACCATTTTTTATAGGTGACGTAACCGTCGCATTCGCTCGGCGCATTTGTGAATCGCGAAAAGCGTCGGTGTCGTTATTTCTGCATGCCACCCGCCAACGGCAGTAGAATCGTCGGCGATCCGACATACGCCCAACGCATACGGCCAACGATATGTCCTTGCCCACGCCAACTCTGCACACCGCTCGCCTCCGATTGCGTCCGTTCACCGAAGCCGATACAGATGCCCTCTTCGCGCTGCATAGCAATGCGCGCGTGCTGCGCTACTGGGATGCGCCGCCTTGGACGACACGCGCGCAAGCTGAACAATTCATCGCTAAGTGCAAGCAATTCGAGCACGAAGGCACGGGTGCGCGCGTCGCCATCGAACTTACGGCCGACGGTGCGTTCCTCGGCTGGTGTGCGCTGGCCAATTGGAATCCGAACTACCGTAGCGCAAGGCTGGGCTACTGTTTCGACGAATCGGCCTGGGGCCAAGGCATCGCCACCGAGGCAGCGCGCGCATTGCTGCAGTGGGCTTTCGACACGCTGGACCTAAACCGCGTGCAGGCCGAAGCGGACACCCGCAACATCGCGTCAGGCCGCGTCCTCGAGAAACTCGGGTTCATTCACGAGGGTACGTTGCGCGAGGATTGCGTTGTGAATGGAGAAGTGTCGGATTCCTGCGTGTATGGGCTGATCAAGCGCGATTTCGAACGCCGCTAATCGTCCCGTCATGGCCGGAGTCGCTACACGCGGTGCGCATGTCCTTCGTCTATCGCAATCACCACTTCGAATTGCGCAGCGCTCCGCGGCAGCGACGATCCGCTTGGCGGTGCTACTCAATCACGGTACCGCCACGCGTCCCGTTCATTCATTCATTCATTCAATACACCGATGCCATCCCCGGTGGCCGATGCTTGAAGCGTCGATGCACCCAATAATATTGTTCGGGAAACTTAACGACCTGCTCCTCGAGGAACGCATTCATGCGGCGCGCATCGATCGCGTCATCGCCCGACGGGAAATCCGCCAGCGGCTCGAAAATCGTCAACTTATACCCTTCGTAATTCGGCAGCACCTCCGTCACGAACGGAACGACACGGGCGCGCCCCAGCCGCGCGAGCCGCGAAATGGCCGTGAGCGTACAGGCGGGCACGCCGAAGAATGGAACGAATACGGAATTTTCGACACCTTGGTCCATATCCGCGGCAAGCATGACCGGTTTGCCGGAACGCAACAATGCCACGATCTTTTTGGCGCTCGTCGCGCGCTCGATCATCTCCGCGCCGAAGCGGCCGCGTTGCCGCTTGGCCAACTCGCATAGCGCCGTGCTCGACATGCGCGTATAGAGCGATGCAACCGGGAGATGGGTGGAGTAGAGCATACAGCCCACTTCGATCCCAACGAAGTGAAACCCCATAAAGATGGTGGGCGGGGCCGATTCGTCCTCGAGATCGATCGCGCTGTCGATCTGCACAATATCTCGGATCGACTGGGCGCTGCCGAACCACTGAATGCCTCGCTCCAAATAGCTGCGGATGACGTGGCCGAAGTGACCTCTCGCGAGCCTTTGATGCTCGCGGTCGGTCATCTCGGGGAAGCAAAGGCGTAAGTTCACCAACGCAATATGCTTGCGGCGGCTCGGCAGCGTATACAACAGAGTGCCGACGGCAGCCCCGAGCCGCGCGACCCATTTGTAAGGAAGGACAGAAAGTGTACGAAGCAACGCCACGATGATGGCGAGTCTGAGGCGTTTCAAAAAGTGTCCCCCGAGTAGGCCGTGAAATTTGGAAAGCGACACAGCGCGGTTGTTGCGCTCGTCGCTATGCTTGTCGCTGCATTGTAAGAATGTTGTGGCTCGATATGCCAAACGCTGAATTCTCGTCGTGCGAGCGTGGCCTGTTGAATCGCCGGCACGCCGCAAAATTCGCCTAGTGTAGCAGGCAGCCGAGGCGTGCCCACTGCCCAAAATGGGCTGCTCACGATCCACAGACGGCGGCTTCTTCCCCTTGGCGACGCCGGGAAGCCGCAGAACTTTCTCTGTACAAACGCAAGAATGGGCGTAGCATAAAGCCGTTGATTGCCCTACGACCGGTTTCTGGCGGCTTCCCCGTCGCCATTTTCGTGGAATCGGGCCGCTCACTCTCATCGCAGGCCGCACTACACGGCCACCTGTATCGACGCCAACGTGTGTCGTTCGCGCGCCATCTCCTTTCTTCGCCCGGCAACGTGGCTTCAAAGGCAATGTATGACAACGAATCTTCGTCTGTACCGTGGGCTGGAAATTTATCCACTCGTCTATCCGCATCGCGCCGCCGAACCCGGAAGTGCGCATAACTACGACGAGGGATTCGACGCGGCTGTGCGGATCCAGGAGCCTGGAAGCACCGACGCTACGCCGCGCAGCCGAGTTTATAAGGTCGCCAGTAGCGCCCCTTTCCAAAGTGCCGGCGACGCGCGACGCGCATCGACTGCCTACGCCGAAAGCCTGATCGACGCCTGCCCGCAAGACACGGATGTGCTCGATCTGAAGGCATGATGCGCGCATCGTTCGCGCCGGGTCCCACGATCGGCCTCCGCAGCAGGACACGCCGCCTGCGAGCGATTTGAGGCGCCGTCAGGCGTCGTATGCCGATCAACGATCTCAGCGGGTCCCAGCCGGCTTTTAAACTAAACTACACACCTACAACCGGGAAAATAGAATTGACGACCGTCACCCCCAAGCTAAATGAACCTGTGGAAGTTGCGTTGCGCCGCTTCCGGCGCTCCATCGAGAGCACTGGCCTGTTGAAAGAACTGCGCGCGCGGATGGCCTATGAAACGCCCACTGCGAAGCGCAAGCGTAAGAAAGCCGCGGCTGTGTCTCGCCTGCGCAAGCAGATCAAGCGGTCCATGCCGCCGAAAAAGCAGTACTAACGCAAGCGCGCCGCCACAGCAGCGGTTTCGATCATTCGATAGCCGCTGGCGCTGTGCGGCCGCGATGGCCAATGTGGCCCGCTTCTCGGCACCGACGACGCAAACGCTTAGTCGTTCTTGACGACGAACTGCGCCGCTACGCTCCGAGAAAGAACGAGGTCGGTGTTGACTAGGTCATTGCCTTCGAGCTTCTCCCGCACCGCCGCCTCGCTCATCCCATACCCTTGCCAGCGAGCGATTAGGCGCGCGATCAGCACTTCACGCGGAACGTCGAGCCTCACCGTCACGTGGAAATGCCGTCTCAACGGCACCCAGATCGGATCGTCGAGCAACAGATAGTTGCCCTCCACTAAAATCAGCCTTGCGGCACCGGGAATGATCTCGGCACCGGCACGAGCGATTTCGAGCGAGCGATCGAAGACGGGAACGGCAATGTCCTTGCCGTCATCCGCGCTCAGCCGCTCCAGCATCGCCTCGAGCCCACCGACATCGAACGTATGCGGCGCCCCCTTGCGCGCTCGATCGCCGCGCGCTTCGAGTACTCGATCGTCGAAATGATAGCCATCCATCGCGAGGACGCGGGCGAAGCCCGACCGGTTGTGGTTCAACCGATCGCGCAGCGTCTCGACGAAGGTGCTCTTGCCCGCGCCCGGCGCGCCCACGATCGCCACCAGCTGACGTCTATCGAAGTTCAACCCGAGCAGATGTTCGGCGAGCCCTGAGAGATCGATAAGATTTTCGTTTTGCATGATGCTGTTCAAGACAGTCGGCCCGTTCAATCCCGATCGACGCGTGCCTCGATGCGTCCCAGCCGGACCACGGTCACGCCTGGCCGCAACTGCCGCAGAGAAGGCATGACGAGCATGCAGTCGTCGTACGGCGTCATGACCGGCTCGCCATCCGACCAGCCGAATACCGTGCCCGCCTTGGGAAACGTTTCGAGGCCCGTGTAGTTGCCCGCGAAGCGAAAATCCATGCTCGTGGCGACTACCGGCTCCGTCACCCGCACCACCGTCATCTGCTTCGGCAACGGCGCAAGCCACCCCGGCGGAAGGTCCGATTCGTCGATCACGCCGCACAATAGCAGAAACCGCGCGGTGCAGTCGCGCGCCACCTCGACCGACCGCTGCTCCCAATGCTGGCCGCATTCGATCAAGAGCGCGTTCTTCGCGCTGCCCGCTTCGCCGAACCCTTCGTAGTCGCGCATCCGCCGTCCTTCGGGATGGCCCTCGTCGCAGATCACCGTCGCGGGCGTGCCGAGCTTCATCGCGCACTCAATGCCCTTTTCGAGCGGCCCGGCCACGATTAGCGGCTGACTCCTTTCGTGCATCGAGTGTAGATCGAGCAAGAAATCGACGGTATCGATCACCGGACGCATCGCGCGAGCTCGATCGAGTTCGACGGAACGGCGTGAGCGATCGTCGAGCACCGTCGCCGTCCATACGCGATTGAAATCCTCATCGACATAGCGGGAAGTGTCCGGCTGCGCAGGATCGAAACGCGCGTACGCCTGCACATTGGCGAACGAGAGCGTGAGCCGGCCCCGACGCGGCCGCAAGGGCAAACGCAGCAGCGCATCGACGACGATCGCGCCGCACACCTCGTTACCATGGGTCAGCGCATTGATCATCACATGCGGGCCGGGCAACCCCGAATCGAACGTATGCACGTAGTCGATTCCCGTATTGCCGACCGCGTGGGCGTCGATATGGGGAAATTCGATCTCGATCGGATAGGGTTCGATGCTCAAGGCGTCACTCCTGACTGATACCGCCATCGCTAGCGGATTGAATCGCGCTTCGGCAAAACACATGCGACATGGCGCGATGCGCTGCCCGATGCCCTATCGACTGCCGGCTCCACGTTTCGGAGTACTAATTTGCTCGGTGCGCCATGTTTCGCCAATGCGTTCGCCACGAACGTACTCGGCGTCACACCGCAAATGCGCTTGAAATGTCGACCGAAATGACTTTGGTCGAAAAAACCGAGTTCGGCGGCCACCGCGATGCTCGGCACCCCCGCGAGCAGCAGCGATTGTGCGCGTTTGATCCGCAAGCCGCACAAATAACGATAGGGCGACGAGCCGAATCGCTCGCGAAACGCAGTCGCGAACCGCGAGATGCTCAGCGCGGCCGGCGCCGCCATTTGTTCGAGCGTCAACGGTTCGCTCAGATGCGCTTCGATGAACGCTCGCGCCAGATCAAGCCCTTCGGTTCGCCTCATTCGACACCCGCTTTTTCCGTTTCCGCATTCGTCCGCTCGCCGAACCGGCCGATCGAAAATTTATCGAGCGCGATCGCCGTGTGTCCCGTCGATACCAGTTCCGCCAATGTCTCGCCTACGCCTGGGCCGATCTGGAAGCCGGCACCGCTGAAACCGAAGCCGTAAAACAAGCCGGCGACAGTGCCGCTTGCCCCGATCACCGGCTCCGCATCGGGCAGATATCCTTCCACCCCGCTCCACGTTCGAATCACATTGAGCGGCGCGAGGCCGGGGACGAGCCGACGAAATTGCGCCATCTGCCGCACCGTATTGATCGGTAAGACACCGGCCCGGCAGGTCTCGATACTCGACGGTCCTGGCGGCCCGCCACCGAGTACTAGATTGCCGCGCTTGACCTGTCGGAAGTAGATGCTCTCTTGCTTGATCGACGTAAAGACGCCCATCGACGACCCAAACACATACGGCACCGGTTCGGTCACGGCCATTTGCGGCCCGTGTGTTTCGAGCGGCACCGGCTCCCCGAACTGCGTGCTCAAGCGGTTGGCCCAAGCGCCCGCGCAAATTACCAGTTGCGCGCTGCCGTAGACGACACCGCTCGCATCCTCGACCCGAAAACCCGATCCATCGTGTTCGACGCGAACGACTTCTACGTTTTCACGGATGTCGGCGCCGAGCCGTGCCGCCGCTCGCCCGAACGCGGGTGCCGCGAGCCGAGGATTCGCGTGCCCATCCAATGGCGACACCGACGCGGCCAGCACTTCGCGGCCGAGAAACGGAAACCGCTCGAACATCGCACGGCCTTGCAGCACCTCGAGTTCGAGCCCGCACTGGCGCGCATCGCTCGCGTAATGCAAGAAGGTATCGATCTCTTGCTCGCGGTAGCAAACCCGCGTGTGACCACTGGGAAGAAACTCGACATCCTCGCCGAGCCATTCGGCGGCATGCCGCCAGGTTTCCAGCGCGCGATTGGCAAGCGGCAACTGTTCGAGTGCTCGCCCTTGCCGCCGAACCCCGCCGAAGTTGACGCCACTCGCCTGCTGCCCCGTCAGCCCACGTTCGAGCAAGCGCACCGATACGCCGCGGCGGCGCAGAAAAAATGCGGTCGTCGTGCCGACGATCCCGCCTCCAACGACAATGACATCCGATTGCATGGGCTTCATGCTTCCGCACCCTCGACCACGGCCATCGTCAACGGTTTGACCGGCGCTTGCGAACGCAAGCGTCCCACCTGCGAGAGCGGCACGCCTGCCTCGGCCGCGATGATTTCCGCACCGGCATGACCGCAATAGCGCCCTTGGCAGCGGCCCATGCCCACCCGAGAAAACGCCTTGGCGCGGTTGGCCTCGCACGCCGCGGTGCGGCGAACGACTTCACGTAACTCGCCCGCCGTGATCGATTCGCAGCGGCAGACGATCGTCTCGTCGGGCAACCGTGCGGCTTCTTGCGCAGGCCACGCGAATGCGCGCCGCAAGCCGGCGGCGAAGCGCGTATATCGCGTCAGCGAACGGCGCAGCGCATCCATGCCGTGCACGCTGACGCCCGCGCCTAAGTCGCTCAGTGCAGCCAAGGCCGCTAGACGGCCCGCGCGCTCGGCGGCGTCCGCGCCGCGCACGCGCGCGCCGTCGCCGGCAAGATAAACGCCTTTAACGCTGCTGCGCCCGTCTTCGTCGACACGGGGCAGCCACTGTCGGCCGGCTTCGTCGAATTCGAAGGCACAGCCGGCGAGATCGGCCACTTGCGTTTCCGGGCGCAGGTGATAGCCGAGGGCGACGGCATCGCATTGCAACTCGAGCTTAGCGCCGTCGCTCAGTTCGACGGCGATACCATTCACGCCCTCGCTAGGCGTGCCGAGTATTTCGAGCGGACGCACACCTTGATAGACCGGAACGCGTGCGCGCTTCAGCGTGTACAGCAGCTTAAGGCCCTTTAACAACGTGGCCGGAATCGCGGCCATCGCCGACAGGCCGCTTCGGCGCTGCCGCGGCGTCGAGGTATCGAGCACGGCGACGAGGTTCGCCCCCGCTTTCACGTATTGCGCCGCCAGCAGATACAGCAATGGGCCACTGCCGAGCAGCACAGGCCGCGCGCCGATCGCACAGCCCTGCGACTTCAACGCGACTTGCGCGCCGCCAAGGCTGTAGGTGCCCGCATGGTGCCACCCTTTGACGGGCATCAGCCGGTCCGTCGCGCCGCTACATACGATGAGCGCATCGAATTCGAGCGAACGATATCGCTCGCCTGTCACCAAATGCACTTCGCCCGGCGTGATGTTCCAGACCATCGTCTCCGGTAAATAATCGATATGCGACTTCCATTCGTCGAAGGTTCGATGCAACGCTTGCGCGCGCTTGGCTTCGGTGCCGTATAGCGCATCGTACGAACGCTTGAACCCCTCGGGTTGTCGCCGATAAATCTGGCCGCCATCGCGTCGGCCTTCGTCGATGACAACCGGGCGATATCCGGCTTCGGCCAGCGCCTGAGCGGCGCGGACACCGGCCGGCCCTGCGCCGATCACGATAATGCGCGCGGCCATACGCCCTCCTCGGTCGCCCCTAGATGCGTCAAGATCGACATGCCGGGTGCGGCCGGCGTCGTGCAAGCGCGCAGGCGCGTACCGTCCTCGCACCACACCCAGCAGTCCTGGCACGCGCCCATGACGCAAAAACCGGCACGGCGGCCATCGCCAAACTCGGAATCGCGCACCGCCCGCACTGTCGTCAATAACGCTACGAGGACGGTATCGCCTTCGGCTGCCTCGCACGCCACGCCGTCGATCGTGATCTTGAAGGTGCTGCGTCCGCGTTCGGCCACACGCACGAATCGCCCGCTCATGCGGCACCTCGCAGCGGCTGCAACAGCTTCAACTCTTCGGCCGAACGATGGCAGAGAATCTGCGCTCCCGAAGGCAGCCTTCTGAGCGGCGGCCTCACCGCATTGCACTTGCCTTCGATCCGCGCCGAGCACCGCGCCCGAAAGCCGCATAGGTCCTCACCGTCCGTGCCGCTCGAAAGCGGGGGCAGCGCGCAGGCGTCGACGTCGCGGCGGGCGTCGAGCCATCCGCGTTTGAGCGCCGGCACCGAATCGACGAGCAATCCGGTATAGGGGTGATGAGGCGGTTCGTCCAGCAGCCTCGGTTGCCCGGCCTCCACACACCGGCCGGCATAGAGCACGATGACGTCGTCGCAGACGGCCCGCACTGTCGAGATATCGTGGCTGATAAACATATACGACACGCCGAGTTCGAGACGCAATTCGCGCAACAATTCGAGGATCGCCGCCCCAACCACCGTATCGAGCGCCGAAGTGACTTCGTCGCAAAGAATCAGCGACGGCTCCGCCGCCAGTGCCCGAGCAAAATTCACGCGCTGCTTTTGTCCGCCCGACAAACCACCGGGCCGACGCGACGCCGTCGACGCCGGCAGCTTCACCAGATCGAGCAGCTCGGCGATACGCCGTTTCGCCGCGGCGCCGCGTAAACCTCGATAAAACGCCAGCGGGCGTCCAAGAATCTCTTCCACCGTATGGCTCGGGTTCAGCGCGGTATCCGCGTTCTGGAACACGATCTGAATCCTGCGGTATTGATCCGCTGCACGGCCCGACAATCGGGACGAAAGCGATTGGCCTTCGAATAAGACATCCCCGCTCGTGCGTTCGACGAGCCCTGCCACCACGCGCGCAAGCGTCGTCTTACCGGAGCCCGATTCGCCGATCACACCGAGCGCCTTCCCGCGCGCGATCGACAGGTTCACATCGTCGAGCACGCGCACCGCGGGATGCCCGTCCCGTGCGATGCGACCATAGCCCGCCGATAGGCCGCGTATCTCCAACAGCGGTGTACTGGCAGCAGCGGTAGCAGCAGCCGTAGCGGCTTGCCGCGCATCGCTCGCCTGCCCCTCGCGTCGCGCCGACGCAGCGAGCAACGCCTGCGTATAAGCGTGCGTTGGGGCGTCGAGCACTTGGTCGACATCGCCGCACTCCTGCACCTCGCCGCCGTTGAGAACGACGATCCGATCCGCCATTTGCGCGACGACGGCCAGATCGTGCGACACATAAACGGCCGTCGTTCCCAATTCCTTGATGACGCGTTTAAATGCAACCAGCACTTCGATTTGCGTGGTCACATCGAGCGCCGTCGTCGGCTCGTCGAATACGATCACGGCCGGATCGGTGATGAGCGCCATAGCCGCCATCAAGCGCTGCAATTGTCCGCCCGATACTTGGTGCGGATAACGATTGCCGATCGTGTCCGGCGAGGGCAGCGCTAATGCGCGAAACAGCTGAACGGCTTTGGCACGCGCGGCCTCGCGCGACATCAGGCGATGCAGTAGCGCGGGCTCGATGACCTGATCCATCAGCGTGCGGGCCGGATTGAAGCCGGCCGCCGCGCTCTGCGCGACATAAGCGACCGTACGCGAGCGCAGCGCGCGGCGGCCCTTGTCGTCAAGAGCCAGCACGTCGGTATCGGCCACGCGCACACTTCCCCCGGCGAACCTGCACCCCTGACGCGTGTATCCCAGCAACGACAACGCGATCGTTGTCTTGCCCGACCCCGACTCGCCGATCAGCGCCAACACTTCGCCGTGCTTCACGCTGAAGTCGACGCCCTTCACGAGCTCGACGACCGCCCCTTGCGCGCCATCGGCCACGACGCGCAATCCCTTCACCTCGATCATGACCTCGCTCATCAGCGATCTCCCTGCGCGAATCCGGCATGACGACGCAAGCTGTCGATCAGCAGATTCATGCCGACCGTCAGCGTGGCGATCGCGATCGACGGCATCAAGACGGCCGGCGCCCCTTGCGACAACGCGCCGATGTTCTCTCGAACGAGCGAACCCCAATCGGCGTTGGGCGGCTGCACCCCTAGCCCGAGAAAGCTCAGGCCGCTCAACAAAAGGACGATGAAGACAAAGCGCAATCCGAAATCGGCCAGCACCGGATGGATCATATTCGGCAGCAATTCGACACGCGCGATATAAAACATGCGTTCGCCGCGCGCCCTAGCAACTTGCACATATTCGAGCGTCATGAGATTGACGGCGAGCGAGCGCGAAATTCGGAATGCGCCGGGAATGTAGGCCACCGCCGCGACGAATGTCAGCACCGGGATCGAGGAACCGAATGCCGCGATCGCCACCAATGCCAATACCTTGCTCGGAATCGAAATGAGGGCGTCGAAAAAGCGGCTCAAGACTTCGTCGACCCAACGCGAGCAAACCGCGGCCAGCAAGCCGAAGCAGGTACCGATGCCGCTTGCCAGCACCGCGGCCGAGAGCGCCAATCCCACCGTATAGCGGGTGCCGTACAGAATGCGGCTCAGCATGTCGCGGCCAAGGTAGTCCGTGCCGAACGGGTGCGCCAGACTGTAGCTCGCCCACGTGAAAGGCGAGGCCAACGCCCCTTCCTTATACGGCGCAAGCATCGGGCCGAACGCGGCAATGAATAACCAAAAGCAGACCACGGCGAAGCCGAGTTTACCGAGCCCGGACAAGCGCAGCCGCCGCTGCCGGGGCGCCTTGGCGGCCGTGCCGGAAGGACCGGACGCGGGCTCCTCGTAAATCTGCGTGCCGGGGTGGGGGATGGAACTGTTTGCGGAGCGGTTCATCGTTGACGGAGCCTCGGATTGGATACGATCTGACATAAGTCCGCCATCAATACGAGCGCGAGATACGCTGCGCAGAACACCATCACGCAGCCTTGCACGAGCGGCATGTCACGGTTGGTCACCGCATCCACCATGAGGCTCGCGAGTCCCGGATAGTTGAAGATCGATTCGACGATGACCACGCCGCCGAACAGGTAGGACAAACTCAATGCCACCGCGTTGGCGATCGGTCCGATCGCATTGGGCAGCACATGACGCAGCACGACGCGCACTTGCGACGCGCCTTTCAAGCATGCCATCTCGACATAGCCGGTGTTCAATTGATCGAGCACGGCTGCGCGCGTCATCCGCGCCATTTGCGCAATCAGTACGCAGCACAGCGTCATCACAGGCATCGCATAGATGCGCAAAAGATCGCTGAACGACGACACCGACGACAAATACGAGAGCGCCGGCAGCAGATGAAGCTTCACGGCGAAGATCAGCACGGCAATCGTCGCGACCAGAAACTCGGGCACGGCCACCGTCGACAACGTGAGGATGTTGAGCACGCGATCGAGCCACGAGCCTCGATACATCGCCGACACCACCCCGATCGCCAACGCGACGGGCACGGCCACGATCGTCGTCAGCCCAGCCAGCATCAACGAATTGGGCAAACGGGTTTTGATCAGCCCGCTCACCGGCAAACTGTTGGACAGCGATACGCCGAAATCGCCCCTGACGATATGAAAGAGCCACTCGAAGTAGCGCTGCACCGCGGGCTGATCGAGGCCGAACTGGTGCCGCAACGCGGCGACGGCCGCGGGCGTCGCCGCCTGCCCGAGCGCCTCTTGCGCCGCGTCGCCCGGCAGCAGGCCCGTCATGGCAAATACGATTGCCGAGACGATCAGCAAGGTCAGTAGCGCAAGCCCGAGGCGGCTCGCAATGAGTCTATACGCTTGCCGTTTCATTTAAGGTGGCCTCCATGATTCTCATTTGCCGCCATTGCATCCTCCATCCGCCAACCGCCATCCTCCATCCGCGCGGTCGATCTTCGAAAGCCCGGTCCACCGATACGCCGGCGCGTATTCGCCGAACCGGGCCTGCACGAGCGAGCGCCAACGCATTCAGGCTTGGAGCCAGACGTGCTCCGCGAACATGAAGCCCATCAACCCAGCCAGCGGAATCGATCCGAGCCCTTGAAGCTTGGACGAATGCCCGTCGAGCGAACTGAGGAACATCGGGATGCCGATGCCGCCCTTCTCGTGCACCAAGACTTGCATGTCGCCGTAGATCTTTTTGCGCTTCGCGTCATCGGGCTCGCCGCGCGCCGCGATCAGCATTTGATCGAACTGCGGATCCTTCCAATTCGCCTCGTTCCACGGTGCGTCGGATTTAAAGAACTGCGTAAACAACATGTCGGCCGTGGGCCGCGCATTGATCGATCCGTAGCCGAGCGGATGTTTCATCCAATGATTCGACCAATAGCCGTCGGCCGGTACGCGCATCACCTGCAAATTCAATCCCGCGAGCGGCGCAGCTTGTTGCAGCAGCATGGCCATGTCCACCGATCCGTCCGCGGCCGGCGACGCGAACACTTGCAACGACGTGCTGCCGACGCCCGCCTTCTTGAAGTAGAACTTCGCCTTGTCCGGGTCGAACTTGCGCTGCGGCAATCCGGCAAAGTAATACTTGTTGGTCGGATCGATCGGCTGATCGTTGCCGATTGCACCGTAACCTTGGAACACAGCTTGACGCATTTGCTCGCGATTCTGCAAATACATAAGGCCGAGCCGGAAGTCCTGGTTGCCCGTCAAGCCGCCCTGGTCGCGCATGATCAGATCGGTGTACTGTCCGGTCTTCGTTTCCAGCACCGTGTAGCCTGGCGTGGCTTTGATGCGGCCGGCCGATTGGGGCGTCAGTTGGTTGATCAATTGGACATCGCCCGAAAGCAGCGCGTTGACGCGAGCCGATTCGTCGGCAATGCCGATCAGCTCGATCTCGTCGAGGTGAGGCAGGCCCGGCTTCCAATAGTGTTCGTTCTTGACAACCACTGTGTGCACGCCCGGCGTGAACTCCTTGAGTTTGAAGGGGCCCGTACCGATCGCCGTTGTCGAAAAATCCTTGGTGCCGTCTTTGACGATCAGGAAGTGCGCGTCGGCCAGAATTTCCGGGAGGTCCGCGTTCGCGCCCGAGAGCGTAATCGTCACTTCGTTCGGCCCCGTGGCCTTCACGTCGCTGATCTGATCGGCCAACGTCTTCGCTTTCGACGCCGTGGCCGGGTCCTTATGGCGCATCAACGAATAAACGACATCGGCCGGCGCGAGCGGCTTGCCGTCATGAAATTGCACGCCGGGGCGCAGCTTGACCACCCACTCCTTCGCATCCTTCGTATCGAACGACGTCGCAAGCGCCATCTGCGCGCCCAAATGCGAATCGAGTTCGGTCAAGCCGCTGTAAATCATGTTGCAGCGGACATAGTCCGTCCCGAGCGCGCCTTTCGCGGGATCGAGCGTATCGGCCGTCGACGACGATTGCGTCGCCACGCGAATCTTGCCGCCCTGCTTCGGCTTGGCTTGGGCGTGCGCCGCCATGCTCGTGACGAGCAGGCCGCCACCCGTCACGCTCACGAGGCCGGCAGCGACAAGTGCACGCAGCGCGTCGCGTCGCGAAGTGCCCTTCGCGGTCAAATGTTCGAGCGTGGTCTCGGACGCAACGGCACCGTATTGCGAGGTGTCCTTTTTCATTGAACTTCTCCGCGGAATAAGCCAAGGGTGGCAAACAAATAATCGACGTCCGACGAATGTGTTGGATAGCTGCGTCGTAACGACACTGCGATACTCCAGTACTGCGGTGCTGCGCCTGCTGGGCCGACTCAATAAAACACGTCCTTGATGCGGTAATAGGTTCCGACGATCGGCAAGAACCAAGGCTTGCCCGTGTGTCCCGGAATCGCGGGCCACGCGAAGTCGCGCCACGGGTTCACGTCGTCGCGCCCGCCGATCACCTCGGCCATCACCTGCCCCATGTGCGTCGACATTTGCGTTCCGTGACCGCTGTAACCCATCGAAAAATAAACGCCGTCGTGCTGTCCGGCTCGCGGCAAGCGGTCGGCTGTCATGTCGACTAGCCCGCCCCAGCAATAGTCGATGCGAGTGCGGGCAAGTTCTGGAAAGAGTTCGACGAGATTGCGTTGCAGGATGCGGCCGCTCTTTTCGTCGGACGGCTGCTCGGAAGCCGTGAAGCGCGCTCGGCCGCCAAATACGAGCCGATTGTCCGCCGTAAGGCGGAAGTAGTTATGCATGAGCCGCGTCGTCGTATACGCACGCCGGTTCGGAAACAGGCGAGCGACCAAATCGGCGGCCAACGGCTCCGTCACGATGATGAACGAGCCGATCGGTGCGATGCGGCGCCGGTACCAGGAGAACGGCCCGTGTTTGGACGGCCCCGTGGCGATCAGTACATTCGTTGCCGTCAATTCGCCCCGAGCGGAGACGATGCGGTAGCCTCCAGGGCTCTGCTTGACGATCGCCGATACCGGCGCCCGTTCATAGAGCGTCGCTCCCTGGCGGCGCGCAGCTTGCGCCAGGCCCACCGCGAACTTGCCCATGTGCATTTGCCCACCGTGGCGCTGCAGCAAACCGCCATAGAACCGATCCGATCCAATCTCGTCACCAATGCGCGCGTCGTCCATCAACTCGATGTTCTGATCGACCTCGCGATAGATCAGCTCGGCCGTCCTTGCCAGATGTTCGTAATGGTGCGGCTTCGATGCGAGCTTGAGCTTGCCCGATGCCAGGTAATCGCAATCGATCGATTCCTCGCGAATCAAGCGCTCGACCGTATCGACCGCCGCGGCGTAAGCAAGGTAGCAGCGGCGCGCGCGTTCGAGCCCGAGCTGCCCGATGAGCGAGCCGAAATCCTGAGCGACGCCCGTATTGACCTGCCCGCCGTTCCTACCCGATGCGCCCCCGCCGATCCGCCCGGCATCGAGCAGCGCCACGCTCGCCCCGCGCCGTGCCAGCGCGAGCGCGGCCGACAGGCCCGTGAAGCCCCCGCCGACGACGGCGACGTCAACGCGCCCCTGCACGGCCGCGTCATCGTCGAATGACGCGGCAGGTGCGGTATCGAGCCAATAGGACTCGAGTTTCATCGTGCGGATTCCTAGAACGGTGTCGGATAGTGTCGGTCGGTATCGCTTCGGCTCAGAGCCCCAGCATCGAGGCCAGATCGGGGATGTCATTGGCCTCGTAGTACTCGTAGCCCGGCGTCGACGGCTCATGCCCGCGCTTGATGAAAACCTTGTGCTTGATACCGAGGTCGTGCGCCGTCATGAGGTCGTAGCGCGGGCTCGACGACACATGCAGGACATCTTCCGGATTGCAATCGAGTTGATCGAACATGTATTCGAACCCTTGCATGCGCGGCTTGTACGATTGCGCCTGCTGCGCCGTGAACACAGCATGGAACGGCGCACCGAGCTTGTCGACATTGCTTTGAATCTGATCGTTGGACGCGTTCGAGAGAATGACCAGCTTATACTTCTTGGCCAGACGCGAAAGCCCTTCCGGAACGTCGGGATGCGGCCCCCACGTCGGCACGGCCAGATAGATACTCTCGGCCCTCGATTCGACGAACGGCACACCCACCCGCTCGCAAGCGCGGCGGAACGCGTCGACCACAACATCGCGATAGGGCTTCCACGCCCCCAACACTTCATCGCGGCGATAGGCGGCGAAAAACTTGACCAGGCTTTCGAGCTTGGCGGCATCGAGTTCCTTACCGTAAAGCTCGCGCGTCATATCGGCCATGCGGAATCGGATCAATGTGCCGTAGCAGTCGAAAGTGATGTATTTCGGCTCGAAATCGATCATGTCAGTCCATCCTCAGGGTAGGTTCTTCAGCTGATTGCAAGCTGCCGCGCCGTCGTGCGAGAGCTCATCGGGTAAAAACATTAAAGCAATGCAAAAACAAAGATGCCTCTGATTTGATCGGCACCGGTGACATAAACCGCGCGTTTTGCACCGAGCCGACAGCAGAGTCTGCGGTGGGCCGAGCGCACTACCCGTTCAAGTCGATCAGCACGCTCTTGAACCGCAAATTGGCCTCGTAAGCCTCCCTGCCGAGGTCTTTGCCGATCCCCGAGCGCTTGTAACCGCCCGTCGGAATGATGAAATCGTTCGTCCGGCCGTAGCGATTGACCCAGACCGTGCCGGCTTCGAGCGAGCGCACGAACCGCAGCGCCCGGCCGATGTCCGCGGTGTGCACGCCTGCTGCGAGGCCGTAGTCGGCATGCGCGGCAAGCGCCAGGGCCTCCTCTTCCGAATCGAACGTCTGCAACGTCAAGACAGGTCCGAAAATCTCTTGCCGCACCGCGGTCGAGTCGGTTGTCACGTTTTCGATGAGGGTCGGCGCGTAATAAGCGCCCGCGTCGTCGGTCGGGACGAATGCGGCACCGCAACGCGCCTGCCCGCCGGCGTCGAGCGCGGAGCGCACAATTGAATCGATGCGGTGCGCTTGCGCTTTGGAAATGATCGGCGAAAGCGTTGCGCGCGGATGCCACGTCGCACCGGCAACCAATCCTCTGAAGATTGCCTCGATCCGCTCGGCGAGCGGCTCGGCCATGCCGCGCTCGACGAGCAACCGCGTGCCCGCCACGCACACTTGTCCGGCATTGGTCGTCACGGCTTTCGCGATGCGGCTGGCCACATCGTCGATACGGGGTGCATCGGCAAAAACGATTTGTGGGCTTTTGCCGCCAAGTTCGAGCGTCACCGGTTTCGTGCCCGAATGCGCGCATGCGGCCATGATCGCAGCGCCGGTATGCGTCGAGCCGGTAAACGTGACCTTGCCGACCAGCGGATGCCGCACGAGCGCATCGCCGGTGGTGCGGCCATCTCCCTGGACGACGTTGAAGATACCGGCCGGCACGCCGGCTTCGATCGCGAGTTCCGCCAGCCGAAGCACGGAGAACGGCGTCATCTCCGACGGCTTCAAGACGACCGCGTTACCCGCCGCCAACGCCGGGGCGATCTTCCAAGAAGCCATGACGAGCGGAAAATTCCACGGCGCAATCGCGCCGACAACGCCATAAGGTTCGGCAATCGTCATGCCGAGATGGCCATGATCGGTTGCCGCCACTTGGCCGCCGATCTTGTCGGCGAACTCAGCATAGAACCGGATGCCTTCCGCGCTGTACGGTACATCCCAGGCGAACGCATCGCGCACGGGACGCGTCGAACCCAATGCCTCGAGCGGTGCGAGTGTCGATGCGTCGGCCGCCACCAAATCGGCAAAGCGCCGCAAGATGCGCGCGCGTTCGCGCGGCGCCATCGTGGCCCATCCGCTTTGACGCCATGCTTGCGCAGCATTTTCTACTGCGTGCGCGACGAGACTCGCATCGCCGACGGGCAGCGACGCATAGATTTCACCGTCCGACGGCCGCGCAACGTCGAGCATCGGCTCCCGCGTCGATACATATTCTCCGCCGATAAAATGTGCGCTGCGAACGGAGATCGCGCGGGGATCGAAGCTGTTCATACGGACACCCTCCATCGTAAAGCGCCGATGCCGCGGGACATCCGCAGCCAATGCGCTCAATGTGGAACATCGTACGGCGGACGTCGCAGCATATTTCGCCGAACAAATTTCGCGGACGGCACAGCGCGAGCGTCGTAATGTCCCGAACGAGCGGGATTGCAGTGCAGCAACGCTGCGCTTATCCGATGAAAAGATCGTCCTAGTCAGCCCACGCAACGCATGACACAGTTCGTATCAATCATGGTCATCAGGGGGATGCGTGTCCGACTCTATTCAATACCGGCGATTTACCGCGGCGGACGTCGCTGCCGCGCATGCGCTGACGGTCGAACTGAAATGGCCGCATCGTACGGAAGACTGGCAATTCGTCGCGAACCTCGGTGCCGGCTTCGTCGCCGAGCGCGATTCGCGGGTGATCGGCACCGTGCTTTGCTGGAAATACGGCGCACAGGCTTCGTCGCTCGGGATGGTGATCGTTTCGCCTGCGCATCAAGGATTCGGGATCGGCCGGCGGTTGACTGAAATGGCGCTGGAAGAATTGGGGAGTCGAGCAACCGTCCTTCACGCGACCCAGGCCGGACGCCCGCTCTATGAAAAGCTCGGGTTCGTGCCCGTCGGCACGCTCGATCAGCATCAGGGGCGCGCGTTCCAACCGCCGCTGTGGGAGTTGCCTTCGCGCGAACGGCTGCGGCCGCTCGGCGTCAACGACACGCCGCGTCTGATCGAACTCGCTTCGCGTGCGAGCGGCTTCGACCGCGCGTCGGTCCTGCCGCCGCTGCTCGATGCAGCGCAAGGCATCGGCCTGGACAGAGACGGCGAGTTGATCGGTTTCGCATTGTTTCGGCGATTCGGCCGCGGCCGCGCAATCGGGCCTGTCGTCGCGCCCCCCGACGAAGATCCAATTCGCGCCAAGGCGTTGATCGGACATTGGCTCGCGTCCAACCCCGGTAGGTTCGTCCGCATCGATTCGCCGCGCGAAAGCGGTCTCACCGAATGGCTCGAATCGCACGGCCTCAAGCGGGTGGATAGCGTCGTCAAGATGGCGCGCAACGCCGGGCAAATGCCGCCCCCGGACGACGCGTTCGCGCAGTACGGCATCATCAATCAAGCAATCTGTTGAGCGGCATCCGCCATGAGTTTCCTTTATAAAGCGGATCCCTCGCGCGGCGCGATATGGGCGGACCTTTTCGCCGCGCGCGCGCCCGACATCCCTTTCAAGCTATGGCCCGACCTCGGGGATCCGGCGCAGATCCGTTACCTCGCCGCCTGGCAGCCGCCCGACGATCTCGCACGCACCCTGCCTAACCTCGAGGTGCTGTTCTCGACGGGCGCCGGCGTCGACCAGTTCGACTTTGCGAGCGTCCCTGCTCACGTACCGATCGTCAGAATGATCGAGCCCGGCATCGTCGAGGGGATGGTCGAATACGTCACGCATGGCGTATTGACGATCCACCGCGATTTCCTCGACTACGCGAGCCAGCAGCAGGCGGCAAGATGGCACGAATTGCCGGTTCGCCCAGCGGCTTCGTGCCGCGTCGGCGTGCTCGGGCTCGGGCAGTTGGGCAAAGCCGTGCTAGAACGCTTGCGCTTGTTCGGTTATCCCTGCGCGGGGTGGAGCCGATCGGAACATCGCATCGAGGGTGTGACGTGCTACGCCGGCGAGCAAGCGTTGGACGCGTTTCTCGCACGTACGGATGTGCTCGTTTGCCTGCTGCCGCTGACACCGTCGACGCGCCATATGTTAGATGCACGCTTGCTCGGCAAACTGCCGCGCGGGGCGTCGCTGATCCAAACGGGGCGCGGCCCGCATCTCGTGCAAGAAGACCTGCTGCGACTGTTGGACGAAGGCCATCTGCGCTACGCGCTGCTCGATGTGACGACGCCCGAGCCGCTGCCCTGCGGCCATCCGCTATGGACCCATCCGTGCGTGCGTATCACGCCGCATATCGCCAGTGCCACTCGCCCTGAAACCGCCGTCGAATCCGTTCTGGAAAACCTTCGCCGACACCGGTTGGGGCTGCCGATGATCGGCGCCGTCGATCGCGGCCGGGGCTACTGACTGAACGCCGAATCGATTTTCAGGCTCAGCAGAAAATGCTGACCATCCGCCTTAAAACGCGCAGCGCGCACTTTTCAAAGACGGTTTTCGGAGAACGCAGCCAGGGGCATCACCGGTACTATGAATCGTTATCGTTCAACCTGTACGGGGCCCGCCGCCATGTCGATTTCCTCGCTCATCGAAGCCGACCGCAAACACCTGATTCATCCCGTCGTCAATTACCGTGCACACGAAACGCGCGGTGTGACGATCCTCGATTCGGCGCACGGTTCGTTTGTGCGTGACGCCGACGGCAACGAATTGCTCGACGCGTTCGCCGGCCTGTGGTGCGTCAACGTCGGCTACGGCCAGCAAAGCATTGTCGATGCCGCCGCCGAGCAGATGAAGAAACTGCCGTACGCCACCGGCTATTTCCATTTCGGCTCCGCGCCCGCGATCGAACTCGCCGCTCAGCTCGTCGAGCGCTCCCCGGCCTCGCTGCAACACGTGTATTTCACGCTCGGCGGCTCCGATGCCGTCGATTCCGCCGTGCGCTTCATCACGCACTACTTCAATGCCACGGGCCGGACGAACAAAAAACAATTCATTTCGCTCGAGCGCGGCTATCACGGCTCGTCGTCTGTCGGTTCGGGGTTGACCGCACTGCCGGCCTTTCATCGGCATTTCGATCTGCCGTTGCCGCATCAGCACTATATTGCATCGCCCTACGCCTATCGCAGCAACTACCCCGACGACGCCGCGCTCATCCGCGCCTCGGTTGCCGCACTTCGCGCGAAGGTGGCGGAACTCGGCGCGGATCATGTCGCGGCGTTCTTCTGCGAGCCGATTCAAGGATCGGGCGGCGTGATCGTACCGCCCGTCGGATGGCTGAAAGCGATGCGCGATGTATGCCGCGAACTCGGCATCCTGTTTGTCGTGGACGAAGTGATTACGGGCTTCGGCCGTACCGGGCCCCTTTTCGCATGCGAAGCCGAGAACGTGGAACCCGATTTGATGACGGTCGCGAAGGGGCTAACGGCCGGTTATGCGCCGATGGGGGCCGTGTTGATGTCCGACGAAGTCTATCGCGGTATCGCCGATGCAAGCGACAGCGCCCCGATCGGCCACGGCTACACGTATTCGGCACACCCGGTTAGCGCGGCAATTGGGCTCGAGGTCATGCGGCTTTATCACGAAGGCGGCCTGCTTGCCAATGCGCAAGCCTTGGCGCCGCGATTCGCACAGGGGCTCGATGGCTTGCTCGCGCATCCGCTCGTCGGCGATGCTCGCCATCGTGGGCTGCTCGGCGCGCTGGAGCTCGTCTCCGACAAGGACAGCAAAGCCGGATTCGACGCCGCGCTGAACCTGCCGGAGCGCATCGCGGCCGCGGCCTACCGCAATCGCCTGATTTTCCGGGCGTTCGGCGACAACATCCTCGGCTTCGCGCCGGCGCTCTCCTTCAGCGCCGACGAGTTCGACATGCTGTTCGACCGGTTGCGACGCACGCTGGACGAAGTGCTCGCCGAGCCGGAGGTACGCGCCGCCCTGGATAGTAAGAAGCGTGCCGTCGCGTGCTAAAGTGATCGGCATTCGTGGCACGACTCGGGCGACAGTACGATGAGCGGCGATTGCAAGCTTGATCGGATCGACTTACGGATCCTTTCGCAACTTCAGAAACGTGGACGCATTACGAACGTCGAACTGGCCGATGCCGTTGGCTTGTCCCCAAGCCCTTGCCTCATCCGAGTCAAGCGCCTAGAGAAGGCCGGCTACATCCTCGGTTACGGCGCGCAAATCCAACTCGAAAAGCTCGGCGATGTCCAAATCGTCTTTACCGAGGTCACGCTCGCCGATCACCGCCGCGAGGATTTCATCCGCTTCGTGGCGGCGATCAAGGATGTCGACGAAATCATCGAATGCCATCTCGCGAGCGGCGGCTACGACTATCTGCTGAAGTTCGTGACGCGCAGCGTCAGTCATTATCAGAGCGTGATCGAGGGCCTGCTCGAACGCGACATCGGCATCGAAAAGTATTTCAGCTACGTCATCATCAAGTCGCCTTTCGTCAAAACGCACTATCCGCTGGAGGTGCTGTTTCCGCAGCCGTAATCCATTCACGCTTCACGAAATCGGCGGCACGATCGCTTTCGAGCCGATTGGCTGTTCCGCTCATTGCGCATTAAGGAGGCAATTCCGCCATGGCTGGCACATATCGAATCGCCGTCATCCCCGGCGACGGCATCGGCACGGAAGTTATGCCCGAAGGGCTGCGGGTACTCGATGCCGCCTGTCGGCGCTTCGACATCGCCCTCGAATACGAGCACATCGACTGGGCGAGCTGCGACTACTACGAGAAGCACGGCCAAATGATGCCGGACGATTGGAAAGCGCAGCTCTCGCGTTGCGATGCGATCCTATTCGGCGCAGTAGGATGGCCCGCGAAAGTACCCGATCATATTTCGCTGTGGGGTTCCCTGCTTAAGTTCCGACGCGAGTTCGAGCAATACATCAACCTGCGGCCGGCGAGGCTGTTCGAGGGCGTGCCCTCGCCGCTCGCCGGGCGCCGCCCAGGCGATATCGACTTCTGGATCGTGCGTGAAAACACCGAGGGCGAATACTCTTCGGTGGGCGGTGTGATGTTCGCCGGCACCGACCGCGAATTCGTCCTTCAGGAATCGGTCTTCACGCGCCGGGGCAGCGAACGTGTGTTGAAGTTCGCCTTCGACCTGGCGCAGCGGCGCGCCAAGAAAAAACTGACCGTGGCCACGAAAAGCAACGGCATCGCGATCAGCATGCCGTGGTGGGACGAGCGCGCGGCCGACGTGGCGGCCGCCTACCCGGACGTCGTATGGGACAAGCAGCATATCGACATTCTCTGTGCGCGCTTCGTGCTCAATCCCGATCGCTTCGATGTCGTGGTCGCGACGAATCTATTCGGCGACATCCTGTCCGATCTCGGCCCCGCCTGCACCGGCACGATCGGGCTCGCACCGTCGGCCAACCTGAATCCCGATCGCGCGTTTCCGTCGCTGTTCGAGCCCGTGCACGGTTCGGCGCCCGATATCGCGGGCCGGCAGATTGCCAACCCGATCGCGATGATCTGGTCGGCCGCGATGATGCTCGACTTCCTCGGGCACCACGGCGGCAAAGAGCGCGAGGCACACGACGCGATCCTCGCGGCCATCGAGGCGACGCTAAAGGATGGACCGCGCACGGGCGATCTCGGCGGCAACGCCAAAACAGATGAAGTGGGTGCAGCGATCGCGGCCCGCGTGGCCGCGCTTTAGGCATCGGCGCGGGCTGCGGCGCGCGGTGGCCGGCTAACGCTTTAAGCCTTTAATGCGCTAACGCGCAAACGTACCGACACGCACGAGAGGAAGGTCGAACATGACGCTTAAGTTTGAGCCCGAAGCATTGATACGCACGGAGAATTTCATTGGCGGACGATGGGTGCCTGCCGCCGACCGCACGCGATTCGCCGTGACCGATCCCGCGAACGGCGCGCTGATCGCCGAAGTGGCCGACAGCCACATAGCCGACGCACGCGCGGCCACCGATGCCGCGGCAGCCGCCCTGCCCGCGTGGCGGGAGACGTTGCCTAAGGCGCGCGCCGAGATCCTGCGCCGCTGGCACGCGCTCATCGTCGCGAATCAAGACGCACTGGGCGCTTTGATCTCGCGCGAGCAAGGCAAGCCCTTGGCCGAGGGGCGTGGCGAGGTGGCTTACGGTGCGTCGTATGTCGCCTGGTTCGCCGAGGAAGCGACGCGCATCTATGGCGATTTGATTCCTCAGCAGCAACATGGCAAGCGCATGAGCGCCGTGAAGGAACCGATCGGGATCGTCGCGGCCATTACGCCGTGGAATTTTCCGCTTGCGATGATCGCGCGCAAGATAGCGCCGGCATTGGCCGCGGGCTGTACCGTCGTCGGCAAGCCGGCCGAAGATACGCCGCTGACGGCCTCGGCACTCGTGCTGCTCGCGCACGAAGCCGGGGTGCCGGCCGGCGTGCTGAACCTCATTACTGCTTCGCGCAGCCGCGGCGTCGATGCCGTCGCCGATTGGCTGAACGACGCACGGGTTCGTAAGATCACGTTCACGGGATCGACGGCTGTCGGGAAGCATTTGGCACGCGAATCGGCTAACACGCTCAAGAAGCTTTCGCTTGAATTGGGCGGCAATGCCCCGTTTATCGTGTTTGACGATGCCGATCTCGATGCCGCGGTGGCGGGGCTTCTCGTCGCGAAGTTTCGCAACGGCGGCCAGACCTGCGTGTGCCCCAATCGCGTTTACGTCCAAGCGGGAGTGTATGACCGCTTCGCGCACTTATTGGCCGAGCGAGTCGGCGCGATGAAAGTCGGCCCGGCCAGCGATGCGTCGGCGCAGATCGGGCCGATGATCAATGCGCGTGCGGTGGACAAGATCGCGCGGCATGTCGACGACGCGCTGACGCACGGCGCGCGTGTCTTGACGGGCGGCAAGCGTCTTGCCGATCTCGGCCCGAACTTCTACGCACCCACGGTACTCGCCGATGCGAACGCGGGCATGTTGCTTTGCGATGAGGAAACCTTCGGCCCCGTCGCGCCGCTGTTTCGCTTCGACGAAGAGCGCGAGGCGATTGAAGCCGCGAATGCTACGCCGTTTGGGCTCGCATCGTATTTTTACAGCAACGACATGAAACGGATCGAGCGCGTCTCTCGCGCGTTGGAAGCGGGCCTGGTCGGGATCAACGAAGGCGCGGTTTCCAGCGAAGCGGCGCCGTTCGGCGGAGTCAAGGAATCGGGCTACGGTAGGGAAGGCTCGAAATACGGGCTCGACGATTATTTGTCGATCAAGTATGTGTGTCAGGGGAATCTGGCGTAGGGAGTACCGCAGCGCGCTTCGGAGATTGCCTCGCCGACCTGGGATGGCGGAACCACGCCCCAAAGAGACACGGGTTCGAGGCATTGAGTTTTCGCTGTCGTGAGTACCCTTCACTCCCTTGCTGGCCACGACGTCTGGTTTGAAATCGTCTATCGACCGGTAGCGCGGCCCCGTCACGGGCCGTCGTGTTCTCGCCCGCGATTTTTGCGTTCGCCCGGTATTCCGCGAGGGCGGCGCTGAAGCTGTGCTTGTTGATGTCGATCTTGGTGCGCTGTGCCAGCATGCGCGGGGCCCGCCGGTTGCTGTAGTCGCTCATCACCAGCAGGTTGAGTAGCAGCTCGATCTTTTTCTGGGCGCCGCCCGTGCGCACGCAGGCCCCGTCAAATTGATGTGCGCCTGCGCACACCTCATCTTGGGCGTTTTCACTCCCTCCCACATTCGCTTTTTCTGTTTGACGTGCTTGGCAATGACTTAGCCGACGCCGACGTCAAAGAATCCACCGGCAACGGCGATCTGCTTTAGCATGGGCCCCGGGCAGCCGTCAGCACGACATCCTGCAGCGATGAAACCATTTAAGTCTTTCCGGCGACCCACTCGCCGATTGCAGTGGCATGGTCGTTGGCGGACAAAGTCAGGTCGTGGTCGATTGCAGCCTCCATGCTCGACTTCGCGATCCAATAATCTGTCGCGGTGCTGGAGACGACGGAGAAAACGACAAGCGCTACGCATGCAAAAACAACGCGTGCTCGAATGGACGATTACATCGTGTGGTCTCTGATTCTTATGGTTTAACTCGCATTTACTAGAATGCACCCCGGATCGACGTGTCGAAAAGGCCCACAGACAAGGACTGCCTGCGGGCAAACCGACACTATGGGCGTGATTTTCAGGCGACTAGCGGCGTTAGGCCGAACGATAGATCGCGTATAACTTTGACGTCCTCGCGACTTTCCCCGCCGCACAGCGCACCTTGCTCAACGAGGACGCCGCCGCGCTCGAACGTGTCTGTACGACCACATTCGTCCACGAATGTGAAACTGCTCTTGCGTCACGGATGGCAATCGATCACAGGCCGAGCTCGGTGGCAATATCGCCGATGGTCTGGACTTCGTAGTATTCATAGTAAGGCGTTCCCGGCTCATGGCCGCGATTGACGAACACCTTGTGCTTTATGCCTATGTCATGTGCCGACATCAGGTCATAGCGCAGGCTTGACGAAACATGCAGCACGTCCTCTGGATTGCAGTTCAGCTGGCCGAACATATACTCGAAGCCCTGCATGCGAGGCTTGTAAGACTGAGCCTGTTCTGCGGTGAATACCCGATGGAATGGTGCGCCAAGCTTGGCGACATTGCTCTGTATGTGCTCGTCCGGCGCGTTCGTAAGGATCACCAGCTTGTACTTCTTCGCGAGGCGACACAGGCCTTCCGGTACGTCCGGGTGCGGCCCCCATGTCGGCTCGGCGAGGTAAAACTTTTCGGCTTCTGCTTCAATGAACTCGACATTCATGCGCTTGCACGCGCGACGCGCGGCGTTGAGCAGCACCTCGCGAAATGGCTTCCAGGCACCGAGCGCCTCGTCGCGTCGATAAGCCGTAAAGAACTCGACGAGTCGCTCCAGTTCGGCGCCCTGCACCCGATTTCGGTACAACTCGCGGGTCATCTCGCCTATGCGAAAATTCGTCAGCGTGCCGTAACAGTCAAATGTGATGTATTTGGGCTCGAAGTCAATCATGAGTACTCTCCTCTCGTGTTGTGAATCCGCGTGGAGCTAACTTGCCAAAGCAGGAACCCCGTCCGATCCGGGGCAAATATTTGGTATGACTTATTTAATGACGCAAGCGGCAGGATCGGGAAAATTCCCCTAGAGTGGCCGGGTATCGAAGTAATGCTGTGCCAAAGCGACCCAATATCGGACACCCGACGGGATGATGTCGTCGTTGAAATCGTAGCTCGGGTGATGCAGAGCCGGTGCGGCCCTTTCGCGAGGAGAATTGCCGATCAGCACATAAGCGCCCGGCCGCTCCTCCAGCATGAAGCCGAAATCTTCCGAGGTCATGTTCGCCGGTATGTCGGGGCGAAGCCGGTCGTGGCCGAAGGTCTCGCGAATGGCCGATTCGCAAAGGGCCGTCTCGACCGGCGTGTTGATCGTCGCGGGGTAGTACTGGAAAAACGTAACCTCGACGTGCGCGCCATACGCGGCGGCTAGTCCTTCGCACATGAGCTGGATGTCGCGCTGCAACTTCTGTTGCAACGCGGAGGACAACGTGCGAATTGTTCCTCGCAACTCGGCACTGTCCGGAATGACATTGTCCGTACTGCCCGCGTGGAACATGCATACGGAAATCACTGCGGGGTCCACAGGATCCTTGTGCCGCGCCGCAATGGTCTGACACTGGAGCACCATAGAACAGGCCAGCGGTATCGGGTCAAGACCGAGTTGCGGCTGTGCCGCATGAGCGCCCTTGCCCATCACCGTGATTCTGAATCGGCACCCTGCCGCCATAATCGGGCCGGTTCGCAATCCAAAATGCCCCGCGGGCAAACCGGGCCAGTTGTGCATGCCGAACACCGCTTCGGTCGGACATTGCTCAAACAGCCCGTCGTCGATCATCTTTCGAGCGCCCGCCCCCCCTTCCTCTCCGGGCTGAAACACGAAGTGAACTGTGCCTGGCAATTGCGGCAATTCTTTCAGGATACGCGCCGCACCCAGCAACATCACTGTATGGCCGTCGTGTCCGCAGGCATGCATGATTCCATCCACCCCTGATGCGTGGGCGAAGTCATTGACCTCGTGGATCGGCAACGCATCCAGATCCGCCCGGAGCACGATTCCCCGGGCGGGGTTCGCACCGGGCAGGCTCGCCACGACTCCCGTTCCTCCCAGTCCACGCAATACCGCATAGCCGAGCTCTTCGAGCTCACGTACGACGACGTCGGCCGTCCTGCGCTCTTCAAATCGCAACTCGGGATGGGCATGCAGGTCGCGTCGCAGTTGCACCCAATGCGGGTGATGCCTGGTCAGCAATGTCTCGGTGATGACAGACGCTTCCAATCTCGGCCCCGTTAGAAAACAAACACCTTTAAATTCCCCGCGTCACAGCGTCGGGCGTAGCGACGGCATCAATCGTAGAACCCGAGGATCGACTTCACCTCCATATACTCTTCCATACCCTCGATCCCATACTCGCGCCCATTCCCGGATTGCTTGTACCCGCCGAACGGAGCCTCTGGGTCCCATGCGGGATAGTTCAGATGCACCTGGCCGGACCGGATGCGCGCGGCTACCGCACGCACTACGGCCTTGTCCGAGCCTTGAACGTGCGCACCCAGCCCATAAACCGTGTCGTTCGCGATGGTGATTGCGTCTTCCAGGGTGTCGTAAGGGAGGATCGCGAGAACCGGGCCAAAGATCTCCTGCTGGGCGATCGTCATGTCGGTGCGGACATCGGAAAAGACAGTCGGTCGTGCATAGAAGCCCCGGCTGAATCCGGCGGGCCTTCCGGGCCCACCCGCGATCAGCTTCGAGCCTTCCTCGATGCCTGCTTCGATCATCTGCTGAACCCGTCCAAACTGCATCCGATTGGCCAGCGGGCCGTGCGTCGTCGCTTCGGCGAACGGATCGCCAATGATCATCCGCTCGATTGCCGATAAGGCCAACTCCTCGACCCGCTCCAGGACGCTGCGCGGCACGATCAGGCGGGTCGGTGCGCTGCACGACTGACCCATATTCCGGAATGCAGCGGCGACGCCTGGCGGGATGGAACGCGGCAGATCGGCATCGGGTAGCACTATGTTCGGCGACTTGCCGCCAAGCTCTTGCGCTACGCGCTTGACAGTCGGCGCTGCCGCCTCCGCGACCAGCACACCGGCACGCGTCGAACCGGTGATCGAAACCATATCAACCTGCGGATGCGCCGCAAGCGACGCACCGACTTCCGCGCCAGTGCCGCTCACCAGGTTGAATACGCCTGCGGGGACGCCAGCGTCCGCGATGATCTCTGCAAACAGCAAGGCGCTTAGCGGCGACAGTTCACTGGGTTTCAGGACCACGGTGCAGCCCGCCGCAAGCGCGGGGCCAACCTTCGCGGTGATCTGATAGATGGGCCAGTTCCACGGCGTGATCAACGCGCATACGCCGATCGGCTCACGCACAATCGCCGTCGTGCCACGCTGGACCCGAAATGGGTAATTCGCCAGATTGTCGCGCGCGACACGGATATGTTCGGCCGCCAGCGGCACATGTGCGGCGCGGGCATAGCTGATCGGCGCGCCCATTTCCATTGCCAGGGCGGTAGCAAATAGCTCCGCGCGCTCGAGCATCAAAGCGTGAATGCGGTCGAGCAGCGCCGCGCGCTCCTGAGGGGCAGTCGTAGACCACGCTTCGAAAGCATTACGTGCGGCTTGGACGGCCCGGTCGACGTCGCGTGCGTTCCCAAGCGGAATTTCACTGAAGGTCTCTTCGGTGGACGGGCAGATGACGGCGATGCGACCGGTGCCCTCGGGCCTAGCCCATTCGCCGTCGATGAAGAATCGATCGAACCTTCCGCCTTGCATCAGGTGACCAACGGGTGAAATCATTGGAGTGTGTCCTTGAGCCGATACCATGCACCCACGAATGGTAAAAACCATGGTTTTCCAAAGTGACCCGGGATAGCGGGCCAATCGAAGTCTTTCCATGGATTGAGATCTGCGCGTCCATCCATGATCTCTGCCATTAGCGTGCCCATCAGCGTTGCCATGTGAGTGCCGTGGCCGCTATAGCCCATCGAATAATAGACCCCGTCTCGCTCTCCCGCGCGTGGCAGGCGGTTGGCCGTCATGTCAACCATGCCGCCCCAGCAATAGTCGATGCGCACATTGGCCAGTTCGGGAAACACGGTGGACATCTGCTGTCGCAAGATCAGGCCACTTTTTTCGTCCGAGCTAGGGTTCGACGTCGCAAAACGCGCACGCCCGCCGAACAATATCCGGTTGTCGGGAGTGACGCGAAAGAAGTTGACGAAGTTCTTTGTGTCGGTGGCCATCCGGCGGGTCGGCAGCAACCGGTCGAGCAGTCCCTGCGACAACGGCTCGGTAACGATGAGGAAAGCCCCGACCGGCACGATCCTGCGCCGGATCCAGCCGAACGGCCCAACCTGCGAAATGCCACTCGCCAAAAGTACCTGTGACGCGCGGATCGCTCCGCGCGGCGTCCGGACTACGTATGCGCCCTGAGACTCCCTCTGTAACCCAAGAACCGGTGTGCGCTCCAGAATATGCGCTCCACGCGCTTGCGCCGCCCTCGCGAGACCGCGAACATAGCGCCCGACGTGCATGCCGGCACTCTTCTCGAAAATTAAACCGCCGTGGTAACGGTCCGAGCCGATCTCGTCACGAAGCTCTGCTTTCGTCACAAGGCGCGTATCAGGGTCCACGCCCGCGGCAAGCAACGCGTGACTTCGTGCAAGCTTGTCGTAGTGCTCGGGCTTCGCCGCGAGCTTGAGCTTTCCGCGCCGGGAGAAATCGCAATCGATCGATTCTTCTTTGACGAGACGTTCGACCGTATCGACGCCCGCGTCGAACGCGAGATATAGCCGGTTGGCCAATTCCGCGCCGATACGCTGTGACAGTGAAGCGTAATCCTGCGCAAAGCCGTTGTTGCACATGCCGCCATTGCGCCCCGACGCCGCCTGACCCACGGTTCCCGCTTCGCAGACCATCACGCGAGCGCCTTTTTTGGCGAGCGCCAACGCAGCCGCCGTGCCCGTTATCCCACCACCGACCACGACTACGTCGCAACTTCCGTCTGGCACTTCGGGCGAGTTGCTGACAAATGGCTCGGACGTCGCCAGCCAGTAAGAATCGAGATGCATTCCAAACTCCAAAAACTCGCGGACTGCTTTTGCCTTATAGGCCCAATGGTGCGTGCGCTAAACCAATGCGACCGCTTCGACCTCGACCTTCAGACCGAAGTGGAGCGCAGGAACGGGCACGACAGCGCGAGCCGGTCTCGCGTCGCCAGCCCAACGCGCATAGATTTCGTTGAAGCTCGCCCAATGCGCGATATCGACGATATAGACACGGACCTGAGCCAATTTCTTCAAATCGCTGCCTGCACCGGCCAGCGCGGATGCCAAATTCGCCAGTGCCTGCTCGGCCTGCGCTTCAAAGGAACGGTCGGTGAGCTTTGCACCACTCGCGTCGATCGGAAGTTGACCGGATACGAAAATCAGGCCGTTTGCGATTGCAACGTGACTATAGTGGCCACCTGGCGCTGCCAGTCCAGCTGGATTCATTGTCTGAGGAAACTGCGCACCCTGATCGTACTGAACCATGAAGCCACTCCGGTATGAGGGACGCGCGCCACGAAGCGTGGCGCTAGCCGTGTCGTGCCAAGTCAATGTAAAACGGACCGCCAGCAACAACGAAGCGGCATCGTCGCTGGCGGCCCCACGGAAACACTATAGAAAAAGATCCTCTCATCCTGTTTAATATGGAATGAACCCTTCGTTAAAGGTCAGTTAATGCTCGAACTGGAAGACATGCGCCTGTTCCGTGCGCTGGGCGCGTCGCAATCGCTTGCCGCCGCGGCGCGACTGTTGAATCTCACGCCTCCAGCCGTCACGGTACGCCTTCAGCGCATCGAAGAACGAATGGGCCTTCGTCTTGTGACACGCGCGGCCAGGGGCGTTTCATTGACCAACGAGGGCCAGCACCTCGTTCAGGAAGCGATTGAAATCTTGGAGCGAATAGAGTCGATTCCCTCCCGCGTCTCTGGGGACGCTCGAGGCGTAAGCGGCCATTTGCGCGTCGTGGCGCCGTTTGGGTTCGGACGTGCATATATTGCACCGCTGGTCCGTGAACTACATCGGTCCTACCCAAGTCTTGCAATTTCGCTCATCCTCTCGGAAAGTCCGCTCACGGCGGCTTCGGGTGCGGACGCTGTCATATCGATCGGCAACGTCAAAGGATCCTCCTGGATAGGACATTACCTCGCGCCAAACGACCGCTTCCTGTGCGCGAGCCCGGCCGTTGCGCGTCGTCTCTCGAAGCTGGAGCATCCATCCCAACTCACGCAGTGCGAATTCCTCAGTTTGCGCGAGAACGACGAAGACGTGACCCGCCTACGTTTCACTCAACACGATGCTGCGGGAAAGCGTGTGAGCAAAGCAGTGACGATCCGGCTGAACGGCGCTTTATCGTCGAACGACGGCACCGTGGTGACTGACTGGGCGGTAGATGGCCTGGGCATTATCGAGCGATCCGAATGGGCTGCCGCTCGGCTCATCGCCGAGGGAAAGCTCAAGCAGGTGTTGCCGGCATGGCGTCTCGAACCCGCGCCGATAATGGCCCTGACGTCCACGCGCCAAGGTCTGACCATACGCCAGCGCGTGTTTCTCGATGCCGCAAAGCAGGCCTTTAACCCGGTACCTTGGCGCAACTGACCTGGCATTCGCTACTGCTTAACGGTCGCTTTATTCTTCGTTAAACACTACTTCGCAGCGAACGCCTATAGTGGCGACTCCTTTCGCGCCGCGCCCACGCCTACACCAGAGCGCCGGTTGCGCGAATGATCGCACGGAGGCGCAGGATTCGTGGCGGAGAATCGTCGAAAGCACTTAGCCAACAAACCGATGACAGGTGTAGTCGAGATGTCGCGTGGTTATTGACCTTCTCGGCCGGTCTCTGGCTGAGAGAACGATGGAAGTCTGAAATGCTCAGAGTCGAAGAGGTGTACGACACACCAGAATTTTCGGGCACTGACCTTGCCCCTGTTTCGCGAATCCCATAGCTGAGAAATTTATGCGGCTCGCCCCTGTTGAGCGGCGAACCAGTTTTTCTCGAACGTCATGGGGCTGACGTAGTCGAGCGTCGAGTGTAGCCGGCGCGAATTATAAAAGCCAAGCCAGTCGACGATTTCATCCATGGCCGCGCGCCTGGTGGCGAAGCCTTTGACCTCACGTGAATCGCCTTGATATGCGCCAGTAGCGCATCGTCGCTCACACGGCTCCGGCACGGCTTGTCCTGTGCGGTACGTTGCCGCCGCTGATGAAAGCCGCTGGGACTCACATCAAGCACCTCACACAGCGCCGAAACCGGGCAGTGATGGCGATTGCGCTCGATGAACGCGTACTTCACGTCGACTCCTTCGCGAAGTACGCGCACGTTTTTTAATATATCGCGCTCCATCTTTAGGCGTGCGACTTCGGCGCGCAGCCTCGACAGTTCCATCTGTTCCGGGCTTACCGGCTTCGTGCCGGCCCCGCCAAGCTTGCCTTCCTGTTCAGCCTTCAGCCAGTTGGAAATCAACTGCGCCGGCACGCCCAGCGTCGCGGCAACGGCCGCAAGGCTCTGCCCGGCCTTGACCAGCCGTACCGCTTCTAGCTTGAATTCGAGCGTATAGCGCGCCCGCGTCGTCTTGCTCATCTTCGTGACTCTCCTTGCTTGAGTTTAAACGCTCAGCAAGGGATTCGTTTTGCGGGGGCAAGCTCAGCTGCGACCAAACCTAGAAATCAGCCACCTTGCCCCACGCCGAGTCGCCGAATCGGCTTGGCCGATACGGCATAGGATCCACGATCGGTCTTGCACCAGTGGCCAGGTCAGCGATCAGGTGGCCCGCCCCGGGCGAGATGCCAAAACCGTGCCCCGAAAATCCTGCTGCCAGAATTAATCCCGGCACCCCGGGCACTTCGCCAATACCGGGAACACCATCCGGCGTGCTGTCGACGAAGCCAGCCCATGCGTGGGTGATCTTTGCCTCGCCAAGTTCGGGCAGCAGTTCGACGGCACGGCGGTGTGTCTCCTTGATCGTCGACATGTCCGGCTTCGGATCGAGAATGCGCACCCGCTCCATGGGGGTCGGCGCGTCGAGCCGCCAATGCTTCAGCGTTTCGTGCCCACCGCGAACACCCTCCAGGCCGCCGGGAAGAAGGCTGCGCCAGCGCTTGGCAAACATAGGTACGAAATGTCCGGCAAATCGGAAGAATTGCGGCGTCACGTCTATGCGCGCCCGGCCACTAATGGCCAGCGCATAGCGTCCGTCGTTGCGCCGTGTGATGGACACGCCCGAGGTGAACAGCGCATCCGGCAACCGATGTCCTACAGGAGACACGCTCAGGATGGATTGCCGTATCGAGGCCTGGGGGAAACGGATGCCAAGCTGGCGGCAGAACGAGGACGCCCAGGCGCCACCGGCTAGTATGGCCGTTCGGGTCTTGATGACCCCCGATTCCGTGACGACCCCACAGACGCTCCCGCCCTCCAACTCGATGCCGCGGGCTGCGCATTGCTGGTGGACGCTGCCACCGAGCTTCATGAGCGCATTTGCCACGGCCGGCGCGGCCTTGGCAGGATCGGCGGTGCCATCGCTGGGAGAAAAGACGCCGCCTTTCCACGCGCGGCCGGTCGCCTGCCCCCGCTCGGCGGATTGCCGGCTATTGAGCACGTGGGTCGTCACTCCGGCGGTCTTCGCAAAGTCGCACCAACTGAACCAGCGAGACAGCTCGGCCTCGTCGTTACTGAGATACAACAGCCCACAACGATGAAAACCGGTGTCTTCACCAGATTCGACAGCAAATCGTTCCCAGAGATCGAGGCTCTTGGTTGCAAGCGGCAGCTCGCGAGCGTCCCGGTTCTGCTGCCGGCACCAGCCCCAATTTCGACTCGATTGCTCGGCGCCTATCCGCCCCTTCTCGACCAGTGCGACTGAAACACCGCGCTGGGCCAGGTAGTAGGCCGCGAAGACGCCGATGACGCCGCCGCCGATTACGACGACGTCAGCCGCGGCTGGCAGCGTGGGTGAAGTCTGGACGTGTTGCAACGGAGGGGACATGATCAATCTCGCTCCATTGAAGTCTCAACGCTTTGAACAACGTAAAACTTCGCCACGCGCTCACTGCTTTCCCACCCGATCGGCGTGCCTTGCGGCACGAAAAGCGCGTCGCCGGTGCCTAGCGAAAGCACACTGCCGTCAGGCGCCGCGTACCGGACGCCGCCCGCCACCAGATGCATAAACTCGTTCACGCGATGCGGGCGAACCACACGATGGTAGGGCGTCGAATCCCACGTGCCCGCGCGGTACTGTGCGCCGTCGTCGGTAAAGACATTCTCGCTACGGCATTGTGGCGCCGAGCCCAGCAGTACCTCCGCCGGCAGCGAAGCAGACGGCTTGAAGTCAGCGTCGGCTCGCAGGGGAATAACGCCCCGCGTTGACGGACTACCGCAAGCGGCCGCACAAAACACGAAACGCGTGCGGGATTCGGCGCGAATGCGAAGGGCTGTACCGCCGCCGATAACAGCGCCCGCTTGTGGACCCAGCACTAAGGGGGGCGATCCGGCTGTTTCCAACGTGAGCTGCCCCTCCACCACGACGATGGTTTCAATGTGGGGAAAGCTTGCGACGTCGAACTCGCCGATGAAGCTGACCCGACCCGCGATCATCGAGTCTGGTCCTTCCCACGCGATTTCACGATGCCGGGCAAAGGGGTCGTCCTTGCCGAACGCCTCCCTCCGGAACGAGGTTGAAACGGGTGCGCCGTCCGCGCGGTGCAGCACAAAGGCCACGGTCATTTCCACTCCTGCGCATTGCGCGATGATTTCACTAGTTCCTTCTTGCCGCTGGAATCGGCCATTTCTGCCACGGCTCCCGTCCCGCCGTTGTCTGCGAGCGGATCCTCGACGCGATGCGTCAGCACGCAGTATGGGCAAGCGCACGGGACTCTTCGACCGCATTCTCGGTTCCTTGAAAAAGCGGCCGGCAAAAGCGTGTAGCACCGGACCAACCAGTTCAATCACGATTCAGCTCGCGGCGGCAGACTTATCCGCCCCGTGCTGACACTTACAACATTGCCTGGCTAACCAGCCCATATAGCCCGCAGACCGGATCAGGCGGGTAATCATGCAGAACAACTGGCGCATTGCGAACCATCTTCGGGACGGTATCCACGTGCTTCAGTCCCTGTCCGGCTAGCCAGCCCGTCAAACTCGTTCCAGAGGGGACGTCAATGCGGACAAACTCACCCTCCCGTTTCGTCAACCAATGACCGATCAACGCCCGCGCACGAATGTCGTCGCGCGAGGGCAGCGCGACCACAGGACCGATCACATGGCCCCGCCCAAAGCGGCGGAGCGACGAAAATCCGACAATCCCGCCATCGCGTTCGAGCACTACGCTTTCCGCGCGCATCAGCAATTGAGTCAATATTGCACTGCGGTCAAACCCGGAAGCTCGCGAAGCCAATGCAATGATCTCAGGCAAGTCGGCGGCGGTCGCCGGCCGCAGTCGCTCGCCATCGAACAACGCGAGCGGGAAAGCCGTGTCAACGTTCCCTTGATATTGCCCCAACAATCCGCACACGTGAAATCCGAGCTTTTCGTAAAGCGGTTGACCGGCTTGCGTCGCATGCAGGAAAGTGATGCGCGGCCCCAATTCTTCGAGGGCGATCTCCATCAGCTTGCGACCAATGCCCCGGCCCTGATGCTCGGAGGACACAATAACGTGCCCCAAGGAAGCGTAGTCCGCTCCGAGTTTCCAGCAAAACGCCGTGCCTATCACAACACCGCTCTCTTCTGCCACGAACCCTGTCGCCAATTCAGCGGAAAATTGCCAGTCTTCCGGCCTGTATGGCCAGCCAAGCGCCATCGATAGCGCGTGAGCGCCCGGTATATCGACCGGTGTGAAGTTTCGATATCGAAGAGTCGTCGTTGAGGAAGCAATGTTCAAAGCGGATTCCTTGTCGCCTAAGCTATCCATGTCCATCGTCGCCAGCCCATCATCAAACGCATCCCCTCTGCGAGAATTGGTTCGATCTGAATCTCCTGACAGAATCGGTGCGACGGGGCCAACGAGTGGCCTATCGCCGGCCCTGGGATGCGTAGATGTCTTTAAAGATCACCCAATGCGACACCGAGGATAGACGCGGACCCGGGTCGTCCCTCGACATCGCTTCAGAACCTGACCGAGCACTGCGCCGACAACGTCATGAGGGCCATCGGGTTCTCTTGGCCCCAATACCGAGCCCTCGATCAGCATCGCGCCTAATTCAATTGCCGAGATCATGCGACAAACTATAGAAAGAATAATTTTTGCGGTGTTTAACCTTCAATAAACCCAACGTTAACCCTGCGTTAATACATGAACCGGCATACATGCGCCTTGCCTATGCACGGAGCGCGTCGCTGTCACCTGCCGCAGCCGCCGGACGGCCCGGTCTCTCGCCCCCTCTGATCAAGGCTCCAGCAGCGCGAGCGGCCACTCGCGCGTCGTGGCGCCGTTCGGCTTTGAACGCGCATACATCACACCACATGTCTGCGCGCCTCCTCTCCTGAACAATCCTTGCCATGACGCCCATCTCCTCTGAACACCCACTCCCGGCAACGTCGGGTGCCAACGTAATTGTGTCAATCGGCAACGTCAAAGGGCTCTCATCGGTAATTTCCCTGGCGCAGCGCACTAAGGCTTGAGGCTGCGCCAACGTGTTTTTCAAGGCCGCAAAGCGAGTCTTAAATATCGCACTCTGGCGCAATCAGCTTGGCATTCAATATGGGTTAACAGTCGCTTTAGTCTTCGTTAAACACAGGCTCCCCACGAACTCCTATAGTGGCGACTCTTTCCGCACGGCGCAACGTCGCTACCTAGACACCGGCAGCGCGAAGAATCGCAAGGAGCCGCAGATGAGATTGCAGTCGCTGAACACGCCCGCCGCATTGATCGATGTCGAGCGCATGAACCACAACATCGAACGGATGCAGCAACGCATGAACGCGTTCGGTGTGAGTTTCCGTCCGCACGTTAAAACAACCAAGTGCGAGCCGGTGGTAAGAGCGCAAATGGACGCCGGCGCACAGGGCATCACCGTCTCCACGCTAAAGGAAGCCGAGCAATTCTTCGCAAACGGTAGCCGTGACATCGTCTACGCTGTAGGTATCGCACCGACGAAGCTTTCGCAGGCGCTGGCGCTGCGGAGGCAAGGCTGCGCCCTGAAGATTGTCGCCGATAGCGTTGCATGCGCACAGGCCATCGTTGCTTTCGGCCAGGAACACGAAGAGCGATTCGAAGTCTGGATCGAGATCGACGTGGACGGCCATCGTTCAGGCATCGCACCGGCCGACGACATGCTCATCGCTGTCGCGACGACGCTCTCCAGCGGCGGCATGCATCTCGGCGGGGTGCTGGCCCATGCGGGGTCCAGCTACGACTACGACACGCATGACGAGCTCGTCCGGATTGCCGAGCAGGAACGTTCGGGCTGCGTGCGCGCCGCTGAGCGCCTGCGGGCGGCGGGACTGCAGTGTGACGTCGTGAGCATCGGATCAACGCCGACAGCACTGAGCGCCGAGCATCTCGAAGGCGTGACGGAAGTTCGCGCGGGCGTTTATGTCATGTTCGATCTCGTCATGCATAACGTGGGAGTAAACGAACCGTCGGAGATCGCACTGAGCATATTGACCACTGTGATCGGCCACCAGAGAGAGAAGGGCTGGGCCATCGTCGATGCGGGCTGGATGGCGATGAGCCGCGACCGCGGTACGCAGCGACAGAAGCGGGACTTCGGCTACGGTCTCGTCTGTCTCGAAAACGGCGATGTACTAGGTGACTATGTGATGAGCGGCGCGAATCAGGAACATGGAATTGTCTCCCGAGCCGGCACACCGGATCACGAGATCGAGACCCGCTTTCCGATCGGGACGCGCCTGCGCATCCTCCCCAACCATGCGTGCGCAACCGGTGCGCAGCATCCAGCCTATCAGGCTGTCCGTCCAGACGGCACGGTCGAAACCTGGCCGCGTTTCTACGGCTGGTAGGCCGCTCCGAACGCTCGCTGCAATTCATTCCACGAAGTGCCAACTTCCGACATCAGGTAAAGGTTAAAAGCGACATGCGGGAGACTGCGACGATCGCAGTCGCCAAAGTCTCATCTACACGCAAACTCACTCGTAGTTGTGGAGGGCTTATGCGGCTCGAGCAAGTGAATCTGGCTGCGTCATCTGTTTAGCCGACATGAACAGACTATTGATTCCGCTTCGGAATTCTGTAGGTTCGCGATAGACCGGAGATAGCCGAAGCGGACGAGCTTCTGTTGGACGTGGAGCCTCCTGGCGAACGTGGAAATCGCGTCGGCCATCGCTCTCGTCCGTTCGGGGGCAAGCGCATGCCCGTCATCAGGAATGACGACGACTGTCACACGCTCACCCAGCATCGATTTGAGTACCTGGGAAAACCTGCGCGGGGCAACCGCATCGTGGCCGGCCTGCAGATCGAGAATCGGGGCGTTACCCGCTTCACGCGCGAGCGGCCGCCCAAGTTCGGCCTTGCGCTCGAGAATTGCGCTGCCGGTCTGGTCCAGCAAGTCGAACCGTTATGTGAGCGCCGGCTTCGCGTCACGCCACCACGTTAGCTTTCACGCTAGCCGACCAATTGCTACACCCGAGCCTGAATCGTTGAAAATTTGAAAGAGCCTGGAAAGCATCAAGGAAACGCCGGGGAATATCGCGTCCCTCTGGTGGAAAGACCAATGCCATTAGGTCTGACTTCTGAAGCCATGAATCGACGTCGAAGATTTCTGACACACTGGCACAACTGCGCCGAGGTGCACCGGTCTCCCACAACATGCCTTAATACAGCCTCGCGGCTATATACCGCGTCGCAATTCAAATGGCGTGCGCGCTCTGCTCGCGATCGCCGCTGCAATAGCACCCAGCGCGGACAAGCGCACTCCTTGTTGAAGCAACACTATCTGACGTTTGCATTTCGAATTGCCTAGGATGGGTCTACAATACGCGCGCCATGCTTCGAATACGTCATCTGCTGGCGCAGCGTCTGACGAACCCTGCGGTTACATCGTTACTACTGCTGGTTGTCGCGTTCCGCCTGCTGCTACCGCCCGGCCTGATGCTCTCCCCGAGCACAGACGTGGCTCATGGCGACCTCGCGATCTGCAGCGGCCATGGCGCGCTGGTTGACGACCTCTCGACGATCAGCGCCAATCCCGCTGCGAAGGCTGCGGTTGAGAACCTCGTCGATGCGTTCGCTAGCTCGACCCAGCATGCCAATCATGTGCATGCGAGCGATCTCTGTCCCTTCAGCGCCGCCCTGGCCATCGGCGTCGCCACCACCCCGCTCGTTCTGGCTCACTGGCTGCGCATCACCGCCCGCGCGCTGACGGCGCGCCCAACCGATGACGCGTTTCCCTCTGCGACACCCACACACGGCCCGCTCGGCGCCCGCGCACCACCCCTAGCCACACTCTGTTAGTCAGATCCTTGGAACCGTGAATGCTCTGTAGTGTCGCGCGCCCGCGCCGACGCCTTCGCACGTCCGTGTCTACGATTTCGCGTCCCCGGGACAGCAGGGACGGGATCTGTTCGCCATATCCAGTTCATTAACAGGCGCAACCCAGCGGGCGCCAAACCTTCGCGCGTTCATGGCAATCGACTTCGCCGCGACTGCCGGCGCCGCTCGCGCGATCGCTTAACCTCACGCACAACTTCACCTCATGTTTACTCTGAAACTGGCCGCGGCCGCCTCGCTGACTGCCTTCTCGCTCGCCGGTCACGCGCAGTCCGTCGCGACCGGCACGACTGCGCCGGCCCCTCAACCGGCGCCTGCAGCCGACACCCAATCCGGCACGGCGGCGGACACCGCGCTCCCCGTCATCCGTATCACGGGTCATCGCTACCGCTTCATCGCGACCGACACCGTGCTCGACAGCCGGTCGGCGACACGTACCGACACGCCCCTGATCGAAGTGCCGCAGTCGGTCCAGGTCGTGCCGCGCAAGCTGATCCAGGAGCAGGACGCGCGCTCGCTGGCCGATGCACTGGTCAATGTGTCGGGCGTGATGCCGAGCCAGCCCGCGGAAAACGGTTTCGTCGGCAACATCGTGCGCGGCTTTCCGGCCGAAATCTACATGGACGGCTTGCCGATGTACGGCATGAGCGCAGCCAACAGCCCGGCGAGCCTTGTGGGCATCCAGCAGATCGACGTGCTCAAAGGGCCTGCCTCGACGCTGTACGGCGGCGGCCTGGGTGCGCCGCTCGGTGGCCTGATCAATATCCAGTCCGAGCTGCCAGAAGCCGAGCGCAGCGGTTACGTAGCGATGCGCACGGGCAGTTACGGCACCGTCAACCCGTACTTCGACCTGACCGGCGCGCTGACTTCTTCGATCAACGCGCGCATCGCTGGCGAGTACGAGCACGCCGGAAGCTGGATCGATCAGGTCAAGAGCGACAAATGGTCGGTGAAGCCGAGTGTGTCGTTCAAGCTCGATCCCCGCACCACGCTGCTCGTGCAGGGGCAGTTCAACCACAGTAGTCAGCTCGAATACTCGGGGCTGCCCGCTGCCCAGGCGCTGGCCGGCCAGCTCGACCGGTATGCGTTCCCGGGCGCGCCGGTCGGCCAGCCGCGCACCTCGTTCGACAGTCAGCTCGCGACGCTCCAGTTGCAGCACGATTTCAATGACAACCTTCGGCTGACGCTCAGCGGGCGCTACTACCACAGCAGCATTCCCGAGTACGGCAGCTTCGTCTACCCGGGCCTCTATCCGCCCGATCCGGCCACGCCAACCACGTATTCGATCCTGCCGCTTAACATGCAGACCAGCACCAACGAGGCCACCTTCGACGCTAACATCCTGGCGAAGGTCAACGCGTTGGGCGGCCATCACGAGTTGCTCGCCGGAATCGACTACGATCACACCGATTTCTTCTCAGGCATGGGATTTACCGGCGTGCCCGTCGGTACACAGGACCTCGCGCAGCCTGCCTACAATCTCGCGTTCGGCTCGCTCGCACCACTGACACTCACTCAGACCGATCGCTACCAGACAATTGCCGCCTACGTGCAGGATCAGGCGACCTACGGGCGGCTGCACCTGAGCGGTTCGCTGCGATTCACACAGCTCAATTTCCGAGAGGCAGAGCAAGGCACTGACGCCACCTACCATCACGTCTCGCCGCGCATCGGGGCAAGTTTCGACCTGATGCCCGGCGTGGCCGTGTACGCCGCTTACGCCACCGCGTTTCGCGCCGCGTTCGGTTATGTGGGACTTGGATCGCCGAAGCCGGAAACCTCGCGCAACGTCGAGACGGGCCTGAAATTCGCGCTGACCGACCTCGGTCTGTCCGGCACGCTGGCCGTATTCCAGCAGACACACGACAACGTGGCCACGCCCGACCCGAACAACCCGCTCTATTCGATCCAGACAGGCGAGCAGCGCGCACGCGGAGTCGAGACCGATCTGGTGTGGGAGCCGACGCCAGCGTTCTCCGTGCTGATGAACTACGCCTATACGCGCGCCACGGTGACCGAGGACAACTCGATTCCCGTCGGCGACACCCTCGCGCGCGTGCCGAAGCACAGTGGGCGCATTGCAATGCGTTATCGCGTGCTGAACGGCCCCGCCCACGGCCTTTCTTTCGGCGCCGGCATGACGGCATTCAGCACCCGCGAGCTTACGCTGCCGAACACTGTTTCGGTGCCCGGTTACGCCCTGTTCGATGCGCAGGCCGATTACAGCTTCGGCCGCTACACGATCGGCCTGTCGGCCGTGAACCTGGCGAATCGGCATGTATATGCGCCCTACGAGTATCTGTCCTTCCCGGTGGTGATGCCGGTTCAACCTCGCTCGGTGTATCTAACGCTGAAAGCTGCAATCTAAGGAATCGGAAATGACAGACATAAACCGTCGCAACGCGGTCCTGCTGGCGCTGTTCGCGCCTTTCGCAGTGAGCGTCGCCGCGCAGGCGCCGAATCCCGCGAGCACCATGGTGATGCCCGACATGGGCCCCGAGATGAACAAGGTGCATTGGGAAGGCAACGAACAGATCGCCATGCTGATGTACCCGGGCATGACCGTGATGGATCTGATCGGGCCGCAAAGCATGTTCGGCGCGCTGATGGGCGCGAAGATTCACCTCGTCGCGAAGACGCTGGAGCCGGTCACGAGTGATGCCGGTGTGACCATCGTGCCGACTGCCACGTTCGACACCTGCCCGCGCGATCTCACGGTGCTATTCACGCCGGGGGGCACCGACGGCACACTTGCGGCAGCCAGCGATCCGGGCACGCTTGCGTTTATGCGGGACCGCGGTGGGCGCGCGAAATACGTCACCAGCGTCTGTTCAGGCTCGCTCATCCTCGGTGCTGCAGGATTGCTCGCGGGCTATAAGGCAACCTCCCACTGGTCGGTCCGTCACGTGCTGGCCGAATACGGCGCGATCCCGACCGAAGCGCGGGTGGTGCGCGATCGCAACCGGGTCACCGGCGCCGGCGTGACGGCCGGGCTCGATTTCGGTTTGATGATGCTCGCCCAGTTGCGCGACCGGACCTATGCCGAATGCACCCAGCTCGTCAGCGAATACGATCCCGAGCCACCGTTCAATGCCGGCTCGCTGAAGACGGCCCCGCCGGCCGTGACGAAAGCGATGAAGGAACTGCTAGCCGGCTTCACGAAGCAGGCTGAAGCGCTCGCTGCGACTCAGACCCATCACACTCCGGCTGCGTGACAGCGTAACAGCGGATACACCGATCGACATGTACACAAACAGCCGGATCGCCACTGCGACGGCTGCCACCTTCCGACCTTCCGCGCACGCGAAGCAGAACGATGCGGCGCGTTTCTCCACCGGACGCGCGCCATTACGCGGCGCAATGTCCGCCGTCGCGCGGCCCTGGCAATCGCCGCGAGCCTTATGCACGCGCCGACGAAACGGCAGATGCCGGTCGATCGCGCCGTCCTCCGGATCAGCGACGTCGGCAGTGGCCCTACCGACCATCGTTGTGAATGCTGCACCAATCCCCACCTATGGCGCCACAACGTCGGTCAGCACGACGCGGACCAACACACCGCTCAAGCACTCCCCCGCGTCGATCCAGGTCGTGCCGGGCGTGACGCGCATTGACCAGACGCCACGGGCAATCTGCTCGATTACTCCGTCTACAGCGGCGCGAACGAGGTATCGCGCCAGTACGCGGCCCGGGCCGAGCTGCCCGGAGATTTTTTTCACCGGCAGCCTGAAGCACTCGCTGCTCGCCGGCGTGGATTACGGCTACCTGGAAGTCAGCAGCGGCGGATCGAACGTTTCCAGCATGACGCTGGATCTGTTCAACCCCAATTACCTGTCCGGACTGACCCCGGCCGATCCGTTGCCACGCCATCAGGCGAGCGGCGCAGACGCAGCAGATAAAGGTGCAGGCCGCATTACGGGTGGGCCGATTCATCGACCGTGCCAACGAGAGCGGCGAAGAAGCGGGACGAGGCCAGCAGACGGCATTCTCGCCGCGCGTCGGCATGGTGTGGCAACCGATCGACGGCACTTCACTGTTCGCCGACTGGGCCGCAGCTATTCGCCGAACGTCGGTCATAGCGGCAGCGAAGTGACCTACGCTGCGGAGATTGCCGAGCAGTTCGAGGTCGGCGTCAAACAGGAACTCGTCACGGACCGGCTCAGCGCCAATCTTGCGCTGTTCAACCTGAACCGTAATCACATCCTGACCACCGATCCGACCAACCCTTTGCTGGAAGTGCTGACGGGCAAGCAGCGCAGTCAGGGCGTGGAGCTCGACATCGCCGGCAACATTACGCCGCAGCCGACGCGCGGCAGTCGCCCGTGAGCGCGTTGATCAAATCGCTTGAATATCAGGGTGGTGCCGGCGCACTAACAGGGTCGTTGTCCGACACCCTGGTGACGAAAGGTCAGAACGTCTCCCAGCTCTTGTCGTCGACAGACGCCATCGAACGTTCAGGCTTCGCCGCACGAGGCTCGGCGCGCGCGGGCTGCGGCTTGGGGCGCACAGCAGGCGCACTCGCCACCCCATGTCCCGCTGCCCGAACCGGACGTGCGGCGACCGACGTGCGTTTCGGCAAGACGGCCGCGCGCGCAGGCATGACCCCATCCGCCGTGTCCGACAGCTTGAACGTACCGACAGCCGTGCGCAACGTCGCGGCCTGATCCTCGAGCGACTTCGCCGCGGCCGCAGCTTCTTCAACCAGCGCCGCGTTTTGCTGCGTCACTTCGTCCATTTGGGAAACGGCCTGCCCGATTTGTTCGATGCCGCGGCTTTGCTCGACAGACGCCGCCGCGATTTCCTCGACGAGATCCGACACCTGCTTGATCGCGCCTTTAACCTGATTCATCGACGAACCCACTTGCGCGGCCTGCTGCACGCTATCGTGAATCTCGTCGACTGAACTGCCGATCAGTTCCTTGATTTCCTTCGCCGCGGTGGCGGAGCGCTGCGCAAGGCTGCGCACTTCGCTGGCGACAACCGCGAAACCGCGGCCTTGCTCGCCCGCACGCGCCGCTTCCACCGCGGCGTTCAGGGCGAGAATATTGGTTTGGAATGCGATCCCTTCGATCACGGCTGTGATTTCAGAGATCTTCGTCGAACTGCCGCTGATCTTTTCAATCGTGCCGACCATCACTTGGACCGCTTCGTTACCCTGATTTGCAAGATCGGTCGCGTTCGTCGCCAGCGCGGTCGCTTGCTCCGCATTGTCGGCGTTCTGTTTTACCGTCTGCGTCAATTCCGTCATGCTCGCCGCAGTTTCCTCGAGCGAAGCGGCTTGCTGCTCGGTGCGGGCCGAAAGATCGACGTTGCCGCTCGCAATTTCACTCGACGCGGACGCGACCGATTCGGCGCTGGTCTTGATGCCGCGCACGGTATCGCTCAACTTCTCGTCCATCTCTTTCAGCGCGCTCAGCAATTGCCCGAACTCCCCCCCCGTATCCACGACGACACGATTTTCAAGTCGGCCCGACGCGATGTGGTTGGCGAGCGCAATCGCTTTTGCAAGCGGCTTCATGATCCATCCCTGCAGGAAGATCGCACCGGCGACCGCCAGCGCCACGCCGATGAGGAGCAACGCCGCCGCGACAGTAAAGATTGTCTTGAAGGTGGCTTCGCTATCGCCGACGGATGTCTTCGCTTGCGCGTCGTTGACGGTGATGTCCTGCGCAAGCAAATCGCTCAGCGTTCGCCCAGCCGCGGCGTGCTGGTCGATCTGCGCGGCGTCGGTGGTCGCTTTCTGCGAATCGGCAGCCACATCGGCGGCGATCGTGTTGGACAAGCTCATGAAATCGCTAAGGCCGGCATTGATCTTATCGGCGATCGCACGCTCGTCGTTTGACGAAACGCCGGCCGGGTAGTAGCTCTTCCACGCGGTGGAAATCTTCTCTAGATCGCCGCGCACGGCGTCGGCAGACTCTCTCGCCTTTTGCGGATCGTCGCGATACACCTGCATGCGGCGAAACTGCAGACGAACATCGAGCATCGACGCCCGTATTTCCGTCAGTCGAATGATCGGAACGGTGTTGCCGTTGTAGCCGTCTTCCACGAGGCCGTTCAATTTTGAGAGGCCCGCTAGCGAAAAGACCCCAATCACCACCAACAGAAGGACGCACGCGCCGAGGATCGCGACGATCCGGACGCGAATGCTGTTCGCAAAGGTAACCATAGACATACACCCGAAGACTTGAGGACGGAAAAGCCGTGCTCTACAACGCGCTTATCGTCAGCAGGCCGCGCAAACTGAATAGTGGTTTCCTAGAAATTGAGACAATCAGATAAAAAAGGGCTTTATTACCGGATATGACTGAACAATCATGCCGCCAAGATGCCGTTTCCGAGCGAATCGGAGGCCGCCTGGCCGCTCCGGCGGGGACGGGGCGGTCGCACCGATACGGTGCGTACCCCGGCGGCGCGTACCATTAGAAGGAATGGTTGACCCCGAGATATGCGCCGGTTTGCGAATGCCCCGGCAAGGGGTTGGCCAAGTTGTCGTTATCCGCGCCCGAATTGTTGTTCTGTACCGAGAAGCTGGAACCGCTGCCATTGCGTACGTGAGCGACGGTGGCATAGAGCAACGTGCGCTTGGACAAGCTGTATGTGGTGCCCAACGCCACCATCGTCGCGTGCCCGGCGGGATCATGTGTGGCATCGCCGGCGCCGGAGCCGAGATGGACGTAGTACACCCCTGCGTCGAACGCGAGTGCCGGCGTGGCCTTGTATTGGGCGCCGGCCCAGTAATGGTCGGCACGGCTCGCGAGCCCCGCCGGCGTGTTGGGCGCGTTCAAATGCGTATAGGCGGCTTGCAGCGTCAACGCGTTCAAATAGAGGTTCGCGCCGACGAAGAACTCGCGTGAGCTGACGAACACATTGCTGAACTGACCGTTCACGTCTCGAATTTCGTCATACATCCCGCGCAGCATCAACAAGCTGTTCTTGTAAGTGAGCGCGATGCCATCGCTGCGGCCGGTTTCGTTCGCCGCGCCGCGGTTGAATCCCCCCGCCTGATTGCCCAGCGTATATTGCGCGTGCACGCTGAACCCGCCAACGGAAGGAGATTGGTATTCGATGTTGTTGCTCGTGATCGGCACGTTCCTGCTGCGCACGAGCGCGGTGGACGAATAGGCTTCTTGCAGCATCGGGTCCATGTCCCACTGGTCGTTCGCGATGAATAAGTTACGGCCCATCGTGAATTTTCCGTACCGATCGTTGTTTATCCCTACGAGCGCTTTTCGGCTGAAGAGGCGGCCGTTTCCGTCCCCCGCAGTACCAGTCATCATGCTGATACCCGATTCCAACTGAAAGATGATTTGATCGCCGCCGCCGATGTCTTCGCGGCCGAGCAAACCGAATCGGCTTGCGCCCCAATCGCCGCTTTCCGCGCGCCAGCGCGAGCCGGTCCCACCGCTACCGGTCCGCACACCCGTCAAATAGTCGATGCCGGCGTCCGCCATGCCGTAGAGCGTCACCGCGCTTTGCGCGTACGCCGTCACGGCTACCGCCGACAGCATGCCGATTACGCCGATCCGTACCGTCGTCTTCATGTCGTCTCCATGCTTCTCGTTGCTTTTTTTAAAAAAAATCGCCCCCGTCGCCGTAGATTTCACGGCGCAATTAGACCTCGGGGGCGGAACTTACTGCCTAGGTGGTGCCGTCATGCCAGGTCAGCACATGAACGGCGGTACTGCTGAGACAGCGGGAGCCACGACGCCACGCAACGTCAACGCGCGCGTCGTTTGCGATATTGATCGGCAATCACCGCGGCAACGATGATTCCGCCTTTGACGATCTCTTGAATATAAGAGTCGATTCCAAGAAAGATAAAGCCGCTCGAGATGACGCCGAGAATCAACGCGCCGATGACCGTGCCGGTAATACGGCCCACGCCGCCTGCCAAGCTGGTGCCACCGATCACCGCCGCGGCAATCGCATCGAGTTCGTACGATAGGCCCATGCCCGATTGGCTCGTCTGCGCGCGAGCGGACACCACGACGCCCGCCAATCCGCTCAGCAAGCCCGCGATGGTATAGACGGCCAGCAACCCTTGCCCCACGCCGATACCCGATACGCGAGCCGCCTGCACGTTGCCGCCGATCGCATACAAACACTTTCCGAAGCGGGTATAACGAAGAACGATATGAAACACGGCCGCCGCAACTAGAAAAATCACGACAGGTTTGGCGCCGCTGCCGATCGCCGAGTAGGCATCGGTAAACATGCTGATCGGTTCGCCATGCGTGTAGTACCGCGCAAGCCCCCTTGCGGACACCATCATGCCGAGCGTGGCAATGAAGGGCGGCACACTCGAGCGCACCGTCAAGATGCCGTTGATCAACCCGCACAGACCGCCCGCCAGTACGCCGGCCAAGATCGGCACCACCACCGGCAGGTCTGCCGCGCCGCGAAACACCGTGGGACCGAAGCCGCCCGCCTGTGCAAAGCTTCCCGCCACCATCGCCGACAACGCGACGACCGACCCCGACGACAAATCGATTCCGCCCGCGATGATGACCATCGTCACGCCCACGGCAATGAGCCCGATTTCCGACACCCGCAGGACCATAATCAAGAGCCCCTGTGGGTTGTAGAGAAACGATTGCCCTCGCTCCACCCAACCCAACGCTTCGAATCCGATAGCGATCGCGGCGAGTACGATCAGGATGCTCGTCTCTTGGGGCCACCGCCATTTGCGGGGTGCGGGGCGCGCCGTTTCGGCGGCCCGCGTCATTGCCGGTACACGCATATCCGTCTCCTTTTCTCAAATCCGCTCGCCGGAGGCCAGCGTCATGATGGCTTCTTGGGTCGCCGCTTCGCGAGGCAAGATCCCGCTCAGCCGCTTGTCATGCATCACTGCCACCCGGTCGCTCATGCCGATGATCTCGGGCAGTTCGGAGGAAATCATGATGATGGCGACACCCTGCTTCGCGAGCTGCGTGATCAACGCGTGTATCTCGGCCTTCGCGCCGACATCGACGCCGCGCGTGGGCTCGTCGAGAATCAAGATCTTCGGTTGATTCATGAGCCATCGCGCGAGCAGCACTTTTTGCTGATTGCCGCCGCTCAAGTTCTCGATGGTCTCGGTCAACCCCGGCGTCTTCACGCGCAAACTGCGGCACAAGGTGGCGCATTCGTCGTTGACGCGGTGCTGCCTGACGAATCCCAGCTTGCAATATCGCTTTAACGCCGAAATTTGCATGTTTTCGCAAACCGACAATTGCAGAAAGAGCCCGGATCCCTTCCGATCCTCCGTCAGAAAGGCCACCCCCGCCTCGATCGCCTCGCGCGGCATGCGGATCTTTCGGGGCCGACCGTCGAACCGCAATTCACCGGTGTCGGGTGGGAATACGCCGAACACCGATTCCATGACTTCCGTACGCCCCGATCCCATCAGGCCGGCAAAGCCGAGGATCTCGCCGTATCGGACATCGAAACTGACATCCGAGAACGCGCCGCGCCGCCCAAGCGCCTTGGCCGACAGCGCGACTTCGCCGATCGGCACCGTCGCTTTCGGAAACACCTGCGTGAGGGCGCGCCCGACCATCGCTTCGATCAACGATTGCTTGTCGAACTCGCAAGCGGGCCGGGTGGCGATGTGATGCCCATCGCGGAAGATCGATATATCGTCCGCGATGGTGAAAACCTCGTCCATTTTGTGCGTGATATAGACGATCGCCTTGCCCCGGCCCTTGAGTTCGCCGATGATCCGAAACAAGTGCTCGACTTCCCGCTCGGTGATCGCCGATGTCGGCTCGTCCATAATCAGCAAGTCGGAATCGAACGACACCGCCTTGGCGATCTCGACCATCTGTCGGCTGGCGATGCCGAGCGCACCGAGTCGGACCTGTGGATCGATGTCGATGTCGAGTTCGTCGAACAATGCGCGCGTGCGTCGATTCAATTGACCGTGGTCGATGAACCCGAGGCGGTTGCGCGGCTCGCGGCCGATCCAAATATTCTCGGCCACCGTCATGTCCGGCAACAGATTCAATTCCTGATGGATCATCGCGATGCCGCGATCGAGTGCATCTCGCGGCGATTTCAGTGCGACGCTTTCCCCCTTGAACGTCAGGGTACCGCCATCCGGCGTATAAACGCCGGCGATGATTTTCATCATCGTCGACTTGCCGGCGCCGTTTTCGCCCATCAATGCATGCACCCGCCCGCCGTATACGTCGATCGACACATCGTCGAGTGCCACGACTCCGGGAAACGCCTTGCGTACGCGGCTCGCTTTCAACAGCGGCATCGTTTTGCCGAATCGCGAACTTGTGTTCGCGTGAGAAGCGGCTACCGCGTGAGTCGACAGAGTTGAGTCCGCCATGGTCGTTCTCTCCTGAGATGGCCTAGCAAGAACACACACCAATACGAACGGGAGCCGTCTACTTGTTCAAAAAGCTTTTGTAGTTCTGTGGCGTCACGAGCTGATAGGGAATCCAGTCCTCGCTCTTAACGGTCGTATCGCCGCTGGCCACTTTCACGGCCATATCGACCGCCTCCCTGCCTTGCCCCTTGCCGTCTTGGAAGACCGTAACGGCCAAATCGCCCTTCGACATGGAATACAAGGCGTCCTTCGTCGCGTCCACACCGCCCACCAATACGTTCTTCGGCGCAACGCCGGCTTGCTTCATTGCGATCAGCGCACCCAGCGCCATCTCGTCGTTGTTCGCGGCGATGGCATCGAAATGCTTGCCGGCGCTGAGCCACTGGCTCATGAGGTTCAGCGCCTGACTGCGATCGAAGTTGGCGGTCTGCTTCGCGACGATCTTGATGCCGGGGTACTTGGCGACGATGTCTTCCACGCCGCGTGTGCGATCTCGCGTTGCGTCCGTCGACAGCTCGCCCATCATGACGGCGATGTTGCCGTGACCATTCAATTGCTTGGCTAGGTATTGCATCTGCAGATGCCCAGCGACGAGACTGTCGGAACCCACGAAGTACGCGCCGTTACCCATCGGCTCATCAGGTTTCCGATTGACGTAGACGATGGGGATATGTGCCTTGCGCGCCGCATCCGTCATGCGCTTGGTGGCCGACGCATCGGCGGGATTGACGATGATGGCCGAGACGCGTTGCGCGATGAAACTCTGGACCTGGCCGACCTGGCGGCCGACATCGCCTTGCGCGTCCTCGAAATCCACCTTGGCCGACTTTGCCTTGCCTTCGTCGGCCATCGCTTGGCGAACCGTCGTCAGGAAGTTATCGTCGAAGTGCGCCATCGAGACACCGATCGTCGTCGCGGCTTGTGCGGAAAGCGGAACGGCCGCTGCGAACGACAATGCCAGCAGCGAGCGAGTGAGTGTGTTCATGTTCGTCTCCTGCGCCAGGCGACACGCTCGGTCGAGCGCGTGCAAGGCTATTGTTGGTCGAATCGTGCCGGCTCGGTTCAGCCTCCGGCATGCTCAGGGTCCAATGCCAAACAGGTCGTGCAGGTCGTGCGAATGGTGCGAGCCGTTCTAGTCCCGCTTGCGCCAACTCAAGCCGCCTGCGCAATGCAGGCCGCGCCGAGTTCGCCGCGAATGAATGCGATGCTGTCCCAAAGGCGCGCTTGCACATCGGGCGCCTGGGCGATTTCGTCGGAGAAAGGTTCGAACGATGCGTGCCCGCGATAGCCGCGCTCAACGAGCGTGGCGAGCTGTCGCACATTGCCGAGGCGATCGTCGGGACCGACCAGCACGCGATGGCCGTCGCGCATCTGTTCGACGGAGACGGCCGGATCTTGCACGCCCGAGATGTGGACGAGCCCCGTGAGTTCGGGGAAGAATAGATCCTCGCTCGCCAGATGATGATGAAAAGTGTCGTGCACGAGCTTGAAACAGCCGCTACCGGTCGCGTCGGCGATCGCTCTAACGGCGTCGGACTTGCGGCGCAGCGCGCATTCTTCGAAGCCCAGCGTTTCGACGAACCCAAGCAGGCCGTGATCCGAGAGAATCGGTTTTAGTTGCTCGAGCGCCGCGACGAGATCGCTGTGACGTTCGCCAGCGGAACGACGATCGAGCAGGCTGTTCGTGGGACACAAGACCAACGCTTTCGCGCCGCACTCGGCCGCGAAACGCGCTAACGCAATCGCTTCGCGCGCGCGCTCCGCATCGAATTGTTCGAACCGTTGCAAGGCGTTGATGGTCAGGATATCGATCCCCGCCGCCTCCGTCATCGCTTTGATGGTTGCGGCCGGTGTGCCGTCGGTGATTTCAACGCCGGGAAGATCGTTGCGAATCTCGATCGCGCCGATCTCGAGTTGACGGGCGAGCAACAAAAAATCGGAAAACGGTAGTCGCGGCGCGCTGATGCGATTCAGCGAAAACTGCAAAGCGGCAGTCATCGGTTGTCTCCATTGAATTCGTTGTTCGATGAGAGAAAGGTAAGTGACCGATTGACGCGCCTCAATGAAAAGATTGATGATTTATCGTCAACGATAGAAGGCCGAACCGATCGTCGATTCTTGCTGCAATGCGCCATATGCTGACGGGCAAGCCGAGGCCACGCCGCCGATCCCTTTCGATGCGCGGCGGTAACCTCGACAGGCAGGAAACAGGAGACAGGAGACAACTGGATGACCGACTCGACCGCACCGCGACGCAAACGCACCGCACGCTTTATCGAAATCGCCGCGCTCGCAGGCGTGAGCCCCGCCACGGTCGATCGGGTACTGAACGAGCGAGGCAGCGTATCGGCCGCCATGCGCGCGAAGGTCGTGGCGGCAGCGCAGCAGTTGGGCGTCCCGCGCCTGCTGCCCGATACGCGGCATGGCCTCGTGCATATCGATGTGCTGACGCCGAACAACGACACCCCGTTTTTTCAGCGGCTGAATTTAGCCTTGCAGCGCTCGATGCAAATGCTCGATAGGCGGATCGTCTTGCATCGTCAGATCTTGCCGGAAGCGGACGACGAGATCATCACCCGTGCCATCCTGGAGCCGCGTTACAAGCGTTCCGCCCTGATCGTGACGACACACGATACGGAACCCGTGCGCGACGCGTTGAATACCGTCATCGAGCGCGGGGAATCCGTCGTGACGATGGTAACGGACGTCGCCGGTATAAACCGCGTGCATTACGCGGGGATCGACAATACGTGTGCGGGCCGAACCGCAGGGTACTTCGTCGGCCGCCTTGCGTCCCGCCCCGGGAGAGTGCTGCTGTTGTGCAGCCGTCACGATTACCGCGCGCACGTCGATCGCATTCAAGGGTGCCGCGAAAGCCTGGCCATGTTCGAACACCTGGCCGTCGACATGGAACAAGTGGAAACCTACGACAACCCGGATCAATGTCATCGCGCAGTACAGCAGGCGCTCAAACGTGGAGAACGAGGGGAACGAGGCGAACGCAGCGATCTAGTCGGGATCTACAACAGCGGGTACGGTTCCGCGGGCATCGAGGCCGCGCTGCAAAAGGCCGGCGCCGCGGGCAAGGTTGTCTGGGTGGGTCACGAAATGCTCGATCATCATCGTCGTTGCATCGAGCAAGGAACGATGGATATCGCGATCGACCAGGATCCCGACGGGCAGGTCGTATCCGCGCTTCAGCATGTGCTGAATGCGTGCGGGGTCGTCGACGCCCCCGCGCCGCCAGGGCCCGTGGAGTTTCGCGTATTCTGCTCGGCCAATGTGCGCCACAGCGCTTATCTGGTCGAAGATGCCTCGACGCAGGCGCGTTAACGGCCCGCCCCGCCGACATCGCAACGCTTAGGCCGCCGAAGGCTCATCGGCGCCGCGTTCCGAACGCGGCCGTTCGCTCGCTTCGATGTCATCCCATAGCGCCCGGATCCAATCGCGCATCAGCAGCGATTCGGCCCAGCGGTCGGTCGTATCGTTGCCGTCCGGCCCGATAATCGCGTAGGGCTGCGGGCCCAATTCACACGTGAACGAAAGCGTGTCATGCGCGTCGGCGCGGCGCCGCCACGACTGTATGCCGTAGCGCCACCAGCCTAGGAATAGGTCGACCCACTTGCGATGCGGCGCGAACGATAGCTGGATCTGCACTTGCTCGCGGCTAGCGATGCGGCCATGCAGCGCCCAGGAATGATCGAGAATGCGGTGAATCAGCGCGTGGTTGTCGTCGCTGACGGGCCACGGGAATTCGCGGCCGACGAGAAAATGCGAAAGATCGGCGAGCAACATCAACTCGGGCCGTGCATCGAGCAGATCGAGCGTGAAAAACAGATCCGTCGTCATGCGATCGCGGTGCGTTTCGATGTAGACCGGAAAATCGACCTGCTCCGCCAATCGGCGCCAGCCGTCGAGCAATGCCACCGCTTCGCCGATCGTTCGGGGGCGGGCATCGGGTTGCAGATCGATATGGTGAACGCCGAATTCGCTGGCGTGTTCGAGCACAGGCTGCAAGTCGTCGACCGTGCGAGGGAAGCATTGTCCTTCGGCCGACAAACCGTAAGCGCCACGCAACTGCGCAAGGCGCTTGACGCTGTCGCGATCGGTGTAATGCGCGCTGACACCGTCGAACCCGGCCTCGCCGATCATCCGAACGTTTTCTTCGAGGGCGCGTTCGAACCCGTCCGTATGGCGGCGCTCCATTGCCCAGAGCGATTGCATGACCAATAAGCGTTGACTCATTGGGCCTCCATCGGCTGCATGGGTTGCATCGCCCGCATTACCCGCATTACCCGCATTCGCCTTCGTTGTCGCATCAAAGTAACTCATAGCAACCCTTTCAGTTTGATCGCCGTGTCGCTCAATTGATCGGGCGTTACCGTGGCGGCACGGTCGACCAGCATTCTGGCCACCCGCATTTCTTTAGCGAGTGCGCTTACCGGTCCGAAACCGCTAGCGGCCACCAGTCGGCCGGCGGCATCGAGCGCGAAATGAATATGCGCGTCGCCCGCTAAACGCCTGGCAACGGCTTGCCGACCCAACGCAGGCTCACCGGCCACCTGAAGCTGATGATCGTACTGGTCCGACCAAAACCACGGCAGTTCGCGGTAGGGCTCCTGCTCGCCCAACATGTTCCGCGCGGCCACGCGCGCTTGGGTTTCGGCGTTGTGCCAGGTTTCCTGACGAATGCGGTGCGTGCCGAAGCGGCTCGGGAACAGGGCGACGTCCCCTGCCGCAAACACATTTCGGGCCGACGTCTCGAGCGTTTCGCCGACGACGATACCTCTATCCGCTTCGATTCCGGCCGCCCGCGCCAATTCGTCGGCAGGCTCGATCCCGATACCCACGACGACGGTATCGGCCGCTATCGCCTCTTTGCCGTCGAACACGATCGTGAGCGTGCCGTCGGCGCACCGTTCGATTGCGCTCGGTGCCGAGCCGAGCACACATCGAACGCCGTTGCGTTCGTGCAGCGCCTGGGCGTATGCCGCGATAACCGGCGGGACGGCGCGGCCGAGCAAACGCGTCCCCCCCTCGACGACCACGACGCTGCAGCCCAGCTTGCGAGCCGAAGCCGCCACTTCGAGGCCGATGAAGCCCCCGCCGATCACGACGACGCGCGATTCGGGCGCGAGCCGCGGCTTGATAGCGAATGCATCGTCGAGCGTTCTCAAACGGAAGACGCCGGGTGCATCGGCACCGGGGATCGATAGGCCGCGAGCATGACCGCCCGTTGCGATCAGTAGCGATTCGTAGCGAATCTCCCTTCCGTCATGCAGTCGGACGAGGTGCGCCTGTGTATCTAACCCCTGCACGGTTGCAATCACATGATCGATCGCATCCAAGCGCCAGGCATCGCTCGAGCGCAGCGGCAAGACCGCTGCCTCGCCGGCCTCGGTCAACACGGCTTTAGAGAGCGGCGGCCGCTCGTAGGGCAAATGTCGCTCTGCGCCGATCAGCGCAATGCCGCCGCGCCAGCCGGCCTCCCGCAGCGTCTGCGCCGCGCGGCCGCCGACATGCCCCGCGCCGACGATGGCCATGACCCGATCGCTCGTCATCGCTCACACCTCGACCCAAACACGCCCGTCTTCCACCTTCGCCGGATAGGTGCGCAGCCGTTCGCATACTGGCGCACCGAGCGGACGGCCGTCACGCACGTCGAAACGGCCGTTGTGCTTCGGGCATTCGATGACATGGCCGATGACGAGTCCGTCGCATAGATGAACGTGCTCGTGCGTGCAAAGGCCATCGCTTGCATACACCTGGTCTTCCACGCGATAGATGGCGAATGTGCGGCCTGCGTGATCGAACCGTACGACATCCTCGTCGTCGATTTCGTCGAAAGCAGTCGCGTCGATCCATTGAGTCATGGTCGGTCTCTTATCGAAGTAGAAAGGTCGCCGATCAGAAGGCTTTAGGAATCGGCCGCGCGACGCAGTGAGACGGATCGCGCGTTTGGCGAATCAGCGTCGGGATAATCTCGGCATAGGCGGCGAGCGTGCTCGGATACGGCGCGGGCATGTCGGCTTTGACCGTTTCATGAAGACGAGCGAGTGCGTGAAACGGCACCATCGGAAACATATGATGTTCGATGTGGTAATTCATGTTCCAGTAGGCGAAACGGAACACCGGATTCATCATGACGGTGCGGCAATTCTTGCGGTGATCGAGGACGTTTTCCGGCAAGCCGGCATGCTGCGTCAGGCCGAAATAAAGGTACAACCAAGCACCGTAGAGGCTCGGCAAGCCGATATAGAGCAATGGAACGATCGAACGGAATACGACACAGGCGGCGATGACGGCGAGATAAATCGCAAGACAGATGCGTGCCTCGCGAACGACCTTCGGGCGCTCCGATTCCGGCACGAACGTCTGTTCTTCCTCGCCGATGCGCCCGAGCGCGGACGAAATCATCTTCGGCAATTCGTTCGCCACATGTTTGAGCGCGACGATATTGAGCAGCAGTGCGAACCAATCGGTCGGCCTGGGCGCCGCGATCTCCGGATCGCGGCCCACGATCAACGTATCGGTATGATGCCGGGCGTGGCTCCAACGCCAGACCGTGGCTCGGCGGAACACTTGGAACGACGCGATTTGATACAGGGCATCGTTCATCCAACGCGTCTTGAATGCGGTGCCGTGACCGCACTCGTGCCAGCGCGAATCGGCCGGGCTGCAATAGATCGTGCCGTATAGAAGAAACGCGGGGATCGCCCATAGCGAATGCGCACGCCACGCGAACCCGGCCAGGACGCCGCTCGCGACGATCGCGGCATACCAGATCAACGTATCGCGAATCGCCGGGGCGTCGCTGCGCTGCATGAGCGCTTTCATCGTCGCGCGAGGCACCGCGCACTTGTACCAGAGCGCACCCGCGAGGCCCGCCGCTTTGGCCGCCTCTCCTGCGCCGCCGAGCAAGCGGTACGCTTGATGGCGGGCAAACGCGCCCGTTGCGCGCGGGGGGGTATCGGTGGTCGGCATCCTATGTCTCCTGGCTTTATCCGTCGCTGCGTGGCCCGCACGAAGCGGAAACGCTGCATTTGCCTCAAACATAGAATCCTGCTCGCCCGCGCTCAACGGGAAAGTTGACGAAATTTCGTCAAGTGGTGCGCCGAACGCGCGGGTAGCCGCGCACCGCGCGGCCGATGCGCAGATCGGATTACCGATCGTTCGGGAGCGTAAACACGGACACCGCGTCCCTCAATGCGCTCGCCTGCTCTTGGAGCGACTGCGCTGCCGCGGCCGCCTCTTCGACAAGCGCGGCATTTTGCTGTGTGACTGAGTCCATCTGAGTCACAGCCAGATTCACCTCTTCAATGCCGCGGCTCTGCCCCTCCGATGCCAAGGCAATCTCACGGACAATCCCCGACACCTGCCGAATCACGTCCTTGACCTGATCGATGGTGGCGCTGACGCTCGTTGCCTGATTCGATCCGTCCTCGATACTGGCAACCGACGTGCCGATCAGGTTCTTGATCTCCTTTGCCGCGCCGGCTGCACGCTGCGCGAGACTGCGAACTTCACCGGCGACAACGGCGAAACCGCGGCCATGCTCGCCGGCACGAGCCGCTTCGACGGCGGCATTGAGCGCGAGGATGTTGGTCTGAAAGGCGATACCCTCGATCAGGCCCGTGATGTCGGAAACCTTCGCGGAACTCGCGCTGATATTGGCGATGGTCGCCAACATATCGCGCGCGGCGCCGCTACCTCGGTCCGCCACGTCCGCGGCCTTTCTCGCCAGCGAGTCGGCCTCTTGCGCACTCGTTGCGTTCTGTTTCACGGTCGCAGTCAGTTGCGTCATACTCGACGCGGTTTCCTCGAGCGACGCGGCCTGCTGTTCCGTCCGCGCCGACAGATCGAGATTGCCCGCCGCAATTTGCTGCGATGCCGTTGTAACGGCATGCGTCGAGCGGTGAACCGTACCGAGTACTTCGGCAATTCGGCTCGCCAGTGCGTTGAACGCGTGACCCGTGTCGCCGATCTCGTCGCGGGTCACGAACACGCGTTGCGTCAGATCCAGTGATCGGCTAGCGGTTCGCAGAACATCGCCGATACCGCGCAGGCTAGTACGAATGTGCATGAGCACGCGCCCGGCGAGCGCAGTGTTAACCAGTAGGACAAAGGCGATGCCGCACAACAGGGTCCACACCGCCCGTGTGTACCCAGCGTCGTTTGCATTGCGCGCGTCTTCCGCCTGCTGCAGGTTGTGTCCGGTATGAGCGGCCAAACCCGCACGCAGCTTTTTGCTTGCTGCATCCAGCGGGCCATCTTTGAATAGCGCCGTCTTGATCGCGTCTGCGTCACCGGCGCGCGAAGTCTCCAAGAATTTCAGAACCGCAGCCTTGTAGTCGTCCAAATTGGCGCGATCGGCATCGGTCAGTTCGCGATCGCGATCTCCGGACTGGTCCTCCTTTGCGTACTTCGCAATGAGCGCGTCGAGCGTTTGTTGGCGAGCCGAAACCTGCTGCTCGATGGCCGACTTTCCTTCGGCGTCGAGCGTCATGCCGTGGCGATACAGCAAGATCCTGACATCGGTAAGGCTGGCGGTTATTGCGCCAAGGTCCTGCAACGCGGGCAGTATGTGGGATTGGACGTATTGGAGGCGCGTTTCGGATTGTCTCAGTTGCCAGACGCCGTACCCGCCTACCGCAACAAGCGACAGCGCAAAAAGAGAAAAAGCCAGGGCCAGTCGTTTGACGATACTCATTTTTAGCTTTTTTGATCTTCGTTAAGGCGGACTGATCGGCCGGTAGCGGCGCGCGATGCCTTGACACGCCGACCGCCGGACTTACTGTTTATCGGCAAAGGCGAATACGTTTTTGACCCGGGTTAACGTAAGGAAATCCTGATTCGACAGTAAGATTGAAACACCCGACTGAAAGCCACCGCTATCGGCCGTTTGCAAGCGCCACACCGACATCCACGCGGAGCAAAACGGCGGTGCTCGAGCGAAGGGCGGCTCAGCGTCGTGGAACGGATGCAGTTCGCGCGCCGAGGGGTACGGCCGGCGCTTTAATCTTCGTTTAAGCCAGCCCTCGCATAGTTCTCACTGACTCCACTCGGAGCCCCTTGGTTGTTGTAGTCGATTCCCCGAACGCTATCGTTGAAGTCTATCGATCAATGGAGATACGGATATGCAATTTCGTTCGTATATCGCGGCGGGCGCGCTCGCGCTCGCCCCGGTCCTCGCGCTGGCAGGCCAAGCAAGCGCCGCCTCCGCCGCTCAGCCGATGTTCGTGAATGTCAATGGTCAGGCCGTGCCGGTCAAAGCCGAAACGCACGTCGTGCAAACCGCGGCCGGCCCGATGAAGGTCAGTACGTGGAGCTGGCATAGCCCGCAAGGCGGGGCGAGCTTCGAAATGCAAACGAGCACGGGCGGCGTGGCGCCCGCTGTTGCATTGCGGCAAATGCAGGCGATCGACGATCAAATGCGTGCGGCGCAAACTCAATTGATGGCGATCCAACAGCAAATGCTGGCGTTGCAGCATGCCGCGTTTGCAGAAACGTTCGCCGTGCCTGCGCAGCGCGCCGTCGTGTTCGCCGCGCCGATGTGGGCGATGCCGGAGCCCGTGGTCGTCATTGTGCCGGCTCGACGCGTCGCACCTCCCGCCGTCGTTGCGACTGCCAAGCCGGCCGGGATCAAGGCTTGAGGTTGAGGTGCAGGTTGCGGTTCAGGTCGAGGTTCAGGGTTAGGCAGCCTTGCTCGGTCGCACAAGCTGAAACCGCCGGCATGCCGGCGGTTTCGCTTCAAACAACGGCAGCCTAACGAACCGCCGTTATTTCCGCTTCAACTGCGAGATATCGCGCACGGCGCCGCGGTCGGCCGACGTCGCCAGCGCGGCATAGGCTTGCAATGCTTGCGACACGACGCGTTCGCGATTCTCCGGCTGCCAAGCTGCGTCGCCGCGCGCTTCCATCGCCGCGCGCCGACGCCCCAATTCCTCGTCGCTGACCGCCAAGTGCATCTTGCGCTGCGGAATGTCGATCTCAATGACATCGCCCTCTTCCACGAGGCCGATCGTGCCGCCTTCTGCTGCTTCGGGCGACGCGTGACCGATCACGAGCCCCGACGAACCGCCCGAGAACCGGCCGTCCGTGAACAGCGCGCACGTCTTGCCCAACCCCTTGGATTTCAAATACGACGTGGGGTAAAGCATTTCCTGCATGCCGGGGCCACCCTTCGGGCCTTCGTAACGAATCACGACGACATCGCCCGCCACCACTTGATCGCCCAAGATTGCTTCGACCGCGGCATCTTGGCTTTCGAATACGCGGGCTCGCCCAGAGAACACCCACTGCGATTCGTCGACGCCGGCCGTCTTCACGATGCAGCCCTTCTCCGCCAAGTTGCCGTAAAGCACCGCGAGGCCGCCGTCCTTCGAGTACGCGTGCGCTTGGTCGCGGATACAACCCTTCGCACGATCGTTATCGAGCGCCGCATAGGTCGCCTCTTGGCTGAACGCCACGGTCGTCGGAATGCCGCCCGGCGCTGCCAGGAAGAACTTCTGAGCGTCTTCGCCCGCGCCGCCCATCACGTCCCACTTGGCCAGCGCGTTGCCGAGCGTGCCGCTGTGCACGTTGCCGCACGACAAGTCGAGCAAATCGGCACGTGCCAGTTCGCCGAGAATGCCGGCAATCCCGCCGGCACGATGGACATCCTCGATATGGTATTTGTCCGTAGCGGGCGCGACCTTGCACAGACAAGGCACCTTGCGCGAAATGCGATCGATGTCGGCCATCGTGAAATCGGCCCCTGCCTCTTGGGCCGCGGCCAACAAGTGCAGCACCGTATTCGTCGAACCGCCCATGGCGACGTCGAGCGCCATGGCGTTCTCGAAGGCCCGCTTGGTGGCGATGTTGCGCGGCAACACCGAGGCGTCCTCTTCCTGGTAGTAGCGGCGGCACAAATCGACGACCAAACGGCCGGCTTGCTCGAACAACCCCTTGCGCCAAGCATGCGTAGCGACGACCGTTCCGTTGCCGGGCAAGGCGAGGCCGATGGCCTCGGTCAAGCAGTTCATCGAGTTCGCGGTGAACATGCCCGAGCACGAACCGCACGTCGGGCACGCACTGCGCTCGATTTCGGCTACTTCGGCATCGCTGACCTTCGGATCCGCGGCCTTGATCATGGCGTCGATCAAGTCGATCTTGGCAATCACTTGGCCGTCCGTCGGCGATTTAACCTTGCCCGCTTCCATCGGGCCGCCGGAAACGAATACAGCGGGAATGTTCAGGCGCATGGCGGCCATCAGCATGCCCGGGGTGATCTTGTCGCAATTGGAGATGCAAACCATCGCATCGGCGCAATGCGCATTGACCATGTACTCGACCGAATCGGCAATCAATTCGCGCGAAGGCAGCGAATAAAGCATGCCGCCGTGGCCCATGGCGATCCCGTCGTCCACGGCGATCGTATTGAATTCCTTGGCGACACCGCCGGCGGCTTCGATTTCCTTCGCAACGAGCGCCCCCAAGTCCTTCAAATGGACGTGCCCCGGCACGAACTGCGTGAATGAGTTCACGACGGCGATGATCGGCTTGCCGAAATCGTCGTCCTTCATGCCGGTAGCGCGCCACAAGGCGCGGGCGCCGGCCATGTTGCGGCCATGCGTCGAAGTGCGTGAGCGGTATTGGGGCATCTGCGTTCTCAGGTATTGCGGTCGTCGAGAGTGGAATGGCGCCAGGGCCCGCGACTTCAGCGCGGCAAGCCGTGACGGCAAACCGGCGCCCGGCGGGATTGCAGCCCCTGCCGGCGCACGGCATCCATCGTGAAACGTCCGAATACTGAAAGATTCTCGGTAAGACGTCCAATATATTTTTCCTACGGCACTAGGTCGCAATACATATCAAGCCGGTACGCCGGCCATGGCACGTTCCGAGCGAATCCACGCGATACTCGCCCCCAGTCCGAGCACCGTGAGGCACACGATCGGCACGATCATCGGGCCGAAGGCGGTGCCGGTCACTTTGCCGGCGAACGGCATGAGGTTCTGGCCGAAGAACCCGCCCAGATTGCCGATCGAATTGATCGCCGCGACGCTGGCCGCCGCTCGCGCGCCCGTGAAGTATCGCGGCGGCATCGACCAGAAGCACGGATACAGCAGAGGAATGCACGCGCCGCCGAGGACGAGCGCGACGAACCGCACCGGTGTCGACGGCAACACCAAGCTCAGCAAGAAGCCGAGCACGCCGCAGGCGGCAACGATCGCGATCGCCCGCAAAATGCTTTTCGCTCGACGCAGTTTCGCCGGGAGGTACACGAGCAGCACCACCGAAAGTGCCCACGGCAACATGCTCAGTAAGCCGTTCGTGCCGCTCGATACGCCGAACGACTTGACGAGTGTGGGCAACCAATAGGTCACGCCGTAGAGCGACGTCGACATCAACATATAGGTGGCGGCAAACAACATCACGCGCGGATCGAGCAACGCCTTCCACGGTTGCGCATGCTCGGCATGCTCGGGTTTTTCGCGCTCGAGTGCGGCGGCCACCATCCGCTTTTCCTGCTCGCTCAGAAAACGCGCCTCGCGGTAAGAAGCCGGCAGCACTTTGAAGACTGCGATGGCCACCAACACCGCGGGCAAGCCCGTTGCAATGAACACCCATTGCCAGCCGGCAAGCCCCATGACACCGTTCATGCCAAGCAGCCATCCGCCCACGAGCGAGCCGAGCATGTTCGCGAGCGCGCTGCCGAGCGTGAAGATGCCCAATACGCGCGCGCGATAGCTTTGCGGAAACCACAGGGTGAGGTAATAGATTACGCCGGGATAAAAGCCGGCTTCCGCGACGCCGAGTACGAAACGCAAGCCGCAAAACACTTGCATCGAAGTCGTAAAGCCCATCAATACCGTGATCGCCCCCCAGGTGAGCATGATGCGGGCGAGCCACACGCGGGCGCCGAACCGATGCAGCGCGAGCGTGCTCGGCACTTCGAACAGCAGGTAGCCGATGAAGAACAGCGACGACGCCAGACCGAACGCAGCTTCGGTCATATGAAGGCTGTGCACCATCTGCAGCTTCGCGAAGCCGACGTTCTGACGATCGATGAACGAAATCAGGAACATGACGACGAGAATCGGCAGCAGACGCCGCGCGATCTTCGACATGACAGCGCGCTCCGGTGCGGATTGTTGCGGCTCGGCGGCCGAGGTTGTATTCACTGCGTACTCCTCCTTGAATGTCGGATCGATAAACGGGCGCCCGCTCGTTCGGCGGCGCTCGATATGAGGGTCCTTCTTTCGCGTCAGCGGCCTTGGGCTCGGCGCCGATGATTACCTCGTCAAGCCGTTCGACTACCGCGAACTCGAGGCACGCGTGCAAACGCTATTGTCGGGCCGGCCCGGGTGGCGCAACGCTCCCGCCACGTCTATGAGTTCGAAAACGCGTGCTTGGTGGGCAGGGTGCGCAAAGTACAAGGGATCGATCGACTCGCGCCCCAATGACGAGCCGCGCTCGAAGCCGCCACGCCGCCCGCGCCTCGTTTGCTTAAATTGACGCAGGTTTCCCCCTCATCTCATCGCGTTGCCGCGCGTCTCGCTTTGATACCCTGTGCGGACTTGATTTCCGTCGGAACGAACGAACACACTATCGTCCGCGCCTGACAGATGCGACCGGAAGCCCATGCCGCACGCCAACACCCTGAACTTCTCCGCCGGGCCCGGTGCCCTGCCCGCCAGCGTGCTGGCCGCCACGCGCGAAGCCATCGTCGCTTTGCCCGAAACCGGCGTTTCCGTGCTCGGCATGAGCCATCGATCCGATTGGTTCCTCGCGATTCTCGACGAAGCGGAGCGCAATATCCGCGGCCTGCTCGGCTTGTCCGATCGCTATGCGGTCACGTTCCTGCAAGGCGGCAGCAGCCTGTTGTTCGCGACGGTGCCGATGAACTTCGCCACGCCGGCCTTCGCGCCGCCCGAGTACATCGTTTCCGGCTACTGGAGTGCGCGCGCATCGGCCGAGGCGGGCCGCGTGAGCGGGCACCGCATCGTCTGGGACGGCCAGCGCACCGGCTTTCGCGAGTTGCCCGCGCTCGATCGGCTCGATGTCGATCCTCGCGCCGCGTATCTCCACTACGTATCGAACGAAACCATCGAGGGATTGCAATTCTCCGCGCCCGTGCGCGATTTGCCCGTTTCGCTGATCGCCGATATGTCGTCGGATTTCCTGTCGAGACCCTTGCAGGTCGAGCCGTTCGGCATGATCTATGCGCACGCTCAAAAAAACCTAGGCCCTGCCGGGGTGACCGTCGCAATCATCGACCGCGAGATGTTGGATCGCATTCCCGGCGGTATGCCGCATATTCTCGACTTTCGGACGCAGATCGCGCACGGATCGAATTACAACACGCCACCCGTGTTCGCGATCTACGTCCTGACACTGATTACACGCTGGCTGCGCGACGACATCGGCGGCCTTGCCGAAATGCAACGCATCAACGAAGCCAAAGCGGCGCGGCTCTATGACTTGCTCGACGAAATGGGCGATGTCTTGACGGTGCATGCGAAACGGCCCTGGCGTTCGCGCATGAACGCGGCCTTCACGTTCGGCGATGCGCGCCTCGATCGCGCCTTCCTCGATCTGGCCGAAGCGCGCGGCATGAGCGGGCTCGAGGGCCATCGCTCGCTGCGCGGGTTGCGCGCCTCGCTTTACAACGCCGTCACGCCGGAAGCGGTCGTCGCGCTGTGCGGCGCGTTAAGCGAATTCGCCCTGCAACGCGCTTGACGTTTGCCGGCTTCGCAGCCGAGCTGAAAGAGGGACTGCACGGACATGTCGAATTGCGCTGAACCGGACGCCTCGCCCGAAGATGCGATCGAGCGTCTGTCGCAGGCGCTCGATGCGGCTCCGCTCGATGTCGCCTTGCATCGCCAAATGCTCGAGGCGATGCGCGCCGCCGGCGACGAAGCGGGCTTTGCCGCGCATCAGATTGCGTTAGCGGCGTTCGACATGCTGGGTGCCGGAGCCGCTTCGCAAACGCTTGCCTTGGCGCTGTACAACCTTGCGACCGTCTACTCGCTGAAAGGCCACCCGCAGGAGGCCATGCGTTGGTACGGTCATACGCTCACCGTCCACCCCGAACTGGCCATCGCGCATCAAAACCTCGCCGCGCTGCTCACGGCCGAAGGCGATCACGCGCGGGCCGACCGGCACCGCGATCAGGCGTACCGCGTACAGCGCGTCTACGTCGAACCCGCGCTGGGTGTCGAGCAGCGCCGCTTGCTGATTCTGAATGCGGGCAAAGGTACCGGCAACGTTCCGCTCGATACGCTGTTGCCGCACACGACGACCACCCGCATCAAATACGCAATCGACTATGCCAGCGAGACGGAGGATACGCAGTTGCCGTCCTACGATCTCGTTTTCAATGCGATCGGCGATCCCGACATCGCGCAGCCGCTTGCCGAGCGCATGGCGCATTTCACGCGCGGGAGCAGCCGGCCGCTGCTCAATCCGCCCGAAGCCGTCGCGCGCACGCACCGTCATGACACACCGCGGTGGTTGGCCGGCGTGCCCGACACACTCGTGCCGCCCTGCATTCGCGTGGATACGATGCCCGCTAGCGCGGACGCACTCGCGCGGCAACTCGCCGAAGCGGGGATCGACTATCCGTTGTTGATGCGCCCGACAGCGACGCATGGCGGCGACCAACTGGCGCTCTACCCGTCGCTCGAGACGCTGTGGCCCGCGCTCGACGATCTCGGGGTGCCGTGCTATCTAACAGCGTTTCATGATTTCCGCAGTGCCGACGGCTGCTGCCGCAAGTATCGAATCGTCTACGTCGACCGAAAACCATACCCGTATCATCTGGCCATCTCGCCGCACTGGGTGGTCCATTATTTTTCGGCGGGGATGCTCGATGCGCCGTGGAAGATCGAAGAAGAGCGACGCTTTTTGACCGATCCGCGCGCGGCGCTCGGTGCGCGCGCGCTGGAGGCGATCGCCGAGATCGGCCGACGGCTCGACCTCGACTACGGCGGCATCGACTTCACTGTCCTGCCCGATTCGCGCGTCCTCGTGTTCGAGGCCAATGCGACGATGCTGGTCCATCGCGAAAGGCCCGATGGCCCGCTTGCGCACAAAAACCCGTTCATCGATCGGATCGCCGAAGCGTTCGAACACATGCTCGCGCACGGCCAAACAGTGACGCAGCATGCGCGCTGCGCCTGACGCTAACACTGACACGCCCGTTTGAAAACCGCTCGCGGCCGAGGATCGGCCGGCCTGTCAAGCGAATCGCCGCGCACGCCACCGCCGCCTGGCCGCGCTTCTCATTACTTGGATTAGGCGGGAAACGCCGCGCATTTCATCGAATTGAAATCGGCGAGATCGGCCGATACTGTCAATCATCGACTCGCTGAGCGGCCACAGGCCCGACAGCCACGGTCGAGATCCTTGACCTTCAGGAGATTGGCATGGGCACGTTGGCGGTAATTCTTTCCATTTGGGCTCTGTTCGCCACCTGCGCCGCGCTGTTCATTCGCGGCGCCAGCCCGCGTCTCGAACGCGCTACCGTCGTTGCGACGCAACGCCGCCAAAAGCGATCGCCGCTCGCCGAATAACGCCTTTCCCGCTCCTGCATCACGCTCGGCGCGCTGTACGCGCACGCCGAGCGCGCGCCGAATCTGCTCATCCCTCGCTAGATTCCGCCACCGAATAGGCTAGTGCCTGTTCGCGCTTCCCCTCGCTTCCGAGCCTGCCCTTGATCGCCTGATATTATTTCCCGCTTGCGCCGGCCACGATCAAGGACTTCCTTATGTCAATCGCATCGCAAGCGTTACCGCGCTGGACACTTTGGGCCCCGCTCGCCGCCTGGCTGATTCTCGGGCTATCGCGCATCCTCCCCACCGAAGGCATGGCGATCGCGTTGATCGCCGCCGCGCTCGCCGGCAGCGTATTCGCCGCGGTCCACCACGCCGAAGTCATCGCCCACCGCGTGGGCGAGCCGTTCGGCACTCTCGTGCTCGCGGTGGCCGTGACGATCATCGAGGTCGCCCTGATCGTGTCCGTCATGCTTTCCGCCGGCCCCGAAAAAGCCGGCCTCGCGCGCGACACGGTTTTCGCCGCGATCATGATCGTCTGCAACGGCATCGTCGGGCTGTGTCTGCTCGTCGGCGGCTGGAAGCACGGCGAACAGGACTTCCAAGGACGGGGTGCGAGCAAGGCCCTGGCCGTGCTCGCCGCGCTCTCGGTGCTCTCGCTCGTCATGCCCAACTACTTGAGCGCTATGCCGGGGCCGCAACTGTCCACGTCGCAGCTCGCATTCGCAGGCGTGTCGTCGCTCGTGCTCTATGGGGTGTTCGTCTTCGTGCAAACCGTACGCCATCGCGATTACTTCCTTTCCTCCGGCCACAGCGACGAGACCGAGCACGCGGCCGCGTTGCCGAGCAGACGTGTCGCGCTGACGAGCCTCGCGTTGTTGATCGCGAGCCTCGTCGCCGTCGTATTGCTGGCGAAGCTGCTCTCGCCGGCCGTCGAACGCGGGGTCGCGACCATCGGCGCGCCGGCCGCGACGGTCGGGATCGTCATCGCGGCCCTCGTGCTGCTGCCCGAGGGCCTAGCCGCCGTCGGGGCCGCACGCGCGAATCGATTGCAAACGAGCATGAATCTGGCGCTCGGCTCCGCACTTGCCAGTATCGGGCTCACTATTCCGACCGTCGCCGTGGTGTTCATCTGGACCGGACGGCCGCTCGACCTCGGCATCGGCGCAATGGAAACCGTCTTGCTGGCACTCACGTTGTTCATCGGGAGCCTAACGCTGAGCAGCGGTCGCACGACGGTGCTCCAAGGCGCCGTCCATCTCTGCCTATTCGCTGCGTATTTGTTCCTTTCGGTCACGCATTGATGCCGGAATCCGCACGTGGATCGTTTCCTTTTCCGGTGGTAGACTGCGGCGCACGTCAATTCGCAGCATAAGCATGGCTCTCCGATCCCGCAAACACCTGACCGCATGGCTTGGCCTCATCGCCATGTGGCTCATCGTGCTTGCGCCGATCGTCAGTCAGTGCGTGGTGGCGGCGCACCGGGCCGATCCGGCCGCTGCGCCGCTTTGTTCGGCGGTTCAACCCACCGCCGATTCCGCGCATGCCACGCATGCCGATCCCCTCGCGGCGTGCGGCTACTGCGATCTGCTGGCCGATCACATCGCCATGCCGGCCGTGCCGCCCTCGCCGCTCGTGCTCGTCATGCTCCTCATCGCCGTTTCGATACCGGTGCTGAGCGTGCGCTTCACGCCGCTAGGCGCCTTTCCGTCCGGCCGCCCCAGAGCCCCACCCGCCTTTTCCTGATCTCCGTTATCCGCAGCCGATTCGACGCGCCCATTGAAGGCGCGCGCGGCCGTTCGTTCAACGACCTCAGGAACATGGCATGTTGTCCTTCATCTCGCGCAGGCCGAGCGCTCGCGCGCGCCGCCACGTGCGATTCACCACGCCGGCGCTCGTACCGTTTTCGCTTATCGCGCTTATTGCGCTTATCACGCTTGCCTCTCCCGTCGCATGGGCTGCGGCCGATGTCGCACCGAGCCCCGATTCCGACGCTGCAAGCACACGCCCACCGGCCGCTGTCGCCACCTCCGCCGGCGGTGTGACGTTGCCGACGATCACGGTCAGCGCGACGGCCGGAAGCGGCAGCGGCAGCGGCAGCACCGGCCCCGCTCTCGACCCGAACCTGCCGGCCACGACGGAAACGGTCACGCGCAAACAGTTCGAGAACTGGAACGTCGTCAATTCGGAAGATACGTTGAAGTACATGCCGAACTTGGCAGTACGCAAGCGCTTTATCGGCGATCTGAACTCGATCATAGCGGTGCGCGGCACGAGCAATACGCAAAGCGCACGCGGCCTGGTGTATGCGGACGGGCTGCTGCTGTCGAACTTGCTCGGCAGCAGCTACAGTTTTCCGCCGCGCTGGTCGATGGTCTTTCCCGATGAGATCAGCCGAATCGACGTGATCTACGGGCCGTTCTCCGCGCTCTATCCCGGCAATTCGGTCGGCGCGACGGTGCTGATCTCCACGCGGATGCCGACGAAGTTCGAAGCCGATGCGGATGTCAAAGCGTTCACGCAACACTTCAATCTATTCGGGGTCAATCAAAACTTCAACGGCAGTCAAGCCAGTGCGACGATCGGCAATCGCATCGGCAACTTCTCGTTCTTTATCGGCGCCAATCATTTCGAAAACGCGAGCCAGCCGCTTCAGTTCGCCACGCTCGCGACATCGAATACACCGGCCAAGGCCGGCGACACCCCTGTTAGCGGCGCCTATTTCTACAACAACCAAACCAATGCCCCGACCGCCGTGATCGGCGTCAATGGGGAAGGCATCGAGCACGCGGTGCAAGATCAGTTGAAGCTGAAGATGCAGTACGACTTCACGCCGACGGTGCGCGGGGCATTCACGCTCGGCTACTGGCACCGCACTTACAACAGCGAGACCGCCACGTTCTTGCGCGATTCGAACGGCAATCCGGTTTATAGCGGGCCCGTGAATATCGGCGGCTACGAATACAAGATTCCCGCGGCCGCGCTGGCGCCGAGCCTCGGTTCGAGCGAGAACTGGTTATACGGCCTATCGCTGAAAACCCGCAATGCCACCGGTTGGAACGGCGAAGCGATCGCGTCGTACTACGACGTATCGAATAGCGTGGCGCGAACCGCCAATGCAGGCGCCCCCGGCAACGGGCCCGGCAGCGTCACGTTCGGCGATGGAACCGGATGGAAGACCCTAGACCTGAAAGCCACGTGGACGCCGCGCTCGCCCCAAGCCGGGCTCGCCAATCATACGGTGACGTTAGGCTATCACTACGACGACTACTTCCTCGACAACGAAACGTATAACACCGCCACATGGATCGATGGTGGCGCGGGTGGCTTTGCGAATGCATTCAAAGGCCGCACGCAAACGCAAGCCGCATATGCGCAAGATGCATGGCGCTTTCTTCCCCGATGGAAATTCGTCTACGGCGCGCGCTACGAAGATTGGCGGGCCTACGACGGCACACAAGCCGTCGGCGCAACGGCCTTGCCCTATCCCGATGTCGGGCAACACCATGTGTCGCCGAAGGCATCGCTGTCGTTCGACGTCACCGACACGCTGACGCTGCGTGCGTCGATCGCCCGCGCTTATCGCTTTCCGACCGTCAGCGAATTGTTCCAAGGGCAAATCAACGGCTCGTCGATCGTCAACAACAATCCGAGCCTACAACCCGAGGACGATCTTTCGAAAGAGTTGACTGCCGAATGGGCGCACGGCCAGGGCCTCTATCGGCTTTCGCTGTTTCAGGACGACGTAAAGAACACGATCTTTAGCCAAACCGACACCACCGTGATTCCGAACGTCACGAGCTTTCAGAACATCGGCAAGGTGCGCTCGCGGGGCGTCGAACTCAGTTACCAGGGCGAAGACGTGATTGTGCACGGACTCGATCTGATCGGCAGCGTCGCCTATACGCAATCGAAGATCATTGCGAATGCGCAGAATCCCGCCACCGTGGGCAAGTACTTCTACCGCATCCCGCTATGGCGTGCGGATCTCGCGGCGACGTATCGAATCGGCGAACGTTACGCGCTGACGCTGGCCGCTCGCTACTCGGGGCGCGAGTACAACACGCTGACCAACACCGATTCGAATCCGAACGTCTTCGGCGGCACCAGCACCTATACGGTCGCCGATGCCAAGTTCACGATTCACCCCACGAAACTCAGCGAAATCGGCATCGGCGTCGACAACCTATTCGACGCTCGCTATTTCGTCTATCACCCCTACCCGGGCCGGACGTTTTATGTCGAAGGTCGCTTGCGAATCTAAGGAGGCGTGACAATGTCCACTACCACTACCACTACCACGCCCCGCATTCAGGCCGCGCCGCCCGGCGCTTTGGCGAGCCGCGGCTACCGTACGCTCTGGCGTTGGCACTTCTATGCGGCGCTTTTCGTCATGCCGTTTTTGGTCGTGCTCGCCGTCACGGGGACGATCTATTGCTTCCAGCCGCAGATCGAACCGCTGCTTTATCCGCACCGGCTCGTCGTCACGCCGGCCGCATCGCCGCGCCTCGACGAAGATCGTTTGCTGGCGCGTGCTCGCGCCGCCATGCCGCCCGCCGCCATCGCCACGACCGCGCGCATCGAATCGCGCGCCGATCGCAGCGCCGAATTCATCTTTCGGCTACCGAACGGACGCAAGCAAAGCGTCTACGTGAATCCCTACGACGGCACGATCCTCGGCACACTCGACGTCGATCGTCGCTTCATGCAGGTCGATCGCATGCTTCACCGCAAGCTGTTGCTCGGCAGGCCGGGGGAACTCTTGATGGAACTCGTTGGATGCTGGACGCTCGTCATGATCGGCACGGGCGTCGCGTTGTGGTGGCCGCGCGAGCGGGCATCGATACGTGCTGTGCTGGTGCCCGATCTCGCGCGCCGGGGGCGGCCGTTGTGGAAAAGCATTCACGCGACGCTGGGCATATGGCTTGCGCTTGGAGCGCTGGCGTTCGTCACAACGGGCCTGCCTTGGACGGCCTCTTGGGGTAAGCAGTTCAAAGCGCTCGCGACGAGCGCCAAGCTCGGGGCGCCGGCCGGCGCATGGGGTGGACTGCCGGTGCGCTCCCACATCCCGGGGGAAGCGAACGTGACGGCGCCTACCCACACGCATGGCAGCGCGTCGGGCCCGGCCATGGATTCGATGCCCGGCATGACCATGGACGATATGCCGCTACCGCAGGTACCTTGGGCGGTGGGCGCCGTGCGCGTGCCCCGCTCGCTGGCTTCGAGCGGGTCGGGCGTAGGCGCGGTGTCGCTTGCGCAACTGGTCGGTAAGATGCGTGCGAACGCTCTGGTGGACGGGTATGACGTTGCGTTGCCCACGTCGCCCGACGGCGTGTATACCGTGTCCTATTTTCCGGCCGATCCGAAACTGGAGCGCACTTTGTATGTCGATCAATACAGCGGGGCCGTGTTGAAGGACATCCGCTATCGCGATTACGGCGCCGTCGGCAAGGCCGTGTCCTATGGCACCTCGCTTCACATGGGCCGCTACTTCGGCCTGGCCAATCAGCTCGTCTGCGCGGCACTTTCGTTCGGGCTCGCCGCGCTGTCGATCACGGGCTTCGTGATGTGGTGGATACGCCGGCCGCCGGGTACGCTAGGCGCACCGGCGCGCGACCGAACGGTTTCGCCGATGCGCGGATGGAAAGCCGCGTTGATCGCACTGGGCATCATATTTCCGCTGATGGGCGCGACGCTCGTGGCAGTCTGGCTCATCGACCGCACTATTTTTGGTCGCGCCGCGGCAACAGTCGCGTCGTAACACGCAACCTATCTCTGAACATTCATTGGAGAACCTATGAACCGCTCGATGAAGACTTCCCTTGTTTCTCTTTCTGTTTCTCTTTCTGTTCCTCTTTCGCTTTCCTTGACGCTCGGCCTATGCGCCGCACCCGCGCTCGCCGCTCCGGCATCCGTCATGGTGTCCGACTGCTGGGTGCGTCTATTGCCGGGCACGCTGCCCTCCGGCGGCTACTTCAGCGTGATGAATATGAGCGACAAGGCGGTCAACTTGGTCGGCGTGCAAACCGACGCGTTCGGCATGGCCATGCTGCACGAAACCCAAAGCAACGGCAGCACCTCGACCATGGTCATGGTCGACAAAGCGCCCGTACCGGCTAACGGCACCCTCAAATTCGCACCGGGCGGCTATCACCTCATGCTCGAGAAGCCGACACACGCAATCAAAGTCGGGACGTCGATTCCGATGACGTTCGAGTTCGACGACGGCGAGAAGGTGACGAGCGAGTGCAAGGTAAAAAGCGCCGGGGCGACGGGCGGGTGATCGAGCGCCTCGATCGTGTTCGTCGATCGGATCGCGCATTGGCCATTGACCATTGGGCATTGCGCCCACGTTCTTTTCCTCGGCACGACATCGCGCCGAGCGAATGGGCTTCAGATTTCCGTTCAGATGCCGTTGTACAGGGGAAATCGCATGCACTGCGGTGATGCGACAAGCCACTTCGGGCGCGGTCAACCTGCGAACGCCGCGGGTTGACGCAATTTATGCGAAAGCAATTTGAAAGAAAATGGCGCTACGAGCCGCGTGTATCGGTCGCCACGTTTCGCCATTTTTCAATATCGATGGACCCCAAGCGCCCACTAAGCTAGCCCGGACTAATGGAAGCAACACTCATCCACGTGCCGACTCACCGCAGCCACCGATTGGCCGCCGTGATCGCAGCGGTCGTCGTCCTTTGCGCCGCAGCGGCTGCGTGGCCGTACCTCACGACGCAAAGCACAATTTCGCCGCCGTTCGTGCCGATCTTCGCTACCTCGGTCGCACTCTCGGAAGGACTGACGGCTTGCTTGTTGTGGACACAGTATCGGGCATCGGGGCGGTTTTATTTCGCGGCCCTGGCGAGCGCATACGCGTTCGTCAGCGTCGCCGCCGCATTCCATCTGGCCGTCTTTCCCGGCGTATTCTTTGCCGCGATATCGGTCGGTACCGGGCGCCAGACGGCCATTTGGATTTGGTTGCTATGGCGAGGCGGATTCGCATTGCTCGTTACGCTTGCGCTCCTCGCGCGAGGGCGTCCTCCCATCGTTGGTCACACACGGCGTGGCTCGATTGGTTTTCTAGCGATCGCCGGCTCGATGTTAGTGTCGGGCGCATTGTGTCGTTCCGCCATCAACGCACGCGCCGTGCTACCAAGCCTCGTGACGAGCGCCGGGGCGTTTCGGCATTTGGCTCACGATGCCGCAACGCTATGGGTAGCCGTGATCTGCGTCGTCGCCCTCGGCGTCCATCTGTGGGTCACGAGATTGCACACGCTGATGGATCTTTGGCTTGCGGTTGCGCTGTTTGCAGGGCTCGCCGACATCGCATTGACGCTAGGCGCCGGCGCACGCTACAGCGTCGGATGGTACGCAGCCCGCATCGCCTCCATGGTCTCGGCCAGCGCGTTGCTCGGCATGCTGATGTACGAGACGAGTCGAACCTATTCGAAACTCGCCGACGCGCATCGCGTGCTCAAGGAATTTTCCGTGCGCGACGGGCTGACGGGCGTATTCAATCGCGCTTATTTCGATGAGCGGTACCCGAGTGAATTGGCCCCGGCGATTGCGTCGGGTTCGCCGCTTGCCGTGCTATTGGTCGATGTCGACCAATTCAAGGCGTATAACGACGCGTTCGGGCACCTTGCCGGCGACGAATGCCTTCGAAGCATCGCGCAGACACTGAATAACGCATTGACGCACGAGGGCGATTTCGTCGCGCGCTACGGCGGCGAGGAATTCGTCATCGTGCTGCCGGCGTGCGACGCGCTCACTGGATTAGCGACGGCCGAACGCTTGCGGCGAGCGGTGGCCGACATCAAGATAGCAGGGCCGGTATCGAGCCTGAGCGTTGTGACGGTGTCGATCGGGCACGCTTCCAGCGGTTCACGCACCGATATCGGGCCGGCGGCCTTGCTGGCCAATGCCGACGCGGCGCTATACCGTGCCAAGACGTTAGGACGAAATCGCGTCGAGCATGATGCGGGCGAATCGACGGCGAGCACTGGCCAGCAGCGCGCCGCCATCGCGCATTAATCAATTCTTCACGTAGTCGAGTAGCGTCTGCTTACCGCCCACATACTTGTATAAAGAAATCGTCCCGTGCAGTAGGTCGCCCTTCGCGTCGAATTGCGTCTGCCCCAGCACGCCCTGGTAGTTCGTCGCCGGCATCGCGGCGAGGATCTTGTCGCGCGCTGTCGAGCCGGCTCGCTGCATGGCATCGACAATCACATACACCGCGTCGTATGCAAACGGCGAATTGAGCACCGGGTGCGTTCCGAACCGCTTCTGGTAACGCTCCGTGAACGAAGGCCCCTTCGGCATTTTGGCGAGCGGCGCACCCGCGATGGAACAGATGACATCGTCGGCGGCATCCCCCGCCAGTTTAGACAGGTCGTCGGCGCACAAGCCGTCGCCCGCAAGAATTATCTGCCGCATGCCGAGTTGCTTCGCCTGCTTGGCAAACGGCCCCCCCGTTGCATCGAGTCCGCCGTACATGATCGCGTCCGGCTGTTCGCCCTTGATTTTCGTCAAGATCGATCGGAAGTCGGTCGCCTTGTCGTTCGTCGCATCGTGCGAGACCACGGTCATGCCGCTCGAACCCGCGCTCGCCAGCGCGCGCGCCGACATCTCGGGCGGCATCAAAGCAACGAAACGAAACCGAGTCGAGTTCGAATGAGAGACAAGCGCAATATCGCGGTGGTCGGGACCGGCGGCACCATTGCCGGCCGTGGCGCCAGCGACGCGAATACATCCGCCGCCTATGCCTGCTCGGTTCTCACGATCGACGAAGTGCTCGCCGTTCTTACGGATGCGCCGGCACTCGCCAATCTACGCGCCGAACAGTTACTGCAAACCGGATCCGAAATTCCGCGATGAGCTCCGACGCATCGCTGAATCTTTACGATGCGATCTGCGTCGCCGTGGATCCGGCTTCGCGCGGTAAAGGCGTGCTTGTTGTATCGAACGACGAAATCCATACAGCACGCGACGTGGTCAAAACCAATAGCTTCAAGCTCGATGCCTTCAAATCTCCGTACGGCCCACTCGGTCACGTGGTGGAGGGTCAACCTCGTTATTACCGAACGACCTCGCGAGACCATACCGTACTGACGCCTTGGTCGATCGATCGAATCGAGCGACTGCCGAAGGTCGATATCGTCTACGCCTACGGCGCGCTCGATGCGCAGGCAATCGGTAATGTACTGTGCGGTACGGACGGCCTCGTCTATGCCGGTACGGGCAACGGCAATGTCGCTGAGCATATTGTCGCCGCGCTGCGCCAAGCCGCGCGCGATGGCGTTCAGATCGTCCGCGCATCGCGTACGGGCAGCGGCGTCGTGGTTCGCGACGGGGCCCAGCCCGACAGCGACTATGGTTGGATCGTCGTCGACGATCAAGTCCCGCAAAAGGCTCGCATCTTGCTCATGCTCGCGATGCTGAGCACCCCAAACGAGCGGGACGCGTTGCAGGCGGCTTTTTATCGCTATTGAGGGTGGGCCTTAGCACGACGTTCCTCGCATCAGACCCACTGGCATATGCCACTACGGGTCTGCTGCGATAGGAACGTGCGTGCATGCGATTAGTTTGCCTACAGCGAAGGCAATCGTCAACGGCTTTGCGGTTATCCGGCAACCGGCTCCAAGCGCTCGGGTAGCAACCGCATTTCATGTTTGGGCAACGGCTTGCTGTACAAGAACCCTTGCGCGATCGTGCAGCCGTTTCGCTCGAGGAACTCGGCCTGCTCGAGCGTCTCGACCCCTTCCGCCACCACCTGCTGGCCGAAACATCGCGCGATCGACAGGATCGCCTTCACTAGCTCCGCATGACGCCGGTCCGTCGCCACCTTTTGGACAAAAGTTCGATCGATCTTCAGGACATCGATCGGAAAGCGCGCCAAGTAGCTCAACGATGAATACCCCGTGCCAAAATCGTCGATCGCAATCGAAATACCCATCCTCCTGAACCAGCCGAGCGTCGCGAGCACGGCCTCGTTCTCTTCCAGCAGAACGCTCTCCGTAATTTCGAACTCGAGCCATTCGGGGCGGCAGCCGGTTTCTTCAAGCACGCGGGCGACGGACGAGCCGAAACCCGCCGCCTGAAACTGACGAGCGGACAGATTGACGGCAATCTTATGCGTCGAATGCGCATTCGCATTCCATTCGACGGCCGAACGGCAAGCCTCTTGCAGCACCCACTTGCCGACATCGACGATCAGTCCGGACTCTTCGGCAATCGCAATGAACGTATCCGGCGAGACCAGCCCAACGCCGGGCCGATTCCACCTCAATAGCGCCTCGGAGCCGATCACCGTCCGGTCCCGCAATGTCACCTTCGGGTGGTAGCGCAGTTCGAACTCTTCGAATTCGATCGCCCGGTGAAGTTGAGATTCGAGCCCCAGGCGAGCCGCCGCGTCCAGCGTTAGATCCTTCGCATAGAAGCGGAAATCGCGGCGCCCCGAGCGCTTCGCAAGGTACATCGCCGAATCCGCGTATCTGATGAGATCGTCCGAGCACGTGCTGTCGCTGGGATAAAGCGCGATGCCGATACTGCAGGAGACGAAGACATCGCTCCCATCCAGCAGGAAACGTTGATTGAATTGTTCGATAATGCGCTGCGCAATGCTTTCGACGTCGGCGCGGCTGCGCGGATCGCGAATCAGAATCGCAAATTCGTCGCCGCCGAATCGGGCCACCTCATCTTCTGCGCGGACGCAAGCCCGTAAGCGGTTCACGGCCTCGCGCAACATCTCGTCGCCGACAGCGTGCCCCATGGTGTCGTTGACGTCTTTGAAGCGGTCCATATCCACCATCATGACCGCGGCCTTGCATTCCGCCCCGTCCGACGGCACGGCAACCACCGCACGCAGGCACTCGCCGAAGAATGTCCGATTGCTCGCCGACGTCAGCGGGTCGTGGTACGCCATCCATTCGATATGTTTGCGCGACGCATTGAGTTCGGTAATGTCGCGCGCCACCGCCAACACACTTTCGACGGCTCCGTTCTCGCTAAACTCCGGTGCCATTTTCACGAGGTAGCAACTGCCCGGCGTGCCGTCGTCGTGCCAGCGGGACGCTGCCTCGAACTCCAAGTTCTCGCCAGTGCGAAAAACTTCTTCGAGCTTAGCTTCAAAGACCACGGCGTCCACGCCGCCCGAAAGAATGGCATCGGACGAAAGCGGCAGCTCGCGAGGCCGCTGCCCGATCAACCCCGCGGCACCTTTTTCGCCACCCGCGAGTGCAGCGAACACAGGATTCACGTAGACACGCCGCAATGTGCGATCGTATCGAATGATGATGTCGGGCGAATGCTCCACAATGGTTCGGAACTCCCTCTCTCGCTCCGCCACCATCGTTTCGATGCGCCTGCGCTCCGCAACACGCGCGCGGTCTATCTCGCCCTGCGAGACCAATTCATCGGTGACCGCGCGAAGACGTGCGGAGAGATCGACGAGGCTGCCCTTACTTGCCCCGATCGAGGTGTCTTGCTCTTCGGCCGGCATCCCACGAGCGAACGCCTCGATTCGCGCCGCAATGTTCAAGAACTGCTCGGCTAGACGCACGATATCCAGCATTACCTCACACTCCACGCTTTCATTCTGACGCCCGACGCGCATCGCTTTTTGGCTTGAATCGTTCTCAATCAATCTCCTCTAGCGACGCATCGGATCGTGCCTTGCGTTCGTCATTAGCTCATGACCTGTATACGGCTTGTTTCCGCCTCCCCTTTACAGCCATTGGCGTAAGGATTTCCTGAAACCGATGTGGGGGCATCCTTGGATGAAATCTGGGGTTTCGGCGACTAGTCTTCGCCCCCGAGGGAAAGTATCATCCGACCAATTCGATTCGCGTATCGGCGCAACCATGCGTGGCCGACCGCCAATTCCCGAGGTGAATTTCAGTATTTGCTTAGCTTTGCAACGCTTAAGCTAGGTGGCTTATCGCTGTACACGTAATTCAGGTGTTTCGTCGGCAGGCCCACGAAACGCCGGTAGCCCCGTTATGCACCATAAGGCCGCACCCGATGAACGCGAAACTATCCGACCTTTGGCAGCAAGTTCGAAGCGGCATCGAGCAGCTAGACAGTAGTGCTTACTTCGTCGCTATCCGCCGTGGGCTCGCACTCCCGCTTCCGCTCATCATGCTGGGCGCCTTTACCTTGCTGATCCGGTACCCGCCGACGGCAGGAAGTCGAGCATTCTTGACCGAAGTTTTTGGCACACGTCTCGATTCGCTGTGCGACGCCTTGCTGGTGGGCACATTCGGGATCGGCTCGCTCGTGGCGATGTACGGGTTTACGGACACGTTGACCACCCTGCACAATCAACGGCTAGGACATCGGATGGTGAATCCGACCGTCGCCGCAACGGTGGTCGTGTCGTGCTTCTTCACCATGCTCGCGCCGATGGACGGAGCTTCCCTGATGGCTTCGCTGTCGCTTGGGGAAGGGCTTTTCGCGGCCCTAGCGGTGGCCTCCATCGGAGCGAGTGTGTTCTTGAAACTCGCCAGCATCCGTCGCCTCCGTATTCCGATCGGCAGCTTCGGCAACGATCCGCTCGTCAGCGACGCCTTCGCGGTCGTGCCGGCGGCGGCGCTGACTATCGTTTCTTTCGCTGTCCTCAAGGCAGTATCGACTTGGCTCGGCGAGCCTGGGATTGTTCGCGCCATCGCGTCCGTCTTCCCCTCTCCGGTGCCGGCGCTCGCCAATAGCCTCACGTTTTGCATCGGATACGAGGCGTTCTCCCAGTTGCTGTGGCTCTTCGGCATTCACGGGCCCAATGCGCTGTTTTTCGTCCAGCAGCATGTACTCGAGCCAGCCTCGAGCGCGAACGTCGCGGCCGCCGCGCATCCCCCGTTCATCTTTACCTACGAGTTTTTTTCGGCATTCGCTCGTATGGGAGGATCCGGCGGCACGTTGAGCCTCATTTTCGCCTGGATCCTCGTCAGCCGAACGGCACGGCAGCGCAAGTTCGCGCTCATGATGCTGCTCCCCGCGCTATTCAACGTCAACGAGCCGATCCTGTTCGGGCTGCCCGTCGTGCTCAATCCTGTGTACGCGATTCCGTTCATTCTCGCGCCGTTGTTGCAAGCATTCATCGCCTATGCGGCCATCGTCACGCACCTGATGCCCCGCCTCGGGCACAGTGTTGCTTGGACGACGCCCGCGCTGTACAGCGGCTACGCCACAACGGGCTCGCTTTCGGGAACGCTAGTCCAAGCGCTATGCTTGGCCGCCGGCACCTTGGTTTATGCCCCGTTCGTTCGTATCGCCGAGATGCTGGCCGCGCAGAAGACTCGGCATACGATCGCCTCGCTGCTCGAGATCACCGAATCGCCGGAGTCGATCTTGAAAGCCAAGCGTCTGCTCGAACTTCCGGGTAATGCGGGAAGATTGGCCGTGGCGCTTGCCAACGATCTCGAAGAAGCGATGAAGCGCGGAGATCAGCTATTCCTCGAATTTCAGCCGCAGGTGGATATGCAAAGCGGGCGAATCTTCGGTGCGGAAGCCCTGCTGCGTTGGGAGCATCCCGCCCTGGGGCGAATCGCGCCACCGATCGTCGTCACGCTCGCCGATGACACAGGACAAACCGATGTGCTCGGGCTGCATGTTCTTTCGCTAGCGTGCCGACAACGTAGTGCGTGGCGCGGCATCGTACCCGACGATTTCATGATCGCCGTCAATTTGTCGCCACGGCAGTTGCTCAGTAGGGATTTCCATCGGAGAGTCATCGAGATTCTCAGGCGTGAGGAGCTGTCTCCCTCATTGCTCGAGTTGGAAATCACCGAATACACCGTCTTCCTGCCCGAGGGCAACGCCATCGACAATTTAAAGCGCCTTCGCGAAGCCGGCGTTAAAGTTGCCTTGGACGATTTCGGAATGGGCCATACGTCACTTCACTACCTGCGCGAACTGCCGCTAGACACAGTCAAGATCGATAAGTCGCTCGCAGATGTCGTTGCCGATACCGTCAACGAACATATTGTGAAAAGCATCGCCGACCTCAGCCGCACGCTCGGCCTCTCGCTCGTGGTCGAAGGCGTCGAAACCGAACGACAACTCGAGTGCCTTTCAACGTTAGGCTGCCATCGTTTCCAAGGTTACTTCTTCAGCCGCCCGCTGGCATCGGACCTTTGCGCCGAATTCGTTTGCGGTCATGGCCGGCAAGAACCGGCGGTGGCGTGCCACGCGTGAGCTGCGCTTATTCCGCCCTCGGCCGGCAATCGCGCGATCAACGTTGTGGGTCGCCTAGGTGCGACCACAACTGATCAAGCAAAGGCGACGCGTTATTACGATCTCGATAGAGCCGCAATTCCAGATCGAGCACCCAGCGGTGCTCCCCTGCGCTCGTCAGCGCGCCGCTCGCCAACTCGCCTTCGATCAGGCTGCGCGGTAGCCACGCGATCCCATCGCTGGCCAGCGCCATTTGCTTGAGCACCTCGGCCATGTCGGATTCGAAATAGGGCTGCAATACCGCCGCATTGCCCTGCCTGCGCAAAACCAGTGCAAGGCACCTGCCGAAGTAAGTCGTCGGTGCATAGCCGATCAGCGGAACAGGTTGACGCGGCGTACCGGGCAACCGCGCCAGTCCGCTTGCACGGCCTGCGGTACGGCGGACGGGCATGAACACATCTTGCCCGACGGTCAGGTATTCATAGCGTGTGGGATCCAAATGCAAGGACAGCTCCGGATGATGGTAAGCCAGCATCAGTTCGCAGTTGCCGTTAACGAGCATCAGAATCGAATCGTGAACGTTGGTCGGCACCACTCGGGCTCGCACGCGGCCCAAGCGCTGACTGAGTTCGTTCAACCATCCCGGAAGAAAGCTGGCCGACAGCGTATGACCCGCCGCGATCTTCAGCCCGGGCCCGTGAATCCGCTCGTCGTTGCGAATGATCGAACGCGTATCGAAGAGCTTTCGAAGCATATCCTCCGCGGCCTCCTTAAACAGCAGGCCCGCCGGCGTCAGCGAAAGCGGATAGCTGCTGCGATCCACGAGCTCGGCGCCAACCCAATGCTCCAATGCCTGGATACGTCGGCTAAATCCCGACTGAGTGAGATTGCGCGCTTCGGCGGCACGCGAGAAGCTTTTGTATTGCGAGAGGACGACGAGGTCCTCGATCCACTCCACTTCCATACCGGCCTCTAGCTCGTTGCATCGGTTGCCAGGTCATGACGTTGAACGCCATGACGGATTCTGACACGCCGTCTCAGCAGGACGATAAGGATCCGCGTGTTGAATAGGCGTCGTGCACACACGGAATCGCCAGTTCCCCGCGCGCATAGGCCACGCACCGCTTCGCGAGAATCTCCGTCGGATCCACCAGCCATGCCACTCGCCCGTTGGCACCCGAGTGCTCGCCCTGTGGCAACAGCAGCGGCAATTCGGTACAACCGAGAATGATCACTTGGCATCCGCGCTCCAGCAGCGCATCGCAGGCTGCGACGATATCGTCCATGCATTCCCCGCTCGTATAGCCGGCTTTCACCCCGAGCGGCCCGTAGATCGCCCGCATGACACGCTCTTGCACGGACGGCGGCGGCGTCACCTGCACGAATCCCGCGGCGGAGAGCGACCGTTCGTACACGCCGCTCGCGATTGTGCCGGATGTCGCCAACAAACCTACTTCGCGCAGCGTGGGGAACGTCGTACGCAAGAAATCGGCGGTCACCGATAACATATTGACGATCGGTACGTTCAAATAGGGCTGAATTTGTTCGACGAATGCATGGGCGGTATTGCAAGGAATCGCGATGATGTCCACATTGCCGGCTTCGAGCTTCCTGCAAGTTGCATAGAGAGAAATCGTCGGATCCACTCCGTTGCCGACGAGGTTTTCGGTACGATCGGGAATCTGTGGGTTTTGTTCGACCAGTAGCTTGATATGATCTTGGTCGCGCCTGGCTGGCGTGTTGCGGACAACCTTCTGCATAAAGTCGACGGTGGCCGCGGGGCCCACGCCGCCCACCACGCCGACCTTGAAGGCTCGTGCCGGGCTCGCGTATTCCCCGTTCGCCACATACTGAGCGTAGACCAAGTTCGCGTCGATGAGCGGCACGCAAAGCGGATCGAGATGATCTACCACCAACCCCAATTCGGTCAGCCCGGTCAGTAATAAGTCCGCGCCTCGCGCGACCAGGTTCGCGCAGGTCTCGCGCAGCAACTCCATCGGCCGCCGTGCCTCGTTGCCGGCTTTGATGCCGCCCGGGCCGTAAACAGCCTGCGTCACCGCATTCGCCCCGCCGTTCCCATCGACGTGCGGATACAAAATTTCGAACTGCGGACCGGTGAAGTAGCGCTCGAATAAGCCGCTTTCAGCAATGAAATCCGAGGTCAGTACGCCGATCCGTCGCGCGTGCGGGAATCGACGGCGCACATGCGTATGCAGGCCCTCGAGCATATCGACGATCTCGATCCCCGAGTTTTCCCGTAATTCGTCGAGATAAAGATGGCTTGCGAAGCTCGGGAGTACGATCGTCGTTACTCCCCGTTTCTCGAACGCGCGAATCGTGTCGTAGATGTAGAGCTTGCGCTGCGTCGTTTTCGTTTCATCGCCGATGCCGCTGTTCATCGGATGCTGCTCGAACACGACGTCGAAGTGCTCGCGGTCCTGCGTCGCCGATGTCGATTTGATCAGCTTAAAGAACACGTCGGCACCGCCAAGCACACCGAGGCCGCCGACCACGCCCAGCGAGCGATTGACCGGATGCATATCGGTCCTCACCGCGCTTCGCCTTGCCAGGTCTCGAACGAAACCTCAGGGGCGATCCGGCTCGCGCGGGCCGTTTCCCACTTCGCAATCACGGCGGTGGCCACGCTATTGCCGATAACGTTCGTCATCGTGCGACCCATATCGAGAATCTGATCGATGGCGAGGACAAGGGCCACGCCCGCAACCGGAAGGTGAAACATCGGCGCGACGGCAGCGACGACGACGACAGACCCACGCGGTACGCTTGCCATGCCCTTGCTGCTCAACATCAACACCAGCAGCATAAGGATCTGCTGCGAGAGCGGCATGTCAACGCCGAATGCCTGCGCGATGAAAATAGCCGCGAACGCCTGATACATCATCGAGCCGTCGAGATTAAACGCATATCCGAGCGGCAACGTGAAGCCCACCACTTTCTTGTCGACGCCGAATGCTTCGAGTCGCTCGGTCAAGCGCGGGTAGGCCGCCTCGCTGCTCGCCGTGGAAAACGCGAGTAGCGCGGGTTCACGCACCGCCTTCAACAACGCGCCGGTGCGCTTGCCCAGAAATCCATAACCGACACCGATCAAGACGGCCCACAGCAGCGCGAGCCCGAGGTAAAACTCGCCGATCAGCTTGCCGTAGGTCACGAGTACATCGAGACCTCGGATCGTCACCACCGATGCCAGCGCGCCGAACACGCCGATCGGCGCCGCGCGCATCACGTAGTTCGTCAGACGCAACATCACCGGCACCATGCCTTCGATCGCATCGACCACCGCCTTCACCCGCGAATCCGATTTGAGCGCCGAAAGCGCGACGCCGAAAAACATCGAGAACGTCAGGATCTGCAAGATGTCGTTGCGCGCCATTGCGTCGAGGAGGCTGGTCGGGAATGCGTGCGTCAGAATATTCTTCGCCGTCAGCCCGCCGGTATCAAGCGCTGATGGAGGAATCTGCGGCAGTCGCGACCAAATGGAGCCCGGCGCCGGGTTGCAGCAGATTCGCGAGTGCGAGGCCGAGTGCAAGCGAGACTAACGACGCGCTAAAAAACCAGCCGATCGTGCGCGAGCCGATACGCCCCGCCGCGGAGGCACTCTCCATCCCCGCCAGCCCTGAAACAAGCGTGCAAAAGACGAGCGGCGAGACGATCATTTTGATCAGACGCAAGAAAATGTCTGTGACGATCGAGAAATAACCGGCGATCGTTTTTGCGGAGGCCGCGTCGGGCGCGTTGACGTGGCAGATATAGCCGACAATCACGCCGAGTATCATCCCGGCCAAAATGGAATAGGTCAGTCGGTTTTTCATGTGGGTCCCAGCATCGTGATCGTTGAACAGTGGCTCGCCGCAAAGGCCGGTCAAGGGCCGCGCGTGCGCGATGACTCCCCCGTTCGTTGGCTGGAGATGCCGCAGCGAAGAAGGGTGATGCGATGGTAGGGTGTTCAAAAATCGCGTTGATGCGATCGATGCATTAGCCCATGCGGGCCACGCATAGTGCTGGGAGAGCGTTATGGGGCGGGGATTGGGGACCTAAGCGCCCTGCTAGCGGCGTAACAACGCGGCCCAGTGCATCAAAGAGGTGGCCCCCGACGCGAACCACGATCGAGCCACCCAGCCCGCCGCTAGCCAAGCGAGCAGCACCACGAGAAAATCGCAGCGCCCGCTTTTCCACAAATTCAGCGAATGCCGTTTCCAAACCCACGGCACGCCGAGTGGATTCGGCCAATCGGCAAGCAAATGCATGAGGCCGCCGCAAGCGAAGCCGAACATCGCAGCGATATAGGGGCGTCCATGATGAAGCGCGCCATAAGCAAAAACGAGCGCTGCAATCCAGCCGATCCCCCAATGCGTCACGGTGCGATGCGTCACCCAAAGCCGCCGAGCGCGCGTCCACCAGGCGATTTCCATCCAATCGGGCGCCGTACCTCCCGCAACGGCGGCCACGAAAGCCAACAGGCAGCCGAGATGCCAAGGCCCCGCCGCACCGGCCTTGGCCACGAGCGCGGCCGCGATGAGACCGGCCGCCCACCCGGTGGCGTGATGTGCACGATTCGATGCCATACCGTCGAAATGTTTCCGATGCGAAAAAAGAGGGACGCTATTGTCGCAGAATGGCGAGCATGCGCTCGAGCCGCACGTCGCCTTGCGGGCGGCGTACCTTCAGAAATAACAAAAAGTGCCGTAAACAAGACCGAAAGCGTTTCGCAGAAGCGGATCCGCGCTGAACCGAATCGAATCATCTCTTCTCAATGCGATTGTTCAAACCCTACAAGCGCGGCGATACGGCAAGCATCGCGCTGATGCGCAGCCAGTTCGAGGCGTTCTCGCGGCAGCTGCCGCTCCTCTACTTCACGCTGCTGATCAACAGCGCAGCTGTGGCGTTCACGCACGTCGCCAGCGCGCCGGCCCTCCTCAGTACGGTCATTCCCGCACTGCTATGCTCGGCCTGCGTGCTGCGGCTGTGCGTCTGGTCGCGCCGCCGTGCGCTGCGCGGCTTGCTGTCCGACAGCGAGATTGCGGTACGCATGAGGAACACCGTCATGCTCGTCGCGCTGTTCGGCGCGATGTTTACCGCGTGGGGCTTGAGCCTGTACCCGTACGGCGGCGCTTACGAGCACGCGCACGTGGCCTTCTACATGTCGATCACGGTGGTCGCCTGCATCTTTTGTTTGATGCATATGCGCATCGCCGCGCTGCTGCTGACGGCGATCGTACTCGTTCCGTTCATCGTATTCTTCGCGTTGACGGGCAACACCGTCCTGATCGCGATTGCGATGAACGTCGTGCTCGTCGCCTTCGCGATGATCAAGGTACTGCTCACCTATTACCGCGATTTTTCGGATCTTGTTAACGCGAAGCGCGTGCTCGAAGACAAACAGTATCAGTTGCTTGCGCTGAACACGGAAAACCAACGCCTCGCGAACATCGACAGCCTCACGGGACTGCCGAACCGGCGACACTTCCTGAGCCGCCTCGGCAAGCGCTTCGCGCAGGCGGACCTGAACGAAAAAACCTTCGCGGTCGGCATCGTCGATTTGGACGGATTCAAACAGGTGAACGATCTGCACGGCCACCGCGCGGGAGATAGCCTGCTGGAAGAAGTCGGGCGTCGACTCGCGTCGTTTTCGAGCGAGCAATTGCAAATCTCTCGGCTCGGCGGTGACGAGTTCGGGTTGCTGTTCGGACACGTGACGGCCAACGAGAATCTCATTGCCGCCAGCACGGCGATCTGCGAAGCACTGCGTCAGCCGTACGCACTTTCACAGGCAACCGTGCGCATTTCCGCAACGGTCGGTATCGCTTTGTTCCCCGAAGCGGGCCGCACCGCGGAACAATTGTTCGAACGGGCCGACTACGCGCTTTATCACGCCAAAGCGAACCGCCGCGGGCAACCCACGCTCTTCTCGGAGCAACACGAAAGCGCGATCCGGCAGTTCGGCCAAGTCGAACAAGCACTGCGTCAAGCCGATCTCGAGCAGGAAATGACGCTGCATTTTCAACCGATTCTCAACGTCGATACGGGCGAGGTGGTTTCATACGAATCGCTCGCGCGCTGGCACAGCCCCACGCTAGGCCAGATCTCGCCCGACACCTTTATTCGCATTGCAGAAAAGAGCGACTTGATTCACGAACTGACGTCGGTGCTGCTGCGCAAAGCGCTCGCCTTTATGGAGGGCAGCGATTCGCGCGTCGGCATCTCGTTCAATCTATCGGCCCGCGATCTTGCCTCGCCCGATGCCGTCCAAGGCATCCGCCAAATCGTCCTGCAAAGCCACGTGGATCCTGCCCGGCTCACGTTCGAAGTCACCGAAACGGCCGTCATCGAGGATTTCTCCAAAGGCCGCGCGGCACTGTCTCAGCTAAGCGCACTCGGCGCGAAGATCGCGCTCGACGATTTCGGCACGGGTTATTCGAGCCTGCACTGCATTCATCAATTGCCGCTCAATAGCGTCAAGGTCGATCGTACGTTCGTGCAAGATATCGAGCGCGATACGCTCGCGCAGGGCATCGTGCGCAGCATCGTCGAACTGTGCCGTAACCTCGAACTCAGTTGCGTGATCGAAGGCGTGGAGACGGATCGACAAGCGGCCATACTCGCCGAACTCGGATGTTGTCTCATGCAGGGCTACCATTTCGGCCGGCCCGCCCCGATGAATGCGAGCACGATGCAGCCGCTAACGGCCGCCGCCGCGTGCGGTCTCTAAGGGAATCGCGGCTGTCGCCGAATGTTGGGCCGCGGCAGCCGTCGGCGTTTCCTCGATGCGGCGGAAGATCAGCGCCGCGATGAGGGTAATGGCGCCCACGCAAACGAAGCTCATTCGAAACCCGAAGATGGTCGACCCCGATTGATCGGAAAATAGCTTGACCAGCGTGCCGCCGATCGATACGCCCAAACCCATCGCCAACATCTGCACCATCGAAAAGAGGCTGTTGCCGCCTCCCGCGTCTTCGTGCGATAGCCCTTTCAAGGTCACGCTATTCATTGCGGCGAACTGCATTGAATTTGCCGCACCGAAAATGGCCAGTACGAGGATAGCGACGATCGTCGGCGTGTTCGGCGAAATCAGGGCAAACGCGACGATCGATGCGCCGACGATCACTGTGTTGACCAACAAAAAGGTGTCGTAGCCGTAGCGCCGAATCAACGGCGCTATCCAGCGTTTCGCCACCGCGCCCGAAAGCGCCGCCGGCAGCATCATCATGCCGGAACGCAATGGCGTGTAGCCCAGTTGGAGCTGCAACAGCAGCGGAACCAAAAACGGCACCGCGCTCGATCCGATGCGGCATACGAGATTGCCGGTCAATCCCACGCTGAAATTCGGCTCGCGAAACAGCGACAGCTTGAACAGCGGATCGCGGCGACGCCGCGCATAGGGCACGTACGCCAGCGCAGCGGCGAGCCCGAGCACGAACAGTGCAAGCGACCATGCGGCGCGATGCGATTGCGTCGGTGCATCGACGGCCAGCGAGAACGCGATCATGCACAGCGACAGCAGCGCACAGCCGCCGAAGTCGAATTTGGGCGCCGCGCTTGCGTTGGCGCGCGGCAAATAGCGGTGCACCGCCATCATCCCGACCACGCCGATCGGCACGTTGATCAAAAAGATCCAATGCCAGGAAACGGCTTCGACGAACCAGCCGCCAAGCGTCGGTCCGACGATCGGGCCCACCTGCCCCGCGACGGAAATGAGCGCGAGCGCCGACACATATTGTTCGCTACTGACGGCGCGCAACACGGCGAGCCGGCCGATCGGCAACAGCATCGATCCGCCGATACCCTGCAGGACGCGAGCGATCACCAACTGCCCGAGCGTATGCGCGCTCGCACAGCACAGCGAGCCGAGCACGAAAATCAGAATCGCTGCGAAATAGACGCGACGCGTGCCGAAGCGGTCGGCGAGCCAGCCGGAAGCGGGTGTGATCGTGGCCATCGTCAGCGTGTAGGCGACGATGGCCCATTGCATCGCCAAGGGCCGAACGCCCAAGCTTGCCGCAATCGACGGCAGCGCGGTGTTGACGATCGTCGTATCGAGCGCCTGCATGAAAAATCCCGTGGCGACGATCCACAACAACGCGGTATGGCCTGAATGCTTGCTCATCGTGAAGTTCTCGAGTGCGTGGCGCGCGGACACAATTGAAGCGCTGCAACGCAATCCTTGGAAACCCCACTATGAGATTGGAATCGGTTTCAATCGAGAAGCCCGCTGACGGCGATCGGCGTGGATCTTGGGGTGGGAGGTTAGGTCTTGAGGCTCGCCTGCACCCCGCCCCGAAACCGCTAAGGCCCTAACCCTATACCGCGATCACGCCCGAACCGCGCAGCATGGCCTCGATTTCCGTGGACGATACGGGTTTGCTGAAGTGATAACCCTGTACTTCGTGGCAGTCGTTCTCGCGCAAGAAGTCGACTTGCGCCTGCGTCTCGACGCCTTCCGCAATGACACTTAGATTAAGCCGCTGCCCGAGCGAAATCACGGCAATCGCGATCGCTTTGTCGTCTTCGCCGTGCGGGAGCTCACTCACGAACGACTTATCGATCTTGAGCCGTCCGACCGGGAAATGCTTCAACGCACTCAGGCTCGAATAGCCGGTGCCGAAATCGTCGATCGAAAGCCGGACGCCCATCTGCTGAAAGCGCCGCATCATGTCGATCGACGCCTCTAAATCGCGCATGATCAGGCTCTCGGTCAGCTCGAGTTCAAGATATTCCGGTGCCAGACCCGTGCGCGCCAGGGCCTTGGCTACATGGTCGGCCCACTCTTTTTGCAAAAACTGGTGAGCCGATACGTTCACCGATATCGTGATCGGCGGCAGCCCCTCGTCCTGCCACCGACGATTCTGTGCGCAAGCGGTATCGAGCACCCAATCGCCGATCGGCGCAATCAAGCCCGTCTCTTCGGCGATCGGAATGAAATCGGCCGGTGGGATCGGGCCTTCCGTCGGGTGGTCCCAACGCAACAGCGCCTCGACACCGAAAATCGCCCCCGTTCGCACGTCGACTTGCGGTTGATAAACCAATCTGAACTGCCCGTCTTCCAATGCTTCGCGCAATTGCTCGCGGCGCCGCAGCCGCTCATGCACCTTCGCGTTCATTTCCGACGTATAGAACTGGTAATTGTTGCGGCCCAGTTCCTTCGCGCGGTACATCGCCGCGTCCGCGTTCATCAACAACGTTTGGGCATCGTCGCCGTCGTTGGGATAGCGCGCGAAGCCCATACTGCATGTCACTTTGTACATCTGCCCGTTCAATTGCACCGGCTCGGCTATCGCTTTGCGCAGCCGTTCGATGACGGCGCGCAACGCCTCGTCGCCGAGTAAGTCCTCGAATAGGACGAGCACGAACTCATCGCCGCCGAGCCGTACGACCGTATCGGTACTGCGCACGCATTCGCGCATGCGCGCTGCGATCGTCTTGAGCAATTCGTCGCCGGCATGGTGGCCAAGGCTATCGTTGATAAGCTTGAAGTTGTCCAAATCGACGAAGGCGACCGACACCCCTCGCGCGTAGCGCCGTGCGTGCGCCAGCGCTTGGCTCAGGCGGTCCGCGAGCAGGGTGCGATTGGGCAAACCCGTCAATGCATCGTGATTCGCCATGTGCCGAATGCTGTCCTCGGCGCGCGTACGTTCGATCGCGATGCCAGCGATACGGATCGCCATCGCGACAGTCTGCGCTTCGATCGCGGTGGGCATGCGCTCGCTACGCGAAAACACCATGATGGCCCCAAGCGCGCTGCCTTCGTGCGACAGGATCGGCATCGATCGGCACGCGTTGTACTCGAGCATTTGCGCCTTGCAGATGAACTCTCGGTATGAATCTCCGGCAAGCAGGTTCGAGACCGATACGGTTTGATGCGCATAGATGGCTACGCCGCTCGGCCCCGAATCGGGCCCGATCGTCCAGCCGTTCGCGAGCTGACTGAATGCGGCAGGCAAGCTAGGCGCCGCCCCCACCCGCAAATGCAATCCGTCCTCATCGCGCAACATCACCGCGCATGCACTATCGGGAATCTGCGATTCGAGCAAATGCATCAGGGCACTCAGCACTTCCTCGAGCGGCGTGCTCGTCGCGATCATCTCCAGCACGCGGTTTTGCTCGGCGCGCATGACTTCGGCACGCTTGCGCGCCGTCACGTCGCGCACGATCGCCACTACCCCGTCGTCGACGCGAACCACCTGGCGGTGCAACCAAGCACGCGAGCCGTCCGGCCGGATATGCTGCCATTCGCGTTCGGCCACTTCGTCCGTCTCGAACACGCGTGAAAACTCGCGAGCCGCCCCACCCTCTACTTGATCGAGAAATACGTCGTCGGATAGGCTGCCGACCAGCGTTTCGCGCGGCTTGCCGATCATTTCTAGGCCACGCCGGCTGATATCGCTCAATACGAAGCGACAATCGTTCCCTTGCGATCGATGCAGCGCCGCCTTGGCCGAGCGCTCGCTCTCATGCGGCATGCGCTCCCACACGAAGAAGGCATCGAGGCTCGCCTCGGATGCGGCGAAATACGTTTGCCGCAGCCGACGTGCGCGCGCCTGGCTCCGGGACAGTTCGCGGCTTTTCACGCTCAGGATTGTCGTCAGCGCCAACAGCAGCGCACTGCCTGCAACGGTTTCGCCGATATAGACGGAGCGGTCGTGCCGATAGCGCGCGAGTTGTTCGTTGCGCGACAGCCCGACGATCGCGACCAGCCCAAACCCATGCAACGCGCGGATATTCGTGAAACGCTCGACGCCGGCATCCCAAGGTTCGATCGCGATTTCTTCGGTTGCGTCCGCCGTGTACAGGCCGGGCCTCACCGCGCTGGCCCAAGACAAGTCTTCACCGATCTGCTGCACGCGCATCGATCCGTCACTGCCGAGCAAACCAAGGAAACCCGCCTTTCCCATCCGCAGGAAATCATAGCTGCTCGTGAAATACGACGGATCGACGGTCAGCGTCACGACGCCTGCGAATTCACCGGCCGCGTTCGATAGGCGGCGACTGAAGACGACCTCGGGTGCATTCGTCTCCGGGTTCGTCCTCGTACGGCCGATGAATAAGCGATCGGCCCGGCGCTCCGCCACAAAATACGGCTCGGCCGCCACGTTGCGCGGAGCGGCGGAACGCGTGCTGGCGATGACGTCGCCGCGGCGATCGGTAATCGACATCTGAAAGACGATCGCCGACGGCAGCATGTCTCTGTTTTGCAAGTCGCCGAGCACAGCGTTGCCACTCACGACATAGGCATAAGCGACCGTCTTGAGCGTTTGATCGATAGAAACGAGGCTACGTACGACTTGCGCTTCATAGGTATCGGCCAGTTCTCGGCTCGATTTGACAGCGGCGATGGTCGCCGCCGCATGCTCGACTTCCAGCACGTCGATCAACGCCCCCCACGCGAGCACCAGCATCACGATCGCGAACAAAGGAAACCATAGCCAGGTCTCCGCCAACCGCGGCCAGATGAGTGCGACTAGCGCGCGCACTTCGGTGCCGGCTCGATGAAGCATGGCAGAAGCATGGCGGAAGCTCGACGGCATTCGGTTAATTCCTCTCGCTCATTTCGATTCGGCGTAGAAGGGACGATCAATGCAACGTCAATACAGCTTTCACGCTCGGATCGAGTTGGCTGCTATCGATGTAGCCCACTACATTCGTGCCGCTCGCCACCCGCTTTTTCATTGCGTCGGCATCCGTCACCTCGCGCGGAGGTTCCCCGCCTCCGGTAAAGACAAGCTTCGACCAATAGGCACGCAATTGGGCCGGCGACTTGCCGCATACGATGCGGTAAAACGCCGCTCGGCTTTCGACGTCGTCGGCCAGATCGAGCGGAAGGACCTGCCCGTTGCTGCCGGGCAACTGACTGACCCGCCCAAGATAGATATCCGCCACCTGGTTTTCGGACAGGCTGGTGACCGAACTCTTAGCCGATACGATGACGACCAACTGCGCGTCGCACAACGAAGCGCACAGCGCCAGCGCCGCACCGGCGAGTATCGACCACGCGATTCGTATCGAGTGTCTCATCGCGCCCGTTTAGAAGACGAAGTCGAGAGTAGCGGTGAGCACATTCGCGCCGCTGCCTAGCCGAAAATCCTGCTGCTCGTTCATGAAGAGCCCCGTCGACCCGGCCGGCGTCCATACGTGGTCGTATTGCAGCTTCAAATCCAGGTTCTTCGCAAAATCCCAACGCACGCCGGCCGATGCCGAACGCTGCCCGTCGTTCAGATTTGGAGAAATGACAGGATGATCGAGCGAATGCTCTACCGCGTACGTCGCATAGGGGGTGAACTTGCCCACGCGCACTCCGGCGGTTGCGTACCCTGCGACATAGCCGGGCGTCAGGCCACTCACGACCCCACGCGCCACCTCCGCCTGCACGAACCAGCGCTCCATGTCGAGACTGGCCGCGGCGCTGTAGACGGATACCGGCAGTCCCGTCGCAAACGGCACCGACACGTGCGCGTGAAGATAACCGACGTGCGTCGTCAACGCGTGGTATTCGGTCGTATCGAACACGCCGAAGATGCCCGTGCCCTGCGTGCGCAGCGGGCCAGGCGCAACATGAAACGTGCTTTCGCCATAGAGCACATGCACGGTATTCGTGACCGGGCCGAAATGCATTCGGTACGAACCGTCGATGCCGTCGCTATGCGTGATCGGCTCCACGTCGTACAACTCGGGCGGCACGCGCACCCAAGGGTTCGCGTAGCCCACCTCCCGATAGTCCGACGTGAGAAACGTGGGCAACTCGATACGGCCTACCCGTAAATTTAGATCCGGCGTGAAGGCGTAGCTCAGGTTCGCCCACTCCAGAGTCGGCGTAAAGCTGTCGTCGTAATTGTTGTGCGACACGACTTGAACCAGCGCGGAGAGCTTGCGGGTGAAGTGCGCGGTCAGTTGCACGCCGAGACGCGAATCGTCGGCGAAGTCGATGTTGCGGCTGGCACCGGCGCCGTATGGCTCGAAGGCCGCGCCCGCGTAATCGGCCGTATGCAGGCTGGAATAAGTCGCACCGAGCGTACCGAAACCGCTCAGCGTGAACATCGAAGAGACGTCGTCGGCATGCGCCCCGCGCGCCGAACAAAACATCGCGAGAACCGCGCCCAATGTGAGAACGCGCGTCGGGCTCAATGAAAAGGGTCGAAACATTACTGCACGTCGTTTGCATTATCGGTCTGACTCTCATAACGGCAGCATGCGACGTTTTCTTTAGCCGAATCTAAGGCGATGTCGCAAATGACGCAATGGGCGTGCCTTGACGCCGGGAACGAGGCTTGCTGCGCTCTCGCGCCAATACCAAACCGCCGAGGGCCGCCATGCCGAGCACGACGTCGATCGCCGAAGGGCTTCCGTTTCCGTTAGGCGCAAGCTGGGACGGTGCGGGCGTGAATTTCGCACTGTTCTCCGCGAATGCAACGAAAGTCGAGCTGTGTCTATTCGATGCAAATGGGCAGCGCGAGCTGCAACGCATCGAGTTGCCCGAATATACCGATGAAGTCTGGCACGTCTATGTTCCGGGGCTGGAACGCGGTGCCGTCTACGGCTATCGGGTTCATGGCCCATACGAGCCCGAAGCAGGGCACCGCTTTAACCCGAATAAGCTGCTGCTCGATCCGTACGCGAAAGCCCATGTCGGCTCGCTGAAATGGGACCCCGCCGTATTCGGCTACACGATCGGCGCCGAGGGCGACGATCTGACCTTCGACGAACGCGATAGCGCCGCCTTCGTCCCCAAGTGCGTCGTCGTCGATCAAAACTTCTCCTGGACCCACCCGAAGCGCACGCGCGTGCCATGGGATCGTACGATCCTCTACGAGCTGCACGTACGCGGCTATACCAAGCGTCACCCCCATATACCGGAGCGGTTGCGCGGCACCTTTGAAGGGCTCGGCCAACCGGAGATCGTCGATTACATCTCGCGCCTCGGTGTGACGGCCATCGAGTTGATGCCGATTCATTCCTTCGTCAACGACAGCTATCTACTCGACAAAGGCTTGACGAACTACTGGGGCTACAACACGATCGGTTTCTTCGCCGCCGATCCGCGTTTCTTCGCGCGGCGTGCCGGTGCGATCGCCGAATTCAAGGAAATGATCGACCGCTACCACGACGCCGGCCTCGATGTCATTCTCGATGTCGTCTATAACCACACGGCGGAAGGCAATGAACGCGGGCCGACACTATCGTTTCGAGGAATCGACAATGCATCGTACTACCGGCTCATGCCGGATCAACCTCGTTATTACATCAACGATACGGGCACGGGCAACACGCTGAACCTGTCACACCCTCGCGTCCTGCAGATGGTCACCGACAGCTTGCGCTATTGGGTGGTCGAAATGAACGTCGACGGCTTCCGCTTCGATCTCGCGACGATTCTCGCGCGGGAACCGTACGGCTTCGACGAAAGCGGCGGCTTCCTTCACAGTTGCAGGCAAGACCCGGTACTCGCGAGCGTCAAACTCATTGCCGAGCCGTGGGATTGCGGCCCGGGCGGCTATCAAGTCGGCGGTTTTCCTCCGGGGTGGGCGGAATGGAACGACCGCTTTCGCGATACGGTGCGCGCATTCTGGAAAGGCGACGACGGCATGGCGCCGGAGTTGGCGAGCCGGATCACCGGCTCCGGCGACAAATTCAATCGGCGCGGCCGCCGCCCGTGGGCCAGCGTCAACTTCGTGACGGCGCATGACGGGTTCACCTTGAACGACCTCGTCTCATACAACGATAAGCACAACGAAGCAAACGGCGAAGACAATCGCGATGGTCACGCCGACAACAAATCATGGAACTGCGGCGCGGAAGGCCCGACGGACGACGCGTCGGTCCGGGCCTTGCGCGAGCGGCAAAAGCGCAATCTACTCGCGACGCTGCTGTTCTCTCAAGGCACGCCGATGATCGTCGCAGGCGACGAGTTCGGGCGCACTCAGCAAGGCAACAACAACGCTTATTGCCAGGACAACGAAATCAGTTGGATCGACTGGGCAGCCATCGACGACGACGGCCGGGCATTGACGGACTTCGTCGTCAAATTGACGACGTTGCGGCAAACGTTGCCTGTGTTGCGCCGCAATCGGTTCTTGACAGGCCAATTCGACGAGCGGCAGCAGCTAAGCGAGGTGCGCTGGATGAGCCCTGCCGGCACCGAATTGACGGATGAACAATGGAACGATCCCTCGATGCGCTGCTTCGGCGTGCTCCTCGATGGCCGCGCCCAAACGAGCGGGATTCGGCGGCCGGCGTCCGATGCCACGTTGCTTATCGTGCTCAACGCCCATCACGATGTTGTCGAATTCAAACTGCCCGATATCCCGGGCAGCGATCAGTGGAGTTGTCTCATCGATACGAATGTCCCTATCCGCGAGGAATTGCCCGAATTCGAATCGGGCGACGTGTATCAAGTCACGGGCCGCTCGCTGCTGTTGTTTGCGTTGCACGCGAGAGGTCAGACGCAGCGTATCTTCATGAGCCTCGAAAAGAAGCTGACCGAAGAGGCCGGGTGAGCGGATCGGCGAACGAACGAGGGCCTATCGATCCGCGAGCGGCGCAGCACGCTAAGCGGCTGCGCCGTCCAGGCGCGGAATCGTCATCGATGTCAGTGGTAAAGCAATGCGATCAGGATGATGATCGGAATCGGTACACCGAGCAGATAAAGCAAGATCGAGCGCATGCGGCCTCCTAGTTCGGTCGTGAAATGAAAGACGACATCCAACGGTCGGGAATCGAATGCGTCGTGTTCCCGATCGCCCATCGTTCAGCGGCGAGTGGATCTTCGGCGATTGCGATAGCCCGTTGGAGCGATGGAGCGATCACACATCGCGCAGGCGTCCGCCGAAGACAGCCATAAAACAGGCGGAAAACGCCCCCATCAACAGTGAGACGAAGAGCCACAACGCGGCAGACACGCTTGCCCGGCGCGCCCTGTTCGCTGCATCCTTGGCCGCTCCCTCGATAGCGATCATCTTTTGCTGAAGCTGCGAGTAGGTTGCGGCAACGCGCACCTGTGCCGCTTGCGGTGACATGCCCGTGTAGCGCGAAACGATCGTGGCCACGTAGGCGATGTCCGCCGCCGAAAGCGAATCGTTGGTCGCCAGGCTATTCATAAAGATGCGGGTCACCTCGTGCTTCGGCGGCAAACCGCTCGCCGAGGGCCCGCTCGTCGCCGTAGGAGGCTCCGAGGTCGCGATAGCCGCAAGCGCCGGCGTGGCAACCGGCGTGACGATCGCGCCGGACGCGGCATCGCTGTTCGGTGCCGGGGACAAGACCGGCGCGATCGGCGCCGAGGCATTGGAGGTGGCGCTCGATGCGCTGCTCGATGCAGCGCTTGAAGCCGGCGCCGAGATCGCCGGTGCGGCGCTCGTTCCCGCCGGCGCCGAGGGCACGGGGGACGAGGCGGACGACTGAACCGGTGGCCGGAAGAGCGCATCGACGTAGTAGCCGACGGGCCATTGATTGACGGCGGCGTTCGCATCCCCTCGGTCCGTTAGGAGACCAGCCGATCCGGCTTGGGCTGCCATACGTCCGCCCGCATGTTCCGCCGCGGGCAAAACCGCGGCGAATAGCGCAGCCGTTGCAAGTGTGGCGAGTGCCCATGACAGAAAGCCATGCGCCGTATCGCGGAAGTACGTTTCATCGACATGCACGGCCGGCCAGCGATGACGCAAACGCCCCGCGAGATAGCCGCCGAGCCCCGATGTCAGGACCTGCGTCACGCAAACCCAAATGATGGCGGCCACGCCAAAGGCGGCGCCGCTCGCCGTTGCGGAATGCCAAGGCGACAGCGCCGCGAGCCCGAGCCCAGCGCCGAGGGTTAGTAAAACCAACCCGAACGCCGCCGCGGCAACCGCACCCGCGAATACCGCGCTCCAAGAAACGACCGCGGCGTGCGGCCGCCATTCGGGGCTATCCCCCGGCAATACCGGGGATGCCAACGGTGCATTGAGTTCAGCCATCACTTGTCTCCCGGAGCCGCGCTGCAACGGCCCTGTCATGCGAGTTGATCGTTATGGAACGAGTGAACGCATAGGAGGCACCGCATGTTCCGTGCCCACCCGGAGCCCGTACCGTACCGCCAACTATCTAGCACGGCGTACCGGTACTGTTCGGAGACATCCACGTAGACTCGGTTCTCAATCGATTCCGTATGTTCGTCTCCTCTCACTCCCTATTGACCGGATCCCGCGCGCAATGCCAGTTTCTGCCTCGTACACCGCCCTCTCCGCCGCCATGATGTTTGCGTTGGTCATGTCGATTACGCCCGGACCGAACAATACGATGCTGCTCGCCTCCGGCGTCAACTTCGGCTTTCGTCGCACGCTGCCGCACATGCTAGGCATTACATGCGGCTGCATGATCATGATGATTGCGATCGCATTGGGCCTGGGCCAAGTCTTTACGCGCGTACCGGCGTTGTATTCGGTCATGGAGATCGCGAGCGTCGCGTACTTGCTGTATCTCGCCTGGAAAATCGCCACGTCGCGTTCGCTTTCGGTGAATGCCGCCAACGAGCAGCCGATGACGTTCTTACAAGCCGCAGCGTTTCAATGGGTGAATCCGAAGGCGTGGATGATGGCGGTCAGCGGCGTCACGGCATTTCACATCAACGACAACTTATTGATCAACGCCGGCCTACTGACGGCCTCGTTCGCGGTCGTCAACCTGCCCAGCATTACCGTCTGGGCGGCATTCGGGCTGGGCGTGAGACGATTCTTGTCGGGCGCCACGGCGTTGCGCGCCTTCAACTGGACCATGGCAGCGTTGTTGGTCGCGTCGATCGTGCCCGTGTTTCGGCACGGCTTGGCATGAGCGCGTGACGCCAGGCGCTTAGCGGGGAGGCCGGAGCCTCGCAGCGGCTGCTCAGCCCGCTTCGGATGTGCCGCACGCGTGACAGAAGCGGCTGAATGCGTTCTTGCGCGTCGTGCAGTGCGTGCACTTATTGAATAGGCCGATCCCGCAATGCGGACAGAAATCCGCATGGGGATCCGCCGTGTCGACCGGCCGCTCGCAACCTGGGCAAATCTTCCCCACAATCTGGGCATAGGCTTTGACGAAATCGAGCGATTCCCGCCGTGCCACGCCCGGTTGCGCCTCCTCCTTTCGTTTTTGCTCAATATATTGCGAAAGCGCTCGAATGGCGTAGCGGCCCAGCACGACAGTGAGTACGATCCCAACCGTATATCGAACATAGCCGCCATAACTAGGCAAGTAAGGCACGAGTTCGACGAAGAACGCGAACAACGCAAAGAAAATGAAGCCCCAAACGAATGGCCAATAACGGCTGCGGCGCTTCTTGGCAAATAGCCATCCCGCAATCAGGAGCAATGGCAACGTAAAGAGCAGGCGCATACCGAATACGCGCAACGCCTGCTTGCGCAACACGACCGCGTAGCGATCGTCCGCCTGTGCGTTCAGCCCCGAGAGGGCATTCGTCACGGTATCGCGTTCGTGTCCCAACGCCAGCCCATCTTGCTTCAGCGTGTCGATTCGCGCTTGCGCGGCGCGCTCCCGCTGAGTTGCCGCTTCGAGGGCGTGCGCGTGCGCCATGACGGCCGGATCCTGTTGCGCATTCGAGGTGGCATGGCGCGTGGCGATCGTCGTTCGAAATGCTTCGCGCGCTTGCTGCGTATCGTGCTGCGCGGCCGTAAGCATCAGCACCGCTTGATCGGTCGCATCGCTGTTCGCAGCCAGTTCTCCCTGAACCTTATCCAGCCGCTGTTGCAGCGGCGCGGCGGCCTGCTGGTCGACGAAGGAATCGCGGCCAGGGGCATTGTCGACACGGGGCAGATCGTCGACGATGCGCCCGCCGAGACCGATTAGAAAACACGCGAATACGATCGCTATGATCCATAGCGCTCGCTGGAACCATACTTCGGCCAGCCGCAAGCCCTTCGTCGATTTCACCATTTGTTTTGCCTTGCGCCGCTAGCCGGCGCGTGATGGGTTGTACCGGATATGGCCGCTATCCCGCCGCCGTATCGCAGCCGCATCGCGGCCGCTCGCCAATATACGTTATGCACGACGCGGCATGATGCCGGAAAGTATCGGTACCGCCTCCGCCCCGCCTGACTGCCCTACGGACTTTCACTAACTGAATTCGGCAAACGATTGACGTCACGCAAAATTGGCGACGCCCAAAGACGCTTGTGCATCTTTGTGTGCGGTTCCATCCAACGCCACACAAATAAGGAGAAAACCATGCGATTCGACGACAATCCTGCATGCCGGCTTTTTCACGAGGCAGGCGAATTCAGTCAACTTACCGCTTATTACGAGGAGGACAGGCGCACGATGTGGATGATGCTGCGCTCCGAGCCGCGCCCTTGCTTCAACCAGCAGTTAGTCACCGATATCATTCGGTTGGCGCGCGCCGCACGGGACTCCGGGCTCACGTTCGACTTTTGGGTAACCGGCTCGCTCGTGCCCGAGATCTTCAATGTCGGCGGCGATCTAAGCTTCTTCGTCGATGCGATCCGCAAACGGGACCGCGATCGGTTAATGGCCTATGCGCGTTCCTGCATCGACGGGGTTTGGGAAATCTACAACGGGTTCGGCACAGACGCGGTCAGCATCGCCATGATCGAAGGGAGTGCGCTCGGCGGCGGCTTCGAAGCCGCGCTGGCTCATCATTACGTGCTAGCACAACGTGGAACCAAGCTCGGCTTCCCGGAAATCGCATTCAATTTGTTTCCGGGTATGGGCGGTTATTCGCTTGTGACGCGCAAATCGAACATGCGCGTCGCCGAAACGTTGATCAGTACCGGCGAATCGCGTTTCGCCGAATGGCATGCCGAGCAGGGCCTCGTCGACGGCCTATTCGAGCCCGGCGACGCAGCGTCGGCCACACGTACGTTCATCGATGTCTTGCGTCCCATGCTGAACGGCACACGGGCGATGCTGCGCGCCCGTCAACGCGTGCTGCCTCTGTCGCGCGCCGAACTCATGGATATCACCGAGGACTGGGTGCATTCGACCTTCATGCTCGGGGAAAAGGACATTGCCTTCATGGAACGGCTTGTCGTGCTCCAAAACCGGCGCGTGTCCAAGCTGAAGGCCGTGCCGTAGACAGCGAGACGAGGCGCGCCCGCCTCGTCGATGCAGTGTGACCGAAGCTCAGGCAATCAACCTGAGCTTTTTTTTATCGGCGAGCCACGCCTCGAATGTTTCGGCGTCCATCGGCCTCGCGTAAAAGAACCCTTGCGCGTAATCCACGCCGATATCGCGGAGAAACTGCATTTCGCGCTCGGTTTCGACGCCCTCGGCCACCACCGTGAAACCGAACGCGCGCGCCAAGCCCAACACCGAGCGCACCAGCGACTGCGCCTGAAAATTCTGATCGATGCCCGTAATGAAGCTGCGATCGAGCTTGATGACGTCGATGGGCAACCGCGTGAGCTGCGATAGCGACGAATACCCCGTTCCGAAATCGTCGAGGAGGATACGCGCGCCCAACTGCTTGAATTGCCGCATCAAGTCGATCGCCGCTTTTTCGTCCTCGATGAAGCTGCTTTCCGTCAATTCGATATCGATCAAGGTACGCGCCGGCCCGCCTTGCTCGACGAGTTCGCGCAACTGATTGACGATTTCGGCATCGCGGAGTTGGCGTGCCGAGACATTGATCGAAATTCTGATGCCCAGGCCGCTTTCATGCCATCGCACCGCCTGCTCGGCGGCCTCTCGCATCAGCCACCGTCCGAGCGGGATGATGAGGCCCGACTCCTCCGCAAAGCGGATGAATTCCGACGGCCCCACCAAGCCGCGACTACTGGATCGCCAACGAATCAGCGCTTCGACGCTATGCAACCGGCCCGTACAGAGATTGATCAGCGGCTGGTAGTGGAGGACGAACTGCTTCTCCTCAATCGCGTTTCTCAGTTCGGTATCGAGCCAAACGTATTGGGCGACCTTTTGATTCATCTCAGGCAAGAACACGCGATAGGTATGCTTGCCGGCCTCTTTGGCCGCGTACATCGCCGTATCCGCGTGCGAGATCAGCGCCTCGAGCGTTCCCCCGTGCTCGGGAAACAAAGCGATGCCGATCGAGCAACTCGTGTACACGTCGATCAACTCGAGGTGAATCGGCAGGCGCAGACGATCGATAATCGTTTGCGCCAGCGTCTCAAGCATACTTTGGGAACACGGATCGACCAGAATCAGGAATTCGTCGCCGCCCAGGCGAGCCATGGTGGCGCCCTCGGGCAGGCACTCGCTGACGATCTCCGAGACACGCTTGATCAGCCGATCGCCATTGACGTGTCCATAGTGATCGTTGACGCGCTTGAAATTGTCGAGATCGAGAAACACGATCCCGAGCACGTGGGACGGCTCGTTGCGCGCTTCTTCGAGCGCGGCCTCGATTCGCGCGTTGATCGCATAGCGATTCATGAGGCCGGTCAGGACATCGGTCGACGCCAACACCTTCAGGCGCTGCTGAGCATTGCGTTCCTCGGTGATATCCGTTCCCGAGGAAATGATGAACTCTTCCTCGATCCCACTGCCGCTATGCACGAACTTATTCCTGAATTGGAACAGGCGCGGCCCCTTGACCGTATTGATGACACGCTCGACCTCGAACGACTGCCCATTCTCGAAAAACTGCCGGATGTTCGAGCGCGACTGCTGCCCTTGATCGGGGTTCATGAATAAATCGAATGCGCTGAGGCCGATGACATCCACCTCGCGCATTCCCGTCACCTCTTCGCACATACGATTGAAGCGCTGGACGATCCCGTTCCGATCGAGAATGACGACGAGCGAATTCACTTCCGATACGACCCGCTCGGCGGCGGCCAGGCCGTTCGACAGCGCGCCGGCAACGGACAGCGTATTGGCATAGTCGGACGCGGTTCCGGTCCACTCGTTCGCATGCGTTTTTTTGCCGACGAGGTGAAGCGTAATGGCGCGCCCATAAAGGGAGACATCGAGCAGCAGGTGCGACGTGACGCCCGTCAGCTCGCGAATCCGATCCGCCTGCTCGGCGGTGAGCGCGACGCTGAGATTGGCGGTGCCCCGCACCGCGGCCAATTCCAGGGCGTTGCTGTCCCGACGCAGAAGCCAATAGGGGTTTTTCGTCCCGAAAAGCAGATCGAGCACCGCGTCGTCATCTTCATCGAACATAGCTGGCCCCGTTGAAAGAGCAGTACCCATCGTCCACATTCACTATAAATCGCAAACCTGAAGCCTTGCCTGAGCTGCGTCAATGGTAGTACGCGACGCAAAAAATAACCTCTTGCAATGCCCTGCGTTCCGCTACGCTCGCCGGCTTACGTCATCTACGTCGGCCGACGGTTCGTTAGCCGTCAACTCTTGATACCGAACGTGCCGGCCCTGCGATGACGTCTTCGAGGCATACATTGCGGCATCGGCTTTCGCCAATAGCTCCTCGGCTCCATCGCCATCGACCGGAAATTCGCTGATCCCGATGCTCGCGCCCACCTTGACACGATGCGAGCCCAGTAAGAGCACCTCGCTCATCGCAGCCTGGACTCGATCCGCCGTATCGCGTATCGCGTCGATCGACTCCACGCCCGACACGAGGATAATGAATTCGTCGCCGCCGAGGCGAGCCACGATGTCGCTGGCGTGCAGCGCCCCGCGAAAGCGCTGTGCGACGACGGCAAGCGTTCTATCGCCGGCGGAGTGTCCAAATTGGTCGTTGATCTGCTTAAAGCCGTCCAGATCGACGAACATAACGGCAAGACGCTCACCGCTCAGCATAGATTGCCGGATCGATGCGTCCAACTGCTCCATGAAACGCATCCGGTTCGGCAAGCCGGTGAGCGTGTCGTGCCCCGCTAGATACGCCAGTTCTTGCTGCTTCGTTTGCAGCGTTTTCATCTGCGTGCGAATTTCCGAGCGCATCGTGTCGAAGCAGCGCGCGAGGACGCCGATTTCGTCGGAGCGCGCGATCGGCAATCGCTCGACGCTGGAATCGTCGAAGACATGGGCCGCCGCGTCCGCTAGGGTTCGCAGCGGGCGCGCCAATGCACGCGCGAACAGCGTCGCCAGCGCGATCGCAACGGCGCTGGAAATCAGCACGATGCGCACGATCTGTCCACCCAGCGCATGGGCGGAGGCGAGTACGTTCGTCATCGAACGGCCGAGCCCGAGCACGATGAAACGATTGCCATCGACATTGCCGAACGGCGAACGCACGAATGCAAAGGCGTGAGTCGGCGCTTGATCCGCGCGCGTGGCCCCATCGAACGTCAGCGTCGTGCGGCCCGCTTGGAAGATGGCGCGCGTCGCCGGAAAACTGGCCTGCATCAACACGCGCCGCCCGCGCTCGAAGCCGAACGTCTGATCCGGATCGGGATGAATCAGGAAGTCGCCCCACTCATTCGCGAGGTACACCAGGTAATCGGCCGGCAGGTCGCGTTCGAGCCGCTGAAATACTCGGGTTAGATCGACATCCAGTACCAGTACGCCCACCTTCTCGCCGTTCGCATCGACGATCGGCGACGCAATGCGCATGGCGGGCCTACCCTTGTCCGTATTCGAAGGAGAGGCGGGCTCGAAGCCGATTGGCGAAAGATAGACATCGCCCGGCACGATGTCCAATGTATCGAACACATAGGCGGCCTGCCCCTGCTCTCGCAGTCCGCTCTCGGGCACGACCGCGATGCCGTGTGCGCCGCGCTCCACGCGGATCCGCTCGAGCCCGTGCCGGAACCGCGTGATGAGGCGAATCTGCGGGTACTCCGGATGATAGGTCATGAACCGCATGAATACCTGCTCGAGCCTCGCGCGGCCGGCGTCGGACCGCTCGTCGCCGCGTGCGACAGAAACGGCGGACGGCATCGACCCCAGCACGAGCGCGTCGGCGCCGGCATCGCCGAGCGCGGCCGTGAAGCGCTGGCTGAGCAGTTGCGTCGATGTCAGCAAGCTGCGCTCCGCTTCTTGCATGATCATCGCCCGGTTCGCGCAATAGGCGTAATAGCCGGTCAGACCGGAAGCGGCCACGCCGATACAAACCAGCAAGATCGAGAGTCGGGACGTCAGGCCGAGTTTGATCATTGGGGGAAGTTCCTCAGCCGCTCGCCCGATTCGATCCGCTGCCATAGCGCTTCGCGCTGGCCGGTACTCTCGACGCGCTGAATCCAGACGAGATGCTGCCCCGCTCTCGACGGTTCGCCGGGTAGGCGCGTCAACGTATTGGCGAGCCCTTCTCGTTGCGTGAGTTGCGCGCCGATCGCCGGCTGGAGCATATAGTTGATCCAATCGTAGGCGAGCCCGCGATTGCCCGGGCGCTTAACGACGGCCCAACAATCGAGCCACGCGAGCGCCCCTTCGTCCGGGACGACGTATCCGACATCCACTCCGGCGCGGCGCAACAACTCGACCTGCTGCGTACCGTAATTGCCGAACATCAATGCCGCGTGATGTTGAGTGAACAACGCCGTCGCTTCCTCGGGCAACGTGTAGTACGTGAGCAAATTACGCCGCAATTCGACGAGCTTTCGCGCGACAGTGCGCATCTGCTCCGGCGTGAGATGGAACGGATCGCTATAGCCGAGCGCCAATGCGGCAAACGAGAAATTGTGCTGTGCGCTGTTGAAGTCGAGCACCTTGCCTTGATAGCGCGGATCCCAAAGCGCAAGCATCGAGCGTGGGGCGACCGCGATCTGCTTGCGGTCGTAGATCAGCCCCATCGACGAGTAAGTAAACGGCACGGCGAAGGCATGGTGCCCGTTCGTCAGCCCGCGGATGGCATCGAGCTGCCGGAAATACGGCTGCTGTGCCGCGCGATTCGGAATGAGCGAAAGGTCGAGCGGCTCGATCAGCCCAGCGCGCCCATAACGTTCGATCTCCGCGGTGTTGGCCGCCAATACATCGAACGGCGGCGGCACCGCGCTATGCATGCGCGCCCATAACGCTTCGTCGGAATCGACGAACGTAACTTCAACCCTGGCATGAAAACGCTTTTCGAAACCCCGAACCCAATCGTCGTCGGCATAACCGGGCCAAGCGAGTACACGCAGCACGGCCTGACGCGGAGAAGTCGAATCCTCCAGCGTTACCGTCCAAAAGAAACTCAGCAAGAAAAATAACGCGGCGAGCGACGTGACAATGCTGCCCGCGCGAAAGCGAGCGATCCATCCCCGTACGGCTCGGAGAACGAGTGCGCTCATGCGTCGCCTCGCGCGTGACAATTTTTTAAATACATTCGAATGCCGGCGCGGAGCCAGCCAGACCCGTGAGCCGTCCTAATCGACGAAAAGTCGGTTTCGCGACGGTCACGCGCCAATATGCCTGTTCCCCGTTTCGCGCGCAACTGGGGGCCGTTGCTCAGCGCCAACCCGATTGCGGTTCCGGCGCCGATCTGCACCTATCCGGGGCAAACGCTGCGACGCGCGAGGCGCATCGCGCCCGCTGCGCGCGCTCAGGCCGACAACTTGAATTCGCCCACGGCTTCCGCCAGCTTGGCGGCTTGCTCGCGCAGCATCTGCGCCGCGGCGGCCGATTGTTCGACGAGTGCCGCGTTTTGCTGCGTCGTGTTGTCGAGCTGCGCCAGGGCCTGATTGACTTGGCCGAGCCCCGCGCTCTGCTCGGTCGCAGCCACCGAGATTTCGCCGATGACGCTCGTGATTCCGCGCACACCCTCGACGATTTCGTCCATCGTGGCCCCGGCCGTTTGCACTAAGGTGGACCCCGCTTCGATCCGTTCGACCGACGAGCCGATCAACTGCTTGATCTCCTTGGCCGCCTGCGCGCTACGCTGCGCGAGCGCGCGCACCTCGCCGGCCACCACCGCGAACCCGCGACCGTGCTCGCTCGCGCGCGCCGCTTCCACTGCCGCGTTCAATGCAAGGATGTTCGTCTGGAACGCAATGCCGTCGATCACGCCGATAATATTGGCGATCTCCGTCGAAGCTTTGGTGATAGCGTCCATCGTCGAGACGACATCGCCCACCACGCGGCCGCCTCGCATGGCGACCGTGGACGCCGAATCCGCAAGTTGGCTCACTTGTGTCGCAGCATCCGCCGAATTGCGCGCCGTTCCGGAAATCTCCTCGAGCGCGGCAGCCGTTCGCTGCAAGTTCGAGGCGGCGAGTTCGGTCCGGCTCGACAGGTCTTGATTGCCCTGTGCGATCTCGGCACTGGCGACGTTGACCGATTCGCTGAACTCGCGAATATGTATGAGGATTACGCAGATCTTCTCGGCGAACAAATTGAATGCATGGGCAATTTGCGAGGCTTCGTCGTTGCCGCTGACAGGCAACCGCCTTGCCAGATCGCCGCTGCCGCTCGCCACATCGGTCAGGGCGTCGCGCACGAGCAGCACGCGCTTGAACGCCGCGTTCGTCAACGTGCCGACAAGTGCCGCCGAAAGCAGCGCCACCAATACGATCGCGACGAGCGTCGTCGTCGCAACGGCCCGCATACCAGCCGTCACGTCGGATTGATCCATTGCCAGCACGAGACTCCAGTCGGTGCCGGCAATCGGCTGGGCGCGCAGCAGTTTCCCCGCGCCGTCGATTTTGACGACCACCGAAGAGGAAGCCCCTTGCATCGCCTTGAGCGCGTCGGGTGTCAGCTCGGAGGCCATGTTCGTGGCCGGCTTCATGATGAGATCGGTCTTCGCGCTGGCGATGACGTTGCCTTTTTCGTCGACGAGAAAGGCGAAGCTCGCCGGTGTCGGATGCACGGCCGTGACGATCTCGCTCACGCTTTGCATGAAGAGGCTAGCGGCCATCACCGCTTTCACATTTCCGTCACGCAGGATGGGCACCGCGAACGCAACGGCGGGCTTGCCGGAGCTTGCGTCGCGATAGAGCGCGGTGACGATGATGTGGCCGGCGGCGACCGCCTGCTTATACCAGGGGCGTGCCGTCGGGTCGTAGCCCGGAGCGAGCGGCACGTTGGAGAAGGCCGTCTTGTCGGGCAAGCCGAGCGTCATGACTTGGAAGCCGCCCGATTTGGCGAGTAGGTTCAACGCCGGCACGGGATCGCCCTCGCCGACCGCGATCGTGTCGGCCAACGCCTGCGTTTCGCGCGTGCGGCTTTCAACCCATCCGTCGATGGCCAGCGCATGGCCCGTCAGGATCGACTTGAAGCTTTGGTCGATCGCCTCATCGTTATGAATCGCGACGACGTAGTAGATGAGGCCGCCTGTCACCGCGAGGGCGGTCACGACGATCGCGACGCAAGTCGCCAGGATTCGACCGCGAATGGTTCCAAGCATTGCCATATGTCTCCGAGAGCCAGCATGAGGCGATTGAAAAGCGGCAGCACTACGACGGAGATAACGGCAGATTGCGGTGAGAACTTGAACGAGAGGGGCGACGTCCTCAGAAGAAATTAAGGTCCGCGCACGATACTGGCTTCCACAGGCTTCGTTTAAGGCACCACAGCGGGCCTTCGTCATCGCCACCGGCGAAGGCCCGCGATTTGCTTCGACTCGTACGCCGGCACCTTTCGAGTGAAACAACGCAACAAACAGGAGTTCGCCATGCCATCGTCAACCCTTCTTTGCACACCCGGACGGCGTCTAGCAGGCATCGCCGCGCTACTCGCCTTCGGGCTGTTTGCAGGCTGCACGTCCACCACGGGCGGTCCGCCCGGCGCTTCCAATTCCGCGCATGCCGTTTATGGTTCCGACGGGCATTTCGGCGGTTGGGGCACCGGCTTCGGCAGCGACGGATCGCGCGGCCGCGGTTGAGCTGAGCGCATCGCCCGCCCACCTTGGCTCGAGCACCGGTTGCCACGAAGCCGTCCCGGCGCTATCCCCTTCGGTACCGCGCCGCTCGAGCCGCAATAAAGCCCCATCCGCTCGACGCTTGGCGGCTTTGCGCCTTCGACGACCGAGCGGCCGCCACCGGCTCGATGTACCGGCTTCGTTACTCCTCACTATTTTTCTCTATTCTCTCGCTCCCCCAAAGCCCGATAAGCCTATTTCGACCGTCGATGAAATAACGAAAAGCCAATTTTATTTGGCTTGAATTAAATCGTTTTCATATTAATCACGCGCTGATTTCAATTCGATCTGCGGTCGTTTCGACGATTGTCTTGATCCGTGTCCAAAGAAAGCTGTCAGCGCACGACAGGTTTGTAACAGCGGGGGTGCGCTCGCCATAAGCCGCAAGCGCATGGGGTAAGTACGGACGGAAACGGCCGTTTTCTGACAGCCGACAGACAGCTTCCGCTCCCTACTATGCGGTCACTGCTCGCAGGCCACGACTCGACGAGCAGTACTCACGAAAACAATCAGATGCAGGAGACATTGATGAAAAGGTGGGCGAATTCGATCGACCAACGGCAGCGGTGGACCAGGAAGCCAACATCGATAGCAGCGCAAATGATGTGCTTTGCCATCGCCGGACTTGCCGTCGTACCGGCCGCACACGCGGACCAGCTGAGTCAGCTCGAAGCGGAAATCCATGATCTGTCGGCACAAATTGCGCAACTGAAGGCCACGCAGACGCAACAAGCGGCTACCCAAGCGAAGCAGCAGCAGCAATTGGCGCAGCCCGTTGCCGTCGCGCAAGCACCCGGCGTCGAACTGACGCCGATGAAGGCGGAGCAGTTGAGTGCATCGGCGGAATATGTGCGTCGCGGAACGATGCCGCACTCGTTTATCGTGCCCGGGACCAATACGTCTCTGAGTATCGGCGGCTTCATCAATTTCCAAGGCATCTACGACCCAACTGAAAACCTCGGACCGAAATTCGCGATCGGCAATTTGGATCCCAAAGGCAGCAATGCCCGCGCGCAATCGGAACGCACGTTCCACTTCCAAGACAAGGTTTCGCGCTTGGTAGTCGGCACCAGCACGCCGAGCCCGTACGGCAACATCACAACCAATTTCGGCCTCGACTTCTACGGCTTTACTTCCGGCGGCGACAACAACCAAGCGCTTCAGAACAACAGCTGGGGCGCGCGGATCGTAACCGCCTACGGCACGATCGGGCCGTTCCTTGTCGGTATGGCCAATTCGAACTTTATCGACGATCCCGATTCGTTGGAATCGTTCGACAACGCGGGCCCCGCCGGCTTGCCCGCGGCACGGACCCCGCAGATCCGATACACGATGCCGCTCGGTCGGGGCGGTGCGTTGTCCTTCGCCCTGGAAAATCCGCAGACGGGCTATCAAGACACGCAGGACAACATCGAAGCCGTCACCAAGACGAATCCGTTCCCCGATCTTTCCGTGAAGTACGAACGCGAGGGCGACTGGGGCCACTTCCAGGTGTCGGGTATCGCCCGCGATCTCGGCTTCACGGATCAGAACGGTGCACGTAAAACGAAATTCGGAGCGGCGGCCTTGATGGGTGTCACCTTCAATCTCCCGCGCAGCAAGGACAACTTCGGCGGCCAGGTTTGGTACGGGGCGTTGGGCCGCTATTTACCTGACGACTTCGGCGCAAATGTCGCGTCCGTGCTCGCGGTGAACAACGGCACGACGGCGGACCCGACGGGTGCAACGAACATCGAGATCCAGCCCGACGCGGGTGCCGAGTTGTTCTATCAACACTGGTGGACGCCCAAGCTGCGCTCGAATGTCGGCCTCGGCTACAACCACCAACGCCTCGCTTCGTTCTTGCCGGCCGATACGACCAATGCGGTCACCACGAAGACGGTGCACGTCAACCTGATCTTCCGTCCCGTTCCAACGGTCGATGTCGGTCTTGAAACCATGTACGGCCAAAAGACATTCCAATCGGGCACAGGTCTCGGCACGCAATCGGCCTGGCGCGTGGAAGCCGGCGGTATCTGGCACTTCTGACAGCACGCACCCTCAGCTTGCGGCGGCATGCGGAAAACCCGGTCCCGTATGCCGCCCTTTAAAGGAGAACCGACGCGCCCGTCATTCGAGCAACAAACGCTATGCCAAGCAGTAGTCGCCGCTTTTTCCGATTCCCGTCTCGTTAGCGGACGAATACCCAGAAGCGCGAAACGGAAAAATCCAGCGGCGCAACATCCATGCAATCCGCCCATCGATCGGCGATGGGCCTACGAAATAAGGTTTGTTATGTCAGACACATCAACGCGGCGAGGAGGCGTTCAGTTCTCCGGCGTAACGAAGCGCTTTCCAACGCGCGACGGCTCCGAGAAGACTGTTCTGCGCGATGTCGACCTCACCATCGAGCCCGGCATGTTCTGCGCGGTGGTGGGCCCCACCGGCTGCGGCAAGTCCACCACCCTCACGCTCGCGGCGGGCCTTTACCATCCAAGCGCCGGCGCCGTGCGCGTGTCGGGAGAAGTGGTCGACGGCATCACGAACGGGGCGGGCTTCGTATTTCAGAACGATGCTTTGCTGCCGTGGAAATCGGTTCTGAAGAACGTCGCGCTCGGCCCGATCTTCCGCGGTGTGCCGAAAAAGCAGGCCACCGAGGAAGCGCGCGAATGGCTGCGCACCGTCGGTCTCTCAGGCTTTGAAGATTATTTCCCCTATCAACTGTCCGGCGGTATGCGCAAGCGCGTGAGCCTCGCAGCCGCGCTCATCAACAAGCCGTCGATGCTGCTCATGGACGAGCCGTTCTCCGCGCTCGACGTGCAGACGCGCGCGATCATGTCGAACGAGCTGCTGCGTCTGTGGGAGCGCACCCGTCCTTCTGTGATTTTCGTCACGCACGATCTCGAGGAGGCGATCGCACTGGCGGACCGCGTCGTCGTCATGACGGCGGGCCCCGCTACGGTCAAGGCCGTCTTCGATATCGATCTGCCTCGCCCTCGCGGCGAAGTGCAGGAAATTCGGTTTCACCCGCGTTTCCTCGATCTCTACCAACAAATCTGGGAGTCGCTGCGAGAGGAAGTCGAGCAAGCCTATTCGCGCACAACCTCCGTTTCTAGTCTCAAGGGGAATGCGGCATGACCAGCATGAACTCTGGTGTCAAACTGAATTCGGCGCCAACGGATCCGGCCGATGTCGCGGGTAACGCGCGGCGCAAAGCGCAGCGCCGCAAAACCTATGTTTTGGCCGGACGCATCGGCCTATTCCTGTTGATCGTAGGCGGCTGGCAACTGCTCACCTCCTGGGGCGTAATCGATCCGTTCTTCTTCGGCTCGCCGAGCGGCATCGTCGCTCGCCTCGTCGACTGGGCTCAAAAAGGCACGGCATACGGTTCGATCTGGCTGCAGATCTGGGTCACGCTCGAAGAGTCGTTGCTCGGATTCATCGTCGGCGTGACCGGCGGCGTCTTCCTCGGCGTGTTGCTGGGCGAGATTCCGTATCTTGCGGATGTCGTCGGCCCGTACATCAAAGTCGTCAACGCGCTCCCCCGAATCGTGCTGGGCTCGGTGTTCGTGATGTGGCTCGGCCTGGGTATGCCGTCGAAGGTGGTGCTCGCCGCGGTACTCGTGTTCTTCGTGGTGTTCTTCAACGCGTTCCAAGGCGTGCGCAGCGTCGATCGCAACCTGATCGCCAATGTACGCATCCTCGGTGCGTCGCGCTTCCAGGTGATCTGGCACGTCGTGTTTCCCTCGGCGATGACGTGGATTATCGCGAGCCTGCACGTCGCCCTCGGATTCTCGATCATCGGCGCGATCGTCGGCGAATTCCTCGGTGCGCAGCAAGGTCTTGGGCTCGTGATCGCGACCGCGCAAAACACGTTCGATGCCAATGGCGTCTTCGGCGCGATGCTGGTCATCGGCATCATCGCCCTCAGCGCCGAAGTGCTGATGGGCATGCTCGAAAAGAAGCTGCTGTCGTGGCAACCCCCGTCAGCCGCGGACGGAAATCGGCCCGGCATCTAACGATCGGGCTTACAGCAAATCAGTTAGCTCTACTTCCAAAGAGATCCCCTCGCGGGATCTCCAATAACCAAGGAGATGTGTGTCATGAAGCAGAAATCACGCGCGACGATGTTGCTGGCCGGTTTGGCTTGCGCAGCTGGAGTATTCAGTTCGGCCGCCATGGCCACCCCGTTGCCGAAGGTCACGCTGATGGTGGGCGGCATCGACAAGCAGATCTATCTGCCGTATCAGTTGGCCCAGAATCTCGGCTACTTCAAGAAATACGGCGTCGATATGCAACTGAGCACGGAAACGGCCGGTGGCGTCGGCGCGGAGGACGCCGTGGTATCCGGCCAAGTCGACATGGCCGGTGCGTGGTACCTCCATACGATCGATTTCCAGCAGCACGGCAAGGACGTGATCGACATCGTTCAATTGAGCGGCGCACCGGGCGAGCGTGAAATGTGTACGCCGGATTCGGGCGTGAAGACGCCGGCCGATTGGAAGGGCAAGACCGTGGGCGTCACCGACGTCGGCTCGGGCACCGACGATTTGACGCTCTATCTTGCCGCACGCTATCACCTGACCTCGAAGGACTTCACGCGTGTGGGCGTCGGTGCAGGCCCAACGCTGATCGGTGCGCTCAAGCATCACCGCATTGTTTGCGGTATGACGACGCAGCCGACCGTCAACGCGGTCGAGAAGATGAAGGTTGGCGTCTCGGCGATCGATCTGGCGACGGGCGACGGCGTGAACAAGTGGCTCGGCGGCTATTGGCCCACGGCCAGCGTGCTCGCGCGCGCCGATTGGGTGAAGACCCACCAAAGCGAAACGCAGGCCGTCGTCAATGCGATGGTCGCCACGATGCACTGGATCCACACGCACAGCGCCGCGGATATTGCCGATCATCTGCCGCCCGACTTCGTCAGCAATCAGCTTTCGACGAAACAGGAGTACGTCAACGCGCTCGAGCAGGATAAAGGCCAGTTCCTGGCCGACGGCATGATGCCGGCGAACGGCCCCGATACTGTCCTCGCCGTCGAAAAGCTGGCAGGCAAGATCGAAAAGCCGGTCGATCTAGCCAAGACCTACACGAACGATTATGTGATCAAGGCGAATGCGATGCTCGCCAAGGAGAGCGGTGCAGGGAAATAACCGGAACGGGCTAGACGCGGGAGCAGGCAGGCAAGGAAATTGCAATCCTTGTCTGCCGGTAAAGCGGTAGGCGATGGTTTGCTCTGCCCCGCCCTGCATGATCCGCATAAATCGACTCCGCTCGGTCCCTCGTCTCCCGCGCGGAGCCCGTATCCGCTTGCATGATGTACGCCCTACCCCGAACGGAACGGTATCGCCACGCCGTTCATCGATTGATTGCAAGCCAAACGATCGCGCCACCGGATTGGTGCTCCCCCGGCGAGACAGCAAGATAGATGCGATCGAGAGGTGCCCAGAACATCCCGGACTTCGCGCCCGGTGCGGTCGCGACTTGCCCTAATTGCGTGTAGTGGTTGAGGGCGTCGAGTCCATAGACGCCCAGATAGCCCTTGCCGCCCGCGATATAGATACGCTTTCGGGCTTTGTCGTAAAGCAGGCTGTCCGATATCGCCGGAGCGTCGAGCTCCGCCACGGTCCTACCTGTGTCGGTATCCAGCACGTATAGCTTGCTGGGGTTGCGCGTGCCGACGAACAGGCGATGATCCGCTTCATCCAGCGCCATCGTCAAATTCGTCGTTGCTCCGTTAAGCGGCCAGCGGGCGACGACCTTCAAGGTGCGCTTGTTCACGACAGCCACCAGGTTCTGGCTCGGAACGTTGACAAACATCCGATCGCCGTGCGCCTCCGGCACCATCGCTTCGACGTGATCGGCATCGATGCGCAACTTTCGCTCGACCTTGCCGGTCGCGGGATTGACCTCATTGATGAAGCACGACGTCATTCCCGCGTCTTTGCCGCCACTCACGATGTAAAGACGGTTTCTCGCCTGGTCGTACGCCATCGAGTCGGCGCCCGCCGCGACGTCGATATGGGCGGTTACCTCGTAGGTTGCGGCATCGAGGATTTTCGTGCCGCCGTGACCGTTACCGCTATCCGTGATGACTAGCCTATCTAAGCCTGGCAAATATTGGATTGCATGCGGTGTACTGAAACTCGTCAACGTTCGTTCGTGCTGACCCGTGACAAGATCGAAGACTTCCACCGTTCCGTGGTCTTCCGCGGCAAGCAGCAATAGGTTGCGTTTCGTATCCACGCCGAAATGATCGAAGTCGCCATGGTAGTGCGGCGTCCAAGCGTCGCTACGTCCGATCAAAGTCGGCAGACGCGAATTGTCGGGCGCGGCAACGGTCGTCGGCACTTGCGCCGACGATTCGGAAGCGGAGCGGGGCGACGCCGCCTGGGCACTCAGCGTCAAGGCGGAAAGCGCCGTGACGGCAAACAGAGAACGAAAGGTCATCGTGGTCGTTATGCGAAAAGAAATAAGGTTGGCCTCGTTCAATCAGGTTGGCCGCGATTGCTCGGCTCCAAAGTGAACGGAGAAGTGAAGCCGTCCGAATCGACGCCCCATCGCACCGAGCCGAGATCGATGCAATTCGGCACGTTTGGCACGGTTGGCACGTTCGGCGTCGATTGCAACGGCGCGCGTAGGTTGTGGCATCGACAAGTTTGGATCGCGATTCCTTAACTAATCCTTAGCTTACGCATGCCGGGGGATGCGGACGCGCCATCGAATTCTCTCGGTGCCCCTCACGAGGGATATCCTTACAAAAGAATCATCACATTCTCATATGCGCTTTTATCCGCGTGCAAGCTGAACGCCAGTTTCGCCATGCTATAGATCTAGGTCGATCTCGGACTTTCTCCGAAATCTGGATTTTTCGCGTGAGGACGTAGGTTTTGAGCACCGCAATCGAAGGCAAGGACAACGCGTGCATGGAGATGCAGGCCATTTCCGCTTTCCCGATCGGAGGGAACGCCGTATGAAAACGCAAGACACAAGACACACAGACGAGCTTGCCGACAGCCTGGGGAATGCAGTACAGGAAAACAACGAGGCGGTGGTGCGATTCGGTGCCCGCTTGGCCGTGCTGTGCAAGTTCGTCGACGCTGTCCTGCCGCAACTCGCAGCCGTCCAGTGCCAAGAGATCGATCTGTCGTTCCGGCGAGGCATCGAGGAACTCCTTTCACGCACGGAAGACATCGTCACGCCGGTCGAGTACCACACCACTCTGATGGAGCAAACGAACGTCATGCTGGCAGCGCTTGCGCAGCGCGGCAGCGCCCAACGGTAACACCCCTTGGGGTAAATACGGGCTCTTTCGCTCGCTGCCTGACAGCCCGTAGACAGCTTGCGTCTTTACCATCCTTCCAACGACCGAATCGATTCGTCGCAGTGGGTTCGCCCGGTCGTGCTGGCAGTCGATCCGTCTGGGCGTTGGCCTTCTCGCCTCGCCACGTCGGCGCACGGCAACGACGCGCCGGGGTACGCGCAGGCTTCAAGAACAAGACAGGCGTCGAAATTGGAGACGAATCGCATCACTTGGCGCCCAGACGTGCCGGCCGTACGACCGGTTTTCCCGGATAGGACCGACGATGGACGCACGCGGATCGAACATGAAGATCGGGGCCAGGCTCGGCTTGGCATTTGGTGTACTCGTCGCGCTGATGGTCGGCGTGGCAATCGTGGGCGCGACGCAACTCTATGCGATGAACGGCGCGCTGACCGATGCCGTCGACGTCAGCGGGAATGAGAATCGGCTGGTATCGCAAGCACTCGAAAGCGCTCAGGAGGCGGCGGCCGCCATGCGCAATTGCGTCGCGCTCTCGGACGGTTCGCGCAAGGCCGCACAGAAGCGCATATTCGATCGCAGCATCGCGAGCTATGAAAGTGCTGCGAAGCAGCTTGACACACTGTTTGGCGACGATCCGGGCGTGAGCGACGACGAGCGCAACTTTTTGAAGGCGCTGAAAGCGGCCCACAGCAGTGCGTTCCCGGCCGCGGCCAAAGTGTTTGCCCTCGGGCTCGCGAACGATCCTAGCGCACGCAACGTGATGATGAGCGAAGCGGTGCCCGCACTCGATCGCTGGATCGCGATCATGGTGCATTTCAGCGGTTATGAAAACGAGCAGAGCAATGAAACGTCGGCCGAAGCCCACGGCACCTATGCAAGCAGTGTCGTATGGCTGCTCGCGCTGTGCGGCGGCGGCGTTGCAGGCGGCATCGCCGTCGCATGGCTGGCTACCCGCAGCATCACGATTCCGATCCGGCAAGCAGTGCGCGTGGCGGAAACGGTGGCTTCCCGCGATTTGACGTCGCGCATCGAGACGGATCGACGCGACGAGGTCGGCACGCTGCTGCGAGCGCTTCGCGCAATGAACGGCAATTTGGCGGGAGTGGTTTCGGAGATCCGCTCGGCGACCGAATCGGTGCAGATCGCATCGACGGAAATCGCAAGCGGCAACGCGGACCTTTCCTGGCGGACCGAGGAGCAGGCTGCCGCGCTCGAGAAAACCGCATCGACGATGGCGCAATTGACTAATACTGTGCGACAGAACGCGGATAACGCGCAGCAAGCGAACGCATTAGCGATCAACGCGGCAGGTATGGCCGAGAGCGGCAACGACGCTGTACAGGGCATGGTTGCGACGATCGGAAAGATCCGCCGCAGTTCGACGAAGATCTCGGAGATCACGAGCGCCATAGAAGGCATCGCGTTCCAGACGAACATTCTCGCCTTGAATGCTTCCGTGGAGGCCGCGCGGGCGGGCGAGCTAGGGCGCGGCTTCGCGGTGGTGGCTAACGAGGTACGCGGCTTAGCGCAACGTTCCGCTGCGGCGGCGAAGGAGATCAAGGATTTAATCGTGTCATCGGTCGCGATGATTCGCGACGGTGCGCTGCAGGCCGTTGAAGTGGGCGAAACCGTCGGCTCGGTCAAACAGGCGATCAAACAGGTGTCCGATATCGTCGCCGACATCGCGGCAGCTTCGATAGAGCAGAGCGTGGGCATCGAACAGGTCAATCAAGCCGTGATGCAGATGGAGGACGTTACCCAGCAAAACGCCGCACTTGTCGAACAGGCAGCAGCCGCCGCCAAGTCGCTCGAGAGGCAGGCCGCGGGCCTGAACGGTGCAGTTTCCGTGTTCACCGTCGATGAGAGCGCGATGCGCGTCAGGCAGAAAGACGCAGGGAAACAACGGATTGTGGAATACCCCGAAGAGCACGTAAATTGCAGCATCAGTGCCTCGCTGTAAAACGGCAACCGATATCGGTTGAAGTGTTCTCACTCACGCGAATATCTCCACCCACTCTTGAAGCCGTTGGTAGGGCTGGCGAGTAACTGTAAAGAACCCATACGATACGGGTTCGATACCGGTGTGCGCGGCATGCGGCTATCCGGAGGGCAGCATAAGAGACCTCTTCAAGAACCAATCGGCTCGTCTCGGTCTTCCCTCTTCCGAGAAATGCGCCACGCTCCCGCTGTCGGATACCGATCACCGAGAATGATTTGCGTGAGACGTTGGTGGCCTCGATGAAACTGCTGCTCGTAGAAGACAACTTAGAATTCGCACTTTGGCTCAGTAAAGCGCTGCAGGCGGAGCGATTCGACGTCGATTGCGTACACGACGGTTCCGCCGCCATCGATCGTATCAGCCAATCCCAGTACGACCTGCTACTCCTGGATCTTCGCCTGCCCGGCATGGATGGGCGCAACGTGCTCAGCAGCATTCGGCGCCGCCGCAACGATACGCCGGTCCTCGTCGTAACGGCCAATGCCTCGATCGACGCCAAGGTGGATTGCCTCGATCTAGGCGCGGACGACTACGTGGGGAAACCGTTCGAAATGCGCGAACTCGTTGCGCGCATCAAGGCATTGATTAGGCGGCAGGGGCGCAGCAGCCAATCGGTCGTGCAATGCGCCGATCTTCAGTTCGATCTCGACACGCACGAATTCCGTGCCGGCGGCCGGCTGCTCGAATTGACACTGCGCGAACATCACGTGCTCGAGACGCTGATGCTGCGACAAGGTAAAACCATTACCAAGGCGCAGCTGATGGTCAAGGTATTCGACATCGGCAGCGAAGCGAGCGAAAACGCCATCGAAACGTACGTACATCGCCTACGCCGCAAGCTATCGGGTTCGCAGGCGCGCATCCTGACATTGCGCGGGCTCGGCTATCTGTTGCGCGACGCGAATGCTACGGCATGAACCAGTTGCGTGTGCGGTTGCTCTTGTGGGTACTCGTCCCGATGACGCTAGTGCTGGCGTTGATGGCCGTCGTATCCTGGCAAAACGCTCGACGCACCGCCCTGCTCGTCCAAGATCGACGCCTACTTGCGTCAGCCGAAGTCATGGCCGGTCAAGTCAGGTGGCAACAAGATCGGATCAGTGCGGAGACGCCCCCCGCCGCACTGCAAATGTTCGCCTCCCGCGAGCAAGACCGCGTCTACTTCCAAGTGCGGACGGCGTCAGGCGAAGTGCTGGCCGGCTGGCCCGATTTGACGAGAAATGCCCCCACGCCGGAAGATGCGCCCCGCTACGGCAGCGTCGAATACCACGGCGACGCGTTGCGCATGGTCACGCTGACTCGCCATCTGTATCGGGGCGGCATCACCACGGCCGTTCTCGTCAGCGTGGCGGAGAGCCGCCATGCTTACCATCATTTGCTGCAAACGCTATGGCGGCCCGTGCTCGTCCAGGAGTCCGCGCTGCTTGCGCTCGCACTCGCGCTTATGGTGATCGGGCTTACGCTCGAGCTCAAACCGCTTCTCCATTTGCGCCGTGATTTACAGGCGCGCGAGACGGACGACTTCAGCCCGCTCGGCGTGATGCAGTTGCAACGCGAACTACGCCCCATCGTCGATACCATCAATCAATACGCTACGCGCCTAACCGCTCAGGTCAATATCCAAAAGCGATTCATCGCCGACGCCGCCCATCAAATGCGCACGCCGGTCGCCATCATGAGCACGCAGCTCGATTACGCAGCGCATCTGACGCAAGACCCCGAACTGAGCGATACGTTGCGCGCCGTGCGTGCTTGCGCGCGTCGCCAAAAGGACCTCATCAACCAGTTGCTGAGCTTGTCCCATGCGGAATCGAGCCGCGCGGCGAATCTTCCGCGCAAGAAGGCGAAGCTGCTCGATCTCGCGCAAGAGGTGCTGGTCGATTTATCCGTTCTCGCAGACGATAAGGAAATCGATCTGGGCTTGAGTGCGACGAGCGCCGAGGTCGCGATTTGGACATATCCCACGCTCGTGCATGCCATCGCGTTCAACCTTGTCGATAACGCGGTTCGCTATACGCCGCATCGCGGCCACGTGACGGTTCATGTCGGCCCCGACAAAGACGGGGGCGCGATCTTACAAGTCGACGATACGGGGCCCGGTATTCCGGATGCCTTGAAGGCCCGCGTGTTCGAGCGGTTCAGCCGAGGCAACATGTCGGACAACGACGGCTTCGGCCTGGGTCTCGCGATCGTCGGCGAAGCGGCAAAGGCATGCGGCGCCCAGATCGAGCTCGCGACTCGCTCCACGGGCGGCTTGAGCGTCATCGTTAGGCTACCGCCGGATGAAATCTAAGAAAGATTCGAGACGTCGCGCGCGTGTGCGCCGCGCGACGAACTACACGAAATACGAAGTGGAGAGACCACGATGAGTACTGTAAGACGCGCGGCAGCTATGGCCGCGCTCGTACTCGGCACGTCCTGGGCAACGCGCGCCGCCTACGCCGAAGATACGATCACCCTCATGGTAGGGGGCATCGACAAGATCATCTACCTACCCGCGGTACTCGCGAAACGGCTCGGCTACTTCGAGCAGCCGGGACTGGATGTGAATGTCGTGACCGAGCCGGCGGGCGTCAATGCCGAGGACGAACTGATCGCAGGCGCGGTACAAGGCGTCGTGGGCTTTTACGATCACACGATCGATTTGCAAAGCAAGGGCACCGAAGTGGAATCGCTGGTGCAGTTCGCCTCCGCACCCGGAGAAGTCGAACTCGTGGCCGCCTCGCATGCCGCGGATATCAAGACGCCTGCCGATTTCAAGGGGAAATCGCTCGGCGTAACAGGGCTCGGATCGTCGACGGATTTTCTCACTCAGTACCTGGCGGAGAAGTTCGGGGTCGATAGAAGCGACTATCGCCTGTTGCCGGTCGATGCGGGCAAGACCTTCATCAATGCCATGCGCAGTCACCGGATCGTGGCGGGGATGACCACCGACCCCACCGCGGCGGAATTGCTCTCGAGCGGCGAAGCCAAGATCTTGATCGATTTGCGCACCGAAGTGGGCACACGAGCAACGCTGGGCGGTCGTTATCCCGCTGGATGTCTGTACATGCGCACGGCGTGGGTGAATGCGCATCCCGATGCGGCACGCAAGCTCACACACGCTTTCGTGGAAGCGCTGCGATATATCCATACGCATAGCGCGGACCAGATCGTCGCGCAATTGCCGCGCAGCTTCTATGAAAAAAAGAAAGCGCTCTACGTCGCTGCGCTCAAAGCCTATCGGCCCACGTTCTCGATCGACGGGCGGATGCCAGCCGACGGCCCTAGAACGGTGCTCGCCATCCTGTCGACGATCGACCCGAGCGTGAAGGCAACGGACGTGGATCTATCGAAAACGTACACCACCGCTTTCTTGGACGACGCCGATAAATAAGCGTATCCAACGAGATCGACCGACAGCAGGGCGTCGGCTTGCATGACTACCATCGCGGCCATGCTTCCGTTCGATAGGATGCGCGATGCGTGCCTCGATGCGTTCACCATCGTGCCGGATTTTGCGGCGAACAGCGATTTGCCGATGCACGACTGCGGGCAAGAGCAAATCGCCAAGTAACGCCTGCCGGATCAACGAGAAGCAGGCGTTCGATCCGCGCGACGAACGGTCAGCCCGATGATCACGGGCATCACGAGTAGCACTAGCGGCAACTGCACCAATGCGCCGGCGATGATCGCGATCGCCAAGGGCTGCAGCATCTGGTCGCCCGACCCGCTGACCGCGGCACCCAACGGCACAAGCGCGAGAATCATGGCGAGCGTGCTCATCGCGATCGGGCGAAGACGATTGAGCGCCGCCTCCCGTAAAGCCTCGAGGTGGCCCATCGTTTCTCGCAAGAGCTGATACTCCGAGACGAGGAAGATCGCCATCTCCGTCGCGATCCCGATGATCATCACCATGCCCATCATGGCGGTAATGTTCAGTTCGACGCCGGTTGCCCATAAGCCAATGAACACCGCTCCTGTCGAAAAGAGCGACGTGCCCATGATGACGAGCGGCACGAACAGTTGTCGGTATAAGAACAGCAGCAAAATGATTTCAGCGGTGACAGCCGCTGCGAACACCTTGATCATGCCGCGCACGGCCATCTGCTGCTGCTTGTAGGCGCCGCCGAACGTATAGGTCACACCCGCGGGTATTACGCCGCGCTTGTCCAACGCGCTTCGAATCGCCGCGATCGTCGAACCGAGATCGTGCGAACCGCTGATTTGAGCCGTCACCGCCACAATTTGCCGAAGGTTGTCTCGCGTCAACTGCGGTTGCCCGGAAACGAAGTGCGTTGCCGCTACGCTCCGCAACGGAAAGATTGCGCCGCTCGGCGCGCGAATCGGCAGATCGGCAAGGCTATCGCGGTAAATGGGCGTATGGGGCGCCTTGAGCCAAAGCCGCACGCCGACATCCTGTGCCGTCCCGAGGTAACGCGTTACCACGGTGCCGTTCAGATAGTGGTAGACCTGCTCCTTTACGTCTGCTGGCGTCATCCCCTTGAGCGCCGCCGCGACGGCATCGACACGAATCTCGAGCGCGTCGCCCGCGGGCACCACGCCGGGGTCGACCGAGGCCGGCTCCACGCCGGGCACTTTCGAGACAGCGTCCGCCACCTTCTTGGCGATAGCGCCGAGCGCGTCCGGGTCTTTCGCGCTCAGTTGAACGACGACAGGCTGCCGGCGGCCCACCATGTCCCCGATCATGTCGCTCATCAACTGGTGTGTATCGAAATCGACGCCGGGGACATGCTGCGTCACCTTGCTCGAGATGTCGTCCATCACCTTCCAGATATCGGGCCGTTTAGAAGGATCGACGAGGCGGACGAAGAAGTCGCCTTGATAGGTCTCGGTCAAATCGCCGCCAAGCCCTGCGCCGGTGCGGCGCGAATAGGTATCGACGTAACGATTGCTCCTGAGAATAGCCTCCACCTGCTGCAGTTCGCGGTTCGTTTCCCCAAGCGAGGTGCCCGGTGCCGTTTGATAGTCGAGCACGAACCCGCCCTCGTCCATGCGCGGCAAAAAGCCCGTGCCGACGTGGTGATAAGCCAAGTACCCCGCGCCCGCCAGCACGACTAGGCCCGGCACGATGAGCCACGGCGCGCGAAACATGGCGTCGAGCCAGCGCGCGTGCGTGCGGCGCATCCAGGTCTCTTTACCGTGGCCGGGGTCCGTCCACGAACTAAAGTCGATCATCGCCCGAGCGAGCAACGGCGCGGTAAACGCGGTCAGAAAAAACGAAATGATCAGCGACGACGCCATCGTCAGAGAAAGAAACTTGAAGAAGGCACCGGTCACGCCGTCCAAGAACGCCAGCGGCACGAAGATGATCGTGGTGGCGAGCGTCGAACCGAACAAGGGCGAAAGAAATTCGCGCGCTGCGTGCAGCACGCCCGCATTAGGGTCTTCCTGATCGGGGTGGCCGGCCCGCCGCGCAATGTGCTCGATCATCACGATGACGTCGTCGATCAGCAGCCCGATCGCTGCGGCGATACCGCCGAGCGTCATGATATTGAGCGTCATCCCGAGCAGCCAGAGGATCAGTACGCTGCAGAGCACCGACATCGGCACGACGATCATCGCGACGGCCGTCACGCGCCAATTGCGCAGGAAAGCGAACAATACGCCCGCCGCAAACACGAGCCCGATCGCGATCGCCTCCTCCAACGCGGCGATCGACGAACGCACGAGTTGGGTCTGGTCGTACCACTTGTAGAGATGAATCGTATTCGACTGCGTCTTCATGAACGTGTCGAGCCGCGCGGAAACGAGCTTGGCAAGGCTTAGCGAATCGGCGCTATCTTGCTGGTAGACATCGAAGGTTACCGCCGGATGGCCGTTGTTGTTGACGAGCAGCCATTCGGGTGCCGTGCCTAGCTTGACTTGGGCGATCTGCGACAGCGGCACGACACTGCCTTTACCGGTGCGCACAGTGGCCTGGCGAACCGAATCGAGCGACGTGAAGGCATTGTTGCTGACGGCCAGGTAGAGCAGGTCGTTGTCTTCAAGCCGACCGACCGCCGCGACCGTATTCGTGGACGACAGCGCCTGCGCGACATCGGCGATCGTCAGCCCATAAGCTTGAAGGGTCTGCGGCGCGATCGACACCTCGACTTCCGGCGTTTGACCGCCGAGCACCCCCACTCGCCGAATGCCTGGAATACCCGTGAGCATCGGCAGGATCTGGTAACGCGCGATCTGCCGCAACTCGGAAGGTGTCTTGCTGTCGGATTGAAGGGCATACGAGACGAACGGCATGATGACGTTCGGGCTCATCTGAAGCGCGCTATAAGTTATGCCCTGCGGAAGATCGGACATCTTTTGCGCGAATGCCGCATCGACGCTCAGCAATGCCTGACTCATATCCGAGCCCCACGGAAAATCCACGAAGATTTCCGCCGACCCGCGCGAGGTTGTCGACGATACATCGACGGCGCCCGGCACAGCGCGCGCGGCCGCTTCAAGCGGCTCCGTAACATCCACCAGCATCTGCTTGGCCGGCATGCTGCCCGCATCGACTTCGATTCGAATCCGGGGAAAGCTCGTGAGCGGAAATAGGCCGACTGGCAAGCTGATTGCGGCATAGAGGCCGGCCAGTGTCAAAACGAACGCAACCGCCAGCACGGGGAGGCGATGACGGTGCAGCCATCCGGCGAACGTCATTGCTCCCCCTTCTTAGCCGGCGGCGCTACGCGCATGCTCATGCCATCGTCGAGCTGATAATTTCCCGATAGAACGAGGGGCTGGCCAGGATTCAATCCGCTGCCGCGAATCACATCCTGATCTCGCTGCGAGCCGGCAACACTGACCGTAACTTTGCGCGCCTTCAAGCCGTCGTTCTGCACGACATACGTGCCGCCGTGATCGTCGACGAGAATGGCGGCATGCGGCACCACGTAGCCCTGGGTTTGGCCGACTGTAATGGTGGCGTCGGCCGCCTCGCCGGGTAGAAAACGGCCTGGCGGCAGCGCAATCTCGATCGGGACGAGGCCGGTCGCGGGATCGACCATCGAACCGCGCTGCACGACGGTGCCCGGCCATCCCTCCTCTTCGCCCACCACCGATACGCGGGCTACGTTGCCGCTACCGACGAGCATGGCCTGAGCCGGGACGGCGCCCGCTTTGAGAATCGCTTTCTCCGGGCTAGCGAGATCCAATAGCGGCGTGCCCGCCGAAACGAGCGTTCCTTGCGATGCCGACACATGCAGCACGATCGCGCGGAACGGCGCTCGCACTACTTGCACGCCCCCGGCGCCCTGTGCTTTCAGCGCCGCCAAATTCGATTGCGCGTCGGATTCCGCTTTTTGCGCATCCGCCAATTGCTGCGCGGTCGAAAGATGTTGCGCGAACATCTGCTTGGTCCGCGCAGCGAGTTGCTCGGCCACGTGCAACGCCGATTGCGCCTGTGTGTATGCAGCACTCGTCTGTGGGCTCGGCGTAAGTTGCATCAACGGCGCGCCGGCGTTTACTTCTTCGCCGTCCCGAACATAGAGTGTCTGTACCGTTGCCGAAGCCGCCGCCATGACGGTTCGGCTCGCCGCAGCTGAAGCTTGAACGACACCGTACGCTTCGATCGTGTGCGGCAAGCTGCCTTGGCGCAACGCCGTCTGCGTGACGAGCGCGCTGGGCGCACCGGCATCGGACGCGGCGACGGCAAAGCTCGACCAAGCCGCCAACGCGACGGCACCTAAAATCCATTGATTTTTCATTCGTTACCTCACAGGGTCAAGCGGAGCCAAACGTGTCTGCGGAAGGCCCAACCCCAACTCCAATGAAAGGGCGATACGTGCCTCGTCGAGCCCGCGTTCGAGACCGAAGACGTCCAGGCGTCGGTCCAACGCCGTCGATTCGTAATCTCTCAGCGCACGTTGATCCAAATCGCTTCGCGCGTAGGCGCTTCGCGCCGCTTGTGCCTGCGCCTCGGCCGCCGCTGCACTTTGCCGGGCATGCGTCAGATCGACGGCCATGCTATGACTGCGCGCGACGAGTGCAAGGATGTCTGAAACGGAATTGTCGAGCCGAGCCTGGTATTGCTCGTGAAGCAAGCGCCGTGTGGCGCGCGTCTTGGCCACTTCGCCCTGGTTCCGATTGAATATCGGCAGGTCGAACGTCGCCGTGGGGCCGGCCGAGCGCACATCGGATGTATCGGATCCGTACGAGCCGCCAAGGACGAATGCCGGAAACTGCCCGAGAATGGCCGCGCGCACGCTTTCGTCGGCAGAGCGATAGCCGAGCTGAAGCGCAACCAGATCGGGACGCCTGTCCGGCACGCTCGCGATCAGTGAATCGAGGTTTGTCGGCGCTTCGGAGACTTCGGGCGCGGCAATAGCAAATCGGATCCCGGGTTTCATCCCGAGCAGCGCGTCGAGATCCTGCCAATTCTTGAGTTGGTCGAGACGCATCGAGGCGAGCGTATGTTCGGCCGACGCCTTCGAAGCCAAGATCGGGCCAAGCTCGGATAGGCTCATGCTCCCGACGTCCACGGCATGGCTTACGTCCGTAGCCTCCTTCGATAGCGATTGAAAGGCAGATTCGTTGCTTTCGATCGAACGTTCGCCCCAATAGAGATCCACGCTCAGGAGGCGAGCCTTTTGCGCGACTTGCCACTCATTCCAAAGCAGATTGGCGTTGACTTCCGAGACATGTGTCCGCGCGACCGCGACGCGGCTTCGATAGGTCACGAGCGATGCGAGATCTTGTGCCAACGACGCCGTGAACGCCCCCGTGGTGCCCGGTCCCCCTAGCAACGCGGCATAGCCCAGGCTCACGGACGGATTGGGCAGCGTCGCGCTTTGGACCAGATCCGCTCGGGCGAGATCGGACTCGCCGCGTTCCGTCCGAAGCTCAGGGTCGTTCAGAATGGCGAGCAAGCCGATTTGATCGACGCTCAGAGGCTGCGCGACGTCGATGAATACCGCTTTGGCACCGGGTGTCGGGGCTGGCAGGCTATGGCGGATATCGTCGATGCGATCCGCCAACCGCGCGTGCTGTGATAACGGTAGCGGGTGATACGCGGCGCACCCGCCGATCGCTAGCGCACTAGCCACTGCCCCGAGCATGGGCACAAGTCTGCTTGTCATGGGTTTCGTTCCCACCTTTCAATTCACTTTCCGCGGATCTAGTGCGAAAAGGATGAATGGAGTGGGACCGACGAACGATGTACTTCCTAGATGTGCTCGCTAGATCCACTCCTCGTCATCTCGCGGCGCCCATGGCATAGGGTGGCCGCATCCGAGAATCAGAGCAGTGTGAATGGCTCAGGCTTAAGAAATGCTTAATCGACGTTGTCCAATGCAGAGAAAGTACGATGCGCTCAAACCCGCTCGAGAATAAGCGCGATCCCTTGCCCGACGCCAATGCACATGGTGCACAGCGCGTATCGTCCGCCGGTGCGGGCGAGTTGATACATCGCTGTCGTGGCAAGACGCGCACCCGAGGCCCCGAGCGGATGCCCCAACGCAATCGCACCACCGTTCGGGTTGAGCCGTTCGTCGGCATCGGCAATGTCGAGCGATCGCGCAACCGCCAGCGCTTGCGCGGCGAATGCTTCGTTCAGCTCGATCACGTCCATCCGATCCAGGGTCAGCCGCGCCACGCTCAACACTTTGCGCACCGCATCGATTGGCCCTACCCCCATGATGCGCGGTGCGACGCCGGCCGTCGCCATCGCCACCACACGTGCGCGGGGCGTGAGACCGAACCGCGACGCCGTCTGCTCATTGGCGAGCAATAACGCGCAGGCGCCGTCGTTGACACCCGATGCATTGCCCGCCGTCACGGTACCGTCGGGACGCACCACGCCCTTGAGTTTCGCTAGTGCCTCGATAGTCGTCGCGCGGGGATGTTCGTCTTTCGCGACCACAACCGGATCGCCCTTTTTCTGAGCGATCGTGACCGGGACGATCTCTTCGTCGAAGCGGCCGCTCGCTTGAGCCGCTGCCGCGCGCTGTTGGCTGCGCAGCGCAAACGCGTCTTGATCTTCGCGCCCGATGCCGAATTCGAAGGCGACGTTTTCCGCGGTTTCGGGCATGGAATCCACACCGTACATCGCGCGCATCGCCGGGTTGACGAACCGCCAGCCGATTGTCGTGTCTTCGATCTTCGCGGCCCGCGAAAATGCGCTCTCTGCTTTGCCCATCACGAACGGCGCTCGGCTCATGCTTTCGACGCCGCCCGCGATCATCAACTGCGTTTCGCCGCTCTTGAGCGCGCGCGCGGCAATCCCTAGCGCATCGAGCCCCGAACCGCAAAGCCGGTTGACGGTGCTTCCCGGCACACCTTCCGGCAAGCCGGCCAGCAAGGTTGCCATGCGCGCGACGTTGCGATTGTCTTCGCCGGCTTGGTTCGCACAGCCGAAAATCACGTCGTCGATTGCCGCCCAATCGACTTCCCGATTGCGCGCCATCAGCGCCTTGAGCGGCACGGCGGCGAGATCGTCGGCCCGCACCGGGGCCAGCGCGCCGCCGTAGCGGCCGATCGGCGTCCGGATGGCATCGCAAATAAACGCTTGTTCCATTGCAGCTCCTTCGCTAATGAAAAGTTGACGCTCGATCAGGCGCAGCCCAATCGTTAAGTTCGATTAACAGCACTTCGTGCGGTGATCGAACTACAATACCCAGCACACGTTGCATCCAGCGATAACCCGCGCACCCAAGGAATGCCATGAAACGAGCGAGCCGCCAGCACGCACCGGAATCACAAGCGGACAATGCCGAACACGTCGAAACGCGTGACGCGATCGACCCTTCGCTATCGGAAGCAGAACCGCACCCCGCACCGGCCGGCGATCCGAATTTCATGACTTCGCTCGAACGGGGCTTGGCTGTGCTGCAAGCCTTCTCGCAAGAGCGCCGCGTCTTGACGACGTCGCAAATCAGCCAGCGCACGGGCATTCCGCGCGCCGCGGTCAGGCGCTGCCTCTATACGTTGACGAAACTGGGCTTCGTCACCGAGGAAGACAACCGCCTGTTTTCGCTTCGTCCGCGCGTACTCAAGCTCGGCCACGCCTATCTCGCCACCACGCCGCTCGCGCACGCGGCGCAACCGGTGTTGCGCCATCTCAGCGCCACACTCAACGAATCGAGTTCGGTGGCCATCCTCGACGGCGACGAAATCCTCTACATCGCGCGCGCATCGACGTCGCGCATCATGTCGATCGATCTGCATATCGGCAGCCGCTTGCCCGCGTATTGCACGTCGATGGGCCGGGTGCTGCTCGCGCACTTTAGCGACGAGGCGCTCGATGCTTATCTGGACCGCACGAAACTCATTCAATACACGCCTCGCACGATCGTCTCGCGCGAGGGGTTGCGCAGCACGCTCGAATCCGTCCGCACGAATGGTTATGCGCTTATCGATCAAGAACTGGAAATCGGCCTGCGCTCGATCGCCGTTCCGATTCTCGGGGCGGGCCGCCAAGTCACCGCCGCGCTCAATGTCGGCGTGCAGGCGGCGCGCATTTCGATCGCGGAAATGGAGAGCCGGATTTTGCCCGCCTTACGCGAAGGCGCGCAGGAACTCGCACTACTCGCCGTCTGACGCCATCAGAAATGCGAGGACGGCCGAGTTGAACGCTTGTGCCGCCTCGATATTGGACAGGTGCGCCGCGTCCAACGTCGCCATTCGCGCACCCGGCACGCGCTCGACGATAAACCGAGCATCATCGACGGTCGTCACCGGATCGCTCGCACCCGCGATCACAAGCATCGGCGCTGCGATCTTCGCGATCTCGTCACGTAGATCCGCCACGGACAATGCATCGCAACACCCTGCATATCCTTGGCTGGGTATCGAACTCAATTGATCCGTCAGCCGTTGCACCACCTCGGGCTGCTGCTGCGCGAACGCCGACGTAAACCAGCGCCCTGCCGCGCCGCTCGCCACTTCGGCCATGCCGCGCGCACGCACGAGCGCCGCGCGTTCGCCCCAGCCTTGCACAGACCCGATGCGTGCCGCGGTATTGGCGACGATCAACCTATCGATTCGTTCAGCGGCATGCACACCGAGCCATTGGCCCGTCAGGCCGCCCATCGAGATCCCGCAAAAGTGGGCCCGTTCGACCTGCAAGGCGTCCAGCACCGCCAGGACATCGCGCCCCAGCATCTCGAGCGTGTACGCCCCCGCTGGGACAACCGACGCGCCATGCCCGCGCGTATCGTAACGAACGACCCGATAGTGCTTCGATAGCGCATCGAGTTGAGGCGTCCACATGTCGACCGTTGTACCGAGCGAATTCGAAAGGACGAGAACGGGGGCGCCGTCCGGGCCGTTGACCGTATAAGCGATGCCTTGCGCCCGCTGCATGGTGGCTGTCTCCAATGAACTGAAACGTGAAAGGTTTCGAGCGATGCCGGATTGCCCTGGCGCGCTAGCGACCCGTCGTACCGAGTCGCTTTCGATTAAGCCCGCATAAGCGGCACCGGCGTCACTTCCTGCAACGCTTCGAACGTGAGCCCTTCGGCCAACTCGGTGACGATCAGGCCCGCTTCGGTTACGTCGATCACCGCGAGATCCGTGTAGATTCGATCGACACAGCCGATGCCCGTCAACGGGTAGGTGCACGCTTGCACAAGCTTGCATTCGCCCGACTTCGTCAGGTGGTCCATCATGACGAACACCTGCTTGGCGCCGATCGCCAGATCCATCGCGCCGCCGACGGCCGGAATCGCATCGGCCGCGCCGGTGTGCCAATTGGCCAGGTCGCCCGTTCGCGATACTTGGAATGCGCCCAGCACGCAGATGTCGAGATGGCCCCCCCGCATCATTGCGAACGAATCGCCATGGTGAAAAAAAGCACCGCCCTCGAGCAGCGTCACGGGTTCTTTGCCCGCGTTGATCAGCTCCGGGTCTTCCTCGCCCGGCGCGGGTGCCGGCCCCATGCCCAGCAGGCCGTTCTCGCTATGAAGGAACACTTCTCGTTCGGCCGGCAAGTAGTTGGCCACCTTCGTCGGCAAGCCGATGCCGAGGTTGACGTATGCGCCTTCCGGGATGTCCCGGGCCACGCGTTGGGCGATTTGATCGCGCGTCCATCTGTTGCTATTCATACGATGCTCCTCATGCGGCGCGCGCAAGCGCACCCGCTTGCAGGACCGCCACGACGCGTTGCGTGAAAATCCCGGGCGTGACGATCGTTTCGGGATCGAGCGAACCGAGCGGAACGATCTCCGACACCTGTGCAATCGTCGTCGTCGCGGCCATCGCCATGATCGGGCCGAAGTTGCGCGCCGCCTTGCGGTAAACCAGATTGCCCCAACGATCGCCCCGATGCGCTTTGATCAGCGCGAATTCGGCCTTGATCGGATATTCGAGCACATAGGGTTTGCCGTCGATTACACGTGTTTCCTTACCTTCGGCCAAACGCGTGCCGTATCCGGTCGGCGTGAAAACAGCGCCCAAGCCGGCACCGGCCGCTTGAATTCGCAACGCGAGATTGCCCTGCGGCACGAGTTCCAGCTCGATCTCGCCGGCGCGGAACAGCGCGTCGAAAACCTGCGAATCGGCTTGGCGGGGGAACGAGCAAATGATCTTGCGCACACGTCGTGCCTTGAGCAGCGCGGCCAGGCCGATCTCGCCGTTGCCGGCATTGTTGTTCACGATCGTGAGTTCGCGCGCGCCGTGTGCAATGAGCGCGTCGATGAGTTCGGCCGGTTGGCCCGCCGAACCGAAGCCGCCGATCATGACGGTGGCGCCGTCGGGAATATCGGCGACGGCGGCTTCGAGCGAAGAAATAGTCTTATCAATCATCGGTAATCGCGCTGGCGGGAGCGCCTCCGGCTTCGGGTTGACGACCAATGTAGAGGTCTGCCCGTCGCCAGTCAACGCCGATTATCGAAAAACTGTGCGATTACCGAACACCGAACGCCGCGCGTTCGAACACCCCTGAACTCAGATGTCGAAAAAGACCGTCTCGCGGCCGCCGTCGGGCGTATCTTGCAGACGAATATCGAGCGAATACACGATGGCGTCGTCGCGCTGGCCGCGTTGCGCGATCAACGTGCCGCGCCGCACTTCCCATTCGATGCCCGTCAGCACGGGATCGCTTCTGTTCGCGTCGGCTTCGTCGCTGAAATACAGCCTGGTATGGAGCCCGACGTTGATCCCGCGCGCAAACAGGACGAGACAGACATGCGGCGCTTGCAGCGCGCCGCCGTGCCCGGGCACTCGGCCCGGCTTGATCGTTTCGAAGCGGAATACGCCGGTTTCGAAGTCGGCGCCCGCTCGCCCCCAACCGCGAAACGACGGATCGAGCGGCAGATCGCGGCCATCGCCCGGATGCGCGTAGCGACCGTCCGCGTTGGCTTGCCACAGCTCCACGAGCACGTCGCGTACGAGCGTCCCGGATCCATCGAATACACGGCCTTCGATCGCGATGCGCTGGCCTTTCGTATCGGGCGCGACGAGCACGTTGCCGAAATTATTCTCGAAGATGTCGAAACCGGCCTGCTTGGGCGCGAGCCCGATGTGGACATACGGGCCGCCGGTCTGCGACGCCGTCTCGCGAAAACGCACGGGGCCGCCAAACTCGGAAACCGAGGGAAAAGATGGGCGATTCATTTATTTGGCTCCTTGCTTCGAAGGCTCGAAGTACGTCATGCGCCGGCCGCGCAATGTGATGTCGAAGCGATAGCAACGGCTATCGAGCGCGATGTTATTGCCGGGATCGGACAACGCGATCAGTCCGCGCACCTGCTCTTCGCTCGGAAGCGTCTTGATGATCGGGCATTGCTCGATGAGCGGGTCGCCTTCGAAATACATTTGCGTAATCAGGCGCTGCGCCCAGCCGTCTCCGGTCAGCGAGTAATGGATGTGGGACGGCCGCCAATCGTTGATGCGATTACGCCAAGGATAGGGGCCCGGCTTGATCGTTCGATAGGCGTAATAGCCGTTCTCATCGGTCAGCATGCGGCCGCAGCCGCCGAAGTTCGGATCGATCGGCGCAATGTATTTGTCGTTGTGATGCCGATAGCGGCCGCCCGCGTTCGCTTGCCAGACTTCCACCAGCGCGTTTCGAACGGGGCGGCCGAATTCGTCGCGCACGTAGCCATGCACGACGATGCGCTCGCCGATCGGCAATCCGTCCTTCGCAAAGTTAAGGATGAGGTCGTGATCGAGCGGCCCCAATTCGTCGGCGCGAAAGACGGGGCCCGTCCGCTCCGATAAGGTGTTCAGTGTCGAAATCAGCGCGTTGCGCGGCGAACGCAGCACGCTTGTTTTATAGGCGGGCGTATAGGCGGCGGGATGCGACGCCGTATCGCGCTGGGCGAAATCGCCATAGGTGCCGCTCAAGGCGGCCGCTTGCGGATCTGACATAAGCTTCGCTCTCCTCCAGATGAATGCGGCCGCGCGGCTCGAGCAGGAGCGGCCGAGTGTGAGTGTTCTCGACGCCTACTCTATGGCCCGCGCACGCACGCGTAAATTGACTTCTGTTCCGCCGATCCATAACCTGTAGTAATGGAACCCAGAATCAGCTTTCGTCATGTCAGTTGTTTTCTCGCGATCGCTCGCGAGCGCAATCTCGGGCGGGCCGCCGAGCGACTGAATCTCAGCCAGCCGGCCGTATCGAAAACGTTGACGGAGCTGGAATCGCTCGCGAACGCGCGCCTCGTCGAGCGCGGCAGACACGGCGCGCGATTGACGCCCGCCGGCGAGCACTTCCTTCGCCACGCCGTCGGCGTCGCGCAAGCGATGGAGCAGGCCGCCGCCGCCTTGCAAGGCCACACGGCCCCGCCCGCGCGCATTCTCACGCTCGGCGCCCTGCCGACCGTCGCGAGCGGTCTCTTGCCCGACGCGCTCGTGCGCCTTCGCGCGCTTCACCCGCAAACGGGCGTGCGCCTTCATACCGCGACCAATCAACCGCTGCTTTCCGCGCTCAAGGCGGGGCAGCTCGATTGCGTGATCGGCCGAATGGCCGAGCCGGCGATGATGCAGGGGCTTTCCTTCGAATTGCTTTATGCCGAGCCGCTCGTCATGGCCGTGCGACCGCAGCACCCGCTGCTCCGCGATCGCACGGCCTCGCCTCAAGCCGTGCTCGAGTACCCGCTCGTCGTGGCACCTGCCGGCACGGTGCCACGGCTCCACACCGATACGTACTTCGACGCCCATGCCCTGCACGTTCCCGCCAATTGCACCGAAACGCTATCCGTCTCGGTTGCCCGACTGCTGGTCCGACGCTCCGACGCGGTCTGGATTACGCCCGCGTTCGCGGCGCGCGACGATCTCACGCGCGGCGAATTGGCCGGGTTGCCGCTGACGCTCGCCAATGCAGAAGAACCCGTCGGCCTGCTGCGCCGCAGCGCGAGCGAGCCGTCGGAAGCCGTGGAGGCATTGGCGGAGATCCTGCGTGAACTGACTCGGGCAGGAGCACTAACGGGGAAGGCTCGTACCAAGACGTCGGGCAAACGCGCATCTGCATCTGCATCTGCATCTGCATCTTGCTATCTTATTGTCGCGCAAACGCCAGCGCTGATCGCGCGCTCGTCGAACAGCGCGCGAGCTTGACCCGCCCGATAGCGAAGCATAGGATTGACGAAATTCGTGCGATAGCTGCCACGCCGTTCGATAATCGCACAACGGAACGTATCGAATAGAAGGGATGCCGGGGGCACGGCATGCGCTGCGTGATGCGCACCCACGCCCTACCTCATTGCATCTTCCTTATCCTTATCTTTTTCCTTTTGCTCGTTTCAATCCGCTCTCATGTTTGCGTACGAAGGACGACTCAACGACAGGCTGACCTCGACCGCCGCAATGCTCGCTGTGTTTGAGCCGAAGGCAACCGTGCAGCGCATGCTCGACGTCGAGGCTGCACTCGCGCATGCGCTCGCGCGAGCCGGAGTCATTCCAACTGACGCCGTCGCGCCGATCGAAGCAGCGTGTCAGGCTGACCGAATCGATGCGGCCGCATTGACGGAAGCGGCCGCGCGAGCCGGCAATCTTGCCATCCCGCTCGTCAAGCAACTGACGGCATGCGTCGGCGCGCAATCGGCCGATGCGGCGAAGTACGTGCACTGGGGCGCGACGAGTCAAGACATCATCGATAGCGCGATGGTGCTGCAACTTCGCGATGCGCTCGATCTGATCGAAACGGGTGTGGAGACGCTATGCACCGCGCTCGCGCGCCAAGCGGCGACATACCGCGATACGCCGATGATCGGTCGCACTTGGCTGCAGCAAGCACTGCCCATTACGTTGGGCTTGAAGTTCGCGCAATGGCTCGACGCATTGGAGCGACACCGCGAACGGCTCGTTCAATTGCGATTGCGCGCGCTTGCCTTGCAATTCGGCGGCGCAGCGGGCACGCTGGCCAGCCTGGGAGACGCGGCGCAGCCCGTCGCCGTGGCGCTGGCCGAAGCACTATCGTTGCCATTGCCGAGTGTGCCTTGGCATACGCAGCGCGACCGGATCGCCGAAGCGGCCACCGTACTCGGCCTGCTGACAGGCACCCTCGGCAAAATCGCGCGCGATGTCTCGCTTCAAATGCAAACCGAGGTGGGCGAATTGAGCGAGCCGCCGTCGTCGGGAAAAGGCGGATCGTCGACCATGCCGCATAAACGCAATCCCGTCGGCTGCGCCGCGGCGCTCACAGCCGCTGCCCGCGTGCCTGCCCTCGTCGCCACGATGCTTGGGGCCATGGTGCAAGAGCACGAACGCGCACTGGGCGGCTGGCAAGCCGAATGGGAAACACTGCCCGAGATCGCGCGGCTCTGTGCCGGCGCGCTCGCGAACATCGCAGAGATCGCAGACGGTCTCGAAGTCGATACGGGGCAGTTAGCGAAAAACCTCGACCTGACGCACGGTCTGATTTTAGGCGAGGCCGTCATGCTCGCACTTGGCGGATCGCTGGGGCGTTTGCGGGCACACGAACTCGTCGAACACGCGGCGCGCGCAGCGGTCGATAGCGGACGCCCTCTACGCCAAGTGCTTGCCGATATCCCGGATGTGACACACGTACTCGACGAACGCCAGTTGGACACCCTGCTCGATCCGGCCAACTACAGCGGGCAGGCGTGCCAATTCGTCGATAACGTTCTCGAACGCTATCGCGCGGCGCGCTCTTGATCTCCCATTTTTCAAGTCGATCCAGCCCAACCCCATGAAAGACGAAGAACGTTACGAAGCAGGGATGCAGGTGCGCCGTGCGGTACTGGGCGATGCACACGTAGACCGCGCGCTGGCGAACCGCTCCGATTTGACGAGTGAGTTTCAGGATCTGATCACGCGCTATGCGTGGGGCGAGATCTGGACGCGCGAGACGCTGCCACGCCATACGCGGAGCTTGCTGACGATCGCCATGATGGTCGCGCTGAACCGCAGCGAGGAGTTGGCGTTGCATCTGCGCGCGGCCAAGAATAACGGCGTGACGCGCGAAGAAATCAAGGAAGTCCTGATGCAGACGGCCATCTATTGCGGCGTGCCGGCGGCCAATTCCGCCTTCCATCTTGCCGAACGGATTTTCAGCGAAGAAGACGCGCAGGGTTAGGGGGCGTTTGCCACGATGGCCGGTGTGGCGAACGACCCGCGCGGCTCGATGCGCCGGACGCATCAAACGCCGGCGCCCTGAGCCGAGACATCTCTTTCGGCACACGGCGCGCGAGCAAGGCAGACAATCGTCAAAACAATGTCGCGATGCCGACCATGCCGACGAATTGCGAATGCGTCGACGAAGGCGTCCCGTTTTGCGAATCGCCGACCGACGGCGCCGCATCGACGATATTGCCGGCCCCGCCGCTGCTCAACGTCTGACCGGTTGCGTGCTGGTATGCCTGCAGCGCATACAGCGTCGTGCGCTTGGACAAGTGATACGCCTCTTTCAGCGAGTATTGCTCGTAGCGGGCCGCGCTGCCGATACCGTTGGCCTTCGAGGCCATCGACAAGGCGGCGCCGGCGCCCGCATCGAATGCCGGCGTGAAGCGATAACTGGCCAGCGCGGCGTAGGTATTGAACACGGCCGTCGAGTGGAAGAGCGAGCGCGCACCCGCCTGGTATTCGACGTTCGAGTACGAGAGCCCCAGCACGAGATTGCCGAGCGTATAGTTGCCGGCGGCCGCGACGTGCTGCACCGCCTTCGCCGAAACGTAGCCGGTATTCAGTGCGGAGACGCCGAAGCTGCCTGTCGATGCGGAATCGAAGCCGGCCGTGCGTTGCGCGTTGTCCATGCGCAGATAGCCGAGCGCCAGCGTGACGGGGCCGTTCAGATAGCGCAGCGCACCGCTGTAGGTCTGCCCGAGGCCCGTACTGCCCGCAATGCCGCCAAACGCGTACATAGCACTGGCTTGCAAGCCGCCCCAGCTCGGGGAGGTATAGACGAACGAGTTATTGATCCGCACTGTCGTGTCGAGTCCGTCGATATCGCCTGGGTGTGCACCTGTCGCACCCGTGAGCCACGAGCTGCCGGTAAGCGGTCCGACGAACGTGTAGTACGGCGTGTATTGACGGCCCGCAGTCAAGGTCCCGGCGCCGGCATTTTGCAGCCCTACGTACGCTAGCCGATTGAACATGAGGCCAGACGAAGCAAGCGCGCCGGTATTCGTATCGAAACCGTTCTGGACATCGAAGATTGCGAGCGTTCCGCCGCCGAGGTCCTCCTTGCCTTGCAGCCCGAACTTCGACGCATAAAGGTTGCCTTGCCGCAGATAGACGTTCGAGCTGCCTTTCTGATTGTTGACGTACGCCACGGCGTCATCCACCGCGCCGTAAAGCGTCACGCTGCTCTGCGCGAATGCAGGCGTCGACGCGAGAACGGCCGCCGCGGCCGCAATGCGGCCGATTCGAATGCTGTAGGTCTTCATACGTCTTTCTCCAATCTCCAAGGGTCATCGCCACGAGTTGCGCTCGCGGTCTTTGTGGTGAAACGAAAAGCCATGAAATGGCCAGGCCGAGCAAGCCACGCGAAGCCGCCGCATCGCTGCCCAGCGACGCCTACGTCAGCGCCCCGCACCGGCGCCGACGCGCCTGCGCGGCTAACCGCACCGCGGCATTCGGCGCGCCGTAGCCGTCGTATCCACCGCGTCGTTCGACGATTTCCAGAAAGAATCGCCGATCGAGCGTTTCGGTGTAGGCGTGCAGAAACTCGCCGCCGTGCTCGTCGCGGTCGTAGAGAAGATCGTGCGCGCGCAGCCTGGCAAGGAACGACTCGGGCAGCCCGTAGCGCGCTTCGAGGTCGTCGTAGTAGTTGATAGGAATGTGCAACAGCGCAAGACCATCCGCCTTTAGTTCGGCAACCGCGCGGAAGATGTCGTCCGTTCCGAACGCCACATGGTTGAGCCCCGTGCCACCGTAAACATGAACCGCTTCGGCAACGGCTGTGTGTCGGTCGACCGATGCGTTGAGCACGATGCGCAGCGAGCCGTCACCATTGCTGAACGCACGCGAGCGCACAAGTCCGTAGGGATCCGGCACGGTGACGCTCGGCGACGCCTCGAGCCCGAACACAGCCTTCAAAAACAACGTCCAACCGTCGAGCGCGCCCATCGGCAGTGCCAAGCACACATGATCGATCCCGATCAACGGTCCGACCTCGCTTGGCCCATCGACGTCCGTCAGCAAGAAATCGGCTTCGAACAAGGTCGGCTGACCCGCCGCTTCGTTCACTAAGTAGTTAATACTGCCATCCGGAAAGCGGATGGCCGGCACGACACGCTCGCTAGGGCCGATACGTTCCGAGAACGGCACGTATCCGAACCCGGCGGCACGCTCGAGCGCACGCTGCGCATCGTCGAGACGAAATGCAGACGCGCACAGCGAGAGCCCATGCTGTTGAAAGAAGGCGCTGGCGAACGAATCGGGCTCGGCGTTCAAGACAATCGCGGCTGCGCCGTGCTGGTAAAGCGCAACATCCTTCGACCGGTGTTGCCCCGCGCGCCGAAATCGCAATTTTTCGAGCCAATCGACGAGATGTTCGCGTGAGACCGGGTCGACGGCGAACTCCAGAAATTGCGTCGATAAATGCTGCGGCAGCGGAGGCGGCGCATAAAGCGGCAACGTTTCGACGGCAGCCGCGCGCCCAAGCAAGGCGCGCGTTTGCGCCTCCAGCAGGAGCAGCGATCGGTATCCGTCGGCCGCCGTCGCCGCGGGCGGTGCGCCGCGGAATCCATCATTGAATACCTCGAGGGAAAGCGGTCCCCGGTAGCCGCTCTTGACGACATGGGCGGTAAACGCTGCCAGTTCGAAATCGCCTTGCCCTGGGAAACAACGATAGTGGCGGCTCCATTCGAGTACGTCCATTTGAATGCGCGGCGCGTCCGCAATCTGCACGAATCCGATCCGCTCCCCAGGAATCGACTCGATTTCCGCCGGCGAATCGCCAAGCGAAAGCGTGTGAAAGCTGTCGAGCGCGAGCGTGAGATTCGGGTGATCGACGGCATCCACGAGCCGCCATGCATGACGATAGGAATTGACGTGCCGCCCCCATGCGAGCGCTTCGTAACATACGGTCACGCCGGCCGCTTGCGCGTGCCGCGCCAGTAACGCGAGTTGATCGGCGATCAACTCGTCATCGCAAATGGTATCGGCCGACACGTTGCTGCAAACGAGCAAGCGATCCGTGCCGAGCGCGTGCATGACTTCAAACTTGCGGCTAAGGCGCTCGAGGTTGCGACGCAAGCGTTCGGCGCCGACCCCGTCGAAGTCGCGAAACGGCTGATACAGCGCGATCCGCAGCCCCAGGTCGTCACACATCCTGCGAACATCCGCAGGTGTGCCGTCGTAGTACAACAAATCGTTTTCGAAGATCTCGACGCATCCAAACCCAGCTGCGTGTATGGCTCGCAGCTTCTCGGCAAGCGTGCCGCTGATCGAGACGGTAGCGATCGACCGCTGCAGCGGTGCGTCGGCGGGAGGAGCAATACGATTGTGCATGGGCTGTGTCATGCGCTCGAAGCGGATTAGCGAAGCAAACGAAATCAACCGACATTCCCCGCCCGCGTCGCACCGCCCGCTGATCGGACGAATGCGACGGACAACGAATCGGTAGATGCTTGCACGAACACGGCGAACTGTACGTGAACTAACTAGTTGGTACAAATTCGTGAAAACCCCAGAATGACTTGTGAGCCGACCGGCGGCACACTTCGATGCATTCGGGACAACGCATGGACTTCATGCGTCGTTCGCTTGACAAATGGAGTAGTCGCAATGGCATTCGCTTCGGTGCTGGTCCTCAACGGACCGAATCTCAACCTGCTCGGCACGCGCGAGCCGGCGATCTATGGCCGGGAGACACTGGCCGACGTTGCCGAGCGTTGTCGGCAAACCGGTAACCGGATCGGTCTCGCGATCGACTTCCGTCAGTCGAACGCCGAACATCAGTTGATCGATTGGCTGCACGATGCACGCGAGCGCGTCCACGGCATCGTCATCAATCCCGCGGCCTACACGCATACCTCGGTTGCGCTGGCCGATGCGCTGACGGCCATCGCCAAACCTGTGATCGAAGTCCATATTTCCAACGTGCATAAGCGGGAGGCGTTCCGGCATCACTCGTACGTTTCGCCGATTGCGGAGGCGGTGATCGTCGGCTGCGGAACGCAAGGCTATGTCTTGGCCCTGGAAAGAATGGCCGTGTTGCTGAAAAAGGAACAGGAGGCCGAGCAATGACCGCCGCAACGCATCCGAGAACACGCTCGATCCTCGTCGGCCTGATCGGCTCGGGTATCGGCGGCTCGCTCAGCCCCGCGATGCACGAAGAAGAAGCGCGGCAACATGGGCTCGCCTGTGTCTATCGGCGTATCGACCTCGAGGCGTTGGGTCTACCCCCGAGCGCCCTGCCCGATCTGCTGACGGCCGCCGAACGCATGGGCTTCGACGGGCTCAACATCACCTACCCCTGCAAGCAAGCGGTGATCCCTCTACTCGACGAACTATCCGCCGACGCGCTGGCGTTGGGGGCGGTAAACACCGTGCAGTTCAGGGACGGCAAACGAATCGGCCATAACACGGACTGGTCCGGCTTCAAGCGCTCGGTCGAGCAGGGATTGCCCGATGCGTCGTTGGCTCGGGTGGTCCAGCTAGGCGCGGGCGGCGCCGGTGCCGCGGTAGCGCATGCCGCACTCAGGTTGGGCGCAGCCCACTTGGCGTTGTTCGATGTCGACGAAGCGCGCGCCGCCTGGCTCGCCGACGACTTGCAGCGCCGATTCCCAGCCGCCCGGGTGGTGGCGGGCGGCTCACTCGATAAGGCGATGCGCGAAGCGACCGGCCTCATTCACGCGACGCCGACCGGCATGGCAAAGCTGCCTGGCATGCCGTTACCCGCCGAACTCTTGCATAGCGCGCTGTGGGTAGCCGATGTCGTCTATTTCCCGATCCGTACCGCGCTCATCGCGGCCGCCGAACGAATCGGCTGCCGCACGCTCAGCGGCGGCGGCATGGCGGTGTACCAAGCCGTGGACGCATTTCGCATCTTCACCGGTGTCGAGCCGGACGCCGCGCGGATGTTCGCGCATCTGCAAGCGCTGCTCGCGCAATAGCAGGCTTCATCCAACTACTCGACCTTAGAGTCGACAGGAGACACGACGACATGGCCCCGCCGATTTCACCCCGTTCTCTCGCCCCGGATGCGTTGCAAACCGCTGCGCCACCCTGCGAGACTCGGCGCTCACACGCCCGTTACCGGATTCTCGGCTTATTGGCCGCCGGGACGATGATCAACTACCTGGATCGGACGGTGCTCGGCATCGCGGCGCCGCAACTAACGAAGGAACTCGGCATCGACGCGGCGTTGATGGGCCTGATCTTTTCCGCGTTTTCCTGGAGCTATGTCGTCGCCCAGATTCCTGGCGGTGTATTCCTCGATCGGTTCGGCAGCAAGCTGACGTATTTCCTAGCGATGACGCTGTGGTCGCTCTGTACGCTGGCGCAAGGACTCGTGCACGGCATCGGCGCCCTCTTTGCTTGCCGGCTCGGGCTTGGCGTGACCGAATCGCCTTGCTTCCCGACCAATAGCCGGATCGTGGCCACGTGGTTTCCACAGTCGGAGCGCGCATTCGCCACCGGTACCTACACCGTCGGCGAATACATCGGCCTCGCCTTCTTCAGCCCACTGCTGTTCGCCTTGATGGGCGTTTTCGGGTGGCGTTCGTTGTTCTATCTCGTCGGCGGTGTCGGCGTGATCTTCGGCCTGATCTGGTGGCGCTTTTATCGCGAACCGCTTCGATCATCCCGCAGCCAACGACGCCGAAATTCAACACATCGAGGCGGGCGGCGGCCTCACTCGGCATAGTCGCGGCGAGCGCGCCGGCAAGGCGGGCCACGGGGGCTGGCGCGATATCGGCCGGCTGCTCAAGCATCGCCAACTCACGGGCATCTGCCTTGGCCAGTTCGCCGGCAATTCGACGCTCGTATTCTTTTTGACGTGGTTCCCGACCTACCTCGCAACCGAACGCCATATGGGCTGGCTCAAGATCGGCTTCTTCGCCATCATGCCCTTCATCGCGGCATCGATCGGCGTCTTGTTCGGCGGCGCATTCTCCGATTGGTTGCTACGGAGGGGCAAATCGGCAAACGTTGCCCGCAAACTGCCGATCATCGCCGGTCTTTTGCTCGCCTCGACGATCATTCTGGCGAACTTCGTGCAGAGCAACGCCGCCGTCATCGCGATCTTATCGCTCGCATTTTTCGCTCAAGGCATGGCCGCGCTCGGCTGGACCCTCGTGTCCGACATCGCTCCCGAAGGGATGCTCGGCTTGACGGGCGGCATCTTCAACTTCGCGGCCAATCTCGCCGGCATCGTCACACCGCTCGTCATCGGCTTTATCGTCGCCGCGACAGGCTCGTTCGCCGGCGCGCTCGTGTTCATCGGCGTCATCGCATTGATCGGTGCGCTCTCCTACATCTTCATCGTCGGCGATATCAAGCGGATCGAACTCTAACGTCCTGCCAGCCGCGCTCCGCCGCCCGGCAGGGCCGTTTGCATTATGTCCGCCATGTTCGTAATCGCGCGCATTCATTTCACTCTTCAGATGCACGACGACATGGGCAGACCGGCGGGCTCGGCAGGCGGCAGTCGCGTCGGGACGGAAGCTAAGCGCAAATACGATCCCGAATAGACCAAACGCAATATTCTCGAAGTGGCAACGGCCGAATTCTCCGCAATGGGGCTGGCCGGCGCGCGCGTCGATGCCATCGCCGAGCGCACGAACACGACGAAGCGCATGCTCTACTACTACTTCGGTAGCGAGGAAGGGCTGTACGAAGCCGTGCTCGACAAGGTGTATAACGACATCCGTGCACTCGAACAAGGCTTGCACATCAGCGAACTGGAGCCGGTGGAAGGCATGCGCAGGCTCGTCGAATTCACGTTCGATTATCACGACCGGCATCGCGACTTCGTGCGTCTCGTCACGATCGAAAACATTCACGGCGCCAAATATCTCGAGCAATTGAAGACGTTCCGCAGCCGCAATGCGAGCGTGATTGCCACCATTGAAGATCTATTGGCACGCGGCGTCGCGTCGGAGCAGTTCAGGGACGACCTCGATCCGATCGACCTACATCTGATGATCAGCTCGCTATGCTTTCACCGCGTCAGCAATCGGTCGACGTTCGGCACGGCGTTCGGGCGCGATCCTCCGCATCCCCGCCTGCGAGCCAAACATCGCGAAATGGTGGTCGATGCAATCTTGAGGTTCGTCGCTAAAGTAGCGTTAGTCGGCCGGTGGCGCGGGGCTTGCAAAATCACTGGCGCGAGCAGGTGACCGCGCTCGTGCCAGCGCACGGAGATTGCCCTCGCCGAATCCACGATGCCCGTTACGCTGCACGATTTCGAAGAAGATTTCGCCGGGCCGGCGTTTGACGAATGCCTGAAGGAAGAGAAGAGGCACTCCCTCGGGGCCGACTTCCCCGTCGACCAAAATTCGATGTGCGCGCAGCGCATCGATATCGATTCCGTGCCCAGGCAAGCGCGAATCGATTCCATCGTAGTAGGCGCCCTGCGGCTCGATGAATTCCAAGCCGTTATCCACAAGCCCATCGATACAGCTGAAGATGTCGTCGGTCGCCAGTGCGATATGTTGCACGCCTTCTCCCGGATGATCGGGCAAGTACGCATGCATCTGCTCGGTGCGTGCCGTCCCTTCCTCATAGAGCGGGATACACACTTGCCCGCACGGCGACACCATCACCCGGACATCGCCAGCGACGTGCCCGTCCGGATCGATTTCGTGAATTTCGCGAAAATGCACAAGGTGCGGTAAAAGTCGAGCCACTCCTGCATGCGCCCAGCTCCAACCGTCTGCGTCATGTGGTCGACGCATTGCAGGCCGGTGCCCGCATGGGTAAGGTCCTCCCGCGCCGTCGCAGCATCGATCGGCCTGAAATCGACGTCGAAAATGGAGATGTCGCCCACGCCGCCGTGCGAGCCTGCATGTCCGCGCCAGCGGTCGATGAAGTAGATTTACGAATCGCCGATCCCTTGTATGGCCGGAATCTTTAGCTCGAAATACCCAGTACGCTCGCCCTCGAACGGCCAGGCACCCAAACCGATCGCACGTTTGAGTGCGCGCGAGGCGTTCTCGACGCGCATCCCGAGCGCGCAAATCCCCATTCCATAGGTTTGTGCATACCGCGCCGCGAAGGAATCGGGTTCCGCGTTGACCAGGAAATTGATGTCGCCTTGCCGATACAGCGTCACCGCCTTGCTGACATGTCTAGCGATTGCCTTGAACCCGAGCTGTTCGAACCGATGACCCAGATCCATCGGCGCGGAGGTGGCGAATTCAACGAATTCGAGCCCCGCCGATCCGAGGGGGTTCAAGGGGCCCGCGTCCGGAGTAAAGGTATCGTCGGACTGTGAGGCGACAGGACACATGCGAAATCTCCGGCCACGTTGCGCCAATTTTAACCAAACCGTTCACCGCGGGGCAGATCGCTAGGGTCCATATACGCATATTCCTGTCTCGGGACAAACCCGGGAACCGTGCGTTTATCGCACACTTTTGCGCGATAAACGCGCAAAGCGCACGCAAACCGCATTGCGCGTGCGGCGGCGGAAGCTCTATCCTGCAACAGCCAAACCACACTGAATGCACAGAGTCGAAGGCAGTTCATCGACGGTCGCACTCGCGTACGAAAACAAAGTAGGAGACATCGGATGACCCCGAACTTGGACGCCGTCAATACCGCGGCCCATTACCAACCCAAAGCCCAGGCTCAGCGAGCGGCGCTTGGAAGCTTCGTCGGCGCCGTCGTCGATTGGTATGACTTTCTTCTCTACGGCATCGTTGCGGCCCTCGTGTTTAACGCCGCATTCTTTCCGAAAGTCAGCCCTACGATGGGTACGCTTGCCGCTTTCGCGACGTTCGGCGTCGGCTTCCTTTTTCGCCCATTGGGCGGCATCGTGTTCGGCCACTATGGAGACCGGCTGGGGCGCCAGCGAATGCTGGTCCTGACGGTCATGATGATGGGCCTGTCCACCGTCGCGATCGGACTCTTGCCGGCTTTTTCCACGATCGGCTGGTGGGCGCCGGCGCTGCTCGTGACGCTGCGAGCGATCCAAGGCTTCGCTGTAGGCGGCGAGTGGGGCGGCGCGGCGTTGATGGCGGTCGAGAGCGCGCCGCGCGATAAGAAAGCGTTCTACAGCAGCGGGGTACAGGTAGGCTATGGCGTCGGTCTTGTGCTCGCCACCGGCTTTGTATCGTTGCTTAGCCATTGGCTCGGCGACGCGGCATTTCGCTCATGGGGATGGCGCCTGCCGTTTGTGTTCAGCGTCGTTCTGGTGGCGATTGGCCTGTGGGTCCGTTCGAGCATGGACGAATCCGCTGAGTTCGTCGAAAAGGTCGAGCATCGGCAACGCAAGGTGAAACTGCCTGTCATCGAAGCGCTCACGCGTCATCCTAAAGCGTTCGCCTACATCGTTGCGTTGCGGCTCGCGGAATTGTTCTCGATGTATATCGTCACGGCATTCGCATTTAGCTATTCCACAACGAATCTCGGCATGTCCCGCGATTTGTTTCTCAACATCGGGTTACTCGTCGGTGCGATCAGCTGCGTGACGATCCCCTGCTTCGCCTGGCTCGCCGATCGGTTTGGACTCAAGCGCATCTATCTGATCGGCGCCGCGATCGGCCTGGCATGCGCTGTGCCGTTTTTCGTCGCATTGGAGGCGCGAGCGACGGTCTGGATCGTGGTCTTCTCGGTTCTGCTTGCCAATATCGGGCACGACATGGTGGTGAGCGTGCAGCAGCCGCTGTTCACGGAATTGTTCGGCGCGGAATATCGCTACAGCGGAGCCGGCGTCGGCTACCAGTTCGCGAGCGTGGTCGGCGGCGGCTTCACGCCGTTCATCGCGGTGGCGCTGACCAGCCTGGCGGGCGGCTCATGGCATCTCGTTGCCGGCTACCTTGCCATCGGGTGCCTGATTTCGTTGGTCGTCGGTGCGCGAATCAAACCGGAATGACGCGATGAGCCGCGGTGTCATGTGCCCGATCCCCGCCAGCAAGGCTTATCCTTCGGCGCATGCGACGCGTCTATCGATATGACTCGACGCTCCCTCGATAAACGTGACTGGATTGCAGGGATCGAAAAGGGCCTCTCGATTCTCGAAGCTTTCGATAGCGAGCACGCGCGCATGACACCGACGCAGGCAGCCGCGCGCACTGGCCTGTCGCGTACCGCCGCTCGCCGTTATCTATTGACGCTGGAATCACTTGGCTACCTGCAGACGGACGGCCGTTTGTTCGGCCTGACACCACGCGTGCTGCGCGTCGGCTGGTCGTACTTCGATTCCGCGCGGCTGCCGCGCACCGTCCAACCGTATCTGCAACAGCTCAGCGCGTCGATCAACGAATCGGCCTATGTCAGCGTACTGGACGATTGGGAATTGGTGGTGATCGCTCGCAACAGCGTCTCGCGCGTGATGACCACCGGTTTCGTCCTGGGCGCCAGAGTACCGGCGCCGCTGATTTCGCCCGGGGTCGTACTGCTTGCGTACAAGGACGATCAGGACGGTGTGTCGGCGTGGCTCGAAAGCGTCGAGCTACCGCCCTATACACCGCAAACGTTGACCAGCAAAACGCGTCTACGCGAGAAAATCGATCAGGCCCGCGTCGACGGATACGCGTTGATCGAGCAACAGTTGCAGGTCGGCGTGCGCGGGGTCGCCGTACCGCTCCGGAATCGGCACGGCGATGTCGTCGCGGCACTCAGCACCAACATGCCGATCAACAACGAAAGCCCGGAGGCCGCGTTAAAGCGCGTCTTGCCTTGTTTGCAGGAAACCGCGGTCGCCATGTTGAACGTGCTTTGAAGCCGTGCGGTGAGCAACGATCGCGTGAATACGAACTGCGCAGCCTACTTGAAGCCCACGCGGCGCAAGCTTGCGCGGAACGGGCCACGCCTGATCTGGTGGCGCGGTTGCGCGAGATCCGTCGCCGCATCGAGGCAGCGTTCGCCGCACGCGACATGCAGCGCGTGCTCGAATACACCGAACGGTTCTACGACGCGATGTTCGAAGGTGCGGGGAAAGGGGTGTCGTTGAGCGTCGTCAAATCACTCAGCGCGCGGATCAACCGGCTGCGCGCACCTCGGAACTTGCGCTACGCACGCTCGCCGATCACGCTTAGCCCGGTGTCGGAGAAAACGTATCGCCTACGACATCGACGTTCGGGCCCGGGTGGTAATCGAACCCGACGTAAGTCGCGTTCGTTAGTTGTTCGCGGAGCGCCGATGCCCCGGTCACCTCGCGGCGGCCGATCTCGAGCACGCGCATGCCTTCCTTATTCCCTAGCTCGACGCACCGATCGCGCTGATTCCGGTGCGCATCTATCAATATGCGTCATATATCAGCGGCCGCTTTCAAGAAACATTCGAACCTCTTGCGCAAGCCAATCGCGCAAAGCGCAGACCTTGGGATCGTTTTTGCTTCCCATGCGATACACGAGATCGTGACCGCGCTCGGCCTCGAGGCGAATATGCGGAAAAGGTGCCACCAGGCGCCCGGCGGCGATATCGTCCGCGACGATGACACTGCGCCCGAGCGCCACGCCCTCCCCGCGAATCGCCGCTTCCACGGCAAGACTTCCGTGGCTATAAGCCGAACCGCGATCGCTGCGCACATTGCGTACGCCAGCCAGCGCAAGCCATTGCTCCCAGTTCGCCAACATCCCGTCCTCGTGCAACAACGTGCAGCTCGCTAGATTCGATGCCGACGACAATCCGCCCATCTTTGCGCGATAGGCCGGGCTGCAAACCGGCGTCAGGGTTTCTTCCAGAATCCGCTCGGCAAGGACACGCGGATAACGCCCGCTTCCATAGCGGATCGCCACATCCGCCTCCCGGTCGTTCAGATCGATATACGTGTCCGTCACGTCGAGATGCACGTCGAGTTCCGGATGACGCGCTTTCAGACGATGCAATCGCGGCGCCAGCCATTTGTTCGCAAACGACACGCTCGCGTTGATCTTCAGGCGCCCCGCGCTGTCATGGCCACGAAGACGCTCGGCTTCCCTCGCCAATTCCCCCAGCGAGCGGGTGACGATCAGCAGAAATTCGGCTCCCGCTTCGGTCAACACAATGCGCCGCGTCAAGCGTTGGAACAGCGCCACGCCAAGGGAGTTTTCAAGCGTTTTGATGTGCCGGCTGACCGCTCCGTGCGTGACATGCAGCTCTTCGGCCGCGAGCGTCATGCTCAATAGGCGCCCGCTCGCCTCGAATGCACGCAGCGTTTGCAGGGGAGGAAGGCGATCGAACATGGAGGTTATACGTGTGAGTTTTACTCACGCATTATATGACGACAAATCGTTTGTCACGCATTCGCGGCGCGGTCAATATCGGCTGGCGATTGCGATCAACCTACTGCGCGTCGCTACGGTCGTGATTGCCCACGCGCCGCCGAAACGACGCTCGAGCATCGTATCGGCCCTCGTCGAGGGACGCCCCGTGTTTTGTCCGCCCGCGTTTTATTTTCCGCTTTGCTTGGCCGCCCATGGACCTTCTTGTCTTCAAGCTCGTCGTTACGCCGCTGTTGCTCGTGGCCGCCTCGCTCGCCGTTCGCCGCTGGGGCGAAACGATCGGGGGACTCCTGATTGCGCTGCCGCTTACTTCAGGCCCGATTTCGGTTTTTCTTGCGCTGGAGCACGGGCCGGCTTTCGCCGCGCAGGCGACGGCCGGATCGCTCATCGCGACGGCCGCACAAGCGTTGTTTTGCTTCGCCTATTCGAAACTGGCGCCGCTGGGATGGGCAATCGCGCTGGCCGGCGCCTGCGCGACGTTCGCCGTCGTCGCGGGCCTCTTGCAGCAGATCCCGTTGCCGCACATCGGTTTATTTCTCATTGCCGCATCGGCCGTTCTGCTCGCGTTCAATCTCCTGCCGAGACTAACCATCGAAACGGGCCGACTCATTCCGCCGTGGTGGGACTTGCCGATGCGCATGCTGCTCATCGCGGGCCTTGTGGTGGGCGTGACGTTGATCGCACCTTACGTCGGCGCGAAAACGAGCGGTGTACTCGCATCGTTTCCGTTCATGACGATCATTCTTGCGGTTTTCACGCACCGTCAGATCGGCCACGCTGCCGCACAACAGTTAGTCCGCGGCGTGGCGGCGGGGCTACTGAGCTTTTGCGCGTTTTCGTATGTGCTGGGGCTGACGTTGCTCACACTGAACTTATTCGCTGCCTATGCGATTCCGATCGTCTGTACCCTCGCGATACAAGCCGTGTCGCTCTATCGGATGCGCGTGCCGGTCGCGGTCGCGGCGGATTGAGGTAGCGCACCTGCACCAACGCGCGCCTTGGGTGGAGGTGTCCCGAACGCCGTGCTACGCCGGAATTTCCTCATCCTCGTTGCGCAATGCACGCCGAGCTGCGCAGTGGATTAGCGTATCGACAAAAAACTTGGCGCGCGGCCAAGGACCGAAGCCCGCAGCCGTATTGATATGGCCGGCGGCGCCTAAGTTGACGAATGCACTGCCGAGCCGCGCGGCGAGTTCGCGGGCCTTAAGCGCGTGCATCCAAGGATCGTTCTCACTGCCGATCAGAATCGACGGCACGTTGAGCCGCTGCGCCTCGAACCGTCCGAAGGACGTGAACTTTTCGGGGCTCGCGGGCGCAACGAACAAGACGCCCGCCACCTCGGTCCGCGAGACAAGACGCGTTAGGGCGTGCGCCGTCGCGAGACACCCATAGCTATGGGCTGCCAGGATAAAAGGGCCTTTTAGTTGCCCGATCAGGTCGCCCACTGCACGGGCCCATCGATCGAGATTCGGCATTTCCCAATCGGATTGCTCGACGCGAAGCGAGCGCGCAAACTGCCGCTCGAGCCAACTTTGCCAGTGAGCATCCTCACTCCCATGCAACCCCGGAACGGTTACGATCCGAGGGGGCCAACTTGTCCTACCGCACGCGCTCATCGCTTTCCCCATCACCGTCATGCTTTCGCACGATGCATTGCCGACCCGCGGCCTCGCTCGAACCATCGCCTGGTCCAAACCCCTTGAGCACGGCTCTTGGCCGCGCGCATTGAACATTTATTATCGAAACCGGTGGCTAGAAAGCGAACGAATCGTTTGGACTAAGGATAGCGTGAGACACGCATTCGATCTCCGACGCGACGAAGATCAGGTTGGCGCGCCATCCACCCAGCAACGGACTCACGCAACCGGCTCAAGCAACCGACGCCGCGAATCACGGCCCACCGGTTTTCCCTTTCGTCGTTTCGTCGTTTCGTCGTTTCGCCATTTTGCCGCGCTACACTGTTACGCCCGGCCACCGATGCAATTTATGTTCTCGTCGCTCAATCATCCGCTCAGAGATTCGCTTTCGAAGGAGCTGCATGCCCGCCCCTTTCTCCGTATCGACGGCCCTGCGTCGTTGAGCCATCTCGCGATCTATTCGGAGCGCGACGAGGAGATTCATTCCCGCCTGCTGGCGACATTGACGTCAGCCATGGGGCTGCCGCCGCCCGCACCGCAGAACAATCACTACACGGCGAAGAAGGGCGACTGGCAACTCAAGTGGGAGAAGCACACTGAGTTCTCCACCTTCACGTTTGTTCACACTGCCGCTGAGGACACGCTATTTTCCGGCGTCGCCATGAGGGACCTGCCCGATTCGTGGCTCGCTTCGTTGAAGGAAAGCGTCCTCGTCGCCGTTCATGCGGAACTGCGCTGCGGCGAGCATGCCGAGCATGCCCGCGAACGCGTGGACGAACTGCTGCCGGGGCCGGTGCTCGTCGGCACCAAGGTGCTCGCAGGGGGCGAGGTTTATTGCGACTGGCTTGTGCACGAAGATCACTTCTCGCGCTTCCTCGTGCTCGATCTCGGGTTCCGCGAAGCACAGGCCGGCCGCTTGATCCAGCGCCTGTTCGAAATCGAGACTTACCGGATGATGGCGCTGCTCGCCCTCCCCGATGCACGCCGTCACAGCCAATTTCTCGGGAAACTCGATGCGTCGCTTTCCGTTTTCATGCGACGAATGGAACAACCGGGAAACGATCACGATGACGCGTATCTGCTACGCGAACTCACTCGGCTGGCCGGCCAAATCCAAGCGAATGCGGGCCTCGAAACGCGCTTCAGCGCGTCGGCGGCCTATGAAAAGCTCGTCCTCGCGCGAATTGCCGAACTGCGAGAAGAGCGGATCGAGGGTTTTCCGACGATCGCCGAGTTCATGCAGCGCCGGCTTTTACCCGCCATGCAAACATGCAGCTCGGTGTGGACGCGCCATCAGCAATCCGCGACGCGCGTGGCGCGAGCCGTCGACTTACTGCGGACTCGCGTGAACTTGACGCAGGAAGAACACACGACCGCGCTGCTCGAAGGGATGAACCGCACCGCGCGCACGCAACTGCGGATGCAGCACGCGGTTGAAGGGCTCTCGGTCGCGGCGATCTCTTATTACGTCCTGAACCTTTCCGGTGCCGCGCTGCGTGCACTGCACGCCGCCCATCTGTCGCTAGACCCGGATATGCTCGAAGGCTTGCTGATTCTTCCGGTGGTCGCGGCGGTCATTCTCTTTACCGGACGGATTCGCCGGCTCGGTCATGACGAGCCGCAGCGAGCGGAGCGCAAGTGACATCGCGCCGGCCCTTTCCGTCCGGCTTCGGGTGCCTGCCGGCCACAACCCTGAAGCCACGCCGCCCCTGCCGCCTGTGGCACCATGGTAACCTCGCGCGGCGCGGCAACCCTCACTCACATGCAAGCATCCGATCCTTCCTCCGGCTATCTGAGCGACGTGACGTTCCCGGACCGCTTCCATCGCGAGCTGTCCCCTGCGTGGCTGAACTACGCTAGCGTCTTGGGCGGCGCGCGTCCGAAGGCGCTCGACCGGCCGTTTCGCTATCTCGATCTTGGTTGCGGCTTCGCCCATTCGACCGTCGTCAACGCCGCGGCCTTTCCGCACGCCGAATTTCACGCCTGCGATTTCAATCGCGCTCATATCGAAGCTGCTCGGCGGCGCGCGGGCCGGCTCGGAGCCGCAAACGTCGTTTTCCATGAAACCAGCTTCGAGGCGCTGCTCGAACAAGATTTACCCCCGTTCGATTTCATCGTCATGCATGGCGTCTATAGCTGGGTCGATGCCGACGTTCGGCGCGCAGTGCGGGAACTCGTGTCGCGCCGGCTAGCCGACGGTGGCCTTGTCTATGTGAGCTACAACTGCCAGCCGGGCTGGTCGGCCGAGGCGCCCTTGCGCAAGCTGATGTTTGAGCTGGCACAAGCAGCGGACGGCAGCACTGAAGTGCGTACCGGAACCGCGATTGCCGGGATGCAAGCCCTCGGCAACCCGAGCTTTCGTTATTTCCGCGACAATCCCGGCGTGACCGATGCGCTAGCGGCACTCGCAAAGAATCCGATCGATTATCTCGCCCACGAATATTTAAACGGCACGTGGGACATTCACTATTCCGTGGACGTCATCGATCAGATGGCCGAGGCGGGTCTTACCTATGTCGGTAGCGCGACGCTCGCGGACAATCACCCAACGCTACTGATGGATCGCCAAGCCGCCGAGGCGATCGCCGCTACGCCGAATGCGCGCCTGCGGCATCTCGCCGAAGATTTCGCCGTCAATCGACGGTTCCGCCGCGACGTATTTGTGCGCGCTAAACGTTCGGATCAATCGCAGGCCGACGCGCTGAATCACCTTGAAGCCATGCCGATCGGCTGCCTCTCCGAAACTGAACAGATCGATACTCGCGTGACGATACCGCGCGGCGTACTTACCTTTCAGCCCGAATTCATTGCCGACCTGCGCGCGGCGATGGCGCAAGGGGCGATGCGTATCGGCGACATCGTCGCGCGTCTCGGCGGCGACGGCCATAACCGGCGAGAGATTCTGCAAAACCTGCTGTTCCTCGTGGCTAGCGGCAATCTGACGCCGTTCGCACAGGCAGGCGGGGTAGTGGATACAGGCGCTCGGCGCGCTGCCAGCCCGGCCGTCGCAGCCGCGCTCGCATGCAATGTCGGCAACGAGATGCCTACGTTCGTGCCTTCCGAAACGCTCGGAAGCGGCATCGCGGTTAGTCAAGAGGAAGCAGCGCGTGCGTCGCGCTGGATCGCCGGCGAGGACATTGCGCGCCCGACACGGCTCGCGCGCCTCGGCGTACTGCGCGGCGCGTAAGCGGACGGACCGACGATGGATCGCTCTATCGCAGAAACGGGGCGTGCGTCCGGCATCGGCCCGACGGTGCCGGGCCGGCCGAAACTCGATCGATTGACGCTGGCCCGCGGCGACGTCGACATCTGGGTCGCGATTGTGGCGCAGGTATCGGATGCCGATTTAGCGGCCCAGTTCGTTGCCGTCCTAACCGAGGACGAGCGGACCAAACACGGCAAATTCGTTTTCGAGAAGGATCGGCGCCGCTACCTCGTCACGCGTTCGCTGGTCCGCTATGTGTTGTCGCGCTATGTGTCGATCCAGCCGGCGGATTGGCGTTTCGAGGCGACGGCCTTCGGCCGCCCCGTCATCGCTAACGCACATCCGGAAGCCTTGGACTTGGGCTTGACCTTCAACGTCTCTCATTCCGATCACGTCGTTGTGCTCGCTATCACGCGCGAATGCCAGATCGGCATCGATGTGGAGGATTCGAATCGCAGGGCGCCGCTCGACATCGCCGATAGCTTCTTCTCCGCGGATGAAGCAAGGCAATTGCGATCGACACCGGCGACCGCGCAGGCGCGACGATTCTTCGATTTCTGGACGCTGAAAGAGAGTTATATCAAGGCGCGCGGAAAGGGGCTCTCGCTGCCGCTCGATCGGTTCGGCTTCGACTTGCGCGATAACGGGCCGCTGCGCGTGCAATTCGATGCGAGTCTCGACGATACGGCCGAACATTGGACGTTCTGGCAATGGCGCCCTTCGGCCGAAAGTTTGGCGGCGCTGTGCGTCGAAAACCGGCCAGGCGTGACCGCCCGTATTACCGTGCGGCGCTGCGTTCCCTTTGTGTTTGAAGAGGATATGGGTTTCGATATCCTACGGAGATCTGCTTGAGCGAGCAAAGGGTCGCTAATTTCATCGATGATAAAAATAATGACAGCGTTCTTCTTCGACGCTATGAGTCCCCGTCGCGTCATCGCCGCCCTAGTAGGCACCGACGTGGATTTGACACCCGAACCGCCAGGACGCGCGGGACTATTACGGGCGTTAAGTTTAAACGCGCCGTTTCTGCCTGGCCTGTAGTCGATCGATCGACCCTCGTGCCATAATTTCGCCCTTCGCTTCTTTTTCGACACACATGCAAAAACCGGCCGTTGTGACAGGAATCGCATACATCCAGTTCCTGGCGATCTGGAACCTGGTCAAGATGTACGATACTCCGCTTGTCGGCAGAAGCCCGCTTTTCCTTGGTTCATGGCTATCCCCGCATGATCAGTGGGCCTATAACTCTATTGCGGTACTGGTCACGATACTGGTTACGGTGGGGCTGATTCTTGGGCGCAATTGGTCTCGCTGGCTGCTCCTAATGGGTGCGCTGGCGGGTTGGCTAGCGACGATCCCCGTTCGCGATATGCAGGGCATCCCGCAATACCTTCTATCGCTGCTGTTTGGATCGATCATTTTGGGCCTGCTCTTCCTGGCGCCATCGGCTCGAGTCTATTTTTCCCTCCCCCAAACGCAGAAGACCCCGATCTCCGTTCGGGGGTTTATCGCGACAGTGTTCTATGCTATTTGTGCGCTTAACCTCTATTCGCTTTCACTGTTCGCCTTCATCGGTAACACTCCGCTCTGGCTGAGCCTCGCGCTGTGTTTTGCGCTATCTATCCCTTGTCTTCTGCTAGGCATGGCGGTGCGCTGGAATTTGGCCGTCGCGTGCCGTGACGGCGCAACCGTCTTGCTCGCGATGGCGCTGTTTCTGACGTTTCAGCTTTTCGCAAAGACGCTTTCGTTATGCGTCGTGAGTCCCGAATCACTGGGGCTCATTGACTTCAAATCTGCGTTGACAGTCACCGTCGCGCTTGCGGCGCTCGGGCTCTGGCTCGCGCGAGCATCGGTAAATCGCAAAGCCCGCCAAAGCCCGGCGCCAGAACGCCGTACGCAAGATTTTCGTCAACTCGAGCGATAGGCAGCGCAACCTTACAGCGCGCATGCGCTACGGAAGTCGGCAACGGGATACGCTCTCGGGAAAATCATTATCCCGATGACTCGTGAGCCATAACCGCATCGCCGGGCATATCCGCGCATCGGCCGTCGGTGGCTCGTTCAAACGCCACCGCGTTTTCGCCGATGATATCGGCGAGTTTCAAAACCACGGCTCGCTGCGCCCGCACGAGGCCGCCATAGTCTTGCGCGCTGACGCGTTGTTCCAGTTGCGTCACGCAGCTCAGCACGCGGCCCTTTCGATCCGAAAAACTAATTCGCCAACCGGCAGTGAGTTGCACTCGGCTCCCGGGCCAAAGGTCGAATTGTCGAACGTCCAGCTTCACCGTGGCGACCGGCTTGCCGGACGATGTCGACAATCCGGTGACGTCGCTCGTATTCAGACGAGACGCCAGTCTGGCGGAAACCGCCGCTCGAATCTCGTTGCCCAGCGGCGATGCCCACCGTTCGTCGTCCAGGAACGCGATTTCCGTTTGCCCTTTCCTGATCGCGAGATACGCCTGATCCAAACTGGGAGGAACGCTAACCGGCATCACGTCGAGCGCGAAATCGGCACGCGTTCGACTGGCATCTTCGAATGCCGCCGACGACGCGAGCGTGTGGTAATGAACCGCCGGTGCGCCGCATCCGGCCAATGCGGCGGCGCAAGCTAGCGCGCTGTAAGCGTGGCACTTCATCTCTAAGGTTCCGTTGAAGACGGCCCGCGCTGGCCATCGGATGTCGACATGTCCGGGCTCTGCTTCAAACCTCGAATGATCGATTCGGGGTGCCGGCTCAACAATTCCGTCAGCGTGCGCAACGAACGAGCGGAATCGCTCAATTGATCCAATGTCTGCATCAATCGCTGTTGCAACGGGCCATCGCTCGACAGTACGCCCTGCGCTTGCACGAAGGTCGATTGGGCCTGAACAAGCGTGCTGGCGGCCTGCGGCAACACCTCATGATCGAGCCGAGTGAGTGTCTGATCGAGGTTGACGAGCGTCGAATCGACATGCTGTCCAATCTGCACTAGCGGTATCTTGTCGAGCTTGCCCAAAATAGACGCGACTTGATCTTCGATATGACCGAAGCCGCCCGGGGCAGTCGGAATCCGCAAGGGGCGAAGCGTAGAATCGAAGGCGACCTGGGCCGCGTTGGGCATGAAATCAAGCGAAACGTAAAGCTGTCCCGTCAATAGGTTGCCCGTCCGAGCCTGCGCGCGTAAGCCGTTCGCGACGAGCACGCGAAGGAACTTCGCAGCCTGCTCGTCGATCGACCCGCTTTCCTTCGGAAGCGCTTGCAAGACGTTACCCATCGCCAACGGAAATACGTCTACCATCACGACGGTCGGAAAGTGGTGCGTCCGAGCGTCGTACGACAACGAAACGGATTCGACGCTTCCCACTTCAACGCCTGCAAAGTACACCGGCGCGCCGGCAGCCAGCCCTCGAAGCGATTCCGAAAAATGCAGCTCGTAGCGCTGCGGCGGCCCTTGCGGCGGCTCCATGGCAGCGTGCCGATCCTTCGCCAAAACATAATGGCCCGGCCCTGCGTGCGGCGCGAGCGACCCGCTCGCCGGATCGGCAAATGCGATGCCGCCTGCCACCACGGTGGCGAGCGACTGCGTATTGACTTTAAGCCCGGTCGCACCGAGCGCGATGTCTACCCCGCTCGCATTCCAGAATCGCGTGTCGGATTTGATAAAGCGGTCATACGGTGCATCGACGAAGATATGGACCGTGACGCCTTTGCCATCGTCATCCAGCCCGTATGAAGCAATGCGCCCTACCTGCACACGGCGGAAATACACCGGCGAATTCACATCCAACGAGCCGAGATCGTCGGCGTACAGCGTGAACGTGCTGCCGGGCGTCCCGTTGATCACCGTCGGCGGCGTTTCAAGGCCGATGAAAGCATGCTCCGGCACTCGGCTCGCGCCGCGGTCCGCCGCGATGTACGCACCGGAAAGCAGCGTATCGATGCCGGACAGCCCTCCTATCCCGAAGCGCGGACGCACCACCCAAAACCGCGTGCCCGATGTGGCGAGGCTTTTTGCATGGCTCGATAACGCGATGCCCGCCAATACACTCGAGCCGTCGGGGGCAAGTTCGACGGACGATACCGTACCGACAACAACGTCCCTGTATTTGACGACGGTTTTGCCCGCAGTCAATCCGGCCGCCGTTCGAAAACGAATCGAAATTTCGGGGCCTTTCGCCGACCAAGCACTAAAGAGCAGCCAGAGGCCCACGGCCGCCGCCGTCATCGGCACGAGCCAGACGGCCGACATTCGCGGTGCGCGCTTGCTGATCTTCGGCGCCGGCAAGCGTTCGATGTTCACTGAAGCCGAGCCAATAGCGCGTCGGCCCCTTTGTCGATACCCGTGCGCGCTGCACTTAATGAACCGAACGCGGCGGTGAGATTCATCGCGTTCGGATATTGCTTCGACACGTAGGCATTCAACAGTCGGTGCTCCGCACTGTCATAGATTTCTACCGCGAAGCTGACCGATCCTCCGAACGCACTCTTTCCTCCCTTGGCCGCTTCGACACCGTTATAAACACTACCGCCCAGATCGAAGTGAACGAATTGCCCGAGGAACGGCGTGGTCGTCTCGGCGCCGGTCAAAATCAGCTTGACGCGCAGCGTCCCGGGGCCGGCTTGGCCAGCAGGATTTGCGACCTCGAACCGCTTCCCGAGCCGCTCGGTAAAGGTCTTTTGCATGTAGTTCGCCAACTCGGCCTTATCCGCTTCCTTGATGTCGCCGAACTGGTTATCCGCGCCCGAATAGATTTGCACCGGGTCGATCACGACTTTCGTATAGGCGCGCCAGTTGGGCTGGGTCGAGTACGCATACGGGATACGGCCGCGGTCGTCCCCGAGGTTCGTCCTTAGATAAGGTGCCGATACGATCCCCGAGTACGCGACGGGCTTCTCGCTCGCGCATCCGGCCAAGATCGCAACCGTCGCACCGACGGCGAATGCGGCCCACCTTCGGTTCAGATTCAGGTTCAGGTTCGGGTTCATCTTTCTTCCTTCCAGTTGTGGGAATGCCGTTCGACGAGCCGTCGGATCGCCGCCGCTCAGTGACAGGACCGCAAGTTATCATGGCAACGGTATGATGTAAACCGTCCAGACGGTTTGTAAGTTGACGAAAAGATGACATAGAATTCGTCGCGGCCATGCGCGAGACGGGTCCGGCGAGGCCATGCTCAGGCCGGCAGCGACGACGCAGGCACCTATGCCGCGACAGGACGAGGCAGAACGGCAAACACTCCGCATGCGATGATGCCGTTCGTCGCAGAGATTACCTTTATCGATAATGGACAACCCAACCCGCTCGGAGATCACCCGCAACAAGGCCATCGAAGCCGCGCTCGTCATACTCGAGCGCGACGGCGTGAGCGGCCTCACTTTCGATGCATTGGCACGCGAAAGCGGGATCAGCAAAGGTGGCCTGCTGCATCAGTTCCGCACCAAGAACGGGGTGCTCGAAGCGTTGGCCGACTACCACAGCCAGCACTTCCAACGCGTGGCGCAACGCTTCTTAGCCGAAGAAGGTGCGTCGAAAGCCGAGCCGACGGTCGCGTCCCGCATCGCGATTTATCGCGCGTCTGCCGACCAGCCGCATTCCGTGGCGCGCGCAGTGCTCGCCACACTTATCGCGAATCCAAGCCCGGAGTTATTGGAGAAATTTCGCGCGCAGGACGCCGAAAGCCTGAAGAAGATCGCCGAAGAATCGCCGGACGCGGATCTTGCACTGATTCGATTGCTGGCTGCGAGCGGGCTCGCCTTTGCAACGTTGCTCGGTATGTCGTCGTTGTCGCCGCAAGATCGCGAGCGGCTGTATGCCCGCTTGCTAGACGAGCAAGCGTGGACCGGTATCGCAACGAAGCCGGCTAAAAAGAAACGCGCTTAAACCGCCCCTGCATGCGCCGCTTCGAGGCAAGCCTGAAACAGCAACGCGGCGCGTGACGGCCGCGGCGAGCGCCGTGTGATCCCCACATAACGGCACTCATAGTGAAAGCGCTGCGGCGCAACGGCACGCAGCATGGCCTTTTGCTCGAAGCTCTCGGCGTAATGGTCCGGGAGAAAACCCAGAAATCGCCCGGATAGCACCAACGTCGCGATCGCTTCTTGATCGAACGCCGTCGCACGCCGCGTGAGTTTCGCCCGGTGGCTGAATTCCATATTCGGCGAATGAAAACCGAGGCCCGCGAAGGCATGCGTGCGGATCGTACTCCACGTCAAACGACTGTGCGACGCATCGAAGAGCGGATGCTCCGTTCCGCAGTAGAGCAACATTTGTTCGTCGAATAGGTTCGTATAGACAAGGCTCTTGGAACTCCGGTGCGCCGGAATGATCCCTACTTGATAGCTCCCGTCGATGACGCCGCGTTCCACTTCGTTGATCGATGCGATATGGAAGTTCAAGGCGACATCCGGCGCGTCGTCCACGAACTGCCGAATCGCATCGCCGATCCTCGCACGGGGATTCGTGGCGGTCTTGTCGAACACGGCGATATGCAGTTCGCCCCCCATCCGGTCGTGGATGCCGTCGATTCGACTGCGGAATGCCTCGATCGACGACAGCAGCATCAGCGTTTCCTCGTACACCGTCCGCCCCTCGGGAGTCAGCGTAAACCCTGCCCGGCCGCGCCTACACAGCACGAGCCCGAGGCGCGTTTCGAGATCCTTCACGTGCCGGCTGATCGTGGAAATGCCGATATTTAGTTCGAGTTCCGCGGCCGCCATGCCGCCGCATTGCACCACCGCCTTGAACACGCGCAGCAGCCGCAAATCCATATCGCTGAGCTGCCCGAGCAGCGCGCGGCTCTTGGCTTGTTTTACTTGCATGAATTGGAAAGTAAAGATTGATATTGCGTTATCGAAGAGACTAATCGGCCGACCGACAATACGCAACACACTCCTACTCAGAGGGGCGCATCGCGCCGACCGAAAATGACCGATTTGACCGACATCAAGAGCGCGCTGGCGCAAGAAGCCGGCGAAGTTCGCACCGATGCCGCGTGGCTCGATGCCCATTGGATGCCGTTTACCGCCAACCGGCAGTTCAAGGCCGATCCGCGGATCGTCGTCGGCGCCCAGGGCGCCTACTACACCGATGCGAACGGCCGAAAGATTTTCGATGGCCTCTCGGGCCTATGGTGCTGCGGTCTCGGCCACGGTCGCGCCGAAATCACCGAGGCGATCAGCCGTCAGGCGGCGCAGCTCGACTATGCGCCGGCCTTCCAGTTCGGACATCCCCGATCGTTCGAACTCGCCAACAAGATCAAGGCATTGACGCCGGCAGGATTGGATTACGTGTTCTTCACGGGCTCCGGTTCCGAATCGGCGGATACCTCGCTCAAGATGGCTCGGGCCTATTGGCGAGCCAAAGGCAAAGGCACGAAGACGCGCCTGATCGGCCGCGAGAAGGGTTACCACGGCGTCAATTTCGGCGGCATTTCGGTGGGCGGCATCGGGCCGAACCGCAAGCTATTCGGGCAGGGCATCGATGCCGACTTCCTGCCGCACACGCAGCTACCGGCGAATAAGTTCTCGCGCGGCCTGCCTGAACATGGCGCCGAATTGGCCGACCGGCTGTTAGATCTGATTGCATTGCACGACGCCTCCAATATCGCGGCCGTCATCGTCGAACCGTTCTCCGGTTCGGCGGGCGTGGTGGTGCCGCCGAAGGGCTATCTGCAACGTCTACGCGATATCTGCACCGCGCACGACATCCTGCTGATTTTCGACGAAGTGATTACGGGCTTCGGCCGTACGGGCGCGATGACGGGCGCGGCGTTCTTCGGCGTCACGCCCGACATCATGAACTTGGCGAAGCAGGTGACCAACGGCGCTCAACCGCTCGGCGCGGTCGTGGCGAACAAGGAAATCTACGATACGTTCATGGCCGCCGGCGGGCCCGAGTACTTGGTCGAATTCCCGCACGGCTATACCTACTCGGCGCATCCCATTGCCTGCGCAGCCGGGATAGCGGCTCTCGATCTGCTCGAGAAGGAGGACGGCGTCGGCCGCGTGCGCGATCTGGCGCCGCATTTCGAGGCGGCGGTGCACGGGCTCAAAGGCCAGCGCCATATCGCGGACATCCGCAACTGCGGGCTGGCAGCAGGCATCACGATCGAACACAAGCCGGGGGAGCCTGCCTTGCGCCCATTTCAGATCGCGATGCAGTGCTGGAAGAAGGGTTTTTATGTACGCTACGGCGGCGACACGATTCAATTGGCACCGCCGTTCATCGCCGAACGAAACCAGATCGACGACTTGGTGAGCGCGCTGTCCGACGCGCTGAATCACGTCGATTGACGCGCTCGTCAATGCACTCGCCCGGCCGGTAATCGGGCAGAGTTCAACACGGCTACCCGCGTCACATAGGCGCGGGTACGGTAGATCGCGCTTGCGTTTCCGTCTCCGCTACCGGCACCGTGAACTGAAACACGGCACCGTGCGGCGTATTCGAGTCCACCCACAGCCGGCCGCCGTGTGCCTCCACGATCGAGCGGCAGATCGACAATCCCATGCCCATGCCGCCGGCCTTTGACGTGTAAAACGGCTCGAACAGCCGTTCTGCCGCATCGCGCGCCACGCCCGGCCCCGAATCGGACACCGAAACGCGCACGGCGCCCGATTCGTCCGCGCCCGTGCCGATCGTCAGCGCCCTCGGGCCCTCATCCGTGGCGCTCATAGCCTCGACCGCATTCATGATCAGATTGAGCATCACTTGTTGCAGCGCCACGCGATCGCCCACGACGGTGGGTACATCGTGCGCGAGCCGCATGCGCACCCGCACGCCTTTGCTCGCGATCTCACCGTGCAGGAAGCCGACGACGTCGCTGATCGCTTCGTTGATCCGCAGTTTTTCCATCGACGGCGGCGCGTTCTTGACCAAGCCGTGAATCCGATTCATCACCTCGCTCGCGCGCTTCATGTCCTTATGAATACGATCGAACGCTTCCCGCACCTCATCGAGATTGGGCGGCTGCGCGCGCAGCCACAGCAGTCCAGCCTGCGCGTTGGTGGCCGTGGCCGCGATCGGTTGCTTGATTTCATGGCTGATCGAGGCCGTGAGCTGCCCCATCGTCACGACACGATTCGCGTGCGCCAGCGCCGTCTGCGCTTCGCGGTAGCGCCGCTCGCTGTCGCGCAATTCGGCCGCCGCGTGCTTTTGCTCGGTGATGTCGCGCGAAATGCCGAGCAAAAAACGGGGTTCGCCCTGCATGTCGACGATCGGGATCTTCATCGTATGCACGAAGCGCTGCCCATGACGCGTCAACACAGGCTCCTCGGGCACATTCACCATCTGCCGAGATTCGAGCACGTCGCGATCCTTGGCGGCGAAAAATTCGGCCTCTCGCGGGGGGAATAGATCGTAGACGGATTTACCGAGAATCTCCTCGCGCCGATAGCCGAGCAGTTGCTCACCCGCCTTGTTCAAGCGCACGAACCGCAACGCCACTGCATCCCGCACAAAAATCGTGTCGGGGATGTTCTCGATGATGCTGTTTAGAAAGTGCTCACTCGCTCGCACGGCTTCTTCGGCATGCTGGCGCTCGACGATCTCGGCCTCGCGGTCGGCCAGCGCGTTGCGCAGTTCGGCCGTGCGCTGAGCCACGCGCCCTTCGAGTTCGATGTTGAGCCCCTTCAGCGCCTCCTCGACCTGCCTGCGCCGGCGGCGATCTTCGAGAAATTGCTCGACGGCCCGCGCCATATCCGCGATCTCGTCTTGTCCCGCCACGGGCACGACGGCGTGCCGATCGTGCACATCGCCGTGCCGCAGGCATTGGCTCACCGTTCTCAACCGGCCCACGACATGGCGGCCCAGGAAGATGTGAGCGATCAGCCAGGCCAACAGCAGGCTCACGCCCACCTCGCCGACGATCCACGCGCGGGTGCGGTCCGTTTCGTGAACCAATTGCTGAACGGCAGCGCGATATTCGCGCGTGAACTGATCCGACTGGGCGCGTGCCGCCACCGCCAACGCATCGGCCTGGCTGCGTAGATCGCGATCCAGGCCGGCCAACGAGGTATCGTCCGATGGTTCCGACGGCACGCCTTGCGCCGACCGCTCGCTGATCGCGCGCTCGCGCACCTGCGCGACGACGTTGACCGTATTGCGGAAGCGCTGGCTCGATCGATGCAACGCCAGCGCATCGACGCCGACGTCCTCGCGTGTGGACGGCGCCGAAGCCAAGCGATCCACGAGGCCGTCGAACGACGTTAGATGACCGATGATGCGTCGTTGTGTCTCGCGCACCGCATCGAAAGTATCGTCACTCGACAACTGCAGCGCCATGCGCTCGATCGTCGCCGTTTGCTGCGCCAAGTCTTGCGCATCCTGCAGGCGCACGAGCCTGTCCTCGGCCAATAGACGCAGCGCATGCGCCGATCCGGTCAGCGAATAGACAGTCGTCGCGCCTAATGCAACGACGAGCGCGGCCAGACAGGAGGCGACGAGCGCGAACTGAGCAGTGAGCGTTTGCGGGAGCGGTAGTTTCACGGACGCTGCCAAATGCGGCGATAGATATCGCGATAACCATTGGCCGGATCGTAGCGCAAACGATCGCCGCCGTCCGCGGCGATGTTACGCGCCGTCACGAGATGCACAGGAAAGACGTAGCCGGTCACCGGCTCGCCGGCGAAGCGCCGGTTCAGTTCGTCGATCAGTTGCCAGCCTTGCAGGTTCAGCGGTTCCGCCACCGTGGCGGTCTGGAACGTATGCGTGCGAATTCGTAGAAAAGCCGACTCGCTGCCGTCTCCGGCGGAAAGCATGGTCATGTCGCGGCTCGAAGCGCCCGCCGCGGTCAACACGGGAACGGCGTAGTCGAAGTAGATATCGTTGATCGCCAGTGTATAAGTCCAGCGCGCCCCCTCCTGCGCGAGCAATGCGCGCGTCAAGGCCGGCATGCGCGCCTCGGCATGCGAGATCGCGACATCGCGCACGCCGAGCAACACGCAACCGCTGCACGATCGAATGACATCGGCCATTTCATTCGCCTTGTCTTGCGCGACTTGGAAATTGGAATCGGTGAAAATCACGACGCCCGCATGCCCGCCTGACTGCACGATCGCGGCGAGCGCTGTCACGCGCGCGACTTCGAATGGATCCGTCGACACATTCATTGCCACAGGCGTGCCGGGAACCGGTCCCGCCTTCGCGGCGACATGCCAACCGACGATCGGGATACCGCGCTGCGCATACGGCTTCAAGTCCGCCTCTAACGCATGAGCGTCGCCGCCCGCGAGAATGAGCCCGTCCGGATGCTTGGCCAGCGCCGTCGCCAGCATTTTCATCCGAAGTTCGGGCGCACCCGCGGCGTCGAACAGCTCGACGCGCCAGCCGATTGCTTTGGCTGCCTCCAAGATGCCCTCGACGACCCCGACAATACCGCCGTTACGCAAATCTTCGGCGACGATCGCCACCTCTTTGCCCGGTTGAGCGCGCGGCCCCTTGCGCGGCCCGTTCCAGGGAACGGCGGATTGCTCCGCGGCCGCGACCACGCGCTGTGCTTCGGCCAGGTTCAACCCGCCCGTAGCGGTCTGCGCGCCGGCCGCCGAAGCGTTCGACGCGTCTAGCGCCGCAGCGCTCGAAGGCAGGCAAACGCACATGCATGCCCCGATCCAGGCCAGAAGCCAACCCCTCATGCCATACCCCGCCCGCCCCATTCAGAAGGCATCGATCATCATCGGTTCGGATGCCGCCCTCAATATCGTCTGCATTTTAGAATCGCTAACGACCCAGGATTATCATCGCGCTTGTTGCCTGAACTCGGTCAGAAGGAATAACCCTGACGACGGAGAGAATCGAGCGACAAAATCGCCATCATAGACGCTACGGTACGTGGTGGAGCGCGGCAAAAGCCGCATTACTCGTTTGTACGAGCCTGCGTGCGCCCATTTCCCGAGCGTAGAATGAACTGCGTGGACGAAAAGCGTCTCGGCGTTGATGGAATCGGACCCTTGTTAAACCAATTCCGGACAGCTGCGTCTATTCGACGAATGAAAAACGCTGCATGCCAACCCGGGCGGTTTTATCCTGCCGGCGCGGGTTGCCGTTTTAAAACAATGGGAAAGGACGATCCCACCGGGAGGGGCACGGGATGAGCTTGACTTCCGATCAGAGGCTGGCCAGCAGCGCGTCAGGCGCGCAGCGGCCCGTCGTCTACATCTTGGACGACGATGAACCGATGCGGCTCGCGCTCGGCAGTTTGTTTCGCTCGATCGGATTGCAGGTCGAGCTGTTCGAATCCTCGCAAGCGTTTCTGGCGTTCCCGAAATCCGAGGCACCCAGTTGCTTGGTGCTCGACGTTAGGCTACGCGGCGAGAGCGGGCTTGCGTTTCAGGACGAACTGGCGAAAAGCGGCTTGCACATGCCGATCATCTTCATGACGGGCCACGGCGATATCGCCATGACCGTGAAAGCGATGAAGGCAGGTGCGGTCGATTTCCTGGCGAAGCCGTTTCGCGAGCAGGACATGCTCGATGCGGTGTCCAACGCCCTGGCGCGCGACAACGATCGTCTCGCATCCGACCGATCGACTGCCGCGCTGCGCGCATCCTATTCGTCGCTGACGCCGCGCGAACGCGAGGTCATGGGGTTTGTCGTCACCGGTATGCTAAACAAGCAGATCGCGTCGGCGATGAATCTCAGTGAAATCACCGTCAAAATTCATCGCGGACAGGTCATGAGAAAGATGTGTGCGCGCTCCGTCGCCGATCTCGTGCGCAAGGCGGAAGCGCTGCACGTCGATCCGGCGGCACTGAGCATCACGACCGGCTCAGCGCAACGTTAAGCCAATACTCCATCGCTTGCGCTTCCACCGGTTTTTCGATTACGGCGAGCACGCCGTGCTTGCCGATGTGCGCACACAAGTCGGGTGTGGGAAACGCCGTGATGAAAACGGTCGGTATGGTATAGCCCAGTTGCACCAGGCGATCGTGCATCTGCGGGCCGGACATGCCCGGCATGCGCACGTCCGAGATGAGGCATGTCGTATCGTCCAGGCGCGCCTGGGCGAAGAAGGCTTCGGCCGATGCAAATAAATCCGCGTGCCAACCCAACGAGCGTACTAGGCTAGCGACCGCCAAACGGACAGCGTCGTCGTCGTCGACAATCGAAACGGTTTGGCCGGCACCCATGTGGCGGTCCTTGCAGAGTCGGGCGATAAGCGTAATTAGGGAGACGTCTGACGGGTATTCATGGAGCCAGTCTAGAGCGCGCGCGGCTCGACAGACACTATACGAACGGATGATCGGTTGACACCAACATCCGAGCCGGATCACCTGTTCGTAGATTTGAGCGTTGCGCGCCACTCTTATATTGTGGGAACGTCGCTCGCTGCTTTCTTCCTCGAAAGGCGCCCCAATGTCTATTCACCCATCGCGAGGCCGCGCTCGCCGGCACTACCGCAACCGGCGACGCGCGTCGATCGCCGTCCTACGCGGGCGCGGATGGACTGCGCTTTCCGCCAAGCTCGGCCAGCCGCTGCATTACGTGCCCATCATGTGCATGCTGTCGAACGGCCGCGCGGCGGATCGCATCTCCGTGCCCAAAAGCTGAAGCCCGTTCGGGCTCAGGTCCGATACGGATATACGCGTGTATGAACGCGGCATGCCTTGGCAGGAGTGAGCCGAACCGTTCGTAGAATGGAATGTGAAATGCGGCAAGACTACCCTTCTTTCATGGCCGATGCGCGGCCGTTTCGTACGCGACGAAAGTGCTCGGTGCGAAGGAAAGATCGATAGGTTAAAGCCATGCCGAAAGTTTTGAGTCACTGGATCCACATTTCGTCCCACGCTTACCACGAATACACGTTCGTGCCGTGGCTAAACCGCAGTGTGTTCCGCCGGACGGTCGATCTAAGCCTGATCTGCATTCAATAAAGGCGCTCGCGGGGTATCCGCGACTCAATCGAAGGGAAAACCCTCAGCGAAGGACGTCCTGAGAAAATCCACGAAACACGTCACCGCACGGGGCACGTGCGGCGCGTAAGGCCGCACCACATATAGCTGCGATGCGAACGCACCGACCGGGCGCCACTCGGGCAGCAGTAAAACGAGCTTGCCCGCCCGTAGCGCAGCCTGCGCGGTGAAATCCGGCAGCAGCGCGACGCCGAGATGATCGAGCGCCGCATCGCGCAATACCTCGCTATTATTCGCCGAGACAGGGCCCGTGACCGTTACGCTCACGCGCGACTCGTCTGTGCGCTTCCCCGCTTTCTCGAACGACCATATCCCCTCGCCAAGCGGGCGCGGATAGTAAAGACAATCGTGCTGGGCGAGATCCGCCGGCGTGCGCGGAATGCCGTGCGATTTTAAATAGGCGCGTGTGGCGACCACCACCGACCGGGTATCGCACAGCTTCCACGCCACGTGTGTTTCCGGCACTTGCGCGCTGTGGCGGATAGCTAAATCGAAGCCCTCGTTCGCAATGGACGTCAGCCGATCCGACACTTCCAATTGCACGCGAACGTCGGGCTGGGCGCGGGTGAACGCGGCGAGACGATGGACCAGTTGCTGGCGCGTAAACGCAACCGGCGCGGTCACGCGCACCGTGCCGCGCGCCACGTCGGCCATGTCGCGAACGCCGGCGAAGCTCGCCGCGATCCGCTCGAATCCGGCGCGCGTCTCCTCCACCAGCCGCTTACCCGCTTCGGTGAAGTGGACGCTGCGGGTGGTGCGCTGCACCAGCGCGACGCCCGTCACGCGTTCGAGTTCGGCGATTCGTTGGCTCATCGCCGCCTTGCTCACGCCCAGCCGTAAAGCCGCCGCCGTGTAGCTGCCTTGTTCCGCCAGGACGTTCAGCCAGTGCAGATGCGTCCAGAGCGCCTCGACCTTTTGCGTATCCAACAGATCCACCCCGCCGACCATCGGCCATTTGGGGCCATCATAGCACCGCCCGTTACGATCTTTCATTGCTTTCGGCTAGGATTGTTCGCTTACATAAACAATCAGTTCAACGCCGCGGCCTTTCCATGCTCGCTTTATCTTCGTAAACTGAATCTCGCCAATCCACTTGCGAGGAGACGAAATGCAGCCCTATACCGATTCGAGCGATGTCGTTCATTTCATCGGCGGAAAGATCGAGCGCGGCGCGGGCGAGCGCACGCAGCCCGTGTTCAATCCCGCCACGGGCGAAGCCGCGCGGCGCTTGATTCTCGGCGAAGCGGCCGACGTCGACGCCGCCGTGACGAGCGCGAAAGCCGCGTTCCCGGCATGGCGCGACACGCCGCCCATTCGCCGCGCACGCGTCATGCTGCGTTTTCTGGAATTGATGAATCGTCACCAAGACGAGCTGGCGGCGATGATCACCGCCGAGCACGGAAAGGTCTTCGCCGACGCTCGCGGTGAAGTGGCCCGTGGCATCGACGTCATCGAGTTCGCCTGCGGCATCCCGCAGTTGCTGAAAGGCGACTTCACTGAGCAAGTCTCCACGGGCATGGACAACTGGACCCTGCGCCAGCCGCTCGGTGTGGTGGCCGGTATTACGCCGTTCAATTTTCCCTGCATGGTGCCGTGCTGGATGTTCCCGGTGGCGCTGGCCGCCGGCTGTACGTTCATTCTCAAGCCCAGCGAGCGCGATCCGTCGGCCTCGCTGTTGATGGCCCGTTTGCTGAAAGAAGCCGGCTTGCCCGATGGCGTCTTCAACGTGGTGCAAGGCGATAAGGTGGTGGTGGACGCGCTGCTCGCCCATCGCGACGTGAAGGCCGTCAGCTTCGTCGGCTCGACCCCGATCGCCAATTACATCTACGAGACGGGTGCCAAGCACGGCAAACGTGTGCAGGCGCTCGGCGGAGCGAAGAACCACATGGTCGTCATGCCCGATGCCGATCTCGATCAGACGGTGGATGCGTTGATCGGCGCCGGGTACGGATCGGCCGGCGAGCGCTGCATGGCGATCTCGGTCGCGGTGCTGGTCGGCGATGTGGCCGATAAGATCGTGCCGCGTCTGGCCGAGCGGGCGCGGGCGCTCGTCATCAAGAACGGCATGGAAGCCGACGCCGAAATGGGGCCGCTCGTCACGCGCCAAGCGCTCGAGCGCGTCGAGGGTTACATCGCCACCGGCGTCGAGGAAGGCGCGACGCTTGTCGTGGATGGTCGCGGATTGAAGGTGTCCGGTCATGAAGCCGGCTTCTTCACGGGGGGCACGTTGTTCGACAACGTCACGCCCGAGATGCGCATCTATCGCGAGGAAATCTTCGGGCCCGTGCTGGCTTGCGTGCGCGTGAAAGACTTCGCAGAGGCCGTGCAACTCGTGAACGATCACGAATTCGGCAACGGTGTCGCCTGCTTCACGCGCGACGGCAACGTGGCCCGCGAGTTCGGCCGTCAGATCGAAGTGGGCATGGTGGGCATCAACGTACCGATTCCGGTGCCGATGGCGTGGCACGGCTTTGGCGGCTGGAAGCGCAGCCTGTTCGGCGATATGCATGCATACGGCGAAGAAGGCGTACGCTTCTACACCAAGCAGAAGTCGATCATGCAGCGCTGGCCGGAAAGCACGGAAAAAGGCGCCGAGTTTACGATGCCTGTGGCGAAGTAAACAGGCGACGCCTACCCGGGCAATGCGCTAGCAACGCTCGGCACGTAGGAACGCCAAGCACAATCTCGCTACCGTTCCTTCAAACCGGCCCGAGACCGAGCGCAACGCGCCCATCCCGGGCCGGGTCTCACCGGCTGACGTACGAAAGCCCTTCCTTCAGTCCGCCCCGGCTTGCCCATCCGTCGCTTCGAACGAAGGGCTATCGACGAGCGCTTTCCCAGTATTGCGTTTGCGCGGCTCCCCGGCGCGGCTGTGATGCGCGTCGTGTTCCGTATGGTCCTCCAACAGCTTGCGCACGACACCGTTGGTCCAGCCGAACCCGTCCTGCAACGGATATTCGCCGCCGTCGCCACCGCGCGTCGAATCGACGTCCAGGTGCAGGGCATATTTTTCGACGAGCTTGTACTCGCGTTCATAGACGGTCGCCACGGTCGCGAGCCAACGATGGGCTATCTCTCTCCCAAGCACGCCTTCGCCATAGCGAATCAACCCGCGCACGGCCATCCATTGCAGAGGCGCCCATCCGTTGGATCGATCCCATTGCTGCGAACTTTGCTGCTCCGTCGTTCTAATGCCGGTCGTCGCCAATAGCCGCGATTCCAACGCACGTGCGGCACGATGCGCTTGTTCGCGCGTTGCCAGGCCCACGTATAGCGGGACGGCGAGCGCCGCGCTCAAACCGCTTCGCTGCGCGCCGAGTTGCCAATCGTAATCGAGAAACGCACCGTCCGCTTCGCTCCACAGATAGCGATCGATGGCCTGCCGTCGCGCGGCCGCATAGCCCCGAAACGAATCGGCCGTCGCCGTATCGCCCTGCGCGCGCGCCAGCTTTTCGATCTGCGTCTCGAGCTTGTAAAGAAAGCTGTTGAGATCGACGGGCAGAATCGATGTCGTGCGTATCGTCGCCAGATCGTGCGGATCGGCAAGCCAACGCGAGCTGAAATCCCAGCCCGATTCGGCGCCTGCACGCAGCTCGCGATAGACTTCGCCGGGCGCGCGCGGGCTACCCGCTGCCGTGCCGACATCTTCCACATATCCCTCGTCGCGCGGCGTTTCGCGCTCATCCCAGTAACGGTTCAGCAGCGCCCCGTCAGGCAGACGCACAACGTGCCGCGCGGCCTCGCCTCGCGCCAGCCCTGGTTCGCCGTCCATCCAATAGGCATGCTCGCGCTTTAATTGCGGCAGATACTTGAGCGCCGGGCTCACACCGTGCGCCTCGAACAAATCGACCATCAGCGCGAACACAGGCGGCTGCGAGCGGCTCAAGTAATACGTGCGGTTCCCGTTCGGAATGTGCCCGTAGTGGTCGATCATGAACGAAAAATTGTCCGCCATGCTGCGCAGCAGATCGCGCCGGCCGCTTTGCGCTAGACCGAGCATCGTGAAATACGAATCCCAGTAGTACATTTCGCTAAAGCGGCCTCCCGGCACGACATAGTCGTACGGCAGCGGCAATAGCGAACTGTTCGCCGGGTGGCGACTAGGCCGGCGGGTCAAGACCGGCCACAACCCATCGATATGGGCGGCAAGGGACTGCCGCGGATCGGCCACATAGTCCTCGGCCGGTGCCGGTTCGCGCGCGAAATGCGCGTTCACGAAGGCTTTCAAATCGAAACCGGGCAGGTGCCGATCGGTGCGATACCGCCGCATGATCTCGCCGGGCTCCGCCAGCGGCACACAATCGACGAACGCCTTGCTGTCGCCGAATACGCGCCCCGTCTGCACCGCGACGAACAGTTCCTGGTAGCGATCGGCCGGCGTCATGATATCGGCGGGCGCAACATGCCCGACGTCCGGTGCCGCGCCGCCGCGTGCCAGCATCTTTTCGGCTGCGATCGTCATACTCATTGTTCGGTGTAGTTCCAAAGAAGGCCACCGTCGACAAACAACGTCGAACCGGTCACATAATCGGCTTCATCCGACGCGAGGAACAATACTGCGTTCGCGACGTCCTCAGGCTTGCCCAAGCGCTTGAGCGGAATGTTGCTGAGCAGCGCATTGAGTTCGTTCGCATTATGCAGCAAGCGATCGTTGATCGACGTGCCGACGGCACCCGGTGCAACGTTGTTGACCGTAATGCCCAGCGGGGCCAGTTCGATGGCGAGATTGCGCATCATCATCTTCATGCCGCCCTTGCTCGCGCAGTAACTCGTGAAGTGCGGAAACGGCAATTCCTCGTGGACCGAGCTGATATTGACGATACGGCCGCCGCGTTGCGTCTCGCGCAGATGGGCGACGAACGCCTGCGTGACGAAGAACGCGCCTTTCAAATTAATGTCGAGCACACGGTCGTAGTCCGCTTCGGTGACATCGAGAAATGACGCGTTGTGTTCGACGCCCGCGTTGTTCACGAGCACATCGATTCGTCCCATCTGCCGAACCCCTTCAGCAACCAATTGGCGACCGACTTCCGTGACGCTGATGTCGCCCGCCACGATGCATCCGTCGCTGCCTGCCGTGCGGATGTCCGCGAGCGTCTGCTCTGACCGGGCGTCGTCGTGAAGATCGTTGACGATGACTTTCGCGCCCTCCTGCGCCAGCCGCACGGCGACCGCGCGGCCGATGCCCTGCCCCGCCCCCGTCACGAACGCGATCTTGCCTTGCATTCTCATTGCGCTGCCCATGCGTGCTCCTTTCGATTAGTGGAAAAACCATTCAATGGGTCCGCAAAGCAAGGGGTGGACCCGTGCATTGCCGAAGAAGCCCTGAGGTTCCGGCCAATAGACCGCCGCGCCGCACGCATCGGGAAACCTTCATCTTCGCGGCTCATTATTGTGCCGCTCTTCTCGCATTCGTGCGTGGGCTTGATCCACGCGCATGCGATGGGCCGCTTCGATCCATAAACTCGAAAGGTTGAGCATGACCATCTCGGCAATCGGCGCACAAACCGCAGGATTTGCCGCGCAATCCGCGAAACGCCCGCTGTGAAGCGATTCGCAGTGCCCGCACCGGTCTTGATTTCGCGACGGGTGCGGGCCCATGCCGGGTCGTTCGAACTTATAACACCCGGCTGCCCTCGGGTAGGGGCGAAGAAGATACCTCGTCTTGCAACGGATCCGCGTCTTTGCGGATCAACCGATCCCATCGTAAATCGGCGAAGCAGGGGCCCTGCGTCGCCTCGCTGAATTTGACGTCGTTATGCTCAGCGTTCCACTCCATGAGCTTCACGCTGCCGTCGTCGGCAACCGTCACATCCCAACCCACACAGCGTGCGAACGGCACTTTCTCGTGGAGATCGAGCACCGTCTTCAAGCAATCCGTATACGCCGGGATCTTCACGCCGGCGAATTGGATTTTGCTGTCCGGATGCGAACGGATCGTGGTCCAGTCGGTGAGATAGCCCTCTTGAGCGAGTTCGCCCGTCATGCAATCGATCGGAATCCGGATATGCGTGGTCGATTGGACGTGCGTATCGGTGTCACGCCCCAGGCGCAGATAGCAGGCGCGAACCGAAACGACGCCTTGGTCGTTCACCGCCGTCGTGATGCGCAGCGTACCCACCGAGCGCCGAGCAAATTGGCCCAGCGTTTCGTGCTGGACGATCCTTTCTTGAAAGACGCCATTGCCCAACGCCTTGATCTTTCGGACATCGAACGTCGTCCGATCGAAAAAGTAAATGCCCCTTCCCTGCAGTGAGTTGTCGACCTTGAACACTAACGAATCATGCTCGGCAAACAACCGGCGAGCGGCGCTGTCTGCCGAAATGACGGTGTTGCCCGGCAGGATGAATAGCCCGTTCGCAAAGTAGGCGACATCGGGGAACGCGTTGTCCCCGAAGATCCCGCACTGCAGCGATTTCAGGCTCGAAACCTTGCCGTACCCGCCCTTGAGTTGAGGAACGACGACATGGCCGTAATAGTTATCGGGAATCCATCCTTCCTTGAACCGGCCCGCCATCGCCGTGTAAACGTATAGCCATGGCGCGTACCGAGCGTGGCCAAGCACCTCGCGCGCGTAGGCATCGGCGTGATCGAGATCCGCGCGATTCGTCCGACCTAATGATTTCTGGAGCGTCCGATGAATAGATAGCGCTTGGATGCGGTGATACCGATGAAATCGCGCGTCCAGCGCACGGCGTCCCCATCTTCTTATGAAGAGCTCGGCGTTGATTTTCATGACACCCTCCCTGCATCACGACGTGCTTGAGAATTTCGAATGGTTCTCGGGGTAAGGCAGCGATGCTGAAGCTTAACCGTGCCACCCAAGACAAAATAAATCGAAATTTATGCGTTGTCCGCCACCTCGCTTTGAAAGGTGAAGCGCCGGCTATTGAAGCGGAGGTGCAGCGCAACAAGCAAGGGCCGACGACACGCCGACGAAAGCACTACCGCGCCCAGTGTCCCGCCCCACATTGTGATGTCCCCGCCGTCGAGCGCCGCACGAAAGGCAGCGCGGGCGCACACGTGAACCGCGACAACGAATGCAGCGACGATCGCCAGCGCGGTGTATCGAAACGTATCGGATAAGAACACCCGCTCGGGAACCCGTAGCACTAAGATGGAAAGCAATACCGCCACTTGAACGAGCGACGCGGCAAAAGACGTCACCACTAAATTGGCCCGCAGTTGATTGACGCTCGACGTCTCCATGCGAACTCCGATGGTGTGCGGTGCCAGGTCGCCAAGGGAACCCGCTTGGACGCTCCGAAGGTGTTTGAAAGGCGTATTACGACGCAAGCGGCCGCGTGAATGTGAACGTGAACGCGAGGACGCAGCTTCAAATGATCGAATCGTATCGCCCGAAGCTGAAGAAAATCTGAAGCCCCCCTGGAAAATAGGTATCGCCGTCGGTTCTCGCGTACACTGCCCGCGATTCGCCTGCTCGTAGAGATGCAGGCGCGCTCCTCATGCCGTATGCCATTGATCATGAGAATCCTTCTCGTCGAAGACGACGAACTAATCGGATCGGGCGTCGAGTTCGCGCTTCGCCAATCCGGCTATGCGGTCGATTGGGCTCGCGACGGCCGCCAAGCGGAACTCGCGCTCGCCACTCATCGCTACGCGCTGGTCGTGCTGGATCTGGGCTTACCGGTGCGCTCGGGCGGCGATCTATTGAAATCACTGCGCGATGCGCGCAATGACGTCCCGGTGCTCGTCCTGACGGCCCGCGGCACCATAGCCGATCGCGTACGCGGGCTCGATGCCGGTGCCGATGACTACTTGGGCAAGCCGTTCGATCTGACAGAACTGCTCGCGCGCTGCAGGGCATTGGTCCGTCGCTCGCAAGGGCGCAGCGCCGAATCGATCGTTTGGCGCAATCTTTCGGTCGATCTACTTGCTCAGTGCGTCATGCGCGACGAAACGCGCGTGCCGCTGACATCGAGAGAATGGGCTGTGTTGACGCAACTCATTACACACCAAGGCATTCCGCAGTCTCGTACCGATCTGGAGGACAATCTCTACGGTTGGCAGGAAGAGATCGAAAGCAATGCGATCGAAGTTCACATATCGAAGCTTCGCAAAAAGCTCGGCGCGGATTTGATCACTACAGTCCGCGGTATCGGCTACGTCATCGAGAAACCATGAAGAGCAACTCGATCCGCCGCCGCCTGTCGCTGACATTGCTCGCCGGCGTGGCGCTCGTATGGGGGATCACGCTCGCCTCAAGCTTTCGTCACGCATCCGACGAGGTTCAGCGCTGGCAAGATGCCCGGCTCATCGAATTTGCGCAACTTGCGACGCTGCTCGACGACGAGGACCTGATACGTCTCGCACGCTCGCCTATCGACGCGCGCATAGAACTACCCGAACACGGGGAGGTAGCCGGAAGCGCGGTCGATAGCGATATTTCGCCGCGGGACGTGCTCATCGAAGTGCGCGATGCGAGCGGTCGCGTCATCGCGGCAAGTCCCGCCTTGGCCAAGCTCGGTTCGATTCCGCCACGGCCCGGCGGTGTGCAAGGGCCGTGGTCGGCCACACTTGCCCAAACCGCTTGGCGCGTCTATGCGGCCGACGAGCGAACCGGACGAGAGATCCGGGTCATGGAAACGTCGAACTCGCGCAGCGACCTCGCTCGGGGCGCCGCGTGGCATATCTCGCGTCCGCTGCTCATTGCCCTGCCGGCGCTCTCGCTTCTGGTGTGGTTCGCCATTGGGCGCAGCCTGGCTCCACTGCGTGCGCTGTCGGATACCATTCGCGCCCGCGATGCCAAGATGCTCGATCCGATCGATATCGATCATGTTCCGCAGGAGGTCCGGCCGCTCGTCGATGCGATCGATCGGTTGCTGGCACAACTGAAGCATTCGATAGCGCGGGAGCGCGCGTTCACCGCCGATGCCGCGCACGAACTCAAGACGCCGCTGGCGGCGATCAAGGTGCAAGCACAAGTCGCGCTCGCGGCCGGCGATTCGGCACAACGCCGGTTGGCGATCCAACGCGTCATCCAAGGTGTGGACCGCAGCGCGCACGTCGTCGAACAATTACTGCTTCTCGCCCGGCTCGACGAACGCGACCGCATTCCGGCCATGCCCGTCGTGCTTAACGTTCTTGTGCAGGAAGCCATTGCTCGACATCGGGACCGAGCGCAGGAACAGCGCATCGAAATCGGGTTCGTCCCGATGCCTGTCCCAGCGGTCGAAGCGGAGCCGCTGCTTATCGGTATCCTGCTCGACAATCTCCTCGACAACTCGATCAAGTACGGCGCGGCGGGAGGCCGCATCGAAGCCGCCTTGTTCGACGATGGCGACGCCGTCCGCATCGTGATCCGAGACGATGGCCCCGGCGTGGCGGAATCGAACAGGCTGCGCCTGACCGACCGCTTCTACCGCGGCACCGATGCCGGAACGCCGGGCAGCGGTTTGGGGTTATCCATCGTCGCGCGCATCGTGAGCTACTTCAACGGACGACTGAGTTTCGAACGCGGGATCGACGGCGCCGGATTGGCCGTCGTCGTGTCGCTGCAATCTGTGGGCGGACCCGTGCATATCGTTCAAGGCAAGCCCTCCTTAAACGCGCGCTGACATTGCGCGGGCAATCTCCGCCATTCATCGCCCTGATTCATCTCCCTGATTCATCTCCCTGATTCATCTCCCTGATTCATCGCCGCCCCCGCCGGTTCATCGGTCGATTCAGATCCTTCCTAGAGCAAACCCGTAGGGGTGCGCGGTTTGAGCAGAAACGAATGCGTGCCGCTTCGAACGAACCCAGGCACGAACATTCCACGGCCCGCCAAATTTGGCCTATAAACCTAGCAACAAAGAATGAATCGAGGGTGCCATGCCTGCCTGGCTAAAACGCGTGAGCCGCGCGCCCTGGACGGTGATGCTTACGGCAGCGATGCTTTGCTTGATGAGCCAGGGCGCGAAAGCGGTGCCCGCGTTCGCCCGGCAAACCGGCCTGGCCTGCGTCGCATGTCATGTGAGTTTCCCGGAGCTGACCCCATTCGGTCGATTCTTCAAGTTGACCGGCTACACGCTGACGAACAATAAAACCGTCCCATTGGCGGCGATGCTGCAGTTCTCGCAAACGAACACGCGAACCATCAATAACAACGAATACGATTTCGTCCGCAACGGCGACGTCGCCTTACAACAGGCGAGCATCTTTTATGGCGGCCGCATTGCGGGCCCGGTCGGCGCTTTCGCGCAATGGACGTATGACGGCATCGCGCACCATAGCGGCATCGACAACACGGACATCCGAGCCGCGGGTCACTTGACGAAAGGCGACATCGATTTCATCTACGGCATGACGCTGAACAACAACCCAACGGTATCGGATGTGTGGAACAGCACGCCGGCGTTCGGGTATCCGTATGCGTCGAGCAGCGTCTCGCTCACCCCAATGGCCGGCACGCTCATCGATGGAGGGCTCGCTCAGCAAGTGGCAGGACTTACCGCCTATGCGTTCTGGCAACGCAGTATCTATGCGGAGTTCGGGCTGTACCGCACGGCGGACAAGATGTTTTCGTTCCTGCGGACGGGGCAAGACATTTCCACGCCGGGAGCCGCGGCACGGTTGTCGGGCAACAATCCCTATTGGCGGTTTGCCTACAATGCCGAGTGGGGGCCGCACTCGCTCATGCTGGGGACCTACGGCCTAGTCGCCGACAAGTATCCCGACGACACGATGCCCGTTTCGCCGACCGACCGCTTCACCGATTACGCGTTCGACACGCAATATCAATACTTGACCTTCACGCATTCGATTACCGCGCAAGCCACCTGGATCCACGAAAAACAAAGCTGGGACGCGAGTTTTGCGAGCGGCGGAATCGGCGCGGGGCCCACGCCGGCCAACCCGTCCGACACACTGAATACGTTCAGAGCGAAAGCGTCGTACTACTTCCGACGAAAATACGGCGGCACGCTCGCGTACTTCCAAACAACCGGCAGTACCGATCAGGGGCTCTATGGATCGGCACCCGTCACGGGCAGCGCAAACGGAACGCCGAATTCGAACGGAATCATTCTCGAAGCGGATTACTTGCCCATACCGCAAGTCAAACTTTCGGTGCAGTACACGTGGTTCTTGAAGTTCAACGGGGCACGCTACAACTATGACGGCAACGGCCGCAACGCAAGCGATAACAATACGTTGTACCTGCTGGCATGGCTCGTGTTTTAGGCGCACGACGAAGGCCGAACGAAATCATTGAATGGGTCGATCTATGAAACGACTGCCACGCAGCGCCATCGAGTCGGCTGCATCGACGCTCATGTCGGCCGTCGCCTGCACCGTTGCGCTTTGGACGACCTCGGCGCTCGCGCAGGACGGCGCGCGCCTGGCGGCTCAACTGTGCGTCGCCTGTCATGGCGTGCACGGCGACAGCAAATCGCCTATGTTCCCGAAACTCAATGCGCAGACCGCCGATTATCTGGTTGCGCAATTGAAGGGATTCCGACAGCACGTTCGCGGAGAATCCGACGCACGGTCCTATATGTGGGCCATCGCGTCGCAGCTCGACGATGCGACTATCGCTTCGCTGGCGGACTACTATTCTATGCAAACGCCCACGACCGGCACGGCAGGCGATGCAGCGCTAACGACTCAAGGGCGCAAGATCTTCGAACAAGGGCTGCCCGACAAAGGCGTCCCTGCTTGCGCCTCGTGTCATGGCGCACAAGGGCACGGTAACGGGCAATTTCCGCGGCTCGCGGGCCAGCACGCCGATTACATCCTGCGCCAAATCGAGGTCTTCCAAAACGGTACGCGGGCGAACGCGCCGGTCATGACTGCCGTGGTGCACGCGCTCGACGCCGCGGACGCCAAAGCCATCGCCGCGTTTCTTCAATCGCAATAAGAAGCGCCAGGAAAAGTGCGTGGCCGCTTTTGGATCGTACCGACATGCGTGCCCCAAAGGCCTGATATCGAGCAAAGGCGCGACGGGATGACCCGCCCCGCCCCGCGCCACGGCAAGGCGAATGCGCGATTATGAACAGATTTGCAACGATGATTTACCACCTTAGGGATTAACCCTAGGCTCTCCAATCACTACACTGCAGTCATCGGTTCACGCAACGAACACGATGCAACCAGCAGATAGATCAATAACTTTGGAGGTAATTATCATGAAATCGCTCGTTCAAGCTGTCGTCATCGCCGCCGCCTTTGCCGCTCCCGTGGCCGCTTTCGCCCAATCGAACGCCCCCGTGACGCGCGCTCAAGTCAAGACCGAACTCATTCAATTCGAGCAAGCCGGCGGCCGCGCCAACTCCAGCAACGATCCGTACTACCCGGAAGATGCGCAACTTGCGCAAGCGCGCGTCAATGCGCAAAACGGCAACAATCAAGGTGTCGGTGGCGTGCAAGCCGGTTCGTCCGCTTCGGGCGCGTCCACGAAAGCTGACGGCGTGAAGCCGCTGTTCTTCGGCATCTAAGCAAGCGGTACTGCAATCGAAGTCGCCGTGCAGGACACGCTCAAGCATGACCGCCCGACGACGTAAGACCGCTTCGCAGCATTAAATGAACTGCGGCCCGCCTAAGAGATAACGTAGGCGGGCCGCGTTCGCATCGATACCTCCGCCGCCGATCATCGGCGGTTTCGCCTAGCCCTTTGCTTGTACGTGTACCTGTGCTTGTACTCGGCTAGGTGTTTTTTGCATGGGCATCCTTTGTGGGGGAAATTTCGCTATCGGCGGAGTCCTCTAAGCCCCTTCGTTTGCAAGCAACTGCGCCATCCGCGAGAGCCCCAACTCGAGCTCCTCGTGCGAAACCCCGCCTGCCCCGAGCCGCACATGCTGCGGGCAAGCATAGGCATCGCCAGACATCACGAAGGTGTTGTACGGCGGCGCAAGCAGCCTCTCGGCAAATGCCCCGGCCGTGACCGGCAGATCCAAATAAGCGAGCCCGAGCAGCCCTGCTACCGGTCGATGCCAGCGCAGTCTTGGCTCTGCGGCGACGAACCGATCGAGCCGTTCGATTCGTGCGTGACCGATCGACCGCGAGCGTTCGACCGCGGCCGCAAATCGTTCCGCACGCAGCGCGATCTCGGCAATTCGTTCGCCCATGACGTTCATGATTTCACTCGTGTTCTCGCGCAACGCCATCGCGTCTGCAATGAGCTTACGGTCGCGCGTAATCATCCAACCCGTGCGCAAGCCTTGCAAACCCAGTAGCTTGGAGACGCTGCCGGTACTGACGCCGCGCTCATACATCGTCGCCACGCGCGGCGTCGGCGGCCCCTCCCACTCGAGGCCGCGATAGACTTCGTCCGACACGACATGCGCGCCGACGCGATCGGCGATGCCGATGATCGAACGCAGCGTTTGTTCGTCCTCCACTCGCCCGGTCGGGTTGTTCGGGTTGCAAATGAAAACGACCTTCGTTTTCGGCGTGACGAGCGCTTCTAGCCGGTCGAGGTCAAGGGCCCACCCGAGCGCTTCGAGGCGCGGCACGTACTTGACGGTCGCGCCGATTTGCTCGGCCAGCACGATCGGCTGCTGCCAGCCCGGCGCGTCGATGACGAGTTCGTCGCCGGGGCGCAGCAATTGAGTCAACGCGAGATAGTTCGCCTCCTGCGCACCGGCGGTGATCAGGATATCGTCGACGTCGCACGTAGGGCGGTATCCGTAGCGGTCGAGCACCTGACCGCGCAGCCCTACCGCCCCTTGATAGTCTTCGCTCGACCAATCGAGCGCCATGCCTCGGTCGAGTTCGTCGATAAACTCATTCAACGACGGCGATGGAGACAGGGAAAACGTCACACAGGCTTCCGGTTTCGCGCGATGCGCGACGAGCCATTGCTCCCAGAAGCTATTGGATGGAACGGGCATGACGACTCCTTAGCTCAAGATGGTCGGGCACACGCCCAAACCTAACGATGCATCGATGACAGCGCCGCGCAAAATACGCGCTTCGTCGCGACACAGATAAAGACAAAGATTGGCGATCTCGCGCGCTTCGATCAGTCGGCCGCCGGGCAGCGACGATTCGAGTGCTTGCCGCTGCTCGGGCGTCAGATCCCGCAGCGTGCTGGCTTGAAACATCGGCGTATCCGTCGCGCCGGGGCAGATCGTGAATACGTCGATGCCGGTGTGCGCGAGCGACGCCGCGAGTTGCCGCCCGAGAAAAGCGACGGCGGCCTTGCTCATTCCATCGGCCGCGCGAAAGCGCGGGAAATGCGTGATACCGCCGTCGACCGAACTCACAAAAACGATCTTCCCGGTACCGCGCTCGCGCATGGCGGGCAGCACGTCCTCAGTCAGCCACAACGGCCCGAGCGCATTCACCCGAAAGAACACTTCATCTTGGGCCTTGGGACTCGACGCAACGCGTTCCACCGTCTTCGTGCCGACGCCCGCATTGTGAATAACGACATCGACGGGCTTGGACAGGCGCTCGACCAATTCCGAGTGACTGGCTCGGTTTCCCACATCGAGCGGCCATGCATCGACGCGCCGACTACCGAACCGCTCGACTAGATCGAGCGCGCGGTTTCGGCTCTCTTCGTCGGGGCGGTAAGTGAAGGTCACGTGGTAATCCGCCTCGGCGAATTGGCGAATGAGTTCGATGCCGATACCGCCGTTGCCGCCGGTCAACAGCACGCGCCGAGCGGCTTCATGGTTCACATTCAACATTGCATACTCCTGGAGTGGGCGTCAGAGGCCGTCGCGATCGTTCCCGTATCGGCAAACATGCCGCGGAGTACGATGCCCAGCCGATGAAAATCGTCGATAGAGTTGTAGATCTGCGCGGAAACACGCAGCGCGAGACGCCGGCCGTTCGGCCAGGCCGCGATCGATACGTCGATGCCGTGCGCGTCGAATAGCCGCTGCTGCAGCGAGGAGGCTGCGTCGCCTGCCGCGGGCGCGAACGAGTCCGGCAGTTGAAACGCGATCATGCTGCCGACCATGTCATCCGGGGCGAGCCGAACGAGCGGCAGCGCTTGTCCCAACGCGGTGGCCGCGTCGATCGCAAGCTTGCGATTACGTGCGTAGAGCGCCGGCAAGCCGCCGGGCAGTTGCTGTCGGAGAAAGCCGATCGCATCGGGAATGCAGAGCAGCGGCGTCGGGTCCGCCGTGCCAAGCCAATCGAACTCGAGATGCAATCGCGGCCGATCGGTGCTCGATACGCCGTAGCCGCGGCTGATGACCGGGGGATGGAGACCATCGGCGCGATCGTGCCGCACATGTAGAAAGCCGGCGCCGCGTGGGCTGCAAAGCCACTTGTGGCAATTGCCGGCGTAGTAAGCGGCACCGATTGCCTCGACATCGAGCGGTAGCATCCCGGGCGCATGCGCGCCGTCCACGAGCGTATCGATACCGACGGCGGCGAGTCGATCGACCAGCGTCGCGATCGGAAACACGATCGCGGTCGGGCTCGTCACGTGGTCGAGAACCGCGAGCCGCGTGCGCGCCGTCACACGGTGCAGCACGGCATCGACGATCGAATCCGAACGCGATACGGGTGTCTCGATCTGTGCGACGACGATTCGCACTCCTGTCTTTCGCGCCACAAAATCGAGCAGATTCCGGCACGATAGGTAAGCGTGATCGGTCGTCAAAATCTCGTCGCCCGAATCGAACGACCGCGATTGCAGCACCGCGCTTAACGCCGTCGTTACATTCGGCACCAGCACGAGGTCTTGCGGGTTTGCACCGATGAGTTCCGCGAGCGCCTGACGCGCATCGTCGAGCCGAGCGGGAAGCGCTCTCAAGATGAAAGCGGCCGGCTGACGTTCGATTCGCGTGCGCCACTCGGTCTGCCGATCGAGCACCTCGACGGGACACGCACCGAGCATGCCGTGATTCAGGCACGTGATGTTCTCGTCGAGCAGAAAGCGCCGCCGCGCGGCTGTGGGATCGAAGGCTGGGTCAACGCATGTATCGCGCGGCGCGGAATCGGCGGAGTTCAGGCGGGAACTCGGGGGCGAACTCAGGTGCGAACTCGTCTGCGATGCTTGGGCCGGTCGTTCGTCGATAAGCCGCAGCAAGTCCTTCCTCGTCGGCCCGGAGATCGGCGCCTGGGAATGAGTAGCCGTTACGCCTCTCACGCGCTCGAGCAAATCGTTGCGCGCAAAAATCGCATCCGGCTCGTCGAGCATCCCGGTGCGCCGCGCAAGCGCGTGCCAGACCACGCTGTCATGCCGCGCCGCCGCCGCGATTTGCTGGAGGGACACCGAATCGGTACGCGCCGGCGGATGCGATTCGCCGCGCCACACAGCAATCCGCGCACGATCCTGGGCAGCGCTATCGTCGAACCAAGGCCGCAGCAGCGCTTGCGAAAGCGCGTCAGCCTCCATGGCGAGCCGAACGCGGTCGCCGATGCCTGCTGTGTCGACTAGATCCGCGATGGCGAACGCGTAGCGGGCGGCGAGCGACATGCCGCGCGTGTAGACCGGGTTCGTCACGCAAATCGAATCCCCGATGCCGATCAGGCCGAGCGCGAGCGGGCGGCGCTCGACCACGAAGCGCCGGAAGCGATTCTCGCAGGCGGGCCAGCGGATGACGTCCGACACCGGCTCTCCCGCCTCGTTATCGAGCCACTCGGACAAGCCCGGATGCAACCGCGCGGCCGCCGTAAACGTCGGCGGATCCGACAAGGACGACAACGTGGCGTCGCCGTGCGGGATCATCATCGTCACCGACACGTAGCCATGATCCGCAGGGCACGCGATACAGCCGCTCGACGCTCCGTAGCCGCCGACGGAAAAGCCCGCGGTCAAGGGCACCCGCGGCCGGTGACGGAGCCGATACCAGCGCGTGAGATACGTGAGGCCGCAGCTTTCCGCGCTTTCTTCCGGGGCCGGTGCGCCGAGCGCCTGAAGCCACTTTGCAAACGGCGACGCACGTCCCAGCGCGTCGATCGTGAGATCGGCACGCACGTCTCCCTGCGACGTACGCAAACCTTCGATGACCGGCGAAGGACCAGGCGTTGCGATCAACCCCGTCGCGACCACCCCATCGCGCAGCGTGACATTCGGCTCTGCGCAGACGATACGGCGGACCACTTCCTCGATCAGCGAGCGCCGGCTCGATAGCCCGAACAACGCATCGTCGTCGACGCGCGGCAACGCGCCACCGGCGCCGAGCGTGCCGCCAAACGGCATCTCGATCGCGCCCGCATCGAGCAGGGCCTGCCACACGTCGGGGGAACGCGCGCGCAGGATCTGCCGCCCGAGCGCCGCGAGCGCATGCGTGTGACGCGCCTGCGGCACGCCTTTGCGCCAACTCGCCTCGAGCGCGATTTCGCCGTTCGAGGCGAGTTCGAGGCGGGGCGTCGTATCGTCGCGTTCGAGCAATTGCACGTCGGCGCCGCGGCGCGCGAGTGCAAGAGCGGCCATCAGGCCGGCCATGCTGGCGCCGGCCACTACCACCCGGATGGGCGCCATCATCGCTCCTCCAACGCGGGATCGAGCACTGGGACCGCTGCCTTGCGCAACAGCAGCGAACGGATGGCCCAAAGATCCGAGAACACGCGATATCGCAGCGCAGTGGCGTCCAAATAGTCGACGCCGCTCGAGCCGCCGGTACCGACGCGGCGTCCGATGATCCGCTCGACCATACGCGCATGCCGCTGACGCCAGATCACGAACGCTTGCTCGAAATCGAGCACCGCTTCCACCAGTTCTCGCGGCCATCCGAGTTCGGGTCGTTCCCGGTAGCTTTCGACGTAGAGCAACGCCGCACGGATCGCACGACGCTGGGTGCGAGCCGCCGCATCGGCTTCGGGATCGTCCTCGGCGCGCAGATAGGCTTCGGTCGTCGTTTCGTCCGCTCGCTGACGGGCCGCGAATTTTTCGATTTCTTCGGGGGAAGCACCGCTTTCGACGAGCATCTCGAGCCGGTTACGGTTCTCGTCGCGAATGGCTTGCAGGTAGTCGCCGATGAAGCCGTCGACCGCGACCGCCTCGGTTGCTCCGCTGATCGGTAGGCGCGATAGCCACTCGTACAGGCAATGCTTAAGGCTCGGCCCCTGCGCCACCCGCGCGTCTACGCGCCGAGCCGCCGACGAAGGCGTTCCGTCCACCTCCTTGAGCGCCTCCCTAAAGCAGCGCTTGCCGAGCGAAAGGCGTTCGTGATCCTCGAGCCCCACCAGAATTTCGATCTCGCGCATCTGTGCCGATTGGAAGCCGCTGGCCGGCGTGAGCGCGTCGCGAAAATCGAGAAAATCGCGCGTGGTCATCGTCTCGATCAACCGGAAATGCTGATTGGCCTGCTCGAAAACGACGATAGCGCGGCGGACCGACCGCACGACCGGTGCAACGCGATAGTCGTGCGGCATCGCTGTGTTTAACGCGTCGCGTACCGACGTCAATTCGCGCAGGATGAGTTTGAACCACAGTTCGTAAATCTGATGAACGACGATGAAAAGCATTTCATCGTTGCTGACTCCGGATTCGTCTTCGCCACGTCCGGTTTGGAGCGCCAGCAACTCTTCGGTTTTAAGGTAGCTCCAGTAATTCGTTTCCATAATGCTCGACCTCTCTCTGGGTTCTTTCAACGGAATACCCGGCCGACGCATTCGGCCGAGGAGCGATCGGTCAGGCCGCGGTTTTTTTTAGTTCGGCCCACTTGGCCAGATCGTCGTAAGCGCTTGCCGCAAAACGTTCCCAGATCGCGGTGGCCGGCACGCGCGGTTTGACGATCAACTCCAGCCGGTGCCCGCTCGGATCGTTGAAATACCAGGAGGTGGCGAGTTCGCCATGCACTACCGGGCCCTCGACCGCCACGCCACGCGCCCGCAGCCGTTCGGAGATAGCTTGCGCGCGCGCTTCGTCCTCCACTTCTAGCGCCAGATGTTGTGCCCAATCGTTTTCAACCGGAAGCACCGGTTCCTCGCTGCCCAGAATTTCAAAAAAGCAGATATAGCTACCATCTTCCATTTCGAAGAAGACGTTGTTGTTAACGGCTTTGAGTCCTGTCGATGGAATATGATTGATCATCGTCGCCGCGAATTTCATTCCAATGCCATTCGCATAAAAATCGACGGTTTCGGCAGCGTCTTTACATCGGTAGGCAGCATGATGAAGCCTTTTCAGCATAATCATTCCTTTTAACGACAACGTTGGGGCGTGGTGCCTTGTCGCGAAGAACGCAAACGTTTGCGCTTCGATGTGAACTTCAGGTTTCCGGGGAGAAGAATCGATTCGACGTCAGGCAATCAAGTGCTGCAAGGGGATTGTCGGGAAGTAGCGAAGATACCGGCTGGGTGATGCGCGAAAACAAGGGGACGAAAACGAAACGCGCTGGTACGCCTACTTTTACGGGATCATGTTTTCTCGTGCGGTGGTGATCGGACGGCGGCGAAACGATGCGCGAGCGGCAGGCCGCTCTCGCATCGTTTGGGTTCTGCTTTGAGTTTCGGTTTGAGTCTTAGCTTTGGTTATGCTGTGGATTCAGCCAACCTCAAGGTGCCCATGGCGCCGTCACGAGCCAGCTCACATCGTAAGTCCACAGATTCGCCGAATCGAAATCGTTCGTGCCGCCGTCGCTGCTGATGTAGAGCGTGTTGTTGTAGTGGCGCAAGTATCGAGTCGGATAATTGTACGAACGGAACGAGGTGCCCTGCCCGTCCTTTCCGGCTTCGGCACAGAAGGTCGCGTCCTGGCGGAATTGCTGCGTCCCATCCATCGGCTGACGATACACGTGGAAGTTGTTATGGCGCATGAACTCGCCCGGGTAGTCACGCGATTCGAACGAGTAGCAGCTCGAATCCGCAAGACCCGCTCGCAAGATCCACGTCGAATCCTGCTGGGCCGCGGCCGGGCTCGAACTCGAGATCACCGCGGTGACGACCGTGCCGCTTTGCGCCGTCTCTCCGCTTTGTTGGCTGATGTACCGAGTCGTGCAGCATGGCGTAGTCGCATTCAACGAGATCGTCGAATCTTGAGCCAGCGTGCCGGACGCAGCCGTTCGACCTCCGTACCCCACGCTCACGATATTGGCCTGCACCGCGTTATCGACAGCATCGCTCGGCACGCCGGCCGTCATCACGCCTTCGAAGAACGAGCCGATCGATCCATTGCTATTGTCGCCGCCAGTGCCCAGCACGATCGACCCTTCCAGATGCATCGGCTGATACCCGTTCGTCGGCAACGCCCCCGAATAGCTTGTCGTGAGCGCCCCGCTCTGCGCATTGCCGTACTTCAGCGCGAATGTCTTCTGCCCATCGTTCTTCAGGATCGCCGTCACATAGGGTTCGGTATTGCCCGTATTGGCCGAGTCTTGGCTGGGCCCCGCGCCCGACTCGAACAGCCCGTTTTCGAGGTCGGCCTGCACCCAAGGGCCGCTGCCGCTGCAAGGCGAGAACCAACATTCGTTGCCGAAGTTGATTGCATCCATGTGCCCATTGCCGGTGTCCGTGATCGACGTCTCGGCGTTGCCGTAGTCGAAACAGCATGCGCTGTTGAAGTGAGTCCCGGACGTGACCATGTACATCCCCTCCGGGTTACCGTTTCGCGCTACCCCGACCGTGGCTACATTGCGGTAGCCCATGACGCCCGAGAACGATGCACCGTAGACTTTGACGCCGCCCGCGGTGACCGGCAGCGCATCGGCCGGAACGCCGTTGTCGGCGCCGCCGTTGCCGCCGGCCGGCTCGATGGTCAGGTTGTTGTGGTTCGAAGTTTGGTCATAGATGACCGAGATAATGCACGTGGTTCCGGCACAGAACGTGTCCTGATCGCTTGCCTTGGCATAGCCGCCCGTGGCTAGCACGCCAATGTCCTTCGTCTGGCTATCGGACGCTCGCTTGACCTGATAGAGCGGGCCGTTGTAGTTGGCGAACAATGCGCGGGTGGTGCTGTGCGCAGCGACGCAAGCCGTGCCTCCACTTGCGTAGATGTCGCAGGGCAGACTCGCCGCCATCGACACCCTTGGGCCGATCAACAGCATAGCGAATCCAACGGTGAGGGCCACCCAAAGGCGGCGAAGTAACGATCGATGCTTCATATCGAATTCCCCTGTTGCAAGCTCATAACTAGTCAGACTATTCTGGTCTACTAGCGGTCGAACAGTCCGTTGTGAAGCCACCTTCTTGCATCGCTTTCGATGAGGATCTGTTGATAATCGATCCTCATTGCCCGACGAATAACCGCGGCGCTTTTCACGCGCAAAGGCCGTAGCAACGCCTAGACTCGATGAGCCTATCGGTGCAAAACGCTGCCGTATCGCGCGTCGCCGTTTCCGCATAACAAGTGGGAACGACACTCCCAAACTGGCGGGAGAATCAGCGATATGCGGATTTCAACGAGCAAAGATGGGATGAAAGTGGGAACATCGCCCGCAGCGGTGCGCTAAGTCACCAACGCCGCGGCGTCAACTTGGCCGTTGACTTGGGGGGATTGCCGATTGCGCTCGAACGCCTGCCGAAATCATTTCGTTCATCAATATCTCCGATATTGTTTTCGTTAAACGAACTGCTGCTCGGTGCGACATCCGTCGAACGCACGCCGATCGGTCGGACAAGCGAGGGACGAATGGTCAAACTATATAACGGAAATCGGAGAAGTCGAGCTTTTTGTTGATTGGGGTTATCGGCGTCAGGATTTCCTGATAGCCGGTTCCGCAAACGCCTATGTTTAAGCGGCGCAGCAACGAGCGTTGCTTATGTTCATCGCTAGCGGTGCGCAGCGCACCATCGGCGGCATCGCCGCGAACCGCCGCGCCATTGCACGGTTTATTGGAATGACCGACGCACCCACTCGCCACGCTTCATGATCCCAGCGATACGTTCGCCTTGTCCCGTGAGCACGGAGATGTCCTGGAGCGGATCGCCGTCGACGACCAACAAATCGGCCAACGCACCCGCACTGACCACGCCGAGGCGTCCCGCCATGCCGACGATCTCCGCGCCGACCGCCGTCGCCTGACAGATGACTTCGAACGCGCCGAGCACATCGGCGCGGATGGATAGCTCGTCGCTCTGGAACCGATGCATGTCACCCAATAGATCGGAGCCCAGACCCATCTTCACGCCGTGGCGTTTTAGCAATTCGAGCGCCTTCAATCCCTGTACGCGAACCACCTCGTTCTTGGCTCGCATGCTTTCCGGCACGCCCGTGGTAGCACCGACCTTGTTCATCGCATCGTACGTGGCCAGTGTCGGCACAGCGAACGCGCCATATTCGGCCATTACGTCCGCGGCTTCGTCGTCGATCAAATTGCCATGCTCGATCGTCCGCACGCCCAGTTTGACGACGCGAGCAATGGCTTTGCCGGTATACGCGTGCGCCATCACATAGGTTTGATGCGACGCAGCCTCTTCGACAATCGCCTTCACTTCGTCGACAGAAAACTGCAGATTGCCGATCGGATCCGTCGGCGATGCAACGCCGCCCGACGCCATCATCTTGATCTGATGCGCGCCGGCGCGCATCTCTTCACGCACGGCCTTGCGTACTTCGTCGACACCATCGACAACCCGACTAATCGAACCAAAGTTACGCTGACAACCGCAGGGATCGGGGTCGGAGTTGTCGAAGCGTTCGCGAAAGTCGCCGTGCCCGCCCGTTTGCGAGAGCGCTTTCCCCGAAACGAACAAACGCGGGCCGGCGATCGTGCCTTCCTCGATCGCACGCGAGAGCGCGTAATCGGCTCCGCCCGCGTCGCGCACCGTGGTAAAGCCGCGATTGAGCATGCCGCTGAGAATGGGAACGGCGCGCAGCACCGCGAGCGTGTTGGGCAAACGGCCGTTGACCCCAAGATGAGGAACCGACGCCACGACATGCACATGGCAGTCGATCATGCCCGGCATGATCGTCCGCCCCCCGACATCGATCACCTGGGCGCCCTCGATCGAAAGGGGCTCGCGCGTCACCTCGCGAATCGAGTCGCCCTCCACCACGATGGCGTAGCGGCTCGTGTCCCGCTCGTGATCGATGTCGAGGATGCGCGCGTTCTTCAGGATCAACATATCCGTTCCTTGTTCTATTCGACGCGGGCGATCAATCACATTCGTGCCAAGCCAATGACGAAACGATCCCCGCTTGCAGACGAAGCAGTCTATCAGCCGTCATTGATTTCGTGGCAGCGGGCCGGCCTCGACAACCGCGCCCTGCCGTCAGGCAATACGTTTTCTACACTGATTCGGTAGGACCGATCAGGCCGTAAACGTTCGGCCTTGCGCGACGTGTGCGTCGGGTTCGGCGACCGGCTCGATACGCCCCATGACGAATACGAAGGAGACGATACCGATCACGAGGATGACACCCGCGATTAGGAACGCGTTGGTGAAGGAGTTCGTCGCGCCAACGATAAAACCGGTCACGACGGGTGCGGCGACGCCCATCAAGTTGTTGACGAAATTCATGATGCCGCCAATCGTGCCCACACCGCCCTTGGGCGCGATGAGCGAAGGCAAGGACCAACCGACCGGTGCGGCCGCGGCCAGGCCACCGAGCGCGATCGAGATCCAGACGATTGCCCACATCGGGTTCGTCGTCAATGTAGCGCCGAACACGGCGAGGCCGAAAACCATACCGCAGACGAGCACCGCTTTGCGCACTCGGGTTTCGTCGTGACCTCGGGCGATCAGATGATCGATCAGCCAACCGCCCACGAGGAGATCGGCGACCGTCGCGACTGCCCACGGGATTGCCGCGAGGCCCGCAGACTTCAGGATGCTCATGTGCATCGTCTGCACGAGATAACCCGGTAGCCATGTGAGGAACAGATAGAACGAGTAGCCGTAAGCGGCGAACCCGATCGTCAACCCCCAAATCTTCGACTTCTTCAGCAAGTATCCGAGCATCGCAAACGCACTCGCACTCGACCCGCCTTCCGGCGTGGCGCCGCCTTCGACGATATAGCGATGCTCGGCCTCCGAGAGCTTCGGATCCTGGCTCGGATCGCGATAGATGAAAAAGAACGCGACGAAGTACGCGAAGCTGAGCAACGCCGTTACACCGAATCCCCAACGCCACCCCATGCCCACCACCACGACCGCGACGAGCGGCACGCCAATCACGTTCGAGAACTTCGCCGCCGCATCGAAAATCGCCGTAGCCAACGCGCGCTCCTTGCGAGGGAACCAGTAACCGGTCGCCTTTGCGCTGACGGGAAAGCCTGGCGCTTCCGCAATGCCCAACATCGCGCGCGCCGCGAAAATCCCGCCGAAGCCGCTCGCGAATGCCGTGACCGCAGAGGCCATCGCCCATAAAAAAGCGCCCCAGCGTCCCAGGCGCGTCACGCCGAAGCGATCGAGGACAATGCCAGCGGGCACTTGAAGCAATGCGTACGGCCAGAAGAACGCGCTGAACAGCAGACCCATTTCGGCCGGAGAAAGGTTGAACGCAGCTTTGAGTTGCGGCGCCGCCACCGACAAGTTGATACGGTCGAAATAGTTGATGAGCACGCCCACCCCCAGCAACACGCCCATTACCCAGCGCCGCTTCGCGACGCGCTGCGCAGTCGATGTCATTTGGTACCCCTAATGAATGTTGGAACTCACATGCGAAACCGTGAAATCCGTGGCGTCGTGCTTTGGGGATCGCGCCGGCAGCGAACTACCTCGCAACTAGCGAGTCGGGCACCGTAGTGCCCGCTGCGTCGGTGGACGCGCTTCGCGGCTTGCCTCGGAGGCGGATCGTCATGACGACGAGTGCCGATGCGGTCTGCTCTATCGATTGCCATTCCCTTACGGAGATAGCGCTATCTCTCTCGATCGAAAGAAAGGCGGTTTGCTACCGCCGTACGCTCAGATCCGTCCCTGGTCGCATACAATAACCGTCGTTTGCGCGACAGCCGAGACAGCGCTATCTTAATAGAACCATGACATCAGCGACACCCAGGAAAACCCGCGGCACCGGCCGTCCGACGCTTGAGCAAGTCGCTCAGCGTGCTGGCGTGAGCACCATCACCGCCTCGCGCGCGCTGCGCGGCTTGAGCACGGTCGGGGCGGAGTATGTGCAGAAGGTGCGCGAGGCTGCGCGGGAGTTGAACTACGTTGCGAATGCGGCCGCGCGAGCGCTTGCGCGTGCGCAAAGCGATACGGTGGCCGTACTGGTGCCCTCGCTGACGAACAACGTGTTCACGGACGTCGTCGAGGCTATTCATACGGTGCTACGTCCGCACGGTATCGAGATCGTGATCGGCAATTCGCACTACCTGCGCGACGAGGAAGAAGACCTGGTTCGCCACTATCTAGCCTCGCCGCCGATGGGGATGATCGTGACGGGCTTCGATCGAAGCGAAGCCGCGCGGCGCCTGATCGACGCCAGCGGCGTGCCGTGCGTGTACATGATGGAGCTGGCTAGCGCGGAGAATCTGTACTGTGTCGGATTTTCGCAGGAAGACGCGGGCGAGGCAGTCGCGAAGCACTTGATTGCGCGCGGCTGCCGACGCAGCGCGTTCGTCGCCGCGCAACTCGATCCACGGATGTTGCAGCGGGGCGAAGGCTTCCGTCGAGCGTTACAGCGTGCGGGGCTACATGACCCCGAACTCGAGATCCTGACGCCCGCGCCATCGTCGATCGGGCTCGGTTGCGAACTTTTCCGGCAATTGACGATGCGCCATCCGGACGTCGACGGGATGTTCTTCGGCAACGACGACCTCGCGCAAGGCGCGCTGTTCGAAGCACGCCGCATGGGAATTCGCGTGCCCGAGCAAGTGGCCATCGTGGGCTTCAACGACTTGGCAGGCGCGGCGGACTGCGTGCCTAGGCTCACTACCGTCCGCACGCCGCGCGCGCAGATGGGGCGCACGGCTGCGGAACTGTTGCTGTCGGTGATGCGGCAGGAGCGCATCGCCTCCCCAATGGTCGATCTTGGTTTCGAGCTGGTGGTGCGGGAAAGCGCGTGAGCCGCTGTTCATCCCAGCGCGGGGTTATCGACGCTCACAGGCGGAATGTAACGCTTTATTCTGCGCTACGGGACTGGATCCAAAACGTCTTAGAAATCGCGAACATTTGCATACTTGGCGGGACCGTTTGCCCAACCAATGCGGCATCATCACACTCGATCGGCTGAAATCCCAACTTCGCCAGAACTTGAGCACTCCGAGGGTTCCATAGCGCAGCGCCAGCCGTAATGCTGTCGATATCACATTCCGTGAACGCATAGCTCAGGACGACCTTGGACGCCTCCGCCGCCAATCCTTGCCCCCAATTTGACGGATTCAACCAAAATGCCAGGTTCCAACTCGGGCAGTCTTTAAACGCAACGAGCGAGACTTGCCCGATGCATCGCTGCCCCTCCTTGGCGTCGATGGAAAACAAACTGGCTCTACCATCGCTCGACATGGCGAGCATCGCCTCGAACCACGATTTCAGTTTTGCTTGCTTATGAAGCTGCGCGAGCGGGAGTTCACTGGGAAAAGCCGGCGATTCGACACTCGCGACCAAAGCCCGATAATCGGCCACCACGGACGGGCGCAGCAGGCAGCGGTCAGTTGAAAGCATCTCGTCTCCTAGGTCACCTTGCGATTGTGCGATCGTCATTGGACGCGAAATGGCGCCACACGGACGGCAGCGCCATCACTGTTGCCAGAATCGACGGGCGAACGAAAGCGGTTGCGATAGGCTCCTGGACTCATGCCCACCCTTTGCCGGAAGAGGCGGGAGAATGAACTCGTATCAAGGTATCCAACGCGACACGCAACTTCCTCCACACCGAGGCTGCCAACTTCCAACATTCGTCGCGCGGCCTCGAGTCGCAGGTCCTGGAGATAAGCGAGTGGCGTCCGCTGTACTGCTGACCTGAAGCGTCGAATCAATGTTCTCTCGCTGATTCCGAGCACCGATGCAAGATCTGCGATTCTGATCTCGTCGGTCATGTGTTTTTGCAGATAGTTCTGTGCCTGGTGAATCAACGCGTCCGCGTGCTCGTTTTCTGCCAGTAAGGGAAGATATGGTGTTTGCTTGGTCACGCTGACGTCAATGAGCATCGTCTTTGCGCATTGAGAGGCGATGGCGGGACCTGAGAATCGTTCGATAACGCGAGTGGCCTGGAGTAGATACGAAGCAGACGCTCCGGCGCAGATCAGCCGGTCGGCCTCAGTCACCACGGGCTCTATCTGCAGATAGACCGACGGAAAGCGGCTGCGAAACTGCTGCTCGAGCCACCAGGTGGTCGTAGCGATTCTTTGATCTAGCAGACCGGTCTGCGCGAGGATAAACGTGCCCGTGCAATTGGCGGCTACGACAGCACCCCGATTCCACTGTGCAACGAGCCAGGCGGTGGCTGCCGACTGGTCGGCTAGCAACCGGTCGAAAGGTTTCCGACCGGCATAGTGCGCGCTGGGCACGAAGACAAGATCGAATCGATCGTGGACCCCCAATTTGGCGGCTTGTAGCTGTAATCCATTACTGGCCGTAATCGGCTTACCCGTCGCTGACAAGAAGTGCCATTCATACAGCGACGATGCGGCGCATTGCTGCTGCCGCAGATGGGAGTTGGCTACCTGGAGGATGTCGGCGAAACCGCCTAGGCTGGACGCGTAGCAGCCGTCATAGGCCAATATGGCAGCGCGGTGCATGGAGGTGTCGTTTCTCGCACAGACTGTGGCAGTTTCGACAATGTACATCACTTGCAGCCTACGCGACACTACCTAAACACGCCGAGTCGACGTGTCACGCCGCGGCGATCCTGCGCAAGCGCCCGAAAGCCACGTGCAGCCCAAACAAACGTGGCAAGTATGAAGGATTCCATTCCATGGACATGAAGGATGGTGGCTTTATGGACTGTGGCGGCGGGTTGGAATGGCGCCATCTCCTCGCCTCGGAGGAGACGTTCTCTTTATCCTCACAAGAGCGGTAACGCAATGAAAGTCTTGATCGTCCACGCGCACCCGGAGCCTAAATCCTTCAGCACTGCGCTTAAATCGGTAGCCATGGAAGAGTTCGAAAGCGGTGGCCACGAAGTTCGCGTTTCGGATCTATATGCGATGCACTTCAATCCCGTCGCCTCAGCCAATGATTTTACGATTAGGGCAGACCCGGATTATTGTGTTTACGCCCTCGAACAGAGGCATGGCGTGAAAACACAGTCTCTCGCCGAGGACATCCAAGCCGAACTTCAGAAATTGCTTTGGTGCGACCTGCTCGTCCTGAACTTCCCCGTCTTCTGGTTCTCCACTCCCGCCATTCTCAAAGGGTGGCTTGATCGAGTGTTCGTGTCTGGCGTCACGTACGGCGGCAAACGCTTCTACGAACGAGGCGGGTTGAATGGCAAGCGCGCGCTGATAAGTGTGACGTTGGGCGGGCAGGAGCACATGTTCGACCATGATGGCATTCATGGTCCGCTACAGCTCATGTTGAAGCACCTTCTACAGGGAACCCTCGCCTACACGGGCTTTCAGGTGCACGAACCGTTCGTGGGCTGGCACGTACCTTATGTATCCAGCGCAAAAAGGCGGGAAATTCTGGAACAGTGGCGCACGCGCATTGGATCGCTTGAAAGCGAGGCCGCGCTGCAGTATCCACACATGAATGATTTTGATGAGAATCTGCGCCGCTTGACGACGCAGTCGTAGCTTGCGCGACCATTAACGCTATCGCTAGAGGAGTATCCGTGTCACAGATTCCTTTTAAGCAGGTCGACGTTTTTACTAGCGTCCCGTTCAAAGGAAATCCGGTTGCGGTAGTGCTCCGCGCCGATGGTTTGACCAGTGTACAGATGCAGCAAATTGCGCATTGGACCAATCTATCCGAAACAACTTTTGTCATTCCCAAAACTAGCGCGGACGCAGACTACCGGATACGGATTTTTACACCAGGCGGCGAGCTGCCATTCGCTGGCCATCCCACAATCGGTACCGCCCATGCACTGCTCGAGGCCGGTATGGTGAACGCGCGTGACGGCGAATTGATCCAGGAGTGCGGGGCTGGGCTGGTCAGACTGCGGGTGATGCATGAACGCGATGGAGAACGCTGGATTTCTTTTGATCTGCCTTCGCCCGCGATTGCGCCGCTGGGCGAGGAGCAGGTCGACGAGCTTGAAGCCATCATCGGCGTGCCGTTGATGCGCGAATTCAACCCGTGTCTGATCGATGTCGGAGCACGTTGGATCGTCGCACAGTTGCCGACCGCCGAATCCGTATTGTCGGCACAACCTGACATATTGCGCATGAAGGTCCAAGACGCTAAGGCCAACGCGACGGGCGTTGTTATTTTCGGCGAGTACGAACATGGAGGCATCGCGCAGATCGAAGTCCGGGCATTCGCGCCTGCGGTAGGCGTCAGTGAAGACCCTGTGTGCGGCAGCGGCAACGGCTGCGTAGGCGCCTTCATTCGCCACATGGGACAAACGGCGCATTTTGGTGGCAAATTGTTATCGTCGCAGGGGGCTATTCTGGGGCGCGCCGGCTTTCTCAGGCTGGAAGTGAGCGACGAGTCCATTCGGGTCGGTGGGGTGGCGGTGACCTGCATCGATGGGCGCTTGGCGACGTGACGTTCACGGCGTTTCGACACGCATTCGGCGTGCCGCCGTCGAACTGCTGAAGTAGAGAGGGTAACCGGATGCTCCCCGCGCCGGTCAGTAGCAGACGCGGACTGAAAAACTAACGCATCAATTTTTTACAAGTCTCGGACCAACGAACACGGGTACGCTATTTCAAGGTCATGCTTGCTGGCGTCCTAGGTTTCTCTGCTTGAGAAATACTTCGCATCGGTTGTCAGTTGCGGTGTGATTCGTTGCTCCACCCAATCGAGCCATGCCCTCGTTTTCGCGTTCAGATAGTGCCGCGATGGCAGCAGTGCGTAGACGCCGATGTCGGGTGAGCGCCATTCGGGCAGGACGCGTTTCAGGCTCCCTGCCCGGACAGCATCGATGACGGTAAACAACGGAAGCAAGGTAATGCCGGCGCCCCGCAGAGCCGCGTCGAGCAACATGTCGGGAGTGTCCGCAATCAGCTTTCCACGCACGTCCAATTGCAGCAGGCTTCCGTGGCCGTTGGTTAGGTTCCAGCCCGGACGGAGGGATGGGTTGACCAGTCTAAGGCACGTATGGCCAGCCAACACGTCAGGAGATTGCGGTGAGCCGTGTTGCTTGATGTACTCAGGCGAGGCGCAGAGTACCGAGAAGGTCGTACCCAGACGCCTCGCAACGAGTCCGGAGTCGGTTAGCGCTTCCGCAAGGTACAAGCTGACGTCGACACCCCGAGCGAGTATGTCCGGCACGTATTGCGACGTAACGTATTCGACGGTCAACTGCGGGTAGCTGGCGCAGAAGTCAGCCATCATCGGCGCGACGTAGTGCTGGCCGAAGTTGCCCATGCATTGCACGCGCAACCGTCCGTGCGGCGTGGTGGCGGTGCCCGATACGTTCGCTTCCGCCTCGTCGACCAAGGCAATGACTTCGCGACACCGCTCGGCGTAGTCGGCTCCCACATCGGTGAGGACCCGCAGACGCGTCGAGCGTTGAAGAAGTTTGGCACCCAAGCGCTTTTCGAGGTCGGTGACGAGTCGAGAGATTTGCGCAGTAGTGAGGTCCATTTGCTCGGCTGCAGCAGTGAAGCTTCCGCTATCGATGACCTTCAGAAATGCGCGCATTGCGTGCAGGAGCCCGCCGTCAAGAGCCTTACGCATTACGTAAATATCCTTTGCTTTTGATCTCATTGTTGCATGAATGCGTTGTACTCACAATGTGAAAAATCCTTATGCCCGGAGGTCTCACGTGAGCGCCCATTACCACCGCACCGCAATCAATCGGCAACTTAAAACGTTGACTCCGTGGGCGATGCTTGCCTTACCGCCTCTGCTTTGGGCGGGCAATTTTGTCGTTGGGCGCGGGCTGCGAGTCGATGTGCCGCCGATGACGCTTGCGTTCGTTAGGCACCTGATCGCCTTCCTCTGCCTGCTTCCTTTTGCGTGGAAGACGATTCGGCGTGGCGCGGATCGCTATTGGCAATCGCGCTGGCTGTTGGTTCGAACGGCGGTTACGGGACTGGCGGGTTTTAACGTCCTCGTCTACGCCGGCCTCCATTTCACGACCGCTTCCAACGCATTGCTGCTGAACTCGACGATACCAGTGCTGATCGTCTTATTCGGTGCGCTGATCTACAGGCACCGCTTCACGGGGATCCAGGCCGTCGGCATGACGCTTTCATGTGCAGGGGTGCTCGTCATCATCCTTCAAGGAAACGTGCACCGGCTCGCCACCTTTCAGTTTTCGATCGGCGACTTGATCGTATTTCTCGGCATGGCGTGTTTCGCCCTGTATTCGGTCTGGCTACGCGCATTACCACCCGATCTGAATCCGATCGGGGTTCTCACCGTGCAGTTGGCTATCGCAGCGGTCACCCTGTTTCCTGGCTCCATATGGGAATACGAAACGGGCCATCGAGCCATGTTGACACTCGCATCGCTGTTCGGAATCGGGTATGTCGCTGTTGTTGCGTCATTGCTCGCGACGCTGCTGTACATGGCGGGCGTTGCCCGAGTGGGGCCGTCACAGGCCGGACTCTTTATCCACCTTATCCCGGTCTACGGAGGTTTCCTCTCCAGCGTACTGCTCGGGGAGACGATTCACGCCTACCACCTGGCGGGGCTAACGGCGATTCTTGCGGGACTAGGTTGCGCAAATCTTAGGTTCACCCGCGGTGCGCGCGCGAGCCGCGGACGGTATCGAGAGGTTGATGTAGTGAGCCAAACCCTTTCTTGAGAGAACAGAAATGGCGTGCTGTATCGCTTAATACCTACATTGAATTTTTGGCTAGAGGAGGCTTTGACATGCCGCTCCACATTGAATCACCCTTGTTGCAGTCCAGGCCGTTGAGCATCTTGAGCGGTAAGACTGTCTGGTTGAAATACGACGCGCTGCAGCCGTCCGGTTCGTTCAAGCTGCGAGGAATCGGCGCGGTTTGCGAGGAATATGCTCGCCAAGGGAAGACACAGTTGATTTCGTCGTCAGGCGGGAACGCGGGAATTGCCGTCGCCTATGCCGGGCGCCAGCTGTCCCTCCCTGTTACGGTCGTCGTCCCTGAAACTACAACCGTAAGAGCGAAAGCGCTCATCGAGCAAGAGGGTGCGTCGGTAATTGTCCACGGCGCTTCCTGGATGGAGGCCAACGCTCTTGCCCAGTCCATGCTCGATCATGAGTCGGCCTTCGTTCACCCTTTCGACAATCCGACAATGTGGGCCGGGCATGCAACGATGATCGACGAAGTTTCCAGCGCAAACGTGCAGTTCGATGCGGTCATCCTGTCGGTCGGAGGAGGTGGGCTCCTGTCAGGCGTGATCGAGGGGCTACGTCGAAACGGTCTCGGGAATATTCCTGTGATCGCCATCGAAACGGAAGGCGCCGATTCGCTTGCCCGATCCGTAGCGGCAGGCACTCGAATCGAACTGGACGCCATCGCGAGCGTTGCGACGTCGCTCGGTGCCAAGAAAGTGTGCGCGAATGCGTTCGAAGCGACGCAGTCGCACGATGTGCGCTGCCATGTGGTGAGCGATCTTGAGGCGCTGGAAGCTTGCGAGCGCTTTCTTCACGATCATCGGGTACTGGTCGAACCGGCGTGTGGCGCGACGTTGGCGGCAATCTACAGCCGAAACCAAAGCATCATCGCCGAATTCCAGGCACCGTTGGCGATCGTATGCGGCGGGGCAACCGCGACCTACGAACAGATTCGAGAATGGCGAGTCGCGGCTGCGGCGAAAACACCGACGCTTGTAAAAAATTGACCTGCGCGTACGGACTTTTCGACGTTACCTGATACGCAAAGATGCGTTACTGCCCTTCGCATTGTTGCGCCGAACTGTGCGCCCCACAATCGATCCGCGGTCCGATAGTTTGCAGCGACGGCAAACGGTAATTGCGTTTGCCACGTTGCGATTCGAAGGCAGGAATCAGCGTCCAGGCCGTGGGTCTGTCCTTGTACGGACACCGTCGATCAAGTGACATGCGAACCTATTGCTGCGCCTGCCCAGCTTGGTCCGCTTGCCCATCACAAAAGACAGCAGACTACGATGAGACAAACAGAAGTTGTTCCGTTGGCGCCGGCCGAGAATAAGTCCATCTCGCTCGACGATAAGTATCTCCGCGACGAGGGGCACGCCTTCATGAATGGCATGCAAGCGCTGGTACGACTGGCGCTCGCTCAACAGCGCCGCGATGCTAAAAATGGTTTCCGCACCGCGGGATTCATCTCTGGTTATCGCGGTTCGCCGCTCGGTTCGTTCGATACGTCCTTGTGGCAGGCTGGCAAGCACTTGAAGGCCCACGACATCGTGTTTCAGCCCGGCGTAAATGAAGACCTGGCGGCAACGGCATGCTGGGGCACGCAGCAGGCGCATCTTGCAGGCCAGGGCAAATTCGACGGCGTTGTTGGCTACTGGTATGGCAAAGGGCCGGGCGCGGATCGATCGGGGGACGTGTTTAGACATGCGAACCTAGCCGGTACAGCGGAACATGGGGGCGTGCTGGCGTTGTTCGGCGATGACCACTCCTGCAAGTCGTCAAGCATTCCGCACCAATCGGAACATGTGATGATGGGTTGCGGGCTGCCGATCTTCTATCCAACGTCGCTTCAAGAGGTCCTGGATTTCGGTGCACATGCGGTCGCGATGTCCAGAGCTACCGGGCTTTGGGCGTCGATGAAGCTGGTGAGTGAAATCATCGAAACGTCGGCCTCGGTTGACGTAAGCCTTCAGCGAGTGCGGCCGAATGTTGCCATCGATGCGCCTGCCTCCCCCGGCGGCTTGAATATCCGATGGCCCGACCGTTCGCTTGCGCAGGAAGAACGGCTCTACGCGTACAAGCTTCCGGCCGCGATTGCGTACGCACGGGCCAACGCCATCAACCAGGTAACCTGGCCGTGCGCGAATGCACGCATTGGCATCGCCGCGAGCGGTAAAGGGTACCTCGACACTGTCGAAGCACTGAGGCTCCTCGGTCTTGAAGGCGAGCCTGCACAACGTATTGGCCTTCGGCTCTTCCGGGTTGGAATGATTTGGCCGCTTGAGCCGGCCGGTCTGCGGGTATTTGCCGCCGGCCTTCACGAACTGATTGTCGTGGAGGAGAAACGTCCGATCCTTGAATCGCAGATCAAGGATGAACTGTATTCCCTCCCGGACCATCTCCGGCCGCGGGTTGTCGGGAAGTCTTCGGATAATCGCGGGGAATGGAGCACGCCTCGCGAGGAAGCGCCCCTGATCTCTCACTATGAGCTTCAGCCCGAACCCATCGCAAAGATGCTGGCAGCACGTTTGCTGCACTTCTCGATGCCGGAAGACATCAAGCGCCTCATCGAGGAACGTGTCGAGGGCATTGCGCAAGCGGAGCGTGCCTCTCGTCGGGTGATCGACATCGCGGAGCGCAAGGCATACTTCTGTAGTGGCTGTCCGCACAACTCGTCCACGGTTGTCCCAGAAGGTAGCCGTGCTCTTGGCGGCATCGGCTGCCATTTCCTTGCACTCACGATGGACCGCGGAACCGAAACGTTCACGCACATGGGCGGCGAGGGCGCTAACTGGGTCGGAACATCTCCGTTTACAAAAGAAGAGCACGTATTCACAAACCTGGGGGACGGCACGTACTTTCACTCGGGTTACATGGCCATCCGGCAGGCCGTTGCAGCTAAGGTCAACATCACATACAAGATCCTTTACAACGACGCCGTTGGTATGACGGGCGGACAGCATGTCGATGGGCAGCTCAGCGTGGCTCAGCTCACGCGCCAGCTTGCTGCTGAAGGTGTCCGCAAGATCGTGATTGTGAGCGATGAGCCGGGATTGATCGACGAAGCAGAAGGTGTGGCCCCCGGAGTTGCCGTCCGTCATCGAAGCGAACTGGACGCCGTGCAGCGCGAGCTGCGCGCCGTTCCCGGTGTGACTGCGCTGATCTACGCGCAGACGTGTGCCAGCGAGAAGCGCCGTCGGCGCAAGCGCAATGAGTACCCGGATCCGCCTCAAAGGGCCTACATCAATAGCGAAATCTGCGAAGGGTGTGGTGACTGCTCCAAGAAATCCAATTGCCTGTCGGTTGAACCGGTAGAGACGGCCTTGGGAACGAAACGCCGCATCAACCAGAGTAGTTGCAACAAGGATTTCTCGTGCGTGGACGGGTTCTGTCCGAGCTTCGTTACGGTGCATACCCGCGATGTAAAGCGGCCGGCAATATTTGAGCAACTGCCTGAGGGCTGGCCGTCCACACCTAACCTCCCTGCGCTGACTTCGCCGCTGCGCATCATAGTGGGTGGCGTCGGGGGCACGGGCGTCGTGACGATCGGTGCATTGCTCGGCATGGCCGCGCATCTGGAGGGCAAGGCTGTTTGCGTGATGGACATGGCCGGTATGGCACAGAAAGGCGGCACTGTGTATTCCTACGTCCAGCTTGCCGCCCACGACGACGAAATTTCGGCAACCAGGATCGCAGCAGAGCAGTGCGACCTGCTGATTGGCGCGGATGCCGTGGTGGCGGGAAGCAGCGCGACGTTATCGAGGTTGCGCGACAACGCGCTAGTGCTGGTCAGCGAAGACACCGGTCCGACCTCGGAATTTATCAAGTCGCGCGACTGGTCGGCGCCCGTCAACGACCTCATGAGCCGGCTCACAAATAGAACGACTCGCGGTCGCGTCGTGTCGTTGCCGGCCGCACGTATCGCCGCGCGCGTGCTCGGCGATTCTATCTTCGCGAATCTGATGTTGCTCGGTATGGCATGGCAGTCCGGTCGTATCGCGCTCGTGCGTAGCAGCATCGAGCGAGCCATCGAACTGAACGGCACAGCCGTAGCGAAAAACCTAGAAGCGTTCCGGATCGGGTGCCATCTCGCCAGCGACTCGAAGCTTGTCAACGCGCTGCTGACCGCGGAAGCTTCCGCGTCCGTGCCGAAATCGCTCGTCCAGGTGATCGAGGACCGCACGCGGCGCCTCGAGTCGTACTGGAACACGAAATACGCTCTCCGGTACCGCAATCTGATCGAACAGGCAGAGCGCGCTCTGCCTGAAGCCCTCGCGATGACTCTGGCGATCCAACTCTATCGCGTGATGGCCTATAAGGACGAGTACGAAGTCGCACGAATGTTGGTGTCGCCCGATTTCCGCAAGTCGATCGAAGGGGAATTCGGCAAGGGCGTCCGCGTGAGTTACCACCTCGCCCCGCCGACGCTTGGGGCCGGTCATGGTGCTCGAAAGAGGACGTATGGCGAGTGGATCGGATGGCCTATGCGTGTGCTCGCACGCATGCAATGGCTTCGAGAAACGCCGCTCGATCTGTTCGGTCGCAATTCGGAGCGCCGTCACGAAAAAGCATGGAGAGATCGGTACATCGGTTTCATCGAATCGATGATAGATCGTTCCGCGAAGTTCGATATGTCGGTGGCCGATCGAATCGCGCGACTTCCCGCAGACGTACGGGGCTTTGGTCACATCAAGGAGGAAGCGATGCACCTTGCGTCGAAGCGCTGGGATGAGCTCGAAGAGCAACTTACTAAAAGCACGCGATCGTGATGAACGATTGCCCGACTCCACTTGGATCGGGCTCTATCGGGCTCTTGCAGTCACGCTTGAGGTCGCAAAGAACGAGGTTTTTAAATGAAGATCTTAGTGGCAGTGAAGCGCGTTGTTGATTACAACGTGAAGGTCCGGGTGAAGTCAGATAACACGGGCGTCGACATCGCGAACGTGAAGATGTCGATGAACCCGTTCGACGAAATCGCCGTTGAGGAAGCGGTGCGCCTGAAGGAATCGGGCATCGCGACGGAAGTGATGGTCGTCTCGGTCGGCGTCGCGCAAGCTCAGGAAACACTGCGTACGGCATTGGCGATTGGCGCGGACCGGGCCATCCTCGTCGAATCTAATGAGAGCGTCGAGCCGCTGGCCGTCGCGAAGATCCTGAAGGCCCTAATCGACAAGGAACATCCACGGCTGGTGATCCTCGGCAAGCAGGCGATCGATGACGACTCGAACCAGACGGGCCAGATGCTGGCAGCGCTCGCTGGTCTACCGCAAGCAACGTTCGCGTCCAAGCTCGCGGTCGCCGCTGGTAAGGCCACAGTCGCGCGCGAAATCGACGGCGGCACCGAAACGCTGTCGCTGACGCTGCCGGCGGTGATCACGACCGACCTGCGCCTGAACGAGCCGCGCTACGTGACGTTGCCGAACATCATGAAGGCAAAAAGGAAGCCGCTGGAAATCGTGAAGCCCGAAGACCTGGGCGTCGATGTCGCTCCGCGTCTGACGACGGTGAAGGTGGTTGAGCCGCCGAAGCGTGCGGCCGGCGTGAACGTGCCGGACGTGAAGACACTCGTCGATAAATTGAAACGCGAAGCCAAGGTGCTTTAAGAGGGAGCGGGAAGAAAATGACAATTCTAGTTATTGCGGAACACGACAACGTGTCGCTTACGACTGGCACGCTCAGCACCGTGGCGGCGGCGGCGGTCATCTCGGCCATCGAGCCGCAGGACATTCACGTGCTGGTCGCGGGGCACAACGCTCGAGCTGCAGCGGAAGCGGCGTCGAAAATCACGGGCGTCTCGAGGGTGCTGCTGGCCGACGCGCCGCAACTAGCACACGGCATTGCGGAGGAGATCGAGGCGACCGTCCTGACCATTGCGAAAAGCTACTCTCATATCCTGGCACCGGCGACCGCATACGGTAAGAACGTCGCCCCGCGCATCGCCGCGAAACTCGATGTGGCCCAGATCTCGGAGATCACGGCCGTCGATTCCGCCGATACCTTCCAGCGCCCTATTTATGCCGGCAACGCGATTGCGACGGTGCGATCGGCTGATCCGATAAAAGTGATCACCGTGCGGACGACTGGATTCGATCCGATAGCGACCGAAGGTGACGGCGCTGCGGTCGAGCGGATGGACGCGGCCGCCGACGCTGGCCGCTCGCAGTTCGTAAGCCGCGAGGTGACGCAGTTGGACCGTCCGGACCTAGCGAGCGCAAAGATTATCGTGTCGGGTGGCCGGGGCCTGGGCAGCGGCGAAAACTACGCGAAGATCCTCGAACCGCTGGCGGACAAACTCGGTGCTGCGATGGGAGCGTCGCGCGCTGCCGTCGACGCGGGCTTCGTGCCGAACGACTATCAGGTTGGCCAGACCGGCAAGATCGTTGCGCCGCAGTTGTACATTGCCGTCGGCATTTCGGGTGCCATCCAACACCTCGCAGGCATGAAAGACTCCAAAGTGATCGTCGCAATCAACAAGGACTCGGAAGCTCCAATCTTCAGCGTGGCGGATTTCGGCCTTGTCGACGACCTTTTTTCAGCTGTCCCCGACCTCGTCGCTGCAATAGATGAATGCAAGTGACAAGGTACGACGCCAATCGGCAGCACATTAACTGTGACGAGCGCGATATGGCAGAAGACATCGTCTATCTCGTTTTTGCGCGCGCCTGCCGACGACGTCAGGGCGCGATGCTGCATGACATTGCGTCCCGCGGTTAGCCGTCTTGCGGCGCATCCATCACGAATTTTCGATATCGACAAGGGAGAATCATGGACATTCAGAAAGTGGGCGTGGTGGGTGCGGGAACGATGGGCAACGGCATCGCACAGGTATGTGCGGTCGCGGGACTCCATGTGGTCATGGTCGATACAGCCGACGCTGCTTTGCAAAAGGGCATTTGGACGCTGACGAACAGCCTCGATCGGCTTGTCGCAAAGGGAAAAATAGAGGCATCCGCTCGCGACGCCGCGCTTGCGCGGATCGTAACGTCGACGGATTACCAACAGCTCTCGAGCGCCGACATCGTCATCGAGGCGGCCACTGAGCAGCCGGTTTTGAAGTTACGCATCTTCGGGCAAATCGAGGGCGTCGCGAAAGCAGATGCAATCATCGCATCGAACACGTCGTCCATGTCCATTACGGCGCTTGCCGCGACACTGCGCGACCCGGCCCGTTTTGTCGGCATGCACTTCTTCAATCCTGTGGCGCTGTTGCCGCTCGTCGAAGTGATCCGCGGCTTGCAGACAAGCGACACAACGGTCTCCGTCACCCGCGAACTTGCGGAAAAGCTTGGCAAGACGCCGATAGTCGTACGCAACTCGCCAGGCTTTGTCGTCAACCGTATTCTCGTGCCGATGATCAATGAAGCCTTCTCAGTGCTCGCGGAAAACGTCGCGACGCCGGAGGAGATCGACGAAGGCATGAAGCTTGGCGCAAACCATCCGATCGGACCACTTGCACTGGCGGACCTGATTGGGCTCGACGTATGTCTCTCGGTGATGGATATGTATCTCAAGGATTTCGGTGATTCCAAGTATCGTGCGTCTCCGCTGTTGCGTGAGTTGGTCGCTGCGGGGCGCCTTGGACGAAAGACAGGGCGAGGGGTATACGAGTACAACTGACGTCGGTGGCCGAAATGGCACGCAGTCACGTAGCGAACGCCCGCTAGCTGTGAGCGAAAAAAGTGAATCGAATCGCCTCGCGATTGAACTATGCGGGCGGAGCCACTTCCGCTGTGACTTCGTGGAGCAAAAACGATGTATAGACTTCTTTCACGTGAGGGAGACTGTTGATGTAGTCCTTCGCATACGTGCCATAGGTTCCGAGGTCCTGTGAAACAACAAGCAGTTGATAGTCGAACTTCCCTGAGACTCGGTAGCATGACAAGACCTCGGGAAGAGAGCGAACAGCTTTCTCGAACTCCGCTATCCGGCCGCTGTCGGCTCGTTCGAGCGATAGGAACACAAATGCCTTGATCGCATAACCGAGGCGCTGGGTGCTAACTTTCGCGTGATACCCGGTTATGACACCGGCCTCCTCTAATTGCTTGACGCGCCGCCAGCATGGCGACGCGGTCAAAGACACTCGTTCCGCGAGTTCTGCGCTTGACAAACGTGCGTCGTCCTGCAGCGCGCGGATTATCTTGAGGTCGATCAAATCGAGTTTAGCCGGCCCCAGGTTGTCTTTCGAGGTCATCACGTCCTCCTTCGCGAATCGTAGAAACAATCATTCCAAAATTTGAGGTTTTGGTGCGCCGACTTTAGCAAATTCTCGCTGGTTCATGCCACTAACATTGCGACGTCGGCAGCAAACCGCTACCGCACATAACGGAGACACGCGATGAGGACTAACAGGATCAAGCAAGGGCTTTTGGCGCAGCAACCATCGATTGGTTGCTGGCTAACGCTTGGCAGCCCTGCAGTCGCAGAAGCGCTTGCGCACTGCGGTTTCGACTGGCTGCTGATCGATGCGGAACATGCACCGAACGACGACAACGACATCGCGGCACAGTTGCGAGCCATCGAGTCGGCGCGGGCCAATGGTGCATCGGTTGACGTCGCGGTACGCGTCGCGTGGAATGACCACGTTCTCGTGAAGCGTGCGATGGACTGCGGTGCCCAGACCCTATTCTTTCCTACGATCGAGACCATTGATCAGGCGCGTAATGCAGTTGCTGCTACGCGTTTTCCGCAACATGGCAATGGCGGGGTTCGCGGGGTCGCCGGGTTGGTTCGCGCGGGTAAGTATGGCCTGGATCCCGGATACCCAATGGCCGCGAATGGCGTGGCCTGCGCGGTGCTGCAGATCGAAACGGCACTTGGTGTCGAAAATGTCGACCAGATCGCGGCGGTCGACGGAGCAGACTGCCTTTTCGTTGGCCCTGCCGACCTCTCTGCCAGCCTCGGTTACCTCGGCGAGGTACGGCACCCCAGCGTTGCCGCAGCGATCGACCGGATCGTGACCGCCTCCAAAAAATCTGGAAAAGCCACTGGAATTTTTGCTGGCAGCGCGGAGGAAGCCGCGTTCTATCGTCGGCGAGGGATCGAGATGATCGCGCTGCATTCGGACGTCGCGTGGCTGACGCGTGGCGCTACCGGTGCGCTGAGCGCCTTTGGGGGGCACAAATATGCATGACATCGAGCGAGAAACGGGTCATAGCGCTGCAGCGCGACAGACCGTTCGAGAATTGCAATCGTCGAAAATTCGCGAAGTCGCGAACGCAGCAATGGGCAACCCTGACGTGCTGCCATTCTGGTTTGGCGAGCCAGACGAGCCCACCCACGAAGGCACGCGGGCGGCAGCGATCAAGAGCTTGCAAGATGCGGAAACGTATTACGTGCAGACGTTGGGCCTGCCCGAGCTTCGCGAGCAACTTGCCCGGTATGTCAGCGGCCTGCATTCTCTGCGAACCGTCGACAACATCGCCGTGACCAGTTCCGGTGTCGCATCGCTAATGCTTGCATTTCAATCGATCGTCGATAACGGCGACGCGGTCGTTGCTATTACACCGATCTGGCCGAATCTGGTGGAGATGCCAAAAGTCCTAGGCGCGCGGGTGCACCGGATCAGCCTCGACTTTACTGTAGACGGATGGCGCCTTGACCTTGGCAAGCTGATCGACGCGCTTCGTCCGGGTATCAAGGCGCTAATGATCAACTCCCCGAACAATCCAACGGGCTGGGTGATGTCCCCGCACGAACGCGAGACAATCCTGAACCATTGTAGGAAGCATGGCATCTGGATCGTGTCGGACGATGTGTACGAACGGTACTACTTCAAGGCGAACGCCGCCCCATCCTTTATGGATGTCGCGGACCCGGACGAACGTGTAATCAGTTGCAATTCGTTCTCCAAGGCTTGGCGAATGACTGGCTGGCGCATCGGTTGGGTTGTCGTGCCGAAAGGGATGCTCGCTGATATGAGCAAACTCATCGAGTACAACAGCACCTGTACTGCGGGTTTTATCCAACGTGCCGCCATACACGCGCTAGTTAGCGGTGAAGACGACGTGAGGAAGACCGTCGAACGACTAAAGCATGCGCGGAACCGGCTTGCCGACGGCCTCGATACCATTGCACAAGTACGCGCGGCACCACCCGCGGACGGTGCGATGTACAGCTTCTTCAGGATTGAGGGAATGCGAGACAGCTTGGAATTCGCCAAGCGCTTGGTAGCGTCGGCAGGACTTGGCTTAGCGCCGGGTGTTGCGTTCGGCAATGAGGGGGAGGGATTCCTGCGGTGGTGCTTTGCCCGCAGCGACGAGAGGCTGGACCAAGGTATCGAGCGGCTGAAGTGTTATCTGGCGGAACAGGGCATTTGAGCGCAGGCAGTTCAGCGGACAGTGCGGGATCGACCCGCACGCCCCTGCTGCTGCCTTGGCCGCTATCGATGAGCGGTTCGTTGCGAACCGGCGGTTCACCCACAGCAGTTGCGCGCCAGCGCCCCGATCAGGAGGCCGGACGCTCAAGCTCAACACAGCTGGACGACGCGTAGACGTCGGGCCGATGCAGCTCCATATACCGCTCGGGGTTGGCCAGCGCGTTGAACCCATGCGGGCGGTAGACACCGTGTGCATCCGTCGTGACGAGAACGATCCTGCGGAGCCCTTTGAGCAGATCAGCGTCGAAGACGTGACGCATCAGCGCGGCCGCATAACCGCGCGATCGGTATTCCGGCAGGACGAATACGTCACAGAGATAGCCGAACGTGGCCATATCCGTCACGACGCGAGCAAAGCCGATCTGGCGCTTGCCCAGATACGCGCCGAAGCAGAGCGACCCTTCGATCGCACGCTCGAGGGTTTCCCTGGGAATACCCTTCGCCCACGCAGCATGATCGCGGAGAAAAGCGTGAATGACATCGATATCCAGTTCGCTTTTATCGCTCGATATGCGTAATGCGTCGATCGTCATTTTTTAGCTCTTCAGAGTTGAGGCCGCCGACCGTCGAGCGCTGACGTTACGCTGATTGATCCTCGACGCATAAGTATTCCCGGCGAGTGCGAAGACGATCAAGCCCGAAGCGATAACGCTCACCGTGTCATAGTGCTCGTTCAGTATAAAGTACCCACCCAACATACCGAAAACTGGGCTCACCAGGGAGAACGGCGCGACCACCGCAACCGGATATAGGCTCATCAGCCGCCCCCAGGCTCCGAGCGAAAACAGCGTACCGATTATCGCAAGGAAGAACAGAGCAAATACGCTGGTCCAGGACAGGTGCTTCAGCGCGTCGAACAATCCCGTCGGCCCTCCTTCGACCAGCATGGAAAGAAACAGCAACGGTATCGGTGGGACGATGCTCATCCAAACCGTGAAAGCGAACATGTCGACTTTCCCCGCACGCTTCAATTCGATATTTCCCCAGGCGAAGCCAGCCGCTCCGAGGAGCGCGAGCCCGACCGGGGCGAGCGGAAGCGTAGCGTGATACCGTGCGTAGCCTAGCAATAGCACACCCAGCAGGGCAAGCGCCATCATCCTCTGCTGCGTTGGGGAAGACGATTCCTTCAAGACGACGCCCGACAACAGCAGCGTGATGAATACCTGCATCTGTGCGAGCACCGATACGATGCCCGCCGGAACGCCCAGGTGGATAGCGGAAAACAAGCTCGCAAACTGGATGACGCCCAGGCAAAGACCTGCTCGTAGGTAAAGTTTCCAAGGCAACGTGGGGCGCGGAAACAACATGACGCCAAATGCAAATACGATCACGAAACGCAGGGCTGCCAGAAGCAGTGGCGGGCACCCCCGCAAGCCGATCGCTACCACGACGAAACTGAGGCCCCAGATTGCCGCGACAAGCGTGGCCAACAAAATATGTCTTACCTTCATCTCGCCTCCTGGCCGATCGTCAATTCGTGAACGGCGTTATCGAATGCAGCCAGAAACAGGTCGATTTCCCCCGACGTTACGTTCAACGGCGGCAGCAGCCGCACCGACATCGGATCGTGTGCTGCGGGAATCGTGACGATGTTTTGCGCGAGCAAAGCATGCCAAAGCCGAGCGGCGACGTCGTCGCCGAAGCGCTGCGCGCAGTCGTCCGTGGCACGAATCGACAGCACGAGGCCCACCCCTTCGCAGACAAGCCCAGCCGGCAAACCTATCCGCTCGATGCCGCTACGCAGGCGGTCGCCCTGCCTTCGCGCGTTCGAGCAAACGTCGTACTCGCGCAGGAGCGAAAGCACATGCGAACCGCATCGCATGCCAAGTCGGTTGCCACCAAACGTAGAGCCATGAATTTTGGCGGCATTGTCTCGCGCGAACATCGATTGATAGATGACGTCTTGCATCAAGACGGCGGAAACCGGAAAAACGCCGCCTGTCAGGCCCTTCGATACGAGCACCATCTGCGGCGCGGGGACGTCGAGCGTCTGGTAGGCGAACCAGTCTCCCGTTCGCCCCAAGCCACAAAGGATCTCGTCAAAAATCAGCACCGTTCCGTGCTCGTCGCACAAGTCGGCAATCCTTTTCAAGTCGGACTGTTTCCAGGCGCGCGCGCCGGCGGTTCCCTGAACGGGTTCGAGTAGGACCGCGGCCACTTCCTCGCGCTCGAGCATGACACGGATCGCTTCGGTATCGCCGAACGGCACCTGCCGGAACTGAGCGGGTGCAGCCGGTAAATCTCGACGCCAGAAATCGGAACCCGCCAGCCATGTCGCCGTCAACGACAGGCCGTGAAAGCCGCCCGCAATGGTCACGATGCCGGAGCGCCGCGTATGCACCATTGCAAACTTCAGCGCCGCTTCGACTGCATCGACGCCTCCGTTGCCAAAAAACACCTTGCCGTCAGGTATGCCGGCAAGCTCGATGAGCTGCCCGGCCAACACGCCGGCATCAGCACAGATGCCGAGCGGATTGAGATTCGGCAATGGGCCGAGTAAGTCGCGGCCCAAACGTTCGAGCAGTGCCGAGGGATGATGCCCGAGCGGCATGGCACCGTAGCCGGACACGAAGTCGAGCATTTGCCGTCCGTCGCGCAGGCACAGCCAGCTACCGGACGCACGTACCGGTTGCATGTCGAGACCGGCTAGCCGAACGATGTTCGACCAAGCCGGGTTAACGAAAAGCTCGTACGCGTCGGCCTCCGTCGCTTGATCTCTCATGGCGCGAAAGCTGTCGCATAGGTCGAGAGAGAACACGTGGTCAGTTCGCGTTGGGCTCCGTAAAAATCAGCGACCTGGTCCATCGCGCGGAAGTTCAGCTCGATGAGAAATGCCAAATTTGCCAGCGCGCGCTGCTGCGCCTCAGGTGAGATGGCGCGCACTTCTTCGAAGAACAATCGCGACAACGAGGCGTGATTCAATTCGACGTTCAGGTCGTCGTGTCGCTTCGCGACTCGCTGATAGTCGACGAGCGAAGACGCGAGCGCTTCAAGGCGATGGTGGACCGGATTGTCGACGCCGAGCATCCCTTCCGTGACCATGATCGAGCTCATGTAGCCAATCGCGTCGTAACGGCCAAGGACGGTGAATGCGTCGACGTAAGCCTGAAAAAGCGGTAGCGGCAATGCCGCGTCGAGTCGCAGGGGGGTAACGCCGAGCGCGACGCACGTGGCGTGTTCGAATGCCTCGTGCCCAAGCTCCTCCTGAAAGTAACGATAGACGCGTTGCTTGATCGCGGAGCGGGTACGCTTGGTCATGAGCGGCGCGATGATTTCCACGAAGCGCTGCGTCACGTGATATTGCTCGATGAAGAGTCCCTGCACGAGCGGGCCAAATCGGGTGGACTCGTCGTTGATCATCGCGACATAGCGCGACTGGCCAAGTCGAGCGAGGCACGAGAGCGCGAATTGCTCGGCGCGCCGCATAAAATTGAGGCCGGTTTCGACACTGAGGTGCGGCGCGTCTGCGTAGATACGACGAGCGGAATCGTCGGTCGTGGCAAGACGGACGAGATCGACGAGGCACATGAGATAGGCTTGGATGTGCGCCGTGCAATAGAGTCCGATACTCGTCGCAGCCGCCCGAGGCGGCGAGGCTGAATCGCCGAACGTCATGCCGAGGCGAGACCCGGTCCGATGCAAAACCTGTCGCCATAGCGACACCACGACCGGCAGGTTCTCTTCGACGTAGAGTTTCTGGAGAAAGAACGTCTGCAGGGCGAAGTTATCGCGGCCCCCGATGCGGGGAACGTCCGCGACCGAGCATGCATCCACTTGCGGCGGCGGGGTATCGAGGATTTGGATGAAGGCGGAAATAGCGCTTCGATAGGCTTCGGTTTGTGCTTTCGCCATGCCCGCCAGCGTTTGCTCCGCATCTTGAACCCATCGTTCGCAGAGCGCGGCGCGCTCGTCCAGAATGTCTTGATCGGCAGGCTTGCTCTGCACCAGCGACAGCTCGTCGAGCTGCTGCACCAGCGACGCTTGCCAAGGCAAGGCGTGACCGTCATTGACATCCACCCAGATCTGCGCGTTGGGATCCGTCATCGCAAGGAGACTTTCGAGCAGTTGCTGACCATCGACTTCGTTGGACGCGATCTCGTATTCGTTCGATTCCGCGGTCAGCACGACGGTCCGGCCATCTTCATCGAGCTGAGCCGATAACGGGACCAGGCACGGCATGTCGTAACGGCGAATCTGCCAGGCTTCCATGGATTGCCCTCTGTCTTCGAAGTTACTGAAAAATGCGGGGAATGACAGCGTTCGGCCGCCCGTAATAGTCGATGATCTCTTCTTCCTGCTGGACCATCGTTTCGATGGCGAGCACGACGTTCTTTTCGACAACGAGCTGCTCTTCACGCGAGATGGCCGTCAAGTCGCTCAGCAGCTCGGCCGTGACGTCTTCGTGGTCAAGCGAATCGTTGATGTTGGCATGAGTGAGCAACGGTGTCGAAAAAGCCTTCGGCAGCCCCACCTTCTCGCAGTGCGCGGTGAGCGTTTCGTTAAAACGTATGCTGGGAATTTCGAAGAGGAAGAGAATGCTCTTGAACGATAGCGGATGCTGTTTCGCGTATACGCCAAGCGCTGCACACAGCGCGAACGTGGAGGGAAGCGGCACCAGGTAGTCTAGCTTGCCGTCCGATGTGTCGATGCCCGCCGCCTTCAGGCTCTCGGCCAACATCAAGTCGTGATCGAGCTCCGATACGAGAAAGCGCTGAATGGCCTGCCGGTTCCTCCGGCTGTCGGCTTGCGAGATTGCCGGCGCGATGAGTCCGGGCGCCTCGCGCACCAAGTAGTAATATTCGAGCGCGTAGCCGATGAGCATTTCGCGCGTCAGCGACCCGTCTTCCATCATCGAGAATAGGCGCGAATTGCAGCGTGAGCGCATGGCCCGGACCGCCAGGTCTCGAATGCGTGCGTTGAATTCCGGTCCCGAGCGCACATCGGTGGGCCACTCGAATTTCGACTCGGTGACGAGTCCGAGCCGGTCCAGTTCCTCCAATAGCGGATCAATCGAGGCCGCGACCGATCGATGCCGTGCGCGCAGGTCGTCGACGGTTGCGTGGCCGTTTCTCATGGAGTCGATCAGCGCGCGCAGCGGCTCTTTCGTTTCGCCGTCGGCGAAAATATCGCACGACTGGTTGCCGTAGATAAGTGCAATCCCGTCGTCCGTGTTCTCGACCTCGACGCCGGTGCGCAAGGTCGGAAAAGTGAAAAGGTCGTTCGTGCTCGGTGCCTGCATGGTGCCCTCACGACAAAGGATGGTCAGATGCGATCGATGTGCCGCAGCAACTCGCCGGCGTGCGAATAGTGTCGCCAGACGGCCGAATAGAAAGCGTCGTATAGCTCGATAAAGAGATGTGTCTGCGCGCGCAAGCGGCGCATTGTTTCTTCGTCGACCACCGGGATTTGTGAAAAAATCTTCCGTGTCAGGCTTCCGTGCTCGCCCTTCAAATTAATGTCGGAGTGCGCCTTCACCGGCTTCAGAAAATCGGGGTCAATGCCGACGCGGTACGACGCGTCGAGGAATGAATCCTGCCGGATATCCTTTCCTTCAAGGATGCCGAGCGTCGTGAAGAAAAATATCGGATCGTTGTGGGACCAATAAGCCAGACTGTTGCATAGCGCCATAGTCTGCGGCAACGGCACTGTATGCGCCAAGTCTTCTCGCGAGATGCCGATTTGATTGAGCGATTTCAGAAGCAACTCGTCGTGGCCATACTCCTCGGCGAAAAAGGCATTCATCGCGAGGCGAACGTTCGTATTCGAAACAAACGACAGCACCGGGGCATCGAAGTAGCTTTCACGGAAGAGAAAATGATAGTTTTCGATGACCATGCCGTAAATGACCGACTCCGGGATGTCACCCCGCTTCGCGGCTTTCGAACAGTTGACCCAGAACTCGTTTCGGTAAAGCGTATCGTATAGCAATCGGTTCGACAAATCTTCGATTTCCAACAGCGCATCGAGGCCGGTTTTCCCCGTCGAAGGCACGACGGGGCGAACGATTCCGTGTGCCGCCAAGTAGGCCATCAGCGTGCGAACGTTCTCACGCGATCGAGTGGGAAGCAGGCCCGCGATCTCGTCGACATCGCGGTCTTCGGCAAGGCTGCCGAGCAGGCCGGCTGTTTCGTCCGCCGTTATGGCGCCAGCCTCGATTTCAAACTCGTCACCGGCTGCCGTTTTGACGACGAGCGGCATATTCGAGATAACCGATGAATTCAAACGGAATCTACAGGAATCCGAGATAATTTGATCCACGCTTTCCTCCGGCCGCATTGATCTATGCACGGAGCCATCGTTGTTCAGATGGCTCCGGCCCTTCACGGGAACCTACTATTTCCTACAGGTGAACGGGAATCAGCACAGGACGCGGGTTACGCGGTTTGACCACAATGACAGGCTGTTGCGGAGTCGTTTGGGACATAGCTCTCTCCTGAAAACAAGATTGAAGAATGCTCGCTAAAGACCGGCGAGCAACGGCTTTTGCCGTTTTACGGGCAAATCGACATATCGTTCCGATCAGTGTTTTGCGTTACTGTAATGATTCCAGTGTTTTTGTCAACAGTCGCACGACTAAAACGCAGGCCGTGAACTTCTTTCCGTTTTATGGGGAAGTACCATTTTCAGCATTCCATAGGCACTCACGCCGATACGGAGAGCGCGGCTATACCTCACCGAAAGCGAATTGTCGAGCGCATTAAACCGAGGATTTTTTAAAAACAGAACGGTCTATCAGAAAATCGGTTTGCCGGTTTTCTCGCTATGCCGGTTCGTTGAGGTTTTGGTCAAGATTAATGACACAACATCGTCCCCCCGGCAGCAGATAGAGGTGGCACCGTTCGCTCGGACAGCGGTTGGAAATCGGCTTGCGCTCCGGTCGTCGCGTAGGTGGTATTGGGCGTCGGTGGAGGTGGGCGATGCTGCCGCAGGCCGTCCGCGTTAATCAGCGTACTTCCGTCGGGCTGGGACACTCGATAGTCCGAAGATGGCTCGCCCCCTGCCCGCAACCCCAGCAGCGTACGCACCCCGCCGCTCTTCCCTCGTCCGCCGATGCCCATACGGTCCTTGAAAACATGACCGCGAGGTTCGCATCAATCCGCCCTCGGCTTATCTCCTCCATTGCCGCAAGCAACGCCGAATCGCTTACGCCTTCTTTGTCGGCCCAGCGGGCGAACACCCTGGTCTTGAAGACCGCCAACTATCCGCTCAAATTCAGCCCGATCGGACGCCGTCCGGCCACCTCGCTCGCGGCGCAGTGTAAACTGCTGCCTCTTTGACTTTGGTTGTATGGTGGAAGCCCCTCAGCGCACAGCCCTAAGCGGCCCGACCCTAATTCGCCTGCTCGCGCGTCTGACCGGCGCCGACGTTCCCGACGATCGACAAGCGCTCTCCGACCGGCTCAGCCAATGGCTCAACTGGACGGACGCCATTACGCTGTCCTCCGCGCTGAACGGCAACGCACCGGTCGTCGCCTCCGACGCACGCGCCAGCGCGCGCGCCGTGGAGAGCGAGTACGCTCGCGTGCGTGCTGCGCTGAGGAAAGCCATCGCCGACGACACCGTGTTCGCCGCACTCAAACAGCGCGGGCCGGCTCAGGCACCCGCGCTGGAAAGCACCGCGGATGCCTCGGTCGATTATTCCGTGTTTCGTCAGCGCTATCTGTACATGCAGCGCGAGATGGAGACGGCCGTCGGCAACCTGCGCGAGCGCCTGCGCGGCGCGCTCGCCGCCCGCACGCCCGAAATGGCGCGGCTCGCCATGGTGGATGCCGTCATGGAACGCGCGTTGGCCCCGCGCGAGCAAAGCCTGCTGGCAGGCATCCCCGCGTTGCTCGCCAAGTATTTCGAGCGTTTGCGCCAGGCCGAGCAGGCCGCACTCGCCGATGCCGAAGCATCGGGCACCGTGCAGGAACACTCGCCGCGTGCATGGTTGGACGTGTTCCGCAAAGACATGCAAAGCGCGCTACTCGCCGAACTCGAAGTTCGTTTTCAACCGGTCGAAGGATTGCTCGCTGCCCTTCGCACCCGCTAACCGAATACAGGATTACTGGAGCACTATGTCCAGACATCTCATCAGCATCGTCGCTTTCTTGGCCGGCCTTGCCGCGCTCTGCTGGGTCGGCGTTGGCTACGTCGGCTCGAACTCGCTCGCGCTAGCCGTCACGCTGTTGGTCGGTGCTTGCTACATAGCCGGCGCACTCGAACTTCGACGCTACAGCCAAGCTACCGCCGCTTTGGTGCGCACCGTCGACGGTCTGTCCGCGGCGCCGCCCAGCCTGGCCGCTTGCCTCGATCCACTGCCGGTGAGCTTGCGCAACGCGGTGCGTCTGCGCATCGAGGGCGAGCGCGTGGCCTTGCCCGGGCCGGCGCTGACCCCCTACTTGGTCGGATTGCTCGTCTTGCTCGGAATGCTGGGCACACTGCTGGGCATGGCTGCCACCTTGAGAGGCACCGGCATGGCGCTCGACAGCGCGACGGATCTGCAAGCGATCCGGGCATCGCTCGCTGCGCCCGTCAAGGGTCTGGGGTTTGCATTCGGTACCTCGATCGCCGGCGTGGCGACGTCCGCCATGCTCGGGCTGCTTTCCGCGTTGTGCCGGCGCGAAAGAATCGAAGCGGCGCAGCGCCTCGACGTGAAGATCGCCACGACATTGCGCGTGTTTTCGCAGTCCTATCAGCGCGAGGAGATGCTTAAGCTCCTGCAGCAGCAGGCGCAAACGATGCCCGCGCTCGTCGATCGGTTGCAAACGATGATGTCGACGATCGAACAACACAGCATGGCCGCGAACGAGCGGCAACTGGCGAGCCAAGATGCGTTTCACCGCGGGGTCGAGGCCGCTTACTCTCGATTGGCTTCGTCCGTCGAACAGTCGTTGAGGCAGACCGTGACCGACAGCGCCCGCGCAGCCGGTGCCGCCCTGCAACCGGTCGTGGAAGCGACGATGGCCGGGCTCGCGCAAGAGACAGCCTCTTTGCACGACGCTGTCACGCGAGCCGTCGAGCGGCAACTCGATGGGCTCTCGGATGGTTTCCAGACTGCGACGCAGACGGTGTCGGGCATCTGGAACCACGCGCTGACGGAACACCGTCAATCGAGCGAGGCGCTTGCCCGGCAGTTGAACACCGCACTCACCGGCTTTACCGAAACTTTCGAACAACGCTCGGGCAAGCTGCTGCAAGACGTAGCGGCGCGCCTCGATGTCACCACGGGCAATATGTCGGAAGCGTGGACTGCGGCGCTATCGCAGCAAGAAAGGATCGGCGAGACTCTTTCCGATCGCAACCGCGAAGCCCTGCAAGCTGCCGCGGCCACATTCGAGCAGCACGCTGCTGCGCTGCTGCAAAACGTCGATCGCTCTCATGCGCAGTTACAGGCCGAACTCGCTGCGCGCGACGAGCAGCGGCTCGCGGCCTGGACCGAAACGCTCGGCTCAATGGCGGCTACGCTGAGCAACGAATGGGACGCAGCAGGCAAGCGTACGGCAGACCGGCAGCAGGACATCTGCAATGTGCTCGCGCAGACCGCACGTGAAATTTCCGCCGATACGCAAGCGCGCGCCAGCGAGACGATCGACGAGATCGCTCGACTCGTACAAGCTGCATCGGAAGCGCCCAAGGCGGCGGCTGAAGTCGTCGCCGAACTACGACAGAAACTTTCCGAGAGCATGGTGCGCGATACCGCCATGCTTGAAGAACGCAGCCGCTTGTTGGCAACGCTGGAAACGTTGCTCGATGCCGTCAACCTCGCCAGTACCGAACAACGATCGGCTGTCGATGCGCTCGTCGCCACGTCGGCCACTCTGCTGGAGCGCGTCGGCACGCAATTCGCCGCGAGGGTCGACGCAGAAACCGAAAAACTCGGCGCGATCGCGGCGCAAGTGACCGGTAGCGCGGTCGAAGTCGCGAGCCTTGGCGAAGCATTCGGTGCCGCCGTCCAGTTGTTCGGCCAATCGAACGACGCTTTGGTGACGCATCTCACGCGTATCGAAGCGGCACTCGACAAGTCGCTCGCGCGCAGCGACGAGCAGCTCGCCTACTACGTCGCGCAGGCGAGAGAAGTCATCGACCTCAGCATGATGTCGCAGAAACAAATCATCGAAGATCTGCAACAGCTCGCGGGCCCGCGGGCATCGGCTGGAGCCGCAGCGGCATGAGCGAGGAAATCGACGGCGGCGTGGAGCACGTCACGCCGATCTGGGCGGCGTTCGGCGATTTGATGTCGGTGCTGCTGGGGGCTTTCATGCTGATCCTGGTGTGCGTCATCGGCGCGCAACTGGAACTCTCGACGAAGCTCGAGAAAGAGGTCCAGCAGCGGCACCAAGAAGCGCAGCGCCGCAAGGCTTTGGAAGACGCGTTGGCGGGCCCGCTGGCCGCGGGCCGGGTAACGCTGGTCAACGGCCGAATCGGTATCAGCGGCAGTGTGTTGTTCGCGCTGAACTCGGATCAGTTGCAGCCCGAAGGCCGAGACGTGCTGAAGAGTTTGGCGGGGCCGCTCTCCCGGTATCTAGTGGCGCGCGACGAAATCCTGATGGTGAGCGGCTTCACCGACGACCGCCAAGTACGTGGCGGCACCAAGCAATTCGCCGATAACTGGGAGCTCTCGGCCCAGCGCGCACTGACGGTCACCCGTGCGTTGATCGATGCGGGCGTACCTGCTTCGTCGGTCTTCGCGGCTGCGTTCGGCGCCCAGCAGCCGGTGGGCTCGAACGCCGACAGCGCGGGGCGTGCCAAGAATCGGCGCGTCGAAATCGCGCCGATCCCGAAGCCATCGGCCACAGCGGTGTCTCATGAGTAACGGCGCGACGCGCGCCCGATCGATGCTCGACGCATGGCGCGAGCAAGGCGCGGACCGCATGGATCCCATCCGCTTCCATTTCATCGAAGCACTGGCGCGGCGCTCGGCCACGCACAGCGGAGCAGCGCGACGGGCTCTGGACAATAGGCTCGGCGAACTGCTCGATGCTTACGCGGGCGATCTCGAGCGTGCCGCATTTCAAGCGCGGCAACCTAACGATTCGGTCGGCGCGCAATCGCTAGGCAAGCCGGATCGGGGTGCGCTTGCGGGACTGGTGGAGTATCTGGAGGCGCATGCATTGGCGCGCGGCGAAGGATTGGCAACTCAGCGCCCTACCGCTCGGTCGGCCCCCTATCCCGAACTGCCGTTGCTCGACGACTTCAGAGAAATCTGGTCGAGAATGAGCACCGAGAAGCAGCTACGGCAATCGCTCGCGCAAGTACCTGGAAACCCGGGACCACTCAATTCGAGCAGCCTTGTGCACCGCTCGCTATCGCTGATGCAAGCGCTATCGCCGGGGTACCTCCAGCAGTTTCTCTCGTACATCGACGCGCTATCTTGGATGGAGCAGATAACCGGTGCGGCATCGATTGCTAAAAGCCCACCACGCCCCGGCAAGAGTAGCGACGCAGCCAAAAAGGCCCGTCGCGTCAACGGTTCGTAAGCGATAGCCGCCGTATTTCGCATCGTTAGATCCTCGCCGTGCGTAGATCGAGAGCGCGGCCTATAAGCTCAACGATTTCAGCCGCTTACCGCAATTACCCATCAGTTGCCCACAACCTTGCGAACAGTTTCTGTGGGCAACTTTCTTCGAGGCGTCCAGCGCGCTCCCTCGTATAGCCGAGACGCACCATAAACGGTATATACTGTTTATACCGTTTATAAACTGGAGAGGAACCGTGAGCGAACCGATCGTCAAGAAGGCAGCCAAAAAGGCGGTGCGCGTGCCGAAGAGCGCAAACGGCAAAATGCCCGTAGAAGTGGAGCAGGCGATCGCGCCCGTGGTTGCTGCCGAGACCACCCCACCCGCACCGGCCAAGGCACCGAAACAAAAGCGTGCTGCTGCGATCGTCGAAGCGGCACCCGCGAGTGTTGTAAAAGAAGGCAAGACCAAGCGCGCGAAAAAAGAAAAGGTTGTGCGCGACAGCTTTACGATGCCGAGATCCGACTACGAGAAGATCGCCGCGCTGAAGCAGAAATGCCTCGACGCGGGCGTGTCGACGAAGAAGAGCGAGTTGCTGCGCGCCGGCCTGTTGTTGTTGGAGGCCGCCCCCCTGAAACGCCTGCTCGCCGCCGTTTCGGCGGTGGAAACCGTCAAGACCGGTCGCCCTGCGAAGTCCTGATTCGGGCGTCTCGGGCGTTTTTCCGATCGGCATCGCCGGGTTCCAGCGCCAGGATCGCCCGAATGCATGCACCGAGAGCGGCGCGCGAAAACCAAACGGTTTCAGCGGCTTATCGCATTTACCCAAGCGTTGCCCACAGCCTTGCGAACAGAATCTGTGGGCAACTTCCTGGCCACCGTCGGTTTGCCGATCGGCGTCAGGCGAGCGCTTGCGTGGAGTGCGCTCGCGCAGCTTTCATATCGCCTTACCGACGAAAGGGAATCACTTCCGCGTTATGCTCCGGGGACGCACGCGGCATGACCTTTCCGTCATGTCCAGCGTTTTGAATTCCCCTCGGACCAAGACATATGGCGCATTCTCATCACGATCACGATCATAGCCACGACCACGGCCACGGCCACGCCGGCCACACCCACGACCATGCGGGACACGACCACAGCCACGCCGGGCACGACCATCTGCATGGCGTAACCGATCAGCGCCGCATCGGTTTGGCGTTCGTGGTCATCGCAACGTTCATGGTGGTGGAGATCGTAGGCGGCTTGCTGTCCGGCTCCCTGGCGCTACTGGCCGATGCCGGCCATATGATCAGCGACACGGCCGCGCTCGGTTTCAGCTGGGCCGCCATTCACTATGGGAAGCGCCCCGCCACCGCAAGGCTCTCGTATGGCTACAAGCGGCTCGAAATCCTCGCCGCATTCGTCAATGGATGCGCGCTGTTCGTCATCGCCGCGTGGATCGTGATCGAAGCCGTGCGGCGGTTCGCGGAACCGGTGCCCGTGCTCGGTAAGACCATGTTGATCGTCGCGTTGGCAGGGCTCGCGGCGAACATCGCGGCGTTCGCGGCCCTGCACGGCGGCAACCGCGAGAACCTCAATCTGCGCGGCGCGTGGCTGCATGTGCTCGGCGATATGCTCGGCTCCGTGGCGGCCATCGCCGCAGCATGTGTAATCCTATTCACCGGTTGGACGCCCATCGATCCGCTTCTCTCGATCTTCGTCGCGGTGATCGTTCTCAAAAGTGCCTGGGGCATCGTCAAATCGTCAGCGCATATCCTGCTCGAGGGCACGCCGGAAGGCGTCAGCCTGGCCGACATCAAAGCCGATCTCGAGCGCAACGTGGCTGAAGTGCGCGATGCGCATCATATTCATGCATGGTCGATTACCGCGGAGCGGCATATGGTCACCTTGCATGTCCACCCGACGCCCGGTGTGGCTTCGCATGAAGTCGTCGCCGCGGTTCAGCGTCGCTTGGCCGCGACGTTCAGGATCGAACACACGACCGTTCAAGTGGAAGAAGAAAAATGCATCGACGCTCATCGCTCGCATGTTGGCGACAGCGATGCGAGCGATCGCAGCTGACTCATGCAGCCGACTTCCGCGGCTAACTTCCGCGGCTGCACGTCCGCGGCTGACCTGGGACTCACTTCCGGGACCGAGTTCCGCGGCTGCCCCCACAGCGGGCTCGGCCTAGGCGATCGCTCCTCGCCGATTAGTCCGACGCCCCTTGCAGCCGATGCATCAACGGCTTGAGTGCCGGATACAAGTCCTTGTAGATCTCGAAGCGTTCGGTGTACATCGCGCAGCGGCCCGCGTCGGGCTGCGCCCGCTCGACGAGGTTCACCCACCCGCCGCGTGCCGCTTCGGGCGAAACGAGGTGGCTACCTAGGGCGGCAAGCAACGCCGCCCCCATCGCCGCCTCGACTTCCTGTTCGATCGTCCAGACCGGATAGCCGGTGATATCCGCGATGATTTGCATCCACAACGGCGAATGTGCGGCCCCGCCGACAACGATGAGCTTATCGTCGAGCGTGCGCGCTCCCCGACGGCCCGCCTCGATGTTGTGCCGAAGCGCGAACGCCACCCCTTCCAGGACAGCGCGATAAAGATGCGCGCGCGTATGCACTAGGTTGAGCCCGATGAATGCGCCGCTCGCTTTGGCGTCCCAAACCGGGCTACGCTCGCCCATCAGATACGGTAAGAACATCACGCCTTCGGAGCCGGCGGGCACCTGCGCGGCCGCGTCTTCCAGCAGCACATGGGGATCGCCGTGCGGCAGCGCGCGCGCGGCTTCGATCTCGGCGTGACAGAACTGCTCGCGAAACCACGTAACGGAAGCACCGGCCGTGATCGCACCGCCGAACACGTAGAGGTCGTGCTTGCCGTTGAACACGTGCGGCATGCTGACAAGACCGTGCCTTGCATCGACTTTCTGATTGATATAGCCCCAGCACATGCTGGTACCGATCATCGCCACATGCTGGCCTGCGCGCGTGGCCCCCGCCGCAAATGTGGCAACGGCCGCATCCACGCCGCCCGCGATAACCGGCGTGCCGCCCGGCAGCCCGAGCCGTTCCGTCCACTGCGAGAGGAGGCCGCCCACGATGTCCGTCGATTCGACCAAACGCTCGGGCATCATCGTGGCCGGAATGCCGAGCATGTCGAGCGTGGTATCTGACCAATCGCGTCGCGCAATGTCGTACACGCCGCCGATATTGCCGGCCGAGCTATGATCGACCGCGATCTCTCCCGTCAGCAGGTAGATCACGTACGCATTGGGCGGCAAGAAGTATCGCGTATTCGCCCATACGTCCGGCCGATTCTCCCTCAGCCACAGCATCTTCGTGAAGCCGTAGTAGCTATCCACGCCATTGCCGGTGATGTCGAGCAGTCGGTCCTGGTCGATATGTTCGCGCACCCAGTCGACCTGCGCGGTGGCGCGGCGATCCATCCAGATCAAGCACGGGTGCAAAGGCCGCATATCGTTGTCGACCGGTATGCCCGATCCGCCGTAAAGGCTGCCGATGCAGACCGACCGAATCGACGCCGCCTCGATACCCTGCTCGCGCGCGGCCTCCACGCAGCGCGCGATGCACTCGAGCACCGCATCGAACCAGACCGAAGGCCATTGCTCGGCCCATAGCGGCTTCGGCGTATCGGGCTGATAGCCGCACGCATGCTTGGCGACGATCGCGCCATGGCAATCGACCAGCAACGCTTTGGTGCTCTGAGTGCCGATATCGACACCGATCACGTATTCCATGAATGCTCCCCACCGTTAGGCCGGCACCGCGTCGATCAGAGATCCACGTTGTTCGGCAGGATCACCAGATCGCGAATGGTCACGTTGCGCGGCCGTGTCAGCATGAAGAGTACGGCATCGGCCACTTCCACCGGTTGCATCAAGCTGCCCGCGGCCAGCGCCTCGTCCATTTTGGCCTTTGGCCAATCGTCCAGCAAGGCTGTCACGACCGGCCCCGGCGCCACCGCTCCCACGCGCACGCCATGCTTCGCCAACTGGCGTCGAGTGGTATGAACGAAGGCTTGCACCGCAAACTTCGAGGCGGTATAGATCGGCTCCCAAACAACGGGCACAATGCCCGCGATGGAACTGGTAAAGATGATATCCCCTGTTTTACGGGCGACCATATGAGGCAGCACGGCATGCACGGATCGGAACGCCGCGTTGACGTTGAGCCTGAGCACGCGGTCCCACTCGTCGGGATTGCCGTCCAGTATGTCTCCGCCGACATAGGCGCCCGCATTCGCATGAAAGATATCCAGGCTGCCGGCTAGCTCGAGGATCTTCGGCAGCAGGTCGGAAACTTCCGCCGGCTGCAGTAAATCCACCACCAGCGGTAGCGCATTGGGTCCAAGCTCCGCGCAGCACGCGGCGAGCCGCTCGGCCGCTCGATCGATCAAGACGACACGAGCGCCCTGCCCAATCAGTGCGCGCGCACATTCCAATCCGATTCCCGATGCCGCGCCCGTAATGGCGGCGACCTTTCCCATCAACGATTCAGACATTCACTGCTCTCCTGGAGGACTCGATGGCTCGATGGCTCGATGACTCGATTACGCGCGTCCATGCGAAGCGCGCGACTGCCTCGCAAGCGAATCGACGATTACGGCAATGGCAAGCACCGCTCCGGTAATCATGAAACGCAGCGAGGACGAGAGGTTCAGCAGCGTCAAGCCGCTGGCGATCGATTGAATGACGATGATGCCCAGCACCGCCGAATACGCGCTGCCGCGTCCGCCGAAGAGGCTGGTGCCGCCGATCACGGCCGCCGCGATCGCATTCAGGTTGACGTCTCCGGTGCCGGCCTGCTGGCTGGCCGAAGCGAGCCGTGCAGCCGTCAGCACGCCGCCGAGCGCGGCAAAACTCGCGCACAGCACAAAGGCGCTCGTGTAGATCGCACCGACGTTGATGCCCGCCCGGCGCGCCGCTTCGTGGTTGCCGCCCACGGCGTTCATCGATCGTCCCCAACGCGTGCGCGTCAGCGCATAGTTCATCGCGACGGTCAGCCCAAGGAAGATGCCGAACATCAACGGAACGCCTCGGCCACGGTTCAAGTAGGCGACCGCGATTTCCAATACCACGGTAAGCGCACCGCTTCGAGCGCAAAGGCCCGCCATCGAAGGCACCGACAGATTGACCGCACGGCGGCGCGCGCGTGTACTCGTGCCGACAAACAGCATCACCGCGCCCGGAAGCAAGGCAAGCAGGTGCGAGACGAGAGGCGGAATGATCATGAGTTGCCCGAGGTTCACGAGCTGCGAGCCGTAAGGCAAGTTGATCGATCCGGCCGCACCCAGCACGTAGAGCTGCATGCCGAGAATGGCAAGCAACCCGGAGAGCGTGGAGACGAAGCTCGGCATCCCGAGCCGATTGAACAGCAGGGCATACACCCCGCCCGCAAGCGCACCGGCCACGATGGCCACGACGATCGCGAGCCAAACCGGCCAGCCTTGATCGACCCAGAGCATGCCGACGAGCGCAGAGGCAAAGCCGCTCATGGATCCGACCGACAAATCGATTTGCCCAACCAGTAAGACGCAGACGATGCCCAGCGCGATCACGCCCACCGTCGAACAGTCGAAGAGCAGATTGACCAAATTGTTGGCGGACAGGAAAACCGGATTCAAGCTCGTGAATACGGTCCAAATGATGACGAGACCCACGATGACGGGCAACGCGCCCACGTCACCGGAGCGGATGCGATCGACGAAGGCGCCGATGACGTCGCCGACGCTATTCGCATGTTTGACGCGCACATCGTCGCGATCGAGGGGCGTAGGGGTAGGGGTAGGCGTTGACGGCACGCCATCCTTGGGAGCAGGTTGCGTATGCTGACTCATGGTCACTCCTTGGGCCCTGCGGCCTGCTCGGCTTGGCGTCGGCCGGCGCGGCGCGACACGGCGTTCTCGGTCGCGCCGGTGATCGCGGCCACGAGCGCTTCGTTCGACGAATCGGGGTAAAACTCGCCGTTATTGCGGCCCAGTCTCAGCACGACGATCTTGTCCGCCACGGCGCGCACGTCTTCCATGTTGTGGCTGATCATGATCACCGCGTGACCGCGATCGCGCACCCGCTCGATCAAGTTCAACACTTCGGCCGTCTGAGCCACGCCGAGCGCCGCTGTCGGCTCATCGAGCATGATCAACTTCGGATCGAGCAACAGCGAACGCGCGATCGCGACGGTTTGCCGTTGCCCGCCCGACAGCGATGCGACGACATCGCGCACGTCCGGGATGCGCGCCGACAGCTCGTTAAGCAGCGTCCACGCTCTCACTTCCATCGACACTTCATCGAGACGCCAGGGCGCCGTCTCTCGCCCGAGAAAGATATTGGCGACGACATCGAGGTTTTCGCACAGCGCGAGGTCCTGGAATACGGTCGCGATGCCAAGGTCGAGCGCCGTACCGGGATCGGACAAGACCACCTCGCGGCCCCCGAACGTGATCGTGCCGGCGCTCGGTTGATGCACACCGGCGAGAACTTTGACGAGGGTCGATTTGCCGGCCCCGTTGTCGCCGACCAATGCGACGACCTCGCCGGCGTGCACGTCGAGTTCGATATCGGTCAAGGCCGACACCGCGCCGAAGTGCTTGGAAATGCCGCGCAGGCTGAGCACAAGTTCGCCCGATTTCGCGCGTGCCGTTCGTTTGTCAGTCATGGGAGACGTCCTTCTTCGTTTCCGACGGGCCCATCTCGACCGGGCCCGTCCACCTAACTTCGAGCCGGATCAGTGCGCGATTCCCAGTTTTTTGCAGCCATCCGCATAGCGGCCCGCACAGAGTTGCGCGGCACTCGCGATGCCCTTGTCGACCACCTCCGCTTTGAGGTTCTTCTGCGTAATGACGGCCGGCTTGAACAGTTGCGTAGGCGTATTGAACAGCGTGGTCTCGGCCTTCGGCTTTTGGCCGGAGAGGAAGCCGACGGCAACCTTCGCCGCGGCGCCGGCCACGATTTCGCTAGGCTTGAGAATGGTGTTGTACTGATCCCCCGCGATGATCAACTGCAGCCCGGCCAGCGTCGCATCGTTGCCCGTGACGGGCGGAAGCGGATTGACGCCTGCGGCCTTGAACGCGGCGATGGTCCCGCCGGCCGTTCCGTCGTTGGCCGCCACCACGCCGACGATCTGCGCACCGAAGCGGGTAATCTGACCGCTTACCCATTGTTGAGCCTTCGGCGGTGCCCAGTCGGGCGTGTCGTACTCGGCCAGCGTCTTATAGCCGCTGCCCTCCAACCCCTCGTGGATACCCTTGCGAATCAGGCCCGCGGCAGCATCGGTGGGCGAACCGTTGACTTCGAGAACACCACCCTTGCCGGGCGACACCCCCGCGTCTTTCAGATGTTCCACTAACGACTGCGCGATTGCCTTGCCGATCCCCTCGTTATCGAACGAGACGTAGTAATCGGCAGGTGTCGAAGGCACCGGGCGGTCATAGGCGATCACCTTGATGCCTTGGCTCTGAGCCATCCGTACGAGAGACGCGGCGGCCGTGGAGTCGACCGGATCGAGCACGATCACTTTAGCGCCCTGCGCAATCGCCGAATTGAACTGTTGTTGTTGCTGGGCGACCTGGGCATTGGCGTTCTGGTAGAGCAGCTTGCAATCGGGGCAGAGCTTTTTCATGGCCGCCTCGAAGCCGGGAAAATCGTGCTGCTCATACCGCGTCGAAGCTTCGTCGGGCATGAGGAAAGCGACGGTGCCGCTCGGCGCAGCGAACGCGGCCGTGCTGCCGGCCACGCTGAGGGCCAGCGCGCCGGCGCGCAGCAGTTGGTTTGAAAGTCTCGTCATCATTGTTTGTCTCCATTGTTGGAAAAATTTTTTGGTTCGGGTGGCTGTGGCGCCAAGCCCGTTCAATCGATGAGGGGTTCAGTCATCAAAGTGTCTCCGGTTGAGTGAGTGCTTTTTTTCTTTAGAGCGAGCGAGGCCATCGCGCAGGAAAGCGCGCGATATTTTTAAATGGCGGACAGATTCGGACGCTAAGGTTGAAGTGAGTTCGGGGGCCGAGCCGGTGCAACGTTTGTGGCGAGCTGCGGCTTGATAACGTGCGGCAGCGCGCCGGTCGGGATACCGCTATCGGCGATGGCATCCGCATCGGCAACTGCATCGCCATCGCCATTCGCCGCGTGAAGCGCAACGTTACGGCTGCCCGCATTCAAGCGCTGCAGCGTTCGGAACTCGGACGGCGACATGCCCTTCGCCGCACGGAACTGGCGATTGAAATTGGAGACGTTATTGAACCCCGATTGGAAGCACACTTCGGTGATCTTCGCCTCGTCGGCCAGCAACATGAGGCAGGCGGATTCGATCCGCAACCGGTTCACGTATTGCACGAACGGCATCCCGGTGTAACGGTGAAACGCCCGAGAGAACGCACTGATGCTCTGCCCCGCGAGTTGTGCGAGATCCGCCTCGCGCAACTCCGAAGTCAGGTTCTTGCCGATATACGAAAGCGCATGGCTCAGCCGCGTCGATGCGGCGTTCGGCCGATTCGATGCGGGACTCGCGAGCAGTGTGCGCTTTTCGGCATTGCACAGACGGTCGAGCAGCGTCAGAAACAGCGACGTTCGCCGGATGCCGTGCGCCGTCAACAGCGCTTCGAAGAGAGGTGCGACAGCGGCGCTGGTGGTGTCGTCGAACACGACGCCACGTTGCGCGTCGTCGAGCAGAGCTTGCGCCTCGCGACACTCCGGAAATGCATCTAAACAGCGGCGCACGAAGTCTTGACTGAACTGCATCACGAGATTGCGCCGCTCGATCGTGTCGCCTTCCGCTACGTCGCTGACCCAGTTATGCGGCAAGTTCGGCCCGACAAGCACCAGATGGCCGGGGCCGAACGAACCGATGTAATCGCCGACGAAATATTTGCCGCGCGTCGCGACGATCAGATGCAGTTCGAACTCCGGATGGAAGTGCCAACGAATCGTCCGGTAGGGATAACCGTGCGACCAGACCTTAAACGACTCGTCCCGTCGCACCTCGACCACTTCAAGATCCGGACGCATCATCATGATGTCTCCCCTCCACTGTCCTACGCTGCGGGCTCCCGCTCGCCGACGAAAGCGCGATCGGTCGTCGCGTTGACTGAAATGTAGGGCGATCGCCGTGCCGCCTCCACCAACTTTACGCCTATTTTTCGATACTTTTTTGCTCTCCCTAAACGCTCGCGCGGCAAAGAAGCAAATTTTGTGCAATGCGTCAGACGCTTCGGCGACGGCACCCTTCGATTTTGGTTACGCTTCTTACAGGGTCCGTACGAGCGAGCAACACCGGGCTTTCTGGACCCCGGTATACTGCGCGCCACCATTCCAACAATAGGCAAGAGGACCTTAAATGTTGAAGCTGAAGAAGCATGCTCGAACCGCCGTATCGGCGACCTGTGTGGCGTTGGCCTGCGTTGACGTCGCTGCCGGCGCTCGCGGGCGACCTGAACAACGCACTCGGCGGCGCACTGGGTGGCGCAGCGGGTGCTGCCCTGGGCGGCGCCGTAGGGGGAAGCACCGGCTCGATCATCGGCGGTGCGGTGGGTGGCGGCGCAGGTGGCGCCGTGACCTCGAATCGTCGCGAGCGCACGGGTGCGATCGTAGGCGGCGCACTGGGCGGCGGCGCAGGTGCGGCGGCTGGCAACGCCATGGGCGGACGCGCAGGCGGCATCATTGGCGCGGCGGCGGGCGGCGGAGCCGGCTCGGCGCTCGGCGGCCATATCTCGCGCGCGAACGCCTACGCCAACGATTCCCACGGGCATCGTGGCCGGCGCCACCACCGCCACTATCGCGACTGAGCGATCGTCGCAACCGGCTGCCGAGTGCGGCCGGTGCCATGCCGTCAGCCCCGTCGGCCCCTCAGCCCCGTCGGCAACATCGCACAGCACCTGGAATAGCACCGGCAACCGCTCGTCGCCGCCGAAATCAACGACTTCGGCACTGTCTCCGCCCGCACGGGCGGGGATTCTTATTGTGCTCGCAGCGAAGGCGTGGGCGCGACGATTGGACGGCGGCGCCACGACCGTGGCTCGCCGTCTCCAATCACGAGCGCCTTCGTTCACGAACCGCCAAGCTTATGGCCATTCACGATCCGGCCATACATCGACATCGGCGTATCGTGGAATTTCGCCCGCGTCTGATCGACCGAACCGTTGAATCGCGGATCCTGCGGACGTTCGTGGCTATCCATGAAAAACGCCACATCCCAAGCTTGCTGGTCGGTCAGTGTGTTGCCCAATCCTAAGGGCATATTGGCCTTGATAAAGCCGGCAGCATTTTGGATCTCATGCATGCCCGCCCCCCAGTTGAACGAGCGATCGCCCCAAAGCGGCGGGAACACCGTTCGACCGGCGCTGCTCTGCCCCTGCCCCTCGGGGCCATGGCACACGGAACAGTGCTGCGCATACACCAGCGCACCACGCCCGAAATCCGCCTTCAGCGCGGGCGCAGGCAACGTTGGATAGCCCCTGCCTGCGAGCTTCTCGCCGACCGGAGCGCCCGTGGCGAGCCAGAACGCGTAGCTCTCCAGCGCAACCAAAACCGGATCGCCGAGCGGCGGCGCCTTGCCGTTCATGCTGTAGCGAAAGCATCCTTGCATCCGTTCCGCGAGCGTATTCACGTGCCCGTTCTTGCTGCGATACGCCGGATACGAAATATAGGCAGCCCAGAGCGGGCCAGAATCTGCTCGACGGCCTGCGTCGAGATGACAGTTGGCGCACGTCAGCGCGTTACCGACAAACTTTCCGGCGAATTGCCCGGTATGCATAAAGATCTGCTCGCCGAGCTTGACCGACTTGCCGAACTCGCCGCTCGGCATCGCGTTTTCCGGAGGCGGTTCGAACGGACGGCCTGGAACAGTAACCGGCTCGGAGGCGGCCGTCACACCCGCGGGCTCCGCCGCGATGCCTTGACCTAGAGGCCACATGATCGACAAAGCGGCCAGGAGCATTGCGCCTCTACGCTTTCGTTCAGTCCTCATGATTTCCTTTTATTGCCCTGCCGTTTCGCCGATTTGCGTCGGTTGCGCGTAATACTGCGCCACAGCGTGGATGTCGGCATCGGAAAGCTTGGTCGCCACAGCGGGCATCAGCGCGAGCGGCCCCGGTGGGCGCGCGCCTGTTTTCCAATCGTGCAACTGCGTTTCGATGTAGCTCGCAGGCTGGCCGGCCAATGGCGGAAAGACACTGCCTACGCCGGCGCCGCCGGGGCCGTGGCACTGCGCGCAAGCAGGCATATTGTCGTTCCACCGTCCGCGCGTTGCCAGCCAGGCGCCGGTATCCGAAGGTAGCGGATCGGACGGATCGCTCGTACGAATACCTTGAGGACGCGAAAGCGTGCCGAAGTAGTTCGCAACCGCGGTGCGTTCAGAGGCTGTCAGGAGGGTGGCGATGGGCTGCATCACGACGCTTTGACGACTGCCATCGGCAAATGCCGTCAGTTGCGCATCGAGATAAGGGGCGCTGAGCCCGGCGAGCCGCGGAAACCCGGCGCCGGCGTTGCCTTGTCCCGCTGCGCCATGGCAACCCACGCAGGCGGCAGCGCCTTGAGCACTGCCCCCGGCGGCAATCTGCTGCCCCGAAGACGGACTCTGCGCGTGTGCGCTGGTTAGCGCCGCCGCGACCCATGCGACAACGCAAGCGCTCGTGGCTCGCCGTACCGGCCGGCGTTCGTTGTATGCCATATCGTCTCCCGCATGCCGGTTTTTGCTGCGATGCGATGCTCCGCTCCGCGACAAAGCACGCGTGCCTTCCGTGACGTGATGGCGACGATTTTACGCCGGGAGTTGTCGGCAGTCGGCAGGTTGCCGCGGGCATCGCGGCGATCCGCGCAAAACGGACGCTCGTTCCGCCTAAGCGCCACCCGCCACCCGCCGCTCGCGGACGACAGCGCGCGGTCTCAATGCCCGGGTCGAGAGAATACGTTGACGAGATTCCCATCGGGGTCACGCAATAGGAGCGATCGATTGCCCCAAGGCATCAATGTGGTTGGCATCACGACCTGCGTTCCGAACCCATTCATCCGCTCAAGCACGGCGTCGACGTCCTCGACTTCGAATTCAAAGATTGCCGATCGATTGGCAGCCGCAGTGGCGGCCCCGACGTTGAAAAGCTTAATCAGGTGCTCGGACGAGATAGCGAGCGTCGCGCCTGCGAATCGCATCTCGGCAAATCCATCGGCCAGGCGTAGCGCCTCGATGCCGGAAAGCCTCTGATAAAACTCGATCAGCCTTTCGACATCCGAGGTAACAACACGAACCGATGCGAACTTCATTTGAGCCTCCTCTCCAAGAAAAGAGCCTCAGTCTAATGATCGATGCTGTCAGATTCTGGCAGTATGGTTTTGCTGGCTACCTGGTTAAGCTTGCGCCACTCGCGCAGCAACGTCGCACGCCGTTTGGGATAGCGCACTTCGAGCTGCTCGACGTTCAGAATCCGATCCGAGCGGAAATTCCGAAAATCGGCTCGACGCTCGCACCAACACATCAGCACACGCGCCTGGTCGAAGTACACCAAAGCAAAGGGCCAAACGATACGCTGCGAGCGAATACCACGGCCGTCTACGTAGGTAATATCGAGCTTGCGCTCCGCGCGGACGGCGGCACGCAGGAGGTCCGGCGAAATCGTATGGGTAGGCCGCGTCAACGGCGCGCCGATCAGCAGCGAAGATTCCTCCAGTTCGCGACGCAACTCGGTGGGCAGGACCGCGGCGATCTTCGCAAGTGTACTGAGCGCACCGGACGACAGCGTCTGGTCGCAGCGATCGGCCACCCAGCGCATGCCAAGCACCAAGGCATCGAGTTCCTCCGAGCAAAACATGATGGGCGGCAGCATGAAGCCCGGCTTCATCACGTAGCCGATGCCTCGCTCGCCCTCGATCGTTGCGCCCTGCGCCTGCAAACTGGCGATGTCCCGGTATAGCGTGCGGATGCTCACGCCAAGTTCATCCGCAAGCACCTGGCCGCTCACGGGGCGTCGATAACGACGTAACGCTTGCAGGAGCTGAAGGAGACGTTCGGCGCGGGACATAGGTGACTCAATCCTGATATCGATACTGAAACAAACCAACTGCGCTATCGGGTGCTGCATTTGAATGCGCCCGGTGTACCCCGGTGCGAGCGTTGCCAGCGGCCGGCCCTGCATTGTTGACGATGTATGAGGCGCTGTCGAACGTCTCCCTATCGGCGAACGGCGGCAGATGATACCGGCGCGTCGAACGCGCGTACACTGCTCACCCATCCGCGCCCCGTCTTCAGCATTCCCATGCCACTCCGCGATGCCTCCATCTTATCGACCGCACGGCTGATGCTGCGCCCTCCTCGAGCAGAAGACGCTATCCCGATGTTCGCGATGTATTCCGACGTCCAATTCATGCGCTATTGGTCGTTTCCCGTCATGACGCAGATCGAGCAAGCCATCGATTACCTGGCGCGTCGGATGCAGGGATCGGCGGCGAATACGGATCTCGTCTGGGCCGTCGAACTCGCTTCGACGCACGAAATGATCGGCACCTGCTGCCTGTTCAATGCGGATCTGACGTCCAAGCATGCCGAAATCGGCTTCGGCCTGCATCGCCCTTTTTGGGGCAACGGCTACATGAGCGAGGCGGCGCGCGCCGTGGTCGATTGCGGGTTTGATCTATTGCAGTTGCATCGGATCGAAGCGGAAATCGACCCGCGCAACACCGCATCGGCGCGCGTGCTCGAACGCCTGGGTTTTGTCAGAGAGGGGCTGTTGCGCGAACGGCGGATGATCGACGGCGAAATCTCGGACGGCGCGATCTACGGGTTGCTGCGCACGGATCGGCGATAGGCCGTAGTCCATAGCCCATAACCGCAGAGTGCTATCGCATCGGACGCCGTCTTGCGACGACAGCGAAGCTCACCGCGGCCGATCCGCGTGCGCTCGCGAATGCGCTATTTGCTGCGCGACGCCACCGTCTTGACGCTGCAAGGCCCCCACGCACGCTGGCTCGCCTGGCAGGCCGGCCGCGACGATGTCGTCACGCAACGCTTCATCGCCTTCGCGCGCGCCGCGCTCAAGCGCCAGCGTGCAGCCGCCGACCATTGAGTGGGCGCCTCGTCGGATCGCTATTGCCCGCCGGTCGAGAATGATTCGATTCGATTCGATTCGCAACGCGGCTGAAAAGCGACACATCGGCCCGGTGCGGAACAGGCATGGAGTCTGCAACAGTGAAGCGCATCCGGGACGCGTAAGCGAGGGTCGATCGATGGCTTCATACACGCTGCGTGAACTGCCGCGCGCCGCGCGCAACGAAGGCGCCTGTGCGGCCGATGCAGTGCAGCATTTCGGCAACCATCGCTGCGCGACGATGGCCGCCGGCATCGCCTTTTACTCGGCGTTTTCGTTGGCACCGATGCTGGTCATGGTGATCGCGGTAGCAGGCTGGTTCTTCGGCGCGAATGCAATACGCGGGCAAATCTTTCAAGACGCGCATGTGCTGATCGGCGACGAAGCCGCCGCCGCGATTCAGATGATTCTCGCGAATGCGCGCTCGCACAGCGGGACGGGCGGTTTCGCCGCATTTATCTCGTTCGTGGCACTCGCGCTCGGCGCGTCCGCTACATTCGCTTCGCTGAATGCGGCGCTTTCGGTGATTTGGCCGGCCGATGCATCGCAGCGCGTCTCCACCGTGCTGGCACTCGTCAAAGTTCGATTGATTTCGTTCGGCCTCGTGCTGGGCGTCGCCTTTCTGGCAATCGTCTCGCTCGTCCTCGATACGGTCGTCAGCTACATCGGCGCGTGGCTTTTAGGCGGCACGCCGTTCGTCCTGATCGGCAACATCTTGCAACTGGCGCTCGGCATCGTCGCGTTGGCTTTCGCATTCGCGGCACTGCTCAAGTTCTTGCCGGATGCACAGGTCGCATGGCACGACGCACTCACGGGCGGCATCGTCGCCGCTTTGCTATTCACCGCGGGTAAGAAGCTATTCGCGCTTTATCTTGCCCATGCGGGATTGTCCAATGCATTCGGCGCCGCGGGTTCTCTCGCGGTTTTGTTGATGTGGTTGTACTTTTCGGCCGCAGTGCTGTTGCTCGGCGCCGAATATGCCGCGGCAAGAGGACGGCGTCGCATGCGTGCACATTTGCACGCACAGGAAAATAGATCTGACTATTAAACCTCGCGCAGCGCGCAAGGACATAATTCCTCAATCTTGTCCAGTTACGGCTTTGCGCAGCGGTGGGGCGCGATGTCGCGTTTCTGTGCGCCGCGCACCGTCGTGCGGCCACGCCGCCGCTGCGCACCGCCGCGGGACGGTTCCAAAGCTGTGCGTCGCGCCCGGATCATGGGAAAACTTGCGCTATTGCGTCGCAATTTTGCGTTTTTTCTAATTCAGTATTTCGGAGGCAGCAATAATTCGATATCCCGTCTTTACCGGGCGCCGGACCGTGCTGTTTCGTTTTGACGACAGTATTCTTTTTTCCTTTCAGCCTTTCAAGAACATTGGGTATTCTCCTCCCCGCAGCAGTCTAATAAACGTTTCGCGTGGAGAAATGATGAAAAAAATCGCTTTGTCGACCCTCTCGCTCGCCTTGCTCGGCGCCGCCGGTGCAGCGCAAGCTCAGACCAGCGTCACGCTGTACGGTGTAATCGATAACTCGATCACGTACGTGCACAACGCGGCCGGCAACAAGAATCTGTGGGCGCTCGGCAACAACAGCGGCGGCGATCTGGCCGGCACGCGTTGGGGCGTCAAGGGTCAAGAAGATCTGGGCGGCGGCCTCGCTGCAATCTTCCAATTGGAAAACGGCTTCGATCCGTCCACAGGCAAGCTGGGCCAAGGCTCGCGCGAATTCGGCCGTCAAGCCTTCGTCGGTTTGACCAGCCAAACGTACGGTACGGTGACGCTCGGCCGCCAGTACGACCCGGTGGTCGATATGGTCCAAGGCATCACGGGCGACAACTACTTCGGTAGCTCGTTCGCCACGCCGGGCGACGTCGACAATTACGACAACAGCTCGCGCACGAGCAATGCGATCAAGTATGTGTCGCCGACCTACGCCGGCTTCCAAGCCGAAGCGTTTTACGCGTTCGGCGGTGTGGCAGGTTCGACGGGCTCGGGCCAAACGTGGTCGCTCGCAGCAGCGTACAACAACGGTCCGATCGCCTTGGCTGCCGGCTACTTCCGCGCCGACAACACCAACACGCTGACGAGCGGTGTCCGGACAACGTGGAGCGTGCACCTCGGACGGTCCGTTTGATATCGACCCGATCAACAACGGTTACCAGTCCGCCAAGTCGATCGGCATCGCGCGCGTCGCCGGCCAATACACGGTTGGTCCGTTCACGATGGGCCTGAGCTACAGCAACGCGCAATACAAGGCGGACGGCTTTCTCGACCTTCGGCTCGACGGAGAAGTACAACTCGGGTAGCGGCTTCTTGAACTACCAAGCAACGCCCGCTTTGCTGGTCGGCGCGGGCTACACGTACATGAAGTCGAGCGGCGATTCGTCGGCTAAGTACCATCAAGCTTCGCTCGGCGCAGATTACAACCTGTCGAAGCGCACGGACGTGTACCTTGTCGGCGCGTATCAGCACGCAAGCGGCAACACGGCAGGCGGCGCTCCTGCTCAAGCGTCCATCGGCTCGTACGGCTACAGCGGCACGAACTCGCAAGAACTCGTCGCATTGGGCCTGCGCCACAAGTTCTAATAAGTTCGTTCGAGCAATCGACGAGAAAACAACGAAGCAGTACGCAATATCGAGCCAGCCGGGGCTTCCCCGGCTGGCGTTTTTTATTGCGGCGTTGCGCTGCCCGGGTCATGAATGGAATCGACGCGGCGGCCCAGCGTGCCCGATCAAACGTCGATACCGGAGCCGGACGAGGAAGGAGAGCTTGCCGGATTCGGCACCCGAATGCGTTCGGGCTCCGGATGGCAATCCACCAGGAACTGCATCATCTCGCTGCCGTCGCGATGCAGATAGAACCGAATCATCTTCTCGTTGAACGCCTGGGCTTTTGCGGCCGGAATACTGATCGCATCGATCCCGTGCGACATCAGCACACCGTTCATCATGAATCGGGAAGTACGCTTGTTGCCGTCGAAGAAGAACTGCTGCAACGCGCCGAACAGAAAGAACGCCGCGCCTTTTTCAAAAGGATCCGACACGTCGGCGTTCAGTGCATCCACGCCCCGGCGGAATGCGTCGTCGACATTCGCACCACCCTTGATCGTCGGCAGCGGCGTGTAGCGCCCTTGCTCGCCTAGGCCGACATCGCGGGTGTAATTCCACTCATCGCCTTCGCCGCGGAAATGCCCCCACTCGAGCGCTTCGTTGCGAGCAACGAGCGAATGCAGGCCAGTGAACGTGGCCTTATCGAGAGAAAACTGCCTGTTCTTCACCAGCTTGAGTAGGTGTTTCGAACTCTCGACCAAGTTCAGAACCTGTTCTTGATCGGAGATTTTCCGGCCTCCCACCGTAATGCCGTCCAGTAACGTTTTGACTTCGGGAAACGTGAACGGATTGCCCTCCAGCACACTTGCGTCCCAGACGAATTCCGGGAGCATCTTATGGAAGCGAAAACAGACCCGCTCGACCGAGTACCTCGGCATGCCGCCCACGGCAGCACCACGATCCCAGCGGAAACCCAGCGCCTCGAAAAGCTTCATTACTCTCACCTTATCCTACCGATTCGGCACGCCCGCACCGACGACGCGCACATCATACCTTTACGGCCCCGGCCTCCGCCGCCGCACTCCATGGGCCGCCGGCGCACCGCCGACGAGGCTGAAAACGCCAAATACAATCGAAAGCTAAAAAAATAGAGTTGAAAGCTATGTGTCGCAGATACTTAACATCGACATGGTCCAATGCGCCGTTCTTCCGAAAAATAACCATCGTTCACCGCACGCGTCTTCGCTGTCATCCACTCGGGATCGAATGACGACACTTCGCTAGGGGGCTTGCGGCGACGACAAACCAGGAGTGCGTCCCCATGTTTCGCCGTAAGCTTCTCCCCGCCGCAGTGGCAGTCGCGTCGCTCGGCGTTCTCGCCGCGTGTGGCAGCAGCAACTCCGACAACACCACGCCCACCGCAGCGGTCAGCCTTCAAAACCTCACCCAAACCGCGACGCCGATCAAACACGTCGTGGTGATCTACGGCGAGAACGTCTCGTTCGACCACTACTTCGCGACGTATCCGAACGCGACGAACCCCGCGGGCGAACCGTCGTTCACGGCGGCGGCCGGCACGCCGACGGTCAACGGCCTCGCGGGCACACTGCTGACGGCCAACCCGAATTCGACGAATGTCGCGAACGGCACGGGCGCGACGAATCCGTTTCGGCTCGATCGCACACAAGCCGCAACCGCCGACCAGAATCACGCCTACACGGCCGAAGAACAGGCATACGACAACGGCCTGATGGATCTTTTTCCGAAGTTCACGGGTAACGGCACGAGCGGCGGCGCGGGCGCATTCGGCACGACCGGCCAAGTCATGGGCTACTACGACGGCAACACCGTGACGGCAATGTGGAACTACGCGCAGAACTTCGCGATGAGCGATAACGCGTATACGGACACGTATGGCCCCTCGACGCCAGGCGCACTCGAAGTCGTCGCCGGGCAAACGAACGGAATGCAGATCGTCAAATCGTCGCGCACTTCCTACTACACGGCCGACGGCCAGGGCGGCTTGACGATGATCAACGACGTCGATCCGGGCTCCGACCTGTGCTCGAGCACGACCGACCAAGCCTTCATGACGGGCAAGAACATCGGCGACCTGCTCAACGCAAAAAACATCACGTGGGGCGGCTTCATGGGCGGGTTCAACCTGTCGACGACGAACGCCAACGGCACGACGGGCTGTAAGCGCAGCACGACGTCCGCGGTAGTCGGCGCGGCAACGGCCGACTACATCCCGCACCACAACTGGTTCCAGTACTACCAATCGACGTCGAATCCGAACCACCTGCGCCCGACATCGACGGCCGCCATCGGCTTCACCGTCGTGCCGAACACGACGACCGTCGATCCGGCCAATCACGAATACGATGTCAACGATTTCTTCACGGCCGTCAGCGCCGGCAATTATCCGTCGGTCAGCTTCCTGAAGGCTCCCGCCTATCAGGACGGCCACGCCGGCTATTCGGATCCGCTCGACGAGCAAGCGTTCGTGACGAAGGTGGTGAACTTCCTCCAACAGCAGCCGGACTGGAAGAGCACCGCTGTGATCGTCGCGTGGGATGACTCGGACGGCTGGTACGACCATCAATTCCAATCCCCGACGTCGGCCTCGTTCTCGAGCGCGGATCAACTGAACGGCAGTAGCGTGTGCGGCACCGGCACGCAGCCCGCCGGCCTGAACGGTCAACCGGTGAACGGTCGCTGCGGCCCCGGCACGCGCTTGCCGTTCCTCGTGATCTCGCCGTACGCGAAGCAAAACTATGTCGACCATACGTTGATCTCGCAAGCATCGGTCGTCCGTTTCATCGAGGACAACTGGCTCGGCGGCCAACGCATCGGCGGCGGTTCGTTCGATGCGACGGCGGGCAGCATCATGAGCTTGTTCAACTTCTCGGCTTCGGCACGTACGACGCCGTTGTACCTCGACCCGACGCTGGGTACGCCGGTCAGCACGCCGCCGCAGAGCTAATCGCTTCACCGGCTAGCGCACGATGCCGCGCGCTAGCACGACGATGCGCCCCCACAGCCCGGCAACGGGCTGTGGCTTTTTATTTGATCGCACGCTACGTTTTTCCGACCGATACGATGCAGCCGCTCGATTCCGCCTTGCCGACCCCACCCGCCGACCGTGGCAATCCGCCTCCGCGCCGTCGCTCATTCGTCCGTCTTGCCGCACTGGGCGTAGCGCTGGCCGCGGCCGGCGTCTGCGCGTGGGCACTCGCCTATCCCGAGCGAACGCCGGCCGCCGTCGGCAACATCGTGGAGCAATTGACGGGCGCCAACCCGCACCCGGTCCATCTCGAGCGTCCGGCGGTCGCGCCGCTCAGTGCCATGGCGCTGCTCGGCAAGCAAATCTTCTTCGATCGAAACCTATCGGCTTCGGGCAAGCTGTCGTGCGCATCGTGCCACAGCCCCGCGCATGCTTATGGGCCTCCCAACGCGTTGCCGGTGCAGCTCGGCGGATCGGCGATGACGTTGCAAGGCGATCGTCCCCCGCCCACGCTGATGTACTTGTATCGACAACCGAACTTCAGCATCGGACCGGATACGGCCGACGCCGATACCCAAGCCAACTTCGCACAAGAAGCCGCGGCCGCGTCGGGCACCGCACGCACGCAAAAGACGGCCGGCGTCGCGCCCGCCGCGCCTGCGATGGTGCCGCAAGGCGGCATGTTCTGGGATGGCCGCGCCGATACGCTGCAAGCGCAAGCGTTAGGGCCGCTGCTGAACCCGGTCGAAATGGCGAATACGAGCGAAGCCGAGGTTGCAGGCAAATTCGCAAACGGCGCCTACCGCGATGCTTTCCTACAACTCTTTGGGCCGCGCATCTTCGCCGATCCGCGCCTGTTGCTGTCCGAAGCGATGTTCGCGGTCGCGCGCTACCAAGTAGAGGATCCTTCGTTCCACCCGTACACGAGCAAGTACGACTACTGGCTGGAAGGGCGCGCGCGTTTGACGCGGGCGGAATTGCACGGTTTGCAGCTCTTCAACGATCCGAAGAAGGCCAATTGCGCAGGCTGCCACCTGTCGAAACCGTCAACCGACGGGCTGCCGCCGATGTTCACCGATTATCAATACGAGGCGCTCGGCGTCCCGCGCAACAGCGCGCTTGCCGTCAATCGCAGCGCGCACTATTTCGACATGGGCCTGTGCGGCCCCTATCGCACGGACCTCGCCGCGCAAACGCAGTACTGCGGCATGTTCCTCACGCCGACACTGCGCAATGCGGCCACCCGTCACGCGTATTTTCACAACGGCGTGTATCGCTCGCTCGACGACGTCATGAAGTTCTATAACCTGCGCGACATCGAGCCGGGCCAAATTTATTCGCACGACGCACAAGGGCACGTCTTGCAATACGACGATCTGCCGGCGAAATACCACGCCAACATCGACAAGAGCGATGCGCCCTTCGATCGACACCCGGGCGATACCCCTGCGATGACGGACGCCGAGATCAAGGACATCATCGCGTTCCTGCAGACGCTGACGGATGGCTATCAGCCGAGCGGCAGCGCGCACTGAGCGCCGGAGCTAAGCGCTAGACGCCGAACCCCGAACCGAAACACCGAACGGCTCGCCGAAGCGAGGCAATAAAAAACCCGCAAAGGCAAAACCGATGCGGGTTTTTTGTTTGTCGAAGCGAACGACTTAGCCTGCGGCCGCGTCCTTCAGCTTCTTCAGTGCACGTGCCTTGATGCGCACGCTTGCCGGCTTGGCCGGGAACCAACGGTCTTCACCCGTGAACGGATCCTTGCCGAAGCGCTTCTTCTTCGCCGGCACCGCTTGCACGACGATCTTCAGCAGGCCCGACAGCGTGAATTCGCCGGCACCCTTCTTGTGCACCGAGCCGAGGATCGTGTCTTCGAGCGCGCCAAGCACAGCCTTGACGGACTTCGGCTCGACAGCCGAGCGCTCAGCGAGGTGAGCAGCCAGCGAGGCCTTCGTGAAGGTGTCCTTGATCGGCGACGGAGCGCCGGACGCCTTCACGGCGACCTTCTTAGCCGCGGCAGTCTTCGCGGGAGCAGCTTTCTTGGCAGCTACTTTTTTTGCCGGTGCGGGAGCTGCTGCCTTTTTCGCAACCTTCTTTGCGGAAGTAACCATGTTTCTCCTACCTGTTGGTCGTTGAACGCACGAAGCGCGCACGACGTGCGCTGCTTCAACGCCGGATTCTACAAGCGCCGCGCGGCTTCATGCATCTAATTTGTGTTTCGAGAGCGTGTTTACGGGGGGATTTGTTGCGCGGCGCCGACTATCTACGGCATCGGAGGGGGCCGTCGTCGATCGGCAAGTGCCGACGACGACGGCGACAAAGGGTTTGTCCGCATAGGACACCCCTTGAAATAGGCGTCTTTTAGCCCGGCACGTTTAAACCAAACCGAGCGCGGGATCGCTCATGCTGTGGTGACCCGTTTCGACGTGACCCGCCAGCATGCGCACGAACAGCGGATCCGTATCGACCGTCACGTGGAAATCGTACCAAGCGTGCTCCGCCCGCAAATCGACGTACAGGTCCACACTTTCGCCGCCCGCGACCCGGTGCGTCACGCTCTTTCCGGTGTACGCGTTCGAGACCGTGAATTCGCAGGCCGCCGTGCCCTTGTTTTCCAAGCGCAGTTCGATGTTGCCGTTCGCCACGTCGTACGACTCGACTACGTCCGGCACGGCCACCCCCGCGCTCCACCAATGCGCCGCGACAGCATGGCCGGCAAAGCGGCGGGCAAATCCGTTCGGTCCGTGCACCGCGAAATCGTAGCTGCCGTCTAGATTGAGCGCGAAGTCATCGGTGAGATGCTTGCGCGGTTCCACCGTGTAGGTGCGGGGCGCATCGGCGCTGTGTGCCTTGTACACCTGCAATGCGGCGCCCGCCTCTCCCGTGTTCGTCAATTTCAGATGCAATTGCGCTTGCCCCGCGTCGACATGGGCACGCACGAACAGCTCGTACGGCAACGCGCGTGCCGGACGCACCCCCGGTTCCTGCTGGGGCTTGGCCTGCACGAGCGGCGGCAGCGGCACGTAATCGGGGTGGCGTTGCTGATCGGGCGGCACGTACCCGCTCGTGCTCGGCAGCGTCGGAAACGCGGCATTCGGATTGGCGAAATCGAATGCGCGCGTCAAATCGCCGCAAACGGCCTTGCGCCAAGGCGTGATATTCGCCTCGCACAGGTTGCGCTCGTGACCGAACCGACGCGCGATAAAACGAATGATCGAGGTATGGTCGAACGTTTCGGAACACACCCAGCCGCCCTTGGACCACGGCGAGACCACGAGCATCGGCACGCGGGGCCCAAGGCCGAAAGGCCCCGCCGGATAGGTCGCGTTGCCCGCGAAATACTCGTGGGTCGTTTCGACGGTCGAGAGCCCCGCTTCTTTCGACCAAGGCGCGAACGGCGGCGCGACGTGATCGAAGAAGCCGTCGTTTTCATCATAGGTGATCAAGAGCGCCGTCTTGCTCCATAGCGTCGGATTCGACGTGAGCACTTGCAGCACCTGATCGACGTACCACGCGCCGTAATTGGCGGGCCAATTCGGATGCTCCGAATACGCCTCGGGCGCCACGATCCACGATACCTGCGGGAGCGTGCCGTTTTGCACATCGTGCTTCAGCATGTCGAAATAGCCACCGCCAGCGGCGACGTTCGTCCCCGTGCGCGCTTTTTCATAGAGCGGATTGCCGGGTTGGGCGTTGCGGTATTGATTGAAGTAGAGCAGCGAGTTATCGCCGTAGTTGCCGATATAGGCGTTTTGCGTCCAGCCCCACGAGCCCGCCGCATCCAACCCCGTGCCGATGTCCTGATAGATCTTCCACGAGATGCCGGCCGTTTGCAGCACCTCGGGATAGGTCGACCAGCCGTAGCCGGCTTCGGCATTGTCGATGACGGGGCCGCCGCCCTTGCCGTCATTGCCGACCCAGCCCGTCCACATGTAGTAGCGATTCGGATCGGTCGGCGTCATGCCCGAGCAGTGGTAAGCGTCGCAGATCGTGAAGGCGTCGGCGAGCTGATAGTGGAATGGAATGTCCTGACGCGTGAGATAGGCCATCGTCGTCGTGCCTTTCGCACTGACCCATTGGTCGTAGCGGCCACCGTTCCACGCGTTGTGGGTTGTCGTCCAATCGTGGGGCAGGTCCTGCAGGAATTGCATGCCTAGATCCGGCGCGCTCGGCCGAAACGGCAGGACGTGGCCGGCATCGGCCAGCGCGGGCTGCTGCCAGACGCTGTTGCCGTTCGGCAAGCGAATCGCACGCCGATCGCCGTAGCCACGCACGCCGCGCAGCGTACCGAAGTAGTGATCGAACGAGCGGTTCTCCTGCATAAGGATCACGATATGCTCGATGTCGTGGATACTGCGCGTCGCGTCGTTCGCGGGAATCGCGAGCGCGTTGCGAATGCCGGCGGGCAACGCACCCATCGCGGCGGCTGCGCCTGCTGCTTGAGCGGCGGCGCGCAGAAAATCACGGCGGCTTGTCGATGTCATAGGGAATTCGTGTTTCTGGCGAAGGATTGGAACGGAAGACGGCGTCGCCCAAGCGACGCGCATCGGCGCACTACGGCAAAACGAACGACCGGAAGAGCAACGGACAGCACTACGAAAACAAGCGATAGTCGATAGTCGATAGGCGGTAAGCAATAAGCGACGGGCGATGCGAACGGCGTTGCGGCAACCGCGGCTTAGCCGCACAGCGGGACAACAGCAGAGCAGAGCAGCACAGCAAGCGAACCAACAAGGAAACCAACGATTCAGTCGGCGGTATGCATCACCGGCGGCAGCAGCGCATCCGATGCGGCGTGCGCTTGCGCTCCGTCGGCGTCGTCGAAGCGCTGTGCCCCGGCGCTCGCCACCGCAGCGGCAGCGCCGCGCGTGCCGGGCAGCATGGGCGCGGCATCCCCCGCGTGCGCGCGGGCGTCGCCATCCTGATGCCCACCGTCGCATCCCGCCGCGACAGCGCACGCGATCGCGGCCGTCATCGCCACGAGCAACCTGCGCCCATGCGTCGGCACCATCGGCAAGCCGCGCAACAAAGGTTTGCTGCGCGGAGGATGGCCCAACCGCGGTCGTCGCTCGATCATCGCCACTCGATGCTCCTCATCGAAAACGCGTTCGCTACAGCCGACACCGCTTCACGACGGCACGGCACTGAACGGCCGACCAGGATAGGAAGAAATCGTGTCTGCTTGATGAATACGAATGCCAAGACGAATGCGAGCGCAGGCAGGCATGCGAACGCGCGCACGCGGCTTTCGCCGGGCGCGCGACACGCAAAAGGGATAAAGCAGTACAGCCAGGGTGCTTGGGGAAGACCGCTCTTGCCCCGGATACGCCGTTTCGCCGTTAAGACGAAGACGGCGCGAGATGGCCCACATAATCGCGCAAGTACGAACCGAATGCCGATCCGATCTCGGGGTGCCGCAAGGCGAATTCGACCGTCGCTTTCAGATAACCGAGCTTGCTGCCGCAATCGAAGCGCTGCCCGTAATACCGGTACGCGAGCACTTGTTCCTCGGCCAACAGCGCGTGCAGCGCATCCGTCAATTGCAATTCGCCCTGCACGGAGGGCTCGAGCCGACGCAGGTGCTCGAAGATGCTCGGCATCAAGACATACCGGCCCACGACGCCGAGATTCGACGGCGCGGCCTCGGGAGAGGGTTTTTCGACGATGCCGGACAGCTTGAAGATGCCCTCTTCCCACTCGCGTCCTTCGACGATGCCGTACGAACGGCTGTCCTCGCGCTCGATCGCTTCGACGCCGATGATGGTGCTGTGATAGTGATTGAAGACGTCGATCATCTGCTTCATCACCGGCTGGCTGCCGTGCAGCAGATCGTCGGCCAAGATCACGGCGAAGGGGCTGTCGGAGACGAGCTTTTCCGCGCACAGCACAGCATGGCCAAGCCCGCGCGCCGCCGGCTGACGCACATAAAAGCAATCGACATGGCTAGGCTTGATTCCGCGCACCAATTCGAGCAGCTTCTCCTTGCCGCGCGCCTCGAGTTCGGCCTCGATTTCATATGACGTATCGAAGTGATCCTCGATCGCGCGCTTGCTGCGGCCCGTCACGAAGATGAGTTCGGTAATGCCCGCCTCGATCGCCTCCTCAACCGCGTACTGGATCAACGGTTTATCGACGACAGGCAGCATCTCCTTGGGGCTTGCCTTGGTGGCTGGCAGGAACCGTGTGCCCAGTCCCGCCACTGGAAACACCGCTTTAGTGACTTTCAACATAGTTCGTTCCCTTGGGGTAATTGTTATCGCAACCGTGGCGCGAACCCATCCCAAGCCGCGCGCCGCTCGATGCGATCGATCGCGATCGATCGCACGTTACCAATCAAAACGCCGGTCGCTGCGCGGCCACATTGTGCGACGCGCATTGTTGATTCGAACCCGCCGAAATACAGCTATCTATTCAAATAGTGGGCATCTTGTCTCGCTCATACATCGTGAGCGGCACAGATCGACGCACGAGCGACCACACAGGCTGTTTCGTGCGACACACGCCGCTCGTTCGCATACCGCCGCGATGGCGGCATGCTCCCGCTGGGATCAGCGGGCCCCACGCATGGCGGCTTGCGCGAGAATGGCCGATACGCTCTCGATTTGCTTGCGAGGCGCGTACGACTGAGATTTAGCCGGCTCGGCATGGCGTGGTGCGTGCGGTTCTTCATCCACGACATCGATCCGCAACCGCGGTGCTTTCGTAAACGCCTCGAACGCGTGCTTTGAAGCCGCACTGTCGGCAATCGCGCGATCGAGCGCCACGCGCGCACACCACTTCAGCGCGAGACGCTGAATGCGCCCGAGGGGATCCGTCCCAACGCTTTGACGCAAGTGCCATACCACCGGGCGGCGGACGATCATCCCGGCCAGCGCGCCGACGAGCATTGTGCGCGGCGTATTGGCATAGATGACGTCGACGTGTCGTGCGCGCTTCACCGTCTCGCGCACCAGCGACGCGATACCGGAGAGCGTGCGCGACTTCGGCGGCCTCGTGCGCCCCGTCACGGGATAAAGCGCGGGCGCATCGAGGACATCCACAGCCACGCCGGCTTCTTCGAGCGCAAGACGGAATGGGCCGTCGTCGAACAGCACCACTTCTACCGATTCCCTCAGATGACTCGCGACGTTCAGCAACGAGAGTTCCGCATCGTCGAGCCCACCGCTTTGATCGAGCGCGAGCACGCGGACCGCCGCGGGCGCTGCTGTGGAAGAGACGCCGCCCGCGCTGCCCGATGCGGGCGCGTCGTCGCCGTGCTTCGTCGCCCCGGGCATGACTTGTTCAACGAACGCCATGAAACGCTCGCGAAACGTCTCGATCGAAAACCGCTCGGCATTCAGGCGGCAATCCCGCGCCGAAAAGCGATGCGAATTGTGCTCGAACTCGCGCACGGCACCGACAACGGACGGCACGCTTTGCTCGCGGAAGAAAACGCCGGTGGGCCGCGCTTGGCCCAACTCGCGCACCGTTTCGAGCACCCCGCCCTTGCCGAACGCGATGATGGGTGTGCCGCATGCCTGCGCCTCGACGGGTGCGATGCCGAAGTCTTCCTCCGCGGCGAAGACGAACGCCTTCGCTCGACGCATATGGTCGTGAAGCACGGCGAACGGCTGATACCCGAGGATTTCGACGTTCGGCCCCGCCTTGGCGCGAATCGCCTTCATCTCGGGGCCGTCGCCGATCACGACCAGGCGCTTGCCGGGCATACGCGAGAACGCTTCGACAATCAGATCGATCTTCTTGTACGGCACCATGCGCGAGGCCGTGAGATAGAAGTCCTCCTTCTCTTCGCCGACGATGAACGCATGCACATCGACGGGCGGAAAAATCACACGAGAGTCGCGGTGATAGACCTTCCTGATACGACGTGCAATGAATTGCGAATTGGCGACGAAATGGTCGACTGAATTGGAGGTGCGCGTATCCCAATTGCGAATGTAGTGCAACACTATGCGCGCCATGGCCGAGCGCAAGCCGCTCGTCAGATTCGATTGCTCGAGGTATTGATGCTGCAAATCCCAAGCGTAGCGAATGGGCGAATGCACGTAGCTGACATGCACCTGATCGGGGCCCGTGAGCACGCCCTTGGCGACGGCATGGCTGCTCGAAATAACGAGGTCGTAGGCGCTCAGGTCCAGTTGCTCGATCGCGAGCGGCATCAGCGGCAAGTAGGCGCGGTACTTCTTGCGCGCGAGCGGCAGGCGTTGAATGAACGATGTCGTCGCACGTTTGCCGTGCAAGAACTTGCGATCCTCGATGAAATCCACGAGGCTGAAGATTTCCGCCTGAGGAAAACACGCGATCATTTGCTCGAGCACACGCTCAGCGCCTGCGTAGGTAACGAGCCAATCGTGCACGATCGCCACGCGGGGCGTGCGCATGCGCGTGCTCGGCACCGGCTGCGGGGCCGCGTGGGCTTCGTCGTGTCGATCCAGCGTGGCGGTGGCGGCTGCGAAAAAATCATGGCTCATGCGCTTCTCCTCTAGCCGCACTAGCCTACGAACAAAGTATTCCCAGTAAAGATCGAAATTATTTCAAAAAAATGCAGAAGCCCGCGCGGACAGCCTTGCGCGGGCCTATCGATGTTTGTTTCCGCGCTCCGCACCGCCTTTTTGTTCGATTTTTTTTTGCGGCGATCGCGGGGCGCTCGGTGCGTCGACAGCCTTTCGAAAGGAGACCGGGCGCCGCCGCCTACTGTCGGAATTACAGCGCTTGTAAAAGCTGCTGCCGTTCCGAAGTTCAGTGCCCGGCCGAAGCCGGGCCGTCCGGCTGCGGCGCCGGCCGTCTCAACAGCAGGGCTAGCGGGACGCAAGCCGCGAGCGCAACGGCCAGCAGGTAGAACGTTTCGGAAAACGTCATCACGGCCGCTTGTTGCCGAATCTGCCCGGCGAACTGCGCGAGGGCCTGCATCTTCGAGTAGGCGGCGTCGCCGTTTCGCGCGAGCCAGCCGGCCGCGTTCGCCGCAAGCCGTTCCTGGCCGATCAGCGAATTCGCCGTCACGGATTCGCGCAGCGTGGCGATGTGAAACGCGTTGCGCCGATCGATGACGACGCCGATCACGGCGAGCCCCATCGAGCCCCCGAGATTGCGCGCCATGTTGTACAGCCCCGCGGCATCGCCCGAGTCTTCCCTCGAGACGGCCGCCATCGACGCCTGATTGAGCGGCATCATCGCCAGCATCTGCCCGACGCCGCGCAACAATTGCGACCAGACGAAATCGTGACCGGTGCTTTGCGCGGTGAGACTCGTATCGAGCACACAGCTGACGATGTAAAAACCCAGGCCGGCTACGACCATCAGGCGAAAATCGACCTTCGCGAGCAGGCGCGGCAGCATCGGCATCATCAGAAACGCCGGCACACCGGAAAGCAGCATGATGTTGCCCGCTTGCTCGGCGTTGTAACCGGCGACGAGACTCAAGAACTGCGGCACGAGATAAGAAATGCCGTACAGCGCCGCGCCCACGGCGGAGACGATGACGATAACGCTCGCATAACGCGCGTTGCGCAGCAGCGACAGCCGAATGATCGGTTTGGCCGCGACGAACTGCGAGACGCCGATCAGGATGAAGCCGAGCAACGCCACAGCCGAAAACATCACGATTTCGCTCGACTCGAACCATTGCTCGCGCTGCCCTTCTTCGAGCACGAGCGTGAGCGAACTGAGGCCGATCGATAGGCCCACGATGCCGACCCAATCCGCGTTGATGAACTCGTGCCAATGCGGCGGACTGGACGGTAGCCCCGCGACCAATAGCGCGATGAGGGCGATACAGACGGGCAAGTTAATGAAAAAGCACCAGTTCCATGACACGTTCTCGGCGAGCCATCCGCCTAGCACGGGCCCAAGCAGCGGCCCGAGCAAGACGATCAGCCCGAAGATCGTCATGCCGACGGCAAGCTGCGCGCGCGGCAGCCGCGTGCGGATGATCGTCTGCGCCGTCGGAATCATCGCTCCGCCCGTGAAGCCCTGGCCCACGCGGCCGGCGATCATCCACGCCAGCGAGTGCGATGCGCCGCAAATCATCGAGAATGCCATGAACAACGCGGCGTTCGTCAGCAAGAAATTGCGCAGCCCGAATACGCGCGTGAGCCATGCGGCGAGCGGGATCATGACGATCTCCGACATCAGATAACCCGTCGAGATCCACGTGCCTTCAGTGCCCGTCGCACCGACGGAGCCCTGAATCTGCGGGAGTGCCGAGTTCGTGATCGAGATGTCGAGCGTCGCCATCAATGCCCCCAGCGAACCGGCCGCCACCGCGATCCAATCGCTGGCATTCGCGCGCTCGGGATGCCCCGGCGCGCCGTCGGCGCCCGCCTGCAAAGTGGCGTCAGCCATGCTCGTTCTCGGCGGCGAGATGCCGATCGTCGTCCCGCGCGGTGCGCGTATCGACATCGACCGTCACCGACAAGCCAGGCAGAAGCAAGGCACGCGTTCGCGGCCCTGCATCGACCCGAATCCGCACCGGGACGCGTTGCACGATCTTCGTGAAGTTGCCCGTTGCGTTTTCCGGCGGAAGCAACGCGAATTGCGCACCGGTCCCCGGCGAGAAGCTATCGACAACGCCATGTAAATCGATGCCGCGCAGCGCGTCGATATGCAGCGTCGCCTGCTGGCCCGCGCGCATGTGGCCGATCTGCGTCTCCTTGAAATTGGCTTCGAGGTAGATGCTTTGCACCGGCACCACCGTCAATAAGCGCGTACCCGGCTGCACGTATTGACCGACGCGCACGGAACGATCGCCGATGCGGCCCGCGATCGAGCTATAGAGCGTCGTGTCGTTCACATCGAGCTGCGCCTGGCGCAAGCTGGCGCGCGCCGCTTCCACCTGGGCTCGCGCCTGGGCGATCTGAGCCGTCGTCGCATCGATTTGCGTCTCGGCCGAACGCACGGCCGCGGCGTTGGCCGCGACCGTGGCGCGCGCTTGATCGCGCGTGCTGACCAAACTCGCGAGCCGTTCCTGGGTTTCCGCCCCGGCCGCCGTGAGCGGGGCATAGCGCCGCACGTCGTCTTGCGCGTGCCGTGCCACGACCTGAGCCACTTGCTCTTGCGCCTGCGCTTGTAGCACCGCCGCCTGCTGCTGCTTCAGATCGGCTTGTGCTCGCGCAAGATCCGCTTCACGGGCATCCACCGTCGCTTGCGCCTGCGCGAGCGATGCTTCGTACTGCCGAATATCGAGCCGCACCAGCGGCGCACCGGCCGCCACCGCCTGGTTATCGTGCACATAGACTTGCGTGACGTAGCCGCTGATTTTCGGGGCGACGGTCACGCTGTCGGCTTGCAGATACGCGTCTTCGGTGCTTTCGATGAAACGCCCGACCGTCCACCAATGCGCGAACCACGCCGTTGCGGCCACGAGCGCGACGATCACCGCGCCGATCACCCAGCCACGCTTGCGCGCCCGACGCGGGGCACCGCCGCCTGCGTCTTGGCGCGTGTCGCCGCGTGGCCGAGCCTCGATTGTCGTTGCCATGATTCGGGCTTCCTACGAAGAGATGGGGTGAAATGTCACACAATTATTCCAGTTGGAAGAAATGTGTCAAGTGATATATTTCTAACGGCCAGCCAGCCGTAACTGTTAGAAAGGATTGACGCCATGACCGAGACGAAGCGCCCTCGCCGTTCCACCGAAGGGGGCTACGCGCGCGGCGAAGAAACACGCCTTCGTATCATCCGTTCCGCGATCGAACTATTCGGGGAGCATGGATTCGTCGCGGCTTCGACGCGCGACATCGCTGCGCACGCGGGTGTCAACGCGCCGGCCTTGCAGTACTACTTCGAAAACAAGGAAGGGGTGTATCGGGCATGCGCGGAGCATTTGGCCGATGAGGTCTGGAGTAAATTCGAGCCGGTCGTGCGCCACTCGGCGGCGACGGTCGAATCCACCGACGACCTCGCACAACTGATCGAGGCATTCGTCGACTTGCAATGCGTGATGATGGACAAGGCCATGGAACAGCCGAGCGCGCCGGGATTGCGGCTGTTTTTCGTGCGCGAGCAAGGCGGGCAAGAACCGCAGATCGCGACCGAGACGTTTCAGCGGCGCGTGCGCGGCCCGCTGAACGATGTGGCGGCGAAGATCATTTCGAAGATCTGTGGAACGGCACCGAGCGATCCGCTAACCATTGTGCGTTTGATCGCGCTAAACGGCCAGTTCGCGTTATTTCACATAGCGCCGCGCAATGTGCTGGCCCTCTTCGGCTGGACCTCGATGGACGCCGAAAAACTCGATTTTGTGAAGAAAACGATCTTTTCGAATACGCGCGCATTGCTGCGCTGGTGGGCATCGGAACGCGAAACGGCGGTGCGAGCGGCGGCCGGAACACTCGAAAGGTGAGGGTTTGCAGGACCTGCCCTGCCGCGACGCCCGCAGACCGCCTGGAATAAGGCTCCGCAGCTCGCCGATTTCCCCCTGAGGTGAGCGTTTTCGGGAGCTGACCGGCGAAGGCGGAGGAGCCCCCGCTAAGCGCTTACCCCTTCGCGCCCAGGGTGCGTGCGTAAAGCGCAAGCATTTGCGCGCTATCGACACCCACGCATACCTCGCATGAAGGCCGGCCATCCCATTCGGGAGCAGGCGCTGCAAAGCCGGCCGGCTTCTGCAGCGTATGCCCCGCGGCAATGCCGTCGGTCAGCACCCGAACCGGGCCGCTGCGAGTTGTATAAAGTTGCGGCTCGAGCAGATAAGCGACGGCCGACGAATCGTGTACAAAAATGCCGCCGAGCCCGACGCTCGACTGGTGAAACGCTTCGTAGTGTCGAGAAACGTCCCAAACGAATCGCCCTGCCGCGCCAGCCTCGTCGCGCAGCTTGGCGAGATAGTCCGTTGTCATTACGGTGCTTTCCGTCACGTCCAACCCCACGATCGCAACGGGCCACGCCGCGCCGAAGACGATATCGGCCGCATCGGGGTCGCCCGCCATGTTCGCCTCGGCCGCCGGCGATACATTGCCGTTGACGCCATTCGTGCCGAACGCGCCGCCCATCACGATCACTTGCTTCACCAGCCGCGCGATGTCTGGATCCTCATCGAGCGCAAGCGCGAGGTTCGTCAGCGGGCCGACGGCGATCAGCGTGACCTCGCCGGGGTGCGCACGAACGGTATCGACGATGAAGCGATGCGCCGGGCGTGCGTCGAGTACGCTGCGCCCGGCCGGCTGCGCGCCGATATTCCCGAGGCCGTCGCTACCGTGAATCCAGTCGACGGGTGCCGGAGCGGTTCGGCGCAACGGCGCGGCTGCCCCTTTCGCGACGGCCACTCCAGGCGCGAACCGCTCGACGAGATAGCGCGCGTTGCGCGTCGTCGTCTCGATCGTCGAATTGCCGAATACGCTCGTCACGCCCAGCAATTCGATTTCCGGATGCTGCGCCTGAAAGACGAGCGCCATTGCGTCGTCGACGCCCGGGTCGGTGTCGTAAATGACTTTATGCATGCGAAGACTCATAGATAGAAGGCATCGGGCAATTGTTCGCGCGCCGTCGTATCGCGTGTCGCGCCGCGCAGATTGCCGAGCCGAATCGTGAGGTCGGGCCCGCCCAGTTCGATGATGACCTGGCGGCAGGCGCCGCACGGCGCGATGGGCCCGTCGGTGTCGCCGACGACCGCAAGCGCCGCGAATGCGTCACGCTCGCATCCGGCCGCGATCGCGCTGAAGAACGCGGTACGTTCCGCGCAATTGCAGAGGCCGTACGATGCGTTTTCGACGTTGCAGCCGTCGAAAACGCGCCCGTCCTTCGTCAAAAGCGCCGCCCCCACTTTGAATTTCGAATATGGCGCATAGGCGCGCTCGCGCGCCGTCTTCGCTCTTTCGAACAATTGCTCCAACGTCATTGCTAGCCCCTGCGTTGTTAAATTCGGTCGACGATTCAATGAAAAGTCAGAAACATGCCCGCGATCGTCGCACTCATCAGATTCGATAGCGTACCCGCCAACACCACACGCAGCCCGTAGCGCGCCACCTCGGACCGGCGCTCGGGCGCAACGGCGCTGAAGCCCCCGGTCAATACGGCGATCGAGGAGAAGTTCGCGAAGCCGCACAGCGCGAACGATACGATCGCGAGCGTCCGCGGCGTGAGCGCATGAAGACCGGCCGCGGCCACGCTTGCCGAATCCTTCAGATACGGCGACAGCGACGCGTAGGCCACGAATTCGTTCAAGATGATTTTCTGACCGAGGAAATTCCCGGCCACCAGCGCTTCGCTCCACGGCACGCCGATCAGGTAGGCAAGCGGTGCGAACACAGTGCCGAGCATCGACTGCATCGAAATGTTCGGATGCCCGAACCACCCACCGATGCCGCCGACCAAACCGTTCAGGAGTGCGATCAATCCAACGAATGCGATCAGCATCGCGCCGACCATCACTGCGATCTTCAGGCCGACGGCCGCGCCGGAGCTGGCCGCTTCGATCACATTGGCCGGACGCCGCTCGTCGAAACTCAGTTGTTCAAGCTGTACGCGGCTCGCTTCCGTCGTGGGGTGGATGATCTTCGCGAACAGCAAGCCGCCCGGCACCGCCATGAACGAAGCCGCCAACAGGTATTCGATGCGCACGCCGAGGCCCGCGTAGCCGGCCAGCACCGAGCCCGCCACGGCAGCCATCCCGCTCGACATGACGGCGAACAGCTCCGCACCCGTCATGTCGCGCGCGAACGGCTTGACCACCGCCGGCATTTCGCTCTGCCCCAGAAAAATCGTCGTGACGGCCGAAAACGACTCGAGCTTCGAGACGCCCAGCAGCCGATGAAACAGCGTACCGAGCACGATCACGATCCAACGCATGACGCCAAGGTAATACAACACCGAAATCAATGCGGTGACGAAAATGATCGCCGGCAACACGCGAACCGCGAATACGAAGCCGCCATTGCCAAACAGGGCGAACATTTTCGATTCAACTAGCCCGCCGAATAGAAACTCAATGCCGGCATTGCCATAGTCGAGAATATGATTGACGCCGGCCGCCATGTCGGCGAGCACGACCTTACCGAACGGTACGAATAGCACGAGCGCACCGATCGCAACCTGCGCCAGCAGCGCCGAAATGACCGTACGAGGCCGAATAGCGCGGCGATTCGTCGAAAAGACGAATGCGATCGCCAATAGGACAAGCATACCCAGAAGGTTTCTGACGATCGGTGCCATGTCTCTCCAGATTTGGAATAGTAGTGGATGGCAACGATCCTAAACGAACCCCAGCCGAACGAAAAGCGAATGAACGCTGATCGTTCGGCGCCAGCTCGGGCTGGCCGGTCCTTCTACACCTTTTACTGAATCAGGAACTTCTCGCGGCGCTTGCCGAGCCAACCGGGCGCGCGCCCCCGTCCGCTCCAGGTTGCGCCCGTTTTCGGATCGCGGTACTTCGGCGGCAAGCCTCCCGTTTTTCGCGACGCCGAGCGTTTGCTCGTAAAACCGAGCTCTTCGGCCGTAATGCCGTACTCCGCAATCCGCTCCTTGATCTGCTCGATGGTGGCGGTCAGTTCTTTACTGCGGGCCGCTTCCATTTGCGCCTGTACCTTCGCCAGCTGCTCGGTCAACTGCTTGTACGTCGGCATAGAAAATCGCCTCCTTGTTGATTGACGGTAAACGCTTCTCTGACTACCCGTTTGCACCAAAGTGCACACCGGTATCGACGTCGGTCGATTAGCAAGCCATGGACCGCGCCGACGCTTAACGGCTTGGCCCGACCAAAGCTACGCGCAGTTATTTGGCCTTGCAAGCGAACAGTAACTTATGCGAGCCTTCGACGTCCGATTGCTGAATGATGTCGATATCGCCGCCGCAGATGGCGCGCGCATGCTCGGTGCAGTTGTCCCAAGCGCTGGCGGCCGAGCACTGGACGACCGTGGTCGGCCGCCCGTCGTCCGTAAAGAGCGGCGCGCTCGTGCCGCACGCTGCCAGCGCGGCGGCACCGAGGCCGGCCGCCGCCATGCAGCGAACAAAAGCGCCTACGCGAGAATGAAAGAAAGACATACCCTTCATTGAACGAACTCCTTTGGCCTAACGTTCTTTTTTGAATGGCCGAGTATGCCACGGCATCGCGCTCGCGCCCTGGCCGCGCTGCAACCCTGCACTTCCATCGTTCAAATATCGATTCCCAACGCGACAATCTTTTTATAAAGCGTCGCGCGTCCCATGCCGATCCGCGCCGCCGCCTCGGCCACGCGACCGCCCGTTGCTCGCAGCGCATCGCTTAGGAAACGACGCTCGAAATCGGCCATCGCCTGCCCGTATGAATCCAAGCCGCCTGCCGAGGACGACGATCCTGGTTTCGCGATAGACGCTTCGCCGGCGAGATGGGGCCTTGGCAATGCGGCGGCACCCATAAACGGCGTGAGCAGACGAGCGTCGATCCGTTCGGTATCCGACAGCATGACGGCGCGTTCGAGCGTGTTGCGCAACTCGCGCACATTGCCGGGCCAATCGTGCGCGGCGAGCAGACGCAACGCATCGTCCTGCAATTCGAAATGTCGCCCATGGCCGCCCTCGCCGCCGTCCTGCTGACGGATCCCGCCGCGGTCGCACCCGTGTTCACCGGCATCTTCATGGGGAAGATGGTCGGCTTCGTCAAACTGTATTTCCCCGTGTTCCTGCTCGACGGGTTGGGCCGCCCCTCACGCATAAGGAATCCTATCGCGACATTTTCGCGGTCACGCTCATCAAAACGCTCGCGGCGTTCTTCGTGATCGGCGTGTACTACACCACCGGCCTCGTGTGAGACCGAAAGAGCTTACGATCCGCCGACAGGTGGCGCTTGCCGTAGCATAGGTATCGACTTCATTCCAACCGGAGAGATCGATGTCCACGACGCAAAGCAAGCTCTTTCTCATCACGGGCGTAAGCAGCGGCTTTGGCCGCGCACTCGCGCAGCAGGCGCTGGCCGACGGCCATCGCGTGGTGGGCACGTTGCGCGACCAAGCCGCGGTCGGCGAATTCGAACTGCTCGGCCCCGGCCGAGCGATCGGCAAGCTGCTCGACGTAACGCACACGGATGCGATCGGCGACACCATCGCCGATATCGAAGGCAAGGTCGGCGCAATCGACGTGCTCGTCAACAATGCCGGCTACGGGTATGAAAGCGTCCTCGAAGAATCGACCCTCGCCGATTGGCACAAGCAATTCGACGTCAATGTCTTCGGTGCCGTTGCGATGATGCAGGGCGTGCTGCCTTACATGCGGCGGCGCAAGCGCGGCCACATCGTCAACATCACCTCGGTGGGCGGCTATCTCGCGTTGCCGGGCCTGAGCGCCTATCACGGGACGAAGTTCGCGCTTGAAGGTATTTCCGACAGCGTCGCGCAGGAAGTGGCCGGCCTCGGCATCAAAGTGACGGCCGTCGCCCCGGGCGCGTTCCGAACCGACTGGGCCGGCCGTTCGATGGTGCGCGCGCAACGCTCGATCGCGGACTACGATGCGGTGTTCGATCCCGTCCGCGCACGACGTCAGTCGATCAGCGGCAAGCAATCCGGCGATCCGGCAAAAGCTGCGCGTGCCATCTTGCAGATCGTGGCGGAGGAAAAGCCGCCCGTTCACTTGTTGCTCGGCCCGGACGCCGTCAGGCGTGCGCGCGAAAAGCTCGATGCGTTGCGCGCGGAAATCGATGCCTGGGAATCGCTATCGACATCGACCGATTTTTCTTAGCGACTCTCACGACTATCACGACTATGGCGGCAATCACGGCCAATTCGGGAAGGGTGCAAGCAGCCGATCGCCGCGGTGCTCGCCGCCTTGCGAATAGACGTTAGGAACGCAGGCCGAACATTCCGTGCCAAAGCGTCGTGAAGAGCCCCGCATGCGCCGCGGCGTCCTGTTCCGCAGCCTCGCTCGCTGGCGCTTCGCGCGCTGACGCGGCCGGGCGGGCCGACCGCGCACGCTTCGATCCATCGGTCTCGGGGGCGGCCGCGTCGGTGTCCGGCGGCATATCGACATGGCTCACGGGCGTAGCCTGCGCGCGCGCCGCGCTGAGCGCAGCGACGCCGTCGGCGATACGTGCTGCCAGCGTTGGTTCGCATCCGCGGCCGAGCAAGACGCCGAATACGACGTCGCGATTGTGCCCGCGCTCCGCATAGCGCATCGCTTGCGCGACGAACTTCTCGTAACGCTCGCGTTCGGCCTGCGCTTCTCGCTCCGCCCGCTCGCGCGCTGCTTGCGCGTGCCCTTCCTCTTGCTCCCGCAGCTTATCCATTTCCTGGGCGAATACGGCGTCATAGACGCGGCGCTGCTCAGGATCGGACAAGATCGCGTAAGCCTGCTTGATTTCTTGGAATGCGTTGTGCGCCGCGGCTTCGCGGCCCTTATTGCGATCGGGATGCGCGCGCATCGCGGCCTTCCGATACGCACGTTTGATTTCGTCGTCGGAGGCGTCTTCATGAACGCCGAGCGTGTCGTACAGCGTCATCATGTCTCTCGTCGAATGAAAAGTTGCCGGCCCATGGATCGTATCACCGCACCAAGACGCCCGGCGTCCGACCAGCCAATGGCCCCGCGACGAATAATTGAAAGCATATTGTTAGGAAAATCTTGCCGCGACGCGAAAGGTGCGAATAAATCATCCAAACGAAGAAATAAAACGCTCGTGCAATCGGGTTTAGCAAGGTAAGGGGCTTGATTTCAGCGCGCGCTTCGATTTGAATGACGAGGCTTCGCGTTCATTGCCGTGCATTGAGAGACTGCCCGGCATAGCCGAACCTAGTCATACGCTGCGAAACATTCCTTCGGAAAGCTTTTTTTCGGAGGAAGAAGCATCGTTATCGACGGGTTTCGACGAGAAAACACATAACTTCCACTATAGAAGCGGGCCTCTAAATGAGCGAAAAAAAGAAAGCGCTGATCGAAACCGCGAGCCGGCTATTTGCGCAGTTCGGTTTTCATGCCGTCGGCATCGACAGAATCATCGCCGAATCGCGCGTCGCCAAGATGACGATGTACAAGCACTTCCCATCGAAGAGCCGCCTCGTCGTCGAAGTGCTGAACGAGCAAGGCGCGACCTTGGCGGCTGGCATTGCCGCCGCAATCGCGGCGCACACCGATGCGCTGGACAAGCTCCATGCGATCTTTCAATGGCATGATGCTTGGTTTCGCACCGAGACGTTCAACGGCAACATGCTCATCCATGCCGCGGCGGAATTCCATGCCGAGGAGAACGAAATTCTCGCCGCATCGGAGGCGCAGCGCCGCAACTTCGTGCAGACGCTCGAACGCATCCTCGACGAACGCTTCGACGGCGAAACGGCGATGCGGCTCGCGCGCCGCTGTGCCTTGCTGCTCGACGGCGCGACGTTGGCACGGCAATTGAGCGGCCGAGTCGATGCGGCGCGCGAGGCATGGGAAATCGCCCAAGCGCTGCTCGAGAACGAACGCATGCACGTCGCTTGACGAGCGCCGCCGGTGGACACGTCGGCGGCGAGAAAATTGCGGAGCGTCAAGCCTGAGTGAGGGCGGTGTGGCGCTTTGTGTTCGCGCACTTTTAAAAGGCGCTGACACGGCCGAACTTCGCGATACACTCATCGGCATGAAATGGGCGCGAGGCACGTTTGGCGTGTCTTTGCAGCGGCGCTATGCGCGCTGGGCGACAGACATCAGCCCTTCGTAAGCCCGTACAATTGCTTCACCCACGACTCGAGGAAACGTTCGATGCGCACCACCGGCTCTTCCGGGGCAATGACCCTGCTCACCGAAATCCACGACACGGGCGGACATGTTGTCCGCACATTGCGGCTTGAAGCGACCGACGACGGCAAAAGCATTCATCTGATCGAAATCGACGAGCGCAAGCCCGGAATCCATCGGGAACTCCGTTACGAGATCACACCCGCCGAACTCATCGCGGCGATCCGCGCGCATGGGGCAGAATTACCGGGCGAGCAGCACGTCCGCTAAATTTACCGGATTGTTTGGGCGGCACCCGCAATCGCCCTCTCCTTTATCCTCGCCTTTCTTTTGGTTTGATTTCGCTGCGCTCGCGGTGGCACGTTTGCCACCGCGAGCGGGTTTGCCGATCCCGCTCAAAACACACGCAACGGCAACGTGACGACGAGCCGGTATACCTGGTTGGTACTGTCCGAGTAGTAGGCTGAGCCGACATGCCATTGGGCAATCATCGTGACCTTGGTATTGCGTAGCGGCCCACGTTGTACGACATAAGTGGGAATGAATCCGAACTCGTGATGCCGCCCGTGAATCGGTTGTCCGTTCCTGAAGTAAACCGAGCTGAACGGCGGCCCGTTCCGGCCATACCTCTGAGCGGCTACGGACGCATCCGCGCCCCATCCCTGCTGCGCCCAGAACATGGCGGACAGCCCGGGCACTCCCGCCCGCTTGCCGTCGAACATATAGCGCACCTGCAACGATTGTTCGTGCGGCGCGTTGTAATCGACGTCCATCGAATTCACTAGGTACACGCCTGCCGTTTCATCGATGTAATCGAAGAACTGGTCGCCGAAAATCTTCTGATAGCCGACCAGCAATCCGTGTGGGCCATGCTGCGCCGAGAGTGAAACGCTGTAGGCGTCGGTTCGAATCGGCCCTTGCAGCGCTGCGCCCGTATCGCGCGTCGAATACAGGTTGGCGAATGCTGTCAGCCGCAGAGATTGCGGGCTGCCCACACCGTGCTGCAGCGAGCCGTAGTATTGGCGCCAAACGTTCTCCGCTTGATCGGCATAGATCGATACCGAACCGTTGGGCGAATAATCCCACGTCGCGCCCGCATAGCTCGCGCGTTTGAACGGGACACGCCCGTAGCTTGTGCGAAGCGACGCCAAATTCGTTTGGCCGCGCGGGTCCGTCTTCGTGAAGCTACCGGCCTGCAACGACACACCGTCGATTTCGCGACTGAGCAGCGAGGCACCGAGAAACGTCGGCGGCAATGCACGATTGTCGTGCGGCTCCAAGAATGGATTCGAGACATTTTGCAGGCCGTAGCGCAGGACCGATTGCGAAACGCGAGCCTTCGCGCCGTACATGCCCGGATAAGCCCATGCGAGCCGGCGCTCGCCGTCGCCATGGCGGCCGAGGTGCACCATATTGCGGGCGCCTTGTCCGCCGTCGAGCTTGAACGCGCCGAACAGCGCCGCGTCCAGGCCGAAACCGATCGGCCCGCGCGTGAAGCCGGATTCGAACCGGGCCTGAAGACCCTCGACCCACGCGTGACGGCTAATGCCGCTCGCATGAAAATAATCCGTGTAGTTGCGCCACTCTAAATCGAGCCGGCTATCGGCGACGAACCCCGCGCTAGCCGCCTGGCTCGAGCGCGGTGCTTTCGGTTGTTGCGTCAACGCCGATTCGGCGCCGACCACGGCGTTTGGGGTGGTGGCGTCCTGTGCGATTTGTGTCGTCGGTTTGCTCCGGACAACGTTCGGTTCGTCTCGCCTTGGGTCTCTGCTTGCGTCGGGCATCGGCGTCATGGCCGGTGCCGGCTGCAACGGAGTGGGCGAGCGCGCCGGTGAAGCGTGCGGCGGCTCGTCGGCGCAAGCCGCCGTGACACCGGCGAGCGCATGCATGCCGCAAGTCAATGCGACCACGCGCGACTTAATGGAAGGGACCCTATCAACCGAGTCGGGCTTCGAACACGATCGTGAAACTACGGGTACGATAGCGCCCGTCGCGTTCAAACACGACGGGGCCCTAGCAAAGATTTGCGTGGCTTTCATAACGATGAGTGACAGGTTGGAATAGCGGGGCGATATGCAATCGGCCAATTGCAAGCGCATCAAAACACGCGCTCGCTCGCGGGCGCAGCTAGCAACACTGTGGGGCAGCCCCTGGGGCATACCCGAAGTGACGCTCCTCGGTGAGGCTAGGAGAATCGCGCGCGGCGATGTATGGCCGTGGCGTACCGGCGTAAGCTCGCACAGCGAACGCTTCGATTCACGCGCTATCGCGCGGCGGATCGGCGGCGTTCGAGTTCCGCACGCATAACGTGCGAAAGTCATTCGACCTATCAGGGAGAACTTTTAATGAATTCGTCGGCTTCGCAAACGAGATCGTTCACGACGATCTTCTTAGTCGAAATGTGGGAACGTTTCGGCTATTACGGCATGGGCGCACTGCTCGTGCTCTATATGGTCGAACGGCTCGGTTTCGGCGACGCGCGCGCGAACCTCACTTGGGGTGCCTTCACCGCGCTCGTGTATGCGGCCCCGTCGATCGGCGGATGGATCGGCGACAAAATTCTCGGTGCACGCCGCACGATGTTATTCGGCGCATTCGTGCTCTCGATCGGTTATGGCATGCTTGCCCTGCCGAACGACCATCTATCGTTTCTATACGCATCGCTCGGTGTGATCGTCGTCGGCAACGGGCTCTTCAAGGCGAACTCCGCCAACCTCGTCCGCCGTATCTATGAGGGCGACGATGCGCGCATCGACAGCGCCTTCACGATCTACTACATGGCCGTCAACATCGGCTCGACGCTTTCCATTCTCGCTACGCCTTGGATCAAGGATCAGGTGGGGATGGCGCACGGCCTTTGCCGTTTGCTGCGCGGGCATGTTGTTAGGCGTGGTGAACTTCTTGCTGCGTTACCGCTCGCTCTCGCACGTCGGCTCGGCGCCGGATTCGGCGCCGATCGTATGGCGCCGCCTGGGTGCCGTCGCGCTGGGCGCCGTGGCGGTCGGTACCGCCGCCACGCTCGTGCTGGGCAATAAGACGCTTGCCATCGCCTGTGTCGACATTGGCGGCATGGTGATTCTCGCGTTGTTCGGCTATATGATCGTCAAATGCGATCGCTCGGAGCGCGCGGGCCTCATCGCGGCGCTTGTGCTCGTGCTGCAGTCGATTCTGTTTTTCATCTTCTATCAGCAGCAGATGACCTCGCTGACGCTGTTTGCCTTGCGTAATGTCGATCCGACCTTCTCCTTGTTCGGCGTGCATCTGTTCTCGTGGAGCGCGGCGCAATTCCAGGCACTGAATCCGATTTGGATCATGCTGCTGAGCCCGGTGCTCGCGGCCACCTATACACGGCTGGCCAAAGGCCGCGGCGATATCAGCATCGCCGCGAAGTTCGCGCTTGGATATGTGGCCGTCGCGGTCGGCTTCGTCATCTATGCATTCAGTGGCCGCTACGCAGTCGACGGCCGCGTGTCGTCGTGGTTCATGGTGTGGGGCTACGGCTTGAATTCGCTTGGCGAATTGCTTGTCAGCGGCCTCGGCCTGGCGATGATCGCGCGCTATATCCCCGCACGGATGAGCGGCTTCATGATGGGCGCGTACTTCCTTGCCACGGGCATTTCCCAATACTTGGGCAGCATCGTCGCGAATTTCGCGCAAGTGCCGTCCAACGATTTGCCGGCCACGCAGTCGCTTACGCTCTATACGAATTTATTCGCCGAACTGGGCTGGCTCGCGGCCGCCGGCGTCGTGATGTCCCTGTTGCTGCTGCCGCTCATGCGCAAGCTCTCCGATCAGCATCGCCGCGCATCGAACGAAGCACTTGCCGGTTCGAGTGCACATAGCATGGCGACGGAGTGAACGGCGGACGGCGCGCTTGCCGAGGCTGTCGTCGTTACACCGCTCGATGTCTTTCGCACGCCCCGGTCGGCCGGTAGAGGTTGCCGGGGCTTGATAAGCGTTGCTCACTGGAGCCGTCGAATCCAACTAACCACGAACGGAGTCACGATGACCGCTACGCCTCGTTCCCGGAAAAAGGAAAATCTCACTGCGCGGATTCGCATCGGTATCGGCGGCTGGACCTACGAACCGTGGCGTGGGCGTTTCTATCCCAGCGACCTAACGCAAAAGCGCGAACTCGAATACGCCAGCCGCAAGCTGACGTCGATCGAAATCAACGGCACGTTCTACGGCACCCAACGCGCGACAAGCTTCGAGAAGTGGCATGACGAAACCCCCGACGACTTCGTTTTCGCATTGAAAGCGCCGCGGTTCGCCACCCATCGGCGCGTCCTGGCGGAAGCCGGCGATTCCGTCGAACGCTTTTTTTCGAGCGGTGTGCTCGCATTAAAGGACAAGCTAGGCCCGATCAACTGGCAATTCGCGCCGACCAAGCAGTTCGATGCCGAAGACTTCGACGGGTTCTTGCGGCTGCTACCCAAACGCATAGACGGACGCGCCATCCGCCATGCCGTAGAAGTACGGCACGCGAGCTTCCGCCACGCCGAGTTCATCTCACTCGTCCGCGAACACGGCGTGGCCGTCGTCATCGCGGGCGATAGCGATTATCCGCAAATTGCGGACGTCACCGCCCCGTTCGTCTATGCGCGCATCATGGGAACGGTCGAAGGGCAATCGCTGGGCTATTCGGAGCAAGCGCTGGACGCGTGGGCCATGCGCGCGAAGCAGTGGGCAGCAGGCGCGCAACCCGACGATCTACAGCGGGCCGACGCAACCGCACCAGAGCCGACGGCGCGCGATGTCTATCTCTATGTGATCAGCGGCTACAAGGCGAGCAATCCGGACGCGGCGATGGCACTCATGGAACGAATCGGCCACGCATAGCATCCGGTGCTAAACGGCTAAGCTCTAGCGCGTAAGCTCTAACGTCGAATGCCCGTGTAATGCCCGCGTAATGCCCGTGTAATCCCCGATCCGGCGAAAGGCGTCATATCGATAGACGCCACTCCGGTCGCACGGTCCTCGTTAAAAGAGCCGCGGCGTGCCCACCCAGACGAGCGTCGTTTCAATATCACCCGTGTTCGCCCAGCTGTGCGGCACCGTCGATTCGTAGTGCGCGCTATCGCCCGCGTAAAGCACGAACGTCTTGCCTTCGAGCGTCAGCGACATTTCTCCCGAAATCACGTAGACGAACTCCTCGCCCGCGTGGGTGGTCACTTCCGCCGTCGATGGCTGGCCGGCGGGTAGCCGAACCAGGATGCTCTCGAGTTGGCTGCCGACCGAGGAATTCGTCAAGCGGGCAAACAGATCCGTCGAATCGGCGAAGCTGAAAAACCGCAACTGTCCCGACCGGCGTACGGAACGCTCTTCGCTCGGCGTATCGACGAAGTATTGCAGTGTGACCCCAAGCGCGGCCGCAATACCGGCCAGGGACGTCAGCGATGGGGTGGCAAGACCGCGTTCGACTTGCGACAAAAAAGGCTTCGAGATGCCAGCCACCGTTGCGGTTTCGTCCAACGTTTTATGCAACCGATGCCGCAGCGCTCGAATCTTGCTGCCTAAATCCGCAGCTTGGCGGGCACTTTCGACGTTCAAAACCATAAGAAATGCGCTACTCGCAGTAGTTGGGAAAAGCACGGAGAACCGCTACTTCTCGGCGCTCGAGCGCCGGTTGGGTTGCCGGTTGCGTCCATGCGCAACGTTCCCCGATTAGACAAACACGCTATGTTGCCAGAACATAAATGCAATGCGCGAAATGGATCGGATTCCGAGGGTTTACCGTAACCGACTTATGCGTCGCTGTTAATCGAGAAATTCCCCGGCGCGCTGCTTCAAGACGGCACTGAATTCATCGAGCCAGCCGATCGAAAGCCGCCAACTCTGCCAATACAGATCGATGTCGAGGTGGCGGCCAGGGGCCAATTCCACCAGTTCGCCGCGCGCCACCATCTCGCCGATCATCTGCGTCGGGCACATGCCCCAGCCAAGCCCCGTCGCGCACGCGCGCAAGTAGCCCCCGACATGCGGGAGCCAATGCTGCGGCGGCTCGATTTCCGCGCGCGTCAAGCGACGCATGAACCGCGCTTGTAACGCATCCTTCGGATTGAAAACCACGCAAGGCGCGCGTCGCAGCGCTTCGCGGTTCACCCCTGCCCCGAAATAACGAGCGAAGAACGACGGCGAGCATACGGCCAAGTAGCGCATTCGCCCGAGCCGGACCGATCGACACCCTTGCACGGGCTCGGCCTGCGTCGTCACCGCGCCTTGCACGCTGCCATCGCGAATTCGTTGAGCGGTGTAGTCCTGGTCGTCGATTACCAGATCCAGCAGCATGCGTCGCTCCGCACAAAACTGCGCCACCGCATCGACGAACCAGGTGCCGACGCTATCGTCGTTGACGGCCACGCGCAAGGTCGGCCACGACTGCCCCAGCAGGCTGCCCGCCATCGACGGCATGTCGTCCGCGAGCTGTGCCTCGAGCAGCCGCACACGCTCGGTATGACGACACAGCAGCGCGCCCGATGCGGTCGCCACGCACGGCTGCCCGCGCTTCACGAGCACGCTGCCCACCCGCTCCTCGAGCAGCTTGACGCGCTGCGAAACGGCCGATGCCGTGACGTTCAGTTCGCTCGCGGCCCGGTCGAACGAGCCGTGGCGCACCACCGCCGCGAGCGCATCGAGCAAGGCATAGTCGATCATTAGCGCTCCTTAATCGGCCTTAGCCGAATTAGCTGTTCTTAGATGCATTCCGTATGCAGACTAACGTCATTCATTCACATCGTCTACCCGCTCCATCATGAACTGGACCGCCTATTCGCACGGCGCGGCGCTGTGCGCCTCGCTCATCGTCACGATCGGCGCGCAAAATGCCTTCGTGCTTCGTCAGGGCATCATGCGCTCGCACGTCGGCAAGATCGTGATTCTTTGCACGATTTCGGATTACTTGCTCATCGCGGCCGGCGTGGGAGGCGCCTCCGCGCTAGCGCTGCGCTACCCACGTCTCGTGGAAGTCGTCTTGTACGGGGGGCTCGCCTATCTCGCTTGGTTCGGGCTATCGACGCTCAGGCGTGCCTGGCGTCCAGGCCATGCCGTCATGGAAGTAGGCGGCGACCCAGGCGCGGTGCCTTCGACAACCGGGCAAACCAATTGGTCAGTGATCCTAATGACCTTGGCCTTCACCTGGCTCAATCCGCATGTCTACGTCGACGTTCTTTTACTCATCGGCACCGCCGGGGCTCGCGAGCCAGATGGCGCAAGGACGGCGTTCGCCGTCGGCGCGATGACGATCAGCACGCTTTGGTTCGTGTCGCTCGGTTATGGCGCCCGGTTGCTCGCCCCGTTGTTCCGTAAGGCGCTTGCATGGCGCATGCTGGACGGCGCGATCGGCAGCATGGTGCTGTTGGTTGCGGCCGCGCAACTGCGCTGAGTCTCCCGGCAGACGAAGCGCTTCCTGCTCCCAATAGATCGGACACCTAAGCATCGGCGCAGATTAGTTGTCACACATCCGTGCTATAAACGGGCCACCGCAATCGTTTGCGCGCGCGAACGATGGTTCGACCGTTTGAGTGTCCGCCCATGAAAATCGTCGGCTACTGTGCACTTTGGAGCATCGTGTTCGCGTTGCTCGTCTCCATGTGCGCGATCATCAAAGAAGGCCATGTCGGTCGCGCCGACGGCGCGGATAGCGACGTCATAGCCGGCAAGGTCGTCGGGCATCTCGCTCACCGACGACCGGCTTCGAAACACACCTTGAGGGTTGCCCTGCCGGCGGCGTAAGCCGGACGCCGTGGCGTCCGCTGCCGCTGCGGCAGTCCACGCCGCAAGGAGGCATCACAGAGTCGGATTTTTCGCACGCATATGAGTTGTCGCAATTTTATTGCGGCGCAAAGTACAACGATTCTATCCGCGATACACATCCGTTCGCGCGCCCTCCCGCCAAGTCTATTGAACGCTCGCTAAATACATTAACCATCAATTTTATTCCGGCTCGCCTGTACTTATGAGTCGGTGCTGCCGCTTTTTGCGGCGAGTGCACATGCACTGCATTCATCCCGAATGCGTAACGTGCTTCGCGATCGTTCTGGCCGACCTGCTCGCATTTATCGGCTGTTTTTCGTGATTCCTACGCCAGCCCGCACCCACCGCGCTTATCCGCATCGAATGACGGCTTTCTGGAGCAGCCGGACGGTGCAGTTCAAGAGTTCAAGCGGTTTCCCGCCACATCTCGAAAAGATTCACTCGGTCTGCATAAGAAGCCGGTGAAATCTCTCGTCATTGGCCGTTTTAAACGATCGCCCAAACCCGCGTAAATATTGAGGAATCTATAAAAATTCGTTTGGATCCGCGTCTCTATTTACACCGGTCGCGAGACACCCGTAAGGTAACGCCCGCTGCCCTCGATATGCCAATTGGGGGCAACTGTTCACCCATTCATATCGCGAACTCCGCAGGGATCGGAGTAAGTACTTCCTTTTTCCAAGCCGGATAGGCGAATCAGCGCCGTTCCGCTCGAGCGTGGAAGCACTGACTTTGGCCGACTGCGAAGCACGAGCCGGGACCTCAGCATCGGTCCACAGGAGACAAACTATGGCGCCTACCGCGCGCGTTCAATCCATTTTCGCTGCGTCAGCCGCGGCTTTGACCGTCGCGCTCCTCGCGGGCGGCTGCGGCGGCGGCGGATCCGACAATCCTGCGCCGATCGCCGCCGCGCCCTGCTCGGCCAATGTCTGCTCGGGCTCGGGGGCCACCACGCAGCCGTCGGATCCGACCGTGCTCTGCCCTGCTTCACTCGACTTCAATACAACCTTTACGGGGGGATCGGGCAGCGGCGAGTACATCAAGGTCAAATTCGACACGTCGAAAAAGCAGTACCAGATGACGTTTATCGAATCGGAGGTCCCCACCTCCGCCGGTCAAGTCAACACGACGCGCGCCGGCCTCACGGTCACAGGCGATTACCAGAATGCCGATCTTTACCAGATCCAAAACGCGCAAGGAGCGGCGACGACGCCGCTCAAGCTGCCCACCGCCGAGCAGAACCGCTGCGCCTTCGTGCTCGAAAACGGCCAGACCGCCGACGGCAGCTATAAAGTCGCGATCAATCCGAACGATCCCCCGATGCTCTTCGTCGGCAAAGGCATCGTCGGCGGCGGCATTCCCGGTTCCACGGTGCAGTTCGACGGCCTGGAAGTCGTACCCGGGACATTTCTGGCAACCGTGCCGAGCAAGACGTTCGACTACTACCCGTTTGTCGCATTCAGTCAAACAGTTACGGATTTCTCGAAGGTGGCGGGCCACTACAACGAACTGGGCATCCACTTCACCCCGTCAGGCGGGGACCTTCAAACGACAGCCGCAAACCCGACCGGTACCTTGCTTGGATGGCAAGCGGACGGCGTGCAAGTGACCGAGACGATGAATGCCGACGGCTCATGCACGCCCGACAACGGACAGTCGTACACGTCTTGCCCGACGAGCGGCGGCAATTGGACGCTGCGAACGAATGCAGACGGATCGCAAGACAACGTATTCACTAGTGCGGCGAACATCGACTCGGGGCTTGGCGCCAACGTTTATCCGGCTCTCGGCGCGGGGTTGCTGCAGGTGCCGCTAGCAGGCGACCAAGCGCACGGCATCATGATCGCCGGCGAGCTCGACGGGCAAATCATTCCCGTCGTTATCCGCGTCGGCTATGCGCACTCGGGCGCGACGTTGACCGATTCAACGGTCGACGATCAGCTCGGCATTTCGCTGCTCGCTCCGGTACGAAACGTCGACCCGTCGACGATGACGGGCGCGTACATCGGCGCCAACAGCGTCACCGCGTGCGGCATCGTGAGCGCCTACGGCCCGACCTCCGTTTCGCCCCCCGTATTCGAAGGCGCTTGCCTCGACGATACGACGACGAGAAACCCCGGCGTTAATTACACGTCGACGATTTTCCAAGGGACAAGCGCCTCTTTCTTGAACCCGTTCACGTCCACGGCTGCGACGAACTTTGCGCTCGACTTCACCCAAAGCCGGCCTGGGTTCGTCAAAGTCACCGCGCAAAACAACTTCGCTTCCGGCACCGCCACCGTCTTTAAAACCGGCGACACCGGCTATTTGATCAAGGTCGGTTCCGTGTTCGCCGTGCTGATGAACGGCACGGGCCTACCGAATCCGTTTTTCACGATTGGCGCGTTCGTTCAGTAGGGGTGGTACCGCTTCAAGAAGGGGTCGGCAGCGCCAACCGACCGCCATTACATCCTGCCTTTAACCTGATGAGAGGTTCTCAAATGAAGAGTTTCAAGCTCATCCCCGTAGGTGCGGCAATGGCATTGTTCCTCGCGGCTTCGGCATCGGCATACGCCGTGACGATCTCCCCGGCAGGTCCGATCAGCCTGATCGGATCCACTACCCTCAAGAAGGGGATCGTTTCGGTGAGCTGCACCGCCAACATGGTCGGTAGCGTCAGCAGTACCGGCGCCATCTCCATTACGTCGGCCAAGTTCGCCGGCAATTCCCTGTGTACGGGCATCACTGCGCTGCAGTTGCCCTGGACGGGGGATGTACTGACGACGACCAGCCTGTCGTTGAGCGGTGTCGCGGTCAACACGCTCTTGGGCGCTTGCGGCCCGAGCACGATCGCGGCCAGCATCACGGAGAACACGACACAAAAAGAAACGACGATCGGCCTGACGGACCAAGCCCTCTCGGGCGGCTGCACCGTATCGGGCACGCTCACTACGACGCCGTACCTGACGATCCACTGATCGACTCCCCGCGGCCGACCGGCTGCGGCATTGGACGCGCCCGCCTCACGAGGAGCGGGCGCGCGGTTAAACGGTGCCGTGCATCGCAACCCAGCGTCAACCCCGGCGCCATTGCAAGCGCCGGCTTCCATTTAAAACTATTTATTCGGGACTCCTCATGATTTGGCGTAGTCTGCTCTCGATAGCGCTGGCCGCTTTTGTTCTCTCCGCCTGCGGCGGCAGCGGCGGCGGCGATCCGCCCGCCCCGGTCGCGACCCGGCTGTGCCCGCAAACGACGGACTACGGCACCGTGTTCACCGGCGGCGCAGGTTCGGGCGAACTCGTGCAAGTGCAGCTCGACACCACGGCCATGACGTACAAGATCACGTATCTCGCGTCGCCCGTACCCGTGACGAAAGGCACCGTATTACCCACCCGCGCGACGGCGCCGAACAACGTCGTATCCGGTACGTTGACGCAGGAAACGCTGCTGCCGACGGCCAAACTCAATCAATGTGCGTTTCGATTGAACAATGCGAGCCTGGATCCGTCGAACCCCGCGCGCGTGTTCCTCGGCGAAGGCGTGCTCGGCGGCACGATTCCCGGAGCGGAGATCCAGTTCGCGGGCGTAGCGGGCGTCGGCGTCGTGCCCGATACGACGTTCCCCTACTACCCGTTCATTGCGTTCGCGCAAACATCGACAAGCCTTGCCGAAATCGCCGGCAAGTATTCGATGCTCGGCTATCACAAGGTGCCGTCGCAAAATTTCGCGCCCGTCGCAGTCGATTCGGCGATGACGATCCATGCCGACGGCAGCTTCTCGGAATGCGACAACAGCGGAATCTACGCGGGCCAATGCCGGCAATCGGGCACGAACTTCGTCGCGCGCACCGATTCACCGACGTTCGAGACCGATCACTTCACGGGCCAAGTCGCCCCTACGCAGGCCGTCAACGGCCCGCAGGCGCAAGGCATTTTGATTGTCGGGAAGCTTCGCGGCCAGCTCGTGCCGATCCTGATCCGCGTGGGTGCAGCCAACCCATCGATTGTTTCGCCACCGGGCGCCCCTCCTGCTACGCCGCTGGCCGACGACGAATCGGGTATCGCCATGCTCGCGCCGCAAACGTCCGTCGTCAACGGAACGCAGAACGGCGAATACATCGGCGTCGACAGTAATTTCGCCTATCGCACGACGGCGCTCACAAATGCGCAAGCGACGATGCTCGATCCGTTCAATGCATCGCAAGCCTCGCTCGCGACCGCGCTCAATCTGGATTACACGCAAGTGCTCCCGGGCCTCGTGACGACAACGAAAGGCGCAACCGGAACGAAGCCCACCGGAAAGATGATTTTTACGGGCGGCACGATCGGATACCTCGATACGTCGGATCCAAACGCACCGTATTTCGCCGTCAGCGCTTTCGTGCAGTGACCAAATAACGAACACGTGCCAGGAACCGAAGACATGGGGACAAGGAAGCTATTCGCACCGATCGTGGCGGCTTGCGTATCGAGCAGCGCCTACGCGCAGCAAGCGGGGGACAATGTCGTCTCGTTGGGCTGGTTTCACATCGCGCCGCAATACTCGAGCGATCCGTTGACGACTCACGTGGCGCCGATGCCAATCAACGGGCCGCTCGGCCTGCCGCCGGCATTCACATCGGCGGGGACGGGGCTCGCAGTCAACAACGCGAACACGCTGGGGCTCACGTTCAGCCACTTCTTTACCGATCACATCGCGCTCACGACGATGGGCGGCGTGCCGCCCGAGTTTCGTATCAGCGGCTTTGGCGTGATTCAGCCGCCGGGCCCCGCGGGGGCACTCGGACAAGAAAACCTGAGCGCACCGTCGAACAACCCACTCGTCGGCAAAGTGCGCCAATGGACCGCCGGCGCGATGCTGCAATATTTCTTCGGCAAGGCCGAGGCGAAATTTCGGCCGTTCATCGGTGTCGGCGTGACTTATACGTGGTTCAATTCGTTTCGACTCAATCCCTACTTCTCGCAATCGCTCAACGAGAACCTAGGCAGCATCCTCGCCGCCGGTGCCGGCAAGCCTGGGCCGACCAGCATCTCGGCCAAATCGTCGTCGTCATGGACCCCGATGATCAACATCGGAGCCAGCTACGCACTCACCAAGCATTGGCAGATCAATGCGTCCGTCTCCTACATGCCGCTGAAGACCTATGCGGAGACCGACATCAAAGCCGCGGACGGTACTTTGCTCGCCGTCAGCAAAGCGAAACTCAAGGCCGATCCGATCGTCACGTTTCTCGCCGTTTCGTATCGGTTTTGAAGAACGGCGGACGTTCGGCCCGCAGGCGGCTCAACGGGCCGGTGCCGCCTGCTCGATCAGCATCTCGTAGAGTGCCCGCGCAGCCGGCGACAATTGCGCCGTCTTTCGGGTCACGAGCACGAGCGTACGTGAGATGGACGGCTCGACGAGTTCGATCGTTCGCACCATAGGGTAAGCGTTTTTCTGAATCGCGAGCCTCGGAACGACGGCGGCGCCTAGGCCCTCCGCAACGAGGCCAAGCGCCGTCGAGCTGCGCTGCACTTCATAAAACGAATGCAATGCCACGCCGCTGGCCTTGAGTGCGCCATCGAGCGGGCCGCGATTACCGCTCATTTCCCCCGCGAAAATCAGCGGATATGCGCGCAGCGATTCCCAGCGCACACGTCGTCGCTTGGCGAGCGGATGATCGTCCCGGCAAATCAATACGTACGGGTCGATCGCAAGCGGCACATTGACGAGTTCAGGATGGCGTTCGCCCGCGATGCCGATGCCGAACTCGGCCTCGCGGCGCAGCACCGCTTGCAGCACCGACTCCGAGGCGTGGTCGAGAATTTTGACGCGATCGTGTGGCCTGCGGGCGGAGAACGCGCGCAAGATGCGTGGTAAATACTGAATGCCCACCGTGGGCACGCAAGCAATCGATACGTCGCCGCGCTGGCTCAAGCCGGTTTCGCGGATTTCCGTCAGCGCTTCGGAAAGCTCGTTCAGGAGCCGGCGCGCTTGCGGTAGGAAGCGTCTCCCGATTTCCGTCAACGTCGTGCGGCGCGTCGTACGCTCGACCAGTGCCACGCCTAGGTAAGTCTCGAGTTTGCGCAGCCGTTGCGTAATCGCCGTTTGCGTCACATGCAGCCGATCCGCCGCCTGACCGAAGCTTCCTCCTTCAGCGATCGCAACGAACGCCTGAACTCCCAGAGTGTCGATTTTCATGGTGGAATAAGAAAAATGAATCAATCACGATATTAAATTCATTTTACTGATAAACGAGACAGTCGCAGAATGCCCTGCATCGACGGCTGGGTAACGGCGCACTGGAGCGCGGCACACCGTCGAAATCGACAAGGAGGCGCATTGTGACCCAACCACTCGATCAACGCTCGCATCGATACGGCGACTTCGAAGCCAAGCAATATGTGAAGTTCGAGGACGAACGCACTCGGCCCGTCAAGGACTTATTGGCCGCAGTCCCCCCTACGCCGATCCGCACCGCCGTCGATCTCGGGTGCGGCCCGGGCAACTCGACCGAAGCGCTGGCCGCACGCGCGCCCTCAGCGGCGATTCACGGGCTGGACGTATCGGCGGACATGGTCGAAACGGCGCGCAAACGCCTGCCCGGCATCCACTTCGACGTGGCCGATGTTACCGAGTGGGACGAGCCAGGCCCCTACGATTTAATCCTTTCGAACGCGGTATTCCAATGGATACCCGCGCACGAGCCGCTGCTGGTGAAACTCGTGCACAAGCTCGCACCAGGCGGGCACCTCGCGATACAGATGCCCGATAATCTCGACGAACCGTCGCACCGGCTGCTGCGCGAGGTCGCCGCAGCGGGGCCGTGGGCCGAAAGACTGAAAGGAGTGGGCCGAACCCAGCGATTTGACCCTCGCCATTACTATGCGCTGCTTGCGCCACTGTGCTCGCGCGTCGATGTGTGGCGGACGACCTATTACCATCCACTGCGCGACGGCGCGGACGGCATCGTGGAGTGGACGAAGGGCACCGCTTTGCGGCCATTTCTCGCACCGCTAGAAGTGAGCGAACGCGAAGCGTTCGTTGCGCGCTATCGCGATGCCTTGGCAGAGGCTTATCCGGCGTTCGACGACGGCACTGTGTTGTTGCCGTTCCCGCGGTTTTTTATCGTGGCAACGCGCCAATGACGAGGCGGCGGCGCATGTCTCGAGCTAGTTGCCGTTGGCGAGCCATGCGCCATGAAAACCGGCGGGGATTCTCGTCGGCAAATGTACGATCGAGGCCGGGCGGGCAGCGATGTCGCTTGCATCCAAAACGATAACGTCGGTTGTCGCGGTGGCATGGCGATACACGCAACTCAGCACCCAGCCATCGTCTTCCGAGAGGGCCCCTCGCCGAGGGACGAAAACGGGTTCGCTGTTGTGATCGAATAGGCCGATGACGAACGGTGTCGATTAAAAGTAGAACGTCAGCACAGCCTGCAAGACATTGCTTTGGGAACTCGCGCCGTACACGCTATGCGAGCCGCCACGATCCATTTGCCATTGCATGGCGAGATCGGCCCGAGGCCAGTGATAACGGGCCTCGATCCAGGCGAAAAAGCTGCCGTCGATCAGGTCATAGCGGCCCATCAAAGTGGCATCGAGATGGAGAACCAGGGCATCTTGCCAACTGAGGTAGCTAAACACCGATTGCCGCGTAGTCAGTTCCTGCTCGCGACCTACGGCGCCTCGGTACATGCCACCTCCGGCAGCATCCATTTCCAGCGCGCGCCAGGCCGATCTATTCGCGCTGAGCCCGTCGTAGTCGTATTCGAGCGTGACCGATACCTTGCCGGGAAACGTGCGTGTCGCGCCCGTTGCAAGCCGCGAATGAAAGTGCTTGCCTCCGCTCGGCCCGTCAGCCGGCGACTGACCGGACCCACCGGCGTACTCGACAAAAAATACGGTTGAGTTGTCGAGCAGCGCGGTGGCATCCATGCCGACCTGCGGCGCGATATCCGTCCCGCCATAGACCAAGAATTGCGGAGAGAACCCGCCGTATAAACGCTGAGTGCCACTGATCAAGTAGCGCCATTGGCGATTGGTAGCACCGAAATCGGGATTGAACGCCCCATCGCTCGAACGACCTGCCAGCCGCGGCGAAACCAATGCGCTCAGCGATCCGCCGGCCCAGAACGTTTGGCTGCGGAGCATGACGCTGCCCAACCGGTTTTCGCGCAGGCTCGCCGGATCAATGGAGACCACCGAACGGATTGCATTTGCCTTGAAAAAATCCGTTGGGTTGAAACCGGACGCCACGCCCTCCCTCACATTGATACGCCCGGCATCGAGCAGTACCGAAGGCGTCAGTTGCCAACTGAAATACGCCTGCTTCAACGTATCCACCGCGTTGTAGGTGCCGTTTGCGTCGCGCCAGCCGGCGTCCAACCGATTCGATAAAACCGCGCGCCATCCGCCGAATAGGCGGCCGTCGTACGATAGAGAAGACGCCGCACGTACGCTGTCGTTCAACTGTCCGTCGCCGGCCTGACGGGCCGAGCGGTAGTTCGCCGCCGCCAGTTCGAACGAGCCGCGCCAGTGGGCCGGCGTTACAACGGTCGAAGCCGCCGCATCCGCCAAACTCAGCGCAGCATCGTCGAGGTCCGTTGCCGCATGCGCCAACGATATCGATAGAAGCCCCGCTGCGAGCCAAGCGCCATTCGATACGCCGCGCATCGTTCAGTTCGGCTTGAAGCGCGCAAGATAATCGTGCTGCATCCACGAATCGGGAATGTCTCGCCACGCATAGTTCGAATACCGCATGACCGTTACCCAGCCGGGATCGAGCCCATCGATGATGACGATTTCGGTCGGGCGCACGGCACCCAATTCCGCTTGAAAGTGCCGGAAATACGACGCTTTAAGCAACGTTCCGCTTTCCGCGTAAAACCGAGCTTTGACCGGGCGCTTCGTCGCACTGTCTAGCCACAAATCGATCGAGTGATAGGTCGCCTCGGGCGAGCGTGCCGACAACGTCAGCTTGTAGCAATGCTTGAGTTGCCGATCGCCGTCCGTGACATCCTCTTCCGCAGCCAATGAAGGCGCGTAATCGTGCGCCCAATTGACCGTCACCACGTCGCCGTTGGCCGCCTGCCCGAGCAATCGCTGCTGCGGTGAAATGCGAACGCTCGCTTGACTGGACGGGTCGTAAAACCACATATCCAATCCATTCTTCAACAACAGCTTGTCCATGTCGCGTGCCGGGGCGTCGAAGCGAACAAGGCTGCGATACTGGCCACCGTCCGGGTCGATTTTGGAATACACCGTGAGCAGGTTCTGATCCGTTTGCCGGCCCTGGTGGAATTCGATCAACGTCGTGGTCAAGCTAAAGGGCCTATCGGGATTGCGAATGGCGTCGCTGGCCTCCAGCAATTGCTGCGCGTTTGGCGCGCCCCTCGCCGCGCCCGAAAGACAACAGACGATGATCGCAGCGAACCGGTACGATCGCGCGGATCTCATAAGCGCTCCGAGAGTGAGATGGATCATGAGAATCGCAGCGCGTCGACGATGGGCATACGCGAAGCACGGCGCGCCGGAAGCCAAGCCGAGGCGGTCGCCACCAGCCAGATACCGAATGCGTTACGCAGGATCATGGCGTGCTCGCCCCAGACGCGCACGGTCAGCGCCACGCTGTCCGTCTGCCCTGGCGGCTGCCAATGCAATCCCGCATGATTGATGAGCGCGGCGCCGCCGAGCGCGAACAACGTACCGGCTACCGCGCCGGAAAACCCGAGCAGGAAGCCCTCGCAAATGAACATGCCGCGCACCCCACCGTCGCGCAATCCGATCGCTCGCAGCGTGCCGATTTCGCGCGTACGCTCCATCACCGCCATGTTCATCGTGTTGCCGACGGTAAACATCACCACGGTGGCGATCAGCAGCGCGATAAAGCCGAACACTGCGCCGAACATCCCCGTGATTTGCTTGTATTGGGGGTTCAGCGTGGCAAAGTCGAGCACGTCGAGGGCATCGCCCCCGGGTGTGCGACGCAAGACGGAAACGAGTCGATCCCGTGCGCGCTCGATGTCGGCCGTGTGACGCAATTGCACGACGATCGATGTCACGCGCGGCTGCGCGCCGCCATAAACCAGACGTTGTGCTTGTGCCAGATGCAATTGGACATACATGTCGTCGATCGCCTTTACGCCTTGCTGCTGGGCTGCGGCGACTTGAAGCTCGGCCACGTTCGGCGCGCCGTATGCGTTCGACGTCAGTAACTGAATATGTGCGTTCTGCACCTTCCGCGCCGCGCGCTCGCCGCCACCGAACGATTGCGCTTCCGCAGCGGCGAGTTGGACCACGTCTTGTCCCGCCGCCGATTGCGGCGCCGTATCATGCGCCGGCTGTGGATCGGTGCAGTGAGGCACTTTCAATAAGGTGCACAGATGCAATACACGGGCGACACCCGTTCCGATGACGACCGCATTTTGCGGCGTCGATGTCAGCGCGAGCGGACCAGACTCATTGGGAAAACCGTAGTCGTTCCATTGACGCATTCGATTCTGGTCGTCGACAACGATCCCGCTGCCGAATACCGTTCGCGACACGCCCGCCGAGAAGTTTCCGGCAATGCCGTTGACCGCCAACACCGGGGTCACGACCGTCACCATCGAGCGAAGTTGCGGATCGTTGCGCACGGTATCGACGATGCGCGGGTAATCGGCGATAGCGTATGACACCGGGTCGCCGCTGCCGTAAAGAAAGTAGCCGCGGCGCTGAATCTGCAAATGTCCGCTGTCCCGCACGAAGCTCGTTTGTAATCCATCGTTGATGTTGCGCGTATAGCCGCCGAACAACAGCACCGCCGTCAGGCCGCTCACCATGGCCAACCAGGTCGTCAACGAACGACGACGGTTCCGTCGCAGATTGCGGAAAGCGAGGATCCAAGTTTTCATTGCAGCGCCTCCGCCAAGGTTATCCGCTCGACCGACACGATGCGCCCATCGCGGATATCGACGACATCGTCCGCCGATGCCACCAACTGCGGGTCATGCGATGAAAAGATGAACGACGTGGCGCGTTCGCGCTGCAGGTCGCGCATCAAGCGGATGATCTCGGCACCGGTCTCGCTATCGAGATTCGCGGTGGGTTCGTCGGCTAAGACCAACTGGGGGCGCGTCACCAATGCACGTGCGATCGCCACACGCTGCTGTTGGCCGCCCGAGAGTTCGCCCGGGAGCCGCCGTGCATGCTGGGCCACGCCGACGGCGTCGAGCAGCGACAGCACATCGGCACGCCGTCCGTTTTTAGATCTTCCCAGCAAGGTCAGCGGATATTCGACGTTTTCATAGGCGCTTAAAACGGGAATCAAATTGAACGACTGAAAGACGAAGCCGATATGGCGTGCGCGGAAATCCGATAGGGCTTGCGCGCGCAGCGTCTCGAGCGCCTGATCAGCCACGATCACCTGGCCGCTCGTCGCACGGTCGATTCCCCCGAATAAGTTGAGCATCGTGGTCTTGCCGCTACCCGACGGGCCCCGAAGCACCGTGAAGCGGTTCGATACGATGTCGACAGATGCATTGCGCAAAGCCGGCACAGCCGTCGCGCCCGCACCGTACATCCTGGTTACGTTTTTTAGACTGGCGGCGATCACAGCCCCCCCCTCGTTTCGATTGTCGATGGGGGCACTTTGACAGCGTTGGAGGCTGCGGATGAGTCGATGCGACGGACGGTATAAAGCGCCGATGAAATGCGTGCAGGCGCGATCGAAATGCGCCGATGCTTGCTATTCCGGCCTTCCGCCGCCAACCCAATGGTTCGCGCTGGAATAGGATGCGCATTTGCGGCTAACATACGAGCGGCCGTGGGCAGTGAAGGAATAACGGCCGCGGTTCGACCGGGGCGAAATGCGCCTCGGATGCGAGCATTGCGTTCAGGCGGAGCGCCCATCGACGAGCCCCATGACAACCATCGACGTCGCAAAAGAATCGGCACCGTTCGAACAACGCCTCTTGTGGCCTTGGGCCGCATTCTGGCTGCTCATGTTTGCTATCGGCGTGCAGCAATCGCTTTGGAGCGGCCGATTGCAGATCTGGCGGCCGCTCGTCGACGTCGGTACCGCCGCCCTCGTGGCGACGGCGCTTGCCGTCGTTCAGATCCGACGCGCCAGCCGGCTCGACCGCTACCTCGAACGGCCGCTGCAATGGTTTCTTCGTTTATGGAAGGCGATGCCGCTGCAACTGCCCGTGTACGTCGTCGCGCTATACGGCTTGCGAATCGGTGTGTACGCGCTGTTCCACCAGCGGTACGTCCACGGCCCGTGGGGTGAAGTTATCGCCTATGAAGCGACGAATTTCTTTCTGTTCTATGCGTTGTTCGGCGGTATTCGCTTCGGGCTGAGTTCCTATCGAGCATGGGCCGAAGCGCGTTTGGCCGCCGAGCGGAGCGTGAGCCTCGCACGCCAAATGCAGCTCTCTCAGTTGACGCACCAACTGCAACCTCACTTCTTATTCAATGCGCTGAATACCATATCGGCCCTAATTCGGAACGATCCCGATACGGCAGACCGCCTACTCACTCGCCTTGCAACGTTGTTGCGGGCGGCGACCGATGCCAGTTTGCGCGTAGAACAGTCCTTGGCCGAGGAGCTTGAGTTACTGCAAGCCTATGCGGCCATCATGACCGTGCGTTTTTCCGACCGCGTGCGGATTTCCTGGGAGGTCGAACTGGCTGCTCAGCAATGCCGCGTTCCGACGCTCGGGCTTCAGCCGCTATTGGAAAACTGTTTCCGTCACTCGGTCGAACGGCGCAGTGCGGTGACACATATTGCTATCCGCGGCGCGTGTCGAATGGATCGGCTACAGATCGAAATCGAAGACGATGGCGATCTATGCGCCCTCCCCGACAGGCGCGGCGTCGGCCTCGGCAATCTCGCGCTTCGCCTGCATGCTTTGTACGGCGCGCGAGCGCGGCTCGAACTGCGGTTGCGTACGGGCGGCGGACTCGTCGTTGAAGTGAGCTTGCCGTGCGCGCACTGATCGTCGACGACGAGGCTCCCGCTCGCGCCAAGCTGCGCCATATGCTGGGTGCCTTTACCGATGTAGAAGTAGTGGGCGAAGCTGCAGATGGAGAGCGGGCCCTGGCGTTGGCGGCCGAGTTGCGACCGGATGTGATTTTTTTGGACGTGCAGATGCCCGACATAGACGGCTTCGACGTGGCGGCTTCGCTGCCGGACGATGCGCCGGCGCTCGTATTCGTTACCGCCTTCGATCGGTATGCCTTGCGCGCGTTCGATGCGCAAGCCGCCGATTATCTGTTGAAGCCGGTCGAGCCCGAGCGCCTCGAGCGCACCGTCGGGCGGCTGCGCCGATCGGCGCGCACCGCGGTTCGCCCGAGTATCGGTATGCCGGCGAAACTGGCGATCGTCGACCGAGGCGCCACCCATATCGTCTTATGCTCGGATATCGAATGGCTCGAGGCCGCCGATAACTATGTCGACATTCATTTCTCCGGGCGCAGCCTGCTGCTGCGGCGCACGCTCACAGCATTGCTGCAAGACCTCGGGCCCGCCTTCGTCCGTACGCACCGTAGCTTCGCGGTCGCGCTCGATGCGGTGCGGGCGATACAGACGAAGCCCAAAGGCGACGCGACGGTCGTGCTGCGCAGCGGGGCCGAGGTACCGTGCAGTAGGCAATATCGTGAAGTGCTGATGCACGGCCTCCCGCGCTAGCGCAAGCATCCGGCTCCCCCCACGGTAGGTCCGCTTCGCCCCACGAGCCTTGCAACGTTAGACGCGCCAGCCTACGCTGGCCGACATCCCCAGACCAACGACGATTCGGCTATGGCTACCTTGCTCACGCTGCTCAAATACGCGAATGCGGCCGTTCTCGTTGCGTCTATCGTCGAAGCGCTGGTGCTCACGCTCACTTTCCGATACGGTCGATCTCGCTACGATTGGAAAGCCGCTGCGGTTTCCGTCGTCGATTTTCTCGTGCGCGAATATCCTTTACGCTGGCTGCTGCCACTCGCTTTCTGGGGCGATGTTGCAAACTGGTTTTGGCGGCATCGGCTATGGACAGTTCCGATGAACCATTGGACCGGGTGGCTAGCGTGCTACCTCGTGCAAGAGTTTTGCTATTACTGGTTCCACCGGACAGCACATCGTACGCGCTGGTTTTGGTGCACGCACGCGGTGCACCACGGTCCGAACCAATTGAATCTTTCTGCCGCGTATCGTCTCGGTTGGACTGGGCGGCTCACGGGATCGACAGCGTTCTTCGCCGTCGCGCCGCTATTCGGTGTGCCGCCCAAGGCGGTGTTCATGCTGCTTTCGATCAACCTGCTTTATCAATTCTGGCTGCATGTGACGTGGATCCCGCGCCTCGGCCCACTCGAGTGGATTTTCAATACGCCGTCCTCGCACCGAGTGCATCACGCGTCTAACGTCGAATATCTGGACGGCAATTATGGCGGCGTTTTGGTTGTGTTCGATCGGCTCTTCGGCACGTATATCGCGGAGGATCAGCGTGTTCCCTGTCGTTTTGGTCTAGTCGAACCGATTGCTACCCATGATTTGCTGACGATAGAGTTCGGACACTGGCGTGCGTTGTGGCGCGATCTTCGTTCTTCTCGTTCCGTACGGGAGATGTGCGGGTACCTGATCAAGCCGCCCGGCTGGCGACCGAATGGGGAAGGCGAAACGACGGAAGATCTTAGGTTCCGCGCCAATGTGCTACCGCACGGCGCAGCGCGGCGGGAAAAATACCGCTCTGTTTTCGCTGCGATGGCAGCTAGATCAGGACCGCCTCAACCTTTTGCCGATCTGAGTGAAGATCCAGCTCACGACGAGCGTTGACGCTGCGCCAAGGATGACTTGCAAAAACCGAAACAGAGGCACGTCCCAGAGCGGGCCTTGCATCGGCACCAGCAGCACGATGGTCGCAGTGATTGCGCCCAGCCGCGCTGCGCTGCCCACGTTCATGCACCAACACACGACGATTACCGCCGCGATCGTCGTCGCATAGCCCGCAATCTCGTGCGCGCCGGCACCGAGCCAGGCACCGGCGAAACCGAACAGCCCGCCCATGAGCGCGCCGATGAATTGGTCGCGCGAGAGGTTACGCGTATCCGAGTATCGATGCTGTGTGACGGAGATGGCGGTGATGGCCGCCCAAAAAGGCTGCTTGGTGTGCAGCAGGCTGGCGATGCCATAGGCCAGGCAGGCGCCGCTGACCGCTTGCAGCGCCATCAAGCCCCCTTCGGCGATCCGATCGACGAACGGCAAGCCCTTCACCAAATCGATGAGTGAATCTGCCGCTCGCCTGCGCGCCTGATGGCTGGCAGCCTTCGCCTCAGTCGTCACCGTGTGCTTCTCTTCGATCATCGTGGCACTCCAGAGCGAAGCCGCTCGCCGAAAGACCTTAGAGCAAGAATCGTTCGCGTCTACCCACCCTTGCCCCGATGAACGGACATCCGCCACCTCCCAACGTATTAAAATCCCCCACGTTCACGCCGACTGCCGAGTATCGCTTTGACCGAGTTCCAGGAGGGTTTCATTCTGACGCGCCACTGGCGCGATCTCGGCACGCATACCGAGGTGGAATTTTGGCTGTCCACGCAAGCTGGGCCACGGCTGTTGCGCTTGCGGAATTCGCCCTCCGTTGCGTTTCTCCCCGCGGATCAAGAAACGGCAGCCAAACAATTCCTAAAAGGCGAGACACGAGCCGAACTCCGCCCGCTTTCGCTCAAGGATTTTCGGCAACGCCCCGTGCTCGGGCTGTACTCGCAGTCATATCGCCCACTCGCGAGCCTCGCCAAGCGGCTCACCCAGGCAGGCATCGACGTCTATGAGGCGGACATTCAACCGCCCGATCGCTACATGATGGAGCGATTCATTACGGCGCCCGTGCACTACCGAGGCGAGCCCAATGAACATGGGCACCTGCTCAACGGCGAGATGAAACCAGCGGCGCACTATCGCCCGCACTTAAAGCTGGTGTCGCTCGATATCGAAACGAGTGCGCACGGCGAGCTTTATTCGATCGCGCTCGAAGGATGCGGCCACCGCCAGGTTTTCATGCTCGCCCCGGAAAACGGCGACGCAACCGGGCTTGATTTTCAGCTCGAGTACTGCCACGACCGAGCACAGATCATCGAGCGTTTAAACGCATGGATCGCCGAGCACGATCCGGATGCGATCATCGGCTGGAATCTCGTACAGTTCGATTTGCGCATCCTGCGCGCGCACGCTGAACAATACGGCATACCACTGCGCCTCGGCCGCGGCGGCGCAGCGATGGAATGGCGCGAACACGGGGCGCGAGCGCAGCACTATTTCGCCGCCGCGGCCGGACGCCTCATCATCGACGGTATCGAAGCGCTACGCTCCGCCACCTGGAGTTTCCCTTCCTTCAGCCTCGAATACGTCGCGCAATCGCTGCTCGGCGAGGGCAAGTCTATCGACAACCCTTATCAACGCATGGACGAAATCCAGCGCCGGTTCGATGAAGATAAGCCCGCGCTCGCGCGATATAACCTCAAGGATTGCGAACTCGTCACGCGCATCTTCGAGAAAACGGATCTCATGGCCTTCCTGCTCGAACGCGCCTCGGTGACAGGGCTGCCCGTCGATCGCAGCGGAGGCTCCGTTGCCGCCTTCACCCATCTGTATCTCCCACGCATGCATCGCCTCGGTTACGTTGCGCCGAATGTTGGCGATGTCTCGGGCGAAAATAGTCCGGGCGGCTTCGTCATGGATTCGCGGCCTGGCCTTTACGATTCTGTCCTCGTCCTCGATTACAAGAGCCTCTATCCGTCGATCATCCGTACCTTTCTGATCGATCCCGTCGGGCTGATCGAAGGCTTATCCGCCCCGTCCGACGAAAAGTCGATACCGGGTTTTCTCGGCGCGCGGTTCTCGCGAGACAAGCACTGCCTCCCGGAAATCGTGCGCCAGGTCTGGGAAAACCGCGATCACGCGAAGCAACAGCAAAACGCCCCGCTCTCGCAGGCGTTGAAGATCATCATGAACGCGTTTTATGGCGTACTCGGTTCGCCTGGCTGCCGCTTCTTCGATCCGCGGCTCGCCTCGTCGATTACGATGCGCGGCCACGAGATCATGCGCAAAACGCGCGAACTGATCGAGGCGCAGGGCTATGACGTGATCTATGGCGATACCGATTCGACGTTCGTTTGGCTCAGGCGGCCCTATGCGGAGCAAGAAGCCGCGGCGGTCGGCCACGCGCTCGTCGAACACGTCAACGCCTGGTGGAAGGCGGAGCTGACCACCCGCTACGGCCTCGACAGTGCACTAGAACTCCAATTCGAGCGTCATTACTCGCGCTTTCTCATGCCGACCGTGCGCGGAGCCGAAGAAGGAAGTAAGAAGCGGTATGCGGGGCTCACTCTCGCCAAGAGCGGCGGCGAGGACGTCGTATTCAAAGGGCTCGAAACGGTCCGCACGGATTGGACTCCGCTCGCGCAGCAGTTTCAGCGAGAGCTGTATCGGCGCGTATTCAAACACGAGCCCTACACCGAATACATTCGCGATTACGTTCGGCGGACGTTGAGCGGAGAACTCGATGCGCAGCTGGTCTACCGAAAACGCCTGCGGCGCCCGCTGCATGACTACCAAACGAACGTACCGCCCCACGTGCGCGCAGCGCGCATGGCCGATGAATTCAATCGCGCGCAGGGGCGGCCGCTGCAATATCAGAACGGCGGATGGATCAGCTACGTCATGACCGTCGCCGGGCCGCAGCCGCTTGAAACACTGTCGGCACCAATCGACTACGCGTTCTATGTCGAGCGTCAGTTGCAACCGGTCGCCGATGCGATCCTCGTTTTCTTGGGCGGCGACTTCGATACGGTGATGTCCCGTCAAGCACGGCTGTTCTGATCTTCATGCAGTTACGCGCAACTGCTATACATTGCGCGTAGCGGATTAAGTCGAACCGAGTCGAGCAAATCGCCAGTTTCGCGTAGACTGCCCAGGTTCCGTTCGCTAAGGCGTCCATTCACGGCGGCGGCCTCAGCTTTCGATATGCAAGGAGGCGTCAAGCATGCATGCCATGCCGTTGCAGCACAGCAGTGCCATCGACCCAGCCGCAGCCGCGCCCGCGCGCGATCTGCGCCGCGTACCCATTCATCCCGATCACTGGTATCCACTCGCCTGGTCGAGCGAAGTGAAAAAGGGCAAGACCCTTGGGGTGCGCTTCGCCGGTGATCCCATCGTTCTGGCACGGACTCAATCGGGGACGATCTTCGCACTCGAAGATCGATGTGCGCACCGGCAAGTGCCCCTGCATGCAGGCGTGGTGGAGGGGGAGTCTATTCGCTGCGGTTATCACGGTTGGACTTATGACTGTACCGGCAAGTGCATCGATGTCCCCTATTTGGGACGCGAGCGACTGCCGAACGGCGTACGCGCCTACCCGTGCCGCGAGATGTACGGCCTTGTCTTCGTGTTCCCCGGCGAGGCTGCACTTGCCGAAGCGCGGCCGTTGCCCGAACTGCCCTCGGTGCAGGATAAAGCGTATAAGACGCGCCGGTTCGGGCGCGAGGTCAAGTGCCACTATTCCTTCATGCACGAAAATCTGATGGACATGAACCATCAGTTTCTGCACCGCAGACAGATGGGGCAAATGCGTGCGCGTTCGCTCGGCCGCCGGCGCGGCGAGGACTGGGTGGAAGTGGATTACACGTTCGCGCGGATGGAAGGCAAGCAACCCGTCGGCGAAGCACTGGTGTTCGGCGCCGCGAAGAAGGACGGCGCCCAGGACGACAAAGACGTCATGACGATCCGCACCGGCTATCCGTATCAGACGCTACAGATTCGCTCCACCAGTGGCACCTTGGTGATGGATCTATGGATTGTCTACGTGCCGCTGGACGCCGCGCAACGCACTAACCGAACCTTCGGTCTGCTGTCGATTCGCCGGCCCGGCATCCGGTTTGCTCTCGACCTTGCCTGGCCGCTGCTGGTCTGGTTCACCGAGCGCATTTTCAAGGAGGATCGCTGGATCGTCGAACGCGAACAAGAGGCCCACGATCGGCAAGGCGCCGATTGGAATCACGAGGTATTTCCGGTGATCAACGAATTGCGCGATCTTTTGCGGGACTGCGGCGGCCGCACGGTGATCCCAATCCGTGAAATGAGCCATCCGATTGCAACGACCGACGAGCCGGATCAGCCCGGCTGCCTGGCATAACCCTGGCGTAACCTGCCGTAGGAGCAGCGATCGCAGGCGATCGCTGAACATCGCGCTCGCGACACGTCGCCGACGAACTTACACCGCGTTGGGCGCGGGGCGCATCACCGGTTTGGCGCCGACCTTTTGCGGCAACCGTCCTCGTGGTGAATTCGACAGCCTCATCATGTGCCGCAACGCCATCATCGCGCCGACCGTTTCCAATACGGCGGCGGGCACCCACATGATCAATCCGCCCAAACTTTGATCCAGCGCGGGAGGGATCGTTGTGAATGCGCGGCCGCACAGCGTGAACACCGGATAAAGATCACGCGAAGCGAACGTAATAACGGCCCCTGCCAAGATCTGCGGCGTCATCGTAATGATGGGCGATAAAACCCGCAGCCCGGGGCGCGTCCGACTCGGCGGGCTCGGCCGATGATCGAGCACCATCCACCAATACAAAAGCCCGCTGATCGCCACCGACCCATTCATGAACAGATAAATCCGCCAATCGAGCATCGATATGAATTGGACGGATGGGATCAGCCAAACGAGCACCGATACGACGAACGCGGCCGAAATGAATGCAGGATTGAGCAGCACCAACGCCGCGATGCGCGCGCTGCGCCCGGCTTGCCATCGCCGCAGCCCGCCGCGCCAAGCGAACGGTAAGCCGGCGCGCAACGCGCCGCCGGGATACGACGCCATCAGCAAAAGCGGCGCCAAGTGATGCAAGACGAGATGTTGGAGCCGATGGACGAAGAACTGGTGCTCGGCGTAGTAGTCCACCTTCGTATGAAGCGCCACGTAGAACAATGCGAGACCTGTCCAAAATGCGGCGCGCCGCCACGCACTCATGCGTACCCGAGCGGCCCCGCGCGCGAATAGCCCCCCTGCGATGACGAAGATCGCAACGAGCCCGTACGACGGCTCCCAAGGTGTTAGCAAGCTGATGAGCGACATGGCGAACGAAGGCGGGGAAGGAGTAACGATCGGGCGGTGCGATATGACAGCCGTGCATGGTATCAGCAACGCCGGCCCATCATGACTCAGAGCGTTGCGTCTATCTTTGTCGCCGCGCGCCGGTCGGGCATAGCCGCCAGAAGGCTCCTGGCCAATTGATCCGCACGCTCTTTTTCCGCTTCGGTAAGCGACACGCGCACGCGCGCTTCGACGTCCTGCGCGGCAAGCGCGTAGACATGCCATTCCACCCTCGTCGACAGCCTCGCTTGCGCGCACCGAAGCCACGCGTCGCCGAGCGCCTTGTCCTGAGGCACGCCTATTCCACGCAAGAAATACATGCCGATTTCAAACTGCGCGAACGGGTGCGACAGCCACGCTCTATCGATTGCCGAAAGCGCACGCCACCCCGCTTGCGCTTCGCTTTCCGCGGTCGTATCCATCGCTCGCGACGAGGCATGGTCGGACGAATCGGCGACACGCCGCGCGAGCCAAAACTGTTCACGCTCAGTGGCGGAGGACAGCTCGGCGCCTTCATTCAGCGCCTTCAACGCAAGCGCGATGGAGGCTTCCTCCGATCCGAGCGCGGCCGCCTTGCGGTACCAACGTTGCGCAAGCAACGAATCGCGCACGATTGCGTCGCCCGTTTCATAACAATTAGCGAGATCGTTCGCCGCCTGCGCCGACCCTGCATCGGCCGCCTTGGTCAGCCATTTGAGCGCAGTTGCAACGTCCTTGTCGACACCACGCCCCGATAGATAGGATTCGCCGACGAGCATCATGCCGTCCGCGCTAACCGCCGCAGAGCGCTTGGCCCATGCAAACGCCTCGTAATCGTCTTGCTGGCCGCCAATGCCGCTAAAGAGATGCCGCGCGAGCGAACTCTGGGCCGCCGCGTCGCCCTGCGTCGCCGCGCGCCTGAGCCAATAGAGCGCGGCGCCATGATCGACCGGGACGCCTTCTCCAAGATCGTATGCTTCGCCAAGGATATGGCCGTATGCCGCGTCACCCATCGATGCGAGCCGCCATTGCCAATAGGCGCGTGCCGTAGACGGCAATTCGGCCAAGGTACCCGAGGCCAGCGTCTCCATTGCGAATCTATCGCCAGCAGTGGCGGCCACGGTGCACCAATGCATCGCTTTGCCCGAATCGTATGCAGGGCCGAGCGCATTGACGTACGCCGAACAGAGATCGCGCTCGGAAGCCTTATCGTTCAATGCTGCGCCACGAGCGAACCACTCTATAGCGGTCGGCAGGTCCGCCGGCGTGCCGGCACCGTTTTCGTAAAGCTCACCCACCGCTGCATAGGCCGGACCGAAATGCTGAGCGACCGCTTTAAGCAGCCACGCCCTCGCCGCCGCTCCATTCGCCGCGGCTGACCGCTGCAACAGCAAGCGGGCCAGAGCAATTTGCGCGCGGGGATTCCCTTGGTCGGCGGCCCGCTTCAAATACGCTTCGCCTAACGCATCGTTTCGAGGGACGTCGATTCCGGACAGGTATTGCGACGCGACGACAAGCTCGGCCTCGGCGTCGCCATCGTCGGCCGCCTTGCGCTGCCAAGCAAGTCCGGCCGCCTTTTGTGTCGCCACGCCCGTTCCGCGCACCAGCATCGACCCGGCCCACAATTCGGAGCGCGGATCGCCGCGCTCTGCGCCCAGCTTCGCATACCGATAGGCTTGCGCTTCGTCGCGCGGCATGCCGAGACCCTGAGCCGCCATTGCCGCTAGATTGCGCGCCGCGACACCGAGACCCTCTGCCGAAGCGCGTTCATACCACTTGCGCGCCTCCGACATATCCCGCGGGCCACCTTCGCCCTTTTGCAGCATGGTCCCTAGATCGTTTTGGGCCGCGGGCAGGCCCGCGTCCGCCGCACTGCGCATCCAAGCGATCGCGCCGTCTAAATCGACGGAACCGCCTTTCCCCGTCCGATACGACATTGCAAGCTCATATTGGGCGATTAGGTCGCCGTTCAGTGCCGCGCGGCGTAGCCATGTTCGCGCGATCGCGTCGTCAACGGCAACGCCGATCCCTCGCCCATACAACTCGCCCACGCGGCGCTGTGCATACGGTGCCTCTTGATTGGCGGCAGCGAGCATTAATGCAAAACCGTGACGCGGATCGACGGGCGCGCCCATTCCGCGCAGATACAGTTCCGCAAGCATCGCCTTGGCATCGCGCTGGTTTTGGTCTGCAGCCGCACTCAACCATCCGAGAGCCTTCGTCTCGTCCTTGGTCACGCCCTCGCCCAGCAGTAGCGCCCGGCCGAGCAAGAACTGAGCGCCGGCATCGCCATGCATTGCGCCGCGAATGTACCAAGCCGCAGCGCCTCGAGCATCTTTCGGCGTGCCGGGCCAGCCCGCCGCCAGCATTCGCCCGGCGTTGGTTGCGCCCCGCGCATCGTCATGCGCGGCCGCTTCCACGAAGCGTTGATAGGCAGCGTCGAAATCGGGTGTTCCGTTATCGCCCGTGTAATCGAGAACGCCAAGCGTATCCGCTGCGACACCATCGCCCGATGCCGCCGCCCGATTCAACCACCAGCGCGCAGCAAGCCGATCGCGCGGCACGGGATCGCCACCCTGATACAGCTGGCCGACAATGCGCTGTGCCACGCGCTGACCCAGCAACGCCGCCGAGCGCAACAGAGCGAACCCCGCTTTATCCGGCACGGCGGCGAATCCGTATAGCATCAACTGGCCGTACAGGGTTTGCGCGTCGAGGTTGCCCTTGGCCGCTTCGGCAGCGCAGACTGCACGCATCTCGGCCGGCTTCGATAACGGCGAGCGGAAGCCGCCGTTGGGACCACCCCATTGCTCGGAGCATGGCGAAGCGCTGTCGTTGAACGGGATGCGGGGCACGGCCCCGGATGCATCCCAGCCTCGGGCCGCGCTGTACGGCGCGGGCGACATTGCCTGCGCGGCAAGCGATGCCGTTGCCGCCAGCGCCGCCAGCGCGGAGACTGCGTGGCGCAGGACGAACGCGATCCGCGTAGCGGGCGGGGCGAAGACTGTCATTACATCCCCCCGAACTGCACCATCATCCATTCAGTGGTGCCATAGGGTTGAAGGTCGTTGATTCGTTCTTTAAAGACCCGGGCCGCAGCGTCTTCGTGTTTGATGAAGCGCTCGTACCCAGCGGCCATCATCCATGTTTCTGCTAGCGCGTTCTCACGCGCGGCGGGGCTCTGAACCAGATCGATCATCGAGTAGACGACTTTGAGCGAGACGTGGCCGAGAACGTAGTGCAGGAGCGCTCGCCGATAATTCGGTTCTGCGCTGAAGGCGCTGCGTCGGATATAGTCTTCGAAGTACGCGTTCGCTGGGACCGCATTGTCGCTGCGCGCACGCACGATTAGATATAGGGCGGCGAGATAGTCCTGATCGATCGCATCCGCTCCGTCCGCGCTATCTTCCATCATCGCTATTGCGTTCGACCAGTCGCCTTTGAGGATATAGGCCCAGCACGCAGAGCTGGTGAGTTCGACATATTTACGATGGACTTCGGCCGGATTCTTAGCTTCCGCGAGTTCGTCATGCATCCGTTTGAATAACGGCGCGGCCGCGGCGAATGCATCGTCGAGGCGATGCAAGCCCACCAGCGTCGTGACTTTCGATTGCCCGAAGTGCACGTCGCTCGGGTCGAGTGCAATCGCCTTGTCGATAGCGGAGAGCGCTCGCTCACGCTGACCGAGACCGTCCAATGCATCGGAAAGATCCCAATAGGCTTGCGCCTTCGCCTGCGTCGTATCGGCGGTTCGCAACGCCTGCTCGGCATCCTTCTCCGATTGCTGCTGTAGCTCGAGCAGCGGATTCGCGCTGCCGAAAGGATGGCGACGCTCGCGCTCCGCGTCGATTCCGAGGCTGGCCAATTTGGCGTGCATCGTCTCGTCAACGGAATCTGCCGACACCCAACGCACCCACTCGATGTAATCGGCGCGAGCCCCATCTTTATCGCCGACGCGTTCGCGTTCGCGTGCCCGAAGCGCATAGGCTCCCGCATTGGCAGGCATGGCCGAAATCACCTTCGAGAAATCGTCGATTGCATCCTGGGCATGTCCGCTTGCAGCGCGGTTCTTGCCGAGTTCTAGATAGTACGCGACGCCGAACGACGCATCGAGGTCGTGCCTAGCTTCGTGCGCGTCACGGATCCTATCCAACGTGGCGAGACCTTGCTCGTACTCGTGATTCTCGTCGTAGAGATCGGCAAGATAAAACCACTCAAGGTCGGTCGGTGCAGGTTCCAACTCGATGGCGGCCAATTGCGACTCGATCGCTGCATTGCCGTCCCGCAACGCAGCTTGAGCCAACGCAAGCGCTTCGAGCATCGCGATCCTCAGCACCACCGGCAAGTCGCGCGATGCCAAACAGCCGCGGAGCAGTTGCGCCGTCTCCGCCATGTGCATGCCTGCCGATTGCGTCGAGACGCCGGCTGCCACGCATTTCGCCCGTACATCGGGCGGCAAGCCAGCGATGGCTTGGGCAACGGTGGGGTGGGCGGGCGTCGCGGCTTGGGTTGGCGGCAACGGTACCTGAGCCTGCGCGGCGGGTTGATGCACAGACAACAAGACGCATACCGACGCCATTGAAAGAAACGTAAGACGAGCGAACTTATTCTTCATTTTTGTGTTCTTTGTAGCACGGCCCGGGCAGGGTGCGCCGATGCGCCGGCACCCTGCTTCATGATGAAAGCAGAATATGGATTATCGGCAGATCGAGCCGCGTTCTTTAGAAGGCCGCAGGAACCAACAGTGCGTTCGGCGAACTTGAATTGCATTGGGTTGCAACGTCGCCGGAGATGCACAGACAGTTCGACGTCAAAGTGACGCGAATGCGTGAGCCGCGCGGGCGATCATGAAGGCCGCCCTGCCGTTCTTGCCAACACGCCGGCGAGGCGCCGTGTGAATCGTGCGTCGGTGGGCGGCTATATCACCATGCCGGCGATCGCCTATTACTGCGAAATTCGAGCGCGAGATCGGTACCTGGTAGGCAACGACGATCTCGACTGACGGCTGAAGAACGCCTAAAGATCGAATTGGGTGGGCATAAGGACGATGTCACGAATCGTCACGCCGCGTTGCCGCGTCAACATGAACAAGATGGCCGCGGCAACCTCGCTCGGTTCGATCAAGCTACCCGATTCCTTGGCTTCCTTGAGCTTTTCTTCCGGCCAATCCGCAAGCAGTGCGCTGACGACGGGCCCCGGCGATACCGAGCCCACGCGAATCCCATGCTTGAACACTTGGCGACGTACCGTTTGCACGAAACAGTTGATCGCCCATTTGGAAGACGCGTACACCGGTTCCCACGGCGTCGGGAAATGAGCGGCCAAAGAACTCGTCACGATGATGTCGCCGGTCCGGCGTTCAATCATATGCGGCAAGACGTCATGCACGTTCTTCATGACGACGTTGACGTTCAAGTTCAGCATGCGATCGATGGCTTCGGTATTGGCGTCGATTAAATCGCCACCGACATAAAGTCCCGCATTCGCATGGAAGATATCGATCTGTCCGGCCCATTCCAACGCGCGCGGCACGATCGCCGCGCAGGCTTTCGGATCGAGGAGATCGGCCACCAAGGGCAGCGCGCGATCGCCGCGTTGCGCACAAACCGACTCCAAGGCGGCCGCGTCCCGATCGACGAGGACGACGCTCGCACCCGCCGACAGCAGCGCGTCGGCACTCGCCAATCCAATCCCAGAAGCGGCGCCGGTCACCACAGCGACTTTTCCGTTCAATTCTCCCGCCATCGTCTCCGCCTTTTATCGTTGGCCGCGCAGCGGCGAAACGACCTCGCGCCGCGCGTAAGATCATTTGCTCTTACGCCGAACAAATGATCTTACGCGGCATAGGCGTTGTCAAGCGCCGCCTCGAATTGCGATCGGCCCGCTTCGACATGCGCAGCCCGAATGCGCCGCACAACCTCGGTGGCCAGCCTCGGCAATGGGTTCATCCGGCAGGCCCAACGATTGCTAGTGATTCGACGATCTCGCGGGAGGTGGGGATGAGCGACGACAACATTGCGGCGCCGGAAAAAGCGGTCAACGACCCCGTCGAGCGTTCGTGGATCCGCCGGTTGGGCCCAGGATTGATCACAGGTGCGGCGGATGACGATCCGTCCGGCATCGGCACGTATTCGCAAGCGGGCGCGCAGTTCGGTTTCAACTTGCTGTGGACATTGCTGCTCACCTATCCGCTCATGGCCGCGATCCAACTGGTGAGCGCACGCATCGGCCGCGTCACGGGCAAGGGCCTCGCATCCAATATCCGGGCGCACTACCCCAAGTCCCTACTCTATGGTGCGGTCACCTTGCTGATCGTCGCCAACGTCATCAACATCGCCGCCGACTTATCGGCAATGGGCGCGGCGATGCAATTGCTGGCAAAAACGCCACAGCAATTCAATGTCGTCTTACTCGGTGGACTGTCGGTCGTTTTGCAGATCTTTGTTCCATATGAACAATACGCGCGCCTGCTCAAATGGACGGCCTTGGTGCTCCTGGGCTACGTTGCGGTCGCCTTGATTGTGCCGATTCATTGGGGCGACGTGCTGCATGCCATCGTGCTGCCTCAGGTTTCGCTGAGTTCCGATTATTTGACAACCGTCGTCGCGGTACTCGGTACGACGATCAGCCCTTACCTGTTTTTTTGGCAAGCTTCGCAGGAAGTGGAAGAGATGCGCTCGGAAGCCGGTCAGAAACCCTTGCGCCGCGCACCCTATCAGGCACCGGTGCAATTGCGCCGGATCAATTTCGACACATGGCTTGGTATGGGGGTCTCCAACATCATCGCCTTTTTTATCGTGCTGACCGCAGCGGCGACACTGCATTTGCATCACATCGACGTGACGACGTCGGCCGATGCGGCGCGCGCGCTGGAGCCGATCGGCGGCCGTTTCGCGTACGTGTTGTTTGCTCTCGGAATCATCGGCACGGGCCTGCTGGCACTGCCTGTTCTCGCCGGTTCAGCGGCCTATGCGGCCGCAGGCAGTTTTCGATGGCGCAACAGTCTCAGCCTGCACTTAGCCCTCGCGCGCGAGTTCTATAGCGTGATTGCACTTGCCATCATCGGGGGCGTTGCAATCACGTTCATGCATTTCGATCCCATTCGGGCGCTGTACTGGAGCGCCGTCATCAACGGCGTCGCCGCGGTGCCGATCATGGTCGTCATTATGCTCATGGCCACCAACCGGCGCGTCATGGGCGAACTCGCCGTCAAGGGCGCGCTGGCTTGGGGCGGATGGCTCGCGACGTTAGCGATGATGATCGCCGCGGTCGGGATGGTCATGCCCCACTAAGCCGTTTCGCTCGCCGGGGCAGCCGTATCAGCCGAGCGTGCGATTGCGCGAAGCGACAGCAACGGTCGTTGGGAATTCGGCAAGCGACACGAAGCGTCGCGTCGCGCCGTCGAGCGCATCGATGTTGCCTCGTTCGATGTCGTACACCCAGCCGTGCAGATTCATTCGCCCTTGCTCGAGCGCGAGTGCAACCGACGGATGCGTGCGGATGTTCGCCAATTGCGCGATGACGTTTTCCCGCACCAGGTTGTCGAGTTTCGCGCGCGGCGTATCGAATTCGTGTGCCGCGTTGATCGCTTTTGCGGCATCCGAATGGCGCAGCCAGTTCGCGACCGCCGGCATATGATCGAGACACGTGCAACGCGAAATCGCCCCCATCGCGCCGCAATCGGAATGGCCGCAGATTACGATGTCTTGCACGCCCAATACCGCCACCGCATATTCCACGGTAGCCGATACGCCGCCCGGTTCCGGACCGTACGACGGCACGATGTTGCCCGCGTTGCGAATCACGAACATTTCGCCGGGCTCGCGCTGAGTGAGCAATTCCGGCACGACGCGGCTATCCGAACACGTCACGAACAACGCTTTCGGATTTTGCGTTGTCGCGAGTTGCTTGAACAGTTCGACTCGTTGCGGATAGACGTCGCGCTGGAAGCGCAGAAAGCCGTCGATGATGTCACGCATGTTGTCCTCCTAATCCGAGAATCCGATGCCGGCAAGGGCGTTCAAAAAGTCGCCGTTCCGGCGCGGCCGCCATTATCGCCGAAGTCAGTCGATCAGCGAAGGCGGGCGCACCCGGAATCGCGCGCAAGCGAGATGTAACAAAACGTTACGCAACCCTTTAAAATCCCGCCGCGCACACTAGCTTAGGTTCCGCTAGAGCAGTCGCTGTTTCATGCGCTGCGTGTTTCTCTTTGTTCGTCCGCGGTGTCGCAAGGACGAGTGAACTGGAGCGCGTGGTCCGTTCCGGTTCGATCTCTTTGCGGCCCCTTTTTTCAGGAGCCAATCATGAGCGATCCGTTCTTCAGCACTCATTTGCTGGGCGAATTCGACCGCCTCCAGCGTCAAATGGTGAATCTATTCACCGACTTCCCGGTAAGCCTGCGGGCCACCCGCTTGGGTTCCTTCCCGCCCGTGAACATCGGAAGTACCGACGACAGCCTGGAAGTCGTCGCTTTCGCGCCGGGCCTGGATCCCGCCACGATAGACGTATCCATCGACAAGGGCCTGCTCACGATCAGCGGGGAGCGCGAGGCCGCTCAACCCGCGGCCGGCGAAGAGACGCGAGTCTATGCGCGCGAACGCTTCACGGGTTCTTTCCGCCGCGTCATCGAATTACCGGCGCACGCCGATCCCGACCGGGTCAGCGCGAAGTATTCCAACGGATGCTTGTCGATCAGCCTCGCCAAATCGGAGGCGTCCAAGCCGCGCGCCATCACCGTGCAATGAGCATTCGATACGGCAATACGGGACGCCCGCTGAATCGGGTTCCCGCCTACCATCGACGAGGACATCATGAGCGATCGTACTGAATTGACCACCGACGCGCGCTCGACGGAGAGCGCCGTGAGCAAGCAACTGGGAACGCACGAGAACGCACGCCAAACGCGCGTCGCGCCCGCCGTGGATGTTTTTGAAGATGCACACGGCATCACATTGTTCGCCGACCTGCCGGGCGTGCCCCGAGAAAAACTAGACGTTCGCGTGCAGGACGGGCATTTGCAGATCGAGGCGCAGGCCCTGGTGCCGACGCCGGCTGGCTTGCGATTGCAGCATGCGGAAATGCAGCATGCGCACTTCGCTCGCGCATTCGCGCTGAGTCCGGACTTCGACGTGGCGCGCATCGATGCGCAACTTAAAGACGGCGTGCTGAAGCTCACGATCCCGCGACGTGATGAGGCCAAGCCGAGACGCATCGAGGTCCAGTTCGGTTAGCCGGCCGGTGGCGATCGTGCGCCTGCCCGGCGAATGGAAACGCATGTCGCGCCGCCAGCGATGGCGGCGCGACACTGATTGGTCAACTATCATGCTGAGCCCACACGAATTTGCAACACTGATGCTCGTTCATCGTGCGCCGGATCAGATCGATCTCAACCGCGCCGAATTGGATGCACTGATGGAACGGCAACTGATCGAGCTAGAGCAATGCGCCGAGGGTAACCGGCGGCCGGCGCTTACGACGCGAGGCCAATCGGTACTCGCCACGCTGCAGATGCAACAAGCGCTTTGATAGCGACGAGGAAGGCACAAAGCAAGCATCCGAGGCTACACTTGCGCAATCGAATAGCGCATTGATCGCGCCGGCGCCGTTGCGACCGGCGCAATGCCTAGGCCGCTTATCGTTTACACATGAACGTCAACCTCAATACAAGCGGTATCGGCCCACACACCGCCCCGGATTTCGAAGCCGGTGAGCCCGCTGAGCCCGCTGAATCCGCCAATACCTCGCGGGCAGCGCCGCCATGCGCGCCGGGCCTTTCCGAATTGAAAAGCGACTTCGGGCGATCCGAGGCCGCCGGACGCAGCCGCGTCAGCCTCCCTCGCAAGCCCGAAACGATGCGCCGTTTGCATCGTCTGCGTCGAGAGCTCAGTAAGATCCGCCCTGCGCCGTCGACTCCCGAGCAAGCGCGTTCGGAAATCATCGAGGCGATGGTTCGAGCAGAACTGTTGGGATGGACCGTGCCCGAACTGTCGGATCCCTGCGCGATGCACCTTAAAGACGGCTCGATCCGGATTCCATTGATTTCGCACGCCATCGTTTTTCGTACCGACGGCGGGTTTCGCATTATCGATGTCGCACAGGGCGAAAGCGTGTACTTCGAAATGGCGCCGAAGCAGCGCTTACATGCGCGATAGGCATGCGGAGTCGATCGTCGAGGCGAAGTACCTACTCGAAGACGTCGGCAGTCGAAAGTGAGCAATGAGTCCTTCGCAACGGCCCGATCGCCAGCCCCTCATTGCGCGCTTCATCAACGCTCACTTTTTGCACATCCGCCGCTTATCGCGCAATCGCCTGCATTTTTCCTGCCGAGATCGCTGCGCACGACGACAACCTACACTCGCTGCGTCACCTATACTTGTTTAAAGCATTTCAAGAACTCGCGTAGGTAGCTATTTCCCTGGGCCTTGATATCGAGCAGGCACACTGCCGCGGATGCTCGCCTATCGCTGTCTCGCACACCTCGATTCAATGGATGCAAGAGCACCGGCCACGGCGATGGTTCGATTCATGGTCAAGCAGGCGGCGATCGGCTGCGTCGATATTCCAGCCCCAATCTTGGAGGAACGAATCGTGAACAAAGCAATCGGCTCATTAGTCGCGGCCGTCGCCGCAGTTGCGCTGTCGGGCGGTGCATATGCCCAGAGCAACAACACACTGGCGACGCCGAGCACGAAGTCACCGGCCGCCGTATCGTCGGCGCCTGCAACAAGCGGCTACGGCGCCCCCGGCGCCGTCAATTCGGAAAGCGGCATGGGCATGGGCTCGCAGAACTCCGGCATGCAGAACGGCATGAGCAATAGTGCGGAACCCGCTTATGGAGTCAACAACACGTTGGCCACTCCCACCACAAAATCGCCGGTTCACTACTAACTTCGATCGAGGGTCCGCGTTCGCTTAGCACGCGGGTGGAGCGCCGCAGAGAACGCGGTCGCTCCGCTATCCGCCCTCCGCAACCGAGCGGCGTACCCGCATAGAGTAATGCTCGATGCGCGACAGCGCGTATTGCGCCGCCGCTTGCCGAATCTCATTGCGGTCACCGGCAAAGCGTTTGGTTTCCGTAAAAGTCACACAAGGTTGATCCCGGACACGCCAGGACCATGCGAAGCACTGCGTGCCCGCTGGCGGCCCCTCACCGTCACCGACGGGATCGGCAACGCCGGTATTGGCTACGGCAACGTCCGCGCTGCATCCCTCGGCCGCCAGCGCTCCCTCCGCCATCTCGCGCGCGATCTGCTCGCTGGTGAGGCCGTATCGCTCCATCGTCTCGCGCCGAACGCCTAGGAAGCCCGACTTCCCAGTAGGCGAGTAGGCGACAAATCCAACGTCCAGACACCGGCCGCTCCCCGGCACGCCGGCTAGTAGCGCAGCAATCAAACCGCCCGTGCACGACTCGGCCGTCGCGAGCTTCAGGCCAGCCTCGGCCAGAAAGGAAACGACATCCGCTTCGATGGTCATCGCTTGTCTCCCGCTGTTGCGCATATTGGATCCCAATCCACCGCGCGCGGCACCCGTGCTTATTGCCTCAACCTATGTGCCGCCATTGCTTGCTCGTTCCATTCGGTCCCGATCAAGGCGCGTCGCCGTATGCCGAGCAATTAGCATTCCCTCATTGCATCACGCCATGCTTGCTCAGCAAGCCACGCAAGCGCGGCTGACTGCTTTCCAACCCCAACGTGTTCGCGAGTTCGATGAGCGGCAACACTCTTCTCTCGATTTTCGATACGTGGTTTTGCGCAATGTCCGCGATTCGGTGATCGAGGTAGGGATTGCCGAACCGCTCGCGCACACGAACGAGGTAGTCCTCGGCCTGAACGCGCATGCCCATCGCTACGAACACCGGCAGGACTTCCTCTTGCCACACCGCCTCGATATCGGCACGCGCATGCGAATCTTCCATCGCATCGAGCACCGTTTCGCACCGCGCCCGCTGGCCGCCAAGCCACTGCTCCGCTAGCCAGCTGTGCCCGAGGTTAAGAAAAAAGAGCTTCAAGCGTTCGTGGCTTGGCAAATCGTCTGTCAACACGATGTTCTCGTGCGTGCACGGCAATTCCATACCTGCTCGTCGCTCGATGGCCCAAAGGGCGTAGGGCTCGGCCACCGCGCCGACGGGATCGATCGGTTCCGACACGATTCGATCCACCAGTGAGTTCACCCAGACGCATCGGTTGCGGATGTAATCGATGAAATCGTCGTGCATCGACCATTGCTTCGATAGACCGAGGACGATCTCGCGCAGCGTATCGCCGTTGTTCGCCACCAATTCACACGGAAAGATCGATACGCCCTCGTCCGCGCGTTCGCGCCAACGCGAATAAAGCAACGCAAGGAGCTTCGCGGGGTAGCTGCGGGGCACCTGCCGGTCATTGGCTAGGATATCGGCGGTGTCCCGTTCGTCGAGGCGATAACCCGCGTCTCCGGTATTCGACACGATCACCCGCACATCTTCGACGGCCGCGCGGCGAACCTCTGCCCAGTCGCGATCGGCAATCCACGCAGCGCGAATCGCGTCGCAGACGACAACGCTATCCACGACGGCACCGTTCTCTTTGCCGCGGATACGCACGGGATAATTCCCTTGGCGCGACAACGCGGCGATACGCGCCTGGCTGGCGGGGTTGGCGGTCGTCTGCACGACGCCGATGCCCCCGATGGCATCGCCGCGCTGAAGCGCTTGCGACACGAATAGCGCCACGTGCGCCAGCAGAAACCGGCTCGTCCCGAACTGCAATATGGGTTCGCTCATGCTAGCTTTCCTAACCGTCGCATCGCATTGGTTCAGCACTCCACCAGCGCTTTCACCACCGTCTGCCCTGTCTCCAGCAAGCGCGGAAACGCTTCAGGAACATCGGCAAGCCGCATTCGGTGCGTATTGAGCGCTTGGTGTGGAATGCGGCCCGCACGCATGGCCTCGAGGACGGTCTCGAAATCGGCCGTGGTTGCGTTGCGGCTGGCGAGCAACGTGGTTTCCCGCTTATGAAACTCCGGGTCGGAGAACGTCACTTGGCCCGGCACGATCGAGATCAACGTGTATTTACCCCCGTGCGCCACGAATCCGAACCCGCGATTCATCGCATCGATATTGCCTGTCGCGTCGAAAACCACGTCGAAAAATTCATTGTTCGTCAGCGATGCAAGCTGTTCCGTATCCGTTGGGCCGACCGCGACAGCAGCGTCCACATTCAATTTAGATTTGCACAGCGCTAGACGATCGGAACGCGTATCGAGGCACGTGACATTGGCGCCGCGCAGCTTCGCAAAGATCATCGCGGCCATGCCGATGGGTCCGGCCCCGACGACCAGCACGCGTTGATCGGCCAATACATCCGCGCGCCGCACCGCGTGCGCCCCGATGGCCAAAAACTCGAGCATCGCCGCCTGATCGAGCGTCACGCCTTCGGCTCGATGAACGAACTGGGCGGGAATGCTGAGGTACTCCGTGAGCGCGCCGTCGCGATGCACCCCCAGAACTTTGATTTCTACGCAACAGTTGGTCTTGCCTTGCCGGCACGCAATGCACCGCCCGCAAGACAAATAAGGCATGACGTAGACGCCATCGCCAGGCGCGAATCCCGAATCGTGTTCCGCCTCCACCACCACGCCGGAGAATTCATGCCCCATCACGCGCGGGTACTGCAAATAGGGCTGATTGCCCGTGAAAATATGCAGGTCGGTGCCGCAAATACCCACGCGAGACACGCGCAGCAATACCTCGCCGGCAGCTCGAACAGGCAGGTCGGAGTGCTGCGCGCGCAGCACGCCAGGTGATTCGCAGATCACGCTAAGCATAGAATTTCCTCTGGATCAAATCATGCCGATACGCTGCGATAGGGTTCGCGAGCGTTGATCATCGGGTGACGCGTTCGTGAATGGGTCTATCGTTGAAGTCATGCAGCCGTTGGCCGCGTCGGCTGCACCCGCAGCATCGACGCAGGCCAAAAGGTATCGTCAATAAAGAACGTTTTTCGCTTCGGATGAATCGAGGTTTTCTTTGTCGACCATCACCACGCCGGTGTCGATATCCTTCGCGACGGGCTTATGTTCGATGACGTTCACAACCGCCTGAATCCCCTTGTATCCCATCTGATACGATCCTTGAACGGCGATCCCTTGCATCGTTCCGTCACGTACGAAATTTTGCAGATCCTGATTGCCGTCGAACCCGATCGCCACCACTTTGCCCGCCTTCCCGGACTGCTTCAGTGCACGCCCCACTCCGATCGCAGTCGGCTCGTTCGCACCGAAAATTCCCTTTAGATCGGGATTGGCGGAGAGCACATCCGTGGTCTGGTTGAGTGCCGTCGCCATCTGAGATTGCGAGTAGTACGGACCGACGATCTTCAGCTTCGAATGCGCTTCGAGGTATTTCTTGAAGCCGCCGACGCGGCCGATTTCCGATCCCGCACCCGGCACGTAGGACATCAGCGCGATCTTTCCGGTCTGGCCGACGCGGTCGATCAGCGCCTGCGCGCAAAGCTCGCCCGCCTTCTCGTTGTCGGTCGACAAGAACGATTGGTAATACTGCTTGCCCGCATCGGACAGTGCGGAGTCGATCAGCACGACCGGAATGTGAGCCTCCCAGGCTTTTTTGATCGCCGGTACCAGCGCATTCGGATCGGACGGTGCGAGCACGATCCCCGCGACGTGCCGATTCACCGCGTTCTCGACCATGTTCACTTCATCGGTAATATCGGATTCGGCGGCCGGGCCTTGGAACGTCATCGTGTATCCCTTGGCGTCGCCAAGTGCGGCCTTTGCACCTTTCTGCACGTTTTGCCAGTAGTTCGAATTCACCGTCTTGACGATGACGGCGATCTCGCCGCCCGCGGCGTACGCACCCGTGCTGAACGCGGCGCATAACCACGCCGATGCCGCCAAAATCGAAAGCCTGCGCATGTCTCACTCCTCTTTTGTCATGGTTGAACTACGCTTGACTACCGCTTATCTACCGCTGAGCTACCGCCGTTCTACCTTCTATTGCTTCGCAATTGGTCGATCCACACGGTGCCTAGAATCACGACGCCGATGATGATCTGCTGAATGAAGCTGGACACGCCGTTCATGTTCAGGCCGTTGCGCAGCACGCCAATGACGAACGCGCCGATGGCCGTGCCCGAGATCGTGCCCACGCCGCCCATCAGCGATGTCCCGCCGATCACCGCGCTCGCGATCGCATCGAGTTCGTACATGACGCCTTCATTGGGTTGCCCCGTCACCAGGCGCGACATCAGCACGCAGCCTGTCACGCCGGCCAACGCGCCGGAGAGCACATAGGTGAACATCGTCACACCGCGAACATTGACACCGGACAGGCGCGCCGCTTCCGGGTTGGAGCCGACTGCATAGATATGCCGGCCAAGCGCGGTCTTCGATAACAGAATGGCGCCCGCGATGAAGAACGCGACCATGATGACGACCGGGTATGGAATGCCCGGAAATGACGTATCCGGAAATCCATCGGCGCCGATATGAGAAACCCGGAACAACGCACCGTTGCCGAGAACGCCGAATGCGTTGCTCAGGTCCGAAACCGGCCGTGCTCCGGTTATCTGCAGGGCGAGACCTCGCGCGACGAGCATCATGCCCAGCGTCGCAATGAACGGCGGCAACCCCATGCGCGTGACACAGATGCCATTGATGTATCCGCATAGCGCACCGACAAGCACGCCGCATAGCATGGCGATGGGCACCGGCATGCCCGCCTTGGCGAGCAACGCGGCCGATACACCCGCGAGCGCCAGCACCGAGCCGACCGACAGATCGATACCGCCTGTGATAATGACGCAGGTAGCGGCGACGCCCAGGTAGGCGATCGAAGTCACTTGCAAACTGACGGTCATCAAATTGTCGACCGAAAAAAATGCCGAGCTCGTGACCGAGAACGCAATGACAAGTGCAACGAGGCTCCCGAGCGCCGCGAATTTTTGAATGAGATCGCGACGCCGCTGCCGAGACGAACGATCCGTAGCTTGGCTACGATCCGATGTAATTTCAAGCATGTGTGCGCCCCGAAGCGAAGTGCATAATCTCCTCCTGACTCGTTTGTTTGGTTTCAACAACGGCCGTGATCCGGCCTTCATGAAAAACAGCGATTCGATCGGTCATCCCAAGCAGTTCGGGCAACTCCGAGCTAATCAGAACGACACCGACACCGTCCGCGGCGAGCCGATCCATCAGCCCGTAAATGGCGAACTTCGCGCCTACGTCGATACCGCGCGTGGGTTCATCGAAGAACAGAATCCTCGATCCTCGATACAGCCATTTGCCTATCACCACCTTTTGCTGATTGCCGCCCGACAGATTGCGTACGATCTGTTCGACCGACGGCGTGCGAATGGCCAAGTCATGGACATAACGACGCGCAATCGACGCTTCTTCATCGAAACGCAAGAAACCTATCCGCGAAGAAACGCCGCCGACGTTCGACAACGTGATGTTCGCAGCGACGGACATTCCGAGCGCGAGCCCGTCCTGTTTGCGGTCTTCCGACAAATAAGCGATGCCGTGGCGAATCGCTTCTCGCGGCGAGCGAATCGCCACGCGTTGGCCGTTCAACTCGAGCAGCCCGTCATCTAACCGATCCGCACCAAAAATCGCCCGAGCCACCTCGGTGCGCCCCGCCCCCATGAGCCCCGCAAAGCCGAGAATCTCGCCTCTACGCAGTTCGAACGACACGGGGCCGAATACGCCGTCACGGCGCAAATCCCGCGCGCGGAACAGCACCTCTTCCGTAGGGACGGATTGCCGCGCGGGGTACGCGTCGTCGAGGGAACGCCCCACCATGCGCGCGACGATTTCATTCACCGTCAACGCCGAGAAATCGTCCGTCGAGATATGACGCCCGTCACGCAGAATCGTCACGCGATCGACAATCTGCGCCATCTCGTCTAGCCGATGCGATATATAGAGGATTGCGACGCCTGCCGCGCGTAGCTCTTGAATGATTCGAAACAGTTGGACCGTTTCGGATTCGGTTAAGGACGAGGTCGGCTCGTCCATGATCAATACGTTCGAATCGAATGAAAGCGCCTTCGCAATTTCCACCATCTGCTGCTGCGCGATCGATAGCGTGCGTACCAGCGTCGTAGGTGCCACATCCAAGCCGATCCGTTGCAAGCAGCGCACTGCATCGGCGTTGAGCTTGCGCGTATCGACAAAGGGTCCGCGCTTCGGCTCGCGAGCGAGATAGAGATTCTCCGCGACGGTCAAATGCGGAACTAGATTCAATTCCTGGTGAATGATTGCAATGCCCGCAGCTTGCGCTTGTGCCGTCGAAGCGAACTTGACCGGCGCGTCACGAAACCGGATCGTGCCTTCGTCGGGCTGGTACTGCCCGCTGATGATTTTCATGAGCGTCGATTTGCCGGCCCCGTTCTCGCCGCAGACGGCGTGAACCTCGCCCGCCCGCAAGTCCAGACGAATGCCATCGAGCGCGACGACGCCGGGAAATCGCTTCACGACGCCTTCGAGGCGCAGGATCTCCCGACCCGGCGCGTCCCGATCGTGCGGACTGTGCCGATTCTGCCGATCGTCGCGGTTGTCGCGAGCGGTCACGGCGAGGCTTAACGAACTGCGGAGCACTGTCATTGCGTCTCCATGCACGGCCGACCGGGCTCGTTTTCCTGCGGTCAGTCCAATTTTGGTGGATTAAAGCCAAATTCCGCCTTCTGGTCAAGCCAATCATGGTTCGTTAACACTGTTCTTACCAGAAGTGAAAACCCCAATAGGCCGGCAATCGCTTGCAAGACAAGGGTTCCGAGCGGCCGTGCTAGACTCCCCCGCATGCTGCCCTGTCCTCCGCAGCGTCCCTTGTACTCGCGCGATGAAATCAACAGAACCCAAGCGGCTTTACCAATCCGTCGCCACCCAGATCCTCGCGTTGATCCGCCAGGGTGAATTTCCGCCGGGAGAACGTCTGCCGCCCGAACGCGAACTCGCGCTCAAGCTCGGCGTATCCCGGCCATCGTTGCGGGAAGCGTTGATCGCGCTGGAAATAGGCGGCCAAGTCGAAATCCGAATGGGATCGGGCGTGTATGCGTGCGAGACAAGCGTGGACGCCGCGGGGACCGTGGGAGCGTTAGGCGATAGTCCTTCCGAATTGATGCAGGCGCGAGCGGCCATCGAAGGTAGTGTCGTCGTGCTGGCCACGGCGCGCATGACTGCTGCGATGGTGGATCGCTTGCGTCGCACCGTCGAGCGGATGCGCAGGCTCGCAGCCGCTGGCAAGTCCCCAGTCGAGGCAGACCGGCAATTCCATATGTTGATTGCGGAAGCCGCGGGCAATTCGGTACTCAGCCGCTATATGGGAGAGTTGTTCGACAGCCGCCACGATCCGATTGCAGCCGCAATGCGCGGCCATGCGGAAAGCGCCCAAACCTGGACGGCAGCCGTGCAGGAACACGAGGCCGTACTCAAGGCGTTGCAGGCGGGCGACCCGATCGCGGCGCAAACAGCGATGCGCGCGCACTTGATGGCTTCTGAAGAACGCTGGATGAGCGGCGCGTTGAAGCAGGGCGTGGAGTAGCCCGTCCCAACGACCTTAGCTAACGACAACGATAACGACGATGACAACGACGATGACGATGCGAGGTCGAATAAATTATGACGAATTCGGCGCGCGTCGATAGAGGCGATTCGCCGACCGAACGTCTTTTTCGTCTTCAGCCCCATCGACAGAATCATCGCAGCCCTAGTCTATAGGACGCGTCTTCGGCCTATCACGGCGAGCCCGACGTCAATGCACAAGACATCTTTGCGAAAGCGCAAAGTCACAGGAGCGGCGAATGATGACTGACGATTCGTGCATCATAGAGACGGAAAAATACCGGGTCCAGGTCAGCGGCGGCCGTCTGTTTCTGCACCTTGCCAATGACGAGCGCGGCTCGATGACAGTCATGGACCTCGCGCAGCCAGACGATCTCCCGGCCGTCTATACGCGAAAGATGCTATTGCCGCTGGCTTTCATCCCCTCCCCGTCCGATGTCCTGCTGATAGGACTCGGCGGCGGCCAGCAGGCCAAATTCATTCATCGATACCTGCCGGAGCTGCGAACCGTCGCACTGGAAATCGACGAAGAGGTAGTCGAACTTGCACGAGCCCATTTCGACCTTCCCGCCGACGACGACCGGTTACATGTGGTTGTTAACGATGCCGCCGATTTCGTCCGGGGCCAAGGCGACGAACAGTTCGATTTAATTCTTTCCGATGCATTCGGCGAAGGTTATCGTCCCGTCGACGCGTTGCACTCTGCGGAATTTTATCGGGCTTGCCATCGCATCCTGCGCACCGGCGGCGTGATGACGGTGAACGTGTTCGAGCCTACCGCCACATGGGCCAATGAGTTTCTGTCGACGGTGTCGAGCGTCTTCGCTTGCAGAAAATTCCTGCCCATCTCGCCCGTGCAGGGCGTGATGGTCCTATGGAAAGGCCGTCCGAATCTCGATTGGGATGCGGCACATGCACGCGCCGCCAAGTTGGACAGCCAAGCCGCGTTGGGCTTTTCCGCATTTGTCGACGAGTTGAAAAACGAGTAGACGCTATGCCGCGGAACTCGAACGACGAAACGCAGAGCGACAGGAACACAAGCGGTCACGAAGGCGCGCGCTTAACGAACTTCGACAAGAAAGTGCGGGCCGAGCCATCGGGAAACAGCACGGCAACCTGTTCCTCCGTCGCGAACTGAACCTGGCCCGTACCGTAACGGCGCACGCGCACGTGATCGCCTCTTGCAAAGCCGCGATGCGCATCGAGCGTCTTACGCCCCGTTGCCAGCATGCGGCCTTGAGGCGAAACCGGCTCAGGCAGCGGTTCGACGTGCGGAGGGTTCATACAGTTATCGCAGGACCCGCATCGATCGAACGCGGCTTCCCCGAAGTGAGCGAGAATCGTGCGCCAGCGGCATTGGGCTGTTTGCGCGTAATCGATCATCTGTTCGAGCGCTTCGCGATCGCGTTCTGCCCGATGCCGATACCGCTCGAGCCACGCATCGACATCCGGCTCATGTTCGGATTCGAAACTCGCACGATAGCGGCTGTCCCTATCGCGCGATACTTGGCGAGCATCCGACAGAATTCTCAACGCGATCGTCAGCTTATTACGGCCGGTATCGCCAAGTTGCTCGGCAAGTTCGTTGACGGTTTGGCCTCGTCCGCCGTCATTCGCCGCTGCCCGCAGCGCATCCGTCACACGAGCGATCAGCTCGGCGTCCGGGTAGCGCCCCGCCATCAGAAACTGCTGTATGCGCCGGTCGCTCAAGTCAAATAACAGCGTGCATTGGGCGGCCTCGCCATCGCGCCCCGCACGGCCGGTTTCCTGGTAGTAGGCGTCGATGCTGCCCGGCATTTGGTAATGGGCGATGAAACGCACGTCCCGCTTATCGATCCCCATTCCGAAGGCGTTGGTTGCGACCATCACCCTCACGTCGCCGTTCATGAACCGCTCTTGCGCATCGTGGCGTTCGCTCGACGGCATGCGTCCGTGATAGAGCGCCACGGCTATCCCATCGCCGCGCAAGGCTGCCGCCACGCGCTCGGCTTCGCGCACCGTCGCGGTGTAGACGATGCCGGCGCCATCGTGCCCAGCGAGCAGTTCGCGGATGGCATAGAGTTTCGTTTGGGCCGCACGAGCCGACGTGCGCCCCTTGCCGCCCGCAACCGATAGTTGTCGCACCGAGTAGCGAAGATTGTCGCGATATACGCCCCCGTGAAAAACGCGCGCGTCGCGCATACGCAGGGAAGTCACGATGTCATCGACGACGGCCTGCGTAGCGGTCGCCGTTAGCGCCAGCATCGGGGGATCGCCGAGCGCCCGTACGGCATCGGAGATCTGCAGAAACGCCGGCCGAAAATCGTGACCCCACTGAGAAATGCAGTGCGCCTCATCGATCACAACCAGGCTGACGCGTCGTGCCATGCGCGCGGACAAAGGCGCCGCCAGTACCTCCAACAGCTCCGCATTGCCGAGTTGCTCCGGCGTGACGAAGACGATCGCCCGCTTTTCCGTTCGCAGCCTTTCATGGGCTTCGCGCGCTTCCTCGGCTCTCAGTGCACTGTTGAACTGGATCGCCGGAATCCCTGCCCCGACGAGCTTATCGAACTGGTCCTTCATGAGCGCGATCAACGGAGATACGACCAGGGTAAGACCGGGAAGATGCACCGCCGGCAATTGATAGCACAGCGATTTTCCAGCACCGGTCGGCATGATGGCGAGCGTGTCTCGTCCATGCATGACGCTGTCGATGACCTCACGTTGACCCGGCCGCAGTTCATCCAGACCGAACACGTTCGTCAACGTTCGACGAATCGTTTCGGCGCCTATGCGTGGGGTAGAACGCGTCGATCGTCCCTTCATCAAGAGATTCGTAGGAAGTGGTCGGTCGAAGGACCAAAGCAAATCGTGGTCCCGGGTGTTGGATCCGACGCCAGCCGCTACGTCGAAGGGCCCGACCGAAATGCTTTAACTTGGCATACGCGGTGCATGTACGAGCGGTCGGCGCAGCAGCGCGGGGGGCTCGAATCCAGCCCTTATACGCAGGCGGCGATGCATTGGCGGCAAACGGCCTTGATCGCCGGCGGCGCGCCGGCGATGTGGATGCTCGCGCGCGGAATGCATCGAGGCGGGAGAGCGCACGGGCCTACCGCGTTATCGGCTAGGGTTCATCTGGGCCTACCGGCAACGGGGAAGTAAGACATACTGCGCATATTATTCATCCCATACCGGAGGCGAGCGTGCCAGGTTTACTTCCCCAAGTCGATCAAGAAGGACTCCTCGAATATTCGGTGGTCTACACCGATCGCTCGATCAACCATATGTCGCAACGCTTTCAGGGCGTCATGCGCGACATTTCCGGCGCCTTGAAACGGGTTTATAACGCGCGGTCCGTCGTGATCGTCCCGGGCAGCGGAACCTTCGGCATGGAAGCAGTTGCGAGGCAGTTCGCGACGAACAAGAAGTGCCTAGTCATTCGCAATGGTTGGTTCAGTTTCCGCTGGTCGCAAATCTTCGAGATGGGAGGGATTCCTTCCGAAGCGATCGTGTTGAAGGCGCGTCCGATCGAAGAAGGAAGGCAGGCCGCCTATGCACCGCCGCCGATCGAAGAAGTGGTCTCCGCGATCCGTGAAAGCAAACCGGATCTCGTTTTCGCACCGCATGTCGAAACGGCATCCGGAATGATGCTGCCCGATGCGTATTTGCGTGCGGTTGCCGACGCCGTGCATGCCGTCGGCGGCATGTTTGTTCTGGACTGCATCGCCTCCGGTACGATTTGGGTCGATATGCAAGCCACCGGTGTCGATATTCTGATCAGTGCACCGCAAAAAGGATGGAGCGCATCGCCTTGCTGCGCGTTGGTCATGCTCGGCCCTGTCGCCCGCGAAAGAATCGATGCGACGCTCAGCACGAGCTTCGCCTGCGATCTGCGCAAATGGCTGCAGATCATGGAAACCTACGAGAACGGCGGGCACGCCTATCACGCCACGATGCCTACGGACAGCTTGGCGACGCTGCGCGACGTCATCAAAGAAACGGAGGCATACGGCTTCGAGAAAGTGAGTGCGGAGCAACTTGAACTCGGCAAACGCATTCGTTCGCTGTTGGTTGGCAAAGGTTTTAAAAGCGTGGCGGCCGAAGGTTTTCAGGCGCCGGGCGTGGTGGTGAGCTACACGGACGACGACGGCATACGCACCGGCAAGAAATTCGCGGATGTCGGCTTGCAGGTCGCGGCCGGCGTGCCTTTGCAATGCGACGAGCCCGGCGACTTCAAGACTTTCCGCATCGGATTGTTTGGGCTGGATAAACTCCATGACGTCGAAGGCGCGGTCGCGCGGTTCGCCGATGCATTGGGCCGTATCGTTTGATGTTGATCGGGGGAAGTGGCGGTGTCGGCGCAGCCATGATCTTTCCTCATGGCTTGCCGAAGCAGCCGTGCGGCACTTAGTCCGCAGGGAACGCCCACATTGCAACGATCAGCCTGTCGCGCACCTCGAACACAGCAGCCATTTCGACGGGTGCAGCCGCTACGCCGGTAATCCGTTCGAAGTCGAACACCTTATTACCCATCGTCGTCCGGCTTAGCAACTCTGCTTTCAGAGTCGGCAGATTGAATCGCTGTGTGCGATAGAAATCTGCCAGGTTCGCCTTTCCGACGATAGCAGCCTGTGGTTGATGGGCGCGATACACGATAACGTCCTCGTGAAAATACTGCAAAAAGCACTCGAGATCGCGCGCGTTGTACGCTTCGAACTGACCTTGAACAGGAGAAAGCACATCATCCAATTTCAACCTCACATAAGAACCGACAGAATTGGCGTTCCACGCGAATCGACGCGTTCGACAACCGTAGGCACGCAACCACGTATCGTTGATACGTGTATGGTTTTCGAAGCCGTTGAGCTTCAGCGTGCTGAGGATATTGAAGCCGAGTTCGCCCAGCACGGTCTCGAGGCGACCTTGTGATTCAGCGCGAACGATCCACTGGAACCATGGCGAGGCTGCGGCATTTGCGTTCAATCGATCGAATAAGGTGCGCTGTCCAAACGGAGTCGGGCCATTCGTGCTTACGATTCGACGAATGCGGCCGGGATGCCGGGCTGCGAGTCCCATCCCGACGGGGCCGCCGAAGTCGTGCATGACGAGCGTAATGTCGTTCAAATCGAGAGCAAGTACGAACCGTTCGATGTTGTCGATATGATCCTGCAACCAGTAAGTCCGATGTTCCGGCGTATCACTCTTACCGAACCCCATATGGTCGGGCGCTATCACACGGTAGCGGCCCGACAGTGCCACGGTGCAGCGTTGCGGCGTGAAGTCGAAAAACTCGATGTTAAGCTACACGACCTCGGAGAGAGCAGACGCATCGTCGCGAGTCTGCTTCAGGCGATCGACGCCAACGAGGCATTGCAGCTTGATGGCCAGGAAAGACGCGCGGGCAGATCCCGAGAACGGCTTCCGAGCTAGGCGTGCCGACACGCTAGCGTCTTGCTCGGTTCGACAAGTCGTCGATTGGTCGGTGGCGACGCGAATGGCCGCAATCCATACGTGAAGCAGACTGTCGCGCATCCCGCGACGGACGCCTTACGGCTTGCGGCCCGCTCTCTTTTTTTGTGCGTACATCAACATGCCAGTTTCGACCGGCGTGAACGGCGCCTGAAAATGGTCGATCAGAAAATCAATGAATGCCCGGGCGCGTGCTGTCTGGTTTCGCTGGGCGGGATAGTAAACAAACAGGTCGGCTGACGGCAGGAGCGTGTCCGGCAACACCAGTTTTAGCCGGCCGCTCTGAACATACTTCGCCAGATCCCACTCGGAACGGATCAATATCCCGTGCCCGTCGAGCGCCCACCGCAGCACGATGTCGCCATCGTTGCTTGAAAGCGCGCCTTTGACTTTGAGCGCTTCGGTGTGATCGCCCTGTATGTACCTCCAGACGCCGTAGGCATCGTCATTCTGGCGATGAATGATGCAACGGTGCCGAACCAGGTCTTCTACGCGCTCCGGTGTTCCGAAACGCTCGAGATACTTCGGCGACGCGCAAAGAAAACGACGGTTGCTCATGATACGCCGGGCGCTAAGCCTGCTGTCGGGAAGCTCGCCAAAGCGAATCGCCATATCGAATGCCTCCTCGACCAGATCGATGGGGCGATCGGTCACTTCAAACTGGATTTCGACATTGGGAAAACGCTTCGCGAAGTCGGACACAAGCGGCGCGATGGTCGTACGCCCGAAGCCGAGCGTCGCGTTGATCCGTAATAGCCCATGGGGGTCCGACCTGGCGCCGGATATCTCCTCTTCCATTTGCCGGATCTGCCCGACGATCTGCATCGCATAGTGCAGGTAGGTCTCTCCTTCCGGCGTGAGGCTGACACTCCGCGTGGTCCGGTTGACCAACCGCGCGCCCAATCGCTGTTCGATCAGCCCCAACCGTTTGGTCGCCGCGGGCGGAGTGAGATCGAGCGCACGCGCCGCTCCAGACAGGCTCTTGAGCTTGGCGAGGAGGAGAAAGAACTCAAAATCGGATGCCGAGTCGGTTGTCACTCTAGCTGTTCACAAAAAGTAAAAAGTGAAATGAATGCAGGTGAATTCTAACCCCTCGTTTCGCGGATAAGCTGCGTTCCATTGCTGCCGGACGCATCCAACAGGCACCCAAACTCAGGAGACCGTGTCATGAGAATCGTTGAAATCCGCGAAAAGACCGTTCCGATCAGCTCCCCGATCCGCAATGCGTACATTGACTTCAGCAAGATGACGCTAAGCCTCGTCGCCGTGGTGACGGATGTCATTCGGGACGGAAAGCCGGTTGTCGGTTACGGCTTCAATTCCAACGGTCGATACGGCCAAGGCAAGCTGATGCGCGAGCGTTTCATTCCGCGTGTTCTCGAAGCCGATCCCGCTACGCTCGTCGACGATGCAGGCAACAACCTCGATCCGCACAAGATCTGGGCCACCATGTTCACGAACGAAAAACCGGGCGGCCACGGCGAGCGCTCGGTCGCGATCGGTACCATCGACATGGCGATCTGGGATGCGGTGGCAAAGATCGAAGGTAAGCCGCTGTTTCAGATGCTGGCCGATCGTTACGGTAACGGCCAACCCGACCGGAAGATCTTCGTGTACGCGGCGGGGGGTTATTACTACCCCGGCCAGGATCACGAGAAGCTGAAAGACGAGATGCGCAGCTACATCGACCGAGGCTATACGGTCGTGAAGAAAAAGATCGGTGGCGCTTCGCTCGACGAGGATCTGCGCCGCATCGACTCGATCCTGAGCGTACTCGGTGATGGGCAAAAACTTGCCGTCGATGCCAACGGCCGCTTCGATCTCGACACGGCAATCCAGTACGCGAAGGCACTCTCGCAATACGACCTGTTCTGGTACGAAGAACCGGGCGATCCGCTCGACTATGAATTGCAGGCAACGCTTCGTCACTACTACGACAAGCCGATGGCGACCGGCGAAGACTTGTTCTCGATGCAAGATGCCCGCAACCTGATCCGCTATGGTGGCATGCGCCCCGATCGGGACTGGTTGCAATTCGACTGCGCCCTAAGCTACGGCCTCGTTGAATACTTGCGCACGCTCGACATGCTGCGTCAGCATGGCTGGTCGCCGAGCCGCTGCATTCCGCACGGCGGACATCAGATGTCGCTGAATATCGCCGCCGGCCTCGGCCTGGGCGGCAACGAATCCTATCCTGACCTGTTCCAGCCGTTTGGCGGATTCCCCGACGGCGTGAGGGTGGAAGACGGTTACATCACGATGCCCGATCTGCCCGGCATCGGGTTCGAAGGAAAAAGCGATCTCTTCACCGAGATGCAAAAGCTGTCCGCATAAGCCGTCAACCGGCAAAACGCGCCGACAAGAGCGTCGCGTAGCGTTCATAAAACAAGACAAAACGGACGCAGGCGAATTCGGGCGGTGCTCGCGGCAGCGATTGTTTCCGCTGCGCGGCTCAACCTGACTTTCATTAAAAGATGCCACGCATAGGAGACAGTCATGCGGGTTTCAAAGATCGGAAAATCTCTTTCCAAGCTCTATGTGCAGGTTGTGATCGGCATCATTGCCGGTGTCCTCGTCGGCCACTTCTTCCCCGACATCGGGTCTCAACTCAAACCACTTGGCGACCTGTTCATCAAATTGATCCGCATGCTGCTTGCGCCGATCATCTTCGCATCGGTGGTCGTCGGGATTGCCCGCATGAACGATCTTCATGAGGCCGGTCGGGTGGGCGTCAAGGCAGTGCTGTACTTCGAGGTTGCATCGACGATTGCGCTGCTGGTCGGCCTCGTGGTCGTGAACGTCTTCAAGCCGGGCAGTGGCATGAACGTTGACCCCACGCAAATCGACAGCTCGGCCATTTCCAGCTACGCCCACGCGGCGCAACAACACGGTCTGCTTGGGTTCTTCATGAGCATCGTTCCGAACAGCATAGTCGGCGCATTCGCGAATGGCGACATCCTGCCAATCATTTTCTTTTCAGTGCTGCTCGCAATCTCTCTCGCCAAGCTTGGACCCCGCGCAGCGCCGTTCGTCGACATGCTCGACATCTTTCTTCATGGCATGTTCGGCGTCGTACGAATCGTAATGTATGTCGCACCGATTGGTGCCTTTGGCGGCATGGCATTCACCATCGCGAAGTACGGCATCGGCACGCTGGCGTCGTTCGGCCAGCTGATGCTGTGCCTGTACCTGACGTCGATTATCTTCGTGGTCGCGGTGCTGGGCCTCGTTATGCGGATGTGCGGACTGTCGTTGTGGAAGTACCTTCGGTACATCAGGGATGAGATTTTTATTACGCTCGGCACGGCTTCGACGGAAGCAGTGCTCCCGCAGATGCTCATCAAGATGGAAAAGCTGGGCTGCTCGCGGCCTGTCGTCGGGATGGTCTTGCCCACGGGCTACACATTCAATGCGGATGGAACCGCGATCTACCTGACGATGGCCGCGCTGTTCATTGCTCAGGCGATGAATCTCCATCTGACGATCTGGGACCAGTTGCTGCTGCTCGGCGTGATGTTGCTCACGTCCAAGGGGTCTGCAGGCGTAGCCGGGGCGGGCTTCGTGGCGCTGGCTGCCACGCTGGCCACCATGCATAAAGTTCCTGTGTCCGGACTCGTTCTGTTGCTGGGTGTCGACCGCTTTCTCAATGAGGCCCGAGCAGTCACGAACCTGATCGGCAACGGTGTGGCGACCATTGTGGTCGCTCGATGGGAGGGAGCGCTCGATATGGACAAGGCCCGCGCGACGCTCAACCGTACCGACACGAGCCTTGACGTCTTGGAATCCATCGACGAGAGGACGACGGATCGGACGCCCCCGACAGACGCCATTGTTCGACCTAGCACTCATTGAGTCGTCGGGCCGGATTCGGCCAAGCGCAGCCATTCGCGAGCGACCGGTATCGGGAAGGGTATATTCTCGCTCCAACCTTCCTGACCACTCTCACACATGAACGAAGCTTTCCCCTATCTCCAGCGCTGTCACCGTACTGAGGCAGGAACCGCCGTGATTTGGCCATTCCTAAACGTTGAACGAAGCCGAGGAGAACTTGAGCTCTTCCTGGACAACAATGCGCTCACTAGGTCTCAATGGCTGTCCGAACTACCTGAAAATTTACTTCGCGATTGCGTGGTAAATCCTTGGACGGCAATCCAAGAGCAGTGGTTTTCAAATTCCTGCTTTCGCAAAGACCCGGAGACCCGTATCGATGGCTGGATTGACAACCTCGCGCAGTACGGTGTCAAGTTCCGCACGGGCTACGCAAGCGATCAAGTTCAGTTGTTAATGAAGAACGAAAAGGCGCTTCGCAGGCAATTCAGCTCGATAGTTCCATTCGTCGCCATTATGAGATGCCTGCTGTCGCAAAAGATGCCAGTCGATGAGTCGCTGGCGCGCTTGACCGAGATGGGGCAGTCCGACATTCCTCGTTTCACGGGCGCGATCGCACTGACAGCGCTGGGGGTGGCACTGAAGAAGCAGCAGTCGTTCAAGTGGGAAAGCGACCCCAAGCCTGCCTACTCGTACCTCTCATCTTTCTTGGATTTCCACCCGGCGGACAAAGACGAGAGCGACTACATGAACGTCCCTTACCTCCGCAATCGCGCTGGCGACCTGAACATGTGGCTTGCGATGCCAGTGCTGCGCCAACTGGGATATTCGATCGGCAGACATTCGGCGCTGGCTACAGGGGATAAGGCGCTTCATCGAGTCATCTTTCGGGCGATTCCACCAGTCATAACGCCCGCTGGTGCAACCAGCTTCAGTGTGGCCCCCAATGAACTCCCTCGGGAGGCTTTTGACCGAGTCGTCGGGGTCGTCCTACGCTTGCAGGCCAGAGGAATGTCCACTCTTGATGAGCAACTCGCGAGAATGAACACAATCTTCAACCTTGCGAAGGCGTGGACTAATGATCAACGCGAGCGCGATGCTCTTGACGAGGTGTTCTCCGAATGGTGGCTACCGGGTCACGGGGTGGAAATCGTACCACTGTGAATTCCGGGGGTGTTGGCTCGAGGCATTCGGAGGCTGGCATCGGTTCATTGCAGGACTCACCGGCGCGGCTGAGCTCTAGTCGCGACAGTGCGAGTGTATTGAAATGCACTGGAGGCTGAGACCGACAGTGCTACCACCATTGCTACCACCATTGCTGTCACGCTATGGGTTTTGGGGCCACGCGCTGAGGACAAGAGTCACAGCATCCTAAACCTTGGTCGCGCAAAGCCTCGGTTGAGCAGTTGCGGGAGAGCTTCGTCGGCTGCTTGACGGGACCAAGGTCGGCTTACGGGCGTCAAATTTGGTGCCCCTGATGACTGCTCAGGGTCGGCCCGAGACAGTCGGACCGACGGACTCTATCGCATCAACCCTCCTTCACCGGCCGCGTCCACCAAAACAATACCGCCTCGACCGCGAAAAATGCAACGAGCGGCACGATAGCTCCCACCGTCCCCGCGATCTCACGCCCGAACCGGCTCGTCGCATACAGCAGCACGATCATGCTGAGCCCCATGCCGGGCGCGCCGAGCCCGCGCAGCGCTGCGCTCCGATGATAGCCGAGCCAGAACGCGGCCCGCGCAACGATCCAGACCACTGTCGTCGCCACGACCGCGCGCATGGACGAACCGTCGGGACAGTAGGCGGCCAAGCCGAACAGCGACGCCGCAAACACGATGATCTGCTCCACCGTGTTCTGCAGGTATCGTTGATTGACGCGCAACCTGCGTGTCTCGAAGCCGACCAGCGGATCGAACGCGGGAGAGGCCAATCGTTCGTGCGCAACGGCTTCGACGCCCGTCACCAGGCAGAACAGCACCGCGGCACAGCAGCATTTAAGCGTCAGAAGCATCCGCGCGCTGAGGCTATTCATGCCGGGCAGCGGCGACATCAAAAGATCGATGCCGATCCAGAGCCCCGAGGCAAGCAGCGAGGCGACCGCGATGCCAGCAATGCCGACGGCACGCAGCCTGCGAAAGTCGGACGCGTGATTGGTCGGGTCGGTCATGAATTTTCCTCCGAGCGTGTCCTACGGCGGCATCGACTGCGGTCTGCGCGTTTGCCTCGTGCGACGTAGTGTATGCGTCGGCTTTGCGCAGTACATTTTGCGAACTCGGGTAGTTTAATCTGGCATTGGCGAGAGCACGTCGCCGTAGTGCATCAGATACGAGCCGGGCGTGCTGGATCACGCGTTGAACGCGAGGAAAATGAAAGTGTCACTGTCTGGTGCCGAGTGGGTCTGCGCTACGCTGGAGATGCGCGCTGCCCGCGCTCGCAACCGGCAGAGACCGGCCAGCACCGGTCCTTCGAGATCGGTTAACGAGCGTCCGCTCAAGAGCAATGAAATGCCCTTTAATATTGCACTGCAGCGTCTCGACGATCGATTATTTCTAGCGCTGAGGGGCGGCGCTCACAGCGCGCTCATCCGTGCGCCCGGACCGGCCAGTGTGCGAGTGCAGGAGAAATACCGCCGCGGAATCCGGAGTGACGCAGTCAACGGTCGTGTATTGACACACGCAATACGTTCAACAAAACTACAATCGCGTGTGGACTCGCTCAATTATCAAGGTCGGATATGCGCCGTCTCAATCGCTGGCTGATCGCAATATGCGCTTGCGCACTGGTTACATTTGCATTTGCAACTGAGGCCTCCGCGCAAGGAAGGAGCAGTCAAACTGAAGGTGATCCGCAAGAGATCGTTCCTGTACAGCTACCCGCGCAGGCGACACACAACAGTGCCACCGACCAGTGGATCGTAATGGGTGAACTGTTCAATCCCGCGAGCGGTTTCTATGTGAACGTGGCACAGAGGCAGATCGGATTGAACAATCCCCCGTGTCCACATTGCGAACCCAATCTCGATTTTCAATATACGAAATCCGATGCGGCCCCATTGCCTGGTTCTCCGGTGAACATCTATGGGCGCGTTTCGTGGCATGCGCTCGAGCCGGTGCAAGGTCGCTACGATTTCTCGACGATCGACCACGTGCTTGAACCGTGCGTATCTCCGACGCAAGCGACGCCATGCCTCACGCGCGGCATGACATTCGGCTTTCGCGTAATGGCGCTCAATCCGCAACACAATCTCGATACGAACATCAGCACGGGCGAGGACGGGTATCCGATCTACAGCGATTCGCCGACCTACCTGATGAAGGATAGCGTTGGCAAAGCCCACGGCTGGCTATTGCCGCTTGATCCGAGTGATCTCACGCAAGGTCACTACTTCATTCCCGATTGGAATGATCCGTTCGTTATCCGGCGCATCACCGAGCTCATGAAGACACTTGGACGTCGCTATGACGACGATCCTCGAATCGGCACTATCGATATCGGCCTCTATGGAAGCTGGGGCGAATGGCATACCGCGGGGTTGCCCGATAAGACCGACTACAAGTTTGGCAAGATTCCCTACGACGCGACCGACGCCAATTTCAACCTCAATCAGGCGGCCTATTTGACCAACAATGGCGTGACGGGCGCCTATCAGGTCGGCAGCGAAGCATCGAAAACGGCCATCATCTGGGCACACGTGCATGCGTTCCCAAAGAAACAACTCGTGATGCTGACCGACGACGCCGGCAGTCTCTGCACCGCAATGCGCATTCACGCCGACAACCTGCCGATCGGCTTGCGTCGCGACAGCCTGGGTTCCTACGCGGGATGGAGCGCAGGGTTTCCGCCGCACTCGAGCTGCACGGCGTCGGACGGACAAGACCTCGTTGCGGAACGCTGGAAGCTCGCGCCTTTTATTGCGGAACCGTTCGGCAACGGCAGTTCACCCACGTTCCCATGCCAGACGTTCGAGAGCGACCCCACAACGGGCCGGCTTGCGATTCTTGAACAGGTGTCGCAATACCATATCGCGGCCATTAAAAACGCGAGCTATTGCACCGGAACGTGGCCGGCGCTGACGCAGGTCGAACAGAGTGCCGTGTGGACAGCGGGGCTCACGGCAGGGTATCGCTATGTGCCCGCGAAGATCACGCTATCGGCCGATCGAATGGAGGCGGGTCATCGCATGCTCGCACTGCAGACCGTATGGAGCAACACGGGCGTCACGCCAACTTATACACACTGGCGGGTCGAATTTCGTTTGCGCGCGGTGAGTACCGCGCAGGTCGCGCTTTGGAATCGGGCATCGACCTCCATGGTTTCCGCCGTCGATCTGCGCAAGGTGTTGCCGAGCAGCGGATACACGTTCGACGATTCGTTCAGACTTCCCGCTGACACTCAGGCGGGAACGTATGAACTCGACATCCGGGTAGTCGATGGAAACCACTACCTGGAACCCATGCAGCTCGGGCTCGTTAGCCAGGCAGATGACGGCTTTTACCGGCTGGGGACGGTGCAGATTCCTCCATCGAGATGAGTCGCTTGCCGCCTCGTCAGCTAACTGCCGGCCGACACAATTCATTTCCGTTAGGCGTACGGCTGCTCGAAAGAGTATCCGACGAGAGGCTCGACATTTTCTATTGGGCAATCATGAAATGCATGCTGTTCGCGCTTGCCATGGCAGTTCACCTTTCGGCGGTTGCCCAGGCGACCGGCAATTGCCCGGACTACCCTCCGGTCATCAACATATCGGGGCCCGAGTTTTACTCGGATTCTCAAGGGTCCAAAGTTGATCCCAAAAAGGAAACCGAACTTCGCCAAGCGAGACAGCCAGTCAACGATTTCCTTTCCTATGAAACTCAGTCTCTTGATGGTGCGCCGGCCTGGAGCAGGCTAAAAGGGCTGTCCCCGGCATGTGCCGACACGCTGCTTGAGCAGTGGGCGTCGGCCGGCGCGATGGCGACCACGGTCGACGAATCGGGAAAGTACAGTCGTGAAGGCGGCGTCGATAAAGGCCAATTCACCCGCGGCATGGTCATGCTGACGATCAAGCTCGAGGCTCAAGGTCAGTCGGTCGGTTCTCATGTGTTGCCATGGCTGGGCAACCTGGTAGAAGGCAAAATTACGGGCGACCGAAAGCGTCTCGCAGGAGGAAGCCGCGAGGGTAACCTCTACTTCGAAGATGGCGCGACAGCCGCCGGGTTTGCGCTTTTGACCCAGGATAGGGACGCGTTCGATTTCCAGAACGAAGTGTGGCGTTACTTTGTCGCCTCCGTCCATGACGACGGTTACCTCGACTCGGAGCTTTCGCGGGGTTCGCGCGCGTTGGTTTATCACGATCGTGCTCTATCGATGCTGCTGACGTTAAGGGAAATAAGGCGTGCGTTGCACATTCCCCAGACAGCTGACGATCGCGCCAAGTTGAAGTCGTTGTCGGATCTTGTGGGGCATTCGATCTGTCGTCCCCACGATATGGCTGTCCGTGCAGGCGTGGCGAATGAAGAGCCGTTGGGCGACTGGGCCTACCGCGTTCAGTTCGCGTACGGTGGTGACCTTATGAACGACGATTGGCGGAGGTGCGGCCTCAAGACGACCAACCTGATCGATCTTAACGGCGGCGGCGATTTGGTCAAGATGCGTCAGGCGCTTGCCGCGATTTCCTCGAGGCCGGTGCGATAAGAGCGCGCTGATGATGACTGCAAGATGCCAGCGATCGTCCACAAGCGGCCGATCATGCGTTGGGCGCTCGATGTCTCTTTTTGAGCAACAGGCAGATTCCCGACACCGATCCATCGACAACGCCAGTCAGAGTTCGTGGTACTCGGTCCCAACTTGATATGCTGCAGGATCCAAATACGTTTTGTCTCGGGGCCGTGGTAATACTTGCGGTATTTGCAGTCTGTAGATTTGTCAATTACGATGGCCGCTCGACTATCCGCGACTGTCGACCCAGTCACGCGCCCAGATCGTAGCGTGTCCCAGGGCCTGCGTTTCATTATCGAAATAGTCGAGCGCGTGGAAATTGTAGGAAACCAGATCAGCCTCAAGGGCATCGCCCCTGACGAGCAGAAGGTTGGCGGCAAACCATCCGTCCGGCAACCGATGTGCAGAAGGGGAGACTGAATAACCGTTGTAGTGGTGAAGATGTTTATTATTTTGCATAAGCAATAACCGAGCGACGCCCGTACGACATCTATATCGTACAAGGGGCTTAAATTAAAAATGAAGCGAGACGGATCGTATCGAAAGACAAATGACGCGCACGAACGAACGCGGCGATCAGATCGGGAGCGCACGGCTCCGCGAGGATACTAGCCAGGCAGACATGCAAAGGGCCGGTAGACCGGCCCTTCAAATACGTTACAGCGGCGAGATGTTCGCGGCCTGCATACCCTTCGGGCCGCGCTTGGTCTCGTAGCTTACCTTCTGGTTTTCTGCGAGCGTCTTGAAACCGTCGCCGCGAACTTCCGAGAAGTGAGCGAAAAGATCGTCGCCGCCTGCGTCAGGAGTGATGAAGCCAAAGCCTTTGCTATCGTTGAACCACTTAACAGTACCGGTATCCATGAGAATTCCTTGAGATAAAAACAACAGCTCCATTGCGGAGCGACATAAACTTCAAGGAAGAGGAGAGGATAGCGAGTACCGCGCAGAAGAGGCGGGAAATGATGATCAGCAATCGAGCTTCTTGAATATTTCTAGGACCAGAATACCTCGGCGAGCAGAGGCTGTCAACACATATCGTGAAGCGGGCTCGCTATCGCGCCTCGCGTCGGTGACTTGATCATCACCGGAAATTTTATTTCGGCCCAAGGAATGCTCCG
>CAWIRZ010000047.1:0-18325 GCA_963838695.1 uncultured beta proteobacterium | reverse complement strand
TGGCTCGATACTGCGTGCTGCAAATTGTGGCTTCGTCGATCGCTCGACCTAGCCGATTAGAACTTGTGGCGCAGGCCGAGGCTGACGATTTCTTGCGTGCTCGTGCCCGTGTAGCCGTACGAGCCGATCGATGCTTGCGCTGCGGTCGCGCCGCCAGACCGTCGCCGGTCTGCCGCTCGCGTGCTGATAAGCGCCGACGAGGTACACGTCCGTGCGCTTCGACAGCGTGTAGTCGGCGCCGAGCGAAACCTGGTGTACGTTGCCGACGTGTCGCCGATCCCTTCGTGTAGGTATAGCCGAGGCCCAGCAACACCGCCGGCGTTACTTGATAGTTCAGGAAGCCTTGACCGACGTTGTATTTCTCGTCGAGCCGAAGCTCGACAGGCGTCCGGCTTGTACTGCGCATTGCTGTAGCTCGCGCCCAACGTGAACGGGCCGACGTGTATTGAGCCGCAACGCGAGCGATGCCGATCGATTTAGCCGTCGCGTAACCGCTGTTGATCGGGCGTCGAACGTGCCGTCGGACGTGGCGAGGCTCCAACCGGCGCCAGGCTCGTTGGCGCCGAGCGGCTGGCGTTGTTGGCGCGGAAGTAGCCGGCTGCCACGCGAACGGGCCGTTGCTTACGCCGCCGCGAGCCGCCCACGTTTGGCCGCGCCCGTCGGCCGGCGACGCCGCCGAGCGCGTACATGCCTTCGAACTGGAAGCCGGTCGCATGTTGGCGAGACGTACTTGACTGCGTTGTTCGTGCGCGAGCTGTTGTCGTTGTTGTCGACGTCGCCCGGCGTCGCGAACGTGCTGCCGAAGTAGTTGTCGGCCGTGATGCGCCTGGACCATGTCGACGGACGGGTCGTACTGGCGGCCCAGCGTCACGCGTACCGTACGTTTGGCTCGTCAAGCCGACGAACGCCTGACGGCCGAACATGCGGCCGCCCTGGCCAGTTGTGCCGTTGCTGCGGGTCAAAGCCGTTTTCCAACTGGAAGATCGCCTTCAGGCCGCCGCCGAGGTCTTCTGTGACCCTTGAGGCCCCAGCGGGTGCCCGGGAGGTTGCCGCCGCTGGTATTGCCAAGCGCCCACAGATTCTTGTTGCCCGATGCGTTGTGCACGTACGTGACGACATCGTCGATCACGCCGTAGAGCGTCACGCTGCTTTGCGCATGCGCTGCGCGCGGCGCCGAGCAGGGCCAGCGAGACGGTAGAGAGGGCGATTTGTTTCATCATTTCTCCACGCGAAACGTTATTAGACTGTTGCGGGAAGGAGAATAGCGCAATGCTCCTGAAAGGCAGAACGGGAAAATATTCACTGTCGTCAAAACGAAACAAACGCCTGTCATAGCGCCCGGGGCCGCCATACGCGATTATTGCCGCGCGTGAAATACTGAATTAGATAAAGTGCAAAACTGCGACGCAATGGGGCAAGTTTTGACGGTTGCGGTGAATTGCGTCTGCATGGCCGTGCGAGGAAGGTGCATGGCGCCCGCGCCTTGGGATTCCGGGGTGCGTGCTGCACTAGTATGCGGCATAACGCCAGTGTCCCCGCCGCCTAAGCCATGTGGACAAAATGGCTTGAATATGGTGAGCATTTGCCCGGTAGTTAATCGTCAGGCTTATTGACTCGTTGTGATGTTTTTGCTCGCAATCGGCGCCGTCCTCGCGCGGCTGCATATTCGGCGCCGAGTAATAGCACGGCGGCCGAGAAGTACAACCACATCAATAAGACAGCGAGCGAACCCGCGGCGCCGAATGCCGTGGCGAGTCCCGCATGTGCGAGGTAAATCGCGAAAAGCTTTTTGCCCGCGGTGAACAGCAGTGCGGCCACGATCCCGCCGATGAGCGCGTCGTGCCATGCGACATGCGCATCGGGGAGAAACTTGAGCAACGCCGCGAATGAGAACGCGAGGACGACCATGCCGAGCACCAACTGCAGGATGTCGCCGATGACGACGTAGGGCGAGCCACCCCACAGCCAGTCGCCGACATACGTGACGACGGTGTCGAGCACCAGTGAGACGATCGCGAGGAACGCGACGCCCAGCACCAGGCCGAACGAAATCAATCTTACCTTGACGAGCGCGATGACTGTCGATGCGCGCTCCGACGGGGCGGCGGGCCAAACGATGGATAGCGCGGTATTGAGGGAAGAGAACGTGGCCGAAGCGCCCAGTGCAAGCGCGACGAACGAGACCAATGCGGCGGTGCCTCCCGTGCCGCTATGCGATCGCGCGTTGGCGACGATCATCTGCACGGCGGCCGCCGCTTGATCGCCGATCAGCAGATGCGCGTCTTGAAAGATCTGCCCGCGTATGGCATCCGCACCGAAGAACCAACCGGCCACCGCGATCACCATGACGAGCATCGGCGCGAGCGAAAACGCCGAATAGAAGGCGATGCCGGCAGCCATCGTCGCGCAACGGTCGTCGCCGAAATGCTGCACTGCGTCGATCGCGCACGCACCCTCGCGACGCGCGTCGCGCGGTAAACGATTCAGCGAGAATGGAGCCATCGGTCGCCCCCCGGACATCGGCTACTGATGCCGCGTCCGTTGCAGGCGGCATGCCTGTTCCAAAGGGTACTGCGACGCAATATGGGAAACGGGGAAAACGGGGAAACGGTGAGAAACGTTAGAAGCGAGCACCTACACCATGCGGGAGCAATCAGCCCCGGCTATCGATCCATTCGCGAGCCCAGTCATCGGAGTAGCGCAATGCGGCTTCCTCACTGCGGAAATACTCGAGCGAATAGAATTCGTAGGAACGGGCGTCGCTGCGGACATCGGCCCGGCGAAGCGCCAAATTGGAGGAAAAGCTGCCGTCAGAGAGACGGTGAACGGACGGTGAAATCGCGTAACCGCGGTAGTGCTTGGTGATTGAAGTTTGCATAAAAGTTTGAGGTGTTCGGAGGCATGTATGTATGGGCGTGCTCCTGCAGAGGTGGGCGAAAAGCGCGGCTCGCGCCGCTTCCTGATGCGATCAGCGCCGGTTGAATCGCGGTCGCGCTGCGCCGGGCGTAGCCCGTTCGTCCTTGTGCCGGTAATTGATGCGGCCTTTCGTGAGATCGTACATCGACAACTCGAGCCTGACGCGATCGCCCGCGAGAATACGGATATGGTTCTTTCGTAGACGCCCTGATGCATAAGCGGCAACGATAGCCCCGTTCTCCAGTGTCACGCGATAGCGGCTATCAGGCAGGACTTCGTCTACGACTCCGTCCAGTTCCAACAACTCTTCCTTTGCCAAATTGATATCTCCGATAACAGCGTGATTCAGTGGGACCGCAACAGGGCGATGCATCCGGACGGCGACGTTCGATCATACCGGCGAAGCCGGGTGAGAGGCGATGCGTCGCCCGGACGCGTCTCTCGGCACACCATACAGAGTGCCGTACCGATGCTGATACTAAAGCCGACGCAATTTACAGCGGCTTGATATTCGATGCTTGCAGGCCTTTGGGGCCTTGCTTCGTTTCGAAGCTCACGCGTTGACCTTCGACGAGCGTACGGAAACCGTCGCCGCGAATTTCGGAGAAGTGGGCGAACAGATCGTCCTTGCCGCTATCCGGCGAAATAAAACCAAAACCCTTGCTGTCGTTGAACCACTTGACGATACCGGTATCCATGAGGATCCTTAGATGTAAACGAACGAATAGACGCGCCGCAATTCTGGCACGCAAAAGAAAAAAAGAATCAAGGAGGGAGAGGGCAACGAATACCGCAGTGTTTGCGGTCAATGATGAGCAGCAATCGCGCTTCTTGAAGACTTGAGTGACGAACTTTACGCGTTGGCGCGCGCCAGGTCAAGTGATTTTATCGGCGCGCCCGGGCGCGCCAAGCGAAATATAAATCGCCCGTCGGCTCCGCTGCGCCGCGACCGGAGTATGATGGCTCGTGCGTCAGGCCCGAAAACCGCTTCCCTGACGACAGGCCGCTTCGATCGCTACGTTGTTCGTACGCCCGCCCGCCGTCGATAGTTCGACCTCCCTCTTATTCCGATCTGCCCTGCGCGTGTCGTGCGCGGCGGTCGCTCACCATCAGCGGCATCACTTCGCGTGAGTGCCGGGAGTCAGTCATGAGCATGCATATGTACCGCGGCTTCGAGATTTATCCGTTGATCTACTGCCACTCCGAAACCACGGCGGGTGCCGGCCGCAATTACGACAGCGGCTTCGATGCGGCAGTGAAGATCTGTTTGCGCGATGCCGATACGGCTTCCGTGCGCAGCGATACGTTCAAGTTGAGCGAGGGCACGCCGTTCTCGAGCACCGGCGCCGCGCGGCGCGCATCGCTCAAGTACGCGGAAGGCATCATCGACCAGCACGGCGGCGAAGCGTGGACGCTTGCCATGGCGGTAGCCGATTGACACCGATTGACACCGATTGACAGCGATTGACAGCGATTGACACCGCCGCCGCTGCAGCGAATGCGCCGGCTTGCATCGAGCGCGTTACGCCGGCCCCGTGTGATTTTCCTACAAGGCACCTATGACCAAAATCGTTTTGAAACTCAATGAACCCGTCGACGTTGCACTGCGCCGATTCCGTAGGGAAATTCAGAAGACAGGGTTGATCCAGGAGTTGCGTGCGCGGTGCTTCTACGAGAAGCCGACCGCCGAGCGTAAGCGGAAATTGGCGAGCGCAGTCTCGCGACAGCGCGCGCGAATCAAACGCGCAACGCCGCCGCGGAAGATGTTCTAGTTCGACTAGCGGTACCAGCTCGAATACCGATGCGCCGCGAGCGCATGCAGTGAAACCGGCGCGACGGCCAGGCGGACGAGGCGGCGCTGGCGTTCATCCAGCCTGGTGCCAAAACATCGGCACGATCGAGGCGACCAGCAATGCGGCCATCATCCAATTGAAGGCGCGCATGGCCGCTGGGCCCGATAGGAATCGCCTGACGGCCAGACCAAACGCTGCCCAAACGGTGATACTCGGCAGATTGACGATAGCGAACACCGTCGCAAGCCATAGTGCGTTGACCAGCAGGTTGTCAGCGAGGCGGAAGGCCGTGACACCCGTCACAACCATCATCCATGCCTTCGGATTGACCCATTGAAATGCCGCCGCCTGGAGGAACGTCATCGGACGTTCGTTAGGGTTGCTAACGGATAGCCCGCGAGACATGGCGATTTTCCAAGCGAGGTAAAGCAGATATGCCACGCTGACGACCTCCATCGCCAAGTACAGCGCAGGCACACGCGTAAAAATCTGACCGAGCCCCAACGCGATAGCGATCATCATGACGACGCAACCGCAGGTAATGCCGAGCATATGCGGTAGCGTGCGGCGAAACCCGAAGTTGACGCCCGAAGCAAGCAGCATCGTATTGTTTGGGCCCGGCGTGATCGACATCACGAGCGCAAAGGTCATGGCTGCATACAGCGCGGCATAAGGCAGAGAAGCAGGCATCGCGGAATGTCCCATTACGTATCGGTAGGCAAAGTGTACTTGTCGCGACCGGCACAGTACCGGTACACATTTGGGGATAGTCAGCGGTACGGAGCGGGTTCATCGGCTGCTGCGTTTCGGTGTGCGGGTGGTCTGCGCTGCTTGCCGGGGGCACAGGGGCGTGGCGTTCCCGATCGGGCGGCACCGAAGCGGCATATTGCGTGGTTGAAATGGACCTGGCATATTGCTGCGTGAATGTTGCAAACGCGTCGGCCTCCTGTGCGACGAAGGTTTATGGCCCGAGGGCATAGCCTGCAACATGAAAATGCATTCAAGAAAGTGTCATACGTGAGGCGACGCATGAAGATGGTCGTTCTCCGAATCACCCGGGGATGGATTGCCTGCTTTCGTGGGGGCACGCTTGTCACGCCGCTAGCTATCGCCATTTGCTTGTTTTGTTTTGCGTGGGGCGGAACGCTGACCGATGCCGTCTCCACGCATAGAGCTGTTTTACGAGTACTCGCATGGCCCGGTTATGCAGACGACGATTGGGTCAGCGCATTCGAAAATCGGTTTCATGCCAAGGTGGAAGTCACCTTCATCGACTCCGACGAAGCGTTATGGGCGCGTATGCACAACGCTGTGCCGTCGTTCGACGTCCTAGCCGCCAATACAGCGGAGATCCAGCGTTACACCCGCGAGGGCATGCTCGCGCCGCTCGATTTGTCGTTGATTCCGAACCGCCGGCACCAGAGGCCGTATTTCCGGCAAATCGGAGAGATACGGGGGCTCGTCGACGGCCCCAACGCCTACGCCATTCCTTTTACCTATTCATCGATGGGGCTGATCTACGACCGTAAGCAAGTCGCGCTCGCCCCGCACTCGATGCTCGCGTTATGGGATCCGCGTTACCGCGGAAAGGTGCTCGATTTCAACAGCGCGCAACACAATTTCTCGTTTGCCGCGCTCGCGTTGGGTTATGCGATCGATTTAATTTGTCGCCCGCACAGATGCGCAACGTAGCGCGCGAACTCGTTCGCCTACGGCGCAATCTCCTGACGTATTACACGCTGCCTGAAGAGGCAACGGCGTTGTTCGTCCAGCACCACGCGGCGTTGATGTTCGGCAATTATGGCACTCAGCAAGTCGAGTTGCTGCGGCGGGCCGGTGTCGATGTCGGCTATACGATTCCCGACGAAGGTGCGCTTGCGTGGCTCGATTGCTGGGCGATTGTCCGCGGGTCGGGCAATCAGGCGCTCGCCTACGACTGGATCAACTACATGCTCGAGCCTGCGATTAGTGCTCAGCTGACACAACGGGAGGGGCTCGCGAACACCGTGAACCCGGCGTCGGGCGCCGAACCCCGCGAGGGACAGCATCTCGTCTGGATTCAGCGCGTCGAGAGCATCGCCCTGCGCGAAACGCTATGGCAGCGAATCGAATCCGGCGACCGGCTCGGGAGCTTCCCGAAATGATCAAGCTGGGTCTCACGTCGAAGCTATCGATCTTGCTCGTTTGCATCGGCGTAGCCGCGTCCGGTGCCACAGGCTATTACGCCTATCGTGCCAATCGAAGAATGTTGCTGCAAGAAGCGGAGCGCAGCCTGCTGACCTCGACTCAACTGCTCAGCCAGCGCTTCACCGCCGCACTGGGCGACGTGGCGGACGACGTGCTCGTTCTTGCGACCATGCCGTCGTGCGTCGAGGTGGCACGCGGGGACGAAAAGTCGGGCGAGGGCAGAGCGAGGCTCGAGGACGTGTTCCTGCGCTTCATGGCGCATCACCCGGAATACCTCGAAATACGCCTCATCACGCGGTCCCACTATGGGCTCGAGCGAATACGTGTCGACCGAGGCGCCCGTGGCATCGTAGCCGTTCCCGAACGCGATTTGGAGGAGAAAGGCCAGTTTCCGTATGTATTCGACACGCTCGCGGAGAGCGAAGGTCACGTCTATCTTTCGCCGATCGGTCTCAAGCCCGAGAGGCAAGGGGATCCGGACAAGAGTCGGCCGGCCATGAGGATCGGCGCACCTATCACCGATGCGGCCGGAAACAAGGTGGGTGTGCTCGTCATCGATATCGATTTGACGCAGGTCTTCCGGCGGCTCGAGCGCGACTTGCCCGCCGGCTATCTCGTGTATTTGGCCAACGAGTGGGGCGATTTTCTGATTCACCCCGATGCCAGCCAGGCATTCGGCTTCGAGCGCGGCCGGCGCGTGCTGATGCAAGCGGATTTTCCTGCCACACAACCGCTCTTCCGTGGTGGCGATTCCACTTTGACGTTTAATGGCGCGGCCAATGTGGGCCAGAATGGGGCCCATGCATTCGCATTCGTGCGCTCGCCCTTCGGGTTGGTTGACGGCAACCGTTTTATCGTTCTCGGTCTTGCGCATTCGCTGACTGCCGCACTAGCGCCCGCGGATGCACTCGGAAGGCAGATCGTACGCATGGTGCTGATGTCGAGCGCGGTTGCGATCGTACTGGCCGTTTTGTTCGCGCGCGCGCTGGCGCGTCCTCTGCGCGCGCTCACGCATGCGGCGACGCACGTCTTCGACGATTCCCGCGTCGATCCGCTGCCGGTCTCCCGGGCAGACGAAATCGGTGTTCTCGCGCGTTGTTTCGATCTGATGCGCTACGAGATCCGATCGCAAATGAGGACGCTCCACGCGAAGCAGCAAGAGCTGACGCACCTCGCGGGACACGATATGTTGACCGGCTTGCCGAATCGCATGCGATTCATGGAACGGCTTGAGGCGTCGATCCGGCAGGCGTCGCAGTGCGGCGAGCAACTGGCCGTCATGTTTATCGATCTCGACGGCTTCAAGCAGATCAACGATCAACTGGGACACCCCGCTGGCGATCGCGCGCTAGTGATCGTGGCGCAGCGTTTGCGCGGGGCGTTGGACAGCGCCGATATCGTGGCGCGCCTTGGTGGGGACGAGTTCATCATCCTCGTGTCGGGCGTGCGCACGCCGGAGCAGATTCACGATGCCGCGGAACGGGTGCACACGGCGATGCGGGAGGCGGTGACGCTCGGCGTACACCGAATGACCGTAGGCGCCAGCATGGGTATCAGCGAATTTCCGGCCGACGGCGACCATGCCGAGGAATTATTGGCCAAAGCCGATGCCGCGATGTATGCCGCCAAGACATCGCCGCATCGTCGTCATATTCGCTACCAGGACCTCGCGGCGAACGAGCCGTCCGCCGAATGCGGGTGAGCCGGCTGCCTTAGCTTGCGACATTTCTTTGACGCAGCGCAAGGGTATGTTTATGCAATTGACTTGCGCCTTTTCTGTAGTGGCCTGCGAGAAGTAACATTGCAGGTTCGCGGGATTTGTTTAACGGGGCAAAGCTATGTTCGACGAAAACGATTGCGCAGTGCTGGAGGTCCTGCTCGCCACGAAGAGCCCTTGCTGGCGCCTACGCGGCGACAGCAACGCCCTTGAACTGGCTGCCGTCCGCGGCCTGGCCGATCTCGCGATCCCGTTGAGCGGCGAACAGGCACAAACTATTCGAAACCTAACGGGTGTGACATCGCATGTCCTGCTCGATGTTTCTTTGTATGGCCATGCGGTAACGCTTCACCTCGTCGGCAAGAAAGTCGACATCAACGAATGGGCCGGGACCGCATCCGATTACACGAATACCCTTGCGGTGGCGGAAGCGCTGTCCAACGGGCTCGCTTCGGCCGAGCAGGTCGTCTCCGAAGTGAATTCGCTCGTGGTCATTCTCGACAAGAACGGCGTCGTGCAGCGCTTCAACCGTATGTGCGAAGAAGTCACGGGCACGCGCGAGGTCGACGTCATCGGAAAAAGCGCGTTCGAATTGTTCATGGACCCGGATGAGGGGCGGCAATCGCGCAGCAACATCATGCAATTCTTCGCGAGCCGGCAGTCGTTCGAGGTGGAACGCGTCATCAACACGATGAGAGGGCCACGGCTGTTTCAGTTTCGAAATAAGTTCGTCCACAGCGGCAGTGGAGTCGATCAAGAGTTCATCATCTGCTCGGGCACCGATATCACCGATGAACGAGAGGCCCAGACACGCCTGAAAGACCTGGCCTCGAAAGACGTTCTGACCGGGCTCATGAATCGCTATGCCATCAATGAGACCATCGAGTCGGCGGTGCAAAATGCGGCTGCGGATGGATCGCACGTGCTCGGTGTCGTATTCCTCGATCTCGACAACTTCAAGCGCGTCAACGATCACTTCGGGCACATGAACGGCGACCGGTTGATCAAACGCGTCTCGGAGATCGTCAACGAGTGCCTACCGGAAGGCGCGACGCTGGCTCGTTTGGGGGGCGATGAATTCGTCATCCTGGTCGACCCGTGTTCTCAGGCGGTGCTAGAGACGCTTGCGGAGACCATCATCGACCGGCTACGCCTGCCGATCCGTCTGGACCTGGTCGATGTGTACACGAGCTGCTCGATCGGCATCGCCCTTTATCCGCAACATGGCGAAACGGTCGAGGCCCTGATCGCCCATGCGGATACGGCGATGTATGCCGCCAAGGAAGCGGGCAAACATACCTACCGGGTCTTCTCGTTTGAGATGAACCAAAAGGTGGCACAGTACATTTGGCTGGACACCGAACTCAGGACGGCTTTGGAGGAAGACCAATTCGTCCTCCATTACCAGCCCCTGGTCAACCTCTGCACCGGGCGCCTGCACAGCGTCGAAGCGCTGATCCGCTGGCAATCGCGTAGTCGCGGCCTCATCGCACCTGTCGAATTCATTCGATTCACGGAAGAATCGGGTTTGATCGTGCCGATCGGCCAATGGATTATGCGCGAGGCGGTCGATCAGGTAGCGCGCTGGCATAAGCAGGGACTCGATATCAGGGTGTCCGTGAACGTGTCCGCGAGACAACTGCGCGATGCGGATATCGTCAATCAGCTTCGTCAGCTGGTCGAGCAAGCGGGCACTGGGCGCACCTTGGTCGACATCGAATTGACGGAGAGCTGCTTCATCGAGGACGAGCGGGCCGCCATCGATCTAATGCGACAGTTCAAGCAGATGGGTGCGCGCATTTTGCTCGACGATTTCGGCACCGGCTATTCGTCGCTGTCGCAACTGACAAGACTGCCGATCGACGTCATCAAGCTCGATCGCAGCTTCATCACCGGGATCGATCAGAATTTCCAGGCGCAGTCTCTCGTGCGCTCGGTGTTGAGTCTCGCACGGGCCTTCGGTTTTACGGTCGTTGCGGAAGGCGTCGAAACCGAACGCGAAGTCCAATTCCTGAAAGATATCGGAGTCGATTACGCTCAGGGGTTCTTCTACGCGAAACCGATGGCCGCGGATTCGTTCGAGGCCTGGGTCGCCGATAAAAAGAAGCTCAGGCTTATTGCCTGAGCTTCTTGTCCTTACAGCCGATTTATCGCGACACAAGGCCGTGGTTATGAAACGGCCTTGAGCTTGGATATTCTCCGGTTCTGCAGCACGACGAGCCGTTCCATGAAGGCGATGTCCTTTTCGCCGAGAGAGAACGCGGAATTCACCCAGTCCTCCGTGATGTCCATCAGCTCTGCGCGCGAGAGCGGTAGTACGCGTTGGCGCGCGCGAAGCATGGCGCGCGTGCCGTTGAGCACCGGTCGCGTCACATCGATGAACGTGCGCGTCGCCATTAGCGCGTCGCCCGGCTCGAACAGTTCATCGACCAGTTCGCGCTCCGCGTGCCATTCGGCGGCCTGCGATTCGCCGCTACTGATCAGTGTTTCGGCCACGCGCATGTTCGATTTGCGTGCAACGAGGGAGTAGCCTCCCATGCCCGGAAACAAATTGAATGCGATTTCCGGGAAGCCGAGTTTTGCCCCTCGTTGCGCGAGGACGTAATGATGGGCGAGGGCGGCCTCGAAACCGCCCCCGAGCGCCGTGCCTTCTACCATGGCGATGCTGATCGCGCCGGTGCCGAACCCATTGTAGATTTCCCAAACGCCGTCGATGCACGAGCGCGCATAGGCCATCATGCGGTCGCGGTCGCCTTTGCGGATGGCCTCGACAAAAAAGTCCAGATCGCCGCCCACATTGAAAATCTCGGGAACCAGTGAGCCGGTGACCCAGAAATCGAACTTAAGGCCGGACTCGCGCGCCGCGCGAGCCAAGCGAATGATGTCCGATACGAGCGCTTGGTTGAAACAGGGCCGCGGTTCCGAGCGCAGCATCATCCACATGGTATGGCGATCCTCTTCATAGTAGGCTTTCAATTGGCTAAATTCGCCCGCTTCGTGGAAAGGCCGGCATGCAGGATTGAGGTCGAATTGCATGGTTTCCCCTTTTGGAGTGGTTGGCGTTGAATTGACTGCGTCGAATAGATGCAGACGTGCCTTTAGGCACCACAATTTTGCGGGACGAAACTCCTTCGTCGAGCGCAGCCAACAAAACTCAGGGGAATTGCGTTTCAATACCGTGCTATGTCGCACACATGGAGCGGGCGTGGTTGCGCGCGATCGTCGTGGACCGGAGTGCGAATGGCCGGAGATGCGCGGTGGACGCGGCTTTCGGCGCGCTTGCGTGTGCGCCGAGAAGAGATGCCACCCCGGGTTCGCGCCGGGGCGGATAAAAGAAGTTAAAGGAAGATAGTGAAGCGCAAACGATTACTGTGCGATAGGACGCGTAACATCCGCGCCAAACCAATGCATGGATATTTTTTTCAGTGTACCGTCTTGCTCCAGTGCGTTTAACGCATCGTTGATCGCTTTTGCGAATTGGGGGTTACCCTTTCGGAATGGGATTCCCATTTCTTGTTCGCCTCCCTTCAGAATGGCCCCGGGGCGAAGCGGCAACTGTGAGGTCTTGATGATGTACGGCAGCATCAGGCGATCGTCGAGCGTTGCATCGATGCGACCCGATGCGAGGTCCCGCAGCTTCTCGGGCGCACCGGGGTACGTCTGGACGTTGATGCCGGGCACGGCTCGGGCCATTTGGTCGTAGTTCGTACCAAGCGTGACGCCGAGCTTTTTGTTGCCGGTGAACTCACCCAGAGATTTGAACGTCCGTGTGTCGTTGGCTCGCTGAATCAGCTGCGCCGCCGAATACGTGTAGGGCTGACTGAAATCCAGTGCTTCCTTGCGCTGCGGAGTGATCGTGACTTGATTCACGATCACGTCGAATTTTCCCGACTGCAATCCCGCCAATATGCCGCTCCATTCGGTCGCGATGAATTGCGGCTTGACGCCGAGTTTGGCCGCGACGGCTTTCGCCACGTCGACGTCGAAACCCTCGAGTTCTCCCGCGGCGTTGCGGGAATCAAATGGCGGATAGGTACCCTCCAGACCGATACGCAGGACGCCGTTGGACTTGACTGTTTGGAGTAGGTCTTCCGCGTGGGCGCTGGCGCCCACAAAGCTGAGTGCAGTGGCGAGAATTGCTGCGCGATAAAGACCGCTGATAAGGTTGTTTAGCTTCATTCGCCTCCTCCTTGGATTGGAAGGTGTTCGTGTCGCCCGGTAAGGGCTATGGAACGGTATCACCTTCGGCGTGCGGCGGGCATCCGGGAATGCATAGTGCTGTGTCCCCGACAGGAACAAAACATGCTGCGGACCCCAATGCATGCGTTCATCCCGTACCGACTGAACGAACCGAGATACCGCTAGAGGCTGCGATGTCCGCGGCTCACGGAGACAAGTCATGGCCGAACTCAATGCACCTGCAAGATCCGCTGCACTGCTGGAAGACCGTATCGATTGGCGGACTCATGCCGGAGTCGTTTCATGGGGCGCCGTGTTTGCGGGCGCCGTGGCCGCGGCGGCGTTCGGGCTGATCCTGTTGACACTCGGCACGGGGCTCGGGCTCGCGGCGCTATCGCCTTGGCACTCCGCGAGCGAGACCGCACATACGTTCGGTGTCGCTGCGATCGTCTGGGTGTGCGTCACGCAGATCCTGACATCGGGGCTGGGCGGTTATCTGGCCGGGCGGCTCAGGCATCGATGGCCCGCGATCGAGGCGGATGAAGTCTATTTTCGCGATACAGCGCACGGCTTTGTTACCTGGGCGCTCGCGACGCTGGCCACGGCCGCGCTCTTCGCCGCGTACTGCCCGCGGTAGGCCGTGCCGGGGTGCAAGCCGGGACGAAGGCGGCCTCGCCCGTCGTTATCGCTGACCGTGGCGATGCCGATGTGGCGGCGAACCGCTGGCCATCGGCTATTACATCGACGCGCTATTTCGGTTGCCGGTGGCGTCGTCGGTGGCATCCACCGCGTCCCTGTCGGCCACCGCGCCTGCCCTGTCGGCCCCCGGTTCGGCTCCCGGAGCGACTATGGCATCCACGGCGCAGCCTCCCGCCGGGGCCGCGCCAGCGACGAATGCGGGCTCCGGCAATAGCGCGGGCGGCGCCGTAGTCACCCCCGTCGCGACGCCTCAGCTGTCCGCGACGGCAAGTGTCGAGCCGTCGGCCGCGATGAGCGAACGGACTGCCGCAGGTGCGCCGCCGAAACGCGAAGTGACGCGCATCTTTTTTGAATAGCCTTGCCACGGGCGACCCGCTGTCGGGAGACGATACCGACTATGTCGCGAGAATCGTTTCTAGGTATACGGGCCTTTCGCCACAAGCCGCGCAAGCGCGCGTCAGTGCTACGTATGCGCAGCTTCAGCAAAAGACCGAGGCTTTGCGAAACGCTGCCAAAGCCGCCGCGGATAGCGCGCGCCGCGCGAGTATTTCCGCCGCGCTATGGCTCTTCGTGTCGTTGCTGATGGGCGCGTTCGCCGCGAGCTTCATGGCCGTGTTCGGCGGCCGTTTGCGGGATGTCTGAGTGGCGCCTGCCGCGACGCTTCGCAGTTCCCGGTTGAGGATCGTCCCCGTCCCTAATTCCAGCTAGCAATGACCCTGACCGACCTAAGGAGGACCTATGCGCTCGATTTTGCTTTATCTGCTCGGCGTACCGATTCCGATCATCATCTTGATCGCCTTGCTGTATCACTGACTCTTATGGGCCGGCCCTTATGGAGCCGCTAAAGAAAACCTGCTCGCTGCCGAGATTACAAGGAGGCAATAACGACAAGCGGCACTAATGTCCGATCCCCTCCCTATTCGCTCCGTGCGCATGTCTGCAAGCAGCATTGCATTTCTCGCAATGTTTGCGGTCGGTGCCGCGCATGCCGGTGACCGCGAGTCCATGTTCACGTTGAGCGGCTTCGGTACGCTCGGTGCTACCTATTCCACGCTTCACACCGCGGATTACGCGGGTAGTCCGTTCGAACCGTATGGCGCCGGCGCGAGCCGCAACGTCGACTTCGCCGACGATTCCCGTGTCGGCGTGCAACTGACTGCCAGGTTTACCAGCAAGCTTTCGGCCCTGGTTCAGGTCGTCTCGCATAGCAACTATGACAACAGTTTCACGCCGACCATCGAGTGGGCCAACATCAACTACGCATTCACGCCCGACCTCAATATAAGGGTAGGCCGCATAGAGTTGCCTACGTTTCTAACCTCGGACTACCGGGAAGTGGGCTATGCGAATCCGTGGGTTCGCGTCCCGCCAGAGATGTACGACATCGTGCCGGTCACGAACAGCGACGGTGTGGACGGCTCATATCGAATGCATATCGGCGCGGTCACCAATACGATCCATCTGATTTACGGAAGAAGCACTTTTCACGCGGTGCCCGGCCCAATCCGCGTGGAAGCCGAAGGCATCTTCGGTGCGTTCGACACCGTGGAATACCGTGCATTGACTGCGCACGTCGGATATCTGCGGGCGCACGCGTCGATCCCGTTCGTGAGCGATCTGTCCGTTGCGCTGTATAGCGCTGCCGCCAGCCTCGACATGGAACGCTGGTTCGTGCAGGCGGAGATCGCGCGCGCAACGGTGGAGGGTCTGACGCCGGGTTATGTCGCCGGCTACGCGACTGCCGGCTTGCGAGTGGGCAAGGTCACGCCCTACATCACCTATGCGGTCGAGCATTCGCTCGGCCGTCCGCTTGTTTCGGGGTACCTGAACAACGGACAACGCGCCGCGTCTTGTGGCGTGCGTTGGGACTTTGCGAAGAACTTCGATCTGAAAGTGCAGTATGACCACGTATGGACGCCCGCGGACTCGATCGGGCTTTTCATGAACGTGCAACCGGGCTTTCGGCTCGGAAGCGGGACCAACGTGGTCACCGCGGCCCTCGATTTTGTCTTCTGACGGGCAATCGATGAGACTTTCGATACGATTCCTTCGGTCAGGTCTTGCAGGCGCTGTGTTGGCGTTCTGCGCATCGGTATGCCACGCGCAACTGGTGGTCATCGTGTCGGCGAACAGCCCCGTGACCGCGCTCTCCGAAAACGAAGTGGCCGACATCTACCTGGGCCGCAACAGTCGGTTGCCGGGCGGGGCGGAAGTGCAGCCGATCGATTTGGCCGACGACGCGGCTAACCGTGCGAGCTTCTATAGGATCGTTTGCGGCAAGTCCCCCGCGCAATTGCGTTCGTACTGGTCCAAGCTGATCTTCACCGGCGAGGGCCAACCTCCGCGCGAAGTGGCCGATGCGGAAGCGATGAAAAAGCTCGTCGCCAGCGGCACGAACGTCATCGGCTACATCGATAGAGCTCAGCTCGATGCGAGCGTCAAAGCCGTTTTGGCGCTGCGCTGATCATGCCGGCGACGCAAGACCCAAGCGGTTCGACACCACGTCCACGGCATGTTGTGGCTGCGGCAGTGCGCGAGGCCCGTGCGCGATGGCGATCCATGGCCGCGTCGGCCCGGCCACGCCTGGCGGAAACGTGGCTATGGTTCCCTTTGTTCGCGTTCGTGCTGCTCGTGTTGACATGGGGATCGTTGATTCATGCGCTGGTGCTGGAGCGCGCGGCAATCACCGACGCTGCCGTCAAATCGAGCCGGGAGCTCGCCGATACCTACGAAGCGCAAGTCGTGCGCAGCCTGGTGTCGATCGATCAGACGCTCAAGACGGTTGCCTACGCCTACGCCGTCAAGGGCGACGCTGCATTTGCCGATCTGCAAAACCGCGACATGCTGCCTTCGGCGATCGTCTTTCGCATGACGATGACGAACCGGCGCGGCGACATCATCGCGAGTACGCGTACGCATTTATCGCCGTCTCCCAACGTGGCGGATCGACCTTATTTTCTGGCTCAGCGGCACGGCGATAGGCTTTTCATCAGCCGTACCGCGATGGATCGAGAGACCAATGCGCCCGAGATTATCTTCAGCCGGCGTCTGTCGAACGCCGCAGGCGATTTCGCGGGCATCGTGACGCTTGCCGTCGATCCGTCGTATTTCACGAGCAATTACGATTTCCAGGCGATGGGAGCGCACGGTTTTCTCGGGCTGCTCGGCTCGGATGGGTCGATGCGCGTGCAGCAGTCGGGCGATGAAGTATCGTGGGGCGTTACCGTGTCGCGCGGATACGATACGAGGGCCGAGACAGAGGCGCTCGGGGTGCAGCCGTGGGATCGAGGCACTGAGCGCTTTACAAACGTGAGGGCTTTGCGCGGTTTTCCGCTCACGGTCATCGTTGGCCTCTCGCGCGACGAACAGTTGTCACGCTATCGGCACGATCGGTCGGTCTACGTGGGCGAAACCGCCGCGGGCAGCCTGCTGCTCGTTGTGCTCGCAACGATCCTGAGTCTCAAGAGTCTCGAACTATCGAAAAGCCGGGCACGTACGCGACAGCTGCAGCAAACGTATTTCGCCGCATCTGACGCGAGCCTTGACGCGTTTTTCGTATGGGAACGCGTGCCTCGCGAAAGCGATCGCGTCGTCAAAGCGGGTGCGAGCGGACCACACTCCGTCGATTGTCACTTCCTGTTACGCGACGTCAGCCGCCGCGGCCTAGAGATAATGGGCAAATCGCGCGAGGCACTGCTCGGTGCTTCGACGGATGCCGTCTTTTCCGATAACGGCGAACGCAGTACGGCGCGCGAGTTCGCCGACGTGTTCGAGACGGGCGAGGTGGCCGAATGCGATTGGCAGCACATGTGTCCCGATGGCTCCCGAATCTGGCTGACCGGCAGCTCGTGCGCGTGGACGACGGCGTGGTGGCGATCGTTAGAGACATCACCGCGCGTAAGCGCGCCGAGGTGATGCGGGCGGAACAGAACCGCGTGCTGGAGATGATTGCGACGAGCACGCCGCTCGAGGAGGTCTTGGGCGCACTCATGCGGCTGATCGAGTCGCAGATTCCCGAATGCGCGTGCGCGATCATGTTGCGCGACGACGATGGGCTGCGCTTGCGGGTCGGCGCGGCACCGAGCCTGCCGGAGGCATTCGGGAAGCTCGCAAACGGGTGGACGATCGGGCCGGATTCGGGGCCCAGCGGGTTGGCGATCTACACGCATCAGCCGGTCTCGCTCACTCACTTGATCGACGATTCGCGTCACGGCGAATTCATGCGCGCGGCTCAGATGGTCGACTACACCGCGTGCCACGCGCTGCCGATCTTGTCGCACGATGGCACCGCACTCGGCGCGCTCGCGATGTTCGCTCGCGGCGAGCATGCGCCGGACGATCTCGAAGCGCAGACGGTTGCGATGACGATTCGTATCGCAGGCATTGCGATCGAGCGAACGCGTGCGGAAGACAGCATCCGTCATATGGCGAATCACGACGCGCTGACAGGCTTGCCGAATAGAACGCTGCTTGCCGATCGGTTGAGGCAGGCGGTACTGCATGCCCAACATTACGCGCGTGGTGTGACGGTCGCCTTCATCGACCTCGACAACTTCAAGCTCATCAACGACAGTCTCGGTCACCATGCCGGCGACGAACTGCTTCGGACGATTGCGGCGCGAATGCGCGCGTGCGTGCGCAACAGCGAACGGTGCTGTGCGCCTCGGCGGCGACGAGTTCGTGCTGGTGCTGTTTGACGATTTCTCGATGACGATGACCTCAAAGTGGTCATCGAGCGCCTGCGCAACGCGATCGCGGAGCCGGTGCAATTAAATGGGCAGCCCTATAAAGTGACCTGCAGCATGGGGTTGGCGCACTATCCTGCGGACGGCGA
>CAWIRZ010000046.1:0-236076 GCA_963838695.1 uncultured beta proteobacterium | reverse complement strand
GCCCGTGGATGCGGTACCTGCGGCTGCGCAAAAACAATCGCTTGTTTCTCGATCTGGCGACTCGCGGCCAGAGCGCCACCATCTTCGAAGACTACGGCACGCTGCCGGTGTGGGAGTGGCGGGTCTACGAGAAAGATCAGCCGATGACGATGGCGTGCCAGTTCGATGAGCACGATCACAACTACGTTCATCGGCGCTTGGAGCACCAGGGCCTGTGCTACTGGTACGAGCATACGGACAGGGAACACAAGCTGATCGTGTCCGATCCGGTGCGCACCGAGCCGGCGATCGACGGCAGCAGCCCCGAAATTCCGTTTCAGGACAAAGCAGGCTCGCAGGAAGCGGACGGTATTGCGCAGTGGTCGCTGATTGAGCACGTCACGCCTACGCACATTGCACAGGCACGGTCCAACTTTAAAGACTCGACGCTGAACGCGCGTACGGGCGGCTTGGCCGACGCGCGAACCGATGCATCGAAAACCCCCGGCACGCAAAAGCTTGAGTGGTACGAGTACGTTGGGGCCTATGGGCACCGCAACACGGATCACGGCCAGCAGCAAACCGCGCGACGTATCGACGCAATCGAGGCGACCGCGCGGCAATGGGAAGCGAGCGGGAATAACCGTTTCGTGATGCCGGGCCGCTGGTTTCGGTTGACGGACCACTTCGGTCGATCGGTCAGCGGTAACCGACACGACGACGAATACCTGATCGTATCTGCGCATCACACTGCGACGAATAATTACCTACAAGGTGCGGGCACACCGGCGACATATAGCAATCGCTTCACGTGCGTCAGCAAGCGCACGCCGTGGCGGCCGATGCCGGGATACAACAGCGTGCAAACGCGCATCCTGGCGCCGCAGACGGCGACGGTGGTGGGGCCCAGCGGCGAGAGCATTTACACGGACGAGTACGGCCGTGTTCTGCTTCAATTCCATTGGGACCGAGAAGGCAAGTACACGGCCTGGGTACGTGTGTCGAGCGGGTGGGCGGGGGGCAGTCAAGGCATGAGCGCACTGCCTCGGATTGGATCCGAGGTCCTCGTAATGTGGTTGGATGGTAACCCTGACCATCCCCTGGTAATGGGGAGAGTGAGTAACTCGGCGAATCTCTCGGCGTGGCAGTTGCCGCATCAACGCGCGCTGACCGGCATTCGCAGCCGCGAGCTTGTGGGCGATGCCGGTAATCGGGCGGGCGGACGCAGTAACCACCTGGTGTTCGACGATACGGCCAATGCTATCCAGGCGCAGTTGAGATCCGACCATGTCGCGAGTCAGCTATCGCTGGGCAGTATCACGCGCATCGAGGATTGGCAGGGTCGGCAAGAAGCGCGCGGCGAAGGTTTTGAATTGCGGACCGATGCGGTGGGCGCCATTCGCTCGGGCAAGGGTATGTTGGTGAGTACCGAGGTGCGGCCGGAGGCGAAATCGCACATTGCCGACGTGAGCGAGCCTGTATCGCGGCTTACCCAAGCGCAAACGCTGCACGATCAGCTCGGCAAGCTGGCCCAGAAGCACGACGCGCAGGACAGCGGAGCCGATCAGAGCCAGGTGGCCGACGTGCTCAAATCGCAGGCCGATGGCATCAAGGGCTCTGGCGGCGGGAAGGGATCTTTCCCGGAGCTAGAAGAGCCTCACTTGCTGCTCGCGGGTTCGGCCGGCTTGGAGATGACGACCCCCGCGAGCGTACACCTGACAGGCGGCCAGCACGTTGCCGTCACGTCTGGCCAGAACGTCTCGATTGCGGCGGGGAAGTCTCTCTTTGCCAGCGTGTCGGAGAAGCTCACGCTGTTCGTGCACCGCTTGGGCATGAAGCTCATCGCAGCGAGCGGAAAAATTCAGATACAGGCGCAGGAGGACGAGCTGGAATTGCTCGCGAAGAAAGTCGTCGCGATCATCAGTACAACCGACTGGATCGACATTACCGCGAAGCAGGGTATTCGGCTGAACGCGGGTAACAGCGAACTCGTGATCGACGCCAACGGCATTAACGGCAAGACGCCTGGCGGCAATGTCATTTATGCGGCGAACCACAGCACGATGGGGCCGCAAAGCGTGCCCGCTCAGTTTCCTGGGGCGGATCTTTGTTCGTCGTTGTCGGGCAGCGCCGCGCAGTCCGGTTCGTCGTCTGTCGCACTTTCGTAATTGATCGATATGAGTGCTCCTTTTTCTTTGCAGGTGGCCCCCGACATACCGTCGCAGCTCACTCACGGTTTTGTCCTTATCGAGCCAGCGACGATCGACCACGAGCCGTTCCTGCAAACGCTTGATATGCATCCTTGCACGCCGCGTGTCCTCGCGCATCGCGAAGAGTTGATGCCAAGGCTGTTGGATGTTTCGTCACTGGATCCCGATGCCCAGGTCCAGATTAGCGATGTGTTGGTTCGCGAAACGTCGACTGATCGGCCGCCGGTAGGTTGCGCATGGCTTGCCTCCGACGCGAGCATCGAGGACCTTGCGCATCACATCGCGCGGTACCTTGTTGGGCCAGGCGCAGACGGTCGACCCGCGTTTTGGCGTTTCTACGACCCTCGGGTGTTGGCGCTAACACTGGCGGTTTTCGATCCGAGCCAACGCTCGACATTGCTCGGTCCGGTGACGGACTGGCAGTTCGCCTGGGCGAGACATCGCTGGATCATTACGGGTCCAGGCACGCCGAACGACGACAGCAAGGGATATACGCCCGCCTGGCCAAATCCGCACCAGTGGTCGCGTATAAGCCGCAGCGAAGCTGCTTCGCGCGCGATCGATCGGTTACCGGCCATGGTTGCCGAAAAGGCCGCGCAATTGCCTAACGAACTTGACCGCGTATTTAGCGCTGCGACCGACCGTGGCGGGATGACCGATACCGATGTGCTAGCCGACTACGCGTGGCATTGCGTGCGGTACGGTCAAGCATTCGAGCAGCATCAAGTCATGCTCGACGCATGGCCCGCACTGTCGCGAGGGGAGATTCACTGGTCCGACGTCCTGACCCGATTCACTCCGAACGATTTCAACGCGCTTGAAACGACATCGCGCCCACTACTCGCGCAAAGGAACTAACGTGTCTGTAGGCTGTTCCCTCTGCGACCGCAAGTCGCTGCTGATCTATCCCGTACGCTATGCGGTCGCCTGTCCGCGTGGGGCGGCTAAAGCGCCCGCGCTGACGGGCAATTTCAAGATCGACGCGCGCGCTCCGCAGTCGGTGGCCACGGCCAAATACACGCTTCGCGCGCTGCGCGCCGGGTATCTCTACACGTTCGACGAAAAGCGTCGGCGACTACGCGCCTATATGGTCTTGCCGGATGGGTTGATGTGGAGCTTCGTACCGGGACATCAACCACCGCCGGAGAATTCGATCCGTAGAGCCGCCACAGGGTGCGCGACAATCGGCGATATGGCGTTTCTATCGCTCGGCCGCTGCGTCGATGTCGAGCACACGCCGGGTGTCGACGAAGCGACTAACCTTTGGGTCGGTTGGTCTAACGTCGCGTGGACGAAGGCGCTGGTTGAGAAGGCTGTCGGCGCCGATGGCGCGACTTGGCGCGCGCAGCATATGCAGTGCATTGATGTGAAGTCGATGATCGCAGGCAGTGCGGCTCACAGCGGAGAGTTTCAGGCAAACCGGAGTTATATTGCCTCGTTCGCGATGGACAACCAGGCGCTCAAAGATGCATTCGATTTTAGCAACACTCCACCCGCAGAGGAACGTCGACTACACGACCTCGCCGACCGCATAGGCGGGGCGATGGCACAAACGCCGATCAAGAAGGGGTTTGTCGTCGCGATAAACGACCCCGTAGGCATCACGAATGATCTGGCCGAGCTGACAGTGCCGAGTATGCACAACGGCTTCGACACCGAGATCTACTGGAAGTACATGTCGACCCAACTCTTGCAGCGTGCTGAATTGGGAACGCGGGCCAACGCGGAAGCTGAAGCCGGGCTGATCTACGGCACTTCAAAAGCGATTGCTGACGCTAATGTCGCCAATATGGCAGCGCATGCTCCGATTGCGCCGGATCCGGTTGGCCTCTATCAGTTTGTGCGCTCGTGGGTCAAGACCGGAAGTGCCGACGAGGCGGCGAAGATCGAACAGAAAAAAATCGATGATCTCCCCGCAACACGACAGGCCGCGGGCGATCAAGCGTGGAATGAAGCATCGCTGAAGATGGGACCTGACGGAAAACCGGTGATCGGTCCGGACGGAAAGCCCGTCAGTTTGGTTGACACAAAGGCGGTGGACCACTTCCTGCAGCACGAATATCCTCAAGCGCTAGATGCGTTCAAGCCGAAATGGGATCCACTCGTCCGAGCTCACGCCGATTGGCTTAAATCCGACTTGCTCGCGGATTGGATGGCTGGCAACCACGACGCCGAGGATCTGCGCAGCGGGTACGCATACAGCGAGTCATGTGCGCAGGCAATCGGTGTGGCCGCTGGCACGGAGGCTTGCCAGAAGGTCCTTGACGACTGGCTGAGCAGTGCTCAAGTATCGGGGACCCGCCATCTGTACACGCGCGCTTTGATGTTCAATCAAAAGGCCCTGATGGCGGCCGCTGATTCGCATGTCAGCGGATCGGACATCCAATACGAGAACTTCCTAAACGTGTACAAGGATGCCGTCACCCGGGTCGAAAAGCTCGGCGACCAGGCTTGTCTCCGAGACAGGCTGGTTTTTACTACAGCCAATACGATCGTGAAGGTGCTTACGAAAGGATTGAGGGGACCCGCCGTCGGATTCGTCACGATTCGCTTGTCGATGCAGGCAGGCGTACGGATCAAGGCCGCCAATATCACGCCCATTGAAATGCAGAAATGGATGCTCGCCGAAGGAAGGGCACGGGGACTCAAGCTGGATGGCAATCGAGTCCAACAGCGCGCCGCGGCCGCCGAAATTAGCCGGACAGTCCTCACGGCGAACCCTTCCTCCAATCCTGAGGCGTTCAAGTTCGCAATCGACACGGATGCATGGGTAGAAAAGGGGACAATTGATGCAGGCGACATCAAGGTTATCAAGATTCCTGGCGTGGAGACGACCCGCAAGTGGCTAAGTTCAGCCTCATCCACCGAATTCAATATGGGTGTCACGACCGCGATTTTTCAGCTAGCGACGCTAACGTTCGCTGGCAAGGATCTGCTCCGTAGCGACCAGTTCAATGAAAGAGAGAACCTTCTGAAGGTCCTTGGCGCGTTCACCTCGATCTTGGGCAACATCGTCGAAAAGGTGTGTGAAACGGTCGCGAAATCTCCTAATCATCCATTGGCCGCGTTTCTCACGAAACAGTGGGCATGGCTTAGCCACAGCAGGGCGGAAGGCGGAGTCTGGTTCGGTAAATTTGCGGGAGGCGCTGCGGGTTTTGCGCTCGCATCATACGATTTATTTATAAATGCGCCTGAGGCGTTCAAAAACTACCAATATGGATTGGGTTGGTTATATATGTCGAGTGGTTCTCTTGCTGCCTACGTGGCACTTTCGCCACTTTTTTTATTGTTGCCGGAAGTCATAACTGCTTGGTTTCCGCCGGTCGGGATAATTTTTTTCGCATCGATTGCGGTTGGTGTAATAATTCCAAAATTCAAACCGGCGGCGATCAGCGGATGGGTGCCAAGGTCAAAATTTGGGAGAGAGGGGGAGCATTATCGCTCACTCGATGATGAGTTAAGTGCCTTCAACTCAGCTATGGGAGGTTGAGAATGGACGAGCGAGTAATGAAGAAGTGCATCGGCGCACCAATTCCTCAGTGGGATATGGCTCATCGTCTATGCGTCAGTAAGTCGATGGGTCCGGAAATCAAGGATTTTGGCACCGTTTTCTGTGTAAATTCGACATTCATGGATGTTGCCGAGCCGTCATTGTTGGATAGGCAATGGGCAACGTTGGGTGTCGTGATGGCATTTTGCTGTGTCGGGATTGGTCCTTACGCCTACTGGCTAACCAATATCCGATTTCCTTACGCTGGTGGTATAGTTGGTAATATCTTCGCCGCGTTTATTTCTTTTGTTTTTGGGAATATAGTTTTTAAATTAGGCCGAGGTTTGTTTTTTGGACTTCGCTATCGGCCAATCCGCTTTCACCGAGGAGTGCGGAGGCTGTACTCGACCCGCGCAAGGCGGTTTTGGGCGAAAGCAGATGAAGGTGATGTCGTTTGGGAGTGCCCATGGACAGAAGAGTCAATTTTCTGTTTGCACCGCGAACCTACTCCTTACGGAACGAAGTTTCACATTCGTCACTATGCGGTCGACGCTGAAGGTAACGTGACGCGGGCGTTTTCGATCGGTCGCGAATGGGATTCGTCGGAAGTCAGGCTCGCGCTTGCCCAGTGGAATTACTGGTGCAAGTACATGAATGACGGGCCGAGTACATTGCCGAAACCGATGCTGTTCCTCACCAGGAATGAGACGCCACGCGAATCGTTCCTGTTTTCGCTGTATGACTTTGGAATGAACGCTCCGTTATCTATGCGTCTGCTGGCCATGCCCGCCGTTCTGATTTTCACGCTGATGCGGATGTTGGCGAATGTGACCTGCCGTAATCCTGTCTGGCCGGAAGCCGTGGAGAAAATGTCGCGCGTTGCCACCAACGATCCCTACCTCGAACCTCGCGCAGGTACGCCGGTGGGCTGGGCCGAAACGGTGATGGCGCAAAAGCGCGGCGAGTATCCAGATGACGAGCACGCTCGAGTTGAAGGGTGGACGGGGGAGCCTGATGGTGAAGTGCATGCTGCCGCCTGGCTCAACAACCCGATCGCTATGGCGGCACGATGAAGGGGTTACCTCTGCAACGAGGGATCAATCGATGGACGAGCGGGTAATGAAAAAGTGTGTCGGTACGCCGATTCCAGAATGGAATACGGCGCATCGTCTGCATATTAATAGACCAACGGGTCTGGAGATAAAGAATTTAGGAACGTTTTTTGGCATAAATTCCACGTTCATGGATGTTATCGAGCCATCGCTTCTGGATAAGCAGTGGCTCATTACTGGTGGAATGCACGAGTCGAAGACAGGGCAGGAAAGTCCGACGGCGGGCGACATGCGGCAGTGTGGTTGACCAATCCGACTAGCTACGCGATGAAGGCATGGACGAGCGCCTAATGAAGAACTGCTTCGGCAAACCAGTTCCCAAGTGGGATATGGCGTGCCGCCTACCAATCGACCAGCCGGTAGGGCCCGAAATTTGCGATACTGTGCCACACGAATGCGGTTAAGACCATTTTTTTCATGGCTGATATAGGCCTCCCACTCAAATCTTCTGTGGCATTATGACTACACTATCTCAAGCCTCTCAACCAGCACTTACCGTGCGCGGTAGCCGCTTCGCGATGCCGGCGTTTGTTGTAACCGTGATTGCAATCCCGATTATTCTCGTTTGGTGCGCGCAAAATCCGTTTTTCAGCTTCAGCTCGTTCATCATGCCGTTCATCGTGCCACTCGGCGGACTTACTCGTTTAAGCGTTATGACTCGCGCCACGTTCTTTGATGACTACTGTCAAGTGCAACGCACTTCGATTGCGTACCGAAATATCATTCGCGTGGAGCGCGGACGGTTTTTGCTGACGATTCTGTACCGCCGCGGCGACGACGAGCATGGCGCCAAGCCGCGGCGAACCAAGCTGCCATGGATCGAAATGCGTCTGGACGATCAACAGAAATGCCTGGAAATTTTGCGCAAGAATCTTCCGGCGACAGCTGTATTGAGCCTCTAAGAAAAGCAAGATGAAAGACGAGAGCGGCCGAGGCGTAATTCGCCTCCATGACAAAACCACACACGGCGGCGAAGTCATCACCGCGTGCGACGACATCAAGGCGTTGGGCGTTCCCGTTGCCTTGCAGGACGACCTGACTTGGTGCCCGAAATGCAAAGGCAAGTTCAAGATCATTCCGGAAAACAGTCAGCGCAATCATCACGGCAAGCCTGTCGCGTACCACAACGATCCAACCGAATGCGGCGCTCGGCTGATTTCGTCGTTGTAGCTCGACACCACCTCGCGCCATATTTGATGCTGGTTCTCTTGGCATCTTCGGCACGCAAGCCACTTCTGTGGAGTCGACAGCGCACGATTTGGCCATAGAGAGATAAGTATGGACGAGCGATTAATGGGAAAGTGCCTCGGTGAACCCATCCCTGAGTGGGATTTGGCGCATCGATTGTACGTTGGCCGGCCTGTTGGCCCGGAGGTCAAGGACTTTGGAGCGATCTTTGCGATCAATTCCACGTTCATGGACGTGACCGAGCCGTCATTTCTGAATAAGCAGTGGCTTATTCTGGGTGTTGTAATAGCATTTCTTTCGATCGGAATTGGCCCCTATATCTACGTCGTCACGCACGCTGAGCCGGTCCCGGCATTCTGGGGGGGCGTCTTCGACTGCGTAGCTGCTTTCCCAATTGTGTTGTTCGGTTCCGTAGTGTGGAAGCTGGGAGTTGGTCCCTTCTTCGGTCTGCGCTACCTGCCAGTTCGGTTCCATCGTAAGGCGCGAAAGCTTTACGCTATTCGCGGTCGACGCTATTTTGCGAAGTGCGGCGAGGGCGACGTCGTCTGGGAAGCGCCTTGGACGGAAGAATCTATTTTTTGTTTGCATTATGAAAAGACGCCCTTTGGAGCCGTCTTTCATGTTCGGCATTATTCCGTCGACGACCACGGCAATGTCACGCGCGTATTCTCCATAGGTCGCGAATGGACCGGGGGGCAAATCAGAGCCGCGCTCGCACAATGGAATTATTGGTGCAAGTACATGAACGATGGTCCGGATGGACTTCCCCTACCGATGCTGTTCCAGACACGGCGAGAAACGCCTCGCGAATCCTTCTTATTTTCACTTTACGACTTCGGCCTGAACGCATCAGTGTTCATGCGCTTGCTGGCTATGCCCTTCGTGCTGATTTTCACTGCAATGCGGATGCTAGCGAATGCGACGTGCCGAAATCCGGTCTGGCCGACGGCTGTCGATGCAATGTCTGCAGTAGCATCCGACGATCCACACGTACAACCTCGAGCCGGTACGCCGGTAGGTTGGAGCGAGACAGTACTGGCGCAGCGACGCGGCGAATATCCAGATGACCCGAACTCACGCGTCGATGGCTGGGCTGGGGATCAGGACGGTCGGCGACACGCAGCAGCTTGGCTTGACAACCCAACGGCATATACGGCGCTATGAGGCATGGACGAACGACTGATTAAGAACTGCCTCGGAAGTCCCGTTCCAGTACCCGACCTGGTTCGTCGGTTGCCGATTGATGCACCCGTTGGCCCAGAAATTTTCGATGCGGGAACGGTGTTTAAGTTCAACTCGACGTATATGGACGTGAGCGAGCCATCGTTACACGAAAAGCATTGGTTTATATTAGGTACCTTGCTTGCGTGTGTAGCCGTCTGCATTGGTCCATATTTTTACAACCTTACTCATTCGGATCCGTCAGTGCCTGAGCGTTGGTTGATAACCTATGATTGCTTTTCGTTGGGTGTCACGGCGTTGTTCTCGTCGCTAGTATGGAGGCTCGGCCGCGGCTTTTTCTTCGGCCTCCGCTACCGTCCGATTCGCTTCCACCGGGGTGACCGCAAACTATACGCGATCCGAAAGCGTCGCTTCTTCCCGAAGCCTGGCGAAGGCGACGTCGTATGGGAAGCGCCTTGGACGAAGGACTCCATCTTTTGTCTACATCGTGAAGACACGACGTTCGGCAGGGTCTTTCACATCCGCCACTACACGACGGACGAGCGAGGCAACGTCACGCGCGTGTTCTCGATCGGACGCGAAGGGATGCCGGCCTCGGGAGTGGAGATGCTGCTTGGGCAGTGGAACTACTGGTGCAAGTACATGAACGACGGTCCAGGCGACTTGCCGAAGCCCATGCTGTTTAACACCGAGAACGAGACGCCGCGTGAGTCTTTCTTGTACGCCCTGTACGGCACGGCGCCTAACGTACCTGCGCTTTTTCGAATCGTCATCATGCCTGTCATCTTGGTGTTCGCCGTGATGCGTATTCTCGCCAACGTCACCTGCCGCAATCCGATCTGGCCGGATGCTATCGAAAAGATCAGTGTGATTTCAGCAGACGACGCCTATGCCGAGCCCCGTGCCGGTACGCCCGTCGGATGGGCTGAGACGGTGCTGGCGCAGCGTCGCGGAGACTACCCCGACGATCCCTATGCCAAGGTGCCCAATTGGAACGGCGAAGCAAGCGCAAAGGCCAATGCTATCCAGTGGCTGAAAAAAACGAGTGCAGGCTAAACGGATGACGCAAACTCAATGAAAGACGAAAACGGCCGAGGCGTGATCCGCCTCCATGATAAGACCACACACGGCGGCGAAGTCATCACGGCGTGTGACGAGATCAAGGCAATGGGCATCCCGGTCGCGTTGAAGGACGACCTGACGTGGTGCCCGAAGTGCCAGGGCAAGTTCAAGATCATTCCGGAAAACAGTCAGCGCAATCATCACGGCAAGCCTGTCGCGTACCACAACGACCCGACCGAATGTGGGGCTCGGCTGATTTCGTCGTTGTAGCCGGCACGTCAATGCAGTCGTCTGCACTGGAGCTCGCGTTTGGCTAAAACAACGCCCCCTGTACCGCCGGTCAGTGTGATGGACGAGCGGTCAGTTTTGAGGCCATGCAGGAACTGGCGACGCTGCGATATTCGCCTGCCGGCCGACCAAAAAGACCCCAAGGTGACGCCGGACTTCACGTGTCATCTCCGATTGTCCGAGCCAGTAAGTCTGCCGGACATCGGCTTACAGTAATAACTGGACTGCCACGATGAAGAGCAACCTCGTTATACAAATGAAGGGCATTGAGAAAATGCAGGGGTTTCTATTGCCGTTCGAAGACCATCGCTCAACGACAACGATGCATGCGTCGATTGACGTTCCTTCGTCGACTGGCTCGCTAGCCTGAGGAAGATGAACCCCGATGCCTCTTATCACCATTGTGCTACGTTGCCTTGTAAGCACCGCCTGTCTACTGGTGACCGGCGTCGAGGCGTCGCCGATAACCTCCCTGCCGAACACACTGACCATTGCCATGTCTGATCTGCCGCGTTACGAAAAACTGCCTCTGTTCAACCCGCACCGCAAGACCTTCACCTGCGTGCACCAAGGCCAGCACGTACCACCGGTCGATCCGCAGGCTGAACTGTGGTTCCAGCAAGCGCTGGCGCTTGATGACCCGAACATCTATGTCGGGAAACGTGACTACCCGAAAATCTACCAGCTATACACACAGGCCGCCGAGCGCAATCACTGGAAGGCGATGCTCAACCTCGCCTCGCTGATTCTGAGTGACAACGCGGGTGTGCCGGTACACGATCGAGAGGTGGCCATCCGCTGGGTCGAGAAAGCCATGCAACTTGGGGTGCCTGATGCGTACGACATGATGGGCACCTACCATCAGAACGGAATGATCAAGGGAGGAGATGCTACCTCCGCCTACGCATTCTTTCAGCGTGCCGCCGACATGGGCAGTCCGTCGGCTCAGACGTTCCTCGGGTTCAAGATGAGTGGGAACTACGACAGTCCTGACGGGGAATTCTGGGGGAACGCCACAGTCGGCATGGAAATGCTTCAGTGCGCGCTGGCACAAGGGTACGGCGACGCGGCCGACGATCTGGGCTACCTATACAAGGACACGACACCTGAGTCCAAACTTCGCGCGCTCAAGGTTTTTCACGAAGGGGTGAAACTGGGTAGTGCGAAATGTGCAAATTCACTCTCCAGCGAATTTAGCGGTCTTGGCTTGACCAGTGGTCGTAACATTGTTGGTCACATCGACGAGGCCCGTGCCGAACGGTACAGCAAGCTTGGCAACGCATTGGAATTTTATGGCGGCCGTTTGAAGCTACCTAATCTCGACAAGGTGCTTCCGCTGCCTCCTGCGCCGTTGCCCAAATGGGACGGAGATGTACAGACGTTGATCGACGGCGCGAAGGCCGTAACGTCGCCGCCCAAAGCGCAGCAGGGCGCAGCGCTTCAAGGGCGTGAATTCATCCCGCACGGGTACGCCGTGTCATTACTGGAGCAAAGCACGATGGCGGTCGCGGGCAACCAGATCGTGCCGCGCAACGGTTACTGGCTCGCGCTGTACGGCCCAACGTCTGCTCCTAGGGCCCAACTGATTCCCGCCCGCCGTAACACACCGGAGCGCTATCAGGCCGGTGAGGGCTTCGAAGGATCGTCACTCGCCTGGCTCACAGCCGACCAGGTACAGTGGCACTACCTTGGCGAAGCCTATGCCCTGCCCCCGCAGCGGTACGATTTTCTGAAGCACATGATCGATGCAGGGTTTCTGCGCGAGGTCCCTGAACAGACTTCGCCTGTCCGGTGCAACGGCCAGCGGTGCTGCCCGCAAACCGGGATATGGGAAGGCCGTGTCGCCGACGATCATCCGATGGCCGCGCTGTACAACCGGTGGGACCGACAGGGCCTTCGTCGAGAAGGATCAAGCGTTTCCGCACCCGGATACACAGTTCATCGACATCGCCGCCCAGGACCTGCAATGGACATATCTAGGCAGTCCGAACGCGGAGACTGGCATGTGCGGCATACGCGAGATCGGTTTGTAGGCAGTCTGGTAGCACGCATCACTTGAGGCGCCCATGATTGCCCCGATAGCAATTCTTTTCCTTCTGGTCGTCGGACTGGTCGCCGCAATCAGGTTTTGGCACAGCCCCGTAACGCGCGTGATCACCATCGTTGTAGGCGTTGTCGCAGCGATAGGTTGTGCATGGTTGGCATATTTCGCTATCGCGTTGTCTTCGGTCAAATGTTTAGGGTCCTGCGGTTGATGCAAAGACTGCCCGAGAGTGTCAGGAACGACATTGCATGATGATCCAGGTATTTTTCGAGGAGTGAACAGATGGCTCGTCAGGTCATTGTCGTAAGCGATACGCTGGCCCCGCACGGCGGCACTGTTACGATCGGTTCGAACGCCGACATCGTGGACGGCAAGCCGGTTGCCCGCAAGGGCGATACGGTTGAATGCAAGGAACACGGAACACAGACCATCGCGGAAGGTGATGGGAACTGCATGTTCGGCGGCGCCCCGGTCGCCCTGCACGGGCATCGTGCAACCTGCGGCTGCACACTGGTAAGCCGCAGTCCGACGGTTACCATGCCTTGACCTTATGCGCGGCTTGCCATTGAGAAACGTCAGCAGCGTGCAGGGCATGAAACAGAAATTCTCATCGAGCAGGTGCTCAATTGCAGAAAACGGGAGTCCGAGCCAGTAAGTCTGCCGGACATCGGCTTAATTTGCCAATTTACGCGGGCGGCAATCAACGGATCGGTGCTGCATCAAAATGCGGAAAAAGTGGTAAGCATCCTCGCTGGTCGGCCGGTGAGTTAAATCCATTCAATTCCCCTGGAGTGCTAAGCAATGGATGAGCGGGTAATGAGAAAGTGCGAGGGTGCGCCTGTTCCGGAATGGGATATGGCTCATCGTTTACGCATCGATGAACCCATCGGGTCCGAAGTCAAAGATTTCGGGACCCTGTTTTGTATTAATTCGACGTTCATGGATGTTACCGAGCCATCGTTGCTGGATAGGCAATGGGCAACGTTGGGTGTTGTGATGGCGTTCTGCTGTGTTGGAATCGGCCCTTACGTGTACTGGCTAACCAATATTCGATTTCCTTACGCCGGTGGTATAGTTGGTAATATCTTTTCTGCGTTTATTTCGTTTGTGTTTGGGAATATAGTTTGGAAATTGGGTCGAGATTTGTTTTTTGGACTTCGCTATCGGCCAATCCGCTTTCACCGCGAAGTGCGTAGGCTGTACTCGACCCGCACAAGGCGGTTTTGGGCGAAACCAGACGAAGGTGATGTTGTCTGGGAGGCCCCATGGACAGAGGAATCAATTTTCTGCCTGCACCGCGAACCTACTCCTTACGGAACGAAGTTTCACATTCGCCACTATGCGATCGACGCCGAAGGTAACGTGACGCGGGCGTTTTCGATCGGTCGCGAATGGGATTCGTCGGAAGTCCGGCTCGCGCTTGCCCAATGGAACTACTGGAGCAAGTACATGAACGACGGGCCGAGCGCATTGCCGAAACCGATGCTCTTCCTCACCCGGAATGAGACGCCACGGGAATCGTTCCTGTTTTCGCTCTATGACTTCGGAATGAATATTCCGTTATATATGCGACTGCTGGCCATGCCCGCCATTCTAATATTCACACTAATGCGGATGTTGGCGAATGTGACCTGCCGTAATCCTATCTGGCCGGAACCAGTGAAGAAGATTTCGCACGTTGACGCTAACGATTTTTACGCAGAGCCTCGCGCTGGTACCCCGGTGGGCTGGGCCGAAACGGTGATGGCGCAAAAGCGCGGCGAGTACCCCGAGGACGACCGCGTGGCGGTGGGAGGTTGGAGGGGCGAACCTGACGGTGAAGCGCATGCTGTCGCTTGGCTCGACAGCCCAACCGCTGTCGCGGCACAATGAAAGGCGACCATCAAGTCGGCCGCGGGAGCTGCATTTATGGATGAGCGAGTAATGAGGAAATGTGTAGGCGCGCCCGTTCCCGATTGGGATATGGCTCATCGCTTGCGCACAAACGAGCCGATGGGGCCAGAGATCAAGGATTTCGGTACGATATTTTGCTTAAATTCGAAATTCATGGACGTGACCGAACCATCTTTGCTTGACAAGCATTGGACGATCTTGGGTGTCGTGATTTCGTTTTTGTGTGTTGGAATAGGACCCTACTCGTATTGGCTTAGTCATGCCTACGGATCGTCCGGCGATATCGTAATGAACTGCATAGGACTTTTCGCAGTGTATATATTTGGTAGGCTCGCCTGGTACATGGGCCGCGGTCTATTTTTTGGTCTTCGCTACCAGCCGATCCGTTTCTGTCGTGAGGCGCGAACATTATACGCAACTCGCACGAGGCGTTTTTCAGTGAAGCCCGGCGAAGGCGATTCCATTTGGGACGCGCCGTGGACGGAGGATGCGATTTACTGTTTGCACCGCGAGGTTACTCCTTACGGGACGAAGTTTCACATTCGCCACTATGCGATCGACGCCGAAGGTAAAGTGACGCGGGCGTTCTCTATTGGCCGGGAATGGAATTCGTCCGAAGTCAGGCTTGCGCTCGCACAATGGAACTACTGGTGCAAATACATGAACGACGGGCCGAGTACATTGCCAAAACCGATGCTGTTCCTCACCAGGGATGAGACGCCACGCGAATCGTTCCTGTTCTCGCTGTATGACTTTGGAATGAACGTTCCGTTATCTCTGCGGCTGCTCGCCATGCCCGCCGTTCTGATTTTTACACTAATGCGGATGTTGGCGAATGTGACCTGCCGCAATCCTGTTTGGCCGGACGCCGTAAAAAACGCTTCGCACGTTGCCGACAACGATCCCTACGCAGAACCTCGCGCTGGTACGCCTGTTGGCTGGGCAGAAACGGTGACCGCACAAAAGCGCGGTGAGTACCCGGATGACGAGCGCGCCCGTGCGGAGGGCTGGCGCGGGGAGCAGGATGGTGAAGTGCATGCTGCCTTCTGGCTCGCTAATCCAAACACTATGGCCCCCCAATGAAGGGCGCGGGTTCAGCTCGGCCACGGAGAGTCGATTGATGGACGAACGGTTGTTGGCAAAATGTATGGGCGCTCCGATTCCGGAATGGGATATGGCTCATCGTCTGTTTATAGACAAGCCGGCCGGGCCGGAAATCAAGGATTTCGGGGCGATTTTTTGCATCAATTCGAGATTTGTGGATGCAACTGATCCATCTTTTTTAAATAAACAATGGACTATTTTTGGCGTTGCAATCGCATTTGTGGCTATCGGAATAGGTCCATATATCTATTGGTTGACGCACAGCGACGGAGCATCGGGTGATTTCGTGATGAACTGCATAGCGGCGTTTGCTATTGCGCTGTTCGGTTCGATTGTGTGGCAGGTAGGCCGTGGTCTGTTCTTCGGTCTACGCTACCTGCCAGTCCGATTTCATCGTGAAGCACGCAAGCTTTATGCGATACGTGCCAGACGCTACTTCGCGAAAGCGGGGGAGGGCGACATTGTCTGGGAGGCTCCATGGAGGGAAGATTCTCTATTTTGTTTGCATCGGGAAATCACGCCGTACGGGACGGTCTTCCACATCCGCCACTATGCGGTCGACGATCAAGGCAATGTCACGCGTGTGTTCTCGATCGGTCGTGAATGGACATCTTCACAGATTAGATTGGCACTTGCTCAATGGAATTATTGGTGCAAGTATATGAGTGAGGGTCCAAACGGGTTACCATTGCCAATGTTGTTTCACGCGCGGCGTGAAACATTGCGGGAATCGTTTCTGTTTTCGCTTTATGACTTCGGCATGAATGCGCCAGTGTTTATGCGGTTGCTCGCCATGCCGGCAGTTCTGAGCTTCACCTTGATGCGGATGCTAGCGAATGCGACGTGTCGACAGCCGGTCTGGCCGGCGGCGATCGAGGAAATTTCTGTCGTTGCGTCTGACGATCCATACATGCAACCTCGGGCCGGTACACCGGTCGGTTGGAGCGAGACGGTACTAGCACAGCGGCGCGGCGAATATCCAAATGATCCGAATTCACGGGTCGAAGGCTGGACAGGAGAGCAGGATGGCCGGCGACATGCTGCGGGTTGGCTTGACAACCCAGCGGCATATACGGAGCAATGAGGGCATGGATGAACGTCTAATGACGAACTGTATCGGCGCGCGTGTGCCCGAAAGCGATATGGCATGCCGGCTACCAATCGATGCGCCGGTTGGACCGGAAATCGCTGACGCTGGGACGATCTTTCAGATCAATTCCTCCTACATGGATGTGACTGAGCCATCACTGCACGAAAAGCACTGGTTTATCCTAGCATCCTTACTTGCGTGTGTAGCAATTGGCATCGGGCCCTATACTTATGGCCTTTCTCATAGTCGACCTATTCCTACAAGTTGGTCGATTGCCTTTGACTGCCTAGCGCTGGTTGTAATCGGTGTATTTTCTTCTTTAGTTTGGAGGCTCGGTCATGGTTTTTTCTTCGGCCTCCGCTACCGTCCAATTCGCTTCCACCGGGGCGACCGCAAACTATACGCGATCCGAAAGCGTCGCTTCTTCGCGAAGCCTGGCGAAGGCGACGTCGTATGGGAACAGATTGCGCGCCACGGCATGCCGGCCGATCCGCTGGCGGGCCATTTGTTCGCGTTCATCAATCGTCGTGCTACGCAAATAAAGGTGCTCTACTTCGATCGCAGCGGCTGGTGCGTGTGGGCCAAGCGGCTCGAGCAAGGCCGTTTTCTGGCCGACTGGAAGCGGGTCGTCACGCGTGAGATCGACCTCACGCAATTGAAGCTCTTGCTCGAAGGGATCGAGGTCGTGCGGCAGCGGCATCGTTACCGACATCCCCAGCCGCAATCGCCGGTGAGGCTCTCGCCATGAGGCATGTCTTTCTCTATGATGGCGGCCATGACATCGACTGCCGCCACCGACGAGACCATCGCTGCGCTGACCGCGCAAGTGGCGGCATTGTCGGCGCGATGCGAAGGGGTGCTCAGCGAGAACGCGCAATTGCGCGCGCAAGTGGCGTGGTTCCAGCGCCAGCTGTTCGGCCGCAAGAGCGAGCGTCGCATCATGCAGCCCGATGCGGCACAGGCACGCTGGGCGAAGCCTTCGATGCGGTACCCGATGCGCCTGCCCCAGCCAAGAAGACACGCGTGCGGGCCACGAGCGCAGCACCAAGCCCAAGCGGGCAGATGCCGACGAATCCACGCTGTTCTTCGACGAGGGCAAGGTGCCGGTCGAAGTGATCGCGGTGGCGAACCCCGAGGCCGCGGGACTTGCACCCGAGGACTACGAAGTGATCGGCGAGCGCGTCAGCCATCGGCTTGCCCAACGTCCGGGCAGCTATGTGGTGCTCAAGTACGTGCGGCCGGTGATCAAGCGGCGCGATACGCAGGCCCTGTCGTGTCCTGCGGCGCCGGTAGGCGTGATCGAAGGCAGTCGTGCCGATGTGTCGTTCATCGCTGGCCTGCTAGTGGACAAGCTGGTGTACCACTTGCCGCTGTACCGCCAACATCAGCGGCTTGCCCAGTGCGGCATCCGCGTGTCGCGGCAGTGGCTCACGCAGATCGCGCAAGCGGCGATCGCGTTGATCGAGCCGGTCCACGATGCGCAGTGGCAATCGGTCCTCATCTCACGTGTCAAGCGCATGGACGAGACGCCGCTCAAGGCAGGCGAGAAGGCCCGGGCAAGATGAAGTCCGCGTACTTCTGGCCCGTGATGGGCGAACACGAGGAGATCTGCTTCCACTACCAGCCGAGCCGGCGGCAGGAACACGTCGAACAACTGCTCGGGCCAGCGGCCGTGGCCGGGGGCGTGTTGCATACGGATGGCTACAGTGCGTATGCCTGGTATGCGAAGAAGACCGGCATCGCGCACGCTCAGTGCTGGGCGCACAGCAGACGCGCATTTGTGAAGGCCGAGGCAATCGAACCGGAACGGGTGGCCCAGGCCCTGGAACACATCGGCGTGCTGTACCGCGTCGAGGAAGAGATCCGGCAGAAGAATCTGGCTGGCCCCGACAAGCGCGAGCGCCTTGGACGAAGGACTCCATCTTTTGTCTACATCGTGAAGACACGACGTTCGGCAGGGTCTTTCACATCCGTCACTACACGACGGACTCGGAGGGCAACGTCACGCGCGTGTTCTCGATCGGACGCGAAGGGATGCCGGCCTCGGGAGTGGAGATGCTGCTTGGACAGTGGAATTACTGGTGCAAGTACATGAGCGAAGGGCCTCGAGATCTGCCAAAGCCCTTGCTGTTTAACGCCGAGAACGAAACGCCACGTGAGTCTTTCCTTTATGCGTTGTATGGTACCGTGCCCAACGTTGCGGCAATCATTCGTCTCATCGTCTTGCCGGTCATCGCGTTGTTCGGCGCGATGCGCATTATCGCCAACGTCACCTGCCGCAATCCGATCTGGCCGGATGCTATCGAAAAGATCAGTGTGATTTCAGCAGACGACGCCTATGCCGAGCCCCGTGCCAGTACGCCCGTCGGTTGGGCTGAGACGGTACTGGCGCAGCGTCGCGGAGACTACCCCGACGATCCCTACGCCAAGGTGCCCAATTGGAACGGCGAAGCAAGCGCAAAGGCCAATGCTATCCAGTGGCTGAAAAAAACGAGTGCAGGCTAAAAGGTTGACGCAAACTCAATGAAAGACGAAAACGGCCGAGGTGTGATCCGCCTTCACGATAAGACCACACATGGCGGCGAGGTCATCACGGCGTGTGACGAGATCAAGGCAATGGGTATTCCTGTCGCGCTGAAGGACGACCTGACGTGGTGCCCGAGGTGCCAGCATAATTTCAAAGCATAACAATGGACGAATCCTTGATCCGGGTGAAGGTTGGTCAGCCCGTCCCGGAGTGGAACATGCTGCACCGTTTGCCGATCGATCGGCCCGTTGGGCCGGAGCTTTGGGATGGAGGCACGATTTTCGGCATTAACTCCACCTACATGGATGTAACCGAGCAGCCCTTCATGGAGCGGCAATGGGCCGCGCTTGGAACTGTGTTTGCCCTATCCGGAACGATTGCAGCATGGTGGGTTTATCATCTTATACATATTCCGAACGGGGAAGTGCTTTCGTTCGGAACCCATGTCATGTTTTATATCATTTGTTTAGTCATGCTTGTCGGCTTCGGCCGACTTGCGTATCTCGCTGGTCATACGGTATTTTTCGCGCTGAAGAATCGGCCGATCCGCTTTAACCGCAAGGCCAAGAAAATATTCGCAATTCGCCGTAGACGATTCTTCCTCAAGCCAGGCGAAGGCGATGTGGTGACGGAGGTCGACTGGGACAAAGATTCGGTCTTCTGCATCCATCGTACGCTGACGAATTTTGGCCGTATCTACCACATCCGATGCTATAAGCTGGACGCCGCGGGCAACGTTCTGGATGCGTTTTCCATCGGGCGCGAATGGCAAGGTGACCGCAACGTCCGTATCCTGCTCGCGCAATGGAACTATTGGTGCAAGTACATGAACGAAGGGCCGCAGGACTTGCCCAAGCCCACGTTGTTCCTGCCCACACGAGAAACGATAAGCGACACGTTTTTCTTTGCCATGTACACCTTCGGATTTGTCGCAAGTGGTACCGAACGGGTTGTTACGATGCCCTTTACGCTTTTGTTCACGGCACTGCGTGCGCTGTCGCTCTGGACCTGCCGCTATCCGGTCTGGCCGGATTCGCTCGCTGAGATCAATCGCGTGGATTCGGACGACCCGTATGCCGAGCCGTCGGGACGAACGCCGGTCGGCTGGGCACAAACGATCCAGGCACAACTGCGCGGCGAATACCCGGAGAGCCCGAGAGGTAACGTACCGAACTGGAACGGCTCGAAAGACGGCGTCGAGAATGCCGAGAAATGGGTTATGGACAAGCCGCCCAAGGGACTCGCAGGTGCTTAAAGAATTGCTGTGGGTGGAAGAATCGATCTTCAGCTTGCATCATGAGGCGACGCGACGTCCTCGTGGCCAATCCGATCTGGCTGGATGCTATCGAGAAGGTCCGCCAGGTTTCCACAAGCGATGCCTATGCCACTCACGCCCCGCGACACCGGTTGGTGGGCGGAGACGGTACTGGCGTAGCGACGCGGCGAATATCCAAATGACCCGAATTCACGGGTCGAAAGATGGGCAGTCGAGCGGGACGGTCTGCAACACGCGGCGGCTTGGCTGGACAATCCAACGGCACACGGCGCAATGAGGGTATGGAAGAACGACTGTTGAAGAACTGTATCGGCAAGCCTGTTCCAGAAAGCGATATGGCATGCCGATTGCCGATTAGTGCGCCAGTTGGACCGGAAACCGGTGATACCGGGACGATCTTTCGGATCAATTCCTCCTACATGGATGTGACCGAGCCATCATTGCACGAAAAGCATTGGTTTGTTATGGGTACGATTTTGGGCATCGCGGCGATGGGCATCGGCCCTTACCTTTATGGCGTCGCCCATAGTGGCCCACCAGCACCCGAACGATGGGTGATTGCCTTCGATTGTCTGGCATTACTTATCTCCGCCGGCTTCGGCTTATTGGTCTGGAAGCTGGGCCGTGGCTATTTCTTTGGCCTTCGGCGCCGTCCAATCCGCTTCCACCGGCGCGAACGCAAATTGTACGTGATCCGCAAGCGCCGTTTTTTCGCGAAGCCGGGTGAAGGCGACGTCGTGTGGGAGGCCCCTTGGACAGCGGAATCGATTTTTTGCTTACATCGTGAGGACACGACGTTCGGCAGTGTGTTTCATATCCGCCACTACACCACGGACCCGCAGGGTAACGTCACGCGCGTGTTCTCGATCGGTCGCGAATGGATGCCGCAATCGGAAGTCGAGATGTTGCTTGGGCAGTGGAACTACTGGTGCAAGTACATGAACGAGGGTCCAGGCGACTTGCCGAAGCCCATGCTGTTTCACACGGAGAATGAGACGCCGCGTGAGTCTTTCTTGTACGCCTTGTATGGCACGGCGCCTAACGTACCAGCGCTTTTTCGAATCGTCATCATGCCTGTCATCTTGGTGTTCACCGTGATGCGTATTCTCGCCAACGTCACCTGCCGCGATCCGGTCTGGCCGGACGCCGTCGAGAAGGCGAGCGAGATCTCACCAAACGACGCCTATGCCGAGCCCCGTGCCGGTACGCCCGTCGGATGGGCTGAGACGGTGCTGGCGCAGCGTCGCGGAGACTACCCCGACGATCCCTATGCCAAGGTGCCCAATTGGAACGGCGAAGCAAGCGCAAAGGCCAATGCTATCCAGTGGCTGAAAAAAACGAGTGCAGGCTAAACGGATGACGTAAATTCAATGAAAGACGAAAACGGCCGAGGCGTGATCCGCCTCCATGATAAGACCACACACGGCGGCGAAGTCATCACGGCGTGTGACGAAATCAAGGCAATGGACCTTCACGCGATGTTGATTGCGTTCGTTCTGCGAACGTTGATCGCGAGCCTTGCTGCGTTGCCTACCGGATCGCAGGCCAACGCCTTCACCGCGTCGATCAGCAAACTGACCACTGATAGCTCCAATCTGCCGCGCTACGAGAAACTGCCGCTGTTCAACCCGCACCGCAAGACGTTCGTTTGCGTCTATCAGGAACAGCACGTGCCGCCGATCGACGCGCAGGCCGAGTTGTGGTTTCAGCAAGCGCTCGCGCTAGACGACCCGAACATCACCCCCGACAATCGCGACTATCCGAAGATGTATCAGCTGTACACGCAAGCGGCTGAGCGCAACCACTGGAAGGCGATGCTCAACCTTGCTTCGCTGATCCTCAGCGACTATCCGGGTGTGCCGGTGCATGACCCGGAGATGGCGATTCGTTGGGTGGAGAAAGCGATGAAGCTCGGTGTGCCGGACGCATACGACATGATGGGCGTCTATCACCAAAATGGGGTTGTGAAAGGAGGCGACGCGACGAGCGCATATGCCTTCTTCCAACGCGCGGCGGATATGGGTAGCCCCTCTGCGATGACGTTCTTGGGTGACAAGTTGGCCGCGACCTATGACGACCCTGGCGAGGGCTTCTGGGGAAATATGCCAGTTGCCACCCAGATGCTGGAGTGCGCCTTGGCACAGGGCGACGGAGACGCTGCGGAAGCTTTAGGCTACCTGTACAAAGACACCACGCTAGAATCCAAACTTCGTGCGTTGAAAGTATTCCATGAGGGTGTAAAGCTCGGAAGCGCAAAATGTGCGAACGCGCTGTTTTCCGAGTTTGATGGCATGAACCTAACGAATGGCCGTAACATCGTCGGCCACATAGACAAGGCGCGTGCCGAGCGCTACAGCAAGCTCGGCGACGCGCTCGAGTTCTACGAGGGGCGCCTAAGGCTGCCCAATCTCGACAGGGTACTGCCGTTGCCGCCCGCCCCATTACCCAAGTGGGACGGCAATGTGAAGACGTTGATCGACGGCGCAAAGGCCGTGACCTCACCGCCTGCGAACCAAAAACAAGGCGCATCGTTGCAAGGGCGTAAGCGTTTTTTCGCATAGACGAAGGATGAATGACTTATGCCGGGAGTGATACGCGTGGGTGACCGCATTAGTTGCAACGGGGAAGTGCTACGTGGGCCGGATGCCTGCGTTTTATGGATAAAGACGTGACGAGAGTCGGCGATCCGGTGTCACATGCCAAAGCACGGGCGCAACCAGATTTCACGCGCGACTTTCCGAGCACCGGACAATGGGCGAATGGTAGCCCGGGACGGGGACCCGTGTGAGTGCGAACGTCCTCTTGTGTCATCGTTGCCTTCGACCGAGTCGATGTAACACCGGTGCATGCAAGTTCCGTCTCAGCGGTTGGTTACATAAACGCATGGCCACCTCGCTTCGCCATGTAGCTAAAGTCTCACTGGACGACGAAGTGCGATGATAGCGAGGACAACGCAGATACCTACAGGAAGGCAACTGCATTTAAGGTGAATAAGGGTATAGAAAATTTATTTTTATTAGGTTGATTCGAGAACTTCCGTTCATAATGGTGCTCTCGATTCTTCGAAGTTCGTCTCCGATAAGTCGGTGTTGGGTATTGTAAATTATATCGATAAAAATAATAGACATGAAAGAATTTGGCAAATTGTTCTTGCTATCGATGTCTGCGCTGATAAGCCATGGAGTGCATGCGAAACCCACGTTTTCCTGCGATGCCGACACGGGCGGAATTTCACATTTTCTTGAAATCACGGAGAAGGAGGGTGGTGCGCCTGACTTCTCTTACCTGTCGAGCACGCCTTCTCAGGGCCTTGTGTTGAATTGCACGATCGACTCTTTGCTCGTGAGCGGCACACCGGAGGTGTCTGGCAATACCATCACGTATCGCCTCAGCGGTGCCGACTCCTTGAGTATCACAAAGCAATCGCACGGATACCTTCTCGATATGGCGAAGCTGGACGCCGCCAACTATTGCAGCGGCGTCGTGGCGAAGAAGGTGACAATTTCCGTCGGGAAGAAGAAGTGTAAAATCCAATGATTTGCAAAATGGGTGCGATGGCCAGACAGGCGACTATATTAAGCATTCCAAACGTATCGAAGACCCGTTGGGTTCTCGCACTCGCATTGTGCCTATTGAGCGCTTCTGTATATGCAGGAGCCTTGACGTCACTGACAACCGAATTTTCCGCCGGAAGGTCCGGTTTGCCGCGCTATACGAAATTGGCACCGTTCGACCCGCACCGCAAGAGCTTTACCTGTGTCTATCAGGAACAGCACCTGCCGCCGATCGATCCGCAGGCGGATCTTTGGTTCCAACAGGCGCTCGCACTCGATAACCCCGACGTATGGTTCGAAGATATCGACTGGAAGAAGGTCTATCAGCTCTACCTGCAGGCGGCACAGCGCGGACACTGGAAGGCAATGCTCAACCTGGCGTCGCTGATTCTGTCGGAATACCCCGTGCCGGATCACGATCCGGAGTCTGCGATTCGGTGGGTAGAGAAGGCAATGCAGCTGGGCGTGCCAGATGCATGGGACCGCATGGGGACGTACCATCAGAATGGCCTGGTGAAAAACGGAAACGCGACTACCGCGTACGCTTTCTTTCAGCATGCCGCCGAGATGGGGAGCCCGGCAGCAATGACGTTTCTCGGCTACAAAATGGCCGGCACGTACGACGATCCGGAAGGCGAGTTTTGGGGCAATTTGCCGATCGGGACGAAGATGCTCGAGTGCGCGTTTTCACAAGGGGACGGAGATGCCGCCGAGAAGCTTGCTTTTGTTTATGCTCGTCCAGGCACAGCTGACGCGAAACTTCATGCGCTGAAGACGCTGCAGGAGGGCGTCAAGTTGGGGTCTGCGGCGTGCGCCAACAGCTTGTTCACGGCCTTCGACGGATTTAATTTGAGCCAAGGCCGCAACCTCGCTGGGTATATCGACAAAGCTCGTGCGGACCGATATAGCAAGATCGGTGACGCACTCGAGCACTACCAAGGTCGCTTCAAACTTCCAAATCTAGACAAAGTCGTTCCGTTGCCGCCCGCCCCATTGCCGCAGTGGGACGGCAACGTGAAGGCGTTGATTGATGGCGCGAAAGCTGTCACGTCACCGACTGTCAGGCCACCACAGGGCGCATCGTAGCAAGGGCGCGGGCGTTTCCGGGTGCTGCAGATCACCGATGCCGGACCGTTGCAAGCACTTGCCACACGATACCTTCGGAGCACGCATTCCTCTACCGCCGCTGCCGAATAAGCACGACGGATTCATCGAATTTCACGACCTGTCGAATCAACGGGTTTGAGTGCCGTGCCTATCGTTCCCCACGGCCCAAAAACTTCCTGATACCTCCCCGGCCCGAAGAGTAAGCGTGAAATCTGCATGGCTAGATGCGCCAATACGACTGACCGCCCCCCCACCACCAACCTTCCCGCCAAATCCCACGACCACAACAAAACCTCGTTCAACGCGCCGGCGTTGAACGAACCGAATGCATCTGATTTTCGTTAATAAATCTGTACCGTCGCTGCGAAGACAGTTACGATGCCAACCCGCGCCGAACTCAAAACTGCCATGGATACGAATGGGTCCGGCCGATCGTAAGGAATGTTTAGAAGTCGGGCCAGCCGATTTACCGGCGAAAGCGATATCGAACCTGTAGAGTGATGAGTTCACAGTAGCCAACGAGAGCAGGCAACTGAGCAGAGCCACATCAACAATGCCTATACAACCCAAACCGAGCCCTCCGCGCTTCACACCATCCACGTATTCGTCGTTCGCCGACGAATTGCGTGCTGAGGCACGCGCCTATCTGGAGCGCAACGGCGATCACCGCTACGCGAACGTAGCGACGGCATTGAGGGTGATCTTCCTTGCACTTATAACCAGCGCATCATTCGTCGCTTCATTGCACGCCGCGGGCCCCGCCGGCTTCATCGGCACGTTCCTCGCGTTCTCCGTTTCCGCCGCCGCGCTGTCCATCAACGTCTCGCACGACGCGGCGCACGGCGCGCTCGGTCGCTCGCGTGCGCTCAATGCAACGGCCGCGCGGCTCGTCACCATTCCGCTAGGCATCGAGCCCGCATACTGGCGCGTACGCCATGTGCGCTATCACCACCCCAATGCAAATATCGAACACTGCGATCTAGACACGGCGCCCAACGCATTTCTGCGTCAAACGCCGTTTCAGCCGTGGTATCCGTACTTTCGTTTCCAGCAGTACTACTGGCCCATCATCGCCGCGTTGTCGATGCCGTACGTCGCATGGGTCTACGATTGGTCCGATCGGCTCGGCCTGACCCCGCTCGAAAACGATCGCCTATTGCCTGGCCTCGGCGGCTGGCTGTGCTTTGTCGGTTCGAAGCTCGCCCACCTGATCCTATGTCTAGCGATTCCGCTCACCATCGCCGGCCCCACGGTCGGATACGGTGCGGTTATCGTCGGCTACGTCGTGGGTCAGATGGTGGCGTCCGGCATTCTACTTACGATGATTCTCGGCACACACTGGGCCGACACCCGCTTTTACGACGTCAGCGACGGCACGCCCCTCGCGCACTCGCGGGAAGAACACGTCTTCCTGACTTGTTGCGACTGGGCTCCGCGTCCGCGTTTCCTGAGCGACTGGATGGGCGGCCTGAACCTTCATCTGACGCATCACCTCTTCCCGACTTACAGCCATCGGCACTACCGCGCGCTCGCATCGATCGTCGAACGGTTGGCTGCGCGCCACGGCCTGCCGTATCGCTGCCTGACCTACGGCGCGCTGTTAAGCGGCCAGTATCGCTTCCTTAAATCGATGGGCGAACGCCCCGAGACTCTTTCCGCGTGACGTTGCAATGAAGCCGCCCTTCCTCCCTGTTTCGATCGTGTCCACCGGCAAAGCGCTGCCGGGGCGCAAGGTCACGTCCTCCGAACTCGACACTCGGCTATCGAAAGTGGCCGGATGGGTTCAAAAACGCTCAGGCATCGCTTACCGCTTCCACGCAAACGACGAACGCCAGTCGGCGGTTGCCGCACAGGCTTTGCATGACGCGCTGGCTCGCGGCGGGATTGAACCCGATTCGATCGATCTGCTGATCTCCGCCTCCGGCGTCCAGGAGCAGCAGCTTCCATCGACAGCGGCGCTCGTGCTCGATTGCGCCGGATTGCGGCCCGGCACGCCGGGCTTCGACGTCAACGCGAGCTGTATCAGCTTCCCCGTCGCGCTGCATGTCGCGGCGAGCTTGCTTAATACGTCGGCCTATCGCCGGATCGCCATCGTTGCTTCCGATTTAGCATCGCGTGGCATCGACTGGAACAATGCCGAGACGTCCCTCATCTTCGGCGACGGTGCAGCGGCCGTTATCGTCGAACGCGGCGATGGGGCGAGCGGCATCGAGGCGTATCAGCTCCGAACTTATCCCGAAGGGATGGCTTATTGCGAGATTCGCGCCGGCACATCGCTGACGCCACGTTTGGGCGCGCAGCCCTCCGATTTCCTGTTCCAAATGGACGGCAAGCGTGTCTTCCGGCTCGCGTCGAACGTGCTGCAAAGCCTTTTATCCGACCTGCTCGACGAAGCAAATCTGTCGCTTGCCGATATCGATGCGGTCGTGCCGCATCAGGCGAGCCATTTGGGTATGCGTCACCTCGCCGAGCGTTTGCGCATCCCCGCCGCACAGATTGTGGACATCTACGCGACGCACGGCAACCAAGTCGCGGCCTCCATCCCCACCGCTCTGCACGAGGCTTTCGTCACGGGCCGCGCGCAATCGGGACGGCGGCTCATGCTGATCGGCACCGCCGCGGGCGTGTCCGTCGGCGCCATGGTCCTGAAGCTGTGAAGACACTCGTCACCGGTGCCACGAGCGGCCTCGGCGCCAACGCCGTCCGCTTTCTCGCCGCGCAGCAGTTGGCGGTGCGCGCTACGGGCCGCAATCGTCAAGCAGGCGAAGCGCTGCGGGAAGAAGGAATCGACTTCGCCCCTCTCGACCTCGAGCGCGCGACCCTCGACGACATCGATCGGCTACTCGACGGCGTCGATGTCGTTTGGCATTGCGCCGCGCTGTCGTCACCGTGGGGGCGGTATGAAGATTTTCACCGCGCGAATGTGACGGCCACCACCCAGTTGGCCGAGCGTGCCGCGCAGTGCGGCGTGAAGCGGTTCGTGCATATTTCCACGCCGTCGCTGTATTTCGATTATCGGCATCGCACGGATATCCCGGAGACGTTTCGCCCTGCGCGCTACGTCAATCACTATGCGAACACGAAGGCGCAGGCGGAAGCGTCGGTGCGCGCGATTGCACTGCGCCACCCCGGGACGACGTTCGCCATTCTGCGGCCGCGTGCAATTTTTGGTCCGCATGATCGTGTGTTGCTGCCTCGCATCCTGCGGGTCCTGCGCGAGCGCAAGGGCCGTTTGCCGTTGCCGCGCGGCGGCGTCGCGCGGTTCGATCTCACATACGCGGGGAACGTTGTCCATGCGATGCGCCTGGCGACGACACGCGACGATCTCCCAAGCGGCGAAGTTTTCAACATCACGAACGGCGAGTCGGCCACGCTGCGCAGCCTACTTGCGGCCCTCTTCGAGCCGTTGGGCGTGGACTACCGGATCGTCGCGCTGCCTTATCCCGTACTCGATGCCGCGGCGCGCGCCATGGAGGCGTACGCCGCGATCAGCGGTGCGGAACCGGCCCTGACGCGATACAGCCTGGGCACCCTGAACTACGACATGACCCTCGACATTGACAAAGCACGACGCATGCTGGGCTATCGGCCGATCGTGCCGCTCTCGGACGGCGTTGAAATGACGGTTCGCTGGATTCGATCGCATGGCCACGATTACGGTATTTGAAGCGGGGTATTGCACCCATGCGGCCTGCATGGCGTTGCGCGGTGCGGGCATGAAGGTGTGTCGCTTTCCGGCGCGCGCCTATCTGATCGAAACCGCACACGGCCGGTTTCTCTGGGATACCGGTTACGCTTCGCACTTCATCGACAGCACCCGTAGCGGCTTATTCGCTTGGTATCGGCGCGTGACGCCCGTCTATTTCGATGAACGCGAGGCCGTCGTTCGGCAACTGGGCGAGCAGGGCATCCAAACGAAAGATCTCAGCGCCGTCATCCTGTCGCATTTTCATGGCGACCACATCGCCGGGCTGCGCGATCTGCAAGGCACGCCGACGTGGTTGTCCGGTGCGGGTTGGGCGGTCACGCGCTCGTTGAGGGGGATCGGCGCGCTGCGCAAGGGTTTCGTACCGGGGCTGATTCCACCGGCGTTCGAATCGTCCATGACGGCCGTCGAGCGTTTTCCGCGGATCGAATTACCCGAGGAACTCGCGCCCTTCACGCACGCGTATGCCGCACCCGGCGCCGACGGTGAGTTGTTGATCGTCGAGTTGCCCGGGCATGCGGCCGGCCACTTGGGCGCCTTCGTCGCAACGGCGAGCGGCTGGGTGTTGCTCGCCTCCGATGCGGCATGGTCGCCTGCGAGCTATCGCGAGGGCGTCGGCCCATCGCGTCTTGCGCACATCATCATGGACGACCCGGCTCGGTATTACGCCACCCTGCGCATGCTGAATCAGTTGCATCGCGGCGGACGCGTGTCGATCCGTTTGACGCACGAGGGCGCGCTATGATCCGGCTCCCACAGGTGCTGCACGCGTATTGGCAGACAAAGCGGCTTCGCTTCGAGAGTCGCGCCGCGCTCGAACATCATCAGCAACGCAAGCTGCGCGCGTTTATTTCGACACGGCTGACGCGCAGCCCGTACTTCGCGCAGTACGTCCAAAAACCGTTCCACACGTGGCCGACCATGTCGAAGGCTGTGATGATGGAGCACTTCGATCGCATGAACACGGCGGGCCTTACGCTAGCCGATGTGCTGGCCTGCGCGCTGGACGCGGAGCGCACGCGGGACTTCTCGCGCACGGTAAACGGCTATAGCGTCGGGCTTTCATCGGGCACGTCCGGCTCGCGCGGTGTGTTCGTGGTCAGCCGTGCCGAACAAGCGGCCTGGGCCGGTGTCATGCTCGCGCGTCTTTTGCCCGGAAGGCTTTTCGCGGGCGAACGCGTGGCGCTTTTTCTGCGCGCGAACAGCAATCTCTACAACACGGTGCGCAGCCCGTGGCTCTCGTTCGAATTCTTCGATCTACTGCAGCCGCTTGCGGAGCAGCGCCAACGCCTAGAGCGGTATGCGCCGACGATCGTCGTCGGCCCCGCCCAGGTGCTGCGCGCCTTAGCCGAAGCGAAGCGGGAAGGGCGCATCGCCATTGCGCCGCGCACAGTGGTTTCGGGTGCCGAAGTGCTCGAGCCGTTCGACCGTGAATTTCTCGCGCAAACGCTCGGGCCGGTGGCCGAGGTGTATCAGGCAACGGAAGGCTTTCTCGGGTCCACTTGCGCGCACGGCACGCTTCATTTGAACGAAGCGCACGTGCATATCGAGCCGCAATGGCTCGATGAACACCGGTTCGTGCCGCTCATTACGGATTTTTCCCGTACGACGCAGCCCATCGTCCGCTACCGGCTCGACGATATTCTCGTGAAGCGGGCCGCTCCGTGTCCATGCGGGAGCCACGAGATGGCGCTCGAACGCATCGAGGGCCGATGCGACGATCTGCTTCGCTTGCCGGGGCGCGACGGCACTGTAGTCGAGGTATTCGCCGACGCGCTTTCGCGCGCCATCGCCCAGGTCCTGCCGCTCGCTGCCGACTATCGCTTGGAACAGACGGGCCGCGCCGATCTGGCGCTGCATGTCGCGGGGGCGAGCGAAGCGCTGGCTGGCTGTCAGGCTCATTTACAGGCTTTTTTGGCGCGTCAGGGCGTCGATACGTCGCAACTCGTTTGGACGCTTGCCCCAGCCTTGCCGCCGATCGATTTCACCGTCAAGCGGCGCCGCATCGTACGGCGGGAGGCGCGGCAATGACGCTGGCTGTTCCTCCCATTCGCGCGCTCAGGCGCCTCGCCATGATGGTGGCCGGCTGGGGTACCGTCGGCGTGTGCTATACGATCGGCCGCATCGCGCCCGGCGCCGCCCACGTGCTACACGAGAGCGCCCTCGATCGCCTGGTGCCGTTCGACGCATCGGCGATCTGGCTTTACCTGTCGTTCTTTCTCTATGTGCCCGTCGCGTACCTGTGCGCTCCCCCCGAGCGGTTGCCGCCGCTCACGCGTGCGATGCAATGCGCGGCGGTGTTGGCCGGTATTGTCTTCGTCGCCTGGCCGACCACGCTCGTCTATCCGCTCGTCACGACCGATACCGCGGGCGCCGCTGCGTTGCGCGCACTCGTCGATTTCGATTCGACGCGCAACTGTATGCCGTCGCTGCATGGTGCGCTCACGTTGCTTTGCATGATCGCAGTGGGGCAACGAGGCCGGCCATGGCGCACCGCCTTCATGTTCGCATGGGGGCTCGCGGTCATGTGGTCGGTCGTTGCGGCTCGTCGACACCTGGCCGTCGATCTCGCCGCCGGCCTCATGCTCGGCGTGCTGTGCGCCGTATTAGTCGCGCGCTTATCTGCGAAAGCCGCGAAAGCCGCGAAGCCGGCCCAATTCAATCCAAGCCCGGAGATTCATTCGTGAATGCAATGGCACTTCCGCTACTGGGTATGGTGGCGTGCATCGTCGCAGAACTGCTGTACTCGCGCGTCCGGCGCGGCCATGCCGTCCCGTGGCGCGACGTCGTTCTGAATCTCGACTCCGGGCACATTCTCATGTGGCTGCTGCGCGGGGGTGAAATCGCTGTCTATGCGTGGGTGCTGGCGCACATCAGCCCGCGCTGGGCACAGAACTGGCCGCCCGTCGTGCGTTGGGGTGTCGCCGTTCTGGCGTGGGATTTGGGCTTTTACTGGATGCACCGTTTGCACCACACCTTTCCGGCGCTGTGGAGCATTCATGTCGTCCATCACGAGGGCGAGCATTTCAATCTATCGCTCGGCGTCCGCAATGCGTGGCTTTCATCGCTCACGACGCTTCCATTCACGTCGATCCCGCTCGCATTGATGGGTATTCCGTTGCCGGTGTTCGTTGCCGTGTCGACGCTTCATTACACGGTTCAGTTCTACAACCACAACGGCATCGTCGGGCGCTCCGGCTGGCTCGAACGCTTTTTCGTCACGCCGGCGCATCATCGTGTCCATCACGGCCACAATCCGGAATATCGCGACCGCAACTTCGGCGGTACGTTTCTCGTCTGGGACAAACTGTTCGGCTCGTTCCAACAGGAACTCCCGGGCGTCCCGGTACGTCTCGGCGTGTCGCAGCCGACGCGATCGGCCAATCCGTTCTGGGCCAACCTTGCCCCGTTGCTGCGTTATGCGAAGCTGCGCATGCCGAACCTAGCCCGCGCGACGCCGCGCGTGGCCGTGCCGGAGGTCGCGATCGGTATCGGCGGCGTTCTGCTGTTCTGCCTGGCCGCCTACTACATCCATCGGGACGGAACGTGGCCTGTCGGCGGGCAAGCGGTGTTCTTCTCGCAGATCTTCCTGTTGACCTTGGCGCTCGGCGGCATCTCGGACGAACGCGCGTGGGGTTTGCCGTGCTGGATCGCCCTGGGGTGTGCGGGCCTCGTGGTGCTGCCGATCGTGTTCGGACTGAACGACCCGATCGGCGTGTTCGCACTCGCGCTGTTGCCGTTGCACGGCCTGGCGACTGCCTTCGTCGCTCGCTCCGCATCGGGGCTACGCACGACGGACGCGCAGCAGGACAGCGCATAGCGAGGAATAGGCCGATGAGTTCCCAAGCCGGCACGCCGCCGCTGCGCCGCCGCGACATCGCCTTCGATTTTGGCGCGAGCATTCCCGTGCACTGGCTCGGCGGGCACTGTCACCGCACGCGCTTTTACGATGCGATGTCGATCATGTTTCCCGAGGGCGAGCGCGCGTTCATCGAAAGCGTGCAGCACTATCGCGACCGCATTCGTGGCGACGCGAGCCTTGATCGCACAGCAAAGGAGTTCGTCGCGCAGGAGGCATTGCACAGCCGAGAACACGTGCGCTACAACCGGCACTTGCAGGCGCACGGCGCACCGGTGGAGCGGCTAGAGCGTCGCGTGGCCGCGCAACAGGCGTTCGCCCGGCGCTCTCTCGCGCCGGCGGTGCGTCTTTCCATCACGGTATGCCTCGAGCACTTCACGGCCATGTTCGCCGACGAGATTTTGCGAGACCCATTGAGTTTGGACGGCGCTCATCCCGCGATGGCCGATATCTGGCTTTGGCATGCATTGGAGGAGACGGAACACAAGGCCGTCGCATTCGACGTGTTCCGGGCGGCTATTCCAGGACCGTTTCGACGCTATGCGTTGCGGTGTTCGACGATGCTGTTCGTAACGCCGATTTTCTTTTCGCTGCTGTGGCTGATGACGTTTCAATTGATTCGCCACGACGGCCGAGCCGCCGACCTGCGAGGTTGGGCCGCGCTCTTGCGCGATCGGCTGGTGGGCAACGGCTCGCTCGTGCGGATGTTGCCTCAGTGGTGCGCTTGGTTCCGGCCCGGGTTCCACCCGCGTCAAAGAGACAGCGGGGCGCTGATCGAGCGTTTCAAGCCGCGCTTCGATGCCCACGGTGATACTGCGGACGATACGGTGGACCATACGGCGGATCGTACGCCCGGCCCCAATGCCTAAGCGAAGTGGGCGCCTGCTTATCCGCGAATGCAGGCGCCACCGCGTTCACCTGCGCTGCGAAGCCGCTTCCCAGTCGATATCGACGCACAGCACTTGCAGCCCTTGCGCCGTTTGCGCGGCGATCGAGGCTGTGACGCACAAGTGCGCTTCGTTGAGCGAGAGATACGGGGCGGTGACGTGCACGGGCCCGGGGGCGCGAACCGCTTCCGTGAAGTACGGACGATGGGCCCAGCTTGCGCCTTCCGAGTGGAGCAGCGGCCTAAACCGTTTGGCACGGCGTGAGACGCGCCCGGTCGGCACGACGTTGTCGCCGATCTGCCGGCCTTGGGCATCGAGCAAGAAGCAGCGCGCGGTGTCGGGCAGCGCGAGCAGCGCGTGGCATGCCGGCTCCACCGGCTTGCCCGCCACGAATTGCGCGCATGCCTGTTCGAGCGATGTCATGTAGCGTGCCAGGCGTTCGGCTTGGGCATGCTCGCGCGCCGCGACGCGCTGGCGCAGGGCATCGGACAACGCATCGATGATCCCGGCTGCAGCGCGTGGCTCGCTAGGCTGCGCGCTCGGATCGGCGAAGTAGCTGCCCTGCACGAAGTCGACGTTGCATTCGAGCGCGATCAACGCATCGCGTTCGGTGGTCAAGCCGCCCATCAGCACGAGCTGTCCCGACTCGTGAAGGAGCGAAACGAGCTGCGGCAAGACGCGCTCGAAGTGTGAGTGCTCACTGGCTTGGGCGAGGATGCCGCGATCGAGCGAAACGATGTCCGGATGCAAATGCCACACGCGGTCGATGTTCGAATGCTTTGCGCCGAATCCGCCGAGCGCGATCAGGAACCCCGATTTACGCAGCCCATCGACGATTTCAGCGAAGCGGCCTGTCTCGCCACCCGCTTGCTCGGGCACCTCGAGCACGACGCGTTGCGGCGGCAGGCCCAGCGTTTTAAGGTTCGCGAGCAGGGCATCGCCGTAGCTCGTATCCATCAACGCGGCGGGATGCAGGCTGAGAAACAGCCATTCGTCGTGACCGTCGATCGCACTGAAATTGCCGAGATGGAGCGATTCGGCGAGCCGGCCGAGTTCGAGCAAGTCACCGCGCCGGGCCGCCTGCTCGAAAACGTCGCGCGACGGCACCAGCCGCCCTTGTTCATCGTGTGCGCGCAACGAGGCGTGATAGCCGATCGCGCGGCGATGCGAGACGGAGAACACCGGCTGGAACACGCTAAAAACGGTGTAGCCGCCGTACACGACGGTGCGGCGGCTACCCGCGTCGTCCGCGACGGGGCGAGGCGGCTGAAAGCCGGGGGGATCGAGATCGATCATGCTCATGGAGAACCGAACGGAAGTGAATACAGGCGAACTAGCGGGCTTTCGACGCTATGAACGCCAGTCGCGGGCAGAACTGTACAACAGATGAGAGCAAGTTCCATGCGCAGTGTCTACGCGCCTTGCTACAAGCGTGTGTCCGGCAGGTTTGGCCTCATGCGGGGCGTCGCCGCACAACGTTGGGGCCACGCGCGCGCCGTGTCGGCACTTCAGTGGGGCGATGGCTCGGCGGATGCATGGCTCGGCCGGGGCTTATCGACGGATCGACGGCGCCGCGTTCCGCTTGGCGCGTGGTCCGAATCGCCGTCAATCGATCGCTGCGCGCTCCGCTGCTGGTTGGGCCTGAGCGGGGACGATCGGCTCGAGCCGCGCCGCGCTTTCGAAAAACGCTTCGGCGCGCGGATCTTGGGCATACGCCGCATTGATGCGAATCCACGGGCTCGGCTCGCCATGTGGGCGGAAGTAGCTGCCCGCCGCGATCGTCACATCGCACGCGGCCGCGCAATCGATCAGTTGCTGGGAATCGTCGATCTGCGGCACGCGGGCCCAGACGAACTTGCCGCCGGCCGGCGGCGCGAACAGTTGCCAACCGTTCGCCTCAAGGGTGCGCGTCGTCGCGCCAAGCGCATCGGTCATGCGGCGGCGCAGCCGCTCCAGGAACTTGCGGTAAGCGCCGCGCTCGAGCATCGTCAGCGCGACCGCTTCGGTGAATTGCGATCCGCTGATGCTCGTGAGCATCTTGATGTCGCCGAGGTCCTTGATCGCCTTGCGGCTCGCCGCGATAAATCCAATGCGCAGCGACGACGACAACGTCTTCGACAGCCCGCCGATATACACGACCCGCTCGAGTTGATCGAGCGCGGCGAGGCGGTCCGTCGTGTCGTCTTGGTAGTCGGCGTAAATGTCGTCCTCGACGATCGTGAAGTCGTACTCGTGCGCAAGCTGCAGCAGCCGAAATGCGACGGACGGCGCCACTACCGTGCCCGTCGGATTGTGAAACACGGAATTGACGAAGACGGCGCGCGGGCGATGCCGCTTCAGTTCGGCTTGCAGAATCTCGATATCGGGCCCCGTCGCCGTGCGCGGAATGCCGACAACATTGATGCCGTGCAACTTTAGGAGTCCGAATAAGTTGTAGTAGCCCGGATCTTCGACGAACATCGTGTCGCCCGCGCGCAGCATATAGCGGACGATAAGATCGATTGCTTGGCTGGCGCCGAACGTAATCAAAATCTGCGCCGCTTCGGCGCGGATGCCGAGTGGGGCGATGCGCGACTGCAGATGTTCGCGCAGTGCCGCGTTGCCCAACGGCGTGGCGTAATCGATCAGCGATCCCGGATCCGTACGCGCAACATGACGTACCGCTTGGGCGACGCCCTCCATATCGCGCCACGCTTCGGGAATGAATCCGCTGCCGAGCTTGAGCGTCCCGCCCGGGTGATTGAACTGCTGCAGGATGTAATTCGACTCTTCCTCGGCGCGGCGGGGGTCCGACGCACCGCAACGATCGACCGCCGCATGCGCGTGCCCGCTGACGTAAAAGCCCGACCCATGCCGCGATTCCACGAGCCCGAGCGAGACGAGCCGATCGTAAGCCTCGATCACGGGAAATCGGCTGATTTTGCAATCGAGCGCAAGCTGCCGGATCGACGGCAATTTCGCGCCGGCATGCGTGTCGCGCGAGCGGATCCAACGTTCCATCGTGGTGACGATCTGCTCGGTCATCGGTACGCCGCTTGTGCGGTCGATCTCGATCTTCATCGTTTCCCTCTCGACTGTTCGGTATTCCGACTGAACAGTTCGGCGAAAACTGTTCAGTACTGTGCATGTGATTGTAGTCGCGGCATCGCAATAATGAATAGACGAAACATTTTTGAAGGAGTAGGGCGATGCGCGAAATCCGGACGTTCGAAATGGGATATGACGAACCGGCCACGGCGTGGCGTGTGGACCGGCCGCTCGTCGTCGAAGTGGAGCAGGGCACGCTTTGGCTGACGGTCGAAGGCGACGCCGAGGACTATTGGCTCGATTCCGGTCAATCGTTTCTACTCCCCGCCGGCATGCGGGCGTGGATCGGCTCGGGGGCTGGCGATGTGCGCGTAACGATGCGTGGCGCGCTTGCTCCGGCGGGCGACAGGCGCGATACCGCGCTGGCCCGCCCGAAGCTGCCCGCGCCGGTTGCTCGTTGGCGGCTGGCGGCAGCTTGATCGATGCGCTAATGCGGGGCGCCCGGTTGAGCCTGCTTGCCGGATGCATATAGCCGCGGCATCTGCGCCGCGGCCACGGATAGCATGACGAGTGCGCGTTCGTGCGGGGCGCTCGCCCGCGTCTGCTTGAGCCAGGTTTGCCATAGCGACGGCGCGATCGCGGCATCGGGCGCTTGATCGAAACAGGCCGCGTCGCATTCCCATAGCAGCGAAGCCGCTTCTTCGAGCGTGGCGGTGCGCGCGAACTCGATGGCGTCGCGCCCTCGATACAAGAGACGGCCCTGGGCAATCAAGGTGATGCGCGACTCGAGTACCGGCACGCCCCAGTCGAGCACCTTCTGCGCGACTTTGCCCGCGCGTTTGCCGTCGGCCTTGCGCCGAGCGAGGCGCCGCACTTCGTCGGCCGCATACAGCCGCCGTTTGCCGACGCTCTCGGGCGAGGAACTGAGCATGCCGCGGCTGACATACGAGTACAGCGTCGGCACGCTGACGCCGAGGGTGGCGGCTGCCTCGGCCGCGGTCAAGTAACTGGACATGGGTGCGGGGTTGTCGAGAAGAAACCAAACAAATCGATATACGTTGATTATTTGAATCAAGATTGATCGACATTGAACGCGATTCTAGACTCGTCCATACCTTCACTGCGTTTTTTTCAGACCATGACTGCTTTTAGCGCACTCGAACATGTGTGGTCTTTGGCCGGTTGCGACCCCACCGCGTTGGATGATATTCGCTTGATCGGCGACGATCCGGGCTTGCCTTCCGTCTATCGCGTCGGCGCGCTCGCCGGCGCAACGATCGGTGCGCAAGCGCTGGCCGCAGCCGAATGCCATCGATTGCGCACGGGGCGACGGCAACGCGTCGAGGTCGAGCAACGGCGCGCGCTTGCCGTGTTTCGCAGCGAACGATATTTGCGCATCGACGAAGGCGCGGCCCCCGAGCTGCGCGATCCGTTGATGGGGTTCTACGAAACGCGAGATGGACGATGGATTCAGCTGCATACGAATTTTCCGCACCACAGGCAAGGCGTCGTCAAGGTGCTGGGGTGTGCTGACAATCTCGTTGGCGTCAGCGAAGCGATTCGCGGTTGGGAGGGTGCGGCGCTCGATCAAACGCTCGCGGATGCCGGGTTGTGCGCCGCATTGATTCGCAGTCCTGACGAATGGGCGGCCACGCCGCAAGCGGCGGCGGTCGCGGCGTTGCCGCTGTTTGAAATCGAACGGATCGACGGCGATGAAGCGCAGGCGCCGCCGATGCCGATCGGACGCACGGCCCGCGGCGCGGCCGATAACGGCGGCTTGGGCTCCATCGCCACGCGGCCGCTCGAGGGCGTTCGCGTACTCGATCTAAGCCGGATCATCGCGGGGCCCGTGGCGGGCAGAACCCTCGCGCAGCATGGGGCGGACGTGCTGCTTGTGAATGGGCCGCATTTACCGAATATCGCGCCGCTCGTCGTGGATAACGGTCGCGGCAAGCGTTCCGCGCTGCTCGACCTGCGTCGCGACATGGATCGCGCCACCTTGCATGCACTCGCAGGCGAGGCCGATGTGTTCCTGCAAGCCTATCGTCCCGGTGCGTTGGCGGCGCACGGTTTTTCGCCGGAGGCGCTGGCACGCGCGCGACCGGGCATCGTCTACGTTTCGATTTGCGCCTACGGGCGCACCGGGCCATGGGCATTGCGGCGCGGCTTCGATAGTCTCGTGCAGTCGGCGAGCGGGATCGCCTGGACCGAGCGCAACGCGGCGGGCGCGACGGCGCCGAAGCACTTACCGTGTCAGGCGCTCGATCACGCGACGGGTTATCTCGCCGCGTTCGGTGCGATGGTGGCGCTGATGCGCCGGGCTGTCGAAGGCGGTAGCTGGCACGTGCGTGTCTCGCTCGCGCAGACCGGACGCTGGCTGCAGTCGTTCGGCACGATCGCCGATGGCTGGCGCGCGCCGGATGTCAGCCTCGGGGACGTGCGCGATTTGATGCAAACGATGGAGACGCCGTTCGGCAACGTGTTGGCCGCAGCGCCGGCCGAAACGATGTCGGCAACGCCCCCTCGGTTCGATCGGCCGCCGGTGCCGCCCGGCACCGATTCGGCGAGCTGGAGCGCATGACGCAAGGCGAATGTAGGTACGCCGCGGGAGGTTTGTTTGCGTCGCTTGCCGGGCGCCTTTCGCCTCCGTTATTGCCCTTTAGTGACCGCTACTTGCGCAACTCGGCGACGAAGTCGTAGTAATCGTTGCGACAGTAAGTGTCGGTCAACTCGATCGCGCGTTGATCGGCGGTGTAGCCGATTCGGGTGATGAGCAGCAGGGCGTCGTGCGTGGCGATGCCCATTTGCCGCGCGATTTCCTCGCTTGCGTTGACGGCGCGGAAATGCTGAAGGGCGCGCACGATGGCGAGCCCGCGCTGTTCGAGGTACGTGTAAAGCGAATCGCCGATTGCGTGCGGGTCGGGAATGACCGATGCGGGGAGGGTGGAGTTCTCGACGGCCATGACGATCCCGTTGGCGAGCCGCAGGCGCTTCAGGCGCGTGACGGCCGCGGCGGGCGACAACCCGAGTTGAATCACTTCATCGCGGCTGGCGGGTTGAATCTCGCGCGAAATCCATGTGGAACTGGGCGTGAAGCCGCGCCGGCGCAGCATCTCGCTAAAGCTCGAGAGGCGCGAGAGCGGATCGTCGTAGCGGAGCGTGATGAAGCTGCCCGCGCCCTGGGTGCGCCGGATCAGCCCTTGCTCGACGAGCAGCGCGATTGCTTTGCGGGCGGTGATGCGCGATACGCCCAGCGCCTCGGAGAGCACGCGTTCCGACGGCAACGCTTCGCCGGCGTTCCAGCGGTTTTCGTGGATCGCCTGGCCGAGCTTGCGCGCGAGCTGCAGGTAAAGCGGCGTATCGTTGTCCGGATCTGGGCGCAGATCGCGCCAGCGGTCTTCCGCGGAAGCGTGGTTCATGAATTAGGAACGGCGTGGAGCAAGCTGTCAGTTTAAGGCATTGCGGGCTCGATCAGGGGCCGGTTATCGATGGATCGGCCGAACGCGTAGGCCATCCGATCCTCGGGATTCGGGAAACGAAATCGCACGATGAGCCGACGGTGACTACACTCACGCATGATCAATCCATGAGAAGGAGCCCATCTATGTCGGCCGACCACACCTTCGTCACGCTGCCCGACGGCGAGCGCATCGCCCGCCTGGGGCAAGGTACTTGGGAAATGGGCGAGCGAGCCGAGCGGCGCTCGTTGGAAATCGATGCGCTGCGCGCGGGTGTCGAACTCGGTATGACAGTGATCGATACGGCAGAAATGTATGGCGAAGGCGCGGCCGAATCGCTGCTTGCCGCGGCGCTCGCGGGGCTGCGCGAGCAAGTCTTCCTGGTGAGCAAAGTCTATCCGCACAATGCGAGCCGGCGCGGTGTGGTGGCCTCGTGCGAGGCGAGCTTGAAACGCTTGAAGACGGATCGACTCGATTTGTACCTGCTGCATTGGCGTGGCGGCATTGCGCTCGAGGAAACGGTCGACGCGTTCGAGGCATTGCGGCGAGAGGGCAAGATTCGGCACTGGGGCGTGAGTAACTTCGACGTGGACGACATGGAGGAACTCATTGCGTCCGGTGGGCAAGCCTGTGCTACGAACCAAATCTTGTATAACGTCGCGCGGCGCGGGCCCGAATTCGACCTCCTACCTTGGATGAGGACCCACGCGATGCCCGCGATGGCCTACAGCCCAATCGATCATATGCGTTTGCCCAAGCGCTCGGTCCTCGACGAAATCGCACGCGAGCGGGAACTCTCGCTGGTTCAGGTCGCACTTGCTTGGGTGCTGGCGCAGCCGAACGTATGCGCGATTCCGAAGGCGGGCAGCGTCGAGCATGTGCGAGCGAATCGGACGGCACTCGATGTCGTTTTAAGCGAACGCGAGCTGGCGGCGATCGACGACGAATTCAAGCCTCCGCGCAGGAAGGTGCCGCTCGAGATGTTGTAAGCGATTGCGTGCGGCGCGATCGTGATCGCGTTGGCGGGCGAAATCATCGCGGTTGAAACGCTTGCGGTGCTGCTGTGCTCGCGTGCGCTAGGCATGTCGGTGCGTTGACGAACGCATTGCTACGGGTGATTCGCCTGACTAGGCGGTCGAGGATGATGCATCTTTGAGACGAGGGATCGAGGTGTCGCTGAGCGCCCTATGTCGAGCGGGGAGGGCGCGGTTGTCGCCGGTGGATAACCGCGCCCTGGTGCGAGGGAGACTGCGCTCGCGTCGATGATGTCGTTGATCGACACGGCGCGTGGAAGGTTAGTGGCCGTTGCCGCCGGAGCCGTGCCCGCCGCCTGAGCCGCCGTTGCCGTTTCCACCGGAGCCGCTGCCGCCGGAGCCGTGCCCGCCGCCTGAGCCGCCGTTGCCGTTTCCACCGGAGCCGCTGCTGCCGGAGCCGTGCCCGCCGCCTGAGCCGCCGTTGCCGTTTCCACCGGAGCCGCTGCCGCCGGAGCCGTGCCCGCCGCCCGAGCCTCCATTGCCGTTTCCACCGGAGCCGCCGCTGCCGGAGCCGTGCCCGCCGCCCGAGCCGCCGTTGCCGTTTCCACCAGAGCCGCCGCTGCCGGAGCCATGTCCGCCGCCCGAGCCGCCGTTGCCGTTTCCACCGGAGCCGCTGCCGCCGGAGCCGTGCCCGCCGCCCGAGCCTCCATTGCCGTTTCCACCGGAACCGCCGCTGCCGGAGCCGTGTCCGCCGCCCGAGCCGCCGTTGCCGTTTCCACCGGAGCCGCCGCTGCCGCCCGAGCCGCTGCCGCCGCCTGTCCCACCGTGTCCGCCACCGCCAGACCCACCGGACCCACCGACCCACCGGACCCACCGGACCCACCGGACCCACCGGACCCACCGGACCCACCGGACCCACCGGACCCACCGGACCCACCGGACCCACCGGACCCACCGGACCCACCACCGGATCCACCACCGGCTCCACCACCGGACCCACCACCGGATCCACCACCGGACCCACCACCGGATCCACCACCGGATCCACCACCGGACCCACCACCGGATCCACCACCGGATCCACCACCGGACCCACCACCGGACCCACCACCGGACCCACCACCGGACCCACCACCGGATCCACCACCGGATCCACCACCGGATCCACCACCGGAGCCACCACCGGACCCACCACCGGACCCACCACCGGACCCACCACCGGACCCACCACCGGATCCACCACCGGACCCACCACCGGACCCACCACCGGATCCACCACCGGATCCACCACCGGACCCACCACCGGACCCACCACCGGACCCACCACCGGACCCACCACCGGACCCACCACCGGATCCACCACCGGACCCACCACCGGACCCACCACCGGACCCACCACCGGACCCACCACCGGACCCACCACCGGATCCACCACCGGATCCACCACCGGACCCACCACCGGACCCACCACCGGACCCACCACCGGACCCACCACCGGATCCACCACCGGATCCACCCTGTCCGCCGCCGCCCGAGCCACCACGCCACCGCCCGAGCCGCCCGAGCCACCCGAGCCACCCGAGCCACCCGAGCCACCCGAGCCACCCGAGCCACCCGAGCCACCCGAGCCGCTCGAGCCACCCGAGCCACTCGAATTCCCGGTCCCACCGTTACCGTGCCCGTCGCCGCTATTACCGCTATTACCTAGCTATTACCGCTATTACCCTTCCCGGGCGACGCCGCGTTGCCGTCGCTGCCGCCGCGTCCCCCGCCGAGCGCACCGGCGCCCAGTCCACCGCCGCTGCTCTCGCCGCTCGCCGACGTGCCGTCCGACGTCCCACCGAGGCCGCTCTGCGCTGGATCGTTGGTGGGCGCCTGGATGCAGTTCATGCTACCGCCCGTATCGCGGCAACCCGAGTCGGTTCTTGCCGCCGGCGGATGGTTCGTCGCTGTCGCGTCGCTGACCTTCATCGACGAAGCGTCGAACGCTACTGAGCGCAACGGCTTGCTCCCGACAGGCGCGCCCGAATCGCTCGAATGCGCAGTGTCGGCCGCCTGCAAGGACGCACTCGTCTCGGTAAGCCATCTGCCCATGTCGCCCAAGAACCCGCCGGCGTGTGCGCTGCTGGCGAGCAATCCGATGACCGCCGCGGCCGTAGCTTTGAGGGCTCCAGAATATAAATAGGAGTCCTTATTAAATGCTTGTTTCTTCATTGTCATCTCCCCGGCAGGAACGACGATCCAATGTCGTCGTAGTCCGTCGCCCGAAGGCGACCGTGGCGGCCCGAACACTGTCGATGCGGATATCACACGGCGTGTGGCGTTCAACTGTGGGAACGCGCACACACCTGCGGTCGCGACACCGCTCGATCGACTGCTGTCCAGGCATGCGTCGGTCAACGCAGCCACGTGCTGCACTCATTGCGACAACCGTGCCATTCACCGCAACGCCGCGCCGGGCATGGCCGAGACATCGCAGACAGAAAGCCGTCAAGGAAAATCATTCAGAAACGTTTCAGCACTGAAACGTGCCCGTCTTTCGCGAATGAGCGCCAACGCACGAAGTGCGACCACGCAAGACGCGGCGACCCGGAGATGCGAGTGAAAGGAAGTCGAACGAAAGGAAGTCGAACGAAAGAGAGTCGGGCGAAACGAATTCGAACGAAAGCCGCTTGCCTAAGCGATCTGCGTTTCGCGTTGGAGCGTACGCAATTCCACCACCGGAATATGGCAGCGAATGCGATGACCTTCCCCTGCGTCGGCGAAAGGAGGATCGACCGTTTCGCAGACGGCGCCGAGCTTGCGCGGACAGCGCGTATGGAATACGCAGCCGCTGGGTGGCGAGGCGGCGCTCGGCGGCTCGCCGCTCAATCGAACCCGCTCTCGCGACGGCGCGTGCTGCGCGCTCAGCGTCGGCATCGCAGAGAGCAGCGCCTCGGTGTACGGGTGATGCGGCCCGTCGAAGACGGCGCGTGCGGGCCCGATCTCGAGCAGTCGCCCAACGTAAAGCACGGCGATGCGATCGGCGACGTAGCGTACGACATGGAGATCGTGCGAAATGAACACGTAACTGACGCCGCGCTCGCGCTGCAAATCGGCGAGCAGATTCAAAATCGCCGCTTGCACGGAGACATCGAGCGCCGATGTGGGCTCGTCGCAGACGATGACGCGTGGATCCCCAGCAAACGCGCGCGCGATGGCCACGCGTTGTTTCAGGCCGCCCGAGAGTTGCCGTGTGCGGGCGTCAAGATAGCGAGACGGCAGTCGTACCGCCTGCGCCAGCGTAGCGAGGCGGGCGCCGTGCGCACGCCCGCGCAGCGCACCGAGCTTGGACAGCGCACGACCGATAAGCCGCTTGACCGAATGCGCTCGGTTCAACGCCGAGTCCGGGTTCTGAAAGACGATTTGCAGCGACTTCACTTGCTCGTCGTCGCGGCGCGCGACGTGCGCGGGTAGCGGCTTGCCGTCGAGTTCCAAGGTGCCGCCGCGGTCCGGTGCGATCAAACCGACGAGCAGCTTCGCGAGCGTCGTCTTGCCGCTGCCCGATTCGCCGACGAGACCGAGCGTTTCGCCCGCAGCGAGATCGAGCGAAACATCGTCGACGGCCCGTAGCGGCGTGCCCGATGCAACGAATGTCTTCGACAGATGCTTCGCATGCAACGCAAGCGGCGCATGATCCACTCGGCTAGCGCCACTGCCACTGCCGCTGCCGCTGTCACCCTCGCGAAGCGCGGATTCCACGGCCGCACGCGGCAAGCTCCCAGCTCGCTCGTGATAATGGCAGCGCGCCATGTGCGCCCCATGTTCGGCGTTGAAGCGATGCGGCGGCGGCGTTTCGGTTCGGCACCGGTCATCGGCCAAACGGCAACGCGCTGCGAAGATGCAGCCCGGGACGGCGGCACCGAGCGGCGGCAGCGCACCCGCAATCGTGTCGAGCCGCTCGGTGTCTTTGCTGCGGCCGCCTTGCGGCAGGCAGCGCAGCAAGCCTACGGTGTAGGGGTGGCGCGGTGCACCGAACACGTCTTGAGTGGCGCCTTCTTCGACGAGCCGCCCCGCATACAGCACCCCGACGCGGCCGCACATGCGCCCGATCACCGCCAGATTGTGGCTGATGAACAGCACGGCCGTGCCGGACTCCGCGCGCAGCTTAGCGACGAGATCGAGCACGTCCGCTTCGACGGTGGCATCGAGCCCCGTCGTCGGCTCGTCCAGAATCAGTAGCGCCGGCTTCGAAGCGAGCGCCATCGCGATGACGACCCGCTGCTGCATGCCGCCGGAGAGTTGATGCGGATAGCAGTTCATCACGCGCTCGGGGGCCGCGATGCGGACGCGGCGCAGCATCTCGAGCGCCTGCTCAAATGCATCGGCACGCGGCGCGCCGGCTACTTCGAATGCCTCGGACACCTGCCGGCCGATTGTCAGCGACGGATTGAGCGCGCGCGACGGATCTTGATAGACCATCGAGACTGTTCGAGCGCGCATGGCGCGTAGGTCGTCCGCATCGAGCGCTGCAACGTCTTTTGCCGCGATCGCGATGCGCCCGGCGCTAATCCGCCCGTTACGCGGCAAGTAGGCGAGCGCCGCGAGCGCGACCGTGGACTTGCCGCAGCCCGATTCGCCGACGAGCCCATAGGCTTCCCCGCGTCGTACGCGGAACGTCACGTCGTGCAGCACCTCGCGATCGCGGCCGCGCACACGATAGGTCACGCTCAAGCCGACGACGGCGAGCGCATCGTCCTCACCCTGCAAAGCCGGATCGAACGCGGGATAAGCGCGGCGTGCGGTGACGCTCATTCTTGCAGCACTCCCTGCACGCTATCGGCGATCAAATTGACGCCCACGACGAGCGTTGCAATCGCCGCGGCATCGAACACCACTGTCCACCAGGCGCCGCCCGTCATCAGCGAATACGATTCGGAAAGCGCGAGCCCCCAATCGGCCGAAGGCGGTTGAATGCCGAATCCGAGAAACGACAGCGTTGCGACGGCGAAGATCGCATAGCCGAGCCGCACCGTGGCTTCCACGACGATCGGCGGCAATACGTTCGGCAAGATCTCGACGAACATGATGTAGGGGGCGCGCTCGCCACGCAGTTGCGCGGCGTCGACATAGTCGAGATGGCGCTCGGAGAATACGGCGGCTCGCACCGTGCGCGCCGTAATCGGCATGAACGTGAGCCCGATGACGAGCACGACGGTCGCGTTCGATGCACCGAGGGCGGCGAGCGCCGCGAGCGCGAGGACCACGAGCGGCAGGGCGAGCAGCGCATCGATCAACCGTCCGATCACGTTGTCGAGCCAACCGCCGAAGTAGCCGACGACGAGCCCGAGCGCCGTGCCCGCGAGCGTACCGACGAGCGTGGCAAGCGGAGCAATCGTGAGAATGTCGCGGGCGCCGACGATCACGCGCGAGAACACGTCGCGGCCCAACTGATCGGTGCCGAACCAATGCGCGTGGCCGGGCGGCGTCAGCGAATTGAGCGGATCGGATGCGTACGGATCGAGCGGCACGATCAGCGGCCCGAACATCGCGCAGACGATCCAAAAGAGCAGAATCGCCGCGCCGACGATAAAGCTGGGCGACCGAGCGAGCGCACGCAGTGCCTCGAAGCGCGGTGCCGTCTGAACGCGTTCGCTCGTTACGGGCGCGTCGCGCGAATCCGCGATTTGATTCATGCGGTACCCCCGAGACGCATGCGCGGATCGAGCGTGATGATCAGCGCATCGGCAACGAGATTGGCGAACATATAGACGACACCCACCGTCAATACGCCGGCTTCGAGCATCGGGAAGTCCTTCGCGGTGGCAGCGTTGTAGATGAGCGAGCCGATCCCCTGATAGTGAAACAGCGTCTCCACGACAACCAGGCCGCCGACCATATACCCAAGTTGCGTCGCTGCAACCGTAATCGTCGGTATCAACGCGTTCGGCAAGACGTGACGAACAATGACGACGCGCCTGGGCAACCCTTTCAATATGGCGGTGCGCGTGTAGTCCGCATCGAGCGCGTCGACGGTGCCGGCGCGCGCCATCCGCGCGATATAACCGAAAAAGACAAATACGAGCGGCAACGCGGGCAGGATGAGGTGGCGCAGCGCCGTCCACGGGCCGGCATCGTCGGGATAGCCCGCCTCGCTCGGCAGCCAGCGCAGCCAAATGCCGAAGACGAGAATCAGCGTGATCGACGAGACGAACTCCGGCACGACCGTCGCGGACAAGCCGACGATCATGATCGCTCGATCGAGCAGCCGTCCGGCATGCAAGGCAGCCCAGACGCCAGCCGAGATCGCCAGCGGCACGACGATGACGAAGGCAAGCGCGCCGAGCTTGGCGGAACGCAGCAAAGCGTCGCCGATGAACGGCGCAACGGGCGAACGATACGCGTAGGACGTCCCCATGTCGCCGCGCACGAAGCGGCCGATCCATTGCAGGTATTGGACGAGCAGCGGCCGGTCGACGCCGAGTTGATGATCGAGCGCAGCCACCGCGCGCGCATCCGCGAGCGGGCCAAGAATCGCGCGGCCGATGTCGCCGGGAAGAAGCTGACCGAGCGAGAACACGATCAGCGACAACAGCCACAGCGTGACGAGCGACAGCACCAGCCGGCCCGCGAGAAAACGAGCGATGCGCGCTGCACTGCCATGCGCGGCGCGGGAAGAAAACCTAAGAGCCGTATCGGGCATTTGCGCGGTGATCGGAGTATCGGCGTTGCGTGTGGGGTGCCGTTCGATGCGATGAGTTCATGGATGTGCCCAAATCAAATCGTCAAGCCGTCAATCTAGCGCGATCGAAATACATCTGAGAAATGGCGGTAAAGCGCACGCCAGTGAGATTCTTGCGCGTCGCAATGAGTTGATCGAAGAAGTACGGAATGATCATGGGCGTCTCGTCTTGCAGCAGCCGTTCGATGTCGTCGGCGATTTTCTTTTGCGAGGCGACGTCGAGCGCGCCGACGAATTGGCCGACAAGCGAGTCATACCGCGCATTGCGAAAGTGCGCGGCATTCCACGCGCCGCCGCTGGTAAGCGGTGCGTTCAAGAATAGATTGGGCACGCCGCGATGGCCGTAATCGGTGATCCCGAGCGGCGCATCGAGCCAATCGGAACTGCCGAACGTACCCTTGCCGTAATACTGGCCTTGGCTCTCCACTTTCAAGGTCACGTTGACGCCGATCGCCTTGGCTTCGTTTTGCAAGACCACGGCGAGATCGGGAATCTCCATGAATTTTTCGGTGGTCAGCGTCACGGCGAAACCATTGGGATGGCCCGCTTCCGCTAGCAATTTCTTCGCCCGGGCGAGATCGAGCCGGCGCTGTGGCACCGATGGATCCGTCGACGGAAAGATCGGCGCGAACGGGCTGTCATTGCCAAGAACGGCCCGCCCTTTGAACAGCCCGCGCACCAGTACGTCGCGATCGACGGCTAGTGCGAGCGCCTGGCGAACGCGCTTGTCGTTGAACGGCGCCATATCGCAGCGCATATGAATTTGGCGATGGGCGCTCGACTTGACGCCTCGCACGTTGAACTCCGGATTGTTCAGGATGCCCGCGCCGCCTTGGACCGTCAGATCGCCCATCACGTCGGCTTGCCGTCCTTGCAACGCGATGATTTGCGCTTGGCTGTCGGCGTAGAACGCGAATTGCACGCGTTCGGGCAGCGCTTTTTCGCCCCAGTAGTCGGCATGGCGAACGAACGACGCGCCGCGCTTGGCCTCGTATCGTTCGAGCTTGAACGGCCCGGTGCCGATAAAGCTCTTTTCGTAATCGCCGCTGAACCCGGCGGGCAGAATCACCGCGTTGTAGTTATCCGAGGAGACGTAGTAGGGGAAGTTGCCGTTCGGCGCGTCGAGGTGGAAGGCGACCGTTTGTTCGTCGACCACGCGCGGGCCGCCCTTCGACAGCACGCCTTTGAACACCGACAGCGCAGCGGACCCGCTCGCGGGATCGGCCAAGCGATCGAAGGTGGCCGCGACGTCTTTGGCGCTCAACGGTTGGCCGTTATGAAATTTGACGTTCGGCCGCAGCTTGAAGGTCCAGACGTCGCCCTTCGCATTCGCCTGCCACGACAGGGCCAGGGCCGGGGTGAGCGTCGACTTGTCGCCTTCGTCGTCGATCAGGAATTCGCCCGTTTGCGCGATGAGGCAAAGGCCGGCGGCGTCGGATACCGTCAGTGGATCGACACGCCCCGCGGGCGTCAGATGCGCCACGCGGATCGTTGCGTTCGCCCCGGCTGAGCTGCCTTGCGCGCGGGCCCGTTCGGGTGTGACGAGCCCGCCTGCCGCCAGTACGACGCTCGAACAGCCGAGCAGGCTCGCGTGGCGCAGCAGCGCGCGCCGCGAGAGGCGGTGTGCGAAGTATTCGTCGATGGCGCAGTTGCCGAACTCGCCGGCATCGCGGCGAGCGGCGGTCAGGGCGATGGCGAGCGCGCGAGGTATCTTCATCGATGTTTCCGGTTCGTGTTGGGGGCGCCGGCGTGAAGCGGCGCGGCGGCGACGAGCGGTACGGCGACGACGAGTGCCGATGCAGTTTAACGCGACTCTCGGCCTGCGCGGTTTGTTCCGGTGCGTCACGCGTGCTGCGGGCGCCCGCCCAACGGCGTTCGATGGCGCTCGATCGCGTGCTTCAGTCGATAAAAAAGCCTGTCGAGGATGCGGCTCCTCGACAGGCTCGGCAATTGCTATGGCGTGCTACCGCTCGCTACCGGGCTGCTGCTCCGGCTCCGGCCCATTCGCCGGAGCACAGGGAGTGCCCGTCACCTTCCCTTCGTGTTGACGATGCCTTCCGACACGTTCGTCGGCGTTTCGGCGTAGTGCTTGAACTCCATGGTGTACGTGGCGCGCCCTTGCGTGAGCGAGCGCAGGGAAGTGGAGTAGCCGAACATTTCCGCTAGCGGCACTTCGGCGCGAATGACCTTGCCTCCGCCGCCCGCGATGTCCTCCATCCCTTGCACGATGCCGCGCCGGCCCGATAGGTCGCCCATGACGTTGCCCATGAAATCCTCGGGCGTCTCCACTTCGACGGCCATCATCGGTTCGAGCAGCACCGGCTTGGCGCGCCGCATGCCTTCTTTGAACGCCATCGAGCCGGCCATGCGGAACGCGTTTTCGTTCGAATCGACATCGTGATACGACCCGAAGGTCAACGTCACCTTGATGTCGACCACCGGATAACCGGCCAGCACACCGGCCTTGAGCGTCTCCTGAATGCCCTTGTCGACAGCCGGGATGTACTCGCGCGGCACCACGCCGCCCTTGATGGCGTCGACGAATTCATAGCCCTTGCCCGGCGGCTGCGGTTCCATCTTGATCACGACGTGACCATACTGGCCGCGGCCGCCCGACTGCTTGACGAACTTGCCTTCGACGTCTTCGGCGGTGGTTCGGATCGTTTCGCGGTAGGCGACTTGAGGCTTGCCCACCGTCGCTTCGACGTTGAATTCGCGCTTCATCCGGTCGACGAGAATTTCGAGGTGCAGCTCACCCATCCCGGAGATGATGGTCTGCCCCGATTCTTCGTCTGTTTGCACGCGGAACGAAGGATCTTCCTGCGCTAGACGATTGAGCGCGATGCCCATCTTTTCCTGGTCGGCTTTCGTCTTCGGCTCGACGGCCTGAGAGATCACCGGTTCCGGGAAGATCATCTTTTCGAGGATGATCGGGTTGGCCGGATCGCACAGCGTGTCGCCCGTCGTTGCTTCCTTCAAGCCGACGGCCGCGGCGATGTCGCCCGCATACACCTCCTTGATTTCCTTGCGGTCGTTCGCGTGCATCTGCAAGATGCGACCCATGCGTTCCTTCTTGTCCTTCGTCGAGTTGAGCACCGTATCGCCCGAATTGACGATGCCCGAATAGACGCGGAAGAAGATCAACTGACCGACGAACGGATCGGTCATGATCTTGAACGCGAGCGCCGAGAACGGCTCTTCGTCGCTCGGGTGGCGTTCGGATTCCTTGTCGTCTTCGTCGTGGCCCAGGATGGCCGGCACGTCCACGGGCGAGGGCAGATAATCGATCACCGCATCGAGCATCGCCTGCACGCCCTTGTTCTTGAACGCGCTACCGCACAGCATCGGGACGATCTCGTTGGCGATCGTCCGCTTACGCAAGCCGCCCTTGATTTCGGCTTCGGTCAGCGACGTGTGGTCGTGCAGGTACTTTTCGAGCAGCTCCTCGCTGGCCTCGGCCGCGGCCTCGATCATCTTTTCGCGCCATTCCTCGGCGGTCGCACGCAGGTTCTCGGGGATGTCCCGGTACTCGAACTTCACGCCTTGGCTTTCCTCATCCCAGATGATCGCTTTCATTTTGACGAGATCGACCACGCCTTGGAAATGGTCTTCCGCGCCGACGGGAATCTGGATCGGCACGGCGGTGCCCTTCAGACGCTCGCCGATTTGGCGCTGGACGCGGAAAAAGTCGGCCCCGACGCGGTCCATCTTGTTGACGAACGCGATGCGCGGCACCTTGTACTTGTTGGCTTGGCGCCAAACCGTTTCCGATTGCGGCTGCACGCCGCCCACCGAGTCGTAGACCATACAGGCGCCATCGAGCACGCGCATCGAGCGCTCGACCTCGATCGTGAAGTCGACGTGCCCCGGGGTATCGATGATGTTGATCCGATGCTCGGGGTAGTTGCCGGCCATGCCCTTCCAGAACGCCGTGGTGGCGGCGGAAGTGATCGTAATGCCGCGCTCTTGCTCCTGCTCCATCCAGTCCATCACGGCCGCGCCCTCGTGAACCTCGCCGATCTTATGGCTCACGCCGGTGTAGAACAGGATGCGTTCGGTTGTCGTGGTTTTGCCTGCGTCGATATGAGCGCTGATGCCGATGTTCCGATAGCGCTCGATGGGAGTCTTGCGGGGCACGTCGATCTCCTTGGAATTTGGGCACCGCGGATCGGCCGAGCGAGGCCCGGACCGCAACGCGGCGCGTGCGGTGTTGCAGACATAGAAGCATAGCGCCTGCGCGTGGCTTTTGCAGGAGACGTGCCAGGAGGGTGGACGAGGCCGTGCCGGGCACGGTCAGCTGAGCCGTGCCGGTGGGCAAGCCGGTGAGGAGGGGGCGGGGAATGCAGCGGGAAAGACGGCGGGAAAGACGGCGGGAAAGACGGGGGAATGCGACGGGCGGGGCCTGCCATCAACCGGCGCCTAACCCCGATATGTCACCGGCGCCGGTTGCTGCTACTCGGCTACTGCGGCTGCGGCAGCCCGCCGATCTTCATGCCGGGCTTGATGCCTTTCGACGAGAACCAGCCTTTGCTCATTTCCAGCGCGTACACGCCGTTGTTGCGCGGGCAATGGTTGTTGGTCGTCTCTGCCTGCATCTCGTCGATGTCGGTAATGGTGCCATCGGCGCGCATAAAGGCGATCGACAGCGGGATCAGCGTGTTCTTCATCCAAAAGCAGTGAACGGCGTTCTCATTGAAAACGAACAGCATCCCTTCGTTCGGCGCAAGCTGCGTTCGATACATGAGGCCCTGCTCGCGATCGGCGTCGTTGGCGGCCACCGCCGCGTCGATCACGAACATCCCGGCCGTCAGCTTCGCGCGCGGAAAAGCCTCGGGCGGCTTGGCGCCGGCGGGCATCGCTTGGGCCGAGGCGGTAACTGGCACGAACTGTGCCGCGAGCGCGCAGAAGGGCAAAACGACGGCGAGCGCGAGGCGCGCCATCCACGAGCGAAACGAAAATCGCACGACACACTCCTTTTCGACGACGAGAACTCGCGCATGTTACGCGAGCGAGCACGACCCGTGCAAAATCCGGCGCGCATGAAATAGAAAAAGGCAGGCGCCTTGCGGCCACCTGCCTTCCAACGCCGTAAAGAACGGCAGTACTGCGAATTCTTGACTGCGTTGTTACAACAAACTTACTCCGAAGCAGCCGAAGCAGCGTCAGCCTTAGCAGCCTTAGCCTTCTTCGCGTGGTGCTTAGCGTGGTGCTTCGTAGCCTTCTTTTCCGTCTTTTGTGCGGGAGCAGCAGCCGAAGCAGCTTCCGGAGCCGAAGCTTGTGCGAAAGCAGCCGTTGCGAACAGGCCAGCGACCAGAGCGGCGATCAGTTTGTTCATTTGTAAATCCTCAGCTTTAGTTAATTAACCAAATGACCCGGTCAATGAGTCAAATCGGTAAACGCGCCATCCACCTTTCGGTTGACAGCCGCATCGAACAAATTTGACGACGCGTCTGCGAGCGCTCCGGTCGACGTCCGGTCCAGCGGAAACGGGACGGCGGCGGTGCCGAAGGCTAATGCCGGATAGCTTTTGGCGGCATCTGTGATCCATAACGCGCGACTCGCGCATGCGGTTGACGAGATTCCGATCGAATTGTCCATCGGTACCGTTTTGGTTCGCGCGGGAACGTTCGGCGAGGATCCGTGTCCCCCTCGCGCGCGAAAAAAAGCGTATCGGGACAAGGGGTTAGGTCGAAGGGTTAGGTCGATCCGCCCGATTTCGAGCGACGTTGGGGCTGGCCGTCTTGCCGCAATCCGTCCCAAGGGGCGCGTGGCGGCAACTCGCACCACTCTCCGGGTGCCAGGCCGAGCATCGCAAGACTCGAGCTTGCCGATGGCCACGCGCACGAGCCGCAGCGTCGGAAAACCGACGGCAGCCGTCATTCGGCGCACTTGGCGGTTCTTGCCTTCGGCGATCGCCAGCTCCACCCAACTGGTCGGGATGGCGGCACGGTAGCGGACGGGGGGGACGCGCGGCCACAACTCGGCCGGCGCGTCGATGGCGCGGGCCTGACACGGGCGTGTCACATAATCGCCGAGATCCACGCCGGCCGCGCAGGCGGGCGATCGCCGCGGCATCGGCTATCCCTTCCACCTGCGCCCAGTATCGCTTGAGGAGCTTGTGGCGCGGCTCCGCGATCCGAGCCTGCAAGCCACCGTCGTCGGTCAGCAAAAGTAGCCCTTCGCTATCCGCGTCGAGCCGGCCGGCCGGGTAAACGCCGGGCACGTCGACCCAGTCGCCTAGCGAGGCGCGCGTCTCGTGTGTCGAGAATTGGCAGATCGTACCGAACGGTTTGTTGAGAGCGATAAGGCGCATATCTATCAGGCGAAGCGGGAGGCGACGATCCCGGGCCAGAGGAGGCATTTGCGCGCGCCGCGGCCTGCGTGCGTGGCTGGACCGCCTCTATGGCAAATGGCGGAATCTTAATGCATAATACGGAACACCCAAGTCTTTTGTCTTATATAAGACCCAAGACTGACAGTCTCGCAGGCCGGAGGTATCCGGCGCGGACCGTCGGGGTGGTGCGCTGCGTTGCGCCCGCTGAGATCTCGTTTGTGCGTCGTAGCCGCCGCCGATCCCACGTGGGCTAGAATAGCCATCCAGCCGCGTTCGCTTGGGGCGAACGAGCGCGCCGAACTGAAAAACTGAACATTGGGCAGGTGTTGCGCGTGAGCGCCCGGGAAGGACAGCGCCCGGCTGCCGTTATCGCGCATCACTGCTTTTCACCCGCACAGCCAACACTGGAGTCGATCATGCCGTATCAGCACATCAAGGTTCCGACGGGCGGTGACAAGATCACCGTCAACGCGGACTACTCGCTCAACGTTTCCGATCAGCCGATCATTCCGTACATCGAGGGTGACGGCACGGGCGTCGATATCACGCCGGTGATGATCAAGGTGGTCGACGCAGCGGTGGAGAAGGCATACGGCGGCAAGCGCAAGATCCACTGGATGGAAATCTACGCGGGCGAGAAGGCGACGAAGGTCTACGGTCCGGACGTATGGCTGCCCGAGGAAACGCTGGAAGTCCTGAAGGATTACGTGGTGTCGATCAAGGGCCCGCTCACGACGCCTGTCGGCGGCGGCATCCGTTCGCTGAACGTTGCGCTGCGCCAGGAGCTCGACCTGTACGTCTGCTTGCGCCCGGTGCAGTACTTCAAGGGCGTGCCCTCGCCGGTGCGCGAGCCGGAAAAGACGAACATGGTGATTTTCCGCGAGAACTCGGAAGACATCTACGCCGGTATCGAGTGGGCGGCCGAATCCGAGCAGGCGAAGAAGGTCATCAAGTTCCTGCGCGAAGAAATGGGCGTGAAGAAGATCCGTTTCCCGGAAACGTCGGGCATCGGCATCAAGCCTGTGTCGCGCGAAGGCACGGAACGTCTCGTGCGCAAGGCGATCCAGTATGCGATCGACAATGATCGCCGCTCGGTTACGCTCGTGCACAAGGGCAACATCATGAAGTTCACGGAAGGCGCATTCCGCGACTGCGGGCTATGCCCTGGCGCAGAAGGAGTTCGGTGCGGAACTGATCGACGGCGGCCCGTGGATGAAGTTCAAGAACCCGAAGACGGGTAACGACATCGTCGTGAAGGACGTGATTGCCGATGCGTTCTTGCAGCAGATTCTGCTGCGTCCGGCCGAGTATGACGTCATTGCCACGCTGAACTTGAACGGCGATTACGTTTCGGATGCACTGGCCGCGCAAGTGGGCGGTATCGGGATTGCGCCGGGCGCGAATCTGTCCGATTCGGTGGCGATGTTCGAAGCGACGCACGGCACGGCGCCGAAGTATGCGGGCAAGGACTACGTGAACCCGGGTTCGGAGATTCTGTCGGCCGAGATGATGCTGCGTCACATGGGTTGGACGGAAGCGGCGGATGCGATCATCGCGTCGATGGAAAAGTCGATCCTGCAAAAGCGCGTCACGTACGACTTCGCACGCCTGATGGAAGGCGCGACGCAAGTGTCGTGCTCGGGCTTCGGTCAAGTGTTGATCGAGAATATGTAAGCGTTGCCTTCGCGGGCCGTTTCGCTAACGTCCCGTGATTTATCGAAAAACCCAGCTAAATCGATTGATTGGCTGGGTTTTTTTTGGGGTACGCCTGGCTGGGCGCACTTGGTAGGACGTCATCGGGGACAGTTGCCTGATAGACCGTTGGACAGGGACAAGCTGCCTGCCCAATTCGCGGTACCGAATTTCGTCTCGCGCTATCCGGATGGTATGCGTAATGGAACCGGGCATCGACTACGATGAACTGATTCCGTTGGTCGTGCCGAAGGATAAAACCTACGTTGTCCACGCCGAAATAACGCACTACGATGACAGACCCAACGACGAAGTCGATGCGTCATCTGTTGTCAACGTGCGGTAGCCTTACTAATTGTCCAGTTGTCCACAGCAGAAACCGTCTAAATTCCCTTAAATCGGATGTCGGTGTCTGGGTGACATCAAGGACCATGTACGAAAAATACACCGTCAAGAGCAAGGTCATTATTGCGCCGACGACGTACTGCGCCGGCCAGTGGCCGGCAACGCCGCTTAATATTGCCAAGATCGCGCCGAGCATAAAAGTAATAAGTGGATGTGATGTAATCGGCGATTGAGGGCGTTGGTCGTATAAAGTATCTGGCGAAGGAGAGCGCCTCCTTTGCTTCATCCATAAGAAAGTTTTCTTCAAGTTTTTTTCTGAATGTCAGATATCGAACATATTGATAATCTTTTGCAAAATACCTCATCGGTTCGCGATGTAGATGGTAAAGATCTGAAAATACATCTGAGCGTGCCTTATGAAAGCATGCCGCCCATATGGCCGATATTACTAAGAGTGCCATAAAAAAAGGATGCCATGACGATGCGAGGAATCCGAATGGTGCGACGAGCAAGAAAATAATCTTTGTTGCGCACATCGAAATTCTTAGTGAGGCTTTCGAGTTTCTGTAAATTAGAGTTATCACTTTCCATCGAGAGGTCGATAGGTATATGTCGTGAATGCGAAGAAATTTATCCATGATAAAAATAGCCTCAAATAAATTAAAACGAGTCGCGGGCGGATTGTTGTTTGGCCAACCGGGTTCCGCTGCGTAGTCGAAGATGCTCGAGGCGTATGAACCACAAGGAGTGCGCCAGCGCCTTCCCACTCTGTTGAAAATTCGACGGTTGGCCCCACGGGTGGTTCGAATGGCTGCAGCTCTGCCTTCGACGCGTCTCTAATGGTACAGTCACACGAAACAAAATCAGAGAGAGGGCCGCTTGGCAACACGCAGCATAATTTGCGTCGGCGACACCACGTCGCACGGCGGAAGCGTTCTTGAAGGAAATCCAACGGCAACGCTAGGCGGCAAGCCCATTGCCGGCGTCGGACATTTGGTTTCATGCCCGCAATGCAAAGGCAACTTCCCGATCTTGCCCGACCTGCTGGGTCGTCGCTATCCGCACATCATCGACAAACGCGATACCGCTGTCGGAGGTATGCGCACCGCATGCGGCGCGACGCTGATCGCCTCGCGATCGAACTCTACGATCAGCGACGACGGCGAGGGCCATGCAACTAACGGCGGAGCGGCTGCGGCAGCGGCGCTCGCAGTCGTACCGCTTTCCCCAACTCCAACGCTTTGCTTGGAATGCCTTAAAGCGGCAGCGGAAAGCGGCGCAACGATGATCATGCGAGAGTAGGTTGTGCCGCCATCGATGATCGAGAACTTATTTCGCGCAGCGACAAGCGCAAGCGTCGCTTCCTGTGCGGCTCTATGCACTTGTTGATGCGCTGCTTTACGCACGAGCTCGGGCGAACGTTAGAGACCAGGCGTCCAGCGTCTGCCATCGCATTGTTCGAAGGGACGTCCGACGCATCTTTGGCCGACGCGGGCCCGTGGCTGGTTGATTTCGAGCAGGCGTCCGACAGTGTGCGACATGCCTTATTCATGATGGGCGCGGGCGCTGAGGGCGTTTCATGGCTTATCAGTGCCTACCCTTTTCCTGCACTTGCCGATGAGCTTGCTGGGCGTTTAGACGCTCGTATGCCGGACGGTCGCACGGCATTGCTGCGGTTCTATGACGCCCGTTTGATAGGCGAAATCGCAAACCTGCTTTCGTTCACCCAACGAATCGAATTCTTCGTGCCGACGTTCGACTGGCTCGTGCAAATCAACGGCGAACTGAAGAGAGTGCATCCCCATGCTTGAACTGACGGCAGAGCAGGTTGCCGCACTCGCGGAGATCGACGCCAAGCGGTTTGTCGAAGGCGTGCGCGCGGATTTATGCAACGACGATCCGAAGCTCGCGGACGATACGACGCTTTCATCTCGGCTGTGGCGCGCGTTCAAAGCAGCGCGTGCGCTTGGCATCGAGCGAGACGAAAATCTCGTCGCGTTCCTTCGTATCGAGGCGTACGCACCGAGCTTTTACGAACAGGCTGCGGTACGCACGTGGCTCACACGTCCGGGCCGCTCGGCCGACGAACGCTTTCACGACTATTTGCGCGTCATGCGCTGGAAAATCGAACATCCTGAGTTTCGGGGAGGATTGAATAATGGCGGGTCTGGCGGTACCGGTGATAGAGGGGGCGGTGGAAGCCCTTGGGCAAACCTTGGGGCGCGCTGGCGCGGCTTTATTGGGCGGGGCAGCGGCGACGGCGGGAACGGCTAGCCTGTCCGGCGATACGAACAAGGAAGACAGCAAAGCTGCGCCGGTCGCACGGACGTTGCCGCGCACCGACGAAAAATGCAAGAAATGTCCGCCGGAGGAAGGCTTCAAGGTGCGTGTCAACCACGGGGTAAATTGGACTTCGTACCGGTACCAAGCGCGAATCACAGGGTTCGCGTTCGATACCGAAGAGTGCCGATGGAGCGACGAATGGAAGTGGCAGGGCATCGATTTCGATGGCTTTATGCCGGACGCCTGCATGCTGCAAGAGACAAAGGGCAATTACGATCAGTTCATCGATCCGTTCACAGGCAAACCGAAGCCATTCTTTAGTGGATTTATCGGGATGGAAGAGCAGATCGCGACACAGGCAAACGAGGTCAACTCGCATCCTCCGGCGCGGCTGACCTGGTATTTCATGACGCCGCTTGCGCGACAGTTGATGCTTCGTGTACTCATGCGCCAACGCGTCCTATCAGTTTACGAACCGTGATCTATGAACATTCTTGCTCAATTTCGTGACCCGCCCGACTTCGCAAGTACGGGAAAGTTCGATGTTCATCTGCGGCGATTGTGGCCCATCGTAGAAGTGCTTGCGGGAAAGGATGACCGCCTTGCGCAATGGTTTCTGACGGGCGAGACAGAAGAAGAGGCGCGCCTGTACCCGGTCTTCGAAGCTCCCGGCGTGCCGTCGTCTGCCATCTTGGCTGTTCTGTCTACCCGATACGAAGGCGCAAAGAAGAACCGACCCAAGGTCATCGGGTTTTGGAACGGGCACAACAGTTCGACCGATGGCGCGCAACTGAAGCTATCGATTGACACTGGCGTGATGCCGTCGGAGATCGAAATTGATCTACCTGAACAGCCCGAGCCGATGCAGCGACTAGACGATTGCGCCGCGATGCAGACGGTTGTTTCGGCGGTTGCTCGCATCTATAGCCCCGTCTACGTGTCGGTCGCGCCAAGAGCATATTTTGAGCGGCAAGTTTTTGACGACAAGCCCGGTGTTGGCTGGATGCTGTACTTGCCGAAGGTCATCGCGGTGCAGCAAGTGCCCGAAGCCCGCGCATTGATTCCGGTTCCCGAAGCAGGCAAAAAGCAGACGGGCACGATCATTGTGAGCATCACGGATGCGGTCTTCTCTGCCGATAACCCCGAACACGTCGAAGCCGCGAACCGAATCGAAATTCGCTTAGTCGATCAGGACTTGCTACCGGCCTACGCCGACATCTAAGGGAGCCAGCAACAGGGAGGGGCGGTTCCAGGCACGCGTGGGTCCATCCTGTCGTGTAGGGAACACAGTTTTTGGTTGGCGGGGGAATTGGAGGGGGAATTGTCCACCAACGAATCAACGAGCCTTGCCGTGCAAGGCTCTTAGGCAGATTTATCTGGTTTGATCGAGAATATGTAATTCCGAGTTCGGGGCGTTCAGCAACGCCCTTGAAGCGATAAAAACCCAGCTCAATCGAGAGATTGGCTGGGTTTTTTGCCACCTTCGGTTTGAGCAAGAGAAAGCGAAGACTCGGACGCGGGTCCGGCTGGGGCGTGAACGAAATGGCGTGGCTCCCAGTGTGGGAGGCCCCTGTTCGGTCGGCGAGAGCGCGAGCATGCATCGCTGCGAATCAGACCGGCAGACCTACCTGCGGCGGGTGTCGCCCGAGGCCGAGCCTCTCATCAAGCGCGAACGACCGCGTTCGCTCAAGGCCGGGTGAGGGTCGCCCTCAACGCCTTGACCCCATCGCTTCCGAGCCACGTCGTGAGGCGGTCGATTCCCGCAGAGGAACTGATCTTCTTATCGCTATGAACGAATTCGGCGCAGACCCCGGCTGCCGCCGCGATGATGCGCGCGGTTTCGGGAACGTAGGGCAGGTCGTTGTTCGTATCGTGTCGTGTCGTGACCGAACGACGGCATCGCGCGTGGCCTCGGCAGCCGATCAGGCGCTCGTGACGACCCCGAACGCCGACACATTCTTCCCATTGATCACCGCCGACTGCGCCCGGGCGGGCGTCCTCGGAATACCCAAGCGTTTCTAGTTGCTCGCAAAAATCGATCGCCGCGGCGAAGACATTTCGAATCTGATTCCAGTCGGTGGGCGGAAGCTTGGACATCGAAAACTCCATTGATTGAACGAAGCCACGTAGGGGCAGCGGCGACAGCGGGAACGGCTAGCCTGTCCGGCGACACAACCAAGGACGACAGCAAGGCTGCGCCGATCGCACGGACGTTGCCGCGCACCGACGAAAAATGCAAGAAATGTCCGCCGGAGGAGGGTGGCATGGCGGTCACGCGCAATCATTCCATGAGCGACGTATCGCGCGAATACCAAGCGCGCATTACTGATCGGCCATTCAGTGTCGCGGAGGGCTGGAGTCAGGAATGGAACTGGCACGTTGATTTTGACGGATTCAAGGCGGAGGCTTGTCTGCTACAGGAGGCGAAGGCCAACTACGACCAGTTTCTGGATGACGACGGTCAACCAAAATTCTGGTTCTCGTTCAATGACACGATCAAGCAGTTGAACGCGCAGGGGCGAACCGTGCGAGCCAACCCTCCTGCTCAGCTAATGTGGTATTTCATGACCCCGAAGGCTAGAGAATTCCTGCTGCCCGTGATGAACCGGGTAGGCGTCCCTTCCGTCTATCAACCCTAGCACCGATATGCAATTCGTCTCCCAATACCGAGAAGACCCGAACGCTGTTGCCCCGTCAGACTTCGAGTTCCAGTTAACGCGGCTATGGCCCGTTGTTGAAGCTCTCGCGCGCGCCGACTCGCGCCTGGCACAGTGGTTTCTTCAGGGGCACAGTGAAGCCGAGGCGCGCCTGTACCCGGTCTTTGATGGAGAAGCGACGCCATCGGCGGCAGCGAAAGCCGTGCTCAAAGAGCAACATCGCAAGGATCGGGACGGCCCGAAAACCGTCGGCATATGGAACGGCGAATCAACCAAGAAGGACGGGGCATCGATCGTACTGACTTTCGACAACAGCCCCATACCGGCCGACATCGACATCACGATTGGTGAAGAAAGCCCGGATGCCTCTCGCCTCGGCGACTTCAACGCAATCGCACAAATCGTCTCGACCATTGCCCGCACTTACCGGCCGGCGTACGTGACCGCCGCGCCGCGCAAATATTCGCCGAAACAGGTTTTCGATGACAAGCCTGGCGTCGGTTGGATGCTGTATTTACCGAAGGTGTTAACGGTGCAGCAGGTTCCCGAGGCTCGCGCGCTGATTCCTGTGCCCGAAGCAGGCCGAAAGCAGACTGGCACGATCATCGTAAGCGTGACGGATGCGGTGTTTTCCGTGGACAACCCTGAGCATGTCGAAGTCGCGAACCGCATCGAAATTCGCTTAGTCGACCAGGACCTACTACCGGCCTACGCGGATATCTGAGCGCACAATCCTCAGTGTCCGCTGTGTTTGCTCGACGTGGGCGGCAACGGCATTCGTTCAGTTATCGAAGGTGCCTTTTTCCCTGCGTCGCCCATCGCGCGTCCAGATCGCTTGCCCGTGTCCCAGTGCTGACAGCACTGCCTGCGCCTTGCTTGGACTGTCAATACGTATCGTCAGATGTCTGTTCCCCCCGAATGATCCGGCGATCGAGATGGCTGCTGCCCGACCCTGCCCAGGACGACCGTTCCTAACGATTGACTCGAATCGTTATTAACGTTTTTCACTTGGTGGCGTAGAATTTAAACGTTTTTACTTCGGTTTTAACGAAATTATTCGGGGCGCGATGATGGAAAACTGGATCGGCTACCGATGGCTTGCCCAGCGGTACGGGGCGGAGCCTGTTCAGGCGTACCCCATTGAGAGCGAAATCGGTCCTACGCGGCGTAGCAGCCGGCACAACGGCACGGCACGTGAGACGTACACGCAGGCGATGAAGCCGGCCGACACGCTCTCGGCCCATCTAACCTTCGCTCTCAAACACGAAGGCGTTTTCCTCGAACATCTGGCCCGGCTTTTCAACGCGATTCCTGAAACCGACATGATCCAGTGGGTCATGGAAGAGCGCACCGGCCAGTATGCCCGCCGCGCCGGATTCCTTTACGAATGGCTGACCGGGCGACAACTCGACGGCGTGCCGGCTGTCACGGGCGGCGGATACATCGACGCACTGGACCCCGATGACTATGTCGTTAGCACCGCACCACCCAATAATACGCGTTGGCGCGTGCGAGACAATCTGCCCGGATCGCGCGAATTCTGCCCTTCCGTGCGACGCACTGAGGCGGTCAAGGCTGCCGAGACCTACAACATCGCGGGACAACTCGAAGCCCTGCAGGCTGAGTACGGCGTCGACATTCTGCGGCGCAGCGCCGTATGGCTGACACTGAAGGAAAGCCGCGCGAGCTTCCAGATCGAGCACGAGCCGGACAAGACCGACCGCATCAAGCGCTTTGCCGCGGTGATGGAAACGCGCATTGGCGCATACGACAATCCGCTCTCGCGCGAGACGCTTGCCGAGTTACAGCGGGAGATCATCGGTGACCTGACCACGCTCCAGCGTTTCGGCGTACGGCAGTCCCCCGTGTTTGTAGGTGGCATTGGACACTTCCGCGAGGTGGTCCACTACATTGCCCCTCACTGGAATGATATCGAGGGGATGCTCGACGGTCTGGAGGCGTTCCTGAATCGTACTAGGGGCGCATCTCCGATTGCCCGCGCGGCAACGGTCGCCTTCGGATTCGTCTATATCCATCCGTTTGTCGATGGCAACGGCCGCATGCACCGTTTCCTGATCAACGATATTCTGCGCCGCGACGAAGCGGTACCGCGCCCCTTTGTCCTACCGGTATCCGCTGCAATCACAAGCCGCGCCCAGAACCACGCCGCATATGATCAGGTACTGGAAGTCCTCTCGAAGCCGCTCATGCGACGCTACGAGCGCTTTTCCGGATTCGAGGAACATCAACAATACCCTGACGGGGTAAGGTCGAACTTCGCCTTCGCCGCCTACGATGATGCTGCGTTTACCTGGCGGTATCCGGATCTGACGTCGCATGTCGAGTACATGGCCGAGCTTGTCGACAGGACAATCCGCACGGAGATGCGTCAGGAGGCAAAGCTGATTCGCAACTGGGACAACGCACGCTCCGCGGTGAAGGATGTCCTGGACGGTCCGAATTCGGACATCGATCGCATTATCCGCGCGGTGCGCGATAACCACTGGAGCCTGTCAAACAAGCTCAGGAACGAGTTCCCGATTATCGAGAAGGCCGGAATCGCCGAACAGATTGCCGAAGCGATCCGCATGGCGTTCGACGAGAGTGAAGAGCCCCAGCCTAAACAGATCGATCTGGAGTAAGCGAGCCACGAGAACGTGCAATGAGCAGTTGAGTTTTGGTCCGATTGTGTGCGGGATGGAGCTACCCGTTGAGCTAGGATTCGCGGCGCTTCAGCGCCATCGCGACGAAGGTAGCTACGGCAGTGTGCATCTGCGCATGTGCAAACGACGCGTTGGACAAACCAAATGCGCTGCTCACCATAGCGGGCCCCGTCGACATCACGATTCCCCCCACGCAGCTAAGCAGAAAGCCGCATATCTCGATCCGTTGCAGCCGAGGCGTGCGAGCGAGGATTGGGAGCGCAATCGACGCGTCCCTTCTCAACGAAAAGCGCGACGCATGCCCGGGTTCACCGATGTGCCAGGCAAACGGAATCGGCAAGCGGATCAAGCAAAAATACGTAACAAAACCTTATTACAATTTCGTGTCTGTGTTAAAAAACAAATAGAACAGTCTGTCCAATAATCTCGCGATAAAGCCATCGAAAGTACGTGCACTGCACGCCGCGCGAGTTCATCGCGTCGTGGCCGAATTCCACCGTCCGCTACAACGGCGAAGGCATGCGAATCGCGAACGCGCCAAGTCGTCCCCTCTGCGCGTTAGGCAACCTTTTCCTGTGTCGTCATGGCCCGTCGGTGCTCGTCGGCCGCCGCGGTCGCGCCCGCCGCATAAGGCGCTCTCGCGTATCAGTCATCGCTGTCCCCATGCTCCATATAGTGCCTCCCCCTCGTCACAGGTTGCGCGGGAGGGCGCCGCCCATCGCGCCTAGCCCCTCGCAAACCGGCACGATGGTCCTGCCTCGAATGCCATCGTTCATGCAACACAACAATTGTTAATGTCGTTTCAGTACTGCTCATAAGCCACACAAGTCTCAAATATCGTCAAAAACGGACAAATTCCCATAAGTAATGAGTCAGGTTCTGTAAGAATCGGCTGCGAAGCAGGTCCCCGAGCTTCGGAGCACGATGTGGCGAAGAAGCAAGGCTGATTTTTTTTACGACTGAGACAGGGTAAAAATGAGTGCGAATCGAGGGGCGGCCACGCCCGTAAAGTCAAAAATTGCATTGGCGATCGTGACGGCGCTTGCGCTGACGGCAGGGTATGCACACGCGGACAACCTCGCGGTGGGCGGTGAAGCCCAGGGCATCGTCACCACCTTAGGCGGGGCAAGCTCGGCGCCGACCGCAACCACGGGCGGAACCAACCCGGCTGTCGCCGGCGCAGACGGCACAAGCCAGAACACCGCGGTGGGCAATGCCGTTTCGGCGCAGGGCGGCCAAGCCACGGCCGTGGGCGATCGCGCAACGGCAACCGGCACGAACGCTACGACGGTCGGCGCGAACGCATCGGCAACCGCGAACAACGCGATTGCGGTCGGCGGGTCGGCGTCTGCAATTGGCGCTAATTCGACTTCCGTGGGCGCGGTGGCAACCACAGGCGCGGATGGCACTGACTCGGGGCTGGTCGACAACTGGCGTACGGCTAGCACACAACGAAGCACTTCTTTCTCACCCGGCAACACGGCAGTGGGATTCCAGTCGAATTCGACGAACAACGGAACGGCTATTGGCGTACAGTCGACTGCCACTGGCAACGAATCCTTTGCAGGTGGCATCGCGGCATCGGCCACGGGTCGCGTTTCCGTGGCCGTCGGCGGTGCTGCTCTCGCCACAGGTGATTCAGCGATCGCAATCGGCAACACCTCGACGGCAGGCGGTGCGCAGGCGATCGCGGCCGGTGCGGGCGCTGAAGCTAGCGGTTCGCATGGCGCAGCCTACGGTTCCGGCGCATTCGCCAGCGGTGCGAATTCGACCGCAAATGGCTTCAACAGCACGGCGTCCGGTGACAATTCCGTTGCGCTTGGTAGCGTCGCACAAGCGACAGGCACAAACACAATCGCAATCGGCAACGGCAGTTCCGCTGCGGGACTCGGTGCAATCGCGCAAGGCGCGGGGGCGATCGCCAACGGTGGTGCCGGCAGTGTGGCCATTGCGATCGGAGAAAACGCGGTTGCAACGTCATCGTCGCCTGCCTCTCCCATTGCGGTTGGTGTGAATGCCCACGCGGTTAACGGCGAAGCCGTCTCCATGGGAAATAGTGCCTTTGCTCAAGGTAACGGCTCCGTTGCCATGGGCGTGTCCGCCAACGCCGCAGTAGCCGGTACGGTCGCGGTAGGCGGCCTTGCTCAAGCAACGGGCGGAAATTCAATCGCGATCGGTAACGCAGCCGTAGCGTCGACTGCTGAATCGACTGCGCTCGGTTCCGGCGCGGTGACGCGCGCTGCAACGAACGTGAGTAGCGCCACGGTAGGCGGGGTGACGTACAGTGGCTTCGCGGGTGCGACGCCGACCGGCGTAGTGAGTATCGGCACTGTTGGTCAGGAACATCAGTTGCAAAACGTTGCCGCGGGGCAGATCAGCGCCACCAGCACGGACGGCGTGAACGGTTCGCAACTGTTTGGCGTCGCCACGCAACTGTCCTCGCTGGTCGGAAAAGTCAATTCGATGCCGGGCGGCAATACGAACGTGCTCGATGCAACGGGCTCGGCCACGGGTACGGATGCAACGGCGGGTGCTGTCAATGCGACGGCCGTGGGTTCGACCAGCAACGTAACCGGCAACGGCGGTACCGCCGTTGGCCATCAAGCAATCGTCACTTCCACCGACGGAACGGCTGTCGGCACGAACGCCAGCGCTACGGGCACGAACAGCACGGCAATCGGCGCCAATGCCAGCGCCCCCGCCAACAATTCGGTTGCGTTGGGTGCAGGTAGTGTCGCAGACCGGGACAACTCGGTTTCGGTCGGTGCGCCGGGCGCTGAGCGTCAAATCACCAACGTTGCCGACGGTACGGCTCCCACTGACGCGGTGAACAAGCGTCAGTTGGACGGTGCTATCGATTCGGTGCGCAGCGATCTGAGCAAGTACCGCAAGGATGCAGACGCGGGCACGGCATCTGCGATCGCGATGGCCAATCTGCCGCAGGCCGTTCTGCCGGGCGAGAAAGTGGTTGCTGTCGGTAGCGGCACGTACGGCGGGCAATCGGCGATGGCTGTCGGTCTTTCGGTCGCCACGCGCAAGTGGCTCGTCAAAGGCTCGATCACCACGGCTGTCTCGGGCCACGGTTCGTTCGGTGCAGGCGCCGGCGTAGGCTATCGTTGGTAATGATGTTTCGTGCAGGCTTTCGCATCGAGCGAGAGCCTGCACTTACCGCTTAGGCTCCGAAGTTCGACCAGTCCAAAGCCCGTCACGGCCCTTCATATGGCCGCGACGGGCTAAATTCATTACGCGAGCCGGCCAGCGTACGAATCGATTCCGCCAGATCTCTAACCGGTTCGCTCAGGTTCCTACTCGCGCGATGCACGAGCCCGACCTCGCGGTGAAACGTACGCGGCCCCAGATCGATTGCGCGAACGGCCGCCGGCCAGCGGCGATAGGCTGCGGTTTGCGGTACCAGTGCCACCCCGAGCCCGTTCGCGACCAGTTTAACGATCGCCTCCAGTTCGTCGACTTCACACACTTCGCGCAATGTGAAGTGCATTCCACGTAAAAATTTGTCGACCTGACGTCCGCCGAAAGACGAGCGATCGTAGCGGATGAACGGCTGGCTCGAAAGAAGTTCTGCCCAGTCGCTACCCGCTACGTCGCGAGGGACGATCAAGCGGAACGGTTCGGACGCCAGCAACGTCCACCGTAGATCCTTCTGTAGCGTGAAGGGTGGCCGAATGACCGCGGCCATATCGATCTCGCCCGCGTCGACCGAATTGACTAGGTCCGTGGAGAGGCCAGGGATCACACGAGTCCTGCACTCAGGGTGCTGGCGATGGAATCGCACCAATGCGGCCGGTAGCAGCGACCGCTGCACCGACGCGATCGCGCCGACATTCACGAGTACGTTAGCGGCTGCGCCGACAGCAGGGGACCCTAGGTTGTCGTATAGGCGGATCAACTCCTGGGCCTGCAAGAGAATCTGCTGTCCCATCCTATTCAGACGTGCGGACCGCCCCTTCCTGTCGAACAGCTCGAACCCAAGCTCCGACTCCAGACGCTGCATCTGTGCGCTCACTGCCGCCTGAGTAAGCCCGATCTTTTCTCCTGCTGCGGCGAACGTGCCCTGACGGGCGACGGCGACTAGCGTCTTGAGTTCGCGGAGCATACACAAATCCTTTTTGAGTCATCGACAAAAATATATTGATATTATTTGTTCGCCGCCATTTCTACCATTGGGGGTGTGCGAAAACGTACCGGCGTGCAACACGCACTACCCGCAACCCCCAATTTTCCGGAGTACCCGATGAGTCTCTCGCCGTTCCATCTAGCCATCCCCGTCTACGACCTGCCGGCAGCACGACGGTTTTACGGAGAAGTTCTTGGCCTGGAAGAAGGCCGTTCGGATACGCAGTGGGTCGACTTCGATTTTTTTGGCCACCAGTTGGTTATTCACGAGCATGCGAAGACAGCGGATCAGGAGAAGACGCGCGCCAATCCGGTCGACGGCCACGATGTCCCGGTGCCTCATTTCGGTATCGTGCTCGAGTGGAGTCAGTGGGAAGCGCTGGCCGAGCGGCTGAAATCGTTGGGCACTGCGTTCGTTATCGAACCTTATATTCGGTTCAAGGGGAAGGTTGGCGAGCAGGCCACGATGTTCTTCCTCGATCCCTGCGGCAATGCTCTGGAATTCAAGTCTTTCAAAGACATCGGTCAGCTGTTTGCAAAATAAACGCGCGGCACGACGCCATCGTGCCTGGTGTGCGTCCTCCATCCCTTCATCCTGCAATAACGCCTCGCGCACCGGATCCGGGCATGACGGCATTCTGTCGGTGAACTGCCCCGCCCAACTGGTTCAACAATACCCGGTTAGATAGATCGATATCGCGCGATCGCCCTAAAGTCGTCGCCAACGGCGCCGTTATCTGATGTCGTCGGCGTGCTTCGCGCCGATGCCTGCATTAAGAAACGACAAAACGAAAAAGGGCAAAAAATTGAAAACGATTTCCAAGTTTGGGGGCGCGCGGTTGGCGTTGTCCGTATCGTTGCTCGGCGCGTTGGCCGCATGCGGCGGTGGGGGCGGCAGCAGCAGCGCTAGTAGCGGATCGTCACCGGCGACGAGCAGTCCGGCCGTCAACGCGCAGACATTGAGCGGTACCGTGGCGGTGGGCGATGCGTTGGTGGGTGCGTCGATTACGGTGTTGGATTCCTCGGGCCATACCGTGACGGCGACGAGCGGCGCGAACGGCGCCTATTCGATACCGCTCGCTAACTTGACTCCACCGCTTTTAATCACCGCCGCCGATTCCAGCGGCGCCAATTCAACCCTGTACTCGATCGTTACAGGCGCGAACAGCAATACGGCAGTGACGACGGCCAACGTCACGACGCTGACGACGGCCGTCACGGCGGCGCTGACGACAGACGGAAATCCGGCCGATTTCACGGCAACGGCCACGTTGAGCGCCGTGACACCCGCGCAGGTGAGCGCCGCTGTATCGCAGATCAACGCCGCCCTGGCACCGATCCTCGCGCAATACGGGCTCGCAGCAGCCTCCTTCGATCCGATCGGCGGCGCCTTTACGCCTAACCAAACCGGAGCGGATGCGGTCATCGACGCGGTGCAAGTGACGCCGTCTTCCAACGGAACAGGGCTGCAGCTGTCGAGTCTGGCCGATCCGAATACCTCGATTCCGCTGAACCGCGCGGGGGCCAACACCACGACGTTGCAACCGCCGGCGCAATCCGCGAACTATCTGGCATCGCTTCTCACGTCGTTGCGCCAGTGCATGGCGGGCACGAGTTCGGGTTGCTCCGCGGCGATCGATGCGAACTACCTCAATGACGGCTTTACCACGATGCAATCGCGCCACGCGGCACTGTTCGGACAGGGCAACACGTTGCTCGGTGCCCGTACCATCGCGTTTCTGCCGGCAGGCACGTTCTCGGCTATCAGCAATCCCGGCGCGCTCGTGTACTTCCTGTACTTGACGCCGAGCGGCACGATGAACTTCGCCAGCGAGTTTGTGCAGCAGTTGCCCAACAAGAGCTGGGACATCGTCGGCAACCAGGAGCAATACAACCTGTATATCGCTTCGTTCGTCGGCAGGAAGCAGTTCACGGATGCCGCCGATGCCGGAAACGCGCGCTACGAATCAGGCATCCAGATCCAGATTCCGCAAGCGGTCACGGTCAACGGAACATCGACGCCGGTGGGCTCCGCGCAAGTGCAAGGGCCCGGGATCAGCGGCGGCAGCCTCTATCTGCTCAACACGGCATCGGGGCTTGGCAACGCCGGCTTCGACCTGACTATCCCGACCCCTGCGCTGACCGCACCGTGGACAGGCTGTAGCAACTGCGCGCAGTCGAACAGCACGACGTCGACGTACAAGTGGGACTGGGTATCGCTCCAGGGCGGCACGAGCGCCTTCTCGCCGAACGGTGCGGGTGATTACACGCCGGCGCCGATCAACGTGGCCGCCTTGCCGCAGCATCCCGTGTACACGGTGACGTTGTTCGGTGACAACGGCACCCAGATCGGCCAGCCGCAGCAGGTGATGAATATCGCCGGCAACGTTCCCGCGGCCGTGGGGCTGATGATGCCGTGGCAGACGTTGGGTAGCGACGTGATCGCCAACTTCCTGACGCCGGGCGGTTCTCAAACGGCGGCGGCGCTTACGTCGATCGATCTCGACTGGACTGCTCCGACGTTCCTCGGTCACGCGATACCGGTGCCGAACTTCGTAGTCGGAATCGGTGCGGTGACGTCGGCGACGGGCACCGCGCCGCAGGAGGCGTACTCGCATGGTCTCAGCATTGCGCCGACCGCGCTGTCTCCGTCTTCGTTCAGCGAGACGTTCTCGGTGGCCGGCGGTTCCGTCACGACGGAGGCACTGAGCGCCGAGGCACTGCGTTACGTGAAACTCGGCTGGCAGAGCGGCGACGGCATCTACTTCGCCAACGAGTGGGTCTACAAGCAGGTGGTTGTACCGAACTAATCGCGCTGGGCTCCCCGCGCCGCACGACCGGACATATTCATTGTTCCCGATCGTGCGGCGGAGGGGCGCAGGGGCGGTGCCAACGGCCGCGTGCTCGGTGCGTCCGCGCACAAAGAAAAAACCCGGCCGAAGCCGGGTTTCAAGGCACTACAGTCGAATCAGCCTTAGGCTGGGGACTGAATGTTCGATGCCTGCTTGCCCTTGGGTCCTTGCACGACCTCGAAACTCACCTTCTGACCTTCCTTGAGCGTCTTGAAACCGTTCATCTGGATGGCCGAGAAGTGGGCGAACAGATCCTCGCCGCCTTCATCGGGCGTGATGAATCCGAAGCCTTTCGCGTCGTTGAACCATTTGACCGTACCAGTTGCCATACCTACTTCCCCTGTAACTCATGTCCTACCACGAGCATGCTCGAAAAGCTCAGCGGCCGCCTCACGCAACCGCCCCCTCCGCACTAGCTCACCTCGGCATTTTTTCGAGTCCCAATCGTTACGGCTAGCTGAAAAAAGTGCCAGCTTGATTGTTGGATCTCTTTAACCAGGTGTCAAGCGAATTTTGAGATGTTTCCTGGAGCGTTGCATCCACTGCGGGGATTGGGGTTTCTCCCGCTTTCCTTTTGTGCGCTGGCGCAACCGGTGGCCCTTGAAAAGTCGCATAATCGACTCAGATAGGACGGGCGCGGTGGTAAGCCGCGGCGTGCGGCCTGGCCGGCACGGTGTCCGGTAAGTCGGCACGCTATGTGCGATACTCGAATCGGCCGCGATGCCCAGCCGTGCGAGAAGTTGCGTAAGTGGGGCACGGCGAGGGCGCGAAGCGCGCACGGGCGCCGTCGCCATTGACGGTGGCCCGGTCCATCAACTTGGTCGGTCGGGTTTCCGTGCAGATGGCGGGCTCGTCCGAGTTGTTTAGAATGGGTGTATGGCGATTATCCCGGACAAGCAGGATGGCACCGTACTGGAGCGGCAGGAAAAAGCGCTGAAACCGCCGTCCATGTATAAGGTTGTCTTGCTGAATGACGATTTCACGCCAATGGAGTTTGTCGTGATGGTCGTGCAGGAATATTTTAATAAAGACAGAGAAACCGCTACGCAGATCATGTTGAAGGTGCATCGCGAAGGGCGGGGGGTATGTGGGGTCTATACGCGGGATATCGCGTCGACCAAAGTCGAGCAAGTAGTTACGCACGCACGGCAAGCGGGGCACCCGCTGCAATGCGTGATGGAGGAAGCATGATTGCCCAGGAACTGGAAGTCAGCTTGCACATGGCGTTCATGGAAGCACGCCAGGCGCGGCATGAGTTCATCACGGTCGAACATCTTTTGTTGGCGTTGCTGGACAATCCGACAGCCGCCGAGGTACTGCGTGCCTGCGCGGCCAACATCGAGGATTTGCGCCAAAATCTGCGCAACTTCATCCACGACAACACGCCGACGGTGCCTGGCACCGACGACGTCGACACGCAGCCGACTCTCGGCTTTCAGCGTGTCATCCAACGCGCGATCATGCACGTGCAGTCCACGTCGAACGGCAAGAAGGAAGTCACCGGCGCGAACGTGCTCGTGGCGATCTTCGGCGAAAAGGATTCGCACGCGGTCTACTACCTGCAGCAGCAGGGCGTGACGCGTCTGGATGTCGTGAATTTCATCTCGCACGGCATCGCGAAGACGAACGCCAGCGATGCCGCGAAGGCCGGCGACGCGAATGCGGAGTCGGAAGACGCGGCTTCGCAAAAGGAAACGCCGCTCGCGCAGTTCACGCAGAACCTGAATCAGATGGCCAAGGACGGCCGCATCGATCCGCTCATCGGACGCGAGTCGGAAGTCGAGCGCGTCGTGCAGGTGCTGTGTCGTCGCCGCAAGAACAATCCGCTGCTCGTCGGCGAGGCCGGTGTCGGCAAGACGGCGATCGCCGAAGGGCTGGCCTGGCGGATTACGCGCGGCGAAGTGCCCGATATCCTGGCCGATGCGCAGGTGTATTCGCTCGATATGGGCGCGCTGCTGGCCGGCACGAAGTATCGCGGCGATTTCGAACAGCGTCTCAAGACGGTGCTCAAGGAGCTCAAGGAGCGCCCGCACGCCATTCTGTTCATCGACGAAATCCATACGCTGATCGGCGCGGGCGCCGCGTCGGGCGGTACGCTCGACGCATCGAATCTGCTGAAGCCGGCGCTGTCGTCGGGCACCCTGAAGTGCATCGGCGCGACGACGTTCACCGAGTATCGCGGCATCTTCGAAAAAGATGCGGCGCTGTCGCGGCGCTTCCAGAAGATCGATGTGACGGAACCGACCGTCGAGCAGACCGTCGCGATTCTGCGCGGGCTGAAGTCGCGCTTCGAAGAGCATCACGGCGTCAAGTATTCGTCGGGTGCGCTCTCGGCGGCGGCGGAGCTGTCGGCGCGCTTCATCACCGATCGTCATCTGCCCGACAAGGCGATCGACGTGATCGATGAAGCGGGTGCGGCACAGCGCATTCTGCCGAAGTCGAAGCAAAAGAAGACGATCGGCAAGGGCGAGATCGAGGAAATTATTTCCAAGATCGCACGCGTGCCGGCGCAAAGCGTCTCGCAGGACGACCGCAGCAAGCTGCAAACGCTCGATCGCGATCTGAAGGCTGTCGTATTCGGCCAGGATCCGTCCATCGATGCGCTGTCGGCTGCGATCAAGATGGCGCGGGCGGGCCTCGGCAAGACGGACAAGCCGATCGGCTCGTTCCTGTTCTCGGGCCCGACGGGGGTCGGCAAGACGGAAGTCGCGCGTCAGCTCGCCTTCACGCTCGGCATCGAATTGATTCGCTTCGATATGTCCGAGTACATGGAACGGCATGCCGTCAGCCGGCTGATCGGCGCGCCTCCGGGCTACGTCGGTTTCGATCAGGGCGGCCTGCTGACGGAAGCTGTCACGAAGAAGCCGCACTGCGTGCTGCTGCTCGACGAAATCGAGAAAGCGCATCCGGACATCTTCAACGTGCTGCTGCAAGTCATGGATCACGGCACGCTGACGGACAACAACGGGCGCAAGGCCGATTTCCGTAACGTCATCATCATCATGACGACGAATGCGGGCGCGGAATCGATGCAGAAGGGGACGATCGGCTTCACGTCGCGTCGGGAAACCGGCGATGAAATGGCCGACATCAAGCGGATGTTCACCCCGGAATTCCGCAACCGGCTCGATTCAGTCATTAGCTTCCGCTCGCTCGATGAAGAAATCATCATGCGCGTGGTCGACAAGTTCCTCATGCAGCTCGAGGATCAACTGCACGAGAAGAAGGTCGACGCGCTGTTCACCGATGCGCTGCGCAAGCATCTGGCGAAGCATGGTTTCGATCCGTTGATGGGCGCGCGCCCGATGCAGCGGCTGATTCAGGACACGATCCGCCGCGCACTGGCCGACGAGCTGTTGTTCGGCAAGCTCATGAGCGGTGGCCGTGTCACGGTGGATGTCGACGAAAGCGACAAGGTGCAGTTGACGTTCGACGAGAACGCCGCGCCGCGTAATCCGAATCCGGAGACGGTGGAAGTCGAATAGTCGAGACGTGGATAGGCGTACCGCCTGAGCATCCGTGCGGCGCAAGCCGCCGTTGCTCAATATTTGAGACGGCGCGGGAGTGAATCCCGCGCCGTTTTCATATGCATCGCATTCGGTGAAAACTTGCCCGAGCCCCGTCGCGCTCGGTTGCGGTCATTCGCGGTCGGCCGCGGTCGGCGTGGTCGGTCCCGCTTAGTGCTTGCCCGTGCTGCCGAAGCCGCCGGCGCCGCGTTCGCTCGGTGCAAAGTCGTCGACGATGCTGAACTCGGCCTGCATGACCGGGACGATGACGAGCTGCGCCAGGCGCTCCATCGGATTGAGCTTGAACGTCGTCTCTCCGCGGTTCCAAGTCGAAATCATCAACTCGCCCTGGTAGTCCGAATCGATCAAGCCCACCAGGTTGCCGAGCACGATGCCGTGCTTATGGCCCAGGCCCGAGCGCGGGAGAATCAACGCGGCATAGCCCGGATCGCCGATATGGACGGCCAGGCCCGTGGGCACGAGCACCGTTTGCCCTGGTTCCAGCGTCATCTGCGTATCGATGCAGGCGCGCAGATCGAGGCCGGCGCTGCCCGGCGTCGCGTAGGCGGGAAGGAATTCGCGCATGCGCGCATTGAGGATCTTCACTTCGAGTTTCATAGGTTTCCGTAGGCGTAACGCCGGTCAGGCTGCGGATGTGTCTGCGGTCGTCTTTACGAGATGATGCTTGCGTCGGGTAGGCGCTGCGCGATTTCGGCGATGAGCCTGCCGGCGAGCGCGTCTTTGTCCGCGCGCGGCAGCCGCGTGGCGCCCGAAGCGTCGAACAATACGACTTCGTTGTCGTCGCGGCCGAACGTGGCCGGCCCGAGGTTGCCGATCAAGAGCGGGACGTTCTTGCTTAATGCGCTTTTGTTCGCCGTTTCTTTCCAGGTCGCCGCTTTCGGCCGCGAAGCCGACGCAGTAGGGCGGAACGGGCAGGCGAGCGACGGTGGCCAGGATGTCGGGGTTCTCGACGAACGATAGCGACGGCACCGCCTGCGCTGCCGTCTTCTTGATCTTGTGCTCGCTAGCGTGGGCCACGCGCCAGTCGGCCACGGCCGCCACCGCGACGAATACGTCGTAGTCGCTCACGGCGTGCATCACGGCGTCGTACATCTGCTGCGCTGTTTCGACGTCTTCGCGTTCCACGCCCCAAGGCGTGGGCAGCGCGACGGGCCCGGCGATCAAGCGCACCTCTGCACCCGCCTGCTGCGCCGCGCGCGCGAGCGCGAAGCCCATCTTGCCGCTGGAGCGGTTCGTCATGCCGCGCACGGGATCGATCGGCTCGAAGGTCGGCCCGGCCGTGACCAGCACGCGCCGTCCGGCCAGCAGCTTGGGACGGAAGAACGAGACGATCGCTTCCAAGGCGGCCTCGGGCTCGATCATCCGGCCCTCGCCCACTTCGCCGCAGGCCTGCGAGCCCGCATCGGGGCCGAGAATGACGACGCCGTCGGCACGCAGTTGCGCGACGTTGCGCTGAGTCGCGGCGTTCGCCCACATCTGCCGATTCATCGCAGGCACGACAAGCAGCGGACACTCGCGCGCGAGGCAGAGCGATCGAGAGCAGATCGTCCGCGCGGCCGTGCGCGAGTTTTGCGAGGAAGTCGGCCGAGGCCGGGGCGACGACGATCGCATCCGCCGCACGCGAGAGGTCGATATGCGGCATGTTGTTGTCGATGCGCGCGTCCCACTGGCTCGTGAAGACGGGATGCCCCGAGAGCGCCTGCATCGTAACGGGCGTGATGAACTGCGTGGCCGCCTCGGTCATCGCGACCTGCACGGTCGCGCCTGCCTTCGTCAACAGCCGCGTGAGTTCGGCGATCTTGTAGCAGGCGATGCCGCCCGTCATGCCGAGCAGCAGATGCTTGCCTTCGAGTTCTGCGGTTGCCAAGCTTGCCTCCGATTGCACTAGCGCGCCGCTTGTTGCCGGCGCCCACCGTACCGTCACGCGCCGCGTCGCGCGGCGCGCCTATCTGCGCACTGGCCGTCCCGCGCGCCGCGCGAGACGGCTGCTCGGCCCGTTCAGCGCGCTCCGCGCACGCGCCGCAGTTCGTCGAGCACGAGCAGGATCGCACCGACGACGATCGCGCTGTCCGCCAAATTGAATGCGGGCCAGTGCCAGCCGGCTACGTGAAAGTCGAGAAAATCGATCACGCGCCCATGCACCAGGCGGTCGATGACGTTGCCGAGCGCCCCGCCCATGATGAGCGCGAGCGCCGTGCAAAAGAGCTTCTGGTTGCCGTGACGCTTGAGTAGATAGACGATGACGCATGCCGCCGCCACGCCGAGCGCCGTGAACGCCCACCGTTGCCAGCCGCTCGCCGTCGACAGAAAGCTGAACGCGGCGCCGCGGTTGAGAACGAAGAAGATGTTGAAGAACGGCGTCACCACGTAAGGCGTCGCATACGCGAACACCTTTTTGACGGCGATCTTCGTCAACTGATCGAACAGAATGACGATCAACGAGATGCCGAGCCAGGGGGCGAGCGACGATGAATTCGTCGCCTGCATGGAACGCGATTTCGCCATTATGCCGCGCTCCTTTGTTCGCCTTCGCCGAATAGGTTGCTGAAGCAGCGGCCGCACAGGGTTGGGTGCTCGGCGTGGGCGCCGACATCCGCACGGTAGTGCCAGCATCGTTCGCACTTCAGGTATTTCGATGCGACGACATCGACGCCTTCCTCGGCATCGGAATCGACCTTCACCAGCGTCGCATCGGACGTGATCAGCACGAATTTCAGATCGTCGCCGAGGCTGGCGAGCGCATCGTAAGCGGCGCCCGTCGCACGAAGGGTCACTTCCGCTTGCAACGACGAACCGATCAGGTTCGTGGAGCGCGCTTCTTCCAGCGCCTTCGTGACGTTGCCGCGCACGGCGCGCAGCAGCGCCCACTTCGACAGCAGCGCCTCGGCGCCCGGCACTTCCGGATAGGCGTAGTACGTTTCGGTGAAGATCGTATCGTTGCCCGGCTGGAATATCTTCCACGCTTCTTCGGCCGTGAACGACAGGAACGGCGCCATCAGGCGCAGCAGCGCCTTGCGCGATGTGCTACAGCGCGGTCTGCGCCGCGCGCCGCGCGGCGGCGTCCGGCGCGCTCGTGTACAGGCGGTCCTTCAGCACGTCGAGATAGAAGCCGCCGAGGTCTTCGGAGCAGAACGTCTGCAGCTTGGCCACCACGGGGTGGAACTCGTACTTCTCGTAGCTCGCGAGGACGATCGTCTTGCAGATCGCCGGCGAGCGCGACGGCGTAGCGGTCGATCTCGAGCCACGCATCGACGGGCATCGCGTCGCTGCGCGATAGTCGAAATCCGACATGTTGGCGAGCAGGAAGCGCAGCGTGTTGCGGATGCGGCGATAGCTCTCCGTCACGCGCTTCAGGATCTCGTCGGAGATCGCCAGCTCGCCCGAATAATCGGTCGCTGCGACCCACAGCCGCATGATCTCCGCGCCGAGCCGGTTCGCCACTTCCTGCGGATCGATCACCGTTGCCGAGCGACTTCGACATCTTGCGGCCCTCGCCGTCGACCGTGAAGCCGTGCGTGAGCAGCGCGTTGTACGGCGGCGCGCCGTCGAGCATCGAGGCCGTCAGCAGCGACGAGTGGAACCAGCCGCGATGCTGGTCGGAGCCTTCGAGGTACAGATCGGCCGGGAAGTGCGAGCGCCGCCTTGTGCGAGCCGCGCAGCACGTGCCAATGCGTCGTGCCGGAATCGAACCAGACGTCGAGCGTGTCGCGATTCTTTTCGTAGAGGTTGGCGTCGGCGCCGAGCAGCTCGCGCGGATCGAGCGTTTGCCATGCCTCGATGCCGCCCTGCTTCGACGCGCTGCGCGACGGCTTCGAGCAACTCGGGCGTGCGCGGATGCAGCTCGCCGGTTTCCTTGTGCACGAAGAACGGCATCGGCACGCCCCACTGGCGCTGGCGCGAGAGCGTCCAGTCGGGCCGGTTCGCGATCATGCTGTACAGGCGCTGCTTGCCCCACGCGGGTAGAACGCGGTGGCTTCGATGCCCGCGCAGCGCCGTCTCGCGCAGCGTCGGCGGCGCCGTCCTTCGGCGTCAGTCCATGCCGGCGAACCACTGCGTCGTCGCGCGATAGATGATCGGCGTCTTGTGGCGCCAGCAGTGCATGTAGCTGTGCGTGTATTTTTCGGTGTGCAGCAGCGTGCCGACGTTCGTGCAGCGCTTCGACGATCTTGCGGATTCGCTTCCCAGATCGTCAGGCCGCCGAACAGCGGCAGCGATTCGATATAGCGGCCGTCGCCCATGCACCGGGTTGATGATGTCGGATCGTCCATGCCGTGCGCCTGCAGGACTCGAAGTCCTCGACGCCGTAGGCCGGCGACGAGTGCACGATGCCGGTGCCGGTGTCGATCGTCACGTATCGCCGAGATAGACCGGCGACGTGCGCTTGTAGACCGGATGCGCCGATGAGAGCGGATGATGAAAGCGCAGGTTCGCGAGCTTCGCACCCGGCGCCGTGGCGATGACGTTGCCCGCGAGGCCGAACTGCTCGAGGCATGCTTCGACGCGCTCTTGCGCGAGCAGCGAGCAGACCGCGTTCGGTGTCGACCAGCGCGTAGTCGAGCTCGGGATGGACGTTCAGCGCCTGGTTCGCGGGGATCGTCCACGGCGTGGTCGTCCAGATGACGACGCCGCCTTCGGTGCGCGGCAGCGCCGCGAGGCCGAATGCGTGCGGCCGTCTTTTCCGGCTCGTGCGAACGGAAAACCGACGTCGATCGACGGATCGACGCGGTCCTTGTATTCGACTTCGGCTTCGGCCAGCGCCGAGCCGCAGTCGAAGCACCAGTTCACGGGCTTCAGGCCGCGGTACACGTAGCCCTTCTCGAGAATCTTCGCGAGCGCGCGGATCTCGCCGGCCTCGTTCGCGAAGTCCATCGTCTTGTACGGATCGTCCCAGTCGCCGAGCACGCCCAGCCGCTGGAAGTCGGCCTTCTGCGTTTCGATCTGCTCGGTGGCGTAGGCGCGGCCTTGCGCTGCACTTCCTCGGCCGGCAGCGATCTTGCCGAACTTCTTTTCGATCTGGATCTCGATCGGCATGCCGTGGCAGTCCCAGCCCGGCACGTAAGGCGCGTCGAAGCCGGCCATGTTGCGCGACTTGACGATGATGTCCTTCAGGATCTTGTTGACGGCGTGGCCCATGTGGATGTCGCCGTTCGCATACGGCGGGCCGTCGTGCAGGACGAACCGCGGCCGGCCCTTGCTGGCCGCGCGGATCTTCTCGTAGATCCCGCTGTCTTGCCAGTTCTTGACCCACTGCGGCTCGCGCTTGGGCAGATCGCCGCGCATCGGGAACGGCGTATCGAGCAGGTTGACCGGATACTTGGCCTGGGATTTCGAATCGGCTTTCTTTTCGCTCATGGTGCTATCGCTGAAAACAGTGGGCGCCCGAGCCGTGGGCGCTTCGGTATTGAGTTGTCTATCTCGCTATCGTGCTTGCTCGTCCGAGCGCTCACGGAGCGCTCGGCACGGCTGATCGTGCGGGGCGGTCAGCGAATTCGGTCGGTGGCCGATGTCGAAAACCCGGTGGTCCGGCTGCCGGGCGCGGCTTCCACGCCCGCGCTACCGAGCGCCGTGAAGTAGGCGCGCGCCAGCGAAACGTCGCGCGCGATCGCCGCCGTCAGTGTTTCCAGATCGGCGAACTTCGCCTCGTCGCGCAGCTTTTTCAGAAATTCGACGCGCACGAGTTTGCCATAGGCGTCGCCGTGCCAGTCCAGCAAATGCACTTCGAGCAGTACCCGGCCGGAATCGTCGACGGTCGGGCGCTGCCCGAGGCTCGCGACGGCCGGCAACGGCTGCGCTTCTATTCCATGGACGCGCACGACGAAAATACCCGCCAGCGCGGGGCGCTTGTGCGCGATCGGCAGGTTCAGCGTCGGGAAGCCCAGATCGCGGCCGAGCTTGAGCCCATGCGTCACATGCCCGCTGATCGCGTAAGGCCGCCCCAGCGCCGCGCGGGCGGCGTCCAAATCGCCGGCGACGAGCGAGGTGCGAACGCTCGAACTCGAAATGCGTGCACCGCTCGGATCGGCGACCGTCGGCATTTGCTCGGTTTCGAAGCCGTATCGCTCGCCGGCGGCCTGGAGCGAGGCGAAATCGCCCGCGCGCTTGGCGCCGTAGCGGAAATCGTCGCCGATGAGCACCCAGCGTGCGTGCAGGCCGTCGACGAGGATGCGCTTGACGAACGCTTCCGGCGATTGGCTGGCGAACGTGTGATTGAAATGCTCGACGACGACGCGCTCGACCCCGTTAGTGCGCAGCGCTTCGAGCTTGTCGCGCAACATCGCGATGCGCGGCGGCGCGCCCGCGGGGTTGAAGAACTCGCGCGGATGCGGCTCGAAAGTCATGACGCAGACCGGCAGGCCGCGCGCGCGCGCTGCCTCGCTCACGCGGGCGAGCAGAGCCTGATGGCCGCGGTGGACACCGTCGAAGTTGCCGATCGTCAGCGCGCAGGGCGCGCGGCTTTCGGCGTTGGGAAGACCGCGGAAGACTCTCACGATAGCCGTTGGGATGGGCGGCGCGACGCCGCGAAGCCATTCATCGATGGACGTGCGGCAAATGCCGCAAAGCAAAAGATTATAAACGCTCGGGGCCGGCCGCGGCAGCGCACGGCTTTGGTCGGCCCCCCGGGTGATAAAATCGCCGGATGAAAAATATCGTGATTTTGATTTCCGGGCGCGGCAGCAACATGGAAGCCATCGTACGCGCCTGCGCGGCCGAGCGCTGGCCGGCGCGCGTTGCCGCGGTCGTATCGAACCGCGCCGACGCGGCCGGGCTCGCTTTTGCGCAAGCCCAAGGCATCGAAACGGTTGTCATCGAACACGGCGGTTTCGCCGATCGTGAAAGCTTCGATGCCGCCTTGGCCGATGTCGTCGACAGCTTTGCGCCCGATCTCGTCGTCTTGGCCGGCTTCATGCGCGTGCTGACCTCCGGCTTCGTCGGTCGCTACGCGGGCCGGATGCTGAACGTTCACCCGTCGCTGTTGCCGAGCTTCCCGGGGCTGCGCACGCACCAGCGCGCACTGGAGGCCGGGGTGACGTTGCACGGTGCGACGGTACATTTCGTCACGCCCGAACTCGATCACGGCCCGATCGTCGCGCAAGGCGCGATTCCGGTGACGGCCGCGGACGATTCCACCTCGCTCGCCCAGCGCCTGCTCGCGGTCGAGCACGTCATTTATCCGCGCGCGGTGCGCTGGTTCGTCGAGGGTCGCTTGACGCTCACAGGGCTGCGGGTGGCGGTGACGCCGCCCGAGCCGCAATGGTTTTTCTCGGACACCCAAGGGATCGCCGCATGAAGAGCATGAAGAAGAAAGACAAAGGCGCGCCGCGAGGCCCCTCCAAAGGCACCCCGGGCGCCGGCCGCACAGGCGGCAAACGCGATTCCGTCCTGCACGGCTTCTTGATCGGGCAGACCGAAACGCTGCTCGCCGAGGTCCTGAAGTTTACGGGCCCCGCCGATGTCATCACGAGCCGCTTTTTCCGCGCGCACCCGAAGCTGGGGCACGGGGAGCGCGGCGTCATCGCCGAGGCCGTCTTCGCGGTTCTGCGCCGGCGTATGGAATTCGCGCATTTGGCCGAAAGCGGTAGCGGCAGCCCCACGCGGCGCTTGGCGCTGCTGGGCTTGATGCAGACGGCCGGGCGCGCGGCACTGGCGCCGTTTGTCTCCGAGGCGGAAGGCGCCTGGCTCGAGCACGTATCGAAGATCGATCCGGCCAGCCTGCCGCTGCGGGTGCGCACGAATCTGCCCGATTGGATCGTCGAAGCCCTTTCCAAGCGCTTCGAGGCGGAGGAGCTGGCGCGGCTCGCCGCTGCGCTGAACTATCCGGCGCCGCTCGATCTGCGCGCCAATCCGGTGAAGGCCACCCGCGAGCAGGTGATCGAAGCGCTGCAAGCCGCGGGCATCGATGCCGGCGCGACGCCGTTCGCGCCGTTCGGCGTGCGCGTGGCCGGCAAGCCGGCGCTGACCAAGCTCGCGCCGTTCGAGGACGGTTGGATCGAAGTGCAGGACGAAGGCAGCCAGTTGCTGTGCGCGCTCGTCGCGCCGCGTCGCGGCGAGATGATTGTCGACTTCTGCGCCGGGGCCGGCGGCAAGACCTTGGCGCTCGGCGCCGCGATGCGCTCGACCGGGCGGCTCTACGCGTTCGACGTGTCGGATCGACGCCTCGCCAAGCTCAAACCGCGGCTTGCGCGTAGCGGTTTATCGAACGTCCACCCGGTGTTGATCGATAGCGAGCACGACGCAAAGATCAAGCGCCTCGCCGGCAAGATCGACCGCGTGCTCGTCGATGCGCCGTGCAGCGGCCTCGGTACGTTGCGCCGCAATCCGGATTTGAAGTGGCGCCAGAGCCCAGGCTCGGTCGAAGAACTCGCGCCCAAGCAAGGCTCGATCCTCGCCAGCGCCGCGCGGCTCGTGAAGCCGGGCGGGCGTCTCGTCTACGCAACGTGCAGCATGCTCGAAGCGGAAAACGAAGCGGTCGTCAACGCGTTTCTCGCCGATCATCCCGATTTCACGGTGATCCCGGCGGGCAAGGTACTGGCCGAGCAGCGCATCGAAATCGAGATGGGCGACTATCTCTCGTTGTGGCCGCATCGGCATGCAACCGACGGCTTTTTCGCCGCGGTCCTCGAACGCCGCGCTTGAGCATGACACAGAACCGCATCCTCTCGCATATGCTGGCCGGCATCGTCCGCGATTACGGCGAGCCGGTGATGATTTGGCAGGCGGGCACGCTGATCGGCACGCTTTGCGTCGCATGGCTGCTCGCGCGGCTCATTCACCGCAAGCTCGATTCGCGCCGGCGCGCTCGCCAAGAAGCTCTGCGCTTCGGTGTCGAAAGCCTGCACAAGGCGATGTTTCCGTTGCTCGGCGGCGTCCTGGTCTGGATCGCGCAGACAGCGCTCGACGACGTGATGTCGACCTCCCTGCTTGAGCTAGCATTGGTGCCGCTGATCGGCATCGCGCTGATCTACATCGTCTTTTTCATCGCGCGCCGCGTGTTCGGGCGCTCGGGGCAGGCCCATGCCTGGCTCTCGATTACGGAAAAGCTCGTCTCCGTTGTGGTGTGGGTCGGGATGGTCGTCACGGTGCTCGGCATCCAGGACGAAGTGCTGCACTGGATGGAGTCGGTTCGCTTCCGCGTCGGCACCGCGCACATGACGCTGCTGTCGCTCACGACCGGCCTCATGTGGGTATGCGCGACCGTGGTCTTCGCACTCTGGCTCGGCTCGGTGTGCGAGGATCGCGTCATGCGCGCGCATTCGATCGACGAGAATCTCAGGGTCGCGCTCTCGCGTCTCGGGCGCGCGTTGCTCGTGGTCGCGGCGGTGCTCATCAGCTTTTCGCTCGTCGGCATCGATATCACCGTGCTGGGCGTGTTCGGCGGCGCGCTCGGTGTCGGCCTCGGCTTCGGGTTGCAAAAGATCGCGAGCAACTATGTGTCGGGGTTCATCATCTTGCTCGACCGGTCGCTGCGGCTCGGCGATACGATCAACGTTTCGGGGCTGCAAGGGCGCGTCACGGAAATCCGCACGCGCTACACCATGGTGCGCGGGCTCGACGGCATCGAAACGTTGATCCCGAATGAAAAGCTCATGACCGACGTGGTGCAGAACCACTCGTCGTATCTGACGCGCGGCTATGCGAAGGTGGCGGTGCAGATCGCCTATACGTCCGACCTCGATCGTGCGATGGCGCTGCTCGTCGAGGCGACGCACGGCGTCGAGCGCGTGCTGGACGATCCGGCGCCGGCCGCTTACCTCGTCGGTTTCGGTACCGACGGCATTAATCTCGAACTTGGGTTTTGGATCGAGGAAGCCGCCAAGGGCACCGCCGGCACGCGCTCCGCGGTGAATCTCAATATTTGGCGTCTTTTCAACGAGAACGGGATCGCGATTCCTTATACCCGGCGCGATATCCATCTCGTCGGTGGTTTGCCGGCCGCGCTCGGCGGCGCCGTCGAGATCGCGCAGGATCCGGCGATCGGCTCGGTGCAAGGTGAGGGCGCCGATGTGCGGCAGGCAAGCTAACGCCGGTTCAGGCACGCGGCTCGCTCGGATACCGGCAAGGGGCGCTTGACGGGCGTTGAACGGCCGCTGCGGCGATACGCCGCAGTGTGGCTCGGAGGTCGCAAGTGGGCGGGAACAGGGGCGGTCGCGCAGGCCGCGCATCCTGTAAAACCCTATTGTTACAAATACTTGCGGCAGTTGAAGTAGAATGCCGTTTAGCTCTGAAAGCCAGCTTTCATCTTTTTTGACACCCCAACCGAGCCGGTGTCGCCGTAATACAGGTACAACGCCTTGCTGAACTCTTTTCTCGATTTTCTCGCACACGGTTTTCTCCACTTCTCCTGGTGGCAAATCGTCTTGTTCGCGCTTGCCGTCACGCATGTGACGATCATCGGCGTGACGGTCTATCTGCACCGCTGCCAAGCGCATCGTGCACTCGATCTGCACCCCGTCGCGAGTCACTTTTTCCGGTTATGGCTGTGGATGACCACGGGCATGCTGACGGGACAGTGGGCGTCGATCCACCGCAAGCACCACGCAAAGTGCGAAACGGAAGAAGATCCGCACAGCCCGCAAACGCGCGGCGTTTGGAAGGTGTTGCTCGAAGGCGCGGAGCTTTATCGCGCCGAGGCCAAGAACGAAGAAACGCTGCGCCGCTTCGGTCACGGCACGCCGAACGACTGGATGGAGCGCAACGTCTACACGCGCTATCCCATTTTGGGCGTGAGCCTCATGATGGTTATCGACGTCGCGTTGTTCGGGATCGTCGGTTTGTCGGTCTGGGCCGTGCAGATGATCTGGATTCCGTTCTGGGCGGCGGGTGTCGTGAACGGCCTCGCGCACTTTTGGGGCTACCGGAACTTCAATTCGGCCGATGCGAGCACGAACATCTTCCCGTGGGGCATCATCATCGGCGGTGAGGAACTGCACAACAATCACCACACGTTCGCTACGTCGGCGAAGCTATCGAACAAGTGGTACGAATTCGACATCGGCTGGCTCTACATCCGCTTGATGTCGGCTGTCGGGCTGGCGAAGGTCAAGAAGGTCGCCCCCACGCCGAAGCTCGCCGCGGGCAAGCTCGTCCTCGATCAAGAAACGCTGCAGGCCGTGTTGAGCAACCGCTATGAAGTCATGGCGCGTTATGCGAAGACGGTCAAGCGCGCGTATCGCCAGGAGTTGGCGCGGCTCAAGGAAATCGGCTCGCGCGAGAAGTATCAACTGATGCGTAGCGCGCGCACCTGGTTCCACAAGGACGAAGCGGGACTGGACGAACCGCAGAAGCGGCAACTGCCCGAAATCTTTGCCGATAGCCAGACGCTGCGCACGTTCATCGAATTGCGCAACGATCTGAGCGCAATCTGGGAGCGCTCGAACGTCTCGCGCGAACAATTGCTGGTCCAACTCCAAGATTGGTGCCACCGGGCCGAGCAAAGCGGGATCAAGGCGCTGCAGGAATTCGCGATGCGCCTGCGTCGCTACGCTTGAGTACCCCGCTAAGCGAAATCCATTAAAATTTCGGTACGTCACAACACCCCGCGTTTGGCGGGGTGTTGCTTTTTGGGGCCCTCGCAATGCGTTCGGTTGTCCGCGATCGCTTGGCCCGAGGCCCATGCCGTTAGGCGGACTAGAGGAGAACAGGATGGATCCGGCCATCAAAACCGTCGAATTCGACAAGCCGCGGGACGGCGCCGTCTGCGGGGTCGGCCACGCTTGGGCGAAAGTGCCGCCCGCGCCGTCGCCCGAGGAGCGTCGGGAACTGAAGGCGCGCGTGCGCGAGCTGCTCGTCCGGGAAAAAGCCGTACTCGTCGCTCACTACTATGTCGATGCCCAGCTGCAGGAGCTGGCCGACGAAACGGGCGGCTGTGTGGCCGATTCGCTCGAAATGGCGCGTTTCGGCCGCGATCACGACGCCCAGACGCTCGTGGTGGCGGGTGTTCGATTCATGGGCGAGACGGCCAAGATCCTGAGCCCGGACAAACGCATTCTGATGCCCGATCTTGACGCGACCTGCTCGCTCGATCTGGGCTGCCCGGCCGACGAATTTTCCACGTTTTGCGATGCGCACCCCGATCGCACGGTGGTGGTCTACGCCAATACGAGCGCGGCCGTGAAGGCTCGCGCGGATTGGATGGTGACATCGTCGATCGGTCTCGAGATCGTCAAGCATTTGCACGCGCGCGGCGAAAAGATCCTCTGGGCACCCGATCGCCATCTGGGCAGCTACATTCAGCAGCGAACCGGCGCCGATATGCTGCTGTGGCAGGGTTCGTGCCTCGTTCACGACGAGTTCAAGGGGATCGAGCTCGATCTATTGCGGGCCGAATATCCGCTGGCCAAAGTGCTCGTGCATCCGGAATCGCCGGCTGCCGTGGTGGCGCAAGCCGATGTCGTCGGGTCCACCACGCAGCTCATCGATGCAGCCACGCGTTTGGATGCCACGCACTTCATCGTCGCCACCGATCTCGGCATCTTGCACAAGATGCGGCTGGCGGCACCGGGCAAGACCTTTATCGCCGCGCCGACAGCCGGCGACAGCGCGACTTGCAAGAGCTGCGCGCAGTGTCCGTGGATGGCGATGAACGGGCTCGCGAACCTGGTGGACGTACTCGAGCGCGGGCATAACGAGATCTTCGTCGATCCCGCTGTCGGCGAACGGGCGCGCATGCCGATCGATCGGATGCTCGCGTTCGCGGCGGCTCATAAGCAGCGGGTGCAGGCGAGCGGCGATCTCGCTCGCGATACCGCGCTGTTTGCCAATGTCGGTGCGGCGTAAAGCCCTACGCCCGACGCATTCCCTACTGACTTGCTTGCCGCGGCGGCCTGCATGGCCGAGCGCGGCGCACAAAGGATAAGTACGTTATGACCGCGCAACAAGCCACGCCCCGCCTGGACGCCGTATCGCCGCTTTTCGACGAGATCCGCGCGCGCTATGGGGCGGCATTCGATGCGGCGCTCGAACGCAACGTTGCCGATACGCTGGCCGAGGACATCGGCGACGGCGATCGCACGGGGCGGCTGGTCCCGGCCGATGCCGTCCGCGATGCGCGCATTCTCGTGCGCGAAGAAGCCGTGCTGTGCGGCGTGCCGTGGTTCGTCGCTGTGATGCGGCGCGTCGATCCGTCCATCGAGATCGATTGGCGCTATCGGGAAGGCGATGTCATGGCGGCCGATTCGCCCGTTTGTTTTATGCGGGGCTCGGCCCGTTCGCTGCTGACGGCCGAGCGTAACGGCCTGAACTTCCTTCAACTGCTCTCGGGTGTTGCGACGGTCACCCGCCGTTACGTCGATGCGGTCGCAGGGACGCGTGCGCGCATCCTCGATACGCGCAAGACGCTGCCGGGGCTGCGCCTCGCGCAAAAGTATGCGGTGCGCGTGGGCGGCGGGGTCAACCACCGCCTGGCTTTGTACGACGGCATTCTGATCAAGGAAAACCACATTGCCGCAGCCGGTGGAGTGGGGCCGGCGTTGGAAGCGGCGTACGCACTCGATGCCGGCGTGTCGATTCAAATCGAAGTCGAGACGATCGAGCAGTTGGAATCGGCACTGGCGCATCGCGCGGAATCGATCTTGCTCGATAACTTCTCGTTCGAGGCGATGCGCGATGCCGTCAAGCTGACGGCCGGACGTGCCGTGCTGGAAGTGTCGGGCGGCGTGAACTTCGAGACGGTGCGCACCATTGCCGAGACCGGCGTCGACCGCATCTCCATCGGGGCGCTGACGAAGGACGTTCGCGCGACCGATTACTCGATGCGCCTAATCTAGCGTTCGTCCGTACCCGCAGGGTCCGGTCGAAACCGGTCCGAGCGGGTGCAAGCGGGTGCAAGCGGCGGCTATGTCACGGCGGCCATCGTGCTTGCATCGCACCGGGGTCGCCCCCGGCGCGCTACGCCGCAGTCTCGTCAGACTTTCCGATTGCGAACCCGTTCGGGCGCGAGGACCGTGGGCAACGCTTTGGGCAGCGCAGACGGCCAATCGCGCGAAAAGTGCAGCCCGCGGCTTTCGCGCCGGGTGCGGGCGCTTTCGACAATCAACGAGGCAACGTCGACGAGATTGCGCAGCTCGAGCAGGTCGCGGCTGACCTTGAAGTTCGCGTAGTACTCCTGAATTTCGTCGCGCAGCAGGGCGATGCGGTGCTTGGCGCGCGCCAGGCGTTTGTCGGTACGGACGATGCCGACGTAGTTCCACATGAGCCGGCGCAACTCGTCCCAGTTGTGCGCGACGACCACTTCTTCATCCGGATCGGACACGCGGCTCTCATCCCAATCGGGCAGCGGGGCGTGAGCGGCGGCCTCGAAGCCTTCGCGTTCGATCGCCTCGGCCGCCGAGCGCCCGATGACAAGGCATTCGAGCAGCGAGTTGCTGGCCAAGCGGTTCGCGCCGTGCAGGCCCGTGCACGATGTTTCGCCGACAGCATACAGGCCGGCGAGATCGGTACGCCCCGCGAGATCGGTCACGACGCCGCCGCAGGTATAGTGCGCTGCCGGCACGACAGGGATCGGATCTTTCGTGATGTCGATGCCGAATTCGAGGCAGCGTCCGAGGATCGTCGGGAAGTGCTCATGCAAGAACGCCGGCGGCTGGTGGCTGATGTCGAGGTACACGCAGTCGATGCCGCGCTTCTTGATCTCGAAGTCGATCGCACGCGCGACGATGTCGCGTGGCGCGAGTTCGGCGCGCTCGTCGTGAGCCGGCATGAAGCGGGTGCCGTCGGGCAAGACGAGCTTGCCGCCTTCGCCGCGCACCGCTTCGGTGATCAGGAACGATTTCGCATACGGATGGAATAGGCAGGTGGGGTGGAACTGGATGAACTCCATGTTCGACACGCGGCAGCCCGCCCGCCACGCCATGGCGATGCCGTCGCCCGTCGCGGTGTCCGGATTCGTCGTATACAAATAGACTTTCCCGGCCCCGCCCGTGGCGAGAATCGTATGCGGTGCTTCGAGCGTGACGGTGCGTCCGCCTGCGAGATCGAGCGCGTACAGGCCGTGGCAGCGACGGCCAGGCAAGCCCAAACGATCGGAAGTAATCAGATCGATCGCGCAGTGATCTTCCAGCAGTGTGATGTTCGGGTGCGAGCGTACGCGCTCGGACAGCGTGGCGACGACGGCATGACCGGTGGCATCGGCCGCGTGGATGATGCGCCGGTGGCTGTGGCCGCCTTCGCGTGTCAGATGGAAGCCGAGTTCCGCGGCGTCGTCGCGTGTGAACGGCACGCCTTGGGCGATTAGCCATTCGATGGCCTCGCGGCCGTGCTCGACAATGAAGCGCGTGGCCGCCTCGTCGCACAAGCCGCCGCCCGCGACAAGCGTGTCGTCGACGTGGTTTTCGACGCTGTCGGCCGAATCGAGCACCGCGGCGATGCCGCCTTGCGCCCAATCGCTCGCGCCCTCCGTCATCGACCGCTTCGCAATCACGGCGACACGCCGCTTGTCGGCGAGATTCAACGCGACGGTCAAACCCGCGAGCCCGCTGCCTACGATTACGACGTCGAAATTCATGTCCAGTCCTTTGTCCCCGGTCCGCTTGCGTCCTTGCGCAAAATATTGCAGCCGTATGAAAACGCGCGAGTAAGCGCAGCAGCATACCGCGCCGGGATACAGACGGGTAGTGGACCCAACAAAAAGCCCCGCACGAAGCGGGGCTTTTGGTGTCTTTCGACCGGCAGGAACCGATTACTTGATCTTCGTTTCCTTGTACGCCACATGCTTGCGGACGACGGGATCGAACTTCATGATCTCCATCTTTTCCGGCATGTTGCGCTTGTTCTTCGTCGTCGTGTAGAAGTGACCCGTGCCTGCGGTCGACTCCAGCTTGATCTTGTCGCGTGCGCCTTTGGCCATGACTTACTCCTTAGATTTCGCGACGTGCGCGCAGATCGGCGAGCACGGAATCGATGCCGTTCTTATCGATGAGGCGCAGACCGGCGTTCGAAACGCGCAGGCGCACGAAACGGTTTTCGCTTTCCACCCAGAAACGGCGGTATTGCAGATTCGGCAGGAAGCGCCGCTTCGTCTTGTTGTTTGCGTGGGAAACGTTGTTGCCGCTCATCGGCGCTTTCCCAGTTACTTGGCATACGCGTGCCATATGAGAGCACTCCTAAAACGCTTAAATTCGGGGTTCAAGCCTGGGTCGGGCCAAACAGGAAAGGTCGACACCGCCGCTTTTCTCGCCGTTCCTAGCTGAAATCCGAACATGCACTATGACGGCACATGACCAGCCAAGCTAAGCCGCGTGAAAGCGATGGATGGAAGACGGCAGGCGGCCCGATACAAATACAATCGAGCACGTCAGGCCACATACAACCGGTCGCGGCGACCTCCCCCCAAGCTTCTGAACGGGGTTGGAAACAGGCAGACGGCGATTCTAGCAGAAAAACTGCCGAAAAATCAAACGTAATTTGCGCTTGTGTGCGACGGCCCGCGGCAGGCCATTCTATTTCAGAGCCAGCCGGCGTGCGCGAACGAAAACACCGCGCTGCGGCCGACCACGAGGTGATCGACGAGCCGAACGTCGATCAGCGCCAGTGCGTCGCGCAGCACGCGCGTGAGTTGTCGATCGGCAGCGCTTGGCTCGACGGCCCCGGACGGATGATTGTGCGCGACGACCAGGCTCGCAGCGTTTGCTTCGAGTGCGCGGCGCACGATCTCGCGCGGATAGACCGCCAGCCGGGTGAGCGAGCCGCGCGAGGTTTCTTCGGTATCGATGAGCCGGTGCCGTGCGTCGAGAAATAGACACACAAACACCTCGTACGGCCGTGTGCCGATCAGCAGCCGCACATAATCGTGGACGGCGGCCGTCGAATCCACGAGCGGCTGCTCGCGCACTTGCTCGGCCAGTGCGCGTCGTGCCATTTCGATGACGGCCAGCAAAACCGCCTTTTTGGCCGGCCCGATTCCACGCAGGCCGTTGAAATCGGCCGGCGTGGCGTCCAGCATGACGCGCAAGGAGCCGAACCGTTCCAGGAGCGAGCGGGCGACGTCGAAGACATCGTGGCCCGGCAGCCCCGAGCCGAGGAAGATGGCGATGAGCTCGGTATCGGACAGCACCGCCGGGCCGGCGTCGAAGAGCCGTTCGCGCGGCATGTCGCGCGCGCTTGCGGAGCGGGGGTGGCGGGCGGGCGCGAGGCTCGAAAGGACAGCGGAACTATCTGGCATCGGTCTATCTCCCAGTACCGGTTATGGAAGCGGGCGGGTGGTGCGCGGACAGGCGCACGCCGCCCGCCGCGAGGTGGCTTACAATAGAGACTTTGTGTGGGGCGGCCATCCGCCGGGCGGCGATCCGCGGGGCGGCCATCCGCCGGGCGGCGATCCGCGGGGCGGCCATCCGCGAGGCTCGCGCCGTCACAGCCTTCGCGCCGCGCAAGTCACGTTTGCCCAACGAGTACAGCATGAGCATCATCGATATTTCAGAAGTTACGGCCGGTTCCCATGTCACGCTGCACTACCGGCTTGCCCTTGCCGACGGCGCCGACATCGTCAATACGTTCGGCGACAAGCCGGCTACGCTGCTGCTGGGTGCCGGGCAACTGGCCGAACCGCTGGAAGAGATTTTGCTGGGGATGAAAACGGGCGACCATTCGACCGTCCGGCTAGCCGAGGGCCAAGCGTTCGGCCCTCGCAACCCCGACCTGATCCAGCGCGTCTCGCTCGCCACGCTGCGCGAGAACGCGATGGTGGGCGAGGATTTCACGCCGGGCGATTTGATCGAATTCAACGCCCCGAGCGGCGGCCGCTATGCGGGCGTGCTCAAGGAAGTCGGCGAAACGTCGGCTCTGTTCGATTTCAACCATCCGCTCGCCGGCCAAGCACTGACCTTCGAAGTGCATATCATCGGAATTTTGTAGACATGAGCTTCACGGACACCTCTCTTGCCGCTGCCGACGCGGAAATCCTGCTTGCGCAGCCGCGCGGGTTCTGCGCGGGCGTCGATCGTGCGATCGAGATCGTCGAGCGTGCGATCGCGCTGTTCGGCGCACCGATCTTCGTCCGCCACGAGATCGTGCACAACGCGTACGTCGTCGAGGATCTGCGCAAGAAAGGTGCTGTCTTCGTGGAACAGCTGGAAGAAGTGCCCGCCGGCAGCACGGTGATCTTCAGTGCGCACGGCGTGTCGAAGGCGGTACGCGAGGAAGCCGAGACACGCGGGCTGCGCATTTTCGACGCCACATGCCCGCTCGTCACCAAGGTCCACATCGAAGTGGCGAAGATGCGCCAAGAAGGGCTCGACATCGTCATGATCGGCCACAAGGGGCATCCGGAGGTGGAAGGAACGATGGGGCAGTGCGGGGAGCGCATGTATCTCGTCGAGAGTATCGAAGATGTCAACGCGCTCGAAGTGGACGATCCGTCGCAAATCGCATTCGTCACGCAAACGACGCTGTCGGTCGACGATGCCGCTCACCTCATCGCGGCATTGAAGGCCCGGTTTCCGTCGATCCGCGAGCCGAAGAAGCAGGACATCTGCTATGCGACGCAGAACCGGCAAGACGCGGTGAAATTCATGGCGCCCCAATGCGACGTCGTGATCGTCGTGGGCAGCCCCAACAGCTCGAACTCCAATCGGTTGCGGGAAGTGGCCGAGAAACGCGGCGTGCCTGCCTATATGGTGGACTCTCCCGAACAGATCGATCCCGCATGGGTAGCGGGCAAGCTGCGCATCGGAGTGACCGCCGGCGCGTCCGCGCCCGAGGTGCTCGCTCAGGCCGTCATCGGCCGGCTGCGCGAACTCGGTGTGCGCAACGTGCGCGCGCTCGAAGGCATCGAGGAGAACATCGCGTTCCCTCTGCCGCGCGGTCTCGCATTGTCCAACTAACGTGAGTTAGAGCAGGTGTCGGGAGCGATCGGAGGCGGGGGCGATTTTTCGCGTCTTTTTCCTATCTCGGGGTTTCCCCTAGTCCAGCATTTTTGAGAAAAAAGCGCACCCGCCCCGGTGCGCTTTTTTATTGGCGTCGGCTCTTTGTTAGCAGAGGTTGCTCCTAATAAACGACCGAAAGTCGCAACTTGGTTGCGACGTGCACCAAATAAGGGTCCCAAAAAAAGGTTGCAATGCAGGAAAACCCTGCCGGTTCAGCATATTGGCCGCTCGGCAATTAGAGTTACAATGCGCGCGTCCTCAAGGTCTCCGGGCCTTTTGGTATTGGTATCGGCAAGGCGCAGGAGACCTAGTTAATGCAAGTCAAGTTTGCTTCCGCCGCATCGGGCATCATGAAAGGCGGCGAGGCGAGCATCGGTGTCGCGGCATGGGCCGTCGCGGTATCGGCGAACGAAGCAGCGAATGAAGCGGCGGTTGTCGTCGCCTCGGGGCAGCCCGCGCGGTCAGCGGTAGGTCTTGCGTTTTTGGATACAGACAAACAAAACAAAAAGCAGGTTGCATCGCGGTTGAGCGGCCGCGTGCGGCCGGCCCGCCCGTATCGGCTCGTGCCTCGTGGCACGCCGGTGCCGGTGCCTCTCCCCATTCCGGGCGCGCGCCCTCTATCGAGCGTGCGCGGGTTTGGCGGAACATTTTCGGCGAGTGTGTTGCCTGCAGCGCAGGCCGCGCTCGAAATCGGAGCAACAATCCTTGCGGGCAGCGTCCAAGCCGGCAAGGAGATTCCGTCCGCACTCGATGCGCGACGGGATCGCGTCGGTTTGCAGGCAGGCTCACCGCCCGCGTGCCGACACCCGGAAGCAGATTTCGCGCAGCTTGGCGAAGGCGGCTTCCGCAAGGTGGCGTCGGATGCCGCTCACGCGGCACCCGACATCAAGAAGTACGCCGCCTCGATCGAGACGCCCAACACGCCGAAGGCGATGTCCACCACGCACACCGGTGCGCGGAAGGACCTCTTCACCCTCGGCGTTCACGGCGGTTCGCGCGACGGCGCCATTACGCTTCACGACTTCAAGGACAGCGGATGCGCGGTTCTCGACGTCGTGGACGTGTAGTGACGGAGCATGGCAACGCGACGGCACCGAATACCCGACGGTGCCGTTTTTGCATCCGCCTCGCAGGGTCTGCCGCCGAATCACGGCTTCGAGCGGTACCCGCGGGGCGGCCGACCCTTACCGGTTTTTTTTATCAGTACCCGCAGTGTCGTTGCGGTTTTCGCAGACCGTTCGCGTTACAACCGGCGCAAAGCGAAGATCCAGTCGCACGGGCTAAGGAGCTTTAAATGGATATCTTCATCCAGCAGATCCTCAACGGGCTGGTGCTTGGTAGCGTTTACGCCATCATTGCACTCGGCTATACGATGGTGTACGGCATCTTGGGCATCATCAACTTCGCTCACGGTGACGTGCTGATGGTGGGTGCGATGGTCGCGCTATCGACCATTAACGTGCTGCACAATCACTTCCCGGGGCTAGGCAACATACCGACGCTCGTTATCGGGCTTATCGTCGCCGCTGTCGTGTGCGCGATCGTCGGCTACGTGATCGAACGCACTGCCTATCGGCCGCTGCGTCGCGCGCCGCGTCTCGCCCCGCTGATCACCGCCATCGGCGTGTCGATTCTGCTGGAAACGCTGGCCATGATGATCTGGTCGCGTAATCCGCTGCCGTTCCCGCAACTGATCTCGACCGATCCGCTCAACGTCATCAAAGCGACCGACACGAGCGTCGGCGCGGTGATCTCGATGACGGAAATCACGATCATCGTCGTTGCGTTCCTGGTGATGGCCGGGCTCCTGCTGCTCGTGCACAAAACCAAGCTCGGCCGTGCGATGCGTGCCATCGCCGAGAACCCGAGCGTCGCGAGCCTGATGGGCGTGAACCCGAACTTCGTGATCTCGGCCACCTTCATGATCGGCTCGGCCCTCGCTGCCTTGGCCGGCGTGATGATCGCGTCCGAATACGGCAACGTCCACTTCTATATGGGCTTCATCCCGGGCATGAAAGCGTTCACCGCGGCCGTGCTGGGCGGGATCGGCAACCTCGGCGGCGCGATGGTCGGCGGCGTGGTGCTGGGCCTCATCGAACAGCTGGGCGCAGGCTACATCGGCAATCTAACCGGGGGCGTGTTCGGCAGTAACTACCAGGACGTGTTCGCATTCGTCGTGCTGATCATCGTGCTGGTCTTCCGTCCGTCGGGCCTGCTGGGCGAACGTGTCGCGGATCGCGCGTAAGGCAAGGAGCAAAGCAAAATGACTTCAATTCAACCGATCGAGCCGTCCACGACGCTCATCCCCGAGAAAAACGCCACGAAATCGCTCGTGGTAGGTGTCCTGACGGCGATCTTCGTCATCGCGGCGCCGATCGTCATCGGCGCGACAGGCGGCAACTACTGGGTGCGCGTGCTCGACTTCGCGATGCTCTACGTGATGCTGGCGCTGGGCCTGAACGTGGTGGTCGGCTTCGCCGGCCTGCTCGACTTGGGCTACATCGCGTTCTACGCGGTAGGTGCCTATACGGCGGCACTGCTCACGTCCCCGCACCTGTCCACGCAGTTCGCATGGATCGGCCACATCTGGCCGCACGGTCTGCATCTGTCGTACTTCATCGTCGTGCCGATCGCGATGGGCCTCGCGGCACTGTTCGGCGTGCTGCTCGGCGCACCAACGCTGCGGCTGCGCGGCGACTACCTGGCGATCGTGACGCTCGGCTTCGGTGAAATCGTCCGGATCTTCATGAACAACCTGGACCGTCCGATCAATATCACGAACGGGCCGCAGGGGATCACCGGGGTCGATCCGGTGCACGTCGCCGGTTTCAACCTGGCGCAAACGCACACGCTGTTCGGCATGGATTTCCCGTCGGTGTACTCGTACTACTACCTGTTCGTGCTGTGCTCGCTGTTCGTGATCTGGGTGTGTACGCGTCTGCAACACTCGCGTATCGGCCGGGCTTGGGCCGCGATCCGCGAAGACGAAATCGCCGCGAAGGCCATGGGTATCAATACGCGGAACGTGAAGCTGCTCGCATTCGCGATGGGCGCGTCGTTCGGCGGCCTCTCGGGCGCGATGTTCGGCGGCTTCCAAGGGTTCGTGTCGCCCGAGTCGTTCACGTTCTGGGAATCGGTCGTGGTGCTCGCCTGCGTGGTGCTGGGCGGCATGGGCCACATCCCCGGCGTGATCCTGGGTGCGGTGCTGCTCGCCATCTTCCCGGAATTCCTGCGCTCGACGATGGGCCCGCTGCAACATTGGATGTTCGGCCATCAGATTCTGGACACGGAAGTCATCCGTCAGCTGCTGTACGGCCTGGCGATGGTTCTCATCATGCTGTACCGCTCGGAAGGTCTGTGGCCTGCACCGAAGCATGAGGACAAGATCGCGAAATTGGCCAAGCGCAACGCCAAGAAGCCGGTGCGCGCTTAACGATCGACGGAGAATCTATATGAGCAACAAAAGCATTCGTTTGTCCGTCAAGGGCGTGAACAAGCGCTTCGGCGGTCTGCAAGCGCTGTCGGATGTGGGTCTTCAGATTGAAGAAGGCACCGATCTACGGCCTGATCGGCCCGAACGGCGCCGGCAAGACCACGTTCTTCAACGTGATTACGGGGTTGTACTACGCCCGATTCGGGCGATTTCAAGCTCGACGGTGTGGACTACGCGCCGACGGCCGTGCACCAAGTGGCGCAGGCCGGCATCGCGCGTACGTTCCAGAACATCCGCCTGTTCGGCGGAATGACGGCGCTCGAGAACGTGATGGTGGGGCGCCATGTGCGCACCAAGCACGGGCTGCTGGGTGCGGTGTTTCAGACGCCGGCCGAGCGCAGGGAAGAGCGCGAGATCAAGGAACGCGCGCTCGAACTGCTCGAATACGTCGGTGTGTTGCAGTACGCCGATTACACGGCGCGCAATCTCTCGTACGGCCACCAGCGCCGTCTGGAAATCGCCCGTGCGCTCGCGACCGATCCGAAGCTGCTGGCGCTGGACGAGCCGGCTGCGGGCATGAACGCGACGGAAAAGGTCGAACTCACGCGTTTGCTGGAAAAGATTCGCGACGACGGCAAGACGATTCTGTTGATCGAACACGACGTGAAGCTCGTGATGGACCTGTGCAACCGCATGACGGTGCTCGATTACGGCAAGGTGATCGCTGAAGGTCTGCCGCAAGACGTGCAGAAGAACCCGAAGGTGATTGAGGCATATCTGGGCGCGGGGGTCCACTGATGGCTACGGCAATGTTGAAAATCAAGGGCCTGCAGGTCAATTACGGCGGCATCCAGGCAGTCAAGGGCGTCGACCTGGAAGTCGCGCAGGGCGAGCTGGTCACGCTGATCGGAGCGAACGGCGCGGGCAAGACCACGACGATGAAAGCCATTACGGGCCTGAAGGCGTACGCGGCGGGCGATATCGAGTACATGGGCCAGTCGATCAAGGGCGTGCCGGCGCACGAGCTGCTTAAGGCGGGCTTGGCGATGGTGCCGGAAGGCCGCGGCATTTTTGCGCGCATGTCGATCTTGGAAAACATGCAGATGGGCGCCTATCTGCGTAACGACAACGACGGCATCCAAAAAGACGTCGAGCGCATGTTCGGCTACTTTCCGCGCTTGAAAGAGCGCGCGAAGCAGCTGGCCGGCACGCTCTCGGGCGGCGAGCAGCAGATGCTGGCGATGGCTCGCGCGATCATCAGCCGTCCTAAGTTGTTGTTGCTCGACGAGCCGTCGATGGGTCTGTCGCCGATCATGGTGGAGAAGATCTTCGAAGTCGTACGCGACATTTCCAAGGAAGGCTTGACCGTGCTGCTCGTGGAGCAGAACGCGCGTCTCGCGCTGCAAGCGGCGAATCGCGGCTACGTGATGGATTCCGGCGTGGTCACGATGTCGGGCGATGCGAAGCAAATGCTCGACGATCCGAAGGTCCGCGCCGCCTATCTCGGCGAGTAGTCGTAGCGAGTCCTATCCTCTCGCGCGCCCGTGCTACCCGCACGGGCGCCGTCTATGGGCCGACACGGCCCGCAGTTAGTGTTATCCACACCCGGTCTACAAAAGGGAATTACAACAGTGATCAAGTCGCTTCTCACCGGCTGTGCAGCAGCAGCCGCGCTCTCGTTCGCACTTTGCAATACCGCTCAAGCCGATACCATCGTCAAGATCGGCCACGTCGCGCCGCTCACGGGCGGTTCGGCTCACCAAGGCAAGGACAATGAAAACGGCGCCCGTCTCGCGATCGAAGAGATCAATGCGAAGGGCCTCGTCATCGGCGGCCAGAAGGTGACGTTCCAGCTCGACCCGCAAGACGATGCAGGCGATCCGCGTCAAGCCACGCAAGTCGCGCAAAAGCTCATCGACGATAAGGTCGTCGCGGTTGTCGGCCACGAAACGTCGGGCACGTCGATCCCCGCATCGAAGATCTACAGCGATGCCGGCATCGTGCAGATCTCGCCGTCGGCCACGAATCCGAAGTACACGGAGCAAGGCTTCAAGACGACGTACCGTGTCGTCGCGACGGATGCACAGCAAGGCCCCGCGCTCGCGAACTACGCAGCGAAGGACCTGCACGTGAAGAAGGTGGCGATCGTCGACGATTCCACCGCCTACGGTCAAGGCTTGGCGCAGCAGTTCGAAAGCGCGGCGAAGGCCGCCGGCATGACCGTCGTTTCGCACGACGCGACCAACGACAAGGCTGTCGATTTCCGCGCGATCCTGACGAAGATCAAGGGTGAGAATCCCGATGCGATCATGATCGGCGCGATGGATGCGACGGGCGGCCCGTTCGCCAAGCAAGCGAAGCAATTGGGCTTGCGCGCGAAGATCCTCGCGGGCGACGGCGTCTGCACGGCGAACATCTCCGATCTGGCCGGCAACGCAGCCGACAACATCGTGTGCTCGCAAGCGGGCGTGGGCCTCGACCAGATGGCCGGCGGTGCGGCGTTCGCAGCGAAGTACAAGAAGCGCTACGGCCAAGACGTGGTGCTGTATTCGCCGTACACGTACGACGCTGTCTACATCATCGTCGATGCGATGAAGCGCGCGAACTCCGTCGATCCGGCGAAGGTTCTGGCCGCCATGCCCACGAGCGATTACAAGGGCGTAATCGGCGAGACGACGTTCGATGCAAAGGGCGACCTGAAGCACGGCATCATCTCGATCTACGGCTACAAAGAAGGCAAGCGCACGTTCATCAACAAGGTTTCGATGTAAGCGTTCCTGCTCTGCTTTCGGCTTGGGCCTCGCCGCGAGGCCCAGCCAGCAGCAAAAAAGCCGCATGCGCGACGAGCGTATGCGGCTTTTTTAACGGAGCGGGGGCGGCTATCGGCCCCCTCGCGTCGTTCCGATCGATTACAGCGAATCGAGCACCGTACGCAACATCGTCATCATCTGATCGATTTCTTCCTCGGTCACGTTCAAAGCCGGCATGAAACGCAGCAGGTTCGGGCGTGCCGCATTGAGCAGCAGCCCCGTGGGCTGCATATCGCGTGCTTTTTCGACGATTTGCGGCCCGATGTCCTTGCCGAGCATCAACGCGCGCAGCAGACCTTCGCCGCGCTCGCCTTCGAAGCCGCGCTCGGCCGACAATTCGAGCAGCTTCGCTCGCAAATATTCGCCGCGTGCGCGCACGCCTTCAAGAAAGCCCGGGGCCACCAACGTCTTGATGACGGCATATCCGACAGCCGTCATCAAGGGATTACCGTTGTAGGTGCCGCCTTGATCGCCCGCCTCGAATACGGCGACATCCGCCTTCGAGAGCAGCGCGGCAAGCGGCACGCCGCCGCCGATACCTTTGCCGAGCGTCATGATGTCGGGCTCGATGCCGGCGAGCTCGTAGGCGAAGAGGGTGCCGGCCCGGCCACAGCCGCTTTGCACTTCGTCGACGATAAGCAGCACCCCGTGGCGCTTCGTCAGCTCGCGCAACTCACGCATGAACTCGCCCGTGGCGGGAATGACGCCGCCTTCGCCCTGGATCGGCTCCAGCATGACCGCGACGGTTTTGTCGCCGATCAGCTTTTCGACCGACGCGATGTCGTTCAGCTCGGCCTTCGGGAAGCCGGGCACTTGCGGCGCATACATCGTGTCCCAGCCCGGCTTGCCGCTGGCCGACATCGTCGCGATCGTCCGGCCGTGAAAGCCGTGATCGAACGTGATGATCTCGTAGGCGCCGTTCTTGAATTTCTTGCCCCACTTGCGCGCGAGCTTGATCGCGCCTTCGTTGGCCTCCGCGCCGCTGTTGGCGAAGAAGACCTTATCGAACGCGCTGTGTTCGGTCAGCAGCGCGGCGAGGTTCGCCATTTGTTCGTTGTAGAAGGCCGGCGAAGGATTGATGAGGCTGCGCGCCTGCGTCTCGAGCGCTTCGATCATCGCCGGATGGCAGTGCCCGAGACAGTTGACCGCCCAGCCTTGGATGAAATCGAGGTAACGCTTGCCTTCGCTATCGAAGAGCCATGAGCCCGAGCCCCGCGTAAAGACGATGTCCGGCCGGTTGGTGATGTACATCAGCGACTGTGTCGGGTTCTGCGCAGATTGCATGGCACGGCTCCGCAATGAATGTAGGAAAGGAGAAGGGGAAATGAAAAAAGCCACGGAACTCCGTGGCTTTCGCGTTTTTGACCGGTTTCGCACCCCTCGCTTGCTGCTGATTGCTGGCGAGGCGCGCGTCCGCTAGCTACGAGCCGACGGCTTCCCTTGGCGGGAGCGAGCGGCGACGTCGGAGGGCGGGCAGATGGCAGGTCATGGGCGCAAGAATACGACAGCGTGCGCCACGATGCAATCGCTGCGGCGCATCATCCGTCGCATTTTTCGTCACACGGCGTTGACGAGATCGGCCTCGCTCGTGAACGAATCGGCGTAGAACTCCTCGGCCGGCAATTGGTGGTGCGCGGTGAAATCGCGCTGCGCCGATTCGACCATGACCGGCGCGCCGCACGCGTACACCTGATGGCCCGACAGATCGGGCAGATCTTCGATCACGGCGCGATGTACGAACCCGGTGCGGCCCGACCAGGCGTCGCTCGGCTCCGGCTCGGACAGCACGGGCACGAACGTGAAATTCGGATGATCCGCGGCCCAGCCTTGCGCGAGGTCGAGCATATAGAGATCTTTCTTGCGGCGCGCGCCCCAGTACAGCGTGATCGGCCGCTCGATGCTCTTGAAGATCGCATGCTCGACGATCGCCTTGATGGGGGCGAAGCCCGTGCCCGAGGCGAGCAGGATGATCGGCTTGTCCGAATCCTCGCGCAGGAAGAAGGTGCCGAGCGGGCCTTCGAAGCGCAGGATTTCGCGCTCCTTCATCGTATTGAAGACGTGATCGGTGAACAGGCCACCCGGCATATGGCGCAGGTGCAGCTCGATCGGGCCTTCCTCGTGCGGTGCGCTCGCCATCGAGTAGCTGCGGCGCTTGCCGTCTTTCAGAATGAATTCGACGTACTGGCCGGCGAGATATTGCAGCCGCTCGTTGGCCGGCAATTGCAGCTTGAGGACCATGACGTCATCCGCGCGGCGCTCGAGCGCATTCACGCGGCAGGGCAGTTTCTTGACTTGGACATCGCCGACGCCGGCGATTTCGCGGACGTCGATGACGAGATCCGATTGCGCCGTGGCGCAGCAGAACAGCGCCATGCCGCGCGTCTTTTCGTCGTTCGAGAGGGCTGACGACGAATGCGAACCCTGCTCGATTTGGCCCGACACGACGGCGCCCTTGCACGAGCCGCACGCGCCGTTCTTGCAGCCGTACGGGACGCCGATACCCTGGCGCAGCGCGGCCACCAACACGGGTTCGTCGGGTTCTACTTGAAACTGCCGGCCGCTCTGCCGGAGGGTCACGTTATATGCCATAGCTCATCGGAACGAAAAACGAAAACGAACAACCAAAAAACGCCGGGCGACAGCGCGCGCGACCGAGGGCCGCTACAATGCGCGCACATGAAAGCCACACGAATCTTGCGCCGGCCCCGCGTGCTGATCGTCGGATGCGGCGACGTCGGGCTGCGTTGCGCTCAGCGCCTGCTTGCGCGCGCCGCTCGCCCGCGCGTCATTGCTTTGACCACGCGTGAGACGCGCGCCGCCCAATTGCGCGACGCCGGGTTGACGCCGATCGTCGGCGATCTCGACGCCCCGCGCAGCCTGTTACGGTTGGCTGGCCTCGCGCCCACGGTGTTGCATCTCGCGCCACCGCCCGCTCAAGGTGACGACGACCCGCGCACACGCGCATTGATCGCGGCGCTCGGCACGCGCAAGCGCCATGTGGCGCGTCCCGCCGCTGCGGCGTACGGGCGTTTGCACCTAGGCCGCACGGCGGCGCGGAGCGCACCGAAAACGCGACCGTTCATGCGCGGCGGCTATGCCAAGCGCGAAACCGCTATTGTACCCGAGGCGTTTTCGGGGGCTGGGCGGCCGGTGCGCGTACGGCTGGTGTATGCGAGCACGACGGGCGTCTATGGCGATTGCGCCGGTGCGGCCATCGACGAAACGCGGCCAGTGAACCCGGCTAACCCGCGCGCGAAGCGTCGGGTGGCGGCCGAGCGCCGGTTGCGGCGAGCCAACGTGCGCGGTGCCGTGGCGGCGAGCATCGTGCGTATCCCGGGCATTTACGCGTTCGAGCGGTTGCCGCTGGCGCGCATCGGCCAAGGCAAACCGGCGCTCGTCGCACAGGCCGACGTCTACACGAACCATATTCACGCCGATGACCTCGCCGACATCATGCTGCGGGTCGCGACGCGCGGACGCATCGGACGGGTGGTGCACGCGTCGGACGATACCGTGCTGAAAATGGGGGATTATTTCGATCGCGTGGCCGATGCGTTCGGCTTGCCGCACGTGCCGCGCCTCACGCGCGAGGCGGCGGAGCGCAGCCTCGATCCCGCCACGCTATCGTTCATGCGTGAATCGCGGCGCCTGTCGAACGCGCGGCTCAAGCGCGAACTGCGCGTTGCCCTGCGCTATCCGACCGTCGATGCATTCTTGCGCGGCCTGGGTTTGAACTAAGCCGCAGCCGCGCGGTGTCGATCGGCATCAAATGAGCGACGGCAGCGCTTCGAGCAGCAGGAAGCAAAGCAGGGCGCCGATTAGGGCGCCGATGAGATTCGGATCGTATCGGCGCTTCACATGCATCGCTGCGAGCAATGCGCCGATGACGATCGCGCCAAGCACCGCGAACGCAAGCGTCACGGACGAAATCCCGAACGTGCTGTCGATAGCCACGATGCACCTCCCTCCCAATACCGCTTCACCGGATCGGCTCGCACACTGCGCGGCGATCTCGTTTCTTTCGATGAAAGCAGTATAGGCATGACCTGCGGCGCGCCCCATAGGGGGCGTACCCGATATCGAGCAGGGATTCGAATTTTGCGTGCGCTGGCTCACATGGCGGGCCGCCGTATTGACGTGCTAGTGCTAGCTGCGCGGTGCGCGTAGTGCCTGTAGTGCGTCGTCGTCCAACCATTGCCAGGCGCCGGGTGCCAGCGCGGGCGGCAGTGCGAGACCGCCGATGCACTCGCGGTGCAGCGCTTCGCAACGGTTGCCCGCCGCGGCGATCATGCGCTTGACCTGGTGATACTTGCCTTCGTTGACGGTGATTTCCAGCTGTTTTTCGTCGCGTATCCGCGCGGACGCCGCCGCGATCGCCGCTTTTTCGCCGTGCAGTAGGACGCCGTCGCGCAGCGCTTGAAGTTGCGATTCGTCGAGCGGGTGACGCGTGGTTGCAAGGTACGTCTTCGGCACTTTGCGTTTAGGCGAGGTATAGGCGTGCACGAATTGGCCGTTGTCCGATAGGAGCAGCAGCCCCGTCGTATCTTCGTCGAGGCGGCCGACGCATTGCACGCCGCGCACGGCCAGTTGCGGCGGCAGCAATCCGAATACGCTCAGATGATGTTGCGGTTCGCGCGAGCACTCATAGCCGGCCGGTTTGTTGAGCATCAAGTAGGCATGCTCGCGGTAGCGCCAAGGCGTGCCGTCGACCTCGAACGTGAAATCGTCGACCGGGAAATCGGCATCGGCGTTCGTGCACACGCTTGCGCCGACGACAACCCGCCCCTCGGCGATCAGGGCGCGGCATTGGCGCCGCGAGCCGAAGCCTTGTCGGAAGAGAATGCTTTCGAGATCCATGGTTGGCCAATCGAGTCGGAGCGGCGCGATTGTACGCCGTGCCGGACGCGGCGCCGCGCCCGCCCGACGAGCGCACAGATAGCGGGCCCGATTCGCGGGGCCGATTCGCGGACCGGTTCCGCTCCCCGCTCGGGCAGATTGTCGCAGTTGCCTTGCGCCGGTAAAGCGGCCTCGACGATAATCGGCCGAGTTCATGCTCGGCAAACCGCCGTTCTAACTGGGGCCGCTTACGATGAAGAAGAATACCTCTCCCGCTTTGTTTGGTGCACGAGCCGGTGCGGCCGCGCTCTTGCTCACGGTTGCCCAATGGGCCAGCGCGCACGCCTATCCGAAACAGCAAGTACCGGGTGCCGGCGCGACTGTCGGCGTCGATACAAGCCAAGTCTCGATCGAGTTCGACGACGCGTTGGAGCGCGCGTTCAGTTCGATCAAGGTAGCCGATGCGACGGGCAAAGATGTGACGAGCGGCAAATCGAGCGTCGATGCGCACGACAAAAAGCATATGACGGTCGCGCTCGGAGCGCTCAAGCCGGGCGCGTACACGGTGTCGTGGGTCGCGGTGGCCGTCGACGGCCACCGCACTCAAGGGCATTACAGGTTCAATGTGAAGTGACTCAACCCGTCAACGTCGTGTTGTACGTCTTGCCGCCAATCGCGACGTTGCTCAGCGTGATGGCATCGACGTTCCATGCGTAGACCGGGCCCGGGTTCGTCGCGCTGGCCGTGCCGTTCGAGACGGGCGTGCCGAGATTGCAGTTCGAGATCGTCACGCCGGTGATCGGCGATACGGTGGGCGCCGGCGCAGGCCCGTTGTAGTCGGCTGCGACTGGGCCTTGCGCGACGATCGCTTGGAAGCACGAGCCGGTGTTGCTGCCCGATGTCACATTGCTCGCCGTGATGTTGCTGATATTGATGTTGCGCACGGACGGCGGGTTCAGGCGTACCGCGTCGCCGTTCGGCGAGTAGTCGCAATCGAACGTAATCAGGCCGCCTTGCGAGGCGGACGGGTTGCCCGCGCTCGCCGTCGCGACGCCCAGTGGCACCGTCGTATTGATCGGGCTGCCGGCGATCATGTTGTTGGAGCCGTAGCCCTTGCCGGTCAGCGAGATGCCGTTGGGCAGCGTAACGCCGTTGATGTAGACGTTTTGCACCACGCCGCCGCGGTTCATGTTGCTCTTGATCCGGATCGCGATCTGCAGCGGGTTGGTTGCCCAATTCTGATTGAGCATGCTCAGATTGCGCGCATAGATGTTTTCCACGCCCGCACTCATTTCGCTGCCCAGCGTCAGGCCGCCGTGGCCGCTGTTCATCGTGCAGTTCTGAATCACATGGTTTTGCGCGGGGCCGTATTGCGTGTCGAGCGCCTTGCCCGATTTGATCGCGATGCAGTCGTCGCCCGTGTTGAACGTGACGGAATCGGCGAGCACATTGTTGCAGGCGTCCGGATCGAAGCCGTCGTTGTTCGGCCCGATGCTGTCGGCGAACACGCCTTGGATCACGACGTTCGTGCAGTCCGTCGGATGGTGCTGCCAGAACGGCGTGTTCTGCGTGTGGTAGTTCTGCATCAGCACGTTCGTGCAGCCGATGAATTCGACCATGCACGGACGCAGGTAATGGCCGTTGCCGAACACGCGCGATGTGACGGCTACACCGAGCTCCGAGAGGGCGGGCAAGTAGTTCTGATCCTGCGACCAGGCCGATGCCGTCAACAGCGGCAGGATCGTCGCCGCATTGGAGGCGGTGATGCCGGAGAGGCCCGTCAAGGCGGCGTTGTTGGGATTCGAATACGCTTGCGACGGCGTCGACGAGCCGGCGCAGCCATAGGCGCCCGTGGTGCCCTTGAACGTCCACCAGCACGATGTCGGCGTCGTGCCGTTCGCCTGAATCGGCGTCATTGCCTGGCCGTTCAGGATCGAGCTGGTGCCTTCGCCGGTCAACGCGATGTTGGTCTGCTGGAACGCGTAGACCGGTGAGCCGAAGTTCAGGCAGTCGTTGGCTTGCCAACGCGTGTGATACAGGTTGCCGTTGGCCGTCGTGAACGGGCCGCTTTTCGCATAATCGGCCGGATTCGGGCTGAAATAGATCGTGCAGGCTTCGCTCAGGTGAAAGTTGACGTTGCTGAGCAGCACGATCGGGCCACCGCAGTACCAGTTGCCGGCCGGCACCACGACGCGGCCGCCGCCGGCCGCATTGGCCGCGACGATCGCGTTGTTGAACGCCGTGCACGAGTCGAACGCGGTACCGGTCAGGCTCGAGGACACCATCAATTCCGAACCGGGGCTCGTGGGCGAGGTGCTCTGGTTCAGCCAAGGGATGGCGGGGCTCCATGCCGATGCCGCGGTCACCTGCGACGTGATGGGCTGCGCGCCGAAGCTCGTGACGTTGAAGTCGACGGAAGCGAACATCGACGGCGCGATTTTCTGCAGGGAGGCGATGATCTGAGTGGCCGAGCCGGTGGGTCCCCAGATCGGATCGGCGGCGGTGACCGTCGTCGGGCCGGCGCTGCCGGAGCCGCTCGTGGCGGCGCTGCCCCCGTCGCTGCCGCCCCCGCAACCGGGCAAGCCGGACAGTACCGTGGCGCCGGCGGTGGCGCCTGCAAGCGCCATGAAGGCGCGCCGGCCGGGGGACGGAACGCGCGACGTATCGGTATCGGCCGCGCGATGCGCAATGGGTTTCTTGTCTGCCATGTCACTGTCTCCTATGTTGACGCGCGTCGCGGATACCGCTCGGCGGCGTCTGACCGTTCTGGTGGTTCTCGTGGTTATCCAGGCGGATTTTCGTTATGCAAATTGAAAGTTGTCAAACCTCGTAAACGATAGGTGGGGTGTTTGTCGGGGTCGGGCTCGACGGGTTCGCTGAGCGAAACGGACGGCCCGGATGAGTGCCGGGCGGTAGGGGAGCGAGGCCGAGAAGAGGTCGGCGTGCCCGAGCAGTAAGGATTTGGCGCCGATAAGGGGCGGCCAGTCGTACTCGCCGCGGGGGGCGGAATAAAGGCCGCGGCCGGGCTCGGCATGGGCGATCGGCAACGCGTAGCTGAATCGGCCGTTGCACCCAAGTCGTTACCAATCGACAAATGTTGTTTGACAAGATGGTTTTGACGATGATACCGTCCGGCCTATCAGTCATCAAAACTCTCGTTTCGAGGCCCCATGAACGTGTCCCCACTAGTCGAGAGCGAATTCGCCTCGTCCGTGATGGCGGTGCCCCCGCTCGCACGCCGCGCCGATTTGTCTGTCGATGTCGCCGAAAATCAAAAGCTGATCCGTCACATCGAGGCCGGCGGTGTCACTACGCTGCTCTATGGCGGCAACGCGAATTTCTACCATGTCGCCGTCAGCGAATATCGCGAGTTGCTCGATATGCTGGCCGAAAGCGCCGCGCCGACTACCCGCGTGATTCCTTCGATCGGTGCCGACTACGGCAAGATGCTCGACCAGGCGCGCATTCTGGCGCAGACGTCGTATCGGACGGCCATGGTCTTGCCGTTCGCCAATTTCGCGACGCCCGCCGGCGTCGAGGCCGGTCTCACGCGGATCGCCGACACCGCGGGCATCCCGCTGACGCTGTACGTGAAGAGCGAGCAATATGTCGACGTCGATACGTTGGCGCGCCTCGTCGATCGCGGCACGCTCGCCGCGGTCAAGTACGCGATCGAACGCGACGATCCGACGAACGACCCGTTCTTGCGGCGGTTGCTGCAAAGCGTGAACCCGGCGCGGGTGGTGTCGGGCATGGGCGAAGGCCCGGCCGTGATCCACGTACGCGACTTCGGTTTGGCCGCGTGGACGACGGGCTCCGGTTGCATCGCCTCGCGTTCGGTCTGCGAGCTGCTGCGCGCGATTCGCGAGTCGCGCGAAGCCGACACGCAGCGGTTGTACGACGCGTTCTTGCCGCTCGAGACGCTGCGCGAGGATATTTCGCTGATTCGGGTCCTGCATGACGCCGTGACGTTCTCGGGCGTCGCCGATATGGGCGCGATCTTGCCGCTGCTCAGCGAGACGCCGAAGGAGCACCACGAGGCGGTACGCAAGGCGGCCCAGGCATTGCTCGCATTCGAGCACGCGTTGCGCGCGCAGGCCGGCGCATGACGGCGCGCGATCCGCAACGGAGGGCATGATGCGCATTGCAGGCGAGATGTTGTTGGGGGCGTCCTCGGTACGCGGGACGCAAGGTGCGATGCGGGCGTTCGACCCCGCGCAAAACCGCGAGATCGAGCCGTCGTTCGGCATGGGCGGCGCCGCCGAGGTGGAACGCGCCTGCGTATTGGCTGCGGCGGCGTTCGACGCATTCAGGACGGCCTCGCCCGATACTCGGGCGCGCTTGCTGGAGGCGATTGCCGAGAACATCGCCGCGCTCGGCGATTTGCTGATCGATCGCGCACAAAGCGAATCGGCGTTGCCGAAGGCGCGTCTCGAGGGTGAGCGCGCGCGCACGATCGGGCAGCTGAAGCTGTTCGCCGCGCTCGTGCGCGACGGCCGCTGGTTCGGTGCGGTACTCGATTCGGCATTGCCCGAACGCCAACCCGCGCCGCGCTCCGATCTGCGTTCGCAGCGCATCGCATTGGGGCCTGTCGCCGTCTTCGGCGCGAGCAACTTCCCGCTTGCGTTTTCGGTGGCGGGCGGCGATACCGCGTCGGCGCTTGCGGCCGGTTGCCCCGTGGTCGTAAAGGCGCATCCCGCGCACCTCGGCACGTCCGAGCTTGTCGGCCGCGCGATCCAAAAGGCGGTCGCCGACGTCGGCTTGCCGGAAGGCGTGTTCTCGCTCGTGTTCGGCGCGGGCAATGCGATCGGCGAAGCGTTGGTCATGCACCCGGCGATCAAAGCGGTCGGTTTTACGGGTTCGCGCGGCGGTGGTCTCGCCCTGATGCGAATCGCCGCCTCGCGGCATGAGCCGATTCCCGTCTATGCGGAAATGAGCAGCGTCAATCCGATGTTCGTGATGCCGGCGGCGCTGACCGCACGTACCGAATCGCTGGCGCGCGGTTTCGTCGATTCGCTGACGCTCGGCGTCGGTCAGTTCTGTACCAATCCCGGGCTCGTCGTTGCCATCGCAGGGCCGGCATTGGATGCCTTCGTCGAAGCGGCCGCACGTGCGCTCGGAGCCAAGGGCGCCCAGACGATGTTGACCGCGGGCATCGCCGCTGCGTACGAAAAAGGCGTCGATGCGCGTGCGGACACGGCGGGCGTGACGCGCGTGGCGGAAGGTGCCGCGAGCGATGCGCACTGCGCGGCGCGCGGCGCACTGTTCAAAACGCGCGCGGCGGATTTCCTGGCGCACGCGCCATTGCAGGACGAGATTTTCGGGCCGGCCTCGCTCATCGTCGAGTGCCGCGATCAGGACGAGTTGCTGCGCGTAGCGGAGCAACTGGAAGGGCAATTGACGGCCACGCTCCACCTCGACGAAGCCGATTACGCACTCGCGCAGCGGCTCGTGCCGACGCTCGAGCGCAAGGTCGGGCGTATTCTCGCGAACGGCTTCCCGACCGGCGTCGAGGTCACGCATGCGATGGTGCACGGCGGCCCGTTCCCGGCGACATCCGATGCGCGCACGACCTCGGTGGGCACGATGGCCATCGAGCGCTTCCTGCGCCCGGTCTGTTATCAGGATCTGCCCGCGGCGCTGCTGCCGCCGGCGCTGCAAGACGAGAACCCGCTCGGCCTATGGCGCTTGCGCGACGGCGAACTGGTGCGCCGATGATGGCCGCGCGAGCAGCCGCTAGCCGGTAACCGGTAACCGGTCTTTTCACTGAACCAGTATCAGTATCAGTATTGCGGAGTCGTACGAAGTGAGCACGAACAGAAAGAAACCCGAGGAACTGCGCAGCCATCGCTGGTACGGTGTGAACGATCTGCGTTCGTTCGGCCATCGCTCGCGCAGCGCGCAAATGGGCTATAGCCGCGAGGAGTACGCCGGCAAGCCGGTGATCGTGATCCTCAACACGTGGAGCGAGATCAACCCGTGCCATACGCACTTCAAGCAGCGAGTGGAAGAGGTGAAGCGCGGCATCTGGCAGGCGGGCGGCTTTCCGATCGAGCTGCCGGTGCAAGACGCTTTCCGAGCCGTTCCAAAAGCCCACGACGATGCTGTACCGCAACTTCCTCGCCATGGAAGTCGAGGAAACGCTGCGCTCGTATCCGGCGGACGGCGTCGTGCTGATGGGCGGCTGCGACAAAACCACGCCGGCGCTCCTGATGGGCGCGATCTCGATGGATCTGCCCGCGATCTTTCTGCCCGCGGGCCCCATGCTCAACGGTAACTGGAACGGCCGTACGCTCGGCTCGGGCTCCGATACGTGGAAATACTGGGCCGACTTGCGGGCCGGCAACATCACGGAAGAAGACTGGAAGGGTGTCGAAGGCGGGATCGCGCGCTCGCCGGGGCATTGCATGACGATGGGCACGGCCTCGACGATGACGAGCGCGGCGGAAGCGCTCGGCTTCACGTTGCCCGGTTTCGCTTCGATTCCGGCTGCCGATTCGCGCCACGCACAGATGGCCGCGAAAACGGGCATGCGTATCGTCGACATGGTGTGGGAAGACCTCAAGCCGTCGGACATCATCACGCAAAAGTCGGTCGACAACGCGGTGACGACCTGTCTCGCACTCTCGGGCTCGACCAACGCGATCGTGCACATGATCGCACTCGCGCGCCGCGCGGGCATCCCGCTGACGCTCGACCATTACGACGACCTGTCGCGTCGCACCCCGGTGCTCGCCAACATTCGTCCGACTGGCCAGTATCTGATGGAGGATTTCTATTACGCGGGCGGTTTGCGGGCGATGCTCAAGGAGTTGGGCGAACTGATCGACGGCACGCAACGCACGATCAACGGCAAAACGCTCGGCGAGAACATCGCGGACGCGGAAATTTTCAACGATGAAGTCATTCGCCGCCTCGGCGTTCCGTTGATGCCGGATACGGGGCTTGCGGTGCTGCGCGGCAACCTCGCGCCCGACGGCGCCGTGATCAAACCCGGCGCGGCCGATCCCAAGCTGCACGTGCATACGGGCCGGGCCGTCGTATTCAAGGACTACAACGACATGGCGGCGCGCATCGACGACGACGCGCTCGACATCGACGAGCAGTGCGTCATCGTGCTGCAGCATGCGGGGCCGGTCGGTGCGCCGGGCATGCCCGAATGGGGCCAACTGCCGATCCCGAAGAAGCTGCTGCAAAAGGGTGTGCGCGACATGCTGCGCATTTCCGATGCGCGCATGAGCGGCACGAGCTATGGCGCCTGCGTATTGCACGTCGCGCCCGAATCGTTCATCGGCGGCCCGCTCGCACTGGTGAAGGACGGCGATTTGATCGAACTCGACGTGCCGCAACGCAAGTTGAACGTGCTGATCGACGATGACGAATTGGCGCGCCGCAAGGCGGCCTGGGTGCCTCCCGCTCCGCGTTTCACGCGAGGCTACGGCGCCATGCACCAGATTCATGTGATGCAGGCGGACAAGGGCTGCGACTTCGATTTCCTGCAACGCGACGGCGCCGGCGGCGCTGCCGCGAGCGGGGGCGAGCCCGAAATCCACTAAAACTGAAAGTAGCCGCGCGGCCGGCCGGTGCGAGGAGGTACCGGGCAGCCGCGAGGCGTAGATCGAAGACGGTGCGACGCGCGTGCGGCTGTAGGAGGCAGTACTACGCGGCTCGACGGCGCGCCCATCATGTCGCCTAGTTAGGACTACTAACGAAGTTCGGCGAATGGGCGGGACGTCTTCGATCGATCGGTGGCAGGAAGAGTGGTAACTGGATGCCTGGGACACAAGGGTAGCGGGTAGCCAGGCAGTGTATGGCGGCTTGATATGGCGGGCCGCGATAAATCCAACAAAGACCAGGAGATGTGATGAAGCACTATAAGCAAGCCACGGCGACGCTCGTCGGAGCGGCGGCCATCCTTGCAAGCGGCAGCGTGTTGGCTCAGAGCAGCGTGACCCTTTACGGCATCGTCGATACCGGTATCGGCTACCTGAGCAATCAGGCGCCGTCCACCGGTGCGACGACCGGCGGCAAATCGGTGGTGAAGATGCTGGAAGGCGTGTGGGGCGGCGAGCGCTTCGGCCTGACCGGCAGCGAAAATCTGGGCGGCGGTACGAAGGCCATCTTCAAGCTCGAAGAAGGCTTCAACATCGATAACGGCAACATGGGCAAGACCGGCCTCGCGTTCAATCGCGCATCGTGGGTCGGGCTCGATAACCCCACCTACGGCACGTTCACGGCGGGCCGCCAATACACGCCGTACTACACGCTGCTGTCGCCGTACAGCCCGACCACCTGGCTCACCGGCGCGTTCGGTGCGCATCCGGGCGATCTCGATGCACTCGATACCGACTACCGCGTGAACAACGGGCTCGTCTATACGTCGCCGTCGTTCGCCGGTTTCAAGGTGAGCGGCATGTATGCGCTGGGCGGCATTGCGGGCAGCTTCAACGCCGGCTCGACCTGGAGCGTGGCGGCGCAATACCTGATGGGACCGGCGGGCATTGCGGTCGGGTTCGCGCGCTTCAATAACGCGACGAACGGCGGCGGCGCTTGGAGCGCGAGTTCGACGGCGTATTCGGGCACGGGCGAGCAGGGCGTCTCGAGCATCACGAACGGCTATCAAAACGCAGCCGCGCAGCAGCGCCTCGCGGTAACGGGCGGCTATAAGTTCAGCCCGCAGTGGGATGTCTCGGCGACGTATTCGAACGTCCAGTATCTGCCCGGCATCGCCTCCGGTTTCAGCAACAAGGCGATCTTCAACACGGGCGGCGTCGTGCTGCACTACCGCCCCGTCTCCGCATGGGATCTGGCGGCCGGCTACAGCTACACGCGAGCCACGACGGCCAACGGCATCCAGGATGCGGCGAGCTACCAGCAGTTCAACCTGACGCAGCTCTACAACATCTCCAAGCGCACGCGCATCTACTTGCTGGAAGCGTATCAGCGTGCCAGCGGGCAGACTTTGAGCACCAGCGGCAAGGCAGTGAACGCAACGGCCAGCATCGGCGAGCAGTCGGCGTCGTCCTCGCGTAGCCAGTTCGCCGCGACCCTCGGCATCAATCACCAGTTCTGATCGATCCGCACGCGCGGTACCCGGGAAGCGGCGGTGCGATAGCACCCCCTTCCTCGGGTATCTACTAAGCCGCAAGCGGGTGAGATGTCAATACAATCATCGACATTGTCAGACAACATTATCGATCGCGGCCAAGCTGTCTGTTGCGGTGCGGTTTCCCTTCGCTTCCCTTTGCTTCGCGAAGCCGGAGTGTATCCGAGTTGCCCATATCGGCTGCGGACGATCCATATTCTTGAGGAGATCACAAGATGAAACGCCCATTCACCCTGTCGACGCTCGCCCTGACGCTGGCTGCCTCGTGCCTCGCGTTCACGGCCGGCACGGCGCAGGCGCGCGTGTTCCGAGCGGCCGATGTCCATAGCGACACGTTCCCGACCACGATGGCCCTGAAGTTCATGGGCGAAGAAATCTCGAAGGACACGGGCGGCAAGGACAGCCTCAAGGTGTTCGGCAACAGCGCGCTCGGTTCGGAGAACGACACGATCGACCAGGTGCGCATCGGCGCGATCGACATGGTTCGCGCGAACGCGGCGGCCTTCAACGACATCGTGCCTGAATCGATGATCCCGTCGCTGCCGTTCCTGTTCCGCGACATCGATCACTTCCGCAAAGTCATGTACGGCCCGGAGGGTCAAAAGATCCTCGACGCGTTCGCCGCCAAGGGCATGATTGCGCTCACGTTCTACGAGAGCGGCGCGCGGTCGATCTATGCCAAGAAGGCGATTCATTCGCCGGCCGACATGAAGGGCTTGAAAGTGCGCGTGCAGCCGTCCGATCTGATGGTCGACGAGATCAAGGCGATGGGCGGCACGCCCACGCCGATGCCGTTCTCCGAGGTCTACACGGGCCTGAAGACCGGCCTCGTCGACGCAGCTGAAAACAACATTCCGTCCTACGTCGAAACGAAGCATTACGAAGTGGCGCCTGTGTTCTCGGAAACGGACCATTCGATGACGCCCGAAGTGGTCGTCTTTTCGAAGAAGACCTGGGACACGCTGACGCCGCAAGAACAGCAGGCGGTCCGCAAGGCGGCAACCGATTCGGTGCCGTACTACCAAAAGCTGTGGGTGGCGAAAGTGCAAGACGGCGTGCAGACGGTCAAAAAGGCGGGCGTGACGATCGTTCCGGCGGCGCAAATCGATCGGGCGGCGTTCGTGAAGGCGATGCAGCCGGTCTGGGCGAAGTACGAGAAGACGCCGGCGATGAAGCAAATCGTCGACGAGATCGTGTCGACCAAATAACGGCGAGACTGGCCCAACGGCAACGCGGCCTCGAAGGCCCGCTCGCGTGCAGTGCGCGCGAGCAGGTGGGCCTTTGAGGCCGTCGCGTCTCCTCTTTGCATGCATCTTGTCCAAGAGACTGACCGATGAACTTCATCAAGCGTCCGAGCGGCGTCGTCGCCCTCTTGATCACCGTATTGGCCTCGATTTGCCTGGCCGTGCTGTGCGCGCTCGTCATGTACAGCGTGGTGATGCGCTACCTGTTCGATAACGCCCCCGATTACGTCGAGCCGATCGGTTTGTTGATGGTGCTCGTGGTCGCGTTCATGGGGGCGGCGCTCAAAGTACGCGACGGTGGGCACATCGGCTTGGATTCGCTCGCGAAAGCATTGCCGCCCCGTTGGCGGCTCGCCCTGGAAGTGTTGCAGCAGCTTTGCCTCGTCGCGTTTTCCGTCGCGGTGTGCTTCGGCACCAAGGAAATGGCGATGACGACATTCGACGATCAAATCCCGATTCTCGGCTTGCCGGAAGCCGTTCGCTACGCGATCCCATTCGTCGCCAGCGTCTGCACCATCCTTTTTTCAATCGAGCGCATGCTGGCGCTCTTCGCGGCTAAGCGGACGTGATTCAAATGGAACTCTTGATTCTTGTCGTCAGTTTTTTGGTTTTTCTCGTGCTGGGCGTACCGGTCTCTTTTGGGCTGGGGCTCGCATGCGTGCTGACCTATCTCTATGAAGGATTGCCGCTCGCAACCGCAATGCAGTCGATGGTTTCGGGCATCAACGCATTCTCGTTTCTTGCGGTGCCGTTTTTCATCCTGTCGGGCGAGCTGATGCTGCACGGCGGCATCGCAGACCGCATTTTGCGCTTCGCGCAAGCGGCCGTCGGGCATTTCCGCGGCGGCCTCGGGATGGCGAACGTCGTTGCGTGCACGCTGTTCGGCGGCGTGTCCGGCTCGCCCACGGCGGATACGTCGGCCATGGGCGGCGTCGTCATTCCGCTGATGAAGCGCGAAGGCTACAGCGCCGCCTACGCGGTGAACGTGACCACTCACGCGTCGCTCGCCGGCGCGCTGATGCCGACGTCGACCAACATGATCATCTATGCGCTCGCGGCGCAAGGCATCACGGGCATGGTCGCGGGCCACTCGGTGACGGGCGTGTCGATCGGCGATCTGTTGTTCTCCGGCTTGCTCCCGGTGCTGTGGGTGATGGGCTTCGTGCTGCTCGCGGCCTACTGGCAGGCTGTGCGTTATCGCTTTCCGATGCGCGCGGACGGCAGCTCCGACTTGCCGGTATTTCCGGGTTGGGGGGTGGTCGCGAAATCGTTCGTCGGCGCCATCCCGGGTTTGTTCGTCATCCTCATTATCTTGACTTGCGTTGCGAAGGGTATCGCGACGGCTACGGAGGCCGCGGCGATTGCGGTCGCCTATTCGCTCGTGCTCACGCTAGTCGTGTATCGGACGCTGACGCTGAGGAAGCTGTGCGTGTGCCTCGCGCGCGCCACGCGCACGACCGGCGTCGTGCTGCTGCTGATCGGCGTGTCGAACATGCTGCGCTTCCAGATGGCATACCTCGAGATTCCCGACGCGATCCAACACCTGCTCGAGCACGCCACCACGGTGCCTTGGTTGATGCTGCTTTACATCAACATCATCCAAGTGTTCCTCGGCACGTTCGTCGATATGGCCGCGCACATTCTCATCACGACGCCGTTGTTCTTGCCGATGGCGATGCATTACGGCGTGGGCCCGGTGCAGTTCGGGATCATGATCTTGCTGAACTGCTCGCTGGGCCTCGTGCATCCGCCGATCGGATCGGTGCAGTTCATCGGCTGTGCGATCGGCGAGGTGTCGATCGGCGAGACGACGAAAATCGCGTGGCCGTACTACTTGGCGATCTTCAGCGCGATCAACATCGTGACGTATTTCCCGTATTTTTCGACCTGGCTGCCGAGCCTGATCAATTCGCATCCGGTCTTTTGACGGCGGGCTCGGGCCGCTCGCAGCACGCTCGTCGATAGGGCCCGCTCGCGCGGGCCCTTTTTGCGAACGCGCCCGTTTCGAGGCGCGAAGAAGAACAAAAAACCCCCGAACCAGCGAACCAGCGAACCCGCGAACGAGGAGACCCCATGTTCGACAACATCAAGATCCGTGCGGGATTAACGGCGACCGTCATGCGTATTCGCCGCCTTGTTGATGCTCGTCATCGGCATCGGCTACACCACCCTCAAGCACGCCATGAGCGGCTTTCAGCAGGCGCAGCGCAGTACCGCCGCGATCGAGCAATTGAACGCCAGCTCGCAGAAGCTGCTCCAAGCGCGGCTCACCCTGTCGAGTTACGAGATCTTGTTCCACGTCGGCAAGCCGACAGATGGTTTGCTCGACGAAGCCCAGCGCTTGCTGGCCGAATCCAAGCGCGACTTCGACGCGTACGCGCAGCGTCCCTATGTCGGCGAAGCCGAACGTCAGCTAGCCGCCAGTGTGGCCGATGCACGCGCCGCGCTGGTCGATCAGGCCATCGAGCCCGAGTACCAGGCGCTCGCCAACGGCGATTTCGCGACGTTCCGCACGATCCAAGGCGATGCCGCCGCGCGCAGCTATCGGGTCTATGCCAAGGCCATCGATGCGCTTGAAACGTTGCAGTCGAATGCGCAGCGCGAGAACGCCGAGATCTTGGCGCGGCGCTTCAAAACGTCGGTGTTGTCGTTCGCCGGAATCGGCGCGGTCGCGATTATCCTGTGCTTCACCGCGCGGGCGCTACTTACGCGCGCGCTCGTCAAACCCATCGATCGCGCGGTGGGGCATTTCGGGCGCATTGCGGCCGGCGATCTGACGGGCAGCATTGCCCAGGGCTCGCGCAATGAAATGGGGCAGTTGCTCGGCGCACTGAGGCAGATGCGCGATTCGCTCGCGACCACGGTCTCGGCGGTGCGCGGCGGGGCGGGTGTCATCGCCGATGGGGTCAAGGAGATCGCCACCGGCAATCGAGATCTGTCGGTGCGGACCGCGCAGCAGGCTGCGTCGCTCCAGCAGACGGCCGCGACGATCGATACGCTCTCGACGACAGTGAAGTACAACGCCGATCATGCGAAGGAAGCGAATCGCCTGGCGCGCGGGGCGCTCGAGACGGTGACGCGCGGTGGCGATGTCGTCGCGCGCGTCGTCGAGACGATGAACGGGATCACCGCGTCGTCGCGCAAGGTGACCGACATCACCGGCATGATCGAGGGCATCGCGTTCCAGACGAATATCCTTTCTCTGAACGCAGCCGTCGAAGCGGCACGCGCGGGCGAGCAGGGCCGAGGCTTCGCGGTGGTCGCCTCCGAAGTGCGCTCGCTTGCGCAGCGGGCCGCCACCGCGGCGAAAGAGATCAAGATGCTGCTAGGCGAATCGTCGGCGCAGATCGAAGAGGGCGCGACGCTCGTCGCCGTCGCGGGCGGAACGATGTCGGATGCCATGGCGGCGGTCGAGCGCGTGACGCATATCATGAGCGAACTCGAAGCTGCGGCGAGCGAGCAGCGCGCGGGCATCGAACAGGTCAACGGGGCAATTGGGCAAATCGACGACTTCACGCAGAACAACGTCGCGCTCGTGGAGCAGGCCGCGGCCGCGGCGAAGTCGCTCGAAGAACAGGCGGCGATGTTGCTGGAGGCCGTCGCCGTTTTTCACGTGGCGTAGTGGGCGAACGCACTGTCTTGCCGGTTCGATGACGGGCGAGCCGATCGAGCGCGTCGCGTAGCGGGGCCGGCGTGGCCGAGCGGCGTATGCGATGACCGAAGGCATTGCCCTCGATCATCCGCGATCGATCAACGGCTGGGTTTGAAGCGCGCGGCGAGTTGATCGGCCCCGCGTCCTAAGATGCCGATATCGGAGCCGACCGCGGTGAACAGGCAGCCCAACTCGATATAGCGGTGCGCCAGTGTCTCGTTCGGCGTCAGAATGCCGGCGGGTTTGCCGGTCGCGACGATGCGGCGGATGGTCTCTTCGATCGTCGCTTGCACCTCGGGATGCCCGATCTCCCCGACATGGCCAAGTGCGGCTGCGAGATCGCCTGGCCCGATGAAGACGCCGTCGATTCCCTCCACCGCGGCGATGCGCTCGAGGTTGTCTAGCCCGAGGCGGCTTTCCACTTGCACGAGGACGCACAGCTCGTTTGCGCAGTGCTTCGTGTAATCGGCGATGCGGCCGTAGCCCGACGCGCGCGGCGACGAGGCGTAGCCGCGCACCCCTTCGGGCGGATAGCGCGTGAACGCAACGGCATCGCGAGCTTGGGCTTCGGTTTCGACATAGGGAATCAAGAGCGTCTGGGCACCGATATCGAGCAGACGCTTGATCGTCACCATGTCGTTCCACGGCGGGCGCACGACGGGATGCGTGGCCGACGCCGCCATCGCGTGCAACTGGCCGCCTACCATCGGCACTTCGTTCGGCGCGTGCTCCATGTCGAGCACGAGCCAATCGAAGCCGGCGCCCGCGAGCAATTCCACCGACATCGCGCTGGCCAGGCTCGACCACAGGCCGATCTGTTGTTGGCGCGCCGCGAGTGCGCGCTTGAAGCGATTTTCAGAGAGATGCATCGCTGGCTCCGGCTGGTCGAAGGATGCGCGATCAGCGCGGTTCAGGGTTGACGTCTTGCCGCGAGAAATCGAAGCTTGCGAAGCTGCCACCTTGGTAGCGTTGGCCGATCGCGCCGATCGGATTCGGCTTGAGCAAGATTTCGGCAGCGTAATCTTCCGCGTTCTGGCGTGCTTGATAGCCCAAGCGCGCGGCGCCGGAATTATCCCAGTAGCTACGCGTGTTCGCGGACACGCCCCAAACCACCAAGAAGCCGAGATCGGGCACGTTGATCGAGCGATCGATGAGCTGGAACAGATCGTCGAAACCGAGCCATGTGCTTAGATGGCGGAACTCCGTCGGCTTTTCGACACAACTGCCGATCCGGATGCAGACGCTTTCGATCCCGTGCTTGTCCCAGTACAGGCGAGCGAGCCCTTCGCCCCACATTTTGCTGAGGCCGTAGAAGCCATCGGGACGGAACTCGCAATCGAGGCCGAGCTTCGACTCGACCGGATGCATACCGATCGCATGATTGGAGCTAGCGAAGACGATCCGCTTCACGCCATGGCGGCGTGCGCCTTCGTACACTTCGACGAGTGCGCGCAGGTTGTTTTCGATGATCTCCGGCAACGGCCGTTCCACGCTCGTCCCGGCCATGTGAATCAGGACGTCGACGCCGGCAAGCAGCCGATCGACGACGGCGACATCGCGCAGATCGCCGTGCATCACGTCCTCGCCTTCCACCATCGGCTCCAGCGGTTGGGAGCCGGCCGCCGACCTGAGGTCGACGCCACGCTCGAGCAGCGCTTTGCGCAATACGCGGCCAAGTTGGCCAGCGGCACCGGTCAATGCAACTTTCTTCACGATCCAAATCCTTATCGAAAGGGCTTCATAGAGGGGTTCGGGCGCCGATGCCGATGATGCGGTCAGCGCGCCGTGGGCATCGAGCGGATCCGCGCGCGGGCCCGACGGCTCGCTCGTTGCGATTAACTTCCATGCAATGACTGCGCCGACGCTGTCGAACAGCGCCAAGCACGACGAGCCCGATGATCCACCACCGCAGTCCTTTAATCGGACGATGTTGCATTGCTTGTCTCCTGACGGCACGATTTCGGGCCGTTTGCATCGTATCTGCGGTCGTATCTGCGTTGTACGCCCATCGTGTGACGAATGCGGCTCGCGCATCGCGTTCGCTGAGCCGAATCGGCGCACTACGCGCGGCTAGGCTTTCGCTTCGTTGCCCTGCGCCGGCTGCTCGGGCGAAAAGTTCGCCATGATCTCCAGCGCGCGCACCAGCGCGGAATGGTCCCAACCGCTGCCGCCCTGGGCGGCGCATGTGCTGAACAGTTGCTGCGTGCTGGCCGTATTGGGCAATGCCATGCCGAGGCTGCGTGCGCTTTCGAGGGCGAGATTCAAATCCTTTTGATGCAGCTCGATCCGGAAACCCGGGTCGAACGTCCGCTTGATCATCCGCTCGCCATGCACCTCGAGCACGCGCGACGAAGCGAATCCGCCCATGAGCGCTTCGCGCACCTTCGCCGGATCGGCGCCTGCTTTCGCCGCGAACGTCAGCGCTTCCCCCACCGCTTCGATCGTCAGGGCGACGATGATCTGGTTCGCGACCTTCGCGGTCTGGCCGTCGCCGTTGCCGCCCACGAGCGTGATGTTGCGGCCCATGAGTTCGAACAGCGGCTTGGCGCGTTCGAACGCTGCTTGTGGGCCGCCGGCCATGATCGTCAGCGTGCCGGCCTTCGCGCCCACTTCGCCACCCGATACCGGTGCGTCGAGATAGTCGCAGCCCAGCGCGTTGATGCGGCTCGCGAATTCGCGTGTGGCGAGCGGCGAGATCGAACTCATATCGATCACGAGCTTGCCGGGTGCGAGCCCGGCCGCGATACCGTTGTCGCCGAACAGCACGTCTTCGACATGAGGGGTGTCGGGCAGCATCGTGATGACGATGTCGGCCGCTTGCGCAACGGCCTTGGCGTGGTCGCACGCGATCGCGCCCGCTGCCGTCAATTCGCTCGGAACGTGACGCCGCGTATGGGCGAACAGCGTGTGTCCGGCTTTCAGAAGATTGGCCGCCATCGGGGCACCCATGATGCCCAGGCCGATAAAACCGATTTTGCTCATCCGTGCGTCCTCGATGTTGCGCTCGTGCGTTCGCTCAGAGATAGGGGGTGGCCCAGCCGAGCCCGGCGGCCGTCGTCGTGGCCGGCTTGTATTCGCAGCCGATCCATCCGTCGTAGCCGATCTTCTCGAGATGGGCGAAGAGGAATGGGTAGTGGATTTCGCCCGTTCCGGGTTCGTGACGGCCGGGGTTGTCGGCGAGTTGCATGTGCGCGATGCGCGGCAGGTGCCGTTCGATCGTCGCGGCCAGTTCGCCCTCCATCCGCTGCATGTGATAGATGTCGTACTGCAAGAACACGTTGTCGCTACCGCTGGCATCGATGAGTTCGAGCGCTTGGTGCGTGCGGTCGACGTAAAAGCCCGGGATATCGAAGGTGTTGATCGGCTCGATCAACAAGCGGATGCCGACGGCAGCCAGCGCGTGAGCGGCGAACTTCACGTTGGCCACGAAGGTCTCGCGAGCGATCTCGGGCGCCATATCGGCAGGCGCAATGCCGGCCAGCACGTTCAGCTGTTTGCAGCCCAGTGCCTGCGCATACTCGATCGCCGTGCCGACACCGTCTTGGAATTCGCCCACGCGATCGGGCAAACAGGCGATACCGCGTTCGCCGCCTGGCCAATCGCCGGCCGGCAGGTTGTGCAGCACTTGCGTGAGGCCGTGCTTGTCCAACTGCTCGGCGAGCTGGTGCTTGTCATAGGCATAAGGGAAGAGGTACTCCACGCCCTTGAAGCCGGCGTGGGCCGCTTGCGCAAAGCGGTCGAGAAAATCGACCTCGCCGAACAGCATCGTGAGGTTCGCGCAGAGTTTCGTCATGTCGTGTCTCTTGGGGAGCGTGCGTCCGGCCGGATCGGACAACGATGCCGATCGCTCGAGACGCGAAAAGCCGACGAGAGCTATCTCGCGCGCAAGGTGCCGTATTCACGAGCGCACTGCGCCATCGACCATGTAAGACATCGTCGATGATGTTGTCAAAGTTGTCAAGCAAATCGGCGCCGACACAGGGCTTTCCCTAGTGTGGCTGCGGAGCGGCAGACGCGCCTCAGGAGCCGAACATTCGGCTGAGCGCGTGTTCGAGGTGATCGCGCATTGCGCGGGTCGCGCGCACCGGATCGCGTTGTTGAATCGCCTCCAGCACTTCGAGATGTTCCTGCTGAACGACGCGTTGCCGCTCGATCGACTTCACGAGCGAGAGGTTGCGCGACAAATTCATGCTGAAGACCATCTGCTCTTGAATCGACGAAAGCCCGGCCACGAAGAATTGATTCTTCGATGCACGCGCAACGGCAAGATGGAATGCGAAATCGTCCTTCGCACCGATGCCCGACGTTTCGACGATCGTCTGCAAGTTGTCCCATTCGAGGCGAATCGCGGCGATGTCTTCCTCGTCGGCTTTTTCGGCGGCGAGGGCCGCCGCGCCCGATTCGATCACGGCGCGATATTCGTAGCAGCGTCGAATGTCCGACAGCGTTTCGAGCGGCGCGAAGCGGCGCACATCGGGATCGGGGCGTCGCACGACCGTCGTGCCCGAGCCGTGCCGCGTGGCGATGATGCCGTCCGCACGCAATTGCGCGAGCGCCTCCCGCACGGTCGGCCGGGAAGTCGCGAAGCTTTCCGCGAGTGCGTGTTCGGTGGGCAGCCGTTCGCCTTCTTTGTATTCGCCGTCGATGATGCGATTGAGGATGTCGCTATAAATGCGCGCCGGCATGCGCGGCGCCTTCTGCTCGGCCATTTTGGGCGATCTGCGGTGAGTTGTCAGGAGTGTCGTCAATTGTAAGTCACGGCCGGTCGTAATTCCTAGCGCGCTGCGCGTTTGCCCTAGGCGGGGAATGCCCGACCTAGCGCTTGCAAGCGTTGCCGCGGGCCGAATACCGATCGCTAGCGCCGTCAGTTTCGCGACGACGCAGCGTTCGATGCGGTGCCATCTATCAACGTCCCGGCGAACTCGGGCTCCGGCAGGCCCCGCACGCCGGGCGTCAACGCGAAGACGAAACCGTCATGTTCGCCGACAGGGTTCGGGCAGATGGTGGTCACGAATAGCGTATCGAAGTCGGCGCCGCCGAACGCGCACATCGATGGTTTGGAGGCGGGCAACTCGAGCTTGCGATCGAGCTTGCCTTCCGGCGTAAAGCGCAGCAAGAGGCCCGCATCGTTGGCGCACGTCCAGTAGCAGCCTTCGGCGTCGATCGCCGCGCCGTCGGGGCGCCCCGCGTGGTCGTTCAAATCGGCGAAGAGCCGGCGGTGGGTGGGCACGCCATCGTCGATGTCGTAGTCGAATGCCCAGATGAGCCGGCTCGACGGATGGGAATCGGAGAGGTACATCGTGCGCCCGTCGGGCGACCAGGCCAAGCCGTTTTGGGTGCACAGGCCGTCGACGATCGGCGCGGACAAGCCCGAGTTCGCATCGTATCGATACAGCTTGCCTGCGGGGTGGGGACCGGCGGCATCCTGCACCATGGTTCCGGCCCAGAAGCGTCCCTGGCGATCGCAGCGGCCGTCGTTGAAGCGCATACGTTCGGCGTCGTGCTGGACGGAAGCCAGGCGGCGGATCGACGTCGTGCCGCGAGACGCCTCGGTTGCTTCGGCGCGGCCTGCATGCTCCGAAGGCTCATGCAGTTCGACCGCGAAAAGCCCTGTCTCCAGTGCGGCCAGTACCGTGCCGTGGCGGTCGAACGCGATGCAGCCTACGCGTTCGGGCAGCGACCATTCGGTGCGTCGCGCGGCCGCCGGCTCGTAGCGCACGAGCGTTTGCGCCGGAATGTCCACCCAGTACAGCGCATGCTGCGACGCGCGCCAAACGGGGCTTTCACCGACGGCGCAGCGCCGCGGGTCGTGAAGCTCCAGGCGATGCGGCTGCGTTATGTCTCGTTCGTCGGTCATTGCGATTCCGTTGCCGTTCGCCGCGTGACGTATGACGCACCCGGCGAGTCGTGAAGGTAGATCGTTGCGGCCGGCGTCGCACGCCGAGCCGCCGATCTAAGTGCCGGTATTGTTGTTATACAACATGGTAATTGTCAATCATGTATCGAATGGATGCACGGCCGGCGGTTAGTGCGTAGCGATCATCGACTAGCGATCGTTGGCTAGCGATGGCGATCGCCTCCTTCGATCGTGAATTTCGCCATCGCGGACCAATCTCGGTCGCCGAGCCCCGCTTCGATGGTATCGGTCATCCGTTGGTGTACGGCTGCGAGCATCGGCAGCGCGCGGCCGGTGTCGGCGGCGGCTTGCGTCGCTAGCCGCAGGTCCTTGAGCCCGAGCGTCGCCTTGAAACCGGGCTCATAGTGCTCGTTGGCGATATTCGCGGAATAGACCTGATAGGAACGGCTGCCGAACAACGTGTTCAAGATCAAATCGAAGAACCGGTCGCGCTCGAGGCCGTTGGCTTCGGTGAGCACGACGGCTTCGGCCATGGCCTCGATCGCCATTGAAATCATCATGTTGCAGGCGAGCTTCGCGGCGTTCGCGGTCGGCGCGTGGGCTCCCATCTCCCAAATGCGTCCTCCGATCACCTCGAGCACCGGCCTGACTTTATCGAGGGCACCGGGGGGGCCGCCGGCCAAGACATTGAGTTCGCCCTTCGCTGCGACGTCGGGGCGTCCGAGCACGGGCGCGGAAATGTATTCGATGCCGGCCGCCTCGTGCGCCGCCAAGAGCTCGCGCGCGAATGCCACCGAGATGGTCGACGTGACGATGTGCACCAAGCCGGGCTTCGCGCGCGTCAACACACCGGGGGCGACGAGGGTCGCGCGGATCGCGTCGTCGTCGGACAGCATGGTCAGCACGCAATCGCCCTGAAACGCATCGACGGGCGAAGCGACCATGGTCACGTTCTCCAACGAGCCGCCCGAGCGGTTCCAGGCTTTGACGCGGTGCCCTGCGCGCGCCAGATTGCTGGCCATTGCGCGTCCCATCGCGCCCAAACCGATGATGCCGATTTCCATCGTGAGTCCTCTCTTGAATTAAATTAGCGACCACTATATATTTTGGCAAACGGCGCGACAAGGGTTTTGTGTAGTGGTCACTAATTTAAAGTCGACTGAGAAGGCGGGGCGCGGTCGCCCGCGAGCGTTCGATCCCGAGGCGGCGCTGGCGATCGGGCAGCGCATGTTCCACGCGGCGGGTTACGACGCGGTGGGGCTGAGTGCGCTGACGGATGCGCTCGGCATCAAGCCGCCTAGCTTTTATGCGGCGTTCGGCAGCAAGGCGGCGTTTTTCGAGCGCGTGTTGGAACGCTACGCAAGCACCCAGCTGGCGCTGGCGGAGATTCTGCGTGCGGATCGTGCGCCGGCTGAAGCGCTGGCCGAGTTGCTCGTGCGCGCGGCGCAAACCTATGCGCGCGATCCGCACTGTCCGGGCTGCTTGGTGCTCGAAGCGGCGCGAGGCAACGATGAGAGCGAAAGTGCTGTGCTTGCACGGCGTATCGCGGAGCGACGGCGAGCGCAGGTTCGAGCATTCGTCGCACGATCGTTTCCCGAGCAAGCCGCGGCCGTGTCGGACTACGTTACGACGGTGATGTCAGGCTTGTCGGCGAGCGCCCGGGAGGGCATGTCGGAGGCGCGGTTGCGCGCGGTTGCGCGGGCGGCGGGCGAGGGGCTTCACGCGCTGCTGAGTTGAATTTAACGGGATGCGGAGTTGAGGCGATGCAGCGTCAGATGGCTGCCCTTTGATGTCGTCGAAACACGGCCGGAGTGGCGCCGGCTTCCCGCTTGAAGAACTTGCTGAAATGGGTGGCTTCCTCAAACCCCAACCGCTCCGCGATGGCGACGACGGGTAGGTTCGTATGCACTAGCAAGCGTTTTGCTTCCAGGGTGATGCGGGCAGCGATAAAAGTTTTAACGGTCATGCCCGTCGCAGCGGTCACCGCCCGCGCGAGACTCTTTTCCGTGCAACCGAGTTGGTTGGCGTACTCGCCCACTTGGTGCCATTGAGCGAAGCGCTCGTCCACTAGTTGCTGGAACCGCTTGAAGCGTTGCGACGCAGGCGAGATCAGCGGCTCCTGTGCGTGTTTTCGGCTTTGCAGAATGCTCAACCGCGTCAAGAGTGCATGGAGTTGATGGCGCAGCAGCGCATGCACATCTTCCAGCGGCGCATCGATCAACGTGTCCTCGTGCATCTGTCGGATCGCGTCCGTCACCGTTCGCAGTTCGTGTCCGGTTAGCAGCACTTGTCCGGGCAGTCTTTCCAGATCGACTGCCAGCTTGAAATCACGAGATGTCGCCGACGCGGGCACGACGAATTCCGGGCGGAACAGAACGTTCCAACCGTCCCAGTTGGTATCCGGCCCATAGTTGTGCGCCTGTCCCGCTCGCAGCATAAGCAGTGACCCCGGCTCACAAGAGACCGACTGGAAGTCGACCATCTGCGTGCAGGTGCCTTCGGTCACGCACACCAACGTGTGGAACTCGTACCGATGGGTGATGCGTAACTCGTCCTTGCCGCGATGTCTCAGCTCGGCCACAGAGAATACTTCTAGATCGAGTGGGTAGGCCGATTGCGGTCGATAGCCCAGACGCTGGATGTCCGCGTTCACCTTCATGCCTCCTCCCGCGGATAGCGCCGCTCGGGGTCGATCGGCATACGATCTTGCCGAAATGTCCGATAAGTGTCAATTAATGTCGGGGAATCACCGTTCAATCGCGCTGGTGGTGTCCAATAATGACCATACTTGACCAACCTTACAAGAGCACCCCAAATGAACCCTATCGACATCGCCAAGACCTACATCAACGCAGTGCAGACCGGCGACCAAGCCACGCTGGGCAGCGTTATTTCGCCCGATGTGGTGTGGCACCAGCCGGGCAACAACCGGTTTTCCGGCACGCATCGGGGCCTGGCCGCTGTCGGCCCGATGCTGGGGAAGATGATGGAAGTGTCCAAGGGAACGTTCGCGATCACCCGCGCCGACCACTACATGGCCAATGGCGACTGGGTGGCGATCACGCTGGAGTTCGCAGGCGAGGCGAATGGCATCAAGCTCAAGCAAGCCGGGGTGGACCTCGTCCGCATTGAGGGTGGCAAGATCGTCGAAGTTCGGCTGTTCTCTAGCGATCAAGAACAGGAAGACGCGTTCTGGGGGCACTGACATCGGGGGCGCCGTTCGCCGCGGTATCCGAACGCGCGCCACATTCAGCGTTGGCCTTAGTTGGTCGCGCAGCGTGCACAAATTTAGGAGCCGCATAAGCCGGCATTGCTGCCGTCAGTTTGGTAAACGACCTACTCCCGTGAAATTGGACCCGGAGTGACACTCATGTACTGCTTCAGGCCGGGCTTACCTAAAGCGAGCAAGTTGAGCACTGCGACGCCTAGACGGCGGGCAAACTCATCGTCAATCTTGTGATCGAACTCATCCAGAAGGATCGGCATCTCGAGTCGACCAGCGAGAAGCGGGGCGAGTTTGACGGGGTCGACCGTCTGGACGCTGAGTTGCTGTTCGTCCTCGTCGTATGTCAGTACCACGGAGTAGGGCGGGTGCGTTGCCATCAATATCCCCTGCATTGCTGGTAGTTCATGAATGCCTGCTCTTTGCAAAGCTGCAAGCCTCGAACGCCCCCCCATAGGGCCTCCGAGCGCGTTGCACATATCAAGATCTCGCTCATACTTAGCGAGGCAGTCTGCTTCGTCCTCCTCGCTAACGCCTCGCGCTGCAACCGACATCAAATCGTCGGAGGCAGGGCTGGTGCCGAGATCAAACGGTTCTGCATCTCCGAGAGGCGTTGACGGAACAGCGTCCGCGCGGGCATCGGTGTCGGGCGAAATGCCTAGAACGCTCTGAATGTAATTGATTAAATCGTCGGCGGTAACATCGCTATAGATCGTAGTTGTGACTTGGCTTGCCTCGCTGGCGCGAAATCAGGCCGACGGCGCCTTCGTTGCGGTACCGCTCGACCAACCGCAAATGGCCGTCACGGTCTTTACCGTTGCGCGCAACGGTTTATAATTAATCGTGGAAACATCATTTATAGGTTGCGCCATGAAAACGCTAGACGTGTCCCAGGCCACGGCCGCCGCTCACGCGGGCGGCGTCCTGTCGGCCATCCTGAAGGCTGAGGGCGGCTCCTTTTACGTCGAACTGGAAACCCGCACGGCTGGCACTGCGGTGCTGGTCACGTCGAACAACCGTCGACCGCGTGCGTTCCGCAACCCGGTCAAGGCGCTCGAGGTGATCCGCGAGCTAGGGTTGCAGAGCGGCCGGTTTTCGCTTGAAGCCTGGCGGCCGGATGAGATCGAGTTCGAGCGGCAGAGCCGACCCGATCGCGCCGAGGCGATGAAGGCCACACATGCGAGCGCCGCCGCCTACGACAAGTGGGTGCGTCAGCAGGTACAGGAGGCGATCGACGATCCGCGCCCGACGATCGGGCATGACGACGTAATGAAGAAGGCCAGTGCGCGCATCGAGGCGATGCGGAAGGGCAAGCGTGCGAAGGCTTGAATGGAAGGTACAGGCAGAAAACGACCTGTTTGACATACTCGACCACATCGGCCGCGACAATCCTGATGCGGCCGTTGAGCTTGTGCAGAAGATCCGCGCCAAGGTTGACGGCCTGCGTGAGCGGCCGACGCTGTACCGTGCCGGCCGCATCCGTGGCACCCGTGAAATGGTCGTTCACCGCAACTACATTGTGTTTTACCGCGCAAGCGATGAAGCGGTGACGGTCCTGCGGGCGAAACACGCACGGCAGCAGTGGCCGTGAGCCAGCAGGGGGCGGCCTGAGGTGCTCGGGAGGGGGGCGATGCCAATGCGTTAACGACAAGTTGTGGTGCCCGGGGTCGGACTCGAACCGACACGCCTTGCGGCGGGGGATTTTGAGTCCCCTGCGTCTACCTGTTTCACCACCCGGGCTTTCGTATCTTTCGTAGGCGACGTTGCATCGCCGAACGTAAGAGCGCGATTATGGCGGAAATCGTCTCCGCTGACAAGCCTTAGCCTGCGCACGGCGCTGTGACCGAGACCCCTAGGCCACGCCGGCCAGCGAGTGTCCGGTGGTTTCAGCCTCTCCGAGCGCGGAGCCGCAGGGACATCGCCGGCGCCGCGCTCGCTCGCCCCGGCCGCTTACTGGCTCACATACACGAACTTCCCGCCCTTGATCGTCCCCATCACGCTTGCGCGCTGATCGAGGCCGACGTGATCGCTCGCGCTCGTGTTGACGACGCCGTTCGGCACCACGAGTTCATGCGCCTGTTCCAGCGCGGCGCGCAAAGCCGTGCGGAACGCCTCGGTGCCCGGTTGCGCATGCTTCAACGCACGCGCGACGGCGTCGTTCAGGCGCGGATAGACCCCAGCCGCATCGGCGGCGAACTGCGTCACGCTGCCGGGCCCGTACTTCGCCTCGTACGATTCGACGAATGCCAACGCCGCCTTTTTCGACGGATGATCGGCCGGCAACGTGCGCGCGACCATGACGGGCTGCGTCGGGAACAACGTCCCTTCGACGTCCTTGCCGCCGAGCTTGATGAACTCAGGCGTGGCGATGCCGTGCGTTTGGTAGATCGGCCCTTTGAAACCGCGCTCGACCAACTCCCGTTGCGGCAGCACGGCCGGCGTGCCCGCACCCGCCACGAGGACCGCATCGGGTTTCGCCGCCATCACCTTCAGCACTTGCCCCGTCACGCTCGAATCGGTGCGGTTGTAGCGTTCCGTCGCGACGATCGAGATATGTCGCAGCTTCGCCAACGTCGAAAACGCTTTTAACCAGCCTTCGCCGTAGCTATCGGCGAAACCGATGAAACCGACCGTTTTCACGCCATGGTTCGCCATGTACCGGGTCATGACATCCGCCATGGCGCTGTCGGTCTGGGCCATCTTGAAGGCCCAGACCCGCGCGCCCGTTTGCGGTTCGACCACGCTGCCCGAACCGATCAGCGCGATCATCGGCGTCTGCGACTGCGCCACCGGATCGAGTGCGGCCAATGCGGCCGGCGTCACGTTCGGGCCGACGATCACGTCGACATGATCCTCGTGGATCAGCTTGTCGATGTTGCGCACGGCCGCGCCCGGATCGGAGCCGTCGTCCAGGAAGAGGTATCGCGCATGTTGTCCGGCAATCGTCTGCGGCCACATCAGCATCGCGTTCTTGCTCGTGATGCCGATGACGGCGGCCGGGCCCGTCGACGATAAATCGATGCCCACTTTGATGTCGGCACGCGCCGGGGCAGTTTGCGCTGCGCACGCGAGCGCACAGGCCGCGAGTGCGAGCGCGCGGCGGAAGGTTGCGGACCACGCCATGCAAGGGTCTCCTAAGGTTCGTTGCGAAACAGGGGTTCGGCCGACGGCGGGCGCCCGACACCCGCGCCGAACAGGCGTTTTTTCAGCCGGGCTCCGTGTTGCCGCTGAAAGCTTATAGTTCGTAGCTGTCGTGCTCGCCCTTGAGCGCTTGCTCGATCAGCTTGCGATTGAGCGTCGGCGAAAGCAATTCGACCAGCGTATACACATAGCTGCGCAGATAGGCCCCTTGCTTGAGCGCGACGCGCGTCAAATTGCTGCCGAACAAGTGTCCCACGGGCATCGCGCGCAAATGGCGATCGCGCTCGGCGTTGAATGCGATATCGGCCATGATGCCCACGCCCAGGCCCAGCTCGACGTACGTCTTGATGACGTCGGCGTCGATGGCTTCGAGCACGATGTCCGGCGCGAGCCCGCGCAGCGCAAACGCCTGGTTGATCTTGCTGCGGCCGGCGAAGGCGTTGTCGTACGTAATCAGCGGGTACTGCGCAAGATCTTCCAGCGAGAGCTGCTTGCGCTGCAGCAGCGGGTGGTCGGGCAGCATGATCGCCACGTGGTGCCACTGGAAGCAGGGCAGCGAGACGAGGTCCTTGTACGACGAAATCGCCTCGGTCGCCACCGCGATGTCGGCCTGGTCGTGCATGACCATCTCCGCCACCTGCGTCGGGCTGCCTTGCAGGATCGACAGATGCACCTTCGGAAAACGCTTCTTGAATTCGGCGATCGCGCTGGGCAACGAGTAGCGCGCTTGCGTATGGGTGGCGGCGATCACCAGATTGCCTTGATCTTGCGCCGCGAAGTCCTTGCCCACGCGTTTGAGGCTTTCCACCTCCTGCAAGATCCGCTCGACCGAGGCAAGGATGATCCTGCCAGGCTCGGTCAGGGACCGCACCCGCTTGCCGTGGCGCGTAAAAATCTCGACCCCGAGCTCGTCCTCGAGCTCGATGATCGCCTTGGAGACGCCGGGCTGCGACGTGAACAGCGCCTTCGCGGCCTCCGTCAGGTTGAAGTTCTGTCGGACCGCCTCGCGCACGAACCTAAATTGGTGCAGGTTCATTTATAACCCTGTCGATATAAGAAAAGAATTTTTAAGTCGTTTGAAATATAAGGCCAGTTTATTACGATCGACAGACGTTTTTCAATATGTATAGCTGTTTTCGTCATTAGCCGATGGCCGGAACCGTCTGTAGGACGGTCGCCGTCGGCCTCGATAGCGATTCGGGCGTCGCGTTCCCCGGTACGCGACGCAACACAACCTGGGGTCCCGAATGTATCAATACGATCAGTACGACCAGACCATCGTCGACGAGCGCGTCGCGCAGTACCGCGACCAGGTCCGCCGCCGCTTGTCGGGCGAATTGAGCGAGGACGAGTTCCGCCCGCTGCGGCTGCAAAACGGCCTCTACATGCAGCGTCACGCGTACATGCACCGCATCGCGATCCCGTACGGCAACCTGCGTAGCGATCAGCTGCGGATGCTGGCGCACATCGCGCGCAAGTACGACCGGGGCTACGGCCACTTCTCGACGCGCATGAACATCCAATACAACTGGATCAAGCTCGAGGAAACGCCCGACCTGCTGGCGGATCTGGCGTCGGTGCAGATGCACGGCATTCAAACGTCGGGCAACGACATCCGCAACATCACGGCCGATCAGTTCGCCGGCGTGGCCCCCGACGAGATCGTCGATCCGCGCCCGTGGGCTGAAATCCTGCGCCAATGGTCGACGTTCCACCCCGAATTTAGCTGGCTGCCGCGCAAGTTCAAGATCGCCGTGTCGGCTTCGAAGGAAGATCGCGTCGCCGTGCAGATCCACGATCTCGGCGTGTATCTGTCGAAGAACGAGGCGGGCGAGGTGGTATGCGCGATTCTCGCGGGCGGCGGCCTCGGCCGTACGCCGATCATCGGTTCGATCATCCGCGAAAACTTGCCTTGGCAGCATCTGCTCACCTATTGCGAGGCGGTGTTGCGCGTCTACAACCGCTTCGGCCGGCGCGACAACATGTACAAAGCGCGCATCAAGATTCTCGTGAAGGCGCTCGGGCCCGAGAAGTTCGCCCAGCAAGTGGAAGAGGAATGGCAGCATCTGAAAGATGGCCCCTCGACGCTGACCCAAGCGGAATTCGATCGCGTCGCGCGCCATTTCGGGCCGCCGGCTTACGAAAAGCTGTCCGATACGGACGCCTCGTTCGAAAAGCATCTGCTCGAAAACCGTGCCTTCGCGCGCTGGATCGAGCGCAACTTGCGCCCGCACAAGGTCCCGGGCTACGCCGCGGTCACGCTGTCGTTGAAGCCGGCCAAGGGTGCCCCGGGCGATGCCACGGCCGAACAAATGGACGCGGTCGCCGATTGGGCCGATCAGTACTCGCTCGGTGAACTGCGCGTATCCCACGAGCAAAACCTGATTCTCGCCAACGTCAAAAAGCGCGACCTTTTCGCACTGTGGGAGCAAGCCAAGCAGCAAGGTTTCGCCACACCGAACCTCGGCTTGCTGACCGATATCATCGCGTGCCCCGGCGGCGATTTCTGCTCGCTCGCGAATGCGAAGTCGCTCCCCATCGCGCAGGCGCTCCAAGATCGATTCGACGATCTCGATTACGTGTACGACCTGGGCGACTTGTCGTTGAACATCTCGGGCTGCATCAATTCGTGCGGTCACCACCACGTGGGCAACATCGGCATTCTGGGCGTCGACAAGGACGGCTCCGAGTGGTACCAGGTCACGCTGGGCGGCGAACAAGGCACGAGCCCGACCGGCGCGCGTCTGGGCCGTGTGATCGGGCCTTCGTTCGCAGCGGAAGAGATGCCCGGCGTCGTGAGCAAGGTGATCGACACCTTCCTCGAGCATCGTGTCGACGGCGAGCGTTTCATCGACACCTACAATCGGATCGGCGTGGCGCCGTTCAAGGAACGCGTATACGGGTCGCGCCAGCCGGCGCACGCGTAACCGCAGGGCGCAGAGGATATTTGCAGATGACTTCGATTATCAAGAACCGCTCCGTGGTGTCCGACGATTGGACGGTGGTGCGCGCGGCCGAAGACGGTAGCTTGCCCGGGGCCGATGCGTTGCCCGCCGGCCGCGTGCTCGTCCCGTTCGCGCTGTGGAAGCAAGGGCGCGAGGCGCTTGTCGCTTCCCGCTCGCAAGACGCGCTCGGCGTGTGGCTCGCACCTGACGACGAGCCGGGCGATCTCGCTGCCGACTTCGACAAGATTTCGCTGATCGCCGTCGATTTCCCCGTGTTTCGCGACGGCCGCGGCTACAGCATCGCGCGCTTGCTGCGCGAGCGCTACGGCTGGCAAGGCGAGTTGCGCGCCATCGGCGACGTGCTGCGCGATCAGTTGAATTTCATGTTCCGTTGCGGCTTCGATGCCTACGCGGTACGCGCCGACAAGGACATTCACGACGCGCTGCGCGCCTTCGAGGAGTTCTCGGTCAAGTATCAAGGTGCATTCGATACGCCGCAGCCGCTGTTCCGCCGCCGCGCGGCGCTCGAATCGGAGCCGCGCACATGAGCCAGGATCGCACGCCAGCTGCAGCGCCCGTCGATGCGGCGTTCGAAGCGAAGATCGACCGTCTGCACACATTCGTCGAAGAGATCGCGCAGCGCCACGCGCGTATCAAGCTCGCAAGCAGCTTGGCCGCCGAGGACATGGTGTTGACGCACGCGATCTTGTCGCGCTCGGCACCGATCGGCATTTTTTCGCTGAATACGGGCCGCTTGCATGCGGAGACGGTCGGTATGATCGATCGGGTTCGCGAACGGTACGGCTACGAAATCGAGCAGTTTCATCCGCAAGCCGAAGCGGTCGACGACTATGCGAAGTCGCACGGGTTGAACGCATTCTATGAAAGCGTCGAGTTGCGCAAGCGCTGTTGCGAGATCCGCAAGGTCGAGCCGTTGAATCGTGCGCTGTCCGGCGTGGACGCGTGGGTTACGGGGCAGCGTCGCGAGCAGTCCGTGACGCGCACCGAACTGCACGAAACGGAGCATGACGCTGCCCGCAACATCGCGAAATACAATCCGCTTGCGGATTGGAGCGAAGGCGAGGTGTGGGCGTATCTGAAGCGGTTCGAGGTACCCGTGAACCCGCTGCATGCACGCGGCTATCCCAGCATCGGTTGCGAGCCGTGCACGCGCGCGGTTCGTCCCGGTGAGGACAGCCGAGCGGGGCGCTGGTGGTGGGAATCGCGCGACTCAAAAGAATGTGGGCTGCATGTCTCGGTGTCGACCGTTCAGTTCGCGCCGGGCGGTGCAGATGCGTCTGCTTCGGCCTGACGCGCACCGCGGCCACGTAGTTTTCGCGGCGTTCCCGGCATCGATACGCTGGACCCGCGGCAGGAAGCAGCATACGTAGCATCCGAATGCCGTGACGGCTCGGCCGAGCGAATCGGCGCCGGGTGCGGCCCACGGGCAAACGATAGGAAACTGTTAAACATGAGCACGATTCTCGAACCTTCCGCGACGACACCGCTCACGGTCACCGCGACCCGCATGGACCACCTCGACTGGCTCGAGGCCGAATCGATCCACATCCTGCGCGAGCTCGTGGCCGAATGCAGCAAGCCGGCACTGCTGTTTTCGGGCGGCAAGGACTCGGTGGTCGTGCTGCATCTGGCATTGAAGGCGTTCGGGCTCGGCGCCAAGCGCAAAACATCGCTGCCGTTCCCGCTCGTGCATATCGATACGGGCCACAACTACTCCGAAGTGATCGACTTCCGCGATCGCCGCGCCGAGCAGATCGGCGCGCAACTCGTGGTGGGGCATGTCGAGGATTCGATCAAGCGCGGCACGGTACGGCTGCGCCGCGAGACCGATTCGCGCAATGCGGCCCAAGCGGTGACGCTGCTGGAAACGATCGCCGAACACGGCTTCACCGCGATGATCGGCGGAGCACGCCGCGACGAAGAGAAAGCCCGGGCCAAGGAACGCATCTTCTCGTTTCGCGACGAGTTCGGCCAATGGGATCCGAAGGCGCAGCGCCCGGAGCTGTGGAGCTTGTACAACGCGCGTTTGCATGCGGGCGAGCATCTGCGCGTGTTCCCGATCTCGAACTGGACCGAGCTGGACGTGTGGCAATACATCGCGCGCGAAGGCTTGGAGCTGCCCTCGATCTACTACGCGCATCGGCGCGAGATCGTTCGCCGCAACGGCTTGCTCGTGCCGGTGACGCCGCTCACGCCGATGCGCGAGGGCGAGCAAAGCGAACAGGCGCTCGTGCGGTTCCGCACGGTGGGCGACATTAGCTGCACGTGCCCGGTGGAAAGCGATGCCGACGACTTGGAGAAGATCATCGCCGAGACGGCGGTGACCGACATCACCGAGCGCGGCGCGACGCGCATGGACGATCAGGCATCCGAGGCTGCGATGGAGCAGCGTAAGAAGCAAGGCTATTTCTAAAGCGAAGCACTCCGAAATGAATCAAGACGGGATCGAGAACATGAGTAATCCTCATCAACCGGCAGACCTCGGCGTGCTGCGTTTTATCACGGCGGGCAGCGTCGACGACGGCAAAAGCACGCTGATCGGCCGCCTGCTGTATGACAGCAAAGCGGTGCTGTCCGACCAGCTCTCGGCGCTCTCGCGCGCGAAAAACAAGCGCACCGTGGGCGAGGAGATCGATCTTTCGCTGCTCACGGACGGCTTGGAAGCCGAGCGCGAGCAGGGCATTACGATCGACGTGGCGTATCGCTATTTCGCCACGGCCAAGCGCAAGTTCATCATCGCCGACACGCCGGGGCACGAGCAGTACACGCGCAACATGGTGACGGGGGCGTCGACGGCGCATGCGGCGATCGTTCTGGTCGATGCGACGCGCGTGACGAAGGACGCCGATGGCCGGACGGTGCTGCTGCCGCAGACGAAGCGCCATAGCGCAATCGTGAAGCTGCTCGGCTTGCAGCATACGATCGTGGCGATCAACAAGATGGATTTGGTGGACTACAGCGAGACGCGCTTCAACGAGATCCGCGATGCCTACGTGGAGTTGGCGCGGCAGTTGGGGTTGGTCGACGTTCGCTTTGTGCCGGTTTCCGCGCTCAAGGGCGACAACATCGTGCAGGCCAGCGAACGCATGCCGTGGTACGCGGGCGAGCCGTTGTTGGACGTGCTGGAGCAACTGCCGGTGGCGCAGGCCACGGGTGAAGCGCTGCGTTTTCCGGTGCAGTGGGTGGCGCGCCAGGACGGCGCGAGCGCCGATGATTTCCGCGGCTATATGGGCCGCATCGAAGCGGGCGAAGTGCGCGTGGGCGATGCGATCGTTGTGCTGCCGGCGCAGCGCGAAGCGAAGGTGGCCGAAATCATCGCGCCGGTGCCGGGCGGTACCGCCGCCGTGGACCGCGCCTTCGCGGGGCAAACGGTAACGATCCGTCTGACGCAAGACGTGGACGTTTCGCGCGGCGACACGTTCGTGGCGGTGCAAGACGCGCCGCAGCCGGCCAAGAAGCTCGAAGCCGATCTGTGCTGGTTCGACGAAGAGCCGCTTTCGACGCAGCGCAAATATCTGCTGAAACAAACGACCAATACGGTGTTCGCCCGCATCGGCTCGGTGAAGGAAGTGCTCGACGTTCAAACGCTGCTGCATTCGAGCGACGTGCATAACTTGAAGATGAACGACATCGGCCGCGTGGCATTGACGCTGCAAAAACCGATCGTCTGCGATGCCTACGATGCTCACCCGGGGACGGGCGCCTTTGTGCTGATCGACGAGGCTACGCATCACACGGTCGCGGCCGGCATGGTTCGTGCATATTCCGCGTGACTGATAAACGTGGCGGCGCTTAGCGCCGCCCGCACACGCGAGAGGATGAAAGCGCAATGGGCAAGGTGTATTTGATCGGTGCAGGACCGGGGGCGGCGGATCTCATCACGGTGCGCGGTGCCCGATTGTTGGGCACGGCCGATGTGGTGCTGCACGATGCGCTCGTCGAGCCCGCTATGTTGGAGTATGCGCCGCACGCCCGCAAGATCGCCGTCGGCAAGCGCTGCGGACAGCGCTCGACGGCGCAGCAATTCATCAATAAGCAGATCGTCGATGCAGCCCGCGCGCATGATGTCGTCGTGCGTTTGAAAGGCGGCGACCCGATGTTGTTCGGCCGGGCCGACGAGGAAATGCGCGCGCTCGAAGAGGCGGGAATCGACTACGAAGTCGTGCCGGGCATCACCGCGGCATTGGCGGCGGCGGCATCGGTCAAGCGTTCGCTGACGTTGCGCGGCGTCTCGCGCAGTGTGGCGCTCGCCACCAAAAGCCGCGCGCCCGATTCGGAGGCGATTCGCGAGGCCGTGAACGCCGATTCGCTCGTGTTCTACATGGGCCGCGACAGCGCGCCCGACATCGCACAACAGCTGATCGACGCGGGCCGCTCGGGTGCGACGCCCGTTGCGATCGTCGAAGCATGCAGCACGTCGCGCGAGCGCACGCTCACGCTGACGCTCGAAGCGCTCGCCATGGGCGAGGCCCAGATTTGGCTCGATCCTGCCCAACCTAGCTTGCTGATGATCGGGCAAGCCTTCGCGCAGCGGGCCACGGCCGTGGCGCAAACCCCTTCTTCCGATCGGCAAGACAGCCGCGCCGCAGCGCGAGACGCCTACGCGAACGCCGCCTGAGCGGCGCTCAGCTCGGCGCCGCCAATTGGCGCAAGCAATAAGCGGCCAGCGCATCGAGGACGGCATCGTCCTCGCCCACGGGCACGGTCGCGTGGATATCGACAGTGGGATGCGCCGTGCGGCACGCCTCGATGACGAGCGGAAGGTCCCGCCGAACGTGTCCGCCTTGCCCCAAAAAAACAGGAACGACGGTAATCGACGTGCAACCGGCGGCGACTTGTGCGGCGACGGCATCTTCCAGCGCGGGCGTCATTAATTCGAGGAACGCCAGCGATATGTGCGTATCGGGTCCGGCCAGTGCTCGCAGCTTATCGGCCAGCCGCTCGAAAGGCTCGGCCCACCGCGCATCGCGGGCCCCATGCGCGAAGAGCACGATGCCGCGTGAGGAGAGGGCGCTTGCGTTCATCGGCTTCTACCTTACCGGCGTCAATGCCGGTCGACCCACTTGAGCCCGGCCAGCCCGAGCACGAGATAGATGAGGCCCGGCATGGCGGCCGTCACGGGCGCCGGCCAGGTATTGAGCATGCCGACGTGCGAGAACAGCGTGTTGATGAGCTGAAAGCTCATCCCGAGCATGATGCCGCCGAATACCTTCACGCCGACGACGCCGGCCCGCGTATGCAGATAAGCGAACGGCAGCGACAGCACGAGCATCACGAGCACCGCGAACGGATAAAGCAGCTTCTTCCACAGCGCGATTTCGTAGCGCTGCGTGTCCTGGTGATTTTCGACGAGATGCTGGATGTAGCGGAACAGGTTGAAGATCGACATACGATCGGGCGATACGAGCAGCACCGACAAGATCTGCGGCGTGAGTTCCGAGCGCAGCGAATACTCCGGCAGCGCGATTTGCGTCGCGCGTAGAACGGGATTGAGCGCGTCGGCCGGCGTAGCGTGCGCAGGCGGCGGCAAGGTAGTGAGCTTGGTATCGGTCACGCCCGTGAGCAGCCAGTGGCCGTTGCCTTGGTAGCGGCCCGTTTGCGCGGTGCGCAGGTTCGTCAGCCGGAAGCCCGGATCGAACTCATAGATGCGCACATTGCTGATCGTGGCGTCGGGCATCAATTCGCCGACGTTGACGAAACGCGTGACCTGTTCGCCGTCCTCGCTTGCCGTCAAGGTGTCCTTGACCCACACCCCGGAAGCGAAGTTCGACGAGACGGCCGAACCGAGCGCCTCGAGCCGCACGCGCTCGGACAACTGATCGGAATACGGCCCGACCACTTCGCCGATGAAATAAGTGATCGCGACCAACGGGATGCCGATTTTCAGCAGCGAGCGCAGCGCACGGCCGGTGGAGAGCCCCGATACGCGAAAGATCGTGTACTCGGAACTCGCCGCCATCTGCGCGAACACGTAGATCGCGCTGATCAGCGCGGCCACGGGGATGATCTCGTAAAAGCGCGACGGCGTTTGCAGCGCCACGCGCAGCACGGCGAAGCCGAACTTGTAATTGCCGTGGCCGACCGTGTTCAGTTCGTTGATCAGATCGAAGAAAAAGAACAGGCCCGAGAACGCGAACAGAATAAAAATGAACGCGAGATAGACCTGGCGGGCGAAGTATCGTTCGTAGATGCGCATGACGATCAGGCTCCGCGCGAAAAGGCGAGCCACGTACGCGGGATCAGCGGCCGATTGCGCACGCGCAGCCAGAACACCGTGACGACGACGATCGCGGCCAAGATGTGCAGGCCCGTCAATCCGATGACGAACGACATCTTGCCCTGCTCGATCCACGATTGAACGACGTTGAGCAGGTTCGAATACGTGAGGAAGATCAGCACGGCCATGACGAGGTTGATCGTGCGCCCGCGCCGCGGGTTTTGATACGCGAGCGGAATGCCGAGCAGCATCAAGTTGATCGCCATGAGCGGCAGGCCGGTGCGCCAGGCGAATTCGGCCAGATTGTCGCGCGTCGGATGCCGCAGGAGCGCGGGCGTGGATAGGCCCGTGGTCGTGGGTACGTTGACGATCGGCTGATGCGTGATCTTCACGCCGTAGCGCTGAAACTCCATGATGCGGAAATCGGGCTTGCCGGGCTCGCCGTCGTAGCGTCGGCCGTTTTCCAAGACGACGAAGCGCGATCCGTCCTTCATCGCTTCGGTATGGCCGTTTTGCGAAACGACGACGCTGACCTTGCCGTTTTCCGTGCTGGTCACGAAGACGTTGCGCACGTGCGCTTGGTCCGGCGTCATCTTCTCGATGAAGAACACGCGGTGGCTGGCCGGCGATTCGCGGAATTGCCCCGGCGCGAGCATCGAGACTTCGTCGCGCTGCTGAAAGCGGGCGCGAATGAGCTTGCTTTGCGCATTGGACCAGGGCCAGCCGATGTACGCGAAAAACGCGACGAGCAAGATGAGCGGCGCGGCGAACTTCGCGATCGGTTTGATGAACTGCGTCAGGCTCACGCCCGATGCGAGCCACACGACCATTTCGGAATCGCGGTACCAGCGCGTGAGGACGAACAAGATGGAGACGAACATCGTTACCACGAGCATGACGGCGATGTAGCCGATGACGGTCAGACCGATGAGGACGACGACGTCCTTCGGATCGATTTCGCCGGACGCGGCATAGCCGACGATGCGTATCATCATCGTCGTGAGGAAGATGGTCAGCAGCACCATGAATACGGCACCGGCCGTATACGCTAGCTCGCGCTGTAGGGAGCGTTCGAAGATCATGTCGATGCGAGAGGGCGGGCGGGGTTCGCGCTTGCCAAGCGCGGCGTTCCGACGCCGGGGAAAAAATAGCGGATAATTGCGGCTTCATTACCAAAAGTAAGCCGATTTTATCCGAGGACAAGCGCGATGGACTTTAGCATAAAAGCCTGTGACTGGACGACGGGCACGACGGGCGGTTTTCTGACGGGGAAATCCGATTGCATCGTCATCGGTGTGTTTGAGGGGCAATCGCTTTCGGGCGCGGCGCTCGAGATCGACGCCGCCACGAAGGGGCTCCTCACACGCATCGTGAAGGCGGGCGACATGCAGGGCAAGGGCGGCTCGACGCTGTTCTTGCACGAAGTGGCGGGAATCGGCGCCTCGCGCGTGTTGCTCGTCGGTCTCGGCAAGCAAGACGCGTTCGGGCAAAAGGCTTACATGGAAGCGGCGCGTGCCGCATGGCGCGCGATCCTCGGCACGAAGATCGTGCAAGTGACGTTCACGCTCGCGCAATTGCCCGTCAAGGAACGCACGGCCGATTGGGCTGCGCGCGCCGCTGTCCTCGCGTTGCGCGGCGAGATCTATCAGTTCACGCAGCTCAAAAGCAAACCGGAGCCGGCCAAGCATGCGCTCAAGCGCATCGTCGTGTCGATCGATCCGGCCGACGAAAAGCTCGCGAAACTGGCTGTCAAGCAAGCGCAGGCCGTGGCCAACGGGATGGATCTCGCGCGCGATCTCGGCAATCTGCCCGGCAATGTCTGCACGCCGAGCTACCTCGGCGAAACCGCGAAAAAGCTCGGCAAGGAATTCAAGTTCAAGGTGGAAGTGCTCGGCTTGAAGCAGCTCGAAGCGCTCAAGATGGGCTCGCTGCTGTCCGTCACGCGCGGCACGGCCGAGGCCCCGCAGTTCATCGTCATGCAGTACCAGGGCGGCCCGGCCAAGGCCGCGCCGATCGTGCTGGTGGGTAAGGGCGTGACGTTCGACAGCGGCGGTATCTCGCTCAAGCCGGGCGAGGGCATGGACGAAATGAAGTACGACATGTGCGGCGCCGCTTCGGTGTTCGGCACGCTGCGCGCCGTCGCCGAACTCGGCCTGAAGCTGAACGTCGTCGGGATCGTTCCCGCCGTCGAGAACATGCCGAGCGGCACGGCCACGAAGCCCGGCGATATCGTCACGAGCATGTCCGGGCTCACGATCGAAGTGCTCAACACGGATGCCGAAGGACGTTTGATTCTGTGCGACGCGCTCACCTATGCCGAGCGCTTCAAGCCGGCCGCGGTCGTCGATGTCGCGACGCTCACGGGCGCCTGCATCATTGCGCTGGGCCATCACAATTCCGCGCTGTTCTCGAAGGACGACGCGCTGGCCGGCGAATTGCTCGACGCGTCGCGCGAAGCATCGGATCCTACGTGGCGCATGCCGCTCGACGAGGAATATCACGAGCAGCTGAAGTCGAATTTCGCGGATCTTGCCAACATCGGCGGGCGTCCGGGCGGCAGCGTGACGGCGGCATGCTTCTTGTCGCGCTTCACGCAAGCCTATCCTTGGGCGCACCTCGATATCGCGGGCATCGCGTGGAAGAGCGGCGCGGCCAAGGGCGCGACGGGGCGTCCCGTGCCGCTGCTCACGCAGTTCCTGATCGACCGCGCGGGGCAGTAATGGGTACGATGGCCGCCGGCAAGCGCAGTGGCGGGGCTGGATTGTGACGCGCGTCGATTTCCATACGAACGTCGACGACGCGCTGCTCTACGCATGCCGGCTCGCGCGCAAGGCATATCAGGCCGGCCAGCCGCTCGTCGTGCTGGCCGATCCGGGGCGCTTGCGCGCGTTCGACGAACGGCTCTGGACGTTTTCGCCGCTCGATTTCCTGCCGCATTGCATGGCGGACAGCGCGCTCGCCGCGCGTACGCCGATCGTCCTGGCCACGGATCTCGAGCGCGTTGCGCATCACCAGATCTTGCTGAACCTGGCGCCGGCCGTGCCGGCCCAGTTCGCGCGCTTCGAGCGGCTGCTCGAAATCGTCGGCACGAGCCCGGACGAACTCGCGGCGGGCCGCGAGCGCTATCGTTTCTATCGCGATCGCGGCTATCCGCTCAACAACTACAAGCAGGGCGAGACGCCAAGCGCGTGAGCGCCGCCGCGCGCCGCGCATTCATTGACTCAGGGAGACAAGCATGGTCGATCCCGTCGATCCTCATTCGATTCCGATGCTGACGGACGTCATGGTCCCGGGGCGTCCCGCCATGGGCCGGCCGGCCGAGACGCCAGCCGACGCGGTGCAGGCTTCGCCCGAGCAGCCGGGCGCGGCTCAGCCGAGTGCGGCCGGCGAGCCGTTTGCGCCTGGCAGCGCCGAGGCGGGCATGCCGGCGGCAGTCGAACCGCCCGCGTCGGCCATGCGGCCGCCCACGGTGCCGGCGGAACCGACGGCGGGCGCGCAGGCGCACGCCACCTTCGACGCACGCGATATCGAGTTCATCGCCGAGCGTCTGCGTGCGCGCTTTTCGACCTACTTGCGGCGCGATGCGCGCGGCGTGATCGAAGGGCACTGCCGCGACGCTATCGAAGAGCACACGAACTGGCTCGTGCGGCAAGTGACGCGCGAGGTCTTGAGCGCGCTCGAACAAGAGGTCGCGGGCTGGGTGCGCGATGCCGTCAGCGAGGAACTTGCGCGGCATACGATCGCGATAAGCGTTGCGATCAGCGTCGCTAAGGCGTCGCTCGCGTCGCCGGCCGCTAACGTTGCTCACACCGTTATCCGGTGACGGCGCCCCGGTCGGCCGGCTGTGCGAGCGCCGCGAATTTGGCGAGCACGCCGCGCGTATAGCGTGGCGCAGGCGGCGTCCAAGCCGCCCGGCGCCGCTCGAGCTCGGCGTCATCCACGTTCAACTGCAACAGCAGCCGGTGCGCATCGATCGTGATCGAATCGCCTTCGTGCACGAGCGCAATCGTCCCGCCGACGAACGCCTCCGGTGCAACATGCCCCACCACCATCCCCCAGGTTCCCCCGGAAAACCGCCCGTCGGTAATCAAGCCGACCGATTCGCCGAGCCCCTTGCCGATCAACGCCGACGTGGGCGCCAGCATCTCGGGCATGCCCGGCCCGCCTTGTGGCCCGAGGTAGCGCAGCACGAGCACGTCGCCCGCGCGGATGCGATCGTCCAGGATGGCGGCCAGCGCACTTTGTTCGTCGTCGAACACACGCGCCGGACCGGTGATGACGGGATTCTTGAGCCCGGTAATCTTGGCGACGGCGCCATTCGTCGCGAGGTTGCCCTTCAAGATCGCGAGATGCCCTTCCTGGTAGAGCGCTTGCTCGATCGGAAAAATCACCTGCTGATCGGCGCGCGGCACGCTCGGCACATCGCGCAATGCCTCGGCGATCGTCTGGCCGGTGATCGTCATGCACTCGCCGTGCAGCAGCCCCGCATCGAGGAGTAGCTTCAGTACTTGCGGAATCCCGCCAGCGCGATGCAGATCGGTGGCCACATACTCGCCGGACGGCTTCAAGTTGCAGATGACGGGCACGCGCTTGCGGATCCGCTCGAAATCGTCGATGGTCCATTCGACCTCGGCCGCATGCGCGATCGCCAAGTAATGAAGCACCGCGTTCGTCGAACCGCCCGTCGCCATGATCGATGCCACGGCGTTCTCGATCGATTGACGCGTGATGATGTCGCGCGGCTTCAAATCGCGCTTCACCGCTTCTACCAGCACGCGTGCCGATTCGGCGCTCGAGACGACTTTCTCGTCGTCGGGATTGGCCATCGTCGACGAATACAGCAGCGACATACCGAGCGCTTCGAACGACGCGCTCATCGTGTTGGCCGTGTACATGCCGCCGCACGAGCCCGTGCTTGGGCAGGCGTTGCGCTCGATGCCCTCGAAATCTTCCTGCGACATCCGGCCCGCGGTGAATTCGCCGACGGCCTCGAACGACGAGACGATCGTCAAGTCTTTGCCTTTCCAATGCCCGGGGCGGATCGTGCCGCCGTAGACGTAGATGCCCGGCACGTTCATACGGGCAAGCGCAATCATGCCGCCGGGCATGTTCTTGTCGCAGCCGCCGATCACGACGACCCCATCCATCCACTGTCCTTGCACGCAAGTCTCGATGCAGTCGGCGATGACCTCGCGCGAGACGAGCGAGTACTTCATGCCTTCGGTGCCCATCGACATGCCGTCCGAGATCGTTGGCGTGCCGAACGTCTGGGCGTTGGCGCCGGCATCGACGACGGCCGCCACGGCGGCATCGGCGAGTTTTTGCAGGCCCGCGTTGCAGGGCGTAATCGTCGAGTGGCCGTTCGCAATACCGATCATCGGTTTATCGAAGTCGTCCTTCTCGTAGCCGAGGGCGTAGAACATCGAGCGGTTCGGGGCACGGGCGACGCCTTGCGTGATGTGCTGGGAGCGACGGTTGTGGGCCATGGCGGGGACTCCGGTTCGTGGACGGAAGGGCGCGGGGCGGCGGCGTGCGGCCGACCGAGTTCGGCGAGCAACGACCCGAGCGGGGCGAGCACCGCGCATGAGGCTCGAGCCAGCATGCCGTGCACCGCTGCGCATGTCCAATATATGATTCATGCCGGACTAGGTCGAACCATATATCAACGACACCGCAGGGAGCCGCCGACATGACCCCCGATTTGCGCCAATTGCGCTACTTCGTCGCCGTCGCCGAAGAGCGGCATTTCGGCCGCGCGGCCCGCAAGCTGTCGATGACCCAGCCCCCGCTGTCGCAAGCGATTCGCGCGCTGGAGGAGACGCTTGGCGTCGAACTGTTCGCACGGACCAAACGCACGGTCGAACTGACGGCCGTCGGCGCCGATCTATTACCGGAAGTGCGCAAGTTGCTCGCGACGGCCGATACGTTGCGGCCGCTCGCACAGAGCCTGGCGCGCGGCGAAGCCGGGGCGCTCTCGCTGGCGTTCGTTTCCACGGCCGATTACGGCCTGCTGCCGCAGTTGTTGCGCGAGTTCGCGGTGCGCTATCCCCGGGTCCGTCTGAACCTGACGGAAGCCACAAGCGACGTGCAGATCGAAGAACTCGTTGCTGGCCGGATCGATGCCGGCTTGATCATTCCGCCGCCCCCGCCGCGCCACGTCGCCACGCTGTCTTATCTGCCGATCATGCGCGAGCCGCTGATCGCCGCGCTGCCCGCATCCAGCGTACAGCGGCGCGGCCGCGGCGAGCCGCCCGACTGGATCGACGAGCCGATCTCGCTGGCCGAAGTGGCGCAATTGCCGCTGGTGATCTTCCCCCGCCGTTTGGCGCCGAGCTTTTATGACATCATTACGGGCTGCTATGGCACGGCCGGGCTCACGCCCCGCATCGGACAAGAGGCGATTCAGATGCAGACGATCGTCAGCCTGGTGTCGGCCGGCATGGGGATGGCGCTGGTGCCGCAATCGCTGCGCAACTTGCGACGCACCGGCGTTGTCTATCGGCCGCTGGCCGAGCGTACGCCGCTGATCGAGACGGGGCTCGTGTGGAGAACGGCCGAAGTGAGTCCCGTGCTAGCCGGCTTCATCGACATCGTGCGGGTGCTGGCCGGCGGCTCGCACGCGCTGCGGCAAGCGGGCGCCGGCCGCCGTGCCAAGCCAGGGAAGGATGCGCGGGAGCGCGATGCTTAAACGCGGCGTGCGCGCCGTTCGTTCAACGCCTCATTTTTCAATGCCAAAAGCCTTACGATGCTGATTCATCCCAATTTCGATCCCATTGCGATTCATCTCGGTCCGCTTGCGGTGCGTTGGTACGGCCTCATGTACCTCGTCGGCTTCATGCTCGCGATCGTTATCGCCCGGCTGCGCCTGCGGCTGCCGCACGTCGCGGCGCAGGGCTGGACCACGAAGGACATCGACGACATCTTGTTCTACGGCGTGCTCGGCACGATCCTCGGTGGCCGGCTCGGCTATGTGCTGTTCTACAAGGCCGATTACTACTTGGCCCATCCGCTCGATATCTTCAAGGTTTGGCAGGGCGGAATGTCGTTCCACGGCGGTTTTCTCGGCGTGACGTTGGCGATGGTGCTGTTCGCCTATCAGCGCAAGCGCACGTGGCTGCAGGTGACCGACTTCGTCGCGCCGATGGTGCCGACGGGTCTCGCGGCAGGCCGCCTCGGCAATTTCATCAACGGTGAACTGTGGGGGCGGGTGACTAGCCCCGATGCACCCTGGGCCATGCTGTTTCAAAGCGCGTCGGGCGACGATGCGATCTGGCTGGCGCAGCATCCGCTGTTGGCGGCGAAGTGGCATTTGGCCGACGTATTCGCCAAGTACCATATGCTGCCGCGTCATCCGTCCGAGCTTTACGAGATCGCGCTCGAAGGAATCGCGCTGTTCCTCGTGCTCTGGTTCTTCACGCGTCGGCCGCGCCCGGTCGGCGCCGCGTCGGCCGTCTTTCTGATCGGCTATGGGCTGGCCCGTTTCACGGTGGAGTTCGCGCGCGAGCCCGACGACTTCCTCGGGCTGCTGGCATTTGGGCTGTCGATGGGGCAGTGGCTTTCGCTGCCGATGATCGTCGTGGGTGTCGCGATGCTGATCTGGTCGTATCGGCGCGTGCGTACCGTGCCGGCCGGCGCGGGATCGTAACGAGCGCGCCTTATCGTATCTGCCGCGCGGGCGAGGGCGATGCCCCGCGCCGCCCGCGCGGGGCCGCCGAGCCATGCGGCATGCGGCGATTACCGTGTTATTGCGTTATTGCGTTACCGGGCTACCGCGTTGCCCGTTACCGCGCCGTATTACCGCGGCTTTACGCCATCCTTACCGTGTCATTTGCACGGAGCCCGATACATTGACGGTGACCGTGGACGTTCCGGCTTCGACGGGCACCGGTGCTGCCGCTTCGGCCGCCATCGCGCGCATCGCGAACATCGGGCGTGGCTGTGTGCCGCTGCTGTTGTTCAAGTTCACTTCGCGAATCGTGTAGCCGCTATAGCCGAACTCTTTGGCCGCGGCCTGCGCCCGGGTTCTGAAATTCTCGATCGCCTGGCCGCCGAGTTTATCGGCCGCTACGCGCTGCGCTTCGGGCGAGAGCGAGAACGAGACGTTGCCCACTTGCATGACCGACGCCAGTTGGCCCGCGAGCCGTGACGCGGCGCCGAAGTTGTGCGACCTCAGAACGACTTCGGTTCGACCATGCCAAGTGGAGATGTGGCCGTTCTTATCGGTCATCGGGTAGATCGAAAACGTGCCCGTGCGTGCCTGCACGTCGCTCTCGGCTTTCGCCTGCGCGAGCGCCGTCTCGGCGTGTTGATTCAGCGCATTCGAGAGGGATGTCGGATCGGACGCTTCCTGCTCGTAAAAGAGCGTGATGTCGACGGTGTCTTGCGCAATATCCTGGCTGGCTTGTGCCGATAGCGACAGCACGCCTGCCGGAACCGGCTGTGACAAGACGGTGTCGGCTCTCGAGGGCAGGGCGGCCAGCGCGAGCGGCACGGCGGCTGCGAAGGAGATCGCTGCGATGGTTTTTCTCATGTCCTTTCTGGGCTCCACTTCAAGAAATGGCATTGGGCCGGGCCGCTTCGGATGCCGGCTGCCCAACCCCTGTCGTTCCCTCGTCGCAGTAGTTACGATGCGAGCCGTTCGGTGATGAAGCGCCATTCGTCGTCGGTCACCGGTGTGATCGACAACCGATTGCCTTTAGCCAGCACGCGCATGCCGGCAAGCTCGGGATGCGCGCGCAGTTCGGCCAGCGAAACGAGCGGCGTTTTCTTCACGAAGCGGACATCGACGAGCATCCAGCGCGGCGTTTCCTGCGTGGACTTCGCGTCGTAGTACGGGTTCTTAGGGTCGAATTGCGTCGGGTCGGGATACGGGCCCGACACGACTTCGGCAATTCCGGCGATGCCGGGTTCCGGGCAACTCGAATGATAGAAGAGGACGCCGTCGCCGATTCCCATTATGTCGCGCATGAAGTTGCGCGCTTGGTAGTTGCGCACGCCCGTCCACGGCAGCGTTTGCTTCGGCGCGGAGCGAAGATCGTCGATGCTTGCTTCGTCCGGTTCGGACTTCATGAGCCAATAGCGCATAGGCGAATCGAGTCAGTCGAGCGAACGAACACAAATGAAAACGGCATCGGGAGTACCGATGCCGTTGAATAAAGTCCCCGCCTTAGCCGCTAGGCCGGCATCCTGAACCGAGGATTCAGAATTGGTCGCAGTTAGCCGCACTTCGGGTACATCAGACAGAGTGACGCGCACACCCGTGCTGCAAATTTCCGCAACCGTGCACATGGCATTGGTTCAAGGAATTTATGACCTTGGCGAACCAGGCAGGGAAGCCGTAAAACCTGTTACGTGAAACTGCGGCTCGTTACAGCGCTTCGTGTTGTTCGAGCACCGCACCGAGCTTCTCGTTCATTTGATGCATTGTACGCCGGATTTCTTCCGCGGGAAATGCTTCGCCGTGTCGCACGCTCTGTTGCAGTTTCAGCAACTCCGAGGCGAGCGAGAGCGCGGCCATGACGGCGATACGATCGGTGCCGCGCACGTTGCTCAAGTTGCGGATCTTCGTCATCTCGGCATCGACACGGGCCACCGCTTCGAGCAGCGCCGCTTCGGTTTCGGGCGAGCAGGCGAGCCGATAGCTCTGGCCGAGGATCGTGGCTTCGATTTGTTTGGTCGTCATGCGTCTTCTCCGTGCTGCACGGCGCCTTCCATGCCGCTGGCTTCGCGTTGTCCTTGCTGCGAGCCGAGCAGATCGAGCTGGGTGTCGGAATCGTAGGGACCCTTGCCGCGCGGGAGCTTTTCGAGAATCGCGTTCAGGCGGACCTGGGCGTCGTCGATCTTCGCGACGAGCGAATCGCGCTCGGCCTGCAACGCATTGCGCGCTTCGCGCAGCAAGGCCAGCTCGGCCTGGGCCGCTTCGTTTTCGTGACGCAATTGCGCGAGTTGTTCCTCGAGCGCATGGCGGGCCTGCTGCTGGCGTTCGTTGATGGCGATCAGCCGGCCGATATTCTGTGAGAGCGATTCGAGTTCGTTGAGCATCTGCTGCGTCCTCTAAAGACCCCGCATTTTAGCGCTAAATAGTCGCAATTCCGATGGTTCTCTCGTATCCAGACGTAACCGTGGCGGCTTTTTTTAACGGCGAGGCGTTTTTCGCACGATGTTTGCAGGGCGTTTGCGCGCACGCCTCGCTGGTTTCGGTTTCTTGACGCCCCCCTGCGCCCCTCCTACACTTGCGGCACTTTGGTGCTCGCGCGCTCGGCAGCCTTGCGCGCGGTTAAACGGGAAACAGGGAGCGAAGTCCGCCCGGACGAGCCAACCTGTGCTGCCCCCCGCCAACGGTAAGCGACACGCGCTGCGCGCCACTCGGCACGCGCGCGACTGCTCCATCGCCACTGCGTGAACCCACGCGGGAAGGCGGATGCGGTTCGTCGTCAGCCCGGATACCGGCCAAAGGGGGAGTGCGAAGCCGCCTTCGCGCCGCGTGTCGCGCGGTGCATGTCAGGCCGGCCAGCGCTCGATCACGACGCGGTCTGCGGGGAGCAGCTGCGTGCCGATCCCACAGGAAGACCACACGATGTCCACCTTCAATGTCCGCGTGGCGCTAGTTGCGCTCGGCGGTCTGCCGCTCGTCGCGTTCGCGCAGCGTGCCTTGAGCGATCCACCCGTCCCGACCGAAGCCACGGCCGTTCCCGCTGTTTCGTCCGCCATCGGCTCTAGCATCCCCAGCGCCGCTGCGCCGGCGACACCGCCGGCCGCCGCCACCGGTGTGCTCGCACCGATCGTTGTCACGGCTCAGCGTGGGCCGCAACCGCTTGCCGAAGCGATTCCGCAAACGACGCGGTTCTCGCGCCAGGATATCGACGACAGCACCGCGACGGATTTGCCCGGGTTGCTCGCATTGGCACCCGGCGCCCAGATCATCCGCAACGGTCCGCCCGGGTCGAACGCAACTCTATCGCTCAGAGGAGGTTCGGCCACGCAATCGTTGATACTCATCGACGGCGTTCGTGTCGATTCGGTCAGTCTCGGTCAGATTCAGCTGGGCCAGATTCCGCTGTCGGCGGTCGATCATGTGGAAGTGGTCAACGGCGACGTATCGGCGCTCTACGGTTCGGGTGCGATGGGAGGCGTCGTGCAAGTGTTCACGAAGGACGGCGGCAATCATCCGCCGCGCTTCGATTTCTCGGCCGGCTACGGCAGCTATCACACGCAGACGCAGCAAGCCGGGGTCAACGGCGCGCTCGACCGGGACGGCAAAACCACCTTTAGCCTGAGCGTGGCGCGTTCGAAGGACGACGGCTTTCCCGCGATCGATTCGGCCCAGGCCCCGAACGTCAACCCGGCGGCCGACGGATATTTGAACGAAAGCCTCTCCGCTTCGCTGCGCCACCAGTTCGGCCAGGGCTGGGATGCGGGGGTGCGGTACTTCCAGTCGGACGGCGCCGTCGCTTTCGACGATGCATACGGGGCGCCCACCGACGTCAACCTGCTCTACAGCAAGGTGCGTGTCGCGTCCGTGTTCGCGAACGGCAAGCTGACGGATGCATGGACGACGCACCTGACGGCCGGCATCGGCAACGACCGGGCGGTCGATCGAACGAACGGGGTCTACAACAATCGCTTCGATACCGACAATCGTCAATTGACATGGCAGAACGACTTCAAGCTCGCCGCGCAACAAAAACTGCAACTGGGCTATGAGCGGCTCGAACAGAGTTTAGAGTCGGATATGGTGGCGGCGCCCACGCGCACGGTGAATTCGGCGTTCGCCGGCTATACGGCACGCTTCGGCGCGAACCAAATTCAAGCGAACGTGCGGCGCGATCAGTATTCGGATTTTGGTGGGGCGAACACGTACTATCTCGGCTACGGCTTCGACTTCACCGAGCATTGGAAGGCGACGGCGAGCTATTCGTCCGCGTTTCGCGCGCCCAGCTTCGACGATTTGTATTTCCCAGGCAGCGGCAATGTGTCGATTCGGCCGGAGCGCAGCCATTCGGTCGAAGCGGCGCTGCAATACACATCGGATGCGCTGGGCCTGTTTCGGTTGACGGCATTCCAAACGCGCTACGCCGATCTGATCAAGTACGTGCCGACGCAAGGCGGATTGTTCTATCTGGCCGAGAATGTCGATCGTGCGAAGGTTCAGGGGCTCGAAGGCTCCTGGAGCGGCCGGGTAGGCAAGACGGACGTGCGCGCGGCACTGACGGTGCAAAACCCCGTCGACGAAGCCAGCGACACCGATCTGAATCAACGCGCCCGGCATTTCGCGTCGTTGTCGGCGCGTCGCTCGTTGGGGGCTTGGCGGGTCGGCGGCGAGTGGATCGTGAGCGGGCCGCGCAACGACAGCGACGTGTCGCTGGGCGGGTTCGGCCTCGTCAACCTCTCCGCGCGCTACGACATTACGAAGGCATGGTACGTGAGCGCCCACATCGACAACCTGTTCGACAAGCACTATGAACTCGCTTATACCTACAACACGCCGCGCCGTAGCGCATTCGTTACGATCGGTTGGCAGGAACAGTGAGCCGCGGACACCTCGCGATCATGGCGATGTCGGCGTCGATGCCGATGCCGATGCCGATGCCGTACTCGGCGCCCATGCCGTGTTCGTTGAAGCCGCGCTGCGCGTGTGCGGAGCATGGCAAGCGTGTCGAGGATTGAGCGCCCGTTGATGAACGCCTCTCCTTCTCGCGCGCGTGCGCCGATGAACGCGCGGCGTGCCGCCTTCATCTGGATCGCACTTGCATTGGCCGCGTTCGTCGTCTTTATGAGCGCGCTCATGCTCGGCAGCGTCCCCGTTTCTCCCGCACGCGCGTTGTTGGCGCTGTTGCATCTGCCTGGGCACGCAACCGCGGCCGGGCAGACGAACGATGTCGCCGGCGAGATCGTGCGCACGCTGCGTTTGCCGCGCGCCGTCGCGGGCTTTTCCTGCGGGGCTCTGCTCGCGCTCGCCGGCGCGCTGCTCCAAGTGCTGTTGCGCAATCCGCTGGCGGAGCCGTACGTGCTCGGGGTCTCCGGCGGCGCGGCTGCGTTCGCCGTAGCGGCGCTGTTCGCCGGATGCGCTTGGTGGCTCGTCGATCTCGCTTCGTTCGGCGGCGCGGTGCTTTCCATTGCGCTCGTGCTGGGTCTGGCGCGCCGCGAACTGTGGCGCGGGGAACCGCAAGAGGCGTCGCCGCGCCTATTGCTGACGGGTGTGGTTGTCGCAACGGGATGGGGGGCCGTCGTGACGCTGCTGATCGCGCTCGCTCCCGACGACCGCTTGCGCGGCATCGTGTTTTGGCTGACGGGCGATCTGAACGGTGCGGCGAATCCGTGGCCCGCATTGATCGCGCTCGTTGTGGCGCTCGGTGTTTGCGTGCCCGTCGCGCCGCAATTGAATGTGCTGTTGCGCGGCGATGCGCTTGCCGCGTCGCTCGGCGTGCCGGCAACGCGCCTGCGCTTGCGCATCTACGTGGTGGCCTCGCTCGCCGCGGCCGCGAGCGTGACGACGGCCGGCACGATCGGCTTTGTCGGCCTGATCGTGCCGCATGCCCTGCGGCTCGTGCTCGGCAACGATCAGCGCATGCTCGTGCCGGCCAGCGCGCTCGCCGGTGGGGTTGCCGTCATGGGCGCGGATCTCGTCGCGCGCACGGCGATCGCGCCGGCTCAACTGCCTGTCGGTGTCGTGACCGCGCTCGTCGGCGTGCCCGTCTTCTTATGGATGCTGCTGGGGAGGCGTCGATGAAATCGCTGACGAAGACCGAGGTCGACATCGATCCTAATGCCCGTCCGGCCGCGCTTTCCGCGCAGCATCTGACGCTGCGCGCAGGGGCCCGCACGCTGCTCGAGGACTTCACGCATACCTTCTATCCCGGCGAGATCTGGTGTGTCGCCGGGCCGAACGGCGCGGGCAAGACGACGTTGATGACGACGCTCGCGGGTCTCTTGCCGCCCGCCGCGGGGCATGTCGAAGTCGACCGGGTGCGCGTCGATGCATGGGACGGCGCGGCGCTTGCACGACGGCGCGCCTTGATGCCGCAGACCTCGCACGATGCTTTCGGTGCGAGCGTGCTCGATATCGTCATGCTCAATCGCTTTCCGCATTTGATCGGTTGGGGGTGGGAGCGCCCCGTCGATCGGGCGGCGGCGCTGGCGGCGTTGGGGTGGCTCGGGCTCGAGCCGCTCGCGTCGCGCGACGTGCTTTCGTTGTCGGGCGGCGAGCGGCAGCGCGTGGCACTGGCCGCGGCGCTGTGCCAGGAGGCGCCGCTGCTGTTGCTCGACGAACCGCTCGCGTTTCTCGATTGGCACCATCAGATCGCGTGCATGAACGCGCTCGTGCGATGGATCCAAGCAGCGCCGCGCACGATCGTGTTTTCTTGCCATGACCTCAATCTCGCGCGTCGCTTTGCCACGCATGCGCTGCTGCTCGAGGGCAATGGGGTCGCCCATCGCGGCGCGGTGCGTGAAGTGTTGACGCCCGCGCTTGCGAGTCGCGCGTTCGGCTATCCGCTGGTGCTGATCGAACAGGGCGGGTACGAAGCGCTCGTGCCGGCGCTAGCGACTAGCACATCGTGATCCGCTGCTCGAGGCCGGCGCGAAAACGCGTAACGGCAGTATTTTCGTCATCGCATTCTGCGTAGAATGCGGTTCGGTAGAAATTTCATCTATGGCGACTCGCTCGTGTTTTCCCTACTTCTTCGTCTTCGGCGCACGCAGTGGAGCGATGTCGGCTAGCCGGGTTGTTGGCCTGGTTTGTACCGATCCTCCGCTACCTCGATAGGGGTGCGCCGCAGCGTCCTTCCCCTTGCGCTCGCGGTCCGAGCTTCACCCAGATAGTGACCACTCGCTTGCACGTCCGCGCTTTGCGGTTTTACCGAATTGAAGACAGGCGATCGATGCGCGTATGGTGGCATCTTCGCCGGGCGAACATCGCCCGCCACGACATGTGAAAAACGTATGAATGCACCGCTTCCTTTGCCCGTCGTCGAACCGCTCGATCGCTCGTTGCGCGACGTCCTCTCGCGCATGATCGATGCCAAGACGAAGCCGCCCGGCAGCCTCGGTATGCTCGAGGTCGTGGCGCGCCAGCTGGGCATGATCCAGCAAAGCACGCGTCCGACTATCGCGCGGCCGGCGATGATCGTCTTCGCCGGCGATCACGGCATCGTCCACGAGGGCGTGAGCCCGTATCCGCAAACGGTGACCGCACAGATGGTCGCGAATTTTCTGGCCGGCGGCGCGGCCATCAACGCGATCAGCCAGGTGGCGGATATGACGCTCGAAGTCGTCAACGCGGGCGTGGCGACGCCGCTCGCGCCGCTACCGGGTCTCGTCGACGTGCCGATCGGCCCCGGCACGCGCAATTTCGCGCAAGAACCGGCGATGACGCGCGCCCAGGCGCTCGCGGCCATGCGCGCGGGCGCGGCGCGGGTGCACCATCACGCCGCGCTCGGCACGAACGTGATCGGCTTCGGCGAGATGGGGATCGGCAATACCTCGTCGGCCGCGTGCCTGATGAGCCGGTTGTGCGGTGTGCCGATCGACGAGTGCGTCGGCCGCGGCACCGGCCTCGACAACGCAGGCCTCGCGCGCAAACGCAACGTGCTGGCCTCGGCGCTCGCGTTGCATGAGCATGTCACCGATCCGATCGACGTTCTGGCAACGTTCGGCGGCTTCGAGATCGCCATGATCGCAGGGGCCTACTTGGCCGCCGCCGAAGCGCGGATGACGATTCTCGTCGACGGGTTCATTACCACGTCGGCGCTCGTGTTGGCCGATGCCATTGCGCCGGCCGTTCGCGATTACTGCGTGTTCGCGCATCTGTCGAACGAAGCCGGTCATCGGCGCATGCTCGACTACTTCGGGGCGAAGCCGCTGCTCGGGCTCGATATGCGCCTCGGCGAAGGGACGGGCGCCGCACTGGCGTTGCCGATCTTGCGCGCGGCCGTGGCCGTACTCAACGACATGGCCAGCTTCGAATCGGCCGGCGTCGCCGGGCGCGAGGCGCGATGACCGAGGAGCAGGGGACGCAGCCGGCATTGGATGATGGCGGGGCGTCTCGCCGGGATGGTACCGCTGCCCCGGATAGCCATGCCGCGCCGCTCGTTCGACGCTCGGTGTGGCGCCAGCAGGCGCGGTATTGTGTCGCTGCGCTCGGTTACTTCACGCGTGTGCCGATTCCGCGCTCGATCGGCCTGGATGCTAGCGAACTCGCCGGCGCCGCGCGTTATTTTCCGCTGATCGGAGCGCTCGTCGGCGCGCTCGGTGCGTGCGTCTATTGGGTTGCCCTGCAGGTGTTTCCGCCGGCGGTTGCCGTCCTGCTTTCGATGGCCGCGACGCTGCTATCGACCGGAGCCTTGCACGAAGACGGCTTAGCCGATTGTTGCGATGGATTCGGCGGCGGCGCAACGCGCGACGATGCGCTGCGCATCATGCGCGACCCGCGCCTCGGCGCCTTCGGCGCCATCGGGCTCGTGATGACGCTCGCGCTGAAATGGCAGACGCTTGTCGCGTTGCCCGCGCAAACGGCCGCATGGACGATGGTCGGCGCGCATGCCGCGAGTCGCGCACTCGCGGTCAGCTATCTCTCGACGCACGATTACGCGCGCGAGCAGGGCAAGGCAAAGCCCGTCGCCCAGCGGATGGGCGCCCGCGCGCTCGTCGTCGCACTCGCGCTCGGGCTGCCGTGGCTGGTCTTGCTCGACTGGCGTGCGGGCGTGACCGGTCTCGCGCTGTGCCTCGTATTACGGTTCGCGCTCGGCCGCTACTTCACGCGCCGGCTCGGCGGCTATACCGGCGACTGTCTCGGCTTCGCCCAGCAACTCTTCGAGCTTGCGCTTTACCTGGTCGTACTCGCGTGGACCTCATCCTGATTCGTCATCCCGCGCCGGCGATCGAGGCCGGCGTCTGCTATGGCAGCACCGACGTACCGCTGGCCGGCGACGCGGCCGAGTCCGCGCGCTCGATCGTCGCGCGCCTCGCGGCGCTCGCGGTGCCGTTGCCGGAGCAATTCGCAACGAGCCCGTTGCGGCGCTGCGCCGAGGTCGCACATCGGCTCGCCCGGCATTTCGATCGCACGTGCGGCGTCGATCCACGCCTGCAGGAAATCGACTTCGGCCAATGGGAAGGGCAGCGTTGGGATGCGATCGACCGCGCGGCGCTCGATGCGTGGGCCGCCGATTTGCGCGATGCGCGGATGCACGGCGGCGAAAGCGTGGCGCAGTTCGAGGCGCGCGTGGGTGCCTGGCTGGCGCGATGGTGCGAGCCGGCGCTTGCGTGCGCATCGAGCGTACTCGTGGTGACGCATGCGGGCGTCATGCGGATGATCGCCGCGCTGTTGCTCGACGAAGCGCTAGAGACGACGCTGAAGTGGCCGTTGGAGATGGCGGCGCTCGTCTGGCTGCGGCGGGACGACGACGGAAGCGGTTGGCGCCTGCTGCATTGGAACGCGTAGAGCGATCGAATGCGGTAGATCGGCGATGCTTCAGTGGGGGCGTGTCGCGTCCGGCCCTAGCCTGCGTTCGCGCGCGAGGTCTAGATCGCGGCACAGTTGCTCGGCGCCTTGCGCGAGACGCGGCGCGGGCCGGGTGATGAGATCGCCGTCGATCGCGAAGAGATTGTCGCGGGCGACGGCCGTCATCCGTGGCCACGCATGCCATGCCGCTAGGCTCGGCAGCGGGGCGTCGGCGCGCGTGGCGCCTTGGCTCGTGGTCACGATCGCCTCGGGATCGGCGGCCACGACGGCCTCCGTCGATACGGTCGGCGCGAGCGGCGCGAGGTTCGCGAAAACATTGCGCCCGCCGCATAAAGCGATGACATCGCTGACGATATGCGCGCCGTTCAGCGTCATCAGCGGATCGGCCCACACCTCGTAAAAGACGCTGACGGGCGAGCGTCCTGCGTATCGAGCACGCAGCGCCGCGATCTTGGCGCGATAGTCGGCGGCGGCGGCCTGCGCTTGCGTGTCGGTGCCCATCAACGTACCCAGTGCGATCAGATCGGTCGCGACGCCGTCGAGCTGATGCGGCTCGCTGTGATAGAGCGCAATCCCTAGTGCGCGGAGGCGGTCGAGTTGGCGCTCGCCGTTGCCGTGGCGCCAAACGATCACCAAGTCCGGTTTGAGTGCGACGATGCGTTCGAGGTCGAGCGCGGTATTCGTTCCGACGCGCGGCAGCGCTTTGGCCGCGCTCGGGTAGTCGCTGTACGACACCGCGCCGACGAGCTTGGCGCCGCCCCCGGCCGCGTAAGCGAGTTCGACGGCGTGCGGCGCCAGCGCGACGACGCGTTGCGCGGGCTCGGCCAGTGTGACGCGTTGGCCGGCATCGTCGGTCACCGAAATCGTCGCGTGCGCGCAAGGCGCGCCCGCCAGCGCGGCGGCGGCGGCCCCGGCCAGGACGACTCGGGCCGCGCGCCGCCGGACTGCCTGTCTGCATTCGAGCGAAGTCATGCGGTGCGCTCGCTTTTGACCGTCATCGGCAAGCCGGCCACCATCAAGGTCACCTCGCGCGCGAGCGCGGCCACGCGTTGATTGAGGCGGCCGAGTTCGTCGACGTATCGACGCGTCATCGCGCCCATCGGCACGACGCCCATGCCGATTTCGTTGCTGACGACAATCACCGGCCCTTGCGCGCGTGCGAGCGCCGCTTCGAGCGCGTCGATGCGTGCGGCACCGTCGTCGGTCGGCTCGCCGTCTGCGGGGCAGACGACGTTGGCGAGCCACAGCGTCAGGCAGTCGACCAAAATGCAGGTGCGGCCGTTATCCGATGCGGCAACGACGCCGGCCAGATCGAGATCGGCTTCGACCAGGCCCCAATGCGCGGGGCGGCGCGCTCGATGGTGGGCGATGCGTTCGGCGAATTCGGCGTCGCCGGCACTGCGAGCCGTTGCAACGTACGTCACCGGCAAGGCGAGCTGCGAGGCCCGCGCTTGTGCAAGCTGCTCGGCGTGGCGGCTTTTGCCCGAACGGGCGCCGCCGAGGACAAAGGTAAGATCGGGTGCGGTCATCGCGGGAGGGGAGCGCGGCCGGGCGCGCCGCCCGGTGCGGGCGGCCGGCCTCGAAGTCGGTTAGTGGAGGATCATCTGCGTGCAACGGAATAGCGCGATCGTATGGCCGTCCGGATCGAACACGCTGGCGTCCCAAACCTGCGTGCTGCGCCCCAAATGAACGGCGCTAGCGACGGCGCGCACGGTTCCCGCGCGACAGGTGCCGAGGAAGTTGCTCTTGAGTTCGATGGTCGTGAAGCCGCGTGCTCCGTCGGGCAGATGGGCCAGACACGCGTAGCCGCAGCAGGTATCGGCCAAGCCGATCACGGTTGCCGCGTGCAAGAAGCCGTTCGGCGCGAGCAATTGCGGGCGCACCGCCAGCTTGCCGGTCAGCGTGCCTTGCGCGAGCGCGACGACACGCACGCCGAGCAATTCGGGCAGCGTGCCCTGCTGGCGCTCGTGCAGGGTCTCGATCGTGCAGTCGTGGCGTAAAGTCGACATCGGGTAAGCCTCCTTGCGGGCGAATTTGCCGATATTATCGGGAGTCGCGATGCATTTTCATAGGTTACGGGCTAACCGGCCGTATCGACGGCCTTCTACTCGGGAGTGTTCATGACGGTGATCGTGGTTGCGAACCCCAAAGGCGGCGTGGGCAAGAGCACATTGTCGACGAACCTGGCGGGCGCTTTTGCGGCGAACGGCGAATGGGTGGCGCTGGCCGACCTCGATCGGCAGCAATCGTCGCACGGATGGCTGGCTTTGAGGCCGGAAGGATTGCCGCCCATCGAAACTTGGCACGTCGATCCCGACGCGCCGGCCAAGCCGCCCAAGGGTTTGGAGCGCGCCGTCATCGATACGCCGGCGGGCCTGCACGGCGCGCGGCTCGCCGCGGCGCTCGAATTGGCCGACAAAGTGGTGGTGCCGCTGCAGCCCTCGATGTTCGACATCCTGGCCACGCAGCATTTCCTCGAACGGCTGGCCAAGGAAAAGGCCGTGCGCAAGGGGGCGATCGAAGTGGGCGTGGTGGGCATGCGCGTCGATGCGCGCACGCGTTCGGCCGAGCAACTGCATCGCTTCGTCGAAAGCCTCGAACTGCCCGTACTCGGCTTCCTGCGCGATACGCAGAACTACGTGCAGCTCGCGGCGCACGGGCTGACGCTGTGGGACGTGCCGCCAAGCCGTGTCGAGAAAGATCTCGAACAGTGGGAGCCCATTACCGCTTGGATCGCGAAGTAACGGTCGCGGCCGGGGTGTTCAGCTCCAGCTCTGCACGGGCACGTGGCCGCGGCTGCCCTTGATCTTGTTCTGTTCGTCGACGAACACGAGCTTCGGCTCCCAACCGGCCTTCAACTCGGCTTCGTCCACCATCGCGAATGCGGCGATGATGACGAGATCGCCAAGCTGCGCCCGGCGCGCGGCCGAGCCGTTCAGCGAGATCATGCCGCTGCCGCGCTCGCCGCGGATCGCGTAGGTCGAGAAGCGTTCGCCGTTGTTGACGTTCCAGATGTCGATGCGCTCGTTTTCGACGATGCCCGACGCGTCGAGCAAGTCTTCGTCGATCGCGCAGGAGCCTTCGTAATGAAGCTCGCAGTGTGTCACGACGGCGCGGTGAATCTTCGATTTCAACATGTGTCGCTGCATGGTCATTCCTTCACTTCGGCATTCGGAAAAGTGTTGCGCCGGCTGCGCGGCGTCAAATTTCGAGGTTGTCGATGAGCCGCGTGGCGCCGAGCTTGCAGGCCGCGAGGACGACGAGCGGCGCATCGAGTTCATCCGCGGCCGGCGCAACCAGGTTCGAGCGCTTGCGCACGGCCACGTAGTCGGGTTTCCAGCCGCGCGCCGCGAGCGCTTGAACCGCCTCGCGCTCGACCGCCGCGAAATCGCGCCGGCCGGAGAGCACCGCCTCGCGCACGCGAGCGAGCGTCGCCGCGAGCATCGGCGCCTCGGCGCGCTCCGCTTCGGTGAGATAGCGATTGCGCGAACTGAGCGCGAGCCCGTCGGGGTCCCGCACGGTCTCGGCGGCCACGATGTCGGTCGGCAGGGCGAACTGCTGGCACATCTCCCGCACGATCATGAGCTGCTGATAATCCTTCTTGCCGAACACGGCCACACGCGGCTGCACGCACGACATCAGCTTCATGACGATGGTGCACACGCCCGTGAAGAAGCCGGGGCGGAACTCGCCTTCGAGGATGTCGCCTAGGTCGTGCGGCGGATGGACGCGGTACTCCTGCGGCTGCGGGTACATGTCGCGCTCGGTCGGCGCGAACAGCACGTAGACATTCTCTTTTTGCAGCTTATCGATATCGGCTTCGAGCGTGCGGGGGTATTTGTCGAAGTCTTCGTTCGGTCCAAACTGCAGGCGATTGACGAAGATACTCGCGACTACCGGGTCGCCGTGCTGGCGCGCGAGACGCATCAGCGACAAATGGCCTTCGTGCAGGTTGCCCATGGTCGGGACGAACGCCGTACGGTTTTGGCCGCGCAACTGGTCGCGCAATTCCTGGATGGAGCTGATGACTTTCATGATGGCAAGACTGGCGCGGGCGACGCCCGGCGGGTTGATGGCGCGCAGATTGTAGTGGATTTGACGGCGCCCGACATGGGAAGGCGTCGTCGAATCGGGCTTGCTGCTCGCCTGCTAGGCGGGCAAATAAGCGAGACGCACGTAAATCGGGGCGAACGGTTCGGCTTGCGTGATTTCGATCAGCGATTCCCGCGCCAGCTCCAGCATGGCGATGAAATTGACGATGACGACCGGCACGCCGCGCGTCACCTCGAATAGTTCGGAAAACTCGACGAAGCGCACGTTTTGCAAGCGCCGCAAGATCAGGCTCATGTGCTCGCGCACCGACAGCTCCTCGCGCGAGATCTTGTGGTGCTGCACGAGTTTGGCGCGGCTCAGCACATCGGCCCAGGCCGCGCGCAGATCGTCCATCGCCACGTCGGGAAACCGTGGCGCCATGCTTTGCTCGATATAAACCTCGGCGCGCAGAAAGTCGCGCCCGAGCTGCGGCAGTTGGTCGAGCCGCTGCGCCGCGAGCTTCATCTGCTCGTACTCGAGCAGGCGCCGCACGAGTTCCGCGCGCGGATCTTCCGCCTCTTCGCCCGTATCCACCTTCTTCACCGGCAGCAGCATGCGCGACTTGATCTCGATCAGCATCGCGGCCATCAGCAGATACTCGGAGGCGAGTTCGAGGTTCGTCTTGCGCATCTGCTCGACGTAGCCGAGGTACTGCGCCGTCACGTCGGCCATCGGGATGTCGAGGACGTTGAAGTTCTGCTTGCGGATCAGGTAAAGCAGCAGATCGAGCGGACCTTCGAACGTCTCGAGGAACACCTCGAGCGCATCGGGCGGGATGTACAGGTCCGTGCGGCAGCTTGAACAGCGGCTCGCCGTACAGGCGTGCGAAAGCGATGCCGTCGACGATGTCGGGCGTCGTATCGGTCGCAGGTGCGGTCAGCGCCACGTCGGACGCTCGGCCGCGCTGACCCTCGTCGGCGGCAGCCACGCTTAGAAATTCTGGTAGTAGACGTAAGGCGTTTGTTCGACACGCGCCTGCTTCTCGGCCGAACGCTCTTCCAGATCGATCGGCTGTTTGTCCCACAACAGGGCACGGCCGCGGCGCTGTTCGTCTTCCAGCGTCGGCTTTTGCGCTTTGAGCTGATTGATGAACTGGGTGATATCCGATAGGTACGACATAATTCGGTGATCCTCAAAATGGGGACATAGCGGCGCCGATGCCGCCTCGGGCAATATCGGATTTTAGCGCATGCCGCCCCGTGCGGAACACTGGACACGTCCGCGCGTCGAAAGCTGGCACGCCGGATGCATCCGGCAGCGCGCGGATGGCGGGGCGTGACGATGATTCGACGCCGCTCGGGCGCGGCGGGCGGGCCGGTGGAAGAACCCTTGATGCGGTGCCGCTCGCCCAAGAAGGGCGGCTGCTGCGCCAGTGGCTCGATCGGCGGCCGTTATGTTCAAATGCTCGCTTTCGTCGGCGTTATTGCTATTGCGCCGTGCCGTCTAGCCACCGTGGGAGGTCCCGTTTGCGGGGAGCCGTGATCGTCTCGTCTTGCGCCGTGCGTGGCGCCCGCCGCTGGCCGGCATCCGCATCCGCATCGGCGGCGCGGCCGGTGTGGCCGTCCCTCGTGCTCGGCGTGCTGCTGGCCCTGGCTTCGCTGCCCGCGGCGGCGAAATACGACGTCACGATCGACGCGCCGCGCGCCATGCGCAAATTGCTCGAAAAGCACCTCGATCTCGCTCGCTTCGCCTCGCGCAGCGACGTGACGGACGATCAATTCGAGTTTCTCGTGACCGCCACGCCGCAGCAAGTGCGGGATCTGGCCGCCACGGACGGCTATTTTTCCCCCGTCGTGCGCACCGACGTGCGTGCGGGCCGCAACGGCAAGAAAGCCATCACGGTGCATGTCGATCCTGGTCCGCGAACGATGGTCGCCTCGGTCGAGTTGACGTTCGACGGTCCCGTGAGCCGCGAGGAGCCGAAACGCGAGAACGCCGCGCGGTTCGCCTTTTCTCTGCATACGGGCGATCCGTTCACCCAGGCGGGGTGGAGCGATGCGAAGGACGCCGCGCTCAAGGCATTGCAAGCGCGCCGCTACCTCGGCGCGAAGATCGTCCGCTCGCAAGCGCGGATCGATCCGCCGAAGCGGCAAGCGTCCCTGAGCGTCGCGTTCGATAGCGGGCCGACCTTTACGCTCGGCCCGCTCGACGTATCCGGGGTGCGGCGCTATCCGGGGCGCATCGTCACGAACGTCAATCCGTTGTCGGTCGGCGAGGTCTACGATTCGGATCGAATCGCCGAGCTGCAGCGGCAACTGCAGAACACGCCCTACTATGCGAGCGTCGCGATCGACGTCGGCAACGACGTGACGAAGCCTGAGGGCACGCCGGTTCACGTGAAGGTGAGCGAGTATCCGTATAACAACGTGCGCGGGGGCGTCGGCTACGCAACCGATACCGGCGCGCACGTGCAAGGCTCGTATTCGTATCTCGATACGTTCGGCGCCGCATGGCCGTTTTCCGTCCAAGGCCGTGTCGATCAGATTCAGCAATACGGCCAGGTCCAACTGTCGATGCCGCCAGGCCGGCGCGGCTGGGTGAATAGCGCGCTCGCCTCGTACACCACCACGCAAGTGTCGGGGACGAACATCTACAGTGCGCGAGCGGGGTTGCAGCGCACGCGCACCGCGCAGTTCATCGACTACGCGTACTCGATCCAGTACTACGCCGATCGTCTCGATCAGAACGCCACCAGTCCGACGACGAGCCATGCGCTGGTGCCGCAATGGTCGTGGACACGCCGCAACGTCGACGATCCGCTGTTCCCGCGCAAGGGCAATCTCGTGCACGTCGAAGCAGGCTTCGCCGTGAAGGGCATCGCGACCGATCAAACGTTCACGCGCGCCTATGCGCGCGGCGAGCAATACGTCCCGCTCTTCAAACGGGACCTCTTTCTCGTGCGCGCGGAATTCGGCGGCGTCTTGACGAGCGGCAGCTCGAGCGGCATCCCGGCTTCGCTGTTGTTCCGCGCCGGTGGTTCGAATTCGGTGCGCGGGTACGGTTTCCAAAGCATCGGCAACAATGTCGACGGCTCCGTGTTGCCAACCAAGTATCTGGTCACCGCCACGGCCGAATATCAGCATTGGTTCACCCACGATTGGGGGGCGGCGGTTTTCTACGACGTCGGGATGGCGACGGACACCTGGCGCGAGCGCGTCATCTATCCGGGCGCGGGCGTCGGTGTGCGCTGGCGCAGTCCCGTCGGCCCGATCAACGTCGACCTGGCGTACGGCATGCGCAATCGCAGCGTGCGGCCCTACCTGACGCTCGGCATTGCGTTCTGAGTCCGAATTTTCGAATCGAATAAACCCGACCTCCGACCTCGCATGACGCACGATTCGCCGCCACCGCCGCAAGAAGATGCTCGTACCGACGCGCCGCGAGTGGGCGGGGGCGATGTGCCGCCGCCGAACGAGCCTAGCGGGCCGCATGAGCCGCATGAGCCGCATCCGCCGCGGGGCAAGCGGCGCGGCCTGCGTGCGCTTGCATGGACGGCGCTGGCGTTCCTGGCGGTAGGCGCCGGCCTCGCTGCGGCGCTGTATGGCGCGATCGCAACCGAGCCCGGCACGCGTCTCGTTTGGCGGGCCGCCGTCGCGGCGCTGGGCCCGCGGCTATCGGGTACCTTCGAAGGCGGCACGCTCGCACGTGGGGTGCGTCTGGCCGAGCTGCGGTGGCACGAACCGGCGGTCGCGGCCGGTGCGCCGCCCACCGACATTCGCATCGATCGACTCTCTGGCCGCTGGGTGCTGACGCGCTCGCCTTGGCGGTTCACGGTCGATGCCTTGGAAGCGGGGACGATCGATGCTCGGCTCGCCCCATCGACGAGCAAAACGCCGATGCGGCTACCTGCGAATCTACGTTTGCCGATTCAGCTCGACATACGCTCGCTCGCCGTGGGAAAGCTGCTCGTGCACAACGGGGCGACGACAACCGAGATCGACGGGCTGCGCGCGCACGGGCGCAGCGACGGCCGTCATCACACGATCTCGGTCGACGGCTTCGATACCGCTTACGGGGCGCTGCTCGCGACACTTTCGCTCGATGGCGTGCGGCCGTTCCCGCTCACCGGGGCCTTGAACGCTTCCGGCGCGTTGGACGGCACGCCGGCCGAGCTGCAAGCGCATCTATCGGGCACGCTGCAGTCGCTCGTTGCCGACGTGACGGCCAGGGGGATGAAGCTGGCGGGGCGCGCACATATCGAAGCCGAGCCGTTCGCACAGGTGCCGCTCAAGCGTGCGACGATCGCGTTCGATCATGTGGATCCGCGCGCGTTGAGCGCCGGTGCACCACAGGCCGACCTGTCGCTGACTGCGACGCTCGCGCCCGTGCCGGGCGCCGGGCCGCTCGTCGTCTCAGGCCCCGTCCATATCGTCAATGCGAAACCGGGGCTATTTCACGAGCAGCGCTTGCCGCTCGTCGAAGCGCGCGCGGATCTGCGGCTCGACGAGCACGAGCAGCGGCTCGAGCATCTGAACGTACGACTTGTGCGCGGCGCGGCGCTGACGGGCAGCGGCACGTTCGCGCACGGGCGCGGGCGCTTGGCGCTGACCGCGCATGCAATCGACTTGACGACGCTCACGCCGTACGTCCGGCCGACCTCGTTGTCCGGGCCGATCGGCATCGGGCTTGACGGCGCGACGCAATCGATCTCGCTCGATCTGGCCGATACCGCGCAGCGTCTGCGCGCGCGGGCCCAGGTCGCGCTTGAGCACGGCCGCGTAGCGTTGCACGACGTCCGCATCGACGCTGGCGACGGCCGCCTCGAACTCAAAGGCGCGCTCGAGGCCGACGCGCGTGCGAGCTACGACCTGAGCGCCACGCTGACGAATTTCGATCCGCGGCTCGTCGTGGCGGCCGCATTGCCGTCGACGCGCCCCGCGGCAGGCGCTCAGCCGGCGCGCGGCCGTGACGCCGGCGTGCCTACGTCGGCCAAAGCGCGGCACCCGGCGACCAAGCTGCCCGAGGCGCGCGTCACGGGGCGGTTTAGTGCGGTCGGCGCACTGGCACAGCCGCTATCGGCAAAACTTCGGTTCGAGCTGGGCGACAGCGTCTACGATGGCTTTCCGTTGACGGGCTCGGGGACGGTCCAACTCGCGGGCACGCGGCTGTTGCCGAGCGACGCGAAGCTGTCGATCGCGGGCAATGATGTCGAGCTGCACGGTAGTTTCGGCGGGCCCGGCGACCGCCTTCGGTTTCATGTGGACGCACCGCAACTCGCGCGCCTCGGCTTCGGCGTTGCGGGCGCGGTGCTCGCGGACGGCGATCTGACCGGTTCGCTCGCGCATCCTGACGTGACGCTACGATACGACGCGCGCGGGGTGGCGATCGGTGAGACTCGGATCGGCGCGGCGACGGGCAGTGCGCAGCTTCGCGACGGCGCGACGGGCGCCCTGGACTTCACGGCCGATGCTCGCGACATCCATGCGGGTGCGATCGATCTGACGACCTTGACCGCCCGCGTCGCAGGCACGCGGGGCAAACATACCTTCGATGCGCAGGCGAAGGGCGTCGTGCGGGGGCGTCCGGTGGACATGACGCTCGCGGGGACGGGCGCGCTGACCGATACGCGCGACGGCCCGCGCTGGGACGGCGTGCTCGCGCGCCTGGCCAACCGAGGCATGCCCGCGCTCGAACTCCAAGCACCGGTGGCCGTCTCGGCCGGCGGCGAACGGGCGACGCTCGGGCCGACGCGGTTGAGCGTCGAAGGCGCCACGATCGATCTGAAGTCGTTCGCCTACGACCACGGCGCGATCGGCTCGGCCGGCAGCGCTTCGAATCTGTCCGTGGCACGGCTGATCGCGATCCGGCAAATGTTGACGGGCATACCTTCGCGCGTATCGAGCGACCTCGTACTGGCGGCGGATTGGGACTTCACGTTGGGCCGGACGGCGAGCGGCTACGCGCGCATCGAACGTCGCAGCGGCGATGCCACGCTGTCGACGGGCTACGGCACCGCGTCATTCGGGATAACGGCGCTCTCGGCGCGGGTCGACCTCACGGGCGGGCGGATGATTGCCACCGCGCATGCGGCGGCCAATCGGATCGGTACGCTCGACGCCACCGTCGGTGTGGGCCTCGCGCCCGACCCGACTCGCGCAGGCGTCCTTGGGCTGGCGGCCGATGCGCCGCTTACCGGCAAGCTCGCCTTCGACCTTCCCGCTTTGAAATCGACGGGCGGGCTTTTCGGGCCGAGCTACGTGCTCGACGGACATGTCGCACTGAACCTGGTCTTGGCGGGTACGCGGGCGAAACCCAGGGTATCGGGCGCGCTGGTGGGCGACGACGTGTCGGCGACGCTTGTCGACCAAGGGATCCAGCTCAAGGACGGCATTGTTCGCGTGGCGCTGACCGAGAATCTGGTGGACTTTCAACGTGTCGAGTTTCATGGCGGCGCGGGCACGGTGCGCGCGACGGGGCGCATTCGGCTCGACAGCGCCGAACCCGATTTGACGGCCCGGATCGTGGCCGACAAGCTCGAACTGTTCGCGGCGCCCGATCGGCAATTGTCGCTGTCGGGTAGCGCGACGGTCGCGAATGGCGGTTCGGCCGGCGGGCTCGACATCGACGGCAAGTTCACGGTCGATCACGCGCTATTCGATCTGCCCGAGCAGAGCGCACCGCGCCTATCCGACGATGTCGTTATCGTCAGCGATCACGGTTTCGTGCGCGGATCGCCGCCGCCTCCGGCAGATTCGACGAACAAACCGGTCGGCCGCTTCGCGCCGCGGGCGAGCGTCGATATCGATCTCGGCCGCGATTTCCGTTTCAAGGGCCAAGGCGCCGATCTGGGCTTGCGCGGCACCGTCACCGCGCTGTCGGCGCCGAATGAGCCGCTGCGTGCGATCGGCAACGTGCGCGTGACCGAGGGGTCGACCTATACGTCGTTCGGCCGCAAGCTCGCGATCGAGAACGGCTATTTCACGTTCAACGGCCCCGTGGCGAACCCGGGCGTCAATATTCTGGCCATGCGCCGCAACCAGGAAGTGGAGGCCGGCGTGCAGGTGACCGGCACGGTGCGCTCGCCCGTCGTCAAGCTCGTGTCGGAACCGAACGTGCCCGATAACGAAAAGCTCTCGTGGCTGCTGTTCGGGCACGGAACGGATCAGGGCAACAACTTGAGCCAACAAAGCTCGATGACGACGGCGCTTGCCTTGCTGGGCAGCGCGACAGGCAAGCGCGTGGCGCAGACGTTCGGCCTCGACGAGTTCTCGGTCGGCCGCAGCGAGGTCGGGTTGACCGATTCGCAGGTGGTGATGCTGTCGAAGGCGATCAACGATCGGCTCGTGCTCGGTTACGAGCAGGGGCTGCAATCGGCCAGCAACGCATTCAAGGCCACGGTGAATCTGTCTCGGTTTTGGTCGGTGCTGCTCTATACGGGCACGTTCCAAGGCGTGGACATCAACTTCACGCGGCGTTTCGATCGATGGCCGTGGTGACGATTTCTATTGCAAATTGCGAAAAATGAACGTGTCGTGGCGGATGTCGCATGGTTTGATGGGGGCTCGATTCAACTGTAGGAGATGAGCAATGACGACCGTTTCCATGTGGCGTTGGCCGGTATCGGAGGTGAAGCGCGGCAAGGGCGGCGCGATGGTCGAAGATCGCGGCGACCTCAAGAAAGCGCACAAAAACGCCCACGGGTGGTTCAAATTGTCGGAGCACGGCGAAGGGCGCAAGCCGCTGGTCGTCATCGGCACCCGTCCGCAGCTCCGGACGTTTTTTCAACACCACGGCAACAGCGGTATCGAAAATTCGATCCCGGAATTGCCGCATATCTACATGGGTATTTCGTGCTACGCCCCGCGGCAGCGGGAGCGCAAGCTCACGCCCTATAACGACGTCGCGGTTTCCGTGGCGAATATGGCGATTTGGACGGGCGCGGGCGAGCACATGAAAAATTCGAGCAATCTCGCCTCGGCTTGCGGCACGCTGTACGACTACGTGCGTAAGGTGCTGAGGCCCGGGGTCGAGGAGCCGAGCGAGGAAACCGACACGTTCTGCGTGAAGTTCAGCTATTTACGCGAGCCGGGCATGCAAGTGATCGGCCGGCGCAAAGTGGCGTTCGGCGCTTACGAGGACGAAATCGGAATGAAAGCGCTTTTTGGCGACTGAGTTCGGGTGCTCGCGTGGCGCCGCCGCAAGCGGCGCAAAGCAAGGGGGCGCAAAGCAAGCGGGCGCAAGCAAGCGGGCGCAAGCAAGCGTCGAGCGGCGCCGTGCGGCGGCCGCTCGACAGCGCGGCAGCGGCTCAGCGCACGCGCATGCCCGGCTTGGCGCCGCTGTGCGGTTCGAGGATGTAAAGGCCCGGTTCGGCTTTTTCATCGGCGCTCGAGGCCGCGAGCACCATGCCTTCCGATAGACCGAACTTCATCTTGCGCGGCGCCAGATTTGCGACCATCACCGTGAGCTTGCCCACCAAATCCTCGGGACGATAGGCCGATTTGATCCCAGAAAAGACGTTGCGCGTTTTTTCTTCGCCCACGTCGAGCGTCAACTGCAGCAGCTTGTCCGATCCTTCCACGGCTTTGCAATCGACGATGAGCGCCACGCGCAGGTCGATTTTCGCGAAATCGTCGATCGAAATCGTCGCGCTTGGCTCGTCGACCGCGGGCGCGGCGGGTTTCTGCTTGCCTTTGCCGGCGACTGCTGCCGCCGCCGATGTTGCCGCCGCAGCCGCCGCGCCGGTCTCGGTCGGCTGCAGCGAGGTGCGATTGGCTGCGACGAGCGCGTCGAGCTGCTTGGTGTCGATGCGCGTCATCAAGTGTTGATACGCATTGATCGGTTGCGCGGACGACAGCGGCGTATCGGCATCCGCCCAGGCGAGCGGGGCAACGCCGAGGAACGCCTCGACTTTGGCAGCCAGGGCGGGCAAGACGGGTTTGAGCGCGATCGACAGCAGCCGGAATGCTTCCAAACTGACGCTGACCGTCTCGTGCAGCAAGGCCGCATTGGCGGGATCCTTCGCCTGATCCCACGGCTTGGCCGTATCGACATAGGCGTTCACCGCGTCGGCGAGTTCCATCGCTTGGCGCACGGCGCGGCTGTATTCGCGCCCTTCGTAGTGCGCCGCGATCTGCGGGATCGCCGTACGCAGCGTCGCGAGCAGCGGATGGCCCATCGCGCTGTCCTGCACGCGCGCATCGAAGCGCTTGATCAGAAAACCCGCCGCACGGCTCGCGATGTTCACGTATTTGCCGACGACATCGCTATTCACACGCGCCAGGAAATCATCGAGATTCAGATCGAGGTCTTCCATCGTCGCGTTCAGTTTCGCGGCGAAGTAGTAGCGCAGCCATTCGGGATTTAGACCCGTCTCGATATAGCTGTTCGCCGTGATGAAGGTGCCGCGCGACTTCGACATCTTGGCGCCGTCTACTGTCAAAAAGCCGTGCGCGAAGACGTTCGTCGGCGTTCGGTAGCCCGCGAATTCGAGCATGGCCGGCCAGAACAGCGTGTGGAAATAGAGGATGTCCTTACCGATGAAATGGTATTGCTCGGTGTCCGAGCCCGGTGCGATCCAGGCGTCGAAATCGAGACCGCGTTTGGCGGCGAGGTTCTTGAAGCTCGCGTAGTAGCCGACCGGCGCGTCGAGCCAGACGTAAAAATACTTGCCGGGCGCGCCCGGGATTTCGAAGCCGAAGTACGGCGCATCGCGCGAGATGTCCCAATCGCCGAGCTTGGCGTCGCCCGCTTCGCCGAGCCATTCGCGCATCTTGTTGGTGGCCTCGGGCTGAGCGAGGCCGCTGACCCATTCGCGCAGGAAATTCTCGCAACGCGAATCGGATAGCCGGAAGAAGTAGTGCGTCGACTTGCGGCGCACGGGCGTCGCACCGGAGATGGCCGAATACGGGTTGACGAGATCGGTCGGCTGATAGGTCGAGCCGCATACTTCGCAACTGTCGCCGTATTGATCCTTGGCGCCGCATTTCGGACATTCGCCCTTGATGAAGCGGTCCGGCAGGAACATTTCCTTGACGGGGTCATAAGCTTGCTCGATCTCGCGGGCATCGATGAGGCCCGCTTGCTGGAGCTTGCCGTAAATCTCCGCGCACAGCGTCTGGTTTTCCTCCGAATCGGTCGAATAATAGTTGTCGAACGAAATCAAGAAGTTGCCGAGGTCGCGCGTGTGTTCGCGCCAGACGCGGTCGATCAGTTGCTTGGGCGTGATGCCTTCCTTTTCGGCGCTCAGCATGATCGGCGTACCGTGCGTATCGTCCGCGCCGACGTAGTACACCTCGTGCCCGTGCATTCGCATCGCGCGCACCCAAACGTCCGTCTGGATGAACTCGACCATATGGCCGAGATGAATCTGTCCGTTTGCATAGGGCAAAGCGGACGTCACGAGAATGCGGCGGCGGGCGGCGCCCGTGCCGGCTTGCGCGGCTGAATGAGGGGCGGATACGGTCATGAGAGTATGGGAAGGTGCACTGCTTGAGGGAAAGCGTCGATTTTAGCAGGCACGGGATAGGTCGCAGCGCGTTGGCCGCTGCGGCTTATACCGCGAGCGCTAGGCCGCCTAAACGCCATCTCGTTATGTTCGACGACGACGGACGAATTCGAGTGACGGTGGGGAAGTTGAGAGCCGCGAATGCAGGCAAAAAAAACCGGGGCGTTCGGCCCCGGAGCAACAACGACAAGAGGAGAATGGTGACGCAGCGGCGTTGGCCAGCCACGTACCGAATATACAGACCAGAGAAATGCCGTCGAGTTCGAAATTTTTTTCGATTCGTTTACCGGCGCGTTCTCGCCCCCGTTCTTTCCCCCCTCCGCACGCTTTTGCGTCGCTGTTTTCGAGCCGCCGTGGCGCATCGCCCGGGCGGCCTCGCCGGTCCACGAACGGGGCCGGCGAAGGGGCGGCGATTATTGCGGCTGCGCCGTCGCGCGCAAATAGATCTCGACGCGGCGGTTTTGTTCGCGCCCCGCCGCGGTGTTGTTGTCGGCGATCGGGTTGCTTGCGCCGAAACCCTGGGCTTGCAGACGGTTAGGCTGCACGCCGCGCTGGCTCAGGTAGGTGGCCACGCTTTGCGCGCGGTTCACCGACAACGTCTGGTTGTACGATGCGCTACCGGTACTGTCGGTATAGCCCTGGATCTGTGCGACGACCTGCGGGTTTTGACTCATTTGGGCCGCTAACTCGTTCAGCGTCGCGTAGAGCTGCGGGTTGATCTGGTAGCTGTCGGTGGCGAACGTCACGTTGCTCGGGATGTTCAGCTTGAGGGATCCGTCCGGCTGTTCGGTAATCTGCGTACCGGTGCCCTTCGATGCGCCCGACAGCTTGTTGCGGATCGCTTGCCAGTTGTAGCCCGTGACGCCGCCGGCCAAGCCGCCGACTCCCGCGCCGATTGCGGCACCCTTCCCGCCGCCGGCTAGCGCGCCAATCCCGGCGCCGAGCGCGGCGCCGAGACCGGTACCGGTGGCTGTGTTGGTTTGCTGCTGCGTCGCGCAGCCGGCGAGCACTGAGCCGGCCAGGGCGAGAACGGTGAGGCGGGTGACGATTTTTGCGTTCATGTTGGTGTCCTTTCTGGAAAAACAATCGCTTGCGTGGGAAAGCGGTGCGACATCGCTTTGGCAACGCTCGGCCGTGCAGCCATACCGGCTGCCGGTAGCGACGACAACGGATCCATTGCGGCTTGGATGCGGCCCTTTGTTCGCGTGCCGCTGCGCGACGTTGCCTCGCTTCTCATATTTTGGCAACCGTGCGCAACAAATGTTTTCAATTTTCCGGCGCGGGCGCGCGATGTTTAGTGGGCGTCGCATCCGCGGGTAAGCGCGAGATCCCGTGCTGAGGCAGTGCGTAACGCCGTGCGATGAGTACGAATCAGCAAGAATCGGAGCGAATCAGCATGAATCAGCATGAATCGGGCCCTGGGCGGGCCCGCGGCAGCGGAGGCGGCTATCGGAAGGGGGGGCGGTTTAGCCGTTCGCCGTCGCGAAGACGGCGTGAGGCGTGAGGCGTGCGCGCGTAGCGCCCTTGGGCGCGGGGCGCTTGAACGCCCGTGCCAGGCTACGGCTCGGGCGTTCAAGAGAGCAAAAGAACCCTACTGCGGCGTGACGGAAGACTCGGGGCCGGCACTCGGCGACGTTAGGTTGGCCGTCGACGAATGGAGGTAAAGTTCCACGCGCCGGTTCTGGGAGCGGCCTTCCACGGTGCTGTTGCTAGCGAGCGGGAAGGTCGATCCGTAGCCTTTCACGTCTTTGACTTGATTCGGCGGGACGCCGATTTGCGTGAGATAGTCCGCCACGCTTTGGGCCCGCTTTTGCGAGAGCAACTCATTGCGGCGTGCGTTACCGCTGCTATCGGTGTAGCCACGCAATTCGACGGTGGCGTCCGGGTGCGCTTTTAGAAAAGCAGCGATCGTGTCGAGCGGGGGATGGCCCGTCGCCAGTAGCGCGGTGCTATTCGGCGCGAAGTTCGCGTCCCCGCCGAGGACGATCTTGGGCGAACCGTCCGGCTGTTGGGTCACCGTCGTGCCCGTGGCGGGCGTGGCGCCGAATAGGCTCTTGCTGATGTCGGACCAGTAGTGGCCGGCGGTGGCGCCGCCGGCTAAGCCGACCGCGGCGCCGATGGCCGCCCCTTTGCTACCCCCGACGGCGGCTCCCACCGCGGTGCCGAGGGCGCCGACCAAGCCGGCGCCCGCCAGCGAGTCTTTGTCTTGCTGCGATGCGCAGCCGCCGAGCAGAGCGATCGCGATGACCCAAACGGTTGTTCGAGGGACGATTCTTGCGTTCATGTTCCTATCCTTTTGGCAAGTGTCCGGTCGTGCGCACGACGCGGCGCATACCGGTAAGCTCAATCGGCGCTCGGCCACGCGGCGGCGCGCCCCATCGCTTGCCACTACAATAGTGGCTGTGGGTGCCGATGCGGCCCTCTCTCCGCTCGGCCGCTGCGCGGGTGCGCTCGGCAGCCCATCTTTTGGCAAATACATGCGACATCTCATTGTTTTGCCGCAACATTTCCGGCGTGCGCCGTAGTCTCGGAACGGCTCCCGCGCGCGCTCTCCCCTCGGAGTGGAATCGATGAGTATTGATCGGGCCTTGGTCGACACCGCCCTCGCGGCCGTTACCGATCCCAACACCGGCAAGCCGTTCGCGGCAGGCAAGGGCATCAAGAACGTGAGCGTCGACGGCGCTACCGTCAGCGCCGAAATCGTGCTCGGCTATCCGGCCAAGAGCCAATTCGACGCTCTGCGCGCGATCGTCGAACAAGCATTGCTGCAGGTGCCCGGCGTCGAGCGGGCCCAGGTGGCGGTGTCGCAGTCGATCGTCGCGCATACGGTGCAGCCCGGTGTGAAGCTGTTGCCGAAGGTCAAGAACATCGTGGCGGTGGCCTCGGGCAAGGGCGGTGTCGGCAAGAGCACGACCGCCGTCAATTTCGCGCTTGCACTCGCGAGCGAAGGCGCGGCCGTCGGGATTCTCGATGCCGATATCTACGGCCCGTCGTTGCCGATGATGCTCGGTATCGAAGGCCGTCCCGAATCGGTCGACGGGCAAACGATGAACCCGATGAAGGGGCACGGCATCGAGGCCAATTCGATCGGCTTTCTCGTCGATCAGGACAACCCGATGGTGTGGCGCGGCCCGATGGCCACGTCGGCCCTCGAGCAACTGCTGCGTCAAACGAACTGGGGCGAACTCGATTACCTGGTCGTCGATATGCCGCCCGGTACGGGCGACATTCAGCTCACGCTCGCCCAGCGTGTGCCGCTCACCGGCGCGGTGATCGTGACCACCCCGCAAGACATCGCGCTGATCGATGCCAAGAAGGGCCTGAAGATGTTCGAGAAAGTGGGCGTGCCCATTCTCGGGTTGGTCGAGAACATGAGCATCCATATTTGCTCGAACTGCGGGCATGCCGAGCCGATCTTCGGCGCCGGTGGCGGCGAACGAATGGCCAAGGAGTACGGCGTCGAGATGCTCGGCAGTTTGCCGCTCGACATCGCTATCCGCGAGCAGGCGGACGGCGGCCACCCGAGCGTCGTGGCCGATCCGCATGGGCCGATCGCCGAGACCTACCGCGCCATCGCTCGCAAAGTGGCGATTCGCATCGCCGAGCGCGCCCGCGATATGAGCGCGAAGTTCCCGACCATCGTCGTCCAGGATACGTGAGCCGTCTTGCTCCCCTTGCGTGCCGCGCAGGTTCGGCCGCACGATGCGGCCGGCGCATGGCGTGGCCCGAATCGTGCGGGTGCGTCGCGCGTCGCGGTATCATGTCGCCTTCGCTTGAGTCCGGTTCGGCGGCGCGACGCGCGCCGTGTTCCGGCATGAGGATCGCATGAGAGAAACAACCGGTGGGCGGCGTACCTGCCGTTCGAGCTTCGCGCTCGCCAGCCTGGTGCTGGCAAGTGCGGCGCTCGGCGGCTGCGCGGCCTTCTTCGGCCCCCACGAAAAACGCGCGGACGCGCAGGTATTGCCCACGGTCGGCAGTACGGCGCGTGGCACCGTCACGTTCATCGAACGTGCGGACGGCGTGCAGGTGACGTTCAACCTCGTCGGCCTGCCGCCGAACAGCGATCACGCCTTGCAAGTGCACGAGCGCGGCGACTGCAATGCAGCCGACGGCTCCAGCGCGGGCGGCGTGTTCGCGCCGGCGGCCGACCGGCTCAAGAGCGGCGTGCGGCGCGCGGGCGATCTCGGCAACATCCACGCGGATGCGACGGGCGTTGCCACGGGTTTTCTCGTCGCGACCGAAGTGTCGCTCGATGGTGTGCGTTCCGTCGCCGGCCGCTCGGTGCTCGTCGCGCGCGAGCCGAGCGATCCCGAATTCCTCGATCGCGGCGTGGGCGCGGCGATCGCTTGCGGCGTAATCCGCCAGTAAATCCGCTTTTTCAGCGTCTATCTATGACAATCAAATCCGACAAGTGGATACGGCGTATGGCCGGGCAGCACAACATGATCGAGCCCTTCGTGCCCGATCAGGTGCGCACCGCCAGCGACGGCCGCAAGATCGTCAGCTACGGCACGTCCAGCTACGGCTACGACATCCGCTGCGCCGACGAATTCAAGATCTTCACGAACATCAATTCGACGATCGTCGATCCGAAGAACTTCGACGAAAAATCGTTCGTCGATTTCAAGGGCGATGTCTGTATCATCCCGCCGAATTCGTTCGCGCTTGGCACGGACCGTCGAATACTTTCGGATTCCGCGCAACGTGCTGACGGTCTGTCTCGGTAAATCGACGTATGCCCGCTGCGGCATTATCGTCAACGTGACGCCGTTCGAGCCCGAGTGGGAAGGCTATGTGACGCTCGAGTTCTCGAACACCACGCCGTTGCCGGCCAAGATCTACGCGAACGAAGGCGTCGCGCAGGTGCTGTTTTTCGAGAGCGACGAGGTGTGCGAAGTGTCGTACGCCGATCGCGGCGGGAAGTACCAAGGGCAGCACGGCGTGACGCTGCCCAAGACCTAATAGGCCGTGCTGTATTGCGGACGGTCATATTACGGACGTGTAGCGCGTAGAGACTAAGCAGTTTCGGTGGCCGCTGGCACGTGGGATGCGCAATCCCCGGGCCCGCGGTCGTTGTCTTTGGAGAATTCGCCCATGAAGTTTCGTTTCCCCGTCGTCATCATCGACGAAGATTTTCGCTCCGAGAACATTTCGGGCTCGGGTATCCGCGCGCTCGCGGAAGCGATCGAAGGGGAGGGTGTCGAAGTGCTCGGCCTGACGAGCTACGGCGACCTGACTTCGTTCGCGCAGCAATCGAGCCGTGCGTCATGTTTCATTTTGTCGCTGGACGACGATGAGCTCATGTTGGGCGAGACGGGACCGGATGGGGAACTGCCCGAACTGGCGACCGCCATTCTCCAGTTGCGCGCGTTCGTGATCGAGGTGCGCCGCCGCAACGCCGATATTCCGATCTTCCTCTACGGCGAAACGCGCACGTCGCGTCACCTGCCGAACGACATTCTGCGCGAGTTGCACGGCTTCATTCACATGTTCGAGGACACCCCGGAATTCGTTGCGCGCCACATCGTGCGCGAGGCGAAGGTCTACCTCGATTCGCTGTCGCCGCCGTTCTTCAAGGAACTCGTCAAGTACGCCGACGAAGGTTCGTACTCGTGGCATTGCCCGGGCCACTCCGGTGGAGTCGCATTCCTGAAAAGCCCGCTTGGGCAGATGTTCCACCAGTTCTTCGGCGAGAACATGCTGCGCGCGGACGTGTGCAATGCCGTCGACGAACTCGGGCAACTGCTCGATCACATCGGCCCGGTCGCCGCATCCGAGCGCAATGCCGCACGCATCTTCAACGCCGATCACCTCTTTTTCGTGACGAACGGCACATCGACGTCGAACAAGATCGTTTGGCACGCCACCGTCGCGCCGGGCGATATCGTCGTCGTCGATCGCAATTGCCACAAATCGATTCTGCACGCGATCACGATGACGGGCGCGATTCCCGTGTTCCTCACGCCGACGCGCAACAATTTCGGCATCATCGGGCCGATCCCTCGGGACGAGTTCAAGCCCGAAAACATTCGCAAGAAGATCTTGGCGAACCCGTTCGCGCGCGAGGCGTTCGAGAAGGATCCGAATCTGAAGCCGCGTATTCTGACGATCACGCAGAGTACCTACGACGGTGTCGTCTACAACGTCGAAATGATCAAGGAATTGCTCGGCGATTTCCTCGATACCCTGCATTTCGACGAAGCATGGCTGCCGCACGCCGAGTTTCACTCGTTCTACCAGGACATGCATGCGATCGGCGCCGGCCGTCCGCGGACGGGGGCGCTCGTATTCGCCACCCATTCGACGCACAAGCTGCTCGCCGGCATTTCGCAGGCGTCGCAGATCGTCGTGCAAGATTCCGAGCATGGCGTATTCGATCGGCATCGCTTCAACGAAGCCTATTTGATGCATACGTCGACGAGCCCGCAGTACGCGATCATCGCGTCGTGCGATGTCGCGGCCGCGATGATGGAGCCGCCCGGCGGCACGGCGCTCGTTGAAGAATCGATCGCGGAGGCACTCGACTTCCGCCGCGCGATGCGCAAGGTCGATGCCGAGTACGGCGAGGATTGGTTCTTCCAAGTCTGGGGCCCCGACGCGCTAGCCGACGAAGGCATCGGCTCGCGCGAGGATTGGATCCTGCATGCGGACGATCAATGGCATGGCTTCGGCCCGCTGGCCGACGGCTTCAACATGCTCGATCCGATCAAGGCGACGATCGTGACGCCCGGCCTCGACATGGCGGGCGACTTCGGCGAATCGGGCATTCCGGCCGCGATCGTGACGAAGTATCTGTCGGAGCACGGCATCATCGTCGAAAAGACGGGCTTGTACTCGTTCTTCATCATGTTCACGATCGGCATTACGAAGGGCCGGTGGAACTCGATGGTCACTGAACTGCAGCAGTTCAAGGACGATTACGACACGAATCAGCCGTTGTGGCGTGTGCTGCCGGAGTTCATCGCGCAGCACCCGGCGTACGAACGCATGGGCTTGCGCGATCTGTGTCAGGCGATCCACAGCGTCTATCGTGCGAACGATATCGCGCGGCTGACGACGGAAATGTATTTGTCGAACATGGAGCCGGCGATGAAGCCGTCCGACGCATTCGCGAAGCTCGCGCACCGCGAGATCGATCGGGTGCCGATCGACGAACTCGAGGGGCGCGTGACCAGCATTTTGCTGACGCCGTATCCGCCCGGTATTCCGTTGCTGATTCCGGGCGAGCGCTTCAACCGCACGATCGTCAACTACCTGCGATTTGCGCGCGAATTCAACGAGCGTTTCCCGGGTTTCTCGACCGATATCCACGGCCTCGTGGCGGAAACGGTGGGCGGGCGCACCGAGTATTTCGTCGACTGCGTTCGCGTTTGACGATGTCGAAGTCGACGAATCCTCTCGGGATGTTCGCAGAATCGGTTCTGCGGGGGGCCTTGCTCGTTGCGCTCTCGGCAGCGCCGCTCGCCGCGCAGGCGGAGGCGGCGCGGGCCGATCCGATCGACACGGCGATGCAAAATTGCTCGGCGCGCTCGGATCGCTCGTCGACCCCGGGCCAAGTGCAATGTATCGAGGCCGCGCGCGATGAATGGCAAGCGGCGATCGATAGCGCGATGCGCTCGATCGCGGCCACCGCGACCGCCGAAGCGCGGCGTGGCTGGCAAGATAGCGAGAGCCATTGGCTCGCTTGGCGCAAGGAAGAGGTGCCGCTGTTGCACGCCGTGTTTGCGACGACGCGCGGCAGCACCTATTCGATCACGCAAGCGAACGTGCAATTGCAGTCGGTGCGAGATCGTGCGCTTGCCCTCCGGCATGTTGCGTCGCGTTTTGCGCCGCCGCCGGTGCCAGCGCATGTTCCCGCGGCTTCGACATCCGCGGCCTCGGGTGCGGCTTCGGGGGCCGCGGCGCCTACGGCTTCAGCGGCTCGGTTGGGTTCGGATGCGGCGCCGGTATCGAGCCCGGTCGCCTCACGCGCGCAAAGCGACGACGCGCGGGCACATGAAGAGCGGATGCGGCCATGCAATCTCGATGCGGCATGCGAGCATGCCCAGTTCGACCTGAGGCGTTATGAGCGGGCGTTGCGGGATAAATTGCCCGTTCGCGCGCGACCGGCGCTCGCGCGTGCGCAGCGTGCGTGGAGGGCGTACTTCGACGCCACCGCGCCGCTCGGTACGGAAGCCGAGCGCGTGGATCTCATCGGCGAACGTGTGGCGACGATCAAGCGGTTGTCGGAGACGGTGGGGAGCGATTGAAGGGTGGGGCGCCGGGGCGCCGATAGCGGTGTGGTTCTTCGCACAAAGCTAGCGTTGCGCGCGGGCCCACCGCTGCGATTCGACCGGATCAACCGGCTGTTTTGATATCGAAGTTGTGTTTGCCCGTCACCCAGCCACGCCCTTTTTCGCATTCAATTTCGGTGTGCTGATACACCTTCATCTCTACCATGCGTAGCGGCATGCACGTATCGCCGGACCGTAACGTGAACAGCGTTCTCGTTTCTGCGTCGTTATTCGATGCATAGACCGGGACTGTCTTTGCCGCAACCCATACGCCACTTGGCGCCTCGGAACACGCGGACATCAGAAGCACGATTGCGATTGCGCTCGTTAAATGAAAGTGAGTCATGATCCGATTTTGCGATAAAGCCGCTTTTCCTTTACCCGCTTGGAATGGGATAGGCCAACCGCGAGGTCTGCTGGGCTGACGAGTCCAAATCCGCGTGGATCATGGGCGAGAATACCCACTCGACGCAGTACGTCAGCCACGTTCGACGAGCAGCTATTATCGAGGAGGCTGTAACCGTGGTGCACCGGATCTCGATTGGATTGTTCCACCCGACGCTTCAACTCGGCTTCGATCGCTTTTTCCTCCTGCGGCGAGGTAGGACCGCAGCCCAATTGAGGTCTTGCGCCCGTTGCCCACTAGCGAGGACGGGGGGGCGCCCGCCGGACGCGGCAAAATCCAGCGCGGCCGGCTGTCGAGCCGCCGCGCTGCGCGTTTAAAGCGCCTGACGTACCGCTTGAACTGCGGCGCGCACTTGCTCCGGTGCGGTGCCGCCCGCATGATTGCGGCTCGCCACCGAGCCCTCCAGCGTCAAATACCCAAACACATCCTCGCCGATCAAATGCGCGACGTTCGGCAGCTCCGTACGCAATTCATCGAGCGTAAGGTCGGCCAGATCGCATCCCCGATCGACGCAAATCCGTACCGCGAGCGCCACCGCCTCGTGCGCGTCGCGAAACGGCAGGCCGCGCTTGACCAGATAATCGGCCAAATCCGTCGCCGTCGAAAACCCTTGCAACGCCGCCGCACGCATCGCGTCGGGCTTCACCGTAATACCCGCCACCATCTCGGCAAAAATCCGCAACGTATCGGCAACGGTATCGACCGTGTCGAACAGCGGTTCTTTGTCTTCTTGATTGTCTTTGTTGTAGGCGAGCGGCTGCCCCTTCATCAACGTCAACAACGCCATCAGATGGCCGTTGACGCGGCCCGTTTTGCCACGCGCGAGTTCCGGCACATCGGGGTTTTTCTTTTGCGGCATGATCGACGAACCCGTGCAAAAGCGGTCGGCCAGATCGATGAAGCCCACACGCGGGCTCATCCACAGCACCAGTTCTTCGGACAGACGCGAAACATGCGTCATGACGAGCGCCGCCGCAGCCGTGAATTCAATCGCGAAATCGCGGTCGGACACGGCGTCGAGCGAATTCGCGCAGATACCGTCGAACCCGAGCGTCTTCGCCACGGCGTGGCGATCGATCGGATAGCTCGTGCCGGCCAGCGCCGCCGCGCCGAGCGGCAGGCGGTTGACGCGCGTGCGGCAGTCGCGCATGCGCTCGGCATCGCGGCCGAACATCTCCACGTAAGCGAGCAGATGGTGGCCGAACGTGACCGGCTGCGCGACTTGCAAGTGCGTGAAGCCCGGCATGATCGTTTCCGCATGCTGCTCCGCCAGATCGACGAGGGCGGTGCGCAAATCCTTGATGAGCGCGCCGATGCGATCGATCTCGGCGCGCAGCCACAGGCGGATGTCGGTGGCGACCTGATCGTTGCGTGAGCGGCCGGTGTGCAGGCGCTTGCCGGCGTCGCCGATCAGCGCGGTCAGGCGCGCTTCGATATTCAAGTGGACGTCTTCGAGATCGAGCTGCCAGACGAATTCGCCGCGCTCGATTTCTCCCCTGATCTGCGCCATGCCCCGCTCGATGGCATCGAGATCGGCCGCGGCGATGATCTTTTGCGCAGCCAGCATCTTCGCGTGCGCGAGGGAGCCTTCGATGTCGACGAGCGCCATGCGTTTGTCGAAGAACACCGACGATGTGTAGCGCTTGACGAGGTCCGACATCGGCTCCGAGAAGCGAGCCGACCAGGCTTCGCCTTTTTTGTGCAGTTGAGACGTCATGATGATGGGCGGTAAGAGGGTAGGCCGAAGCGGCCAAAGGTACGCCGAAGCAGCGGATAAGCCTGCGATTTTATCACCGCCGCCCGGCTGGCTTGCCGCTCGGCAAGCAGCCGGGAATCGAACGGCGGCGGTTGGACCGAGCGGCGAACTAAGCCGTCGCCATCAAGGCCCCTTCGCAGACGACGGGGCCCGTCGGACCGTCCGCGCGCCTCGAGCCCCCCATCGGTTCGACGGAGACCGCGATCTTCGCGTACGCGTTCATCCCATGCACCTTCATGGACACGACTTCGCCGGCCGGCAGCATCCCGAGCGAGACCATCTTGCCGTCGTGCGTCACGCCCCAAAGCTCTTCGCTCTTGCCAGGCGGCGGTGCGTCGCCGCCGGTCATGCGGTGCACGCTCACCATCGCGTTCTTGTCGTCCCACATCACGAACGCCATCGTCGGGCTTTTCGGCTGGTCGGGCGGCACGAGCGCCGCCACGTACGCTACGCGCTCGATCTTCGCGCCGCTCGGCGGCGTCGTTTGCGCGGTTTGCTGCGATTGTTGCGCTTGTTGCGATTGTTGGGCCTGTTCGGTAGGTGTGCCTGCGGGCGCGAACGGCCGCAACGTCACGGCCAGCGCGACGACGGCGGCGAATGCGAGGCCCGTCGCACCGATCGACCAACCGCGCCAGAACGTGATCGAATCGAACCAACGCGCGCCGGCTGTGCCCCGCTTGCGATGGGCGGCCTGCGGCCGCGCACTCGCGCGGGCGGGTGCATCGGCTGCGTGCGTGCCGTGCGCGGTACGCGGCGCGGCCGCAAGCCCGAGCCGGCGCTCCACGCCTTCCCATACGCTCGCAGGCGCCGCGACGCTAGGCGCCAGTTCGGTCATCGCTCCAATGCGCGCCTGCCAGCTTTCGATCGCTTCGCGCACCTCGCGGTCACGGCTTGCCAACGCTTCCAAGCGCTTGCGCGCGCCGCCGCGCAGTACGCCAAGCGCATATTCTCCGGCGAGACGGTCGATCAAGTCGGGATAACGGTGCAAATCCATATCAACCTCCCGCCCGGCCGCGCGAAGAGAGGCGGTCGCCTCCCCGGCGGGAAGCGATCCGAGCGAACGGTGCGAACGCAGTGAACGCAGTCAACTTGGGGATCCTCATTTCACTTGCCCCCCATGCAAATCTTCAATTTTTCAAGCCCGCGCCGCACCCAAGACTTGATCGTCCCGAGCGGCACCGATAACTGCGCGGCGATCTCGCTGTGGCTCTGATCGCGCAGGTAGGCAAGTGCCACGGCTTGACGCTGGCTCGCATCGAGCCGCGACATGCAGATCTCGAGCAATTTCGCTTGTTCGGACAAAAGCGCCGACTCGGCGGGGTCGCGCTCGTCGCCGGCAATGACTTCGTCGAGCGTGTCGCTCCATTCGGTCGTCAATGCCGAGCCGTCGGACGCGCTAGCCTTTTGCCGGCGCAGGAAGTCCAGCGCGCGATTGCGCACGATGGCTGCCATCCACGTGAGCGGCGCCGCGAGCGCCTCGCGGTAGTCGCCCGCATACCGCCAGACATTGACAAACGACTCTTGCAAGGCTTCCTCCGCCCATTCGCGCTTCACCAATATACGCAGCGCAACGCCAAACAGTTTCGAACTTGTGAGTTCGTAGAGCGTGCGCAGCGCGCGCGCGTCCTGTTCGGCGACGCGCGCAAGCAGAGCCGCAAGCACGGGCGGTGTGGGTTCGTTCGGTAAGGTGGTCATAAGGCGGCGTGGGGCCGTCGAGTACGTTGGGCGCTATCTTACCGCCTACGCAGGCGCCTGCGCGTCGGCGGACGGCCGCGCGGGCATGCCGTTTCGCGGTTCATGGGCGCACGAGTACGACGAGCAGCAAATCTTCCCGATGGGCTGGCCGCAGCGTGATCTGGTCATACACGATCCGGCCGAGCCGGGGATGATCGAACGCGCGCGAGCCGCCTTCGCGTTCGCCGACGTCCTGCGACGCCCAAAAGCTGGCGAATGCTTCGCTTTCGGCGCTGAGGGCGTCGATCAGTGCGCGCGTGGGGCCGTCGTTCAGATGGCGGATCGAATCGGCGCGGAATTCCGCGACGAGCCGCCGCGCGCGCGTTTCCCAATCGACGATGAGCCTGCGCGCGGCCGGCTCGGCGAACGTGAATCGCAATAAATTGCGTTCCCGTGCCGGATCGGGCGCGCCGTCGAGCCAGCCCACGAAGAGCTCGGCCGCGTGGTTGTTCCAAGCGAGCGCGTTCCATTGCCGATCGAGGACATAGGCGGGGGCGCCCACGAGGCCCACTGTCGCGATGAGCGCCGCCGGCGCGTCGTTCGAAGCGGGTGTGGGCTCGGCCGGATCGCGCTCGCCGGCAAGCTCGAACAGGTAACCGCGCTCGGCGCGCGAGAGCCGCAGTGCGACGGCGATCCGCGCGAGGGCGTCGGCGGAAGCCGAGACCGGTCGCCCTTGCTCGATCCACGTGTACCACGTCGGGCTCACGCCGCACATTTGGGCGACTTCCTCCCGGCGCAGCCCCGGGGTGCGGCGCCGTGGGCCAGGCGGCAGGCCCACGGCGGCGGGCGTGAGGCGTTCGCGATGGGCGCGGATGAACTCGCCCAGGGCGCGCGCCGGCGTGGCTTCCAGCGCCGCAGTAGGCGCGGACGGTGCACCTGACGCGGCCCGTGCCGTAGATGAAGCCGGTGTGGCGGGTAAGTCGGGCGCAGCGGGCGTAGTGGCCATAGCGGACGTAGCGGACGTAGCGGACGTAGCGGGGGATGCCGGCGCGACGCGATGCGCGTGCAATCGAGACGGCTCAGCGGTAGTCATGGGTGATCGATCGAATGGGTAAATCGGGCGTGTCGGGTCAGACAAATCGAAGCCGGGTACATCGGATACCAGAATATTTGCTTGTCTTGTACCGGTACCGCGCCGGCCATATTGTAACGGTATGCGTCGTCGACCGACAGGCTCCACCGCCTGGGAGACGACCTACCCGACGGAGCCCCCGCTTCGCTTCCCCTTCGCCGCCCAAGGAGCGCATCGATGAAACATCACGAACAGGTCGCAGATGCATTCGGCACGACCGCCGCCGCCTATTTGACGAGTCAAACCCACGCGAGCGGCGCCGATCTCGGAACACTGGCCGCCGAAATCGCATCGACACCCGGCGCCGACGTACTCGATGTCGGTTGCGGTGCCGGCCATGCGAGCTTCGCCTGTGCCCCGCACGCGCGTTCGGTCGTCGCCTACGATCTCGCCGAACCGATGCTCGCGACGGTAACGGCGGCCGCACGAGAACGCGGATTGGCGAACATCCGCACGCAGCAAGGTGCGGCGGAGCGCTTGCCGCTGCCCGATGCCTCGTTCGACTGGGTCGTGAGCCGGTTCAGCGCGCACCATTGGCACGATGTGACGCAAGCGCTGGCCGAAGTGCGTCGCGTGCTCAAGCCAGGTGGACGGGTGCTCTTCATCGATGTGGTCGGTGCCGACCATCCGTTGCTCGACACGCATTTACAAGCGGTGGAACTGTTGCGTGACGGCTCGCACGTGCGCAACTATCGCGCGGACGAATGGGTGGCGTTCTTTGCTGCGGCCGGGTTCACCGCGAGCGTGCGCGAGCGTTGGCGTTTGCCGATCGAATTCGAGCCGTGGATCGCGCGGATGCGGACGCCGGCCGAGCGGGCGCAGGCGATTCGCTCGCTGTGGGCGAGTGCGCCCGACGAGGTGAGGAAATACTACGGCGTGCGGCCCGACGGCTCGTTCGAGCTCGACGTCTTGATGGTCGAGGCACGCTGAGCCCGCGATTGCTCGACTGTTTTCGAGGTCAACGCGGTAATGCTCGTGCGTTCCGGCGTTAGCGCGCTCGAGCGTTCAAACGCTAGAGCATGCGACTTTCGAGCATTCGACTTTCGCGCGTGTGCCGTCAGCGTCCGAGTGCGGCATATCGCGCGGCCCACGCTTGCGCCCATTGCGGCAGAGCCTCGCCGGGCATCGGCGGGCCGACGAAGCTGCCTTGCGCGACATCGCAAGATAAATCGCGCAAGACATTCCAGTCTTCAACGTCGTCGATGCCGTGCGCGACCGTACGCATATTGAGCTGACGCGCGAGCAGCAGGCTGGCCTTCACGATGGCGTTGAGCGACATATCCCGGCTCGCGCCGTGCACGAAGCCGCCGTCGAGCTTCAGTTCGTCGAACGGCACATCGCGCAAGTGCGCCAACGACGATTGTCCGGCACCGAAATCGTCGATGAGCAGGCTAATGCGCTTTAAGCGCAGCCGCGTCAACACGTCGAGCGAGACGAGCCGATCGCGCGTCATCCGCGTTTCCTTGATTTCGAGCACAAGGCGCGACAGGGGAAAATGCGCCCGCGCGGCTGCATCGACGATGAAATCGGGAAAATCGAGGGCCGCCAGATCCTCCATCGATAGATTGATGCCGACGCGGAAATCGTCGCCCAAGCTCTGCCATTGCGCGGCTTGGGCGAGTGCGGACGGCAGGATCGTCCGCGTCAAGTCGTTCAGGATGCCGTAGTACTGCTCGCTCGCCAGCAAGCGGTCGGCCGGCACCAGCCCGTCGCGCGGATGTTGCCAGCCGATCATCGCTTCGACGCCCGTCACTTCCCCCGTGGCGAACGCGACTTGCGGCTGATAGCAGGTCACGATCTGCCCGGCCGCGATCGCCGCGCGCAGTTCCTCCGGCAGATACGAGCCCTGCAGCTCGCTGGCGGGCTGGAGCGGTTTGACGCAATGCAGGCGCTGCTGCAATTGCTCGCGGGTAGCCGGTTTCGCGAGCGATCCGAGCACGTGCAAGCCGCGTGAGTAAGCGAGCTTTTCCGCACTCTTCAAAATGCGCGTGTCTTCGCCGCTGACGAGCACGACCTGGCCGTCATAGCCGCGCTGGACCAGTTGACGCAGGAATTCGACGCCGTCCATGCCCGGCATCTGCAGATCGGTGAAGACGACATCGATCTGATGATCGTCGTTTTCGAGCATCGCGAGCGCGTCTTGCGCGTGTTCGTACGGAAGAATGTCCTCGTAGCCGAGCGCAGCCAGTTGCCGTACCAGCACCTTGAGGACGAACGGCTCGTCGTCGACGACGAGAATCTTGCGGGGCCGGTTGCCTTGCTCCATATCGTGCACCACCATTCGTTGCTGATTGCTTCGCTTACCGCTGGCTCACGCCATCGCCAAGGCTGGGAGGAACTGACGCAGCTTTTCGTGCAGCGTGTTCTTGTCGAACGGTTTGACCAGAAAATCGGCGGCACCGGCCTTCAGGCTGTCGACCACGATGTTGCGCTCGCTATGGCCCGTCACCATAAGGATGGGTACGTGTCCGAACTGGCCGATCGACTTGATCTTGCGCGTGGCCTCTACGCCGCTCGTGTCGGGCAGGCCGATGTCCATCAGGACGAGGTCGGGCTTGTGCTCCCACATCTGTTCGAGCGCCTGCGCGCCGCTGTCGGCGAACAGGACATCGATATCGAGCCCGTTCATCAGGCGGCCGATCAGCTTTTGCTGGAAGCCGTCGTCCTCGACGATCAACACGGCCAGCCGCTTCGGCGGGACAGCCGTCGCTTTCGGCGCTGCCGGCTGCGCGTGCGCGCCGGCCGCCGCCGTTTGCGTTGCCGCCGCCGGTAGGCGAACCGCTACGGTGTCGGTTTCCGCTTCGACGGCTGCCGCCCGCGCGGCCTGCGGGGAACTCACCCCTATCGGGGCCGCGCGCGGCGTCAGATCGCCCGCCTGCTCTTTGGCCGTCATGATCCGCAGCGCCTGATGGACGGACATGCGAATGCGCGGCGCATCGTTGGTTGCCGGCCAAAACAGCACGTAATCGTCGAAGTGGCCCATGCTGCAGAGGTCGTAGACGGTCCACACGTCGTGCTTGTTGCAGAGCACGACGACGCGATGGCGCGCCTCGTGCACGACCGTGCTGAGCCGATACAGCCCGATGTAGTAGCTCTGCGCCGCTTCGAGCGTATCGAAGGCCAATACGAGTACGGACGGGCGGTGCGCTTCGAAGTCTTCGACGGCGAACTCGGCCTTCGTCGAGAGCCGCACGTTGTGAAATTCGTCTTGCAGCAATTTACCGACGAGTTCGGCATCGGCCACCGATTGGCTCGCGACGAGCACCGCCGCGCGCTTGGGAGTCAGATCGTTGAGTTCCATGATGGTGGGTCCCCGGTCTTGGTTACTTTAGTTGTCCTGATCATTTGGATTCGACGGCCAGCAACTGGTCGAGCGATTGCTCGACGGCCGCCAATGCCGCATCGAACTGCTTGGCCCAGTTGGCCAGCAGCGCGAGGTCGCCGGCTTTCCCGGCGTTTTCCAGTTCGGCGCAAAGATCGCCGAGCGCCAGTGCGCCCACCGAGCGCGACGACGATTTGAGCTTGTGGGCGATCGCACCGGCTTCCCGGCCGCGGCCCGCGTCGCAATGCGTGCGCAGCTCCGCGGCCAGCCTTCCGACAGACTGCTGATAATCGGAGAGCAGTTCGCGCACGGTGTCGGGATCGTCGCCGACGATGCCCTTGAGCACGTCGATATCGACGGCCCGCTCGCGCGTCGGCGCGGCTTCGAGCGCGGGCGGCGCTTGCACTGCAGCCGCGCTGTCATGCACGGGGAAGTGCGAGTCGAGCACGGCTTGCAGGCGAGCGAGCTGCAGCGGCTTCGTCAGATAGCCGTCCATGCCGACCGCCTTGGCGCGGGCCGCTTCGCCTTGCACGGCGTTGGCCGTGAGCGCGATGATCGGCAAGCGCGTGCCCTCGGCTTCCTCCCGGCGTATCGTTTCGACGAGTTCGTATCCGTCCATCTCGGGCATGTGCAAATCGGTCAGCAACAGCGCGTAGTGGTTGGCGCGCCAATGCGCCAGCGCTTCGCGGCCGTCTCCGGCGATCTCCGCGACATGGCCGAGCAACGCGAGTTGGCGCAGGATCACCTTCTGATTGATCGCGTCGTCTTCGGCCACGAGAATCAGGCGACCGAGTTCGCGCGCCTGTGCGATCGACGGTGCCGGGCGATTCGCGCCTAGGCCGCCCACACCGGATCCGCCCGCGCCTCGCCCGCCGCCGGCAGCGTTCGACAGTGCGCGATGGTCGTCGGCGGCTGCCTCGCCGATCTCGAACGGCAGGCTGACCGTGAACGTCGAGCCGAGGCCCAACTGGCTTTGAGCCGATACCTCGCCGCCCATCAGATCGCACAAGCGCCGGCAGATGGCGAGGCCCAGACCGGTGCCGCCGAAGCGGCGCGTCGTCGATGCTTCCGCTTGAGTGAAGGGCTTGAACAGCTTCGGCAGCGTGTCCGCGTCCATCCCGATGCCGTTGTCGCCGACATGGAAGCGGATCTGCACGCGGCCAGCGTCATGCGGATGCGGCTCGGCCTCGACGACCACGCTGACGGCCCCCGGTGTGTCCGGGCGCCCACCCGAGAACTTGATCGCGTTGCCGACGAGGTTGTAGAGCACCTGCCGCAAGCGCGTATCGTCGGAAAGCACAACCTTCGGCAGATCGGGAGAAACCGACTTCGACAGTTTGACGCCGGCACGCTCGGCCACGGGCGTCAGCGATTGGCATAGCCCATCGACCAAATGCTTGATGGACAGCGGTACGCGTTCGATATGGAGCCGGCCTGCCTCGATCTTCGAGAAGTCCAGAATGTCGTCGATGAGCGTCAGCAGGGCGTTCGCGGATTCGCGGATCGTCGTCACCATGTCGTCCTGATCGGTCGACAGCGGCGATTGCGACAGCACTTCGATCATGCCGATGACGCCGTTCATCGGCGTGCGGATCTCGTGACTCATCGTCGCGAGGAATGCGCTCTTCGTGCGGGAGGCCGCTTCGGCGTCGGCGCGGGCCTGTTCGAGCTGCTGGGTGGCGCGGCGGCTTTCGGTCACATCGCGCGCGGTCGCGTAGATAAGCCCTTCGAGCTGAATCGCCTTCCACGAGAGCCAACGCGTGCTGCCGTCCTTGCACGCATAGCGATTCTCGAATTGATCGATCGGCTCGCCGGGCCGGCGGCTGCCGATTTCGTGCATCGTGCGCGCGCGGTCCTCGGGATGCACGAAATCGATGAACGGGCGCGACAGCAGTTCATCGGCGGACCAGCCGAGCACCTTCGTGAACGCCGGGTTCACGCGCTTGAACCGTCCTGCCGGATCCGCCAGGCAGGTCAAATCGAGCGACAGGTCGAACAGCCGGTCGCGCTGCGTTTCCGCCTCTTTGCGGCTCGTGATGTCTTGCAGCATCACCAGCGCGCCGCGCACGCCGTCGAGTTCGTAAGGGACGGCCGTCATTTCGCCGATGAACGCGCTGCCGTCGAGCCGCAGCCATTTCTCTTCGCGCGCCGGCACGGCCGTGTAGCGGCGCAGCAGGCGGCCGATGCGTTCTTCGATGACGTCGCGATGCTCGGTATGCACGAACTCGACGATGGACAGCCCGCGAATCTGAGCGGCCGAATACGCGCCGAGCATTTCGAGCGCTTTCGGATTGGCGAAGGCGATCTTGAATTCCTGGATCAGGAACACCGCGTACGGCGACAATTCGATCAATTGCCGATAGCGCGATTCGCTTTGCATGAGCGCTTGCTCGTTCGCGTGCTCGTGGCTTACATCGCGAATGAGGGCGATGAGGCCGCGCGAATCCGCCGCGCGCCGCTCGACGCGCATTTCGTAGACGCTCGGAAACGGCGTGTCGAGGTGAAACACCGCGCTCGACGCATGCTGCGCCGCCGTGCCGTCGAGCATCTGCGCGAATAGATCCGCCTTGCCGTCGCGCTCGGGGCTGCGGTCCTCGCGAAAGAACGCCTGCGCAATCCGCGAGGGGGTGGCGGTGGCAATGTCGTCGACGCCCCAGCCCAGTAGCGCCAGCACGCGGACGTTGTAGCCGTCGATGTGTCCGTCTGCGGATAAACCGAGCGCGGAATCGGGAATCGCTTTGAAGAGCGCGTCGGCGCGCCTGGCTTCGACCACCTTGCGTTCATGCGCTTCGCGCTCGCGAGCGGACGCGGCTTGCAGGCGGCGGAACAGCCGGCCCTGGGTGGTCTCGGCGAAGAGGATCAACGCGGTCAGTATGATGCCGGCGATGACGAGCGCGAGCGTGCGCAAGCGGAACGCGGCAAGAAATTCCGCATTCGAAAAGCCGACCATGACCACGAGCGGGTAATCGGGCAGCGACCGATAGCTGATGCTGCGCCGAACGTGATCGATCGGGCTCAGCGCGTCGAAGTGCCCCTGCGGCGACGCTTCAAGCGCGATGCGCAGCGGCGAGTTTTGCGGTATCCGCAACCAATCGAGATTGCTGCGATCGCCGCTTCGGCGGGCCCGAATCTCGAAGTCGCGCGTACCGAGGACCGAAACCAGACCTTCGTGTCCGAGGCGCAGCGTATCGTAGAGTTCCGTTAAGTACGAGGGCGGCATCGAGACGACGATCACGCCCAGAAAGCGGCCCTGTGGGTCGTTCACGCGCTCGGACAGTTGGATCGACGTTTGTCCGCTGATCCGCCCGACCACGGGACAGCCCACGAATAGCCCTGTGCCGGGATCGTCGATATGAATGCGGAAATGCTCGCGATCGGACAGGTCGATGGGCTTGAAATCCGGGAGCGTCGAGGCGCGCAACACGCCATGCTTGTCGATCACGGCAACTTGAACGAACACGTCGGGATCGAGCAGGCCCGAATGGACGTACTCGTCGAGCGGCACGGCAACCCCATTTTGGCGCACTAGAAAGGCAACGACGGCGGCGACCTGACTGGCCTCGCGCAACACGCGCGATGTATGCGATGCGAGCGCATCGGCCAGCGCATCGGCTTGCAAGCGCTCGTTGGCTATTTCCGTTCTCGCATCCCAGGTGGAAAATGCGCCGAGTGCGAGCCACAACGCCAGAATTAAACCGATTGCCGTCGCGTGATTGACGCGAAGGCCGTGCGTAATTTTCGCTAGCGATCGGGGAAGGGACGAAACGTTAATCATATTCGACAAGCATTTTTTACCGAATTCGCGACCGGCGAAACGGTTGCGACGCGCGCCGGAAGCGCTGCGTCGATGCCCGCTATCGTCGCGCTCAACTCAGTTCGGCCAACGGCGAACGAACGAGCGGCGAGCGACAAAATCGGGGATTCCGATTTTCTTAACGACCGTATTAAGGGAAAACTTGAGCCAATCGCGGTGGTATAAATACTTAAGGGTAATTGACCCCAATATGTGCGGCGCAATAAAAAAGGCTGCCGCTTTCGCGAACAGCCTGTTTAAACGGTAGCCGCTCGGAACGGCTCGATGCGGCTCGATGCCGCGCCGGCGTTGCCTGTGTCAGCCGGTATTCCGCAGCCCGGCGGCGATGCCGTTGATCGTCAAATGAATGCCGCGCCGCACACGTGCATTCGAATCGCCCGCGCGGTGCCGCTTCAACAGTTCGACCTGCAAGTGATTGAGCGGATCGAGGTAGGGGAAGCGGTTCTTGATCGACCGTGCGAGCAGCGGGTTGTCGGCGAGGCGCGCCGCTTTCCCGGTGATCTCGGACAAGGCTTGGGAGGTGCGCTCCCATTCCGCGACGATACGTTCGAACACGTGTTTGCGCAGCTTCTTGTCTTCGACGAGCTGCGCGTAGCGCGAGGCCACGGCGAGATCGGTCTTCGACAACACCATGTCCATGTTCGAGAGCAGCGTCGAGAACAGCGGCCAGGTCTTATACATCTTGCGCAGCGTGGCGAGCCGCCGAGTGCGCTCGGCCTCGCTCGCGGCGCTATCCAGATGCGCGGCGACGGCGCTGCCGAAACCGTACCAGCCCGTCAGCAGCAGGCGACATTGCCCCCACGAGAAGCCCCATGGGATCGCCCGTAGATCTTCGATGCGACGGTGCTGCGGATCTTGCAGCTTGCGCGAAGCCGGGCGGCTACCGATGTTCAGTTCGGCGATTTCCGAAATCGGCGTGGACGAAAAGAAGTAATCCTTGAATCCGGGTGTTTCATAGACGAGCGCGCGATAGGCGGCCATCGCCTCATTCGAGAGCGATTGCATCGTTGCTTCGAACGCGGCAAGGTTCGCGGGCGCGCTCTCGTGCTGCACGAGCGATGCTTCGAGCGTGGCCGCGACGACCGTTTCGAGGTTGCGTCGGCCGATCTCCGCGTTGCTGAACTTGCTCGCGATGACTTCGCCTTGTTCGGTGAGGCGGATTTGGCCGTTCACCGTGCCGGGCGGCTGCGACAAAATCGCCTGATACGTCGGGCCGCCGCCGCGGCCCACCGTGCCGCCACGGCCGTGGAACAGGCGCAGCGTGATCCCGCGCTCCCGGAACAACGCGACGAGCGCCAGTTCCGCGCGATACAACTCCCAATTCGAGGTGAGGAAGCCGCCGTCCTTGTTGCTGTCCGAGTACCCGAGCATGACTTCCTGCTCGCCGCCTTGATGCGCGAGCAACGCATCCACACCAGGCAGCGCGAAGTATTCGCGCATGATTTCGGGGGCGTTGCGCAAGTCGGCGATCGTTTCGAACAGCGGAATCACCATCAGCGCATTCTTCGCGCTGGCTCCGCGGCCGCCGCGCATGGTGCCTTCGAGCAGGCCCGTTTCCTTCTGCAAAAGCACGACTTCGACGAGGTCGCTGACCGTCTCCGTGTGCGAAATGATGTAGTTGCGCACTGCGCGCGCGCCGAAGCGCTGGCGGGTGACGCGCGCCGTTTCCAGTACGGCTAGCTCGCTTTGCACGAGCGGCGAATACTCGAGGTAGGGCGAGCGCAGGAGCCGCGGCTGTTCGAGTTCGGCGAGCAGCACACGCAGCTTGTCGGCTTCCGAGAGCGACGCATAGTCGCTTTCCACGCCGGCGCGGGCAAGCAGTTCCGCGATAACCGCTTCATGCACGTCCGAGCTTTGACGCAGATCGATCGAGGCGAGGTGAAAGCCGAATACCTGGGTGGCCCGCGCGAGCGGCGCGAGGCGCGGCGCGGCGAGCGAGGCGCCGTGATGGGCCGTCAAAGAATCCACGAGCACATTCAGATCTTGAGCGAACGCCTGCGCGTCGGCGTACGGCTGGGCATCGCGGGAGACACCGCTGCGCGTGTGCGCGGTGCCTTCGCCGAGCAGCGCGCGCGCCGTTGCGGCAAGGCGCGCATAGACGCCGATCAGCGCGCGGCGATACGGCTCGTCGACGCGATGCGGCGATTGGTCGGGCGAAGCCGCCGCCAGGGCCTTCAGCGCCTCGCTGCAGCCGGCCAGCAGATTCGACACCGACAGTTCGGCGCCGAGCGCGTGCACTTCCTCGAGGTAGTGTTCGAAGATGACGGTGGCTTGGCGGACGATCGCGTGTTCGAGCGTGGGCGCCGTGACGTTCGGATTGCCGTCGCGGTCGCCGCCGATCCAACTGCCCATCTGAAAGAACGGGGGCACGTGGACGCGCTCGCCGGTATGCTCGGCGAGTGCCGTTTCGATATCGTCGTACAGCGCCGGAATTTCGTGCAGGAACGTAGCGTGGTAGTACGACAGCGCGTTCTCGATTTCATCGGCCACGCTCAGGCGCGAATCGCGCAGCATCCGCGTTTGCCAGAGCGTCGTCACGCGGGCGCGGAGCATCGCTTCGTTGCCGGCAAGCTCGCGCTCGGTCAGCGGCTGGTCGCGCTCGGCCAGCAGCCGCGCGATGTCGTGCTGCGCATCGAGAATGCTCTTGCGCTGCACTTCGGTGGGGTGCGCCGTGAGCACGGGCACGATCAGTGCATCGTCGAAGAAACGCTTGAGCGCCTCGGCATCGAGATTGCCCCCGAGCGCTAAGCGGCCGAGCGCGTAGGCGATCGTGCCGGCTTGCGGCGCCGAGCCCGCCAGCGCGTGAACGCGGCGGCGGCGGTTGTGGTGGCGATCTTCGGCGATGTTGGCCAGGTGCGAGAAAAAGCTGAATGCGCGCACGACGCTCACGGTCTGCTCGGGCGTCAGCGCGCGCAGTTGTTTGTCGAGCGCTTGGGCCGCGCTCGTGTCGTCCTCGCGACGAAATTTGACCGCGTTCTGGCGAATCGTTTCGACGACATTGAAGACGGCATCGCCTTCTTGCTCGCGCACGACATCCCCGAGCAGGCGGCCGAGGTAGCGGATGTCCTGAAAGAGCGGCTGATCTTTGTCCTCGCGGCCGCGGCCGGCGGGCTTGGCCGTTGTGGGCGCTGTTGCCGTTTTTGCCGTTTTTGCCGGCGTGGCGCCGTTGGCCCTTGCGGGTGCGGGTGCGCTAGCGAGTGCGGCCGATTTTTTTGCGGACGAGCGAGGCGATGCATCGTTGCGGCGGGCGGTGCGCGCCGATCCGGAAGACGTCACAGTGGGTTCCTCAGTGAAGCCAGGGGTGAAAAAGGGGGCTGACTGCTGACAACTACACAAAACTGACCAAACGACTGCAAACGTGCTGGCGTGCGCTTTTTGACTCCCGAGACGAGGCGCTTGTGGCTGCCTCGCCCGGATCCCGCGGGGTGCGCTTGTTGCGCGCGCGTGCCCGCCGGCAAGCGCGGAAAATGGGGCAAGGCGTGCGTGCTACCATTTCCCGATGTTCGATCCCGTCATTCGAAGTGTTGACTCATGAATTCCGAGACGCTTTCAGCCGCACCGCCTACCCGACTCATCATTGCCTCCCGAGAGAGCCGTCTCGCGATGTGGCAGGCTGAGTTCGTGCGCGATGCGCTGCGGAAATTATATCCATCTTGCGACGTCCAAATTCTAGGAATGACGACGCGCGGCGATCAAATCCTCGACCGGACGCTGTCGAAGGTCGGCGGCAAGGGGCTTTTCGTCAAAGAACTGGAAACCGCGCTCGCCGACGGCAGGGCGGATTTGGCCGTGCATTCGCTGAAGGACGTGCCGATGTCGCTGCCGGTGGGGTTCGCGCTCGTGGCCGTGATGGAGCGCGAAGATCCGCGCGATGCGTTCGTCTCGAACGATTACGCATCGCTGGCCGCGCTGCCGGCCGGTAGCGTCGTCGGTACGTCGAGCCTGCGGCGCGAAGCGATTTTGCGAGCGCGCTACCCCGATCTCGTCGTCCAGCCGCTGCGCGGCAATCTGGACACGCGGCTGGCCAAGCTCGACCGCGGCGATTACGCGGCGATCATCCTGGCCGCGGCGGGATTGAAGCGGCTCGGCCTGGCGGAGCGCATCCGAGCGTTGCTCGATGTCGACGATAGCCTACCCGCCGCTGGGCAAGGCGCACTCGGTATCGAGATTCGCGCGCAGCGGCCCGAGCTCGAAGCTTGGCTCGCACCGCTTGTGCACGAACCGACACGCCTGGCCGTGGAGGCCGAGCGAGCCGTCTCGCGCGCGCTCGGCGGCAGTTGCGATGTGCCGCTTGCCGCTCACGCGGCATGGCAAGGCGGAGCCATGCATCTGGCCAGCCGCGTCTCGATGCCCGACGGCAGCCGTCCCGCGTTTGCCAGCGCCTCGGCGGCGGTGGCGAGCGTAGCCGAGGCGCAGGCGCTCGGCGAGGAAGTGGCCCGCTCGCTCGTGGCGCAAGGCGCGCTTGCCGTGGTGGCCGAACTCGCGGCGGCGCGCGGCGCCGAGCCGGCGGCCTGACCCGCCGGCGCGCACCCATGTCGAGCGTCGAGTCCGGCGGCCTCTCTCCAAACGAACGCGCGGGCGCCTTGCGCTTCACAGCGGTGTTGACGCGCCCTGCGGGGCAGTCGAGCGCACTCGCCGCGGCGCTCGAGCGCGAAGGCATCGACGCGTTCGATTTTCCGCTGATCGAAATCGCGGCCGTCGCGGACGACGCGCCGCTGCGCGCCGCGTTCGCCTCGATCGACCGGTACGCGCTAGTCGTGTTCGTCTCGCCGAACGCCATCGAACGGGCATTGGCGGCAGTGCCCGGCTTCGTTTGGCCAGGGCAAGTGCCGATCGGTGTCGTCGGGCCGGGTAGCGTGGCGGAATTGGCCCGGCACGGGATCGCCGCGCCGGCCCATGTCGTCATCGCGCCGGCGGGGGCACAGGCCGACGAGGCGCCTCCCGTCGAGGTCGATATCGATGCCAGCGTCGCCGCCGCAGATCAACCGGCTGGGCACGGCGATGCGAGCCCGGCCGCATGCGCCCCTATGCCGAGCGAAACCGAGAACGGCAACGGCAACGGCGACGCCGGAGCGCGGTTCGATTCGGAAGCGCTGTTCGCCGCGCTATCGACGCGCCTCGGCACCGCCGCCTTGAGCGGCCGGCCTGTGCTGATCGTGCGCGGGGACGGCGGCCGCGAATGGCTGGCCGAGCGCCTGCGCGAAGCGGGTGCGCAGGTCGAGCCCGTGTGCGCGTATCGGCGAATCGTGCCGGCGCCCGCCGCCGACGCTTGGGCCCGCGTGCGCACGCTGCTGCGCGGCGCGCCGCATGCTTGGCTGCTGACCAGCTCGGAGGGTGTCCGCAACCTTATGTCGCTGGCGGATGCCACGCTCGAGCCCGCCGAACGGGCGGCACTCTTGCGCGCGCCGCTCGTCGTGCCGCACCCGCGCATCGCCGAGACGGCGCGGGCGGCCGGTTTTGATACGATTACGGCATCCGGCCCCGGCGATGCACGCATCCTCGCGGCCTTGCGCGCGCTCTCGGCATCGTCTCGTGCCGCACTCGAAAAACCTGCCCGGGCCGCTTCGGCCCAGGCTACTTCCACGCCCCCTTCGCGCATGACTGATACGAACCAAGAACCGTCTCCCTCGTTCCAGCCGGCCGCGACGCCGCCGTTTCCCCCGCCGATGCCGCCCGTCTACGACGCACCGCGTCGTCGCGGCGGCGGCTTGGTTTGGGTCGTCGTGATCTTGCTGGCCGCGGCGGTAGGCATCGCCGCTTTCGCATTGAACCGCAAGGTCGACCGGCTCGAGGCGCAACTCGCCGCGCGAGCGCAGGCGCTCGGTGTGCAGACGGCCGAGTTGCGTGCAAAGACGGACCAGGCGGCAGCCTCGGCCCATCAGGCCGACGTCGACCTGCAGCAATTGCAAGGCAAGCTGGCCGACGCGCAGACAGCGCAACAAGCCCTGCAGCAGCAATACCAGAATCTCGCGAGCAATCGCGACGAATGGACGTTTGCCGAAGTCGAGCAGATACTCTCGAGCGCGAGCGAGCAGTTGCAACTCACGGGCAATACGCAGCTCGCGCTGTTCGCCCTGCAAAGCGCCGATTCGCGTCTGGCCGCGTCAGGCAGCCCGCAAGCGCTCGTCGCGCGGCGCGCGATCGCGCAGGACATCGACAAGCTCAAGGCCGCACCGTCGACCGATCTGACGGGGCTCGCCATCAAGCTCGACGACGCCATCGCGCAAGTCGACACATTGCCCTTGCTCGGCGAAGCGCCGAGCGCGCAAGCCGCGTCGGCCTCGTCGGCCGCAGCGGCATCGGTACCGTCCGGTGCAAGTGCGGTACCCGGCGAAACGCGGGTCCTGCATTGGTGGCACGTGTTCTCCCGAGCGGCCGGCACCGAACTGAAGAGTCTCGTACAGGTGCGCAGGCTCGACAACGCCGACGCGATGCTCAACTCGCCCCAGCAGGGCATATTCATCCGCGACAACGTCAAGCTGCGGCTGTTGTCGGCGCGTTTGGGCTTGCTCTCGCGTAACCCGGCGACGCTCGCGGCGGACTTGAACGCGGCCGATGCGGCGCTCGCGCGTTACTTCGACGGCTCGTCCAAACGCACGCAGACGGTGCGCGGGCTGCTCCAAGACGTGTCGAAGGGCGCGGCGACGGTGGAAGTGCCGAACCTGAACACGAGCCTGCAGGCGGTTCACAACTTCAAGAGCCGAGGCTGACGATGGCGCTCAGAGGACTCTTGTGGCTGGCCTTGCTGTTCGTGCTCGCGGTCGTGTTGGCAACGGTGGGCCACTTCGATGCGGGGCAGGTGCTGATCGTTTATCCGCCGTATCGCATCGACGTTTCGCTCAATCTGGTCGTGGTGGGCATCGTCGCCGCGTTTATCGTGCTCTATGCGTTGATCCGCATCGGGCGCAATGTTTGGACGATGCCGCAGCGGGTAGCCGCCTATCGCGTTCGGTCGAAGCAGGCGAAGGCGCACGCGGCGTTGCGCGAGGCGATCGGCAATCTGTACGCCGGGCGGTTTTCGCGGGCGGAGAAGGCGGCTCGCGAGGCGTTGGCGCTCGAATCGAACAAGGGCGCGGCGGGTCTCGTGGCTGCCGTCGCGGCGCATCGCATGCGCGAGTACGTGCGTCGCGACGAATGGCTCGGCGGGATCGAGGCGCCCGATTGGCAGGATGCGCGCCTGATGGCGAGTGCCGACATGCGCGCCGACGGGCGCGACCCCGAAGGCGCGCTGGCGGCGCTCACCGAGATGCAAGCCCAAGGCACGCGCCGGATCCATGCGCAGCAGATCGCGCTGCGTGCGCAACAGCAACTGAAGAATTGGGCCGAAGTGCTCAAGCTCGTGAAAACGCTGGAAAAGCGCGAAGCGCTGCATCCGGCCGTCGCGGTGCGTCTGCGGCAGCAGGCTGCGGAGAACCTGCTGCGCGATCGTCGTCATGATCCCGACGCACTGCTCGCGTTGTGGAATTCCCTGGCACCGGCCGAGCGCCAATCGCCGCGCCTGGCCGATTTGGCCGCCGAACTCCTGATTGCGCTGAGCCGGCATCAGGAGGCGCGCAAGATTGTCGAAGATGCGCTGGCTCACAATTGGGATGCGCGGCTATTGCGTCGGTATCCGGAGACGGTGCAAACCGACGCGCTGCCGCTCATCCAAAAGGCCGAAGCGTGGCGCAAGGAACGCCCGGAGGATCCGGATTTGATGTTCGCGTTGGGGCGCTTGTGCTTGCATCAGCAGCTATGGGGCAAGGCGCAATCGTTTTTGGAATCGGCGCTGCGGCTTGCCGACGACAACGACGCGCTCGTCATCCGTACCCATCGCGCGCTCGCGCGGCTGTTCGAACAACTCGGCGATACGGCACGCGCCGCCGAGCACTATCGCGCCAGTGCGCTGGCAATGAAGATCGTTTGACGATGTGCGCCGCCCATCCCCGGGCGGCGCTCGTCAACGTGCTTGCCTAGAGCCAGGGCCCCGCGGCGTAGTGGCGTTATTTATCGACGAGCCGCGCCGGCACGCTGAGTGCGAGCAGGGCGCCGAGCACCATGAAGGCGGCCAGCATATACATGCCTGAGTCGTTCGCCCCTGTCGTCTGTTTCAGCCAGCCCACGGCATAGGGACTCAGAAAGCCGGCGAGATTGCCGATCGAATTGACCATGGCGATGCCGGCTGCCGCGCCGGCGCCCGCGAGGAAGGCCGTCGGCAGGCTCCAGAAGAGCGGCAAAGCGGTGATGATGCCGGCCGTGGCGAGCGTGAGTGCCGCCATCGCGAGCGTCGTATCGTGAGCCCAGCCGACGGAGAGCACGAGCCCGAGCGCGCCCGCGAGGCCCGGCACCGCGACGTGCCAGCGCCGCTCGCGACGCTTGTCGGCGCTGCGCGCGACGACGATCATGGCAACGACGGCCGCGGCAAACGGAATGGCCGACAGCAAGCCGATCTGGAACGTGTCCTTCACGCCGGTGGCTTTGATGATCGTCGGCAGCCAGAAGCTCACGCCATAGAGGCCCATGACGAACGACAAGTAGATAAAGCTCATGAGCCATACACGGCCGCTCGCGAGCACGCGGCCCAGCGGCAAGTCCTCTTTACCGGCCTCCTCGGCGCCGATGTTGCGTTCGAGCAGGCGCTTTTCCTCGGCGCTGAGCCATTTCGCATTGGCGATGCGATCGTCGAGCAAAAAGAACACGAGCACGCCGGCTAGCACCGACGGCAGCCCTTCGAGCAGGAACAGCCATTGCCACCCTTGCCAGCCGTTGGTGCCGTCGAAGCTTTTGAGGATGTAGCCCGAGACGGGACCGCCGACGACGCCCGACAGCGCGACCGCCGTCATGAACCACGTCGTCATGCGCCCGCGCCGATGCGCGGGATACCAGTAGGTCAGATACAGGATGATGCCGGGGAAGAAACCGGCTTCGGCCAGCCCGAGCAAGAAGCGCATCGCATAGAACATCGCGGGCGTCGTGACGAACATCGTGAGGATCGAAATCGCGCCCCACGACACCATGATTCGCGCCACCCAGAGCCGCGCACCGACGCGATGGAGGATCAGGTTGCTCGGGATCTCGAATAGGAAGTAGCCGAGAAAAAAGATGCCCGCGCCTAGGCCGTAGACAGCATCGCTCAAGTGCAGTGCTTGCGCCATTTGAAGCTTGGCGAAGCCGACGTTGACCCGATCGAGATAGGCGACGAGATAGCAAACGAGCAAAAGCGGCAACAGCCGCCACGATACCTTGCGGTAAGTGGCGGCCTCGAAGCTGGACGGCGGGGCGCCTGCGCCCGGCATCGCGAGCGGATCGATGGGATTGGGACTGGCCATGTTCGTTGTCTCCTCTTCGTTGTGATAGTGGGGCGGCGTGCACAGGGCAAGCGATCGGACGTTCGGGGCAACGGACGTTCGGACTTTCGCACCTCGGCGCCTTCACGTTTAGCGCTGCGTCTGTCAGACGCAGCGCCCGCCGTCGACTTCAAGGCTGACGCCGGTAATGAACGCCGCGTCGTCGGAGGCGAGGTAGAGGGCGGCGTTCGCGACATCTTGCGGTGTCGAGAAGCGGCCGAGCGGAATGCCCGCGAGAAAGCGCTGGCGGTTTTCCGGCGTGTCCTCGCAGCCCATGAATTCGGTGAGTAGCCCCGTTTCGCCGATGACCGGGTTAACGCAGTTCACGCGGATCCGGTCGGGGCCGAGTTCGGCGGCGAGCGCGCGGCTCGCCACGATGACGGCGCCCTTGCTGCCGTTGTACCAGACGAGGCCCGGGCGCGGACGCACGCCGGCCGTCGAGGCGATGTTCACGAATACGCCGCCTTCTTGCTCGCGGAAGTACGGCACGAACGCTTGCACGCTCCAGTAGATGCTCTTGACGTTGACTGCGTAGACGCGGTCGAACTCCGCCTCGGTCACCTCCATGACGGGCTTGTTGCGATGGGTTGTCCCGGCGTTGTTGACGACGATCTGCACGCTGCCGAAATCGTCTAGCGCGGCTTGCCGCAAGGCGTGCCAATCGTCGATCCGGGTGACGTCGCCGGTGACGGCGATGGCGCGCCCGCCCGCGAGCGCGATCTCGCTCGCGACGCGCTCGGCGGCGGCTCCGTTCAGATCGTTGACCACGACGTTCGCGCCTTCCCGGGCGAACGTTTTGGCGATGCCTTCGCCGAAGCCCGAGCCGGCACCGGTCACCACGGCCGTTTTGTTTTGCAATCGCATGCTGTCTGCCTCCAGGCCTCGTGGGCCGATAGGTTGTGATTCGCGTTTGCGTCCGTCTCCGCGTTTGCACTTGCGCGCGTCTTACGCTTATTTGCCTCTGCCTTTCCGCCTGCTTTCCGCTGCTTTCCCGCTGCTTTCAATTTCATGTTCACTTTCACCGCCGCTCCCGATCCAGCATTGGCAGCCAGCCATCAGCCATGCGGTCAGCCGTGCCGAATCGCGATCGTCTTTAGCGTGGTAAAGCCGTACAGCGCCTCGAACCCTTTCTCGCGCCCGTGGCCCGATTGCCCCGTACCGCCGAACGGCAATTCGACGCCGCCGCCCGCCCCGTAGTTGTTGACGAACACCTGCCCCGCCCGTAGCCGTCGGGCAAGGCGCAATTGACGCGCGCCATCGCGCGTCCAGACGCCCGCGACGAGCCCGTAACGCGTGCCGTTCGCCAGCGCCACGGCTTGTTCTTCGTCGTCGAAGGGCAGCACGGCGAGGACGGGCCCGAAGATCTCCTCTTGGGCGAGGCGATGGTCGGGCGGGACGTCGGCGAACAGCGTCGGGGCTTGGTAGAAACCGCTGGAGGGTGCGCCGGCGGCGATCTGGCCTTGAGCGACTAGACGGACGCCGTCGCGCTCGGCCTCGGCGACGAACTGCGCGACGCGCCGATGCTGCTTCGCGTTGATGAGGGGGCCGCAATCGAGATCGCTAGCGCTAGGGCCGACGCGCAAGGCGCGAAACGCGGCCGCTAGGCGTTCGAGGAGCGGTGCGTAGGCGGCACGCTCGATCAGCACGCGGCTGCCAGCGGAGCAAGTTTGCCCGGCGTTTTGGATGATGGCGGCCGTGAGCGTCGGCAGGGCGGCGTCGAGATCGGCGTCGGCGAATACGATTTGCGGCGATTTGCCGCCGAGTTCGAGGGTGACGGGCGCGTGGTGTTCGGCGGCCAGTTGAGAGACGAGCGTGCCCACGCTCGGCGAGCCCGTGAACGAGAGGTGATCGACGCCCGAGTGGCCCGCGAGCGCGGCGCCGGCCTCGGTGCCGTAACCCGTGACGAGGTTGAGCGCGCCTGCGGGCAAGCCGGCTTCGACCGATAGCTCGGCCACGCGTAGCAGCGATATGCAGGCGTCCTCGGACGGCTTGACGACACAGGCGTTGCCGGCCGCGAGCGCGGCGCCGACGCTGCGCCCGAAAATCTGCATCGGGTAGTTCCACGGCACGATGTGACCGGTGACGCCGTGCGGCTCGCGCACCGTCAGCACGGTGTAGCCGGATTGATAGGGTAGCGTTGCGCCGTGCAGCTTGTCGCACGCGCCCGCGTAGAACTCGAAGTAGCGCGCGAGCGCGGCGGCATCGGCGCGGGCTTCGCGTAGCGGCTTGCCGGTATCGCGCGCTTCCAGGTGCGCGAGTTCGTCGCCGCAGGCGGCGACCCGCATCGAGACCCGGTACAGAACCCGGCCGCGCTCGGCGGCGCTCATCTGCCCCCATGCGCCGTCGTAGGCCGCACGGGCCGCTGCGACGGCAGCGCCGATATCGGCGGCGTTGCCGCGCGCGATGCGCGCGAACGGTCGGCCGTCCGACGGGTCGATCAGGTCGATCGCCTCGTTCCCGGCCGGCGCGGCCCAGCCGCCGCCGATGAAGTGTTTCGCTTCTTCCATTCCTGGCTCCTCGTGCTTGAGTCAGAACCGTCTGTGGAAACGTTACTAGGCGCGATTATGGCGTGTTCCGCGCGGGAAGTGGCGCATGTCGCTCGGCTATAATGGCGCGCAATGCTCGTCGCTAAGCCGCCGGCGGTGTGCACGCCGGCAGGTGCGCGTTCGGTCTGACGTATGGCGCTGCCGCGTCGGGCGCGAGCCTCACGTTTTCGCATTTCGCATTTCGCATTTCATTTTCCACTTCCCATTTCCTGAAGAGAACGCCATGAGCTTCAATCATGTCCCCGCGGGTAAGGATCTTCCGCAAGACTTCAACGTCGTCATCGAAATCCCGGCGCAAAGCGATCCGGTCAAGTACGAGGCGGACAAGGAACTGGGCCTGCTCGTCGTCGATCGTTTCATCGGCACGGGCATGCGCTACCCGGTCAACTACGGCTACATTCCGCAAACGCTGTCGGGCGACGGCGATCCCGTCGACGTGCTCGTCATCACGCCGTTCCCGCTGATCCCGGGCTGCGTCGTGCGCTCGCGTGCGCTGGGCATGCTGCAAATGACGGACGAATCGGGCGTCGATGCCAAGCTCGTGGCGGTGCCGCACGACAAACTGTGCCCGATGACGGCGCACATGAAGTCGATCGACGACGTGCCCGGGTACCTCAAGGATCAGATCAAGCACTTCTTCGAGCAATACAAGGCGCTCGAAAAGGGCAAGTGGGTGAAGGTGGAAGGTTGGGCCGGCATCGACGCCGCGCACAAGGAAATCACCGAAGGCGTCGCGAACTTCAAGAAGTAAGTTCGGGTAGAACCGACTCGAGCGTGCGCGTGCCGGCGGCAAGCGCACGCTTGTCGGCCGGCGCGAGCTGCTTGACCCGATATTCGGCGCGCAATGCGCTGGAACGATCGGCCAGTTCGAACGAAGCAAGCAGCGCAACCGGTTTGCGCGCACGCGTATAACGGGCCCCCTTGCCTGTCAGGTGCTTGGCATAGCGGGCCTGAACATCGGTGGCGATGCCGGTGTAGACGCTGCCGTCCGCGCATTCGATCAGGTAGAGAAACCAAGCCATCGTTGCATCGTTCCGTTGACGTTGTGGGGCGTTACGCCCGTTTCTTGAACGGATCGTGCTCGCGCAATTCGTCGACGTGCGAATGGATCATGTTCGCCTCGTTGTCGAGGAACCGCGCGACGGCATCCGCGAACGCAGGGTGCGCGAGCCAGTGCGCCGAATGCGTGACGGTCGGCATGAACCCCCGCGCCATTTTGTGTTCGCCCTGTGCGCCCCCTTCGAATACCGCGAGCTTTTCTTCGATACAGAACTCGAGCGGTTGATAGTAGGCGGTTTCGAAGTGTAGGCACGGCACGTGTTCGATCGCCCCCCAGTAGCGCCCGTACAGCACGCCGCCCGTCTTGGCGTCGCGTTGATAGACGAGCAGCGAGCTGGCGATCGGCCGCCCTGCGTACTCGGCGATGACGAGCAGCAGGTTTTCGGGCATCGTCTGCCCGATCGTCCGAAAGAAATCGAGATTCAGATACGGCGATGAAAAATGCTCGCGGTACGTTTGCCGATAGCAGCGGTTGAAGAACCGCCAATCGGCATCGGTCGCGTCCTCGCCGCGCACGCGGCGCAGCGTGACGCCGGCCTCGTGTACCTTGCGCCGCTCCGCGCGAATGTTCTTGCGCTTTTTCTGCTCCAGCGTCGAGAGGAAATCGTCGAAATCGCGGTACCCGTCGTTGAGCCAGTGAAACTGAATGCCTTCGCGGCGCATCATTCCCAGGCCGGCAAGTGCGCCGGCTTCCCGTTCGGTCGGAAACAGCACATGCAGCGACGAGACGTCCGATTGCTCGGCTAGCGCGATGAGCGTGGAGGCGAGCTGGCGCCGCGCGGCGGCGTCGACGGCGATCAGCCGAGTGCCTTGCACGGGCGTAAACGGCACGGCGCAAACCAGCTTGGGATAGTAGGGCAGGCCGTTGCGTTGATAGGCGTCGGCCCAGGCCCAATCGAATACATATTCGCCGTAGGAGTGATTCTTCACATAGAGCGGCGCGGCGGCGGCGAGCGCGCCCGTGCGCTCGTCGACGAGCGTGACGAAGCGCGGCCCCCAGCCCGTTTCTTCGGTTGCGCATTGCGTGCTCGTCAACGCGCTCAGAAATTCGTGGCGTAGGAACGGCGTCGGCTGTTCCTGGCGAGCGACGAGCGCGTTCCATTCGCGCGCGTCGACTTCGGCCGGCGAGGCGAGAAGCCCCATGCGATAATCGATGCGTTCCTGTTTCAACTGTCTAACCGTGTTCTTCGGGACGGCGCGATGCGTGTGCGTCCGCGCGCGCCCGTCGTTTTTGTCGAGTCATTCCGCCGTTCGGCCGTTTGCCGCCTACAGCTCATGAAGACCCGTATCGCTTTAGCTCAAATCAACGTCACCGTCGGCGATTTCGCCGGCAATATCGCGAAGATCGTCGATGTGGCGCGCGCCGCGCACCGCGACGGCGCCAAGCTCGTCGTCACGCCCGAACTCGTCGCTTTCGGGCTATCCGCCCGAAGACTTGCTGCTGCGTCCGGCCTTTTATGCCGCGAGCGCCGCTGCGCTCGCCGATCTCGCGCAGGCACTGCAACCGCTCGCCGGGCTGCACGTGATCGTCGGCCATCCCCATCGCGCCAACGACCCAGCGCATGACGATGGTAATGCAAACCGGCCGATCGAGCGTGGCGCATCGCCTGTCGATACCTACAACGCCGCTTCGGTGATCGCCGACGGCAAGATTGTCGGCACCTATCTGAAGCAGGACCTGCCGAACACCGAGGTATTCGACGAAAAGCGCTACTTCGCCTCGGCCACGACGCCGTTCGTCTTTACGCTCGAAGGCGTGAAGTACGGGCTCATCATCTGCGAAGATGCCTGGCATTCGTCCGCCGCGCAACTCGCCAAAGCAGCGGGCGCACAAGTGTTGCTGATCCCGAACGCATCGCCGTTCCACATGAACAAGGAAGCGACGCGCGTGGATATCGTCCGTTCGAGGATCGCCGAGACGGGCATGCCGATGGTCTACGTGAATCTGGTCGGCGGGCAGGACGAACTGATCTTCGACGGCGGCTCGTTCGTGCTCGATGCGCAAGGCCAGATGATCGCGCGGATGCCGCAGTTCGTCGAGGGCCATGCAATGGTCGAATTCGACGAAGGCCGGCCGCTTGCGGCGAAGGTTGTCCCGGCGGATTCGCTCGAAGCGCAGGTGTATGCGGCGCTCGTGCTCGGGGTGCGCGATTACATCGGCAAGAACGGGTTTCCCGGCGCGATCATCGGGCTGTCGGGCGGCGTCGATTCGGCGCTCGTCCTCGCGATTGCCTGCGATGCGCTCGGCGCCGAACGCGTGCGGGCGGTCATGATGCCGTCGCGCTACACGGCCGATATCTCCACGTCCGATGCGGCCGAGATGGCGCGGCGCGTCGGCGTGAAGTACGACGAGATTGCAATTGCGCCGATGATGGAAGCGTTTAGCGGCGCGCTGTCCAGCGAGTTCCGAGGCTTGCCCGAGGATGCCACCGAGGAAAACATCCAAGCGCGGATTCGCGGCACGCTGTTGATGGCGCTGTCGAACAAGTTCGGCTCGCTCGTGCTCACGACCGGCAACAAGAGCGAAATGGCGGTGGGCTATTGCACGCTGTACGGCGACATGGCGGGCGGCTTCGCCGTCATCAAGGACATTGCCAAAACGCTCGTTTATCGGCTATGCCATTACCGCAATGGCGCAGCGTCGTTCGCTCGGCGCGATGTCATTCCCGAGCGAATTCTCACGCGTGCGCCCTCCGCGGAACTGCGCGAGAACCAAACGGATCAGGAGAGCCTACCGCCCTACGAAGTGCTCGATGCCATCATGCGCATGTATATGGAAGAAGACAAAGCGCTCGCCGAGATCGTCGCGGCCGGCTACGCGCGCGAGGACGTGGCGCGCGTCACGCGCCTGATCAAGCTCAACGAATACAAGCGGCGCCAGGCGCCGATCGGCATTCGCGTCACGCATCGCGCATTCGGGCGGGATTGGCGCTATCCGATCACCTCGCGCTACACCGAACCGATTCATTGAACCCGCGCCGCGGCGCAGTTGCCGCCGCAGCGTAGAATCGATCCATTCTTTGATCCCGATCCATCTGTTTGTCGGATTCCCCAGAGGCTTATCATGAAACGTATCACCGCCATCATCAAACCGTTCAAGCTCGACGAAGTCCGCGAAGCCTTGGCCGAAGTCGGCTTGACGGGGTTGACCGTCACCGAGGTCAAGGGCTTTGGCCGTCAGAAAGGGCATACCGAGTTGTATCGCGGTGCCGAGTACGTCGTGGATTTCTTGCCGAAGGTGAAGATCGAGGTCGTCGTGGCCGCGGCGCAATGCGATCAAGTCATCGACGCGATTATCGGCGCGGCGCGCACGGGTAAGATCGGCGACGGCAAGATCTTCGTGACCGAAGTGCAGCGCGTCGTTCGGATCCGCACGGGCGAAGAGAACGAAGCGGCAGTGTGACGCGCGGGCGTCGAACGATGACGCATCGCGCCGGGGCGTTCGCCATGTTCAGGCAGGGCGGGGGCCTCGGCTAGCAAGCCTGTGCGCGGAGCCATACCGATCGCGCCGGTGTTTGCTGATAGCTTGTTGATATATCGTCGAAAACGTAGATATAAAAAAAGGTGCGATGCCCTGACGGGACACCGCACCGATACGCGCCTCTCGCAGCAGCGTTAAACTTGAAACTGTAAAGCTAGTTAAATCTGTTCTTTTTGGCTACGCCGTTCGCTTAGAACGAGTGCTGAATGCCAGCGTAGACGCCCGATTGGCTGTGGCCGGCGAACGGGTTGTCCGCATTGCCGATGCCGTTCGCTTCCAGGCTGAAGTTCGCGCTCTTGCTGTTGCGAACCGATGCGATCTGGATGTCGAGCAGCGTGCGCTTGGACAGGTTGTACGTGCCGCCGATCGTGTACATCGTCGCGTTGCCCGCACCGTTGTTGCCGTTCACGTGATAGACCGCGGCGATGGCGGCTGCGGCGGGCGTGGCTTGCCACGTCACACCACCCCATTCGTGATCGAGCGACGTCGGCGTGCCCAAGGCCACGCCGCTGGCGCCCGACGTACGGATAGCTTGGTACGCGCCTTGGAGCTTGAATTGACCGAGGAACACGTTCACCGCTGCCGTGTATTCACGCGAGAACGAGAATGCACCGTCGCCGCCGACGCCGTTGTTGTTCAACTGGCCGGTTGCCGGGTTGCGGATTTCATCATAGATGCCGCGCAGTTGGAACACCGAGCTGGTGTACGTCAGTTGCAGACCGTCTTCGCGCCCTTGCGCGCCTGCGGCCGTGCTATTGCCGTTCCAGTTCGTTTGGTTCGACAGCGCGTACTGACCGTAGATGTCGAAGCCGCCCCACTTCGGCGATTGGTAGGCAACGTTGTTGCTCGACTGCGGCCAGTTGCGGCCACGCACGAGCGATGCCGACGACCAGCTCGATTGACCGAACGGATCGAAGTCCCACACGCCGTTCGAGATGTAGAGCATGCGACCCATCGTGAACGTACCGTAGTTCGCATTCGACAGGCCGACCGTCGCCCACCGATTGAAGAGGCTGCTTTGGAGCTGGCCGTTCATCAAGTTGAAGCCGTTTTCCAACTTGAACAGCACTTGATTGCCGCCGCCGATGTCTTCTACGCCCTTGATACCCCACAGGCTCGTGCCCCAGTCACCGCTTTCCGCACGGAAACGCGAGCTCGAGCCGCCACCCACAGCATTGGGGATGCCCGTCATGTATTCGATACCCGCATCCACACGGCCGTACAGCGTCACGCTGCTTTGAGCGTGCGCGATGATACCGGCCGACATAAGCGCCGCGGCGAGCAAAGCTTTCTTCATCTTCTCCTCCATTTACCCTGTCAAAGGTCAAGCCACTACTGCGAATAGCGCTCGGGCGAGAGCATCGCCCGAACGGGAATCCGGTTCAGGGAGATCCAACGGAACGCGCGAGGGGTAGCTGCGGGCTGGGTGAGCCGGACGCGCTGCGCTCGGGTTCGAGACCGCTCGTAGTGCGGTGTCTCCTCGTTTGAAGTAAAACTACATTTGCAGAACTTTGTTTTGCTACTTTGGTTACTAATTTAGCAAAAATACATGTCTGTGGCCAAGCAAATCGTAGTCTCGCTAGAAGGTGTCTCTTAATTGCCATATTCAGATGCTGGGACACGCTGCCGCGGCGGCCCGGAACGCCTTGCGCATCGTAGTACGACAAAGCACGCATAGGTTGCGCGAAGTGGTGGTTCAGGAATCTGGGTATTGACGAAAAATTTTGTACGGGTTAGCTAGGAACCCCGATGTTTCGAGCGATGATCGCAAACGGTGCATGGCCCTGTGCGCGTCGCGGTGCAAATCGTGACGCATATCGCAAGGCACATTGCGTACAACCCGCGTGGCTCGTGGCTCGTGGCTCGCGGCTAGTAACAGGCGGGTAACAGAAAGTAGGCGGGGGCGGGGATTTGCTAAAGGACGGCAAGCGCGTAGGGAATCGCGCTATCGAGGCAACGCTCGACGCAAGTTGCCGCGGTTCCGGACGGCCGACAGGCCAAACCGATCGCCGGCACGACGCACGGTGCCGGCAAGCCCGCTATTTCAAGCTGCCGGCCAAGAATTGCCGTAGCCGTTCGCTCTTCGAATGACTGAAGACGTCCTGCGGCGCGCCTTCCTCTTCCACGCGCCCTTGATGCAGGAACATGACGTGATTCGACACGTTGCGCGCGAATCCCATCTCGTGCGTGACGACGATCATGGTTCGGCCTTCTTCGGCCAGCTTCTGCATGACCTTGAGCACTTCGCCGACAAGTTCCGGATCGAGTGCGGACGTCGGTTCGTCGAACAGCATGACATCGGGATTCATCGCCAAGGCGCGCGCAATCGCTACGCGCTGCTGCTGTCCGCCGGACAAATGCGACGGATACTGTTTCTCGAGCCGAGGCGCGAGCCCCACCTTCTCCAGATACATCCGGGCGCGCTCTTCGGCCTCTCTGCGCGCCATCCCCAGCACGTGCATCGGCGCTTCGACGACATTCTCCAGCACGTTCATATGCGCCCAGAGATTGAAGTGCTGGAATACCATCGACAGCTTCGTTCGAATGCGCTGCAGTTGCTTCGGATCGGCTACGCGCAGCGTCCCGCTCTTATGCTTGGCCGTGCGCACTTCTTCGCCGTCGACATAGATGCGTCCGGCGCTAGGCTGTTCGAGGAAGTTGATGCAGCGGAGCATCGTGCTCTTGCCTGAGCCCGACGAGCCGATGACGCTGATGACGTCGCCGGCCTTGGCCTTGAGAGAGACACCCTGGAGGACTTGGTTGCTGCCGTAGTGCTTGTGCAGATCGTCGATGAAAAGCTTATACATGAGTTACTTGCCTTGCGGGCGCAGATAGGCGAGCCAACGCCTCTCGGCGCGGCGAAACAGCGCGACGAGCGCGAACGAGACGCCCAGGTAGAGCAGCGCCGCGATGCCGAACGCCTGGAACGACATATACGTGGCCGAATTGGCGTCCCGGGCCACCTTGAGAATGTCGGGCACCGTGGCCGTGAACGCGACGGTCGTCGCGTGCAGCATCAGAATCACCTCGTTGCTGTACAGCGGCAATGCGCGCCGCAGCGCCGAGGGCAAGATGACGCGCCGATAAAGCGTAAAGGTGGACATGCCATAGGCGCGCGCCGCTTCGATCTCGCCATAGGCCGTCGCCCTGATCGAGCCCGCGAAAATCTCGGTGGTATACGCGCAGGTGTTCAGCGTGAATGCGAGCAGCGTGCAGTTCATCCCCTGGCGAAAGAACGCGTTCAGCAACTCGTGATTGCGCACCACCTCGAGGCTGTAAAGGCCCGTGTAGCAGAGCAGCAACTGCACGTAGAGCGGCGTGCCGCGGAAGATGTACGTGTAGAGCCACACGGCGCTCGAAAGCACCTTGTTGCGCGACACCCGCGCACAAGCCAGCGGCACCGAGAGGCAGAAACCGATGCCGATCGATACGACGAGCAGCCACATCGTGATGGCCAGGCCCGTCGATCTGGTAGCCATCGGTGAAAAGGTAGTTGCGCCAGTAGTCGTGAATCAGCTCGATCATGGTGGGTATGGACGGATCTTATAGCTCGGCTTTACGCACGCCGATCGAGTACCGCTTCTCGAGCCAGAGCAGGACGAGATTGGAAATCGTCGTGATCGCGAGATAGATGGCGCCCGCGATCAACGTGAAGAAGAAAAATCGCAACGTGCCTTTGCCGGCATCCTGGCTGGCTTTGACGACGTCCGCGAGGCCGATGATCGACACCAGGGCGGTGGCCTTGACCATCACCTGCCAGTTGTTGCCGATGCCGGGCAGCGCGAATCGCATCATCTGCGGGAACATGATGCGCGAGAACGTCTGCCAACTCGTCATGCCATAAGCGGCACCCGCTTCGAGTTGGCCGCGCGGCACCGAAAGGAAGGCCCCTCGGAAGGTTTCCGTGAAATAGGCGCCGTAGATAAACCCGAGCACGATGACGCCCGCCACGAACGGGTCGATGTCGATTTCGTCCCAGCCGAGCAGGTCGGTCAGATTGTTGAGCCAAATCTGGATGCTGTAAAAGAGCAGCAGCATCAGCACCAGATCGGGCACGCCGCGCACAAGCGTCGTATAGACGGTGCCGATGCCGCTCGATAGCCGGTTTTTCGACAGCTTCGCCGCCGCGCCGACGAGGCCCAGCACGAAGGCCAGCGCGAGCGACAGCAGCGAGAGCTTGACCGTCTGCCAAGTGCCGGCGAGGATCAGCGGGCCGTAGCCTTGAAGAAACATGGTTGGAAGTGCAGTCCTTGACGGTGCGTCGATCGGTGCGCACCGTGAAACGAGATACTAAGCGGCCAAAAATGACACGCCCGCCTATATTAGGGCCGGCGTCGAGGCATCGGGGCGAGCGACACAGGGCCGATCGGGCTTGCGCCGCGGGTGTCGGCGGGCTGTGTCGAGCGCATCGGTCGGCCACGTCGGTCGGCCACGTCGGTCGGGTCACGTCGGTCTTCACGTCGGCAGGCCCCATCGGCAGGCCGCTCGCCGCGACGTGCGCCGCTCTCACGGATATCGCGCCAGGTCCGGCCGCAAAAGCGCGGTATTTTACCTGAAGCCGTCCGCGGCGCTACTGCGGCGAACCCGTGCGCGCCAAGATCGTGGGATACCGCGAGGCCGGAGACGGGTCGACGTCGGCGCGAAAAAAAGCCGCAGCTTCGAACGGCCGCGGCGCAACGAAATGTGCGCGAGGGCACGCGCACACGAGGGGAAACCGGGGCGAAGCGGATTTTCCGCGCTTCCCGGGCGATCCGAGGCTTACTGATTCTGAGCGGGCGTCCCGGTGGCCGCACCGTCATGGCCGTGCTCCATCATCCCTTCGCGGTGGTGCATCATGCGGGCGAAGTGCTGTTTGATGTCGTCGCTGACTACCTTCTTTTGCTGCTCGCTGAGGCTGTCGTAGACCTTCAGCCAGGCCGCCGTCACTTGCTCGCGCCGTTGCCGCGCTTGGGCGGCCAGCTTTTCGTGGGCGTCGTGCATGGCGTTCAGATCGAGCACGGGCTGCTGGCTCAATGCCTCGAACTGTTTGCGCGCAGCATCGCGCTCGGCGCGCGCGGCTTCGTGAGCCTGCTTCATCGTCTGTAGCGCGTTCTGCCACAGTTGTTCTTCCGCCGGGGTAAGCGTGAGCTTGAGTTCGTTATGCAGCTTGCCGAGCTCCATCATCAGCATCACGCCTTCGTCATGATGCTGGCCGCGCCATCCGTGGTGCCAAGCGCCTGCGCCGTCCGCTCCCGGAGCGCCTTCCACGGCGTAAGCCGTCCCGAAACCTAGCGTCAGCGCCGCGGCCGCTACGGCGACCCAGCGTAACGAGAGGCGGGAAATCAAATTCGTTTTGTGCGTGCGACGGATCGGGCGCTGCGTGAGAGAGGGGTGTTTCATCGGATGCTCCTGAAGATTCGGAAGACGAGCCGCAGAACAGGCTGGGGCTCCGTACCGTCAGGCTAGGCGTCCCGCCGCCGCCGCGTGTTACGCCGCGGCCCCGGGCCGTTACGCGCCGTTACGGGCTACGCGCGCAGTAACGCTCCGTAACCCTTTGCCGTGCCCCAGATGCCAGGATGCGGGCGCCTAGCGTTAAACTTGCCGCCATGGCTACTCAAATCCTCGTCGTCGACGACGACGCTGAACTGCGCGATCTCCTGCGCGACTACCTCGTCCGTCAAGGCATCGAGGTCTCGGTGCTGCACGATGCCGCTTCCCTGGAACGTCGGCTCGAACGCGAGCGGCCGGATCTGATCGTCCTCGATCTGATGATGCCGGGCGTCGACGGCCTCACCGCGCTGCGCAAGCTGCGTGCGACGGGCGACGACATCCCCGTGATCATGCTGACGGCGCGCGCCGACGACGTCGATCGTATCGTCGGGCTGGAACTGGGTGCGGACGATTACCTCGGCAAGCCGTTCAACCCGCGCGAACTCCTTGCGCGCGTGCAGGCCGTGCTGCGCCGGCGCCGCACGGTGCCCTCGGCCGCCCCGGAGCAGCGCGAGCCGTTCCCGTTCGGCCGCTTCCAACTGGATTTCCAAGCGCGCACGCTCAATCTCGAGGGGCGCCCGCTCACGCTCTCGGGCAGCGAATTCGCACTGCTGAAGATTTTCGTGAACCATCCGATGCGCACGCTGACGCGCGAGCGGCTGCTCGAATTGCTGCACGGGCCGGAGTACGACGGCACCGACCGCGGCATCGACGTTCAAGTCTGGCGGCTGCGGCGCATCCTCGAATCCGACCCGTCCACTCCGCGCTTCATCCAAACCGTGCGCGGCCGCGGCTATGTTTTCGTCCCCAACGGCGAACCCAATGCGGCGCCCAATTGATTCGTTGTTCGGCAGGCTCGCGCTTCTCGTCGTCGCAGTCCTGCTGATTTCCCACTTCGCCTGGTTCGTGCTGATGCGCGTCGAGCGCAGCCAGTCGCAAACCCGCTACGCCGTCGAAGAAGCCGCTTTCCTTGTCGATGCGGTGCGCCAGCACGTGGCGCGCACCCCCACTGTCCCGTTGCCGTCACGGGTGCGGCTCGTCGATCCGGCCAGCCCCGAGGTGCCGCAGCCGAACGCGGACCTGCCGCGGCCGCTGAGGCGCTTCACCGAAGATGTCCGCGACCGCCTGCCGCCCGGCTCGCTCGTGCGCATCGGGCCGCCGCGCCGGCCGCCCACGCTGTGGGTGCACGAGGCGGCCGATCAGAATTGGATCGTCGTGCCGATGACGTCGCTGCATCCGCCGCGGCCGCGCGACCAGATGTTCGAATGGCTTGCCACCATCTTCTCGATTGCGGTGATGTGCGCGCTGTTCGTCGCTTGGCGCTTGCAGCAGCCGCTGAGGGCGCTTGCCCAAGCCGTCGTGCGTTTCGGGCGCGGGCAGACGGTGCCGCCGCTCGTCGAGCGCGGTCCGCGCGAGCTGCGCGAGTTGACGCGGGGCTTCAATCAGATGGTGCGCGAGGTGTCGCTCGCCGAACAAGACCGCGCCGTCATGCTTGCCGGCGTGGCCCACGATCTCAAGACCCCGCTCGCGCGGCTGCGTCTGCGCGCCGAGATGATGGAGGAGGCCAAGCTGCGGGACGGCGTCGTGCGCGATGTCGACGCGCTCGCGCATATCGTCGACCAATTCCTCGTTTTCGCCCACGACGGTTCCGATCGCAGCGAGCCCGTCGAAGTCGACGAGCAATGCGCGCGCATCGCGCGGACCTATCGCGCCGTCGCGCCAGGCGGCCCCGCCGTGCGCACCGAGCTGTCGGCGGGCAAGGGCTTTCTGTTGCCGACGGCGACGCTCGAGCGGATCCTCTCGAACTTGCTCGACAACGCACACGCCTATGGCGCGCCGCCCGTGGTGATTGCAACGGAGCGCACGCACGCGGGTTACACGCTTGCCGTGAGCGACCACGGCCGCGGCATCGCGCCGCAGGATCTCGTCAACGCCAGCCGGCCCTTCGTGCGGCTCGATCCGGCGCGCGGCGGGAACGGCCACAGCGGCCTGGGGCTCGCGATCGTCGAGCGGCTCGTGCGACGGCTTGGCGGGGCATGCGAAATCGGCAATGCGCCGGACGGCGGCCTGCGCGTGGCGATGACCTTTCCGGCCGCCGCCACGGCGCGTTCCGCACAGCATTCAACCGGCGCCTGGTAGCGCCCGGGCGTCGCCAGCGGCGCGACGCCGGGAATCGGCTCCTGACGTCATTCCGCGAACAGTGAATCGAGTGCGGAAGCCGCCTCGTTGTCTACCGTGTTGTAGGTGACGCTGTTCGCTTCGAAGATGTAGTGCGTCGTGTACTTGCCGAGCCGGGCGAGGATTTCCTCTTGAATTTCCTCCGGTTCGGTGTCGAGCTTCAAATACCATGAGGTGGACGACAGCCTGGTCTGGAACGCGCCATATTCGGCCATGAGTTCATCGAAGGCGGTCGCATCGTGGTCGCGACAGACGATGACCAGATTTCCTTTCATGCGCATCTCCCTTTTCGATCGGTAGGTTCATTCGCCACAAGAATCGATCATACCCGCTCCCGCCGAAATATCGATCGTTCGCCGATTTTCCTTCGAGCGGCGTCATCGGGGCTGGCCTTTACCGGCTCGCCCTCGGCCGTGGGTTCCCCGCGACGCCGCTTCGCGGCATAATTTCGTGCTTGCCTTTAGTGCGCTCCGTTTCTTGCGTCCCGGCCGTTGTTTTGGCGAGGTCTTTTCCGCGACGAACAGCCGCGATAGGTGATTTTCGTCGCTATACGCGCAACGAACCCTTCATTCGACGAAGGCGCGGGCGGCATGCGCGGAGGCGCTTGCGCTCGTCAGCAGCCGTTTATGCTGCGCGCGCGGTACCCATCTGCTGGCCCGGAGCGAATTTTGTGGCCCGCGCGGTTGTGCCTGAAACGTAGGTTGTAGTAGTGTCGTGCCGTCGTAAGGGCGGCATGGGCCCGCAGCCAGGACGGACGGCCCCGCAGTCAACGATTCGCGCAAAAAACGCATCACCGCAACCATACGCTCGCCATGCTTGTATTCCGTGTCTCGGATCGTTTCGCCGTCCCGTGCGCGTACCGCCGCGCCAGTTCGCCGGCGCCAGCCGCCTGGGCACTCGGTCTGTCCGCGTCTGCTCATTGCTCGCCGCGCGGCGTGAAGGGGTCTTGATGGATTTCGGCTTCAACCTCAATCGCACGGCCAACGCCTCGGCCTGGCGGCTCGCGCCCAACCGGTGGGATTTCGTCGCATTCCCGCTCATCATCTGTGCGATCGCGATGGCCGCGATCGGCTTCCATCAGACGATGGCGCCTATCTCCACCCTGAAGACGCAAGTCATTTCGCTGAACCCCGCGATGCTGCCCGAGTACGCCCTGCGCACGACGTTGCGCATGCTGGCGGCCATGGTCGCATCGCTCGTCTTCACGCTCGGGTATGGGACGCTGGCGGCCAAGAGCCGGCGTGCGGGCATGGTGCTCGTGCCGATCCTCGACATCTTGCAATCGGTGCCGGTGCTCGGGTACATCTGGTTTACGGTCACGTTTTTTCTGGCGCTGTTCCCGGCGCGGGTGCTCGGGGCCGAACTTGCGGCGATCTTCGCGATCTTCACGAGCCAGGCTTGGAATATGACCTTCAGCTTCTACCAGTCGCTGCGCACGGTGCCGCGCGATTTGGACGAAGTGTCGCGAGGCTTTCACCTCACCGCTTGGCAACGCTTCTGGAAGCTCGACGTGCCGTTCTCGATGCCGGGCCTGATCTGGAACATGATGATGTCGATGTCGGGTGGCTGGTTCTTCGTCGTGGCCTCCGAAGCGATCACCGTCGGCAATAACACGATCACGCTGCCGGGGATCGGCGCCTATCTCGCGCAGGCGATCGCCGTGAAGGATCTGAGCGCCATCGGCTGGGTGATCCTGACGATGACGGTTGTCATTCTGGCCTACGACCAATTGATGTTTCGCCCGCTCGTCGCTTGGGCCGACAAGTTCCGCATGGAGACGACGAGTTCCGGCAACGCGCCCGAATCGTGGTTGCTCGATCTCGTGCGCCGCACGCGGCTCATTCACCTGCTGCTAGTGCCGGCCGGCTGGGTCTTCGCCAAGCTCGCGCGTCTGCCTTTGCGGCTGCCGCGCGTGGATACCACTGCCTTCGCGCGCTTGGCCAAAGGCGAGAAGCGCTCGCTGGTGGGCGATATCATCTGGGGCCTACTGATGCTGGTCGGCACCGTCTACGTCGTTTGGCGCGTGGTGGCTTACGTGCGTACCGGCGTGACGGGCGCCGATGTCGGCCAAGTCTTTATCCTCGGCTTCTTCACGCTGGCGCGCGTCGTCGTGCTGATCGCGATCTCGTCGCTGATCTGGGTACCGATCGGCGTGAAGATCGGCCTAAAGCCCGCGCTCGCCGAGAAGGTGCAGCCAATCGCGCAGTTTCTCGCCGCATTCCCGGCTAATCTGCTGTTTCCCGTGTTCGTGATCGTGATCGTGCGGTTCCATCTGAACGCGGACATCTGGCTGTCGCCGCTCATCGTGCTGGGGACGCAGTGGTATATCCTCTTCAACGTCATCGCGGGGGCGACGGTCTATCCGAACGATTACCGCGAAGCCGCGACGAACTTCCGCATTCGCGGCTGGCAATGGTGGCGCCAGGCCATGCTTCCGGGCATTTTCCCGTACTACGTGACGGGCGCGATCACGGCCTCGGGCGGTGCATGGAACGCGAGCATCGTGGCGGAATTCGTGCAATGGGGCGATACGAAGGTCGCGGCCCACGGGCTCGGCGCGTATATCGCCCAATACACGGCGCGCGGCGATTTCCCGAAGATCATTCTCGGCATTGCCGTGATGTCGTTGTTCGTGACGTTGTTCAACCGTCTGCTGTGGCGTCCGTTGTACGCCTATGCGGAGGCGAAGCTGCGGCTCGACTGATCCTATGCCGTCCCGGCGCGCCGCTAAATCGGCGTGCCGACCGAATGCTCAATTCAAGAGTGAAGCGCAATGCAAAATCCCAAAGCTGACCTCAGCGCCGCACCGTTTGCCGGCGCGGCCACGGCCGCCCCGCGCACGGGCGGGGAAGTCCTCAACGTCAAGGGCGTGCGCCGCGGCTTTTCAAAAGCGCAGGGCGAATTGCTCGTGCTCGACGATGTCAATCTGTGTCTGCGCGAAGGCGAGATCGTCGGGTTGCTCGGGCGTTCGGGCTCAGGCAAATCGACGTTGTTGCGCATCATCGCGGGCCTGATCGAGCCGACCGCCGGCGAGGTCAGCTACCTGGGCGAGCCGCTGTCGGGTCCGGCCGAAGGCGTGGCGATGGTGTTCCAGACGTTCGCGCTGTTTCCTTGGCTCACGGTTCTGCAAAACGTCGAGGCGGGGCTCGAAGCGCTCGGCGTCGCAGCCCGCGAGCGGCGCGAGCGCGCGCTCGCGGCGATCGACCTCATCGGTCTCGACGGTTTCGAAAACGCTTATCCGCGCGAGCTGTCGGGCGGCATGCGTCAGCGTGTCGGCTTTGCGCGCGCGCTTGTCGTCGACCCGACGCTGCTGCTGATGGACGAGCCGTTCTCCGCGCTCGACGTGCTGACCGCCGAGACGCTGCGGACCGATTTGCTCGATCTATGGACGCAGCGGCGCATGCCGATCAAATCGGTGCTGATCGTCACGCACAACATCGAAGAAGCGGTGTTCATGTGCGATCGGATCCTCGTGCTTTCGTCGAACCCGGGGCGCGTACTGGCGGAGATCAAGGTGCCGTTCCCGCACCCGCGCAACCGGCTGGATCCGGCCTTCCGGCGGCTGGTGGACGAGATCTACGCGAAGATGACGGCCCGCCGTACCGACGAAGCGACGAAGAAAGGGCTAGAACTCGGCAGTTGGTTGCCGAGCGTCTCGACGAACTTGATGGCCGGCCTGATCGAAACGCTAGCCGCGCCGCCTTATCACGGCCGAGCCGACATGCCCGAAATCGCGCGTTCGCTGCATCTTGAAGTGGACGATCTTTTCCCGATCGCGGAAGTGCTGCAGCACCTTGGCTTCGCCGACGTGCGCGAAGGGGACATTTTCCTCACGCCGCCGGCCCGGGTCTTCGCCGAATTCGGCACGCAAGAGCGCAAGATGATGTTCGCCGAACATTTGCTGCGGCACGTGCCGCTTGCGGCGCGGATCAAGAAGGTGCTCAACGAGCGGCCGGGCCATCGGGCGCCGCGCGTGCGGTTCGAGCAGGAGCTCGAGGATTTCCTGTCGGACGGTGCGGCGGAAGAAACACTCGATGCCGTCATCAACTGGGGCCGTTATGGCGAGATTTTCTCGTACAACGACCAGACGGAAATTTTCAGCCTGGAAGACGTCGAGTCCTAACCGCGGTTCTAACCCCGCAAACGAAACGTACTGGCCTGACGCAAGCGCGCCGGGCGACGCACGCGCCGCATCCGTCCCCTCGCTAGGGGCCTATGCGGCGCGTTCGCTTTCATGCGTCCGATATGGACGTATCGTCCTCGTCCTCGTACGCACCGAGACGGTTGTATAAGGTTTTCAGGCTGACCCCCAACGCCTTCGCCGCGCGTCGTTTATCGCCGCCGCAGTGCTTGAGCGTGCCGAGTATGATCTGCCGCTGCGCTTCGGCGAGCGGCGTGCCGACCCAAATGCTCATCGCATCGCCCTGTGTCACCGCCTTCTTCGAGCGCGCGGCGAGCCGAGGATGCTCGATCTCGATCGTTTTCTCGGCGAGGATGAATGCGCGGTAGACGCTGTTCTTCAGTTCGCGAACGTTACCGGGCCACGAGTAGGTGCGCAGCGTCTCCCTGGCGCGTTTGCTGAACGTCTTGCTTGTGCCTTCTTGCGCGTTCAGCTCGGCGAGGAAATGCTGCGCGAGCAATTCGCGATCGCCTTCGCGTTCGCGCAGCGGCGGCGCACGCAACGGAAACACGGCGAGCCGGTACATCAAGTCTTCGCGCAAACCGTTTTCCTTCACGGCCACGAGCGGATCGCGATTCGTCGCGGCGATGACGCGTACGTCGCTGTGCAGCAGCTCGTTGCCGCCGACGCGATAGAACGTCCCCGTTTCGAGCGCACGCAGGAGTTTGACCTGGCGCACGGGCATCATCTCGGTGATTTCGTCGAGGAACAGCGTGCCGCCGTTGGCATGCTCGAAGTAGCCGGCGCGACCCTGCACGGCACCGGTAAAGCTGCCGCGTTCGTGGCCGAACAACTCCGCTTCGATCAGGCTGTCCGGAATGGCGCCGCAGTTGACGGCGACGAAGGGGCCGCTCTTGCGCGAGCTGCGGTCGTGAATGGTACGTGCGACGAGTTCCTTGCCGGTGCCGGACTCGCCCAAGACGAGCACTGTCGCGTCGGTGGACGCGACACGCTCGATCTGCTCGTACAGGTCCAACATCGGCGATGAGGAACCGTAGAGCATGCCGTACGATTCGAGCCCTGCCGCATCGCGTGCGAGGCCGTTTGCGAATCTTGCCGCTGCGTCTTGATCCGGCGCCGCGGCTGGCGTTTCTACATCGGTAGACTCGGGCATATGATTGCAGTCCATGGAGCGTCGACGCTTCGAAGAGAAGGGATGACTTCCTTCGGCGCCGATGCGCGTGACTAGTTCCAAAAGAGTATTTAACCACGCAACGCCGGCACTACGCACCCGCGTGTTGCTGGGGTCCCGGGCACAAAAACTGCGGGTGGCCGAATTTGACGGTTAGCGGAACTTGACGGGTCCGGATCGATCCCATGAAGGTCCGGGCGGCGCGAGCGTGCCGCTTAACCTCGCATTTGTCAATGAACCCAGCAATGCCAGGGGGATTGTATGGCTCGTCCTAAAATCGGGATTTTTGGCGCACTCGTCGCTGTGGGCGGCGTGATCGCATGGCGCTGGGCGCAAAAGCATCGCGCTTCGCAAGCACGGCTGGCGGGCGAGCTGAGCCGGTGGGAGGGCGAAGGCGGGACCATCGCAGCCGGAACGGCCGCGGCGCCGTCGATGTCCGACAGCGGGCCTGGACGCGAGGTCGTGCCCAATGGTGCGGGCCACGGCGGCTTCGGGCCCATCGGCGGCACGCGCGACGCATGGATCTTCCCTCACGGGCATAGCTGACGCCGCTTCCCGAGGGCGGTCGTATCCTTAGCGCCGGTGTCCCTGCGGCGTCCGTTTCATTTTGGCGTATCGAATAACTCGCTTGAGTCGGCTCGTCTAGGCACAATATCGCCACGAGCCGCGCAGGCGGCCCGGGTTCGTTCCGAACGCCGGGGCGTGCCCCTTTTTCAACCGTGATTCATCACCGACCAGCGAATACCGATGCCACATGTGCTGATAGTTGACGACGACCCTGAAACCCGCGAAGCCCTTGTATCGATCATTGCAGCCGATGGCTTGACGACCGCGACGGCTGGCGATTTGCGGGAAGCTCGCATCCAGCTCGTGCGCCAAACGCCCGACGTCGTGTTTACGGATCTGCAGTTGCCTGACGGCAGCGGCGTCGATTTGTTCGAGGATCTCGATCCCCGCTCGGGCGTCGAAATCATCGTCATTACCGGCCATGCGACGGTCGAATCGGCCGTTACCGCGTTGAAGATGGGCGCCACCGACTACCTCGTCAAACCGATCAACATGCAGCGCGTGAAGGCTGTGCTCGATCGGCTGCCGCGCGCGGGCGACTTGAAAGCGCAGATCGGTACGCTGCGCGGCGAATTGCGCCGCATGGGGCGGTTCGGCTTGATGCTCGGTAATTCTCCCGCGATGCAATCGGTCTATGACCAGATCGGGCGCGTGGCGCCGACGGCGGCTTCCGTGCTGCTCGTCGGCGAATCGGGCACAGGCAAGGAAGTGGCGGCGCAAACCATCCACGAATTGAGCTTGCGTCGCAAGCACGCGTTCTTGGCCGTCAATTGCGGCGCCATTTCGCCGAACCTCATCGAATCGGAGATGTTCGGGCATGAACGAGGTTCGTTCACAGGAGCGGACCGCCAGCACAAGGGCTACTTCGAGCGGGCGAGTGGCGGCACGATCTTTCTCGACGAAATCACGGAAATGCCCGCCGAATTGCAGGTCAAGTTTCTGCGCGTGTTGGAAACGGGCATGTTCATGCGAGTAGGCACGACCAAAGAGATCGAAACGGACGTGCGCGTGATCGCCGCGACCAATCGCGATCCCGAGGAAGCGGTGCTCGAAGGCAAGCTGCGGCTCGATCTGTATCACCGCCTGAACGTCTTCCCGATCAGCTTGCCGCCGCTGCGCGAACGCGGCAATGACGTGTGGCTGCTCGCGCAAGCGTTTCTCGACGAACTGAGCGAGCGTCACGCCTCACGCAAGCAATTCCCGCCTGCGGTGAAAGACATGATGTTGTCGTACCCCTGGCCGGGCAACGTCCGCGAATTAAAGAACTATGTGCAGCGGGCCTTCATCATGGCCGCCCCGGATTCCGATTGCACAGCCGCGGTGCCGCTGCAGATCTCGTTGTCCAAGCCCTCGACGGGTACCGCCGTGACGATCCCGTTCGGCACCTCGCTCGCCACGGCCGATCGTCAATTGATTCTTGCGACGCTCGAGCAATGCGGCGGGGTGAAGACGCGCGCTGCCGAGATCCTCGGCATCAGCCTCAAGACGCTCTATAACCGCCTCGTCGAGTACGGTGAGGACGCCAAATCGGCCGCGGGCGAAAGCGACGCGGCCGGCGAGCCGGGAGAGGCCACGGCCGGCAACTGATTCGTCGTTCAATCGGGAGCGGGTTGCGGTGTGTGGTGCGCCACATGCGACGTGCGGCGAGGTTTCGTTATATCGCCGTGTCGCGGCTCGCGGTGACGTTACCGTTTGCCGCCCGGTGCGGCATGGCAGAGGACTTGCTGGTCAGCGCACCGTTCCCATTGATTGTTGACGAGGTTCGTTTCGATGCCCGTTTCGATATCAGCGGCGCTGGCCGCCGCGCGTGGCCCGCTTGCCTGCTTTAGTCTGCACGCCCCGGAACCCGACCCGCCCGTCCCGCCCCCTAAGGAGCCACCGCTGCCGGCGCCTGTCCCCGAGCGGGAACCGCCAGAGCCGCGGGTGCCCCCCATCGGCGATCCGCCGCCTGTACCGACGGATAATCCGCCGCTGCATTGACCGCCCGGCGGTACCAGTTACAAATCTGACGCAATTGTTACCGCGCGGTCATCTGTTCGGCGTCCTAGACTGAAACGATCTTGTTTGCCTGCTTGGGCATTCGCCTGCTGTGGAGAACGTTCCATGAGACACCCCGCGTTGCGGCGCTCGGCCCGCCATTCGCTCAAGCGCGAAGCGAAGAATGGAAGCGGTTTTCCTGCTCGCTCGCCAACCGAATCGGATCCTTCGGGGCAGAACCGCCCGGCACCCGATGCAGCGGCCGACGGTGAGCATAACCAAGGCGGCGCCAGAGCCGAAGGGCTCGACTATCAGCGCGACTTAGGCTCGGAACAGGACGCTTAGCAGCGTCTTTCGATCGGGATCGTCCGGCGTGCGGCCCACGCACGCCGGAGTTCGCCTGCGCGTGCGTCGCCCGTATTTCGTACGTGCGGTGTACGTGTGAAATACGGGCGCGTTTCAGCGTTTCGTCGACGCTGTGCACCCGACAGCCGCGTCGTCTTGGCGGGCGGCAGCCAGCATGCGCCTATACGCGCCTATACGCCCGCGCAGCAAGCAAGTTGCGCGCGCTTAATATCAGCCCCGAATGCATTGCGCGCTCGGTCCAGGCATCAACGTAGACGATTGGCGAGGCACGCGTCTTGCGTGCTGCATACCTAGAAGCGGCGAGAGGGTTCGCCGCGCGAGAATGCCAACCGAAGAGGTGGAGCCGCAATGAGCAGACTTATCGTGGTGTCGAACCGCGTCGCGCCGACGCAGGAGGGCCGCCCCGCGGCGGGGGGGCTTGCGATCGGCGTGCTGGACGCCTTGAAGGAAACCGGGGGTGTCTGGTTTGGGTGGAGCGGAGAAATCGTCGGCGAATCGCAGGCGCCGGAGATCGAGAAGCAGGGCAAGGTCACGTATGCGACCGTGGGCCTCACGCGACGCGATTATGATCAGTACTACCGGGGGTTCTCGAACACGACTTTGTGGCCGACGTTCCATTACCGCACCGACTTATCCCGCTACGATCGGCAAGAGTACGCCGGCTACCTGCGCGTCAACGCAACGCTGGCTCGGCAACTGAAGGCCATGCTCGAGCCCGACGACATCATTTGGGTTCACGACTATCACCTCCTGCCGTTCGCGCGCGCTTTGCGCGATCTCGGCGTGATGAACCCCATCGGATTCTTCCTGCATATCCCGTTTCCAGTGCCGGAAATGCTGCGCACCGTGCCGCCGCACGAAGAACTCGTCAAGGCGATGTGCAGCTTCGACGTGCTGGGTTTTCAGACGCAAGCGGATCGTCAATCGTTCGTCGACTACATCGAACGCGGCGGCTTCGGCACCGCGAGCGACGACGGGATGATTCACGCGTTTGGACGCGTGCTGAAGGTAGGGGCCTATCCCATCGGAATCTATCCGGACGCGATCGCCAAGGCCGCGCAACAATTTTCCGATCGCAAGCAAGTGGGCACGCTTCGCGACGCCATGCACGGGCGCAAGCTCATCATGAGCGTCGATCGTCTCGACTACTCGAAGGGCCTAGTGGAGCGGTTTCAGGCATTCGAGCGCTTGCTGCTGAGCGCACCGCATTGGCACGGCCGAGTCTCGCTCGTGCAGGTCGCACCGCCGACGCGCTCCGACGTCCAGACCTACCAACGCATTCGGCAGACGCTGGAAGGCGAGGCTGGGCGCATCAACGGCCGTTTCGCGCAGCTCGATTGGACACCGATTCAATATCTGAACCGGAAGTACGAGCGCAATCTGCTGATGGCGCTATTCCGATTGTCGCAGGTGGGTTACGTGACGCCGTTGCGCGACGGCATGAATCTCGTGGCGAAGGAATATGTCGCATCGCAAGATCCCGAGGATCCCGGTGTGCTGGTCCTATCGCAGTTCGCCGGGGCGGCCGAGCAGTTGCCCGGTGCGCTGCTCGTCAATCCATTCGATCTGACGCAGATGGCCGAAGCGCTCGAACGCGCGCTGTCGATGCCGTTGGAAGATCGCAAGGCAAGGCACGCCGACATGATGGCGCAACTGCGCTCCGGCGATCTATCGACGTGGCGCGATGCGTTTTTGGCCGACCTGCGCCATGTGACGACGGCGGCGTCGGTCACGCGCAAGGCCGTCAAATTGGCCGATATCGCTGCTTGATGTTGGCTTGATGCGGGCTTTGATGCCGCAGCGGCGATGACGAAAAAGGGCCGGCGCTTTGGGCGCCGGCCCTTGCTTTTGAATCGGTCAATTTCAGTATCGGTACCAACCCAGCGTCATTGCTTTAGGTTTTAAGGCCCTACGCTTGGCGACGCAACTGTGCCGGCGGCACCTTCAGCAGATTGCGATACTTGGCCACCGTCCGACGCGCGACGATCATGCCTTCTTGCGACAGCATCTTCGCGAGCGCGACATCCGACAGCGGGTTGCGCACATCTTCTTGATCGATCATTTCCTTGATCAGCGCGCGCACGGCGGCGGCTGAGCAACGGCCGCCCGTCTCGGTCGCGAGTTCGCGCGGGAAGAAGTGGCGGAATTCGAAGATGCCGCGCGGCGTCGCCATGTATTTGTTGCTCGACGCTCGCGATACCGTGGACTCATGCAGGCCGAGTTCTTCCGCGAGCTTACTGAGGACGAGCGGTTTCAACGCGATTTCGCCGTAATCGAAAAATGCCTTTTGATAAGAGACGATGCATTGCGCGACGCGTTGGATCGTCGTGAAGCGTTGCTCCGCATTGCGCAGCAGCCAGCGTGCTTCCTGTAGTTGCTGCGCGAGCGGCGAGCCGGCACCGCCCGATTGCGCGAACAACTCCGCATAGACGCGGTGAATCCGCGCGCGCGGGAGCACGGCAGGGTTGATCGTCGCGACCCATCGTCCCTTCACGCGGCGCACGATCACATCGGGAATGACGTAGTTATCGTCGGAGCGCGCGTAAAACTGGCCGGGCTTGGGATCGAGCCGTCGCACGAGGGCGCAGGCTTTGCGTAACTCTTCGGCCGAGCAACCCAGCTGTTTTTGCAGCTCCGCGTGCTCGCGCCGCGCGAGTCGCTCCAAATGATGCGCCACGAGGTCGCGGGCCACCGTGCGTCCCGGTGTATCGGGCGACATAACGTCGAGTTGCAAACCCAGACATTCGGATAGAGATCGGGCGCCTACACCGGGACGATCGAGCGTTTGCACGAGCCGCAGCGCCACCCGCAATTCCTCCTCGCTCAGAGGCGGATCGGCTTCGAATGCACTAGCGAGCTCCTCCAGCGATTCGCGCAGGTAGCCGTCGTCGTCGAGCGCTTCGATGACGATCTGCGCGGCGGCGCGGTCTCGCTCGCTTAGCGGATACAAGTGCAACAGACTATGCAGGTGCTCGTGCATCGTCGGCTGGGCGTGAGCCCAGGCGCCCGGATCGATATCGTCGGAATCGCCGTTGTTACGCGATGCTGAACGGGTCGTCCAATCTTGGCCGAAATCGCCGATAGGATCGTCGGCCGGTGCGGCCGTTGTCGTGTCGGGACTCGATAAGCCATCGTACGGATCGACCGCTTCCGCGGCCTGCGGGGCTTCGGCGGAGAGGCCCGGTTGCAAATCCGGCAGGTCGCCCTCGCGGGCGGCATTGGCGGTGCCTTCGGCCTCTTCTATGATCGGGTCGTCGTATTCGAGAAAGGGGTTGTTATCGAGTGCCTGACGGAGTTCATGCTGAAACTCGAGCGACGACAACTGCAGGAGCCGAACCGATTGTTGGAGGCGCGGCGTCAATGCCACGTGTTGTTTGCTGCGCAGTTCGAGAGTCGGCGGCATGGCAAAAGTCCGGTGGAATAGTCCTCGCATTAAAGCAACGGCCATACCAAGTGTTGTCGTGCGGGCGATGCGGGCGATCGGCCACCGCAGGAAGCATGCCGCGGCACTGAGAACGCGGCAGCTTTTACAGAGTGCAGTGCAAAAGCGCGGCGCGCTTTGCTGCCTTGCAAAAAGTGGGGCGGCGAACCGCGGCCCGAGCGGACCGCAAGCGGAGCGGTGCGGATGTGGCCGTTCTCAGGCACGGCCCTTGCGGGGCGAGATGCTGCGGACGGAACGCGGGTCGGTATCCATTCCGGGTTTTGCACGTTCCGCTTCGGCAATTCCCTCCATCTTTGAGCAGGAGAAACTTGTGAAAGCACTCCCAGTACTCAAAATCGCGGCCATCGTGGCGTCCCTCACACTGGCGGCCGGCGTAACGGCCCAGACGACGGCGTCCTCCGGTGCTTCGGCGCCGTCCGCGAGTTCGGAATCGGTCGGCCAGCACATCAGCGACGGGACCGTCACAACGAAGGTTAAAGCTGCGCTGATGACCGCTAAAGATGTCAAGTCCACGCATATTCATGTCAAGACGCGGCGCGGCATCGTATGGCTCACGGGCACCGTGCCGACGAGCGACGAAAAGACGCGCGCCGAGGAAGTCACCGCGGGCGTGACCGGCGTGCATGAAGTGAAGAACCGCCTGAAGGTGAGCGATTCCGAATGACGGCCGACGCAGCGCAGCCGGGCTAAATGTCAACGCGTGACGGTGGGTTGCGGCGCGCCGCGCTGACTCGCGCTGAGCTGCCTTGAGTCGCACTGAGTCGTACTCAGAGGCACTCGGCCGCGTTCAGCCGCACGCGCGAACAACTGGCGAGCAGCGGATTCGGCGGCTGCGAACGTGGTGAAACGCCCTGCGACGATAAGCGACATGGCGGCTCCTTCACGGCTTTGCTACGAGCATGCCGTATGAGGAAAAACACATGAACCGGACGCGGACGAGCACCACGCGCGCCGCGGGCCCATTTGCTGGACACTGTTCTGGCGGCGCGAGTGCGGCGGGGGCCGGGTTTATTCGGAAGCCGCCTTTTTGCCTTTCCGTTTAGCCGCCGCGGGCCCCTCGAGTTGGAGGTGCCGATGCAGGGCTTGCGCACCGGTCCGAATGCACGGGTTGAGAGCGGCTGCATCGCGGCGGGTTTAGATCGGGCGGCCGATCAGCAGGCCAGCCCGTAGCTGTTCGCGAGGGCACGCAAGCCGCCTGCGTATCCTTGACCGACCGCGCGGAATTTCCATTCGCCACTGCTGCGATACAGCTCCGCGAAGATCATCGCCGTTTCGACGGACGCGTCTTCCGCGAGATCGTAGCGGACCACCTCGGCACCGGAGAGCGGGTTCACGACGCGAATGAACGAGTTGCCGACCTGACCGAAATTCTGCTTACGCGCTTCGGCGTCATGGATGGTCACGACGAAGGCAATCTTGTCGATCTCGCCCGGGACTTGGCTCAGGTCGACCTTGATCGATTCGTCATCTCCGTCGCCGGCGCCGGTGCGATTGTCGCCGGTATGCTCGATTGAACCGTCCTGGCTCGTCAACTGGTTGTAGAAGATGAAATCGGCTTCGCCGCGTACTTTGCCGTCGGCCGTCAATAAGAACGCGCTAGCGTCCAAATCGAACGCCGTGCCGTTGGTCGTGCGAGGGTCCCAGCCCAGGCCGACCACAATTTTGGTCAGGCTCGGGTCGGCTTTTGACAGTGAGAGGTTGCCGCCTTTTTGAAGCGTCAGTGCCATTGAGATAACTCCGTCTGAGGTGATGGACTACCGATTGTTGGCCCGCGCGTCTTCCCTTGCAGGAAAGATGGCGCTGGCCAGGATACCGACCGACAGAACTGCTAGAACGATGAGCAGGCTCGTGTTCGGATCGATGCTGATGCCGTGGCTGAAGAGTTCGTCGGTCGCGTTCAAGGCCAACTTGGCGGCGATGAATAGCAGTAGCGCGACGACCGCTTTCTCCAGGTGTACGAGGTAACGCTTGAGCGCTTCCAAGACGAAATAGAGCGTCCGCAGCCCCAGGATCGCGAACAGCATTGCCGAATAGACGATCAGCGGCTCGCGGCTGACGGCGATGACCGCCGGGACCGAGTCGAAAGCGAAGAGGATGTCGGACACCTCGACCACCACGAGGCAAAGGAATAGCGGGGTGGCGAGTAGCGCGCCTTTAACGCCTGGGCTTATGCCCGCCGCGCCCTCTTGTCCTTCCGCCTCGAGCGTCTTGCGGCTAACGAAGAAGTGCTGCCCGTGCAGCTTGGGCCACACCGGGAACAACTTTTTCGCGAAGCGGTAGGCCAGATGCTGCGAGTAATCTTTGTCCGCTTCGTCGTGATCGCCGCCCTTGAGCATCATGACGGCTGTCCATGCCACGATCGCTGCGAAGGCGATCTCGACCACAGGACCGAGTGACAGGAGGCCGGTGCCGATGGCGACAAAGACACCGCGGAATACGACGGCGCCGAGGATGCCCCAGTACAGGACACGGTGGCGCAGGGCGTCCGGGACCTTGAACCAGGCGAAGATGGCCATGAAGACGAACAGGTTATCGACGGACAGGACCTTTTCCAACGCATAACCCGTGACGAAGAGACTGGCCGCTTCGGCGCCGTGCTGCACGTACAGAAAGCCGGCGAATGCAAGCGAGATGGCCACCCAGAAGACGGACCAGACGCAAGCGCGAGCTAGTGTGATCGCCTTGCCGCCGCGATGAGTCATGACATCCAGCAGGAGGGCGCCGACGGCTAGGCCGACGAATACCGTCATCGTCAGCGGAGGAAAACCCATTGGAGACGTATCCACGTTTCGGTGCCCTTACGGCGCGAGTTCGAAGTCGGCCGGGCTTAGGCCCAGCTCTAGGCAAATCAGCCGGCAGGCCGCTCGCTCCTTTTCGTCGAAGTGGCCATCGGAGGCCCCAATGGCGCAGGCCACACGCACGAGCAGGCGTGCCTCACCGTCCTTGTCCTTGACTTTGCCGATCGATTTCAGCGCCTCGGCCTGGCCGATCTGGAAATCGAATTCGAATTTGCCGCAGGCGTCGCTGAACACCTCGATCACGTCGTTCAGGTTGAAGACTTTCAACTCCGGAGACGCGTTGATGAAGCCGATCATTTTCATCTTCTCTTCGGATCGAATTTCTCCGTCCGCGGCGGAAATTAGCGCGCAGGCGTTGGCGACCGACTCCATGAAGGTCCGATTCTTGAATTTGGCGACTTCGGCCGTTAATGCTTCGCGTGCTTTGGCCACGTTGGTTTTCAGCCAATCGATCATGGGTTTCTCTCAGTGAACGGGGCCAAGCTGGCCCACCAGGACATCGTTAGCCGCGGACCGCCTGAATCGCGAAGTTGACGAGATCGTCGGCGGTGCGGCCATTCGTGGATTGGCCGATCGCCTTGAATTCCCATCCGCCTACCGCGCGGGTGAGGCTTGCCATGACGACGCCGGTGTGCCGACCTTTCTCCGCCAGGTTGAAGCGCGCCAACTCTTGGTCTTTCGATTCGTTGACGATGCGGCAGTAGGCGTTCTCGACTTGATCGAAGGTCTGCCCGCGGAAGCTATTGACGGTGAAGACCAGGTGCTGAACGGTGCTGGGCAGGCGCTGCAGATCGATGCGGATCGTTTCGTCATCGCCATCCCCGGCGCCGGTTAAGTTGTCGCCCGAGTGTTCGATGGAGCCGTCCTTGGACGTCAACTGACGGAACCAGACGAGATCGACGGGCCTGAGGCCGCTGTCCAACACGATGCATGAGGCGTCAAGGTCGATCTCGGCGCTGCTGCTCAACAACTTCGAGAGGAAACCGCTGGAACCGGCAGGATCCCAGCCGAGACCCAGGCTGACGGAGGTGATGCCCGTACCCGCGGTTTTTTCCAGTGAAATGCTTTGGTTCTTGCTCAACGTAAGTGCCACTTATCGGCTCCTTGCTCATCTTTGACGTTCGACCGAAGAGCCGCGACAGCACAACAACGCTCACGGCCCGTTTCTTACAAATCTTTCGACGTAGAAATGTAACCGTATCAAAAATGAAAGGTTGGAAATGTCGTTTTGGCGTGCGATGCGCTGTTGGGCTCGGTCGCCGAGCAGAGGGAACGCTTGGGCGGAGCGGGCCCGAAGGGCTGAGGTGTGCGTCGCGACGGCCGTCGCTGAGCGCAGGGAGCGCCCGTCGCCGTGGGAATGATCGACATCCGAAGCGTTCCCGACCCGGTCTGAGGTCGGGCCGCTTCGGCAAGGCGGGGTCGAGGCGTGCTTCGTCGGCGGGAGCCGGTTAGCGAGGTTGTCTGGTGCGGGTGGTACGCGTTCGCATCGGGTAGACGTTCACGCGTGCGCGGTGCCTTGCGCGCGCAAGCGCATCAAGCTCACGACGGATGCGAGCCCCGCGATCGCTGCCGCGACGGTCAGGGCGATCATCGGCCCACGATTGGGCGAGACGCCGAAGATCAGAGCAACGAGTGCCGCTCCAACGGTTTGGCCGGTGAGCCGCGCGGTACCCAGCATCCCGCTCGCGCCGCCGCTACGCTCGCGCGGCGCCGCGGACAGCATTTGCCGGTTATTGGGCGACTGGAAGATTCCGAAGCCCGCGCCGCACAGCGCCATACGCCAAGTAATCGCGAACACGCTCGGATGCGGGCCGATCGTTGTCATCAAAACAAGACCGACCGTCAGCGCCATCAATCCGATGCCGCCCAGTATCCCGGCCGAGTACCGATCGGACAGAACGCCTGCGATCGGCGCGGCGAAGATGATTACGAACGGCCAAGGCGTAATCAGCAAGCCCGTCTGGACTTGATCGAAGCCGAAGACGTTCTGAAACAGGAACGGCAACGATACGAACGCCAGCATCTGCGCGCAGAACGAGCACACCGAGGTTGCGATCGATAGCGCGAAAATCGGGATCTTGAGCAGATCGATCGGCAGCAGCGGCGCGGGCCGCGTCAATTGTCGCCGGACGAACACATACCCCACGACGAGGAAGGCGATGCCTTCGACGATGAGCCAGCCGGCCGCTTCCCCGTGACCGAGCCCATCGATGATAAAGATCAGGAGCCCGAACACGATCGCATTCATGACGGCGCTCAAGTAATCGTACGGCGTCGGGTGTCCGGGATTCATCGGCAAGGCTCGAACGGCGCCGATGACCGCGACGATGCCGATCGGCACGTTGATCGCGAACAGCCACGGCCACGAGGCCACCGAGAGCACGGCGGAGGCGACGGTGGGGCCAACGGCGGACGACACCGCCACGATCATCGCATTGATGGCGATGCCGCGGCCGAGCCTATTGGCCGGATAAATCGTGCGTACGAGCGCGGTGTTGACGCTCATGATGCCGGCCGCCCCGAAGCCCTGGACGACGCGCACCAGCGCCAGGGCGGGCAGCGAGCCTGCGAGGGAACAGCCCAGCGAGGCGACGGTGAATAGCGCGAGGCCCGCCGTGTAAATACGCCGATAGCCGATGCGATCGCCGAGCGAGGCAAGCGGCAAGAGCGAAATCGTGATGGAGAGCTGGTAAGCGTTGACTACCCAGATTGAGGCGGAGGCGCTGGCGTGCAGGTCGCGTGCGATAGTGGGCAACGCGACGTTGGCGATCGCGCCGTCGAGTACGGCAAGCGTGAGGCCCAGACCGATAACGACGATCGCCCAATAACGCTGTGGGACGGGAATGCCTTGTTCTGCTTGCATCGGGGAAAAGCTCGGGTGACGTGCGACGGGGGAGGGACCCTCGCATTCTAAGCGCGCCACCCGCGATGCGCTTTCGAGCGCACCGTCGCGGCGGCGGGCGGGCCCCGTTGCGGGCGCAACCATCGTGCCCGCGCCGCATCGTCTGGCCCTGGCGTTATTTCAGCTCGTACAGGCCCGTGTAGGTGGTCGAATCGATCTCGTTCAAGTGCGTCATGAAACGGGCGACCGCATTTGTCGTTTCGGGCGTGACCGGCAAATTGCCAACTTTCAAGGCATGCAGCCGGAAGATATAGCGGTGGGGCTTGTCGCCGCGCGGCGGTGCTGCACCGCCGAAGCCCGGCGTGCCGTAGTCGTTGCGGACTTGAACCGCGCCGGCCGGCAGCAGGCTGCCGTCGGCCTGGCCCGCACCGAGCGGGAGCGAACGGACGTCGGTCGGGATGTTGACGACCACCCAGTGCCAAAAACCGCTGCCCGTGGGGGCATCGGGATCGTAGACGGTGAGCGCCAGGCTCTTGGCGTCTTCCGGTGGGGCGTCCCACTGGAGGGCGGGCGAGAGGTTGCCGCCGTCGCCGTCGACGCCGAACGATTTGTCGTTGCACTCCTGAGCCCGAGGCATGAAGCCGTTGCTCGGGAAGTCGTCTGACCAGATTCTGAACTCAGCCATCGGAAGCCTCCTTCTTCTTGATGAGTGGGCGGCGCGACACGATGTGCCGCGGTGCGGCTTGCGTGCCGAGTGTATCACCGGGTTTGCGCGGCTACCGGCGGACGAGCGATCGGGGTCGCTCGTCCGGCGCGGGCTTCAGCGGGGTTCGTGCAGCTTGCGCAGCCGCCAGATCAAGCTCGAGGTATCGAAACGGTTGCCGCCTAGTGCTTGGACATCGCCGTAGAACTGATCGACCAAGGCCGTGACCGGCAAGGAAGTGCCGCTGCGCTTCGCTTCGTCGAGGCAAAAGCCGAGATCCTTGCGCATCCAATCGACGGCGAAACCGAAATCGAACTTGTGTTCGATCATGGTCTTGCCGCGGTTGTCCATCTGCCAGCTCGCTGCCGCGCCTTTGCCGATCACATCGAGCACGCGTGCCATATCGAGCCCTGCGCGTTCGCCGAAATGGATCGCTTCCGATAGCCCTTGTACAAGGCCCGCGATGCAGATCTGATTGACCATTTTGGTCAGCTGGCCCGAACCGACGGGGCCGAGACACGTTACCGCCACCGCATAGTGTTGGAGCACTTCGGCGGCGCGTTCGAAGGCTTGCGTGTCGTCGCTGCCGCACATGATCGTCAGCTTGCCGTTTTGGGCGCCGGCTTGGCCGCCGGAGACGGGGGCATCGATGAAAGCGATGCCCGCGGTGCCGGCTGCTTGTGCGAGTTCGCGCGCGACGTTCGCCGATGCGGTCGTGTGGTCGGCGAACAGCGTTCCGTTCGCCATGCCTGCGAACGCACCTTGCTCGCCGAGCGTGACGCTGCGCAGATCGTCGTCGTTGCCGACGCAGGCGAGCACGAGCTGGGCGCCTTGAGCGGCCTCGCGTGGCGTACGGGCCGCGCGGCCGCCGTATTCGGTCACCCATTGCTCGGCTTTGGCGTAGGTTCGGTTGTAGACGGTGACGTCGAACCCGGCCTTGGCTAGATGGCCGGCCATCGGATAGCCCATCACGCCGAGCCCGATGAAGGCGACACGGCGGATGGCGCTGGCAGGAGAGGAAGTCGGCTCGCTCACGGCGGCTCCTTTGGCTGTTCAGTGGGGTGGGGGCCCCAATTATCGCAGCGATGCGGCTGGCGTGCGGCGGCGCACATTCGCGATTGCGGCAGGTGCGCCTAGAATGAGAGCGTGATGCGGGTGCGATGGACGCCCACGGAGGCTGCCATGTTCGATTCGTCGATTGGATTGATGGTTGTGCTCATGCTGTTCGCGTGCGCGGCGCTCGCGATGGCGACTCGCTATCGGACCGATCATCCCCTTGCCGATTTGATGCGGTGGATACACGCGCACGATTGGCTCGATCGGCTGCATCATCGGCACTAGGCGGGTAGAGCGGTTCGGTGCGTGAGCGGCACGGGTTGCCTTTGGCCACGCATCGCGCCTCGGCCTGCCGTTAGCCTTCCAGATCGAGGTTGCCCAGTAAAACCAAGGGCTCGGCCTGCGAGCGTGTGGAAAAATCGAAATCGCGCGCGGCTTGCCAGGCGGCGAGCTTACGCGGCAGCGCTTCGAGGTAGTGCGCGAATCGCTGTCTGCCACCCGTTTCCGTCAACGAGGCGATTTCGCATTCGTCCCACGTCATGTGCAGATTGAGCGGATGCCGTGCGCGGCGCACGCGCTCGGCGATGGTCGCCGTGATTTTGAGCGTGGTCGGGCGGCCGGGGCCGCCGTAGGGCTCCAGCCGGATATCGGCTTGCGGGCCGACGACGTCTCGAATCGCCTGCGCGATGCGAGGGGCGAACTCGGCATCGAATTGATGAGCTGTCGTTGGGTTCATGGAGCGCTTCCGTGGATAGGGGATGCTAGCACGGAGGGCGTAGCCGCTCTCGCCGGTCGGAAGCGTGCTTTCGGGGCTGGATCTGTGTAGACAGCAGCCATACGCGCAACTTATCGAACTGCTGCGCTTGGCGAAAGGTAAAGCCAACTAGTGGATGATCCTGCGCGATCTGAGGCTTTTTTTACCCCCTGACTATCGCCGCTTTGCTTTGCCTCAAAACGCCACGCCGGCGGCCGCTTGAACTCGTTCGGCGGCTAAAACGGATTGTTCACGGTCGACTTAG
>CAWIRZ010000045.1:0-18319 GCA_963838695.1 uncultured beta proteobacterium | reverse complement strand
ATCGTCAGCTCCTGCTGGGCCCAACGTAGGTCGATATAGGCGGATGCGGTGTCCGCCGCGAGCGCAAGTCGTATTGCGTCTTCGGCATGCTTTTGCCCTACGAGTCCGGCTTCTGCAGCGAGCAGGTCGAGCCGTTCGCCGCCGAATACGTCCGGAGACCAGCTCAGCGCCACGCCCGCGCCGGCCTGCCTCACATATCCGAGTGGCGGCGGCGTGTTTTGTCGCGCATCTGCCGCGTGCGCGGTTGCATCTAGCTCCGGCAGTAGTAGGGACCGCTTCTGTACCGTTAGCGCTTGCGCCTGTTTCACGTGCTCGGCGGCCGCCTGCAGATCGAGATTGCCGTCGAGTACTGTCGCGATCAGTTCGTCGAGCGCGGGATCGCGAAACCGTGCCCACCAAGTAGCCGCATCGGAATCCGCGTGCGGCACGTCGGTGTCCACGCGAGGGGCGCGACAGATTCGACCGACTGTTGCAGCGCAGGGTGCCATGCCGGCTGCACCGCGCAACCAGCGGCGAACATGCCGATGGCGAGGGCAACAAGAAGCTTCTTCATGACAATCCTCTCAGTGCGCATCGGGCGGCGGCGCGCTCGACGAAATGGGTTTGGAAAACATCACCGCGATCAGCGCGACGACGAAACACAGCGATAGGGAATAGAACGCGTCCGCATACGTGAGCGTTAGCGCTTCTCGATAAACGATGTGATGCAGGTTGATCAGCCCCGCTTGCGCGGCATTCAATGTGTCGCCGGCGACGCCTGCCAAGTACGTGGTCTGTTGGCCGAGTAGCGCATCGATTTGCGGCTGACCGGCTGTCGCATGCTCGCTAAGGCGCTGGTAATGAAAGTTGACGCGATCGTTGAGCATCGTGGCGCTGACCGCGATGCCGATCGCGCCGCCGAGGTTGCGCATCAGATTGAACAGCCCGCTGGCCGACTGCAGCCGCGACGGCGGCAACGAACCGAGCGCCATCGTGACGATCGGCGGCACGCTGAACTGCTGGCCGATGCCGCGCAGTGCCTGCGGCAGCATCAGTTGCTGCCAGCCCCACTGGTGTGTGAGCGGCGTATACAAGTAGCAGCCGAGACCGAAGCACACCAGCCCGAACACCAGCAGCACACGCATAGTCGATAATGCGCGCGAGCGCGAATACGCGCCGAGTGCGAGCAATTGGAAACATCCGACCGACAGCAGCGCGAGCCCGATCTGCAGCGAATCGAAGCCACGCACGCTGCGCAAGAAACACCGGCGTCAGGAACACCGCTGACGAAAATCCCGATGCCCGTCATGAACGACAGCAGGCTGCCGATCGCCGAAATTGCGGCACCGCGAGCGCGCGCAAATCGACGATCGGCATCTTTTGCAGTGAACGCGTGCACGATGAACAAGAAGCCGCAGATCGCCGACATCCATGTGCACGGCGACGATCACGTGATCGCCGAACCAATTCTCTGCGCGGCCCTTCTTCCAGCACGTATTCGAGGCAGCCGAGAAAGCCGGACATCAGTACGATGCCGAGATAATCGCCCTTTTTGAGCAGGCGCAAGTCGGGCTTGTCGATATGGACGTAACTTCGGCACGAGCAGCGGCGACGACGATGCCGGGCACGAGATTCAGATAGAACAGCCAGTGCCACGACCATTGGTCGGTGATCCAGCCGCCGATCACCGGCCCGATCGCCGGCGCGAGCGAGGCGAGCGCGCCGATCGTCGTCGACGCGATCAGCCGCTGCTTGCCGGGAAACAGCACAAACGCGGTGGTGAACACCGTCGGGATCATCGCCGCACCGAGCGCGCCCTGCAGGCCGCGAAACAGGATCATCGAGTTGATGTCCCACGCCATGCCGCACATCATGCTCGTGATCGTGAAGCCGACCGCCGAGGCGACGAACAGCCAGCGCGTCGACAACACGCTGCGACAGCCAGCCCGACATCGGGATCACGATGATTTCGGCGATCAGGTATGCGGTCTGCACCCACGAAACTCGTCCTGGCTCGCGGACAGGCCGCCGCCGATGTCGCGCAGCGACGACGCGACGATCTGGATATCGAGCGTCGCCATGAAGAAGCCGACGCACATCAACGCGAATGCGAACACGCGCTGTTTAGTCGGCTGAGCCGCGGGATCGCCGAGAATGCGGTGGCTCATGATCGGCTCCGAGTCAGTTCTTGCGATCGGTATGCACTGTCACGATCGCCGACAGTCCGGGACGGAGCACGCCTCGCATGTCCTTCGGCTGCGATCGAGCGCGCACGCGCACCGGCACGCGCTGTACGATCTTCGTGAAGTTGCCGGTCGCGTTCTCCGGCGGCAGCACGCTGAAGGTCGCGCCGGTCGCGGGCGCGACGCTTTCGACGCGGCCGTGTAAGGTCAGGTTCGACGCATCGAGCGTAGACGTCGACGCGGTCGCCCGGGCGCATCCGCTTCAATTGGTCTTCCTTGAAGTTCGCGTCGATCCAGAGGCCTGAAGTGGGCACGATCGCCAGTAGCGGAACGCCGACGTTCGCCAGCATGCCGACCCGCGCCGTGCGATTGCCGACGTAGCCGTCGACGGCGAGCGGATGGTCGTGTACTCGACGTTCAGCGCCGCGACTTTTTGCGACGGCGGTGCGGTCTTCGACGCGCGCCTGGGCATCGCTCGATCTGCGCGCTCAGCACGTCGATTTGCCGCTTCGCCGCGATCAGCGCGGCGTCGCTGCGATCGACCGCGGCGCTTGCCTTCGTATAATCGGCGTCTGCACGCTCGACGACCTGATTCGACACCGCTTCCGTTTTCACGAGTTCGCGATAACGCACGTTGTCCGACGTGGCGCGGGTCAGTTCGGCCGCCGACGCGCGTACCTCCGGCACTGTGCTGGCCGATGACTGCGAGCTGCAGCTGTTCTTCGCCTGCGATTCCGTCACCGCAGCGCGCGCGCTGCCGACTTCGGCGCTTGGCCTGCTCGAGCTCGCCTCGTAGTCGCGCGCGTCGAGTCGAATCAGCACGTCGCCGGCCTTCACGTGCTGGTTGTCGTGCACCAGCAGTCCGTCGACGAAACCGTTCACCTTCGGCGCGAGCACCGTGACGTTGCCGCCGACATAGGCGTCGTCGGTTTTTTGCTCGAAGCGCAACACGAGATCCCAGTAGAGTGCCGCCGACGCCACCACGGCCACCACGGCTAAAACAGCAACCATCATCCAAGGCACGCGGCGGCGCTGCCGCACCACGTGCTCGACGGAAACCGCCTCGCGGGAAACGGAAGTCTGGGTCGTATCCATCGATTCACCTGTGTATATGCACTGTTATGAGCGATCGTACGTAAGCCGGCGAGGCGGCCTTGGTAGCGTCCCGCTACGAGCGCTGAGATGTTATTCCGCTTACCGGATCGTAGCGATAGGGATCGAGAGATCAGATTGGTACGGTGGATGTACCAATCGATTGAAGGGAGACGCTGCGGTGATTCGATCGAAGTCAAGCGCTTCGCGGGTCGATCGGTTACTGCACGGCCCTTGCGCTTCGCTATAAGCCGTCGCATGATCGATGAATGCCTTCACCTTTGCGGGCAGCAGTGCGCGGTTCGGATACGCGAGTTTGATTTCGACGAACGCGTCGACGAGGTTTGCATCTTCGAGTATTTGGACGAGCGTGCCGGACGCGAGTGCTCCCTCCACCAGCGCTTTCGGCACGACGCCGATCCCGAAATGCCGGATCACCATCTCCCGATTGAACACGGGGCTGTTTGACGAGACATTGAAGCGGTACGGCACGGACAGCGTTTTCCCTTCGTGATGGAACGCGAGCGCAGGACGTCGTAGCGACGGCGACATCGGCACGAACAAATGGTCGGCCAGCGCCGCAGGCGTGGCGGGGCGGCCATGCGTGCGCAGATACTCGGGCGTCGCGACGATGACGAATGGGATGCGGTCGAGCAACCGCACAACGGTTGATTCGCTCGTCAGCATGTACGGCACGACGATGCCGATGTCATAACCTTCGCCGACGAGATCGACCGGTCGCTCGGTCAGCGTGACGTCGAGGCGGACTTTCGGGTGGGCGGTCTTAAATCCCGCAATCAGCGGCACGAGGCGATTTAGCGCGGCGCTCGTGTGGGCGACTAGCCGCAGCAAGCCGTCCGGCTCGCGCGTGTGCGAGACCGTCTCCGCTTCGAGCGCGTCGAGTTCGTCCAGTGCGGTCGCGCATCGTTGATAGATTCGCTCCGCCGCCTCGGTCAGCGAAACCTGCCGCGTCGTGCGATGCAATAGGCGGCAGCCGAAGCGCGCTTCTAACTCCGCGATGGCGCGAGACACGACGGGGCGGGCCACCCCGTGAATGTCGGCAGCGCGGGTGAAGCTGCGTTGCTCCACCACCGACCGGAAGATCCGCAGTTTGTCGAAGTAATCCATTCGCGTGGTCCCCGATGATCGGCCGTCGTCAAACGATACGGGGGAGTATACGTTGACATGTATGCATATGCACATATAAATTGACTGCCATGGACGATACCCAAACAGTCGGGGCATGCAACTGCTTCGCTCTGCGTCAGGCGACGCGGTTTGTCACGCAGATTTACGAACGCCATTTGACGCCGATCGGGGTGACCCAGGCGCAGTTTTCAATCATGATGGTCCTGTCGCGTCGGCAGGACGTGCTGATGAGCGAGCTTGCCGATGCCCTCGTGATGGACCGAACGACGCTGTTGCGAGCGCTGAAACCGCTGCAGCGCGATGCGCTCGTCGAGGCGGGAGTGTCCGAGCGAGACGCGCGCACGCACACGCTGAATCTGACGAGACAGGGCGTACGAACGTTTGACCGTGCGAAACGCGCGTGGCAGTCCGCGCAGAAAGAATTCGAAAAGCAATTCGGCGAGCGGCGTGCAAAAGCGTTGCGCGCTGAGCTGTTCAGTTTGACGAGCAAGCGGTAGCGTCAGGCCTGCGTCGGTTATGAACCAATCGCTGGTGTCATCGGTTCGCCTTATCCCCAGGTACGATCATTGCTTGTTCAACCCGGTCGGGAGGCAGAGTCATACGTACCGCCAAAGCGGGGCTCCTTTCAAGTCGCCAACAAGGGAGAAGATACGATGCGCATCGTCAACGGCCTTTCCGTCGTCTTCTGCGGGCTTACCGCACTTTATCTAGTCGTTGGCGGAGCCTGGCTGCTCGCGATCGGCGGGTCGCCTTACTACGTGGCCACCGGCATCGCGCTACTTGCCGTCGCTTGGCTCATGTGGCGGCGCCATCCGGCGGCGTTCCTGCTTTATGCGGTCGTATTGGTCGGCACGGCCGGATGGGGGCTCTGGGAATCGGGCCCGGACTTTTGGGCGCTCGTGCCGCGCTGCGACGTGCTCGTGATCTTCGGCTTGTGGCTGCTACTGGTCGATAGTCGCGCGCTCGTACCGCCTCGGGGCGCGGCCGTAGGCGCGCTGCTCGGCGCGCTTGTGATTTGGGGCGGCGTGCTCGTCTACGCGGCCTTCAACGACCCGCAGACGATAAACGGAACGTTCACCGCCCAGGCAGCCGCACCGGCGCCCGCAAGCGGCGCCGATGCGGCGAATTGGCCGGCTTACGGCCGTACGGAGCAGGGCACACGCTACTCCCCGCTCGCGCAGATCACGCCGGATAACGTAAAGAACCTGCAGGTGGCCTGGACCTTTCGCACCGGCGATATGAAAGGGCCGAACGATCCAGTGGAGATCACGAATGAAGTGACGCCGCTCGCGATCGACGGGATGCTCTATCTTTGCTCGCCGCATCAGATCCTGTTTGCACTCGATGCGCGAACGGGCGAGTTGAAATGGAAGTTCGATCTGACGCCTGAGGCGGATCCGTCGTTCCAGCACGTCACCTGCCGAGGCGTTTCCTACGCCGATCTCTCGGGACGCGGCGAAGCCGCGGGTGCGGCGCCTGATCGTAACACGGCTTTCCCCGGAAGCGACCGCGCAGGCTGCCTCGGACGCCCCGGCGGCATCCGATCCCGCGCCGCTGCTTCCGCCTCGGAAACCCCGCGTGACGGCCGCCGCGCCCGCGTCGTCGGACACCGCAGCGGCGGCCGCCTCTGACACGGCCGCTGTCGCTGCCCCCGGGCTTTGCGCGTCGATGCATTTCCTGCCCGTCAACGACGGCCAGATGTATCGCGCTGGATGCAAAAACTGGCCTGCGTTGCGCCGATTTTGCCAAACGACGGGACCCTCGACCTGCAGCACAACGAGCCCGGATCCAGACGCCCGGCATGTACGAGCCGACTTCGCCGCCGATCATGACCGCGTCGTGTCTTGGCATCGCGGCCCGGTCCGGTCGAGGACAATTCTCGACCCGCCGAACCGTCGGGCGTCATTCGCGGCTACGACGTGCGCACGGGAAAGCTCCTCTGGGCCTGGGATCCGGGCCTACGACCCGAATGCGAGGCCTCCCGACCCACCAATACACCAACAACTCGCCCAATTCCTGGGCGCCGCGGCCTATGATCCGAAGCTCGAGATCGTCTATCTGCCGATGGGGGTTTCCGACACCCGATATTTGGGGCGGCAATCGCACCGCGTTGCAAGAGCGTTACTCCAGTGCGTTCTCGCGCTCGACATCATCAGCGGCAAGCTTGCCTGGTTCTACCAAAGCACGCACCACGATCTATGGGATATGGACCAGCCCGCGCAGCCGACGATTGCAGATATCGCGGGTAAGGACGGCAAAATCGTCCCGGTGGTCTACGCCCCGGCGAAGACGGGCAATCTCTACGTGCTGGACCGCCGCACCGGGACACCGGTCGTACCGGCGCCGGAGCGGCCGGTGCCCAGGGGGCCGCGCCAGGCGATCACGTTGCGCCGACGCAGCCGTTTTCCGATCTCACGTTCCGGCCGAGCGAGAACCTTTCCGGCGCGGACATGTGGGGTGCGACGATGTATGACCAGCTCGTTTGCCGCGTCATGTTCCATCGGCTGCGTTACGACGGCATCTACACGCCGCCCTCGCTGCAAGGCACGTTGGTGTTCCCGGGGAACCTCGGCATGTTCGAGTGGGGAGGATCGCCGTCGACACCGATCGCCAGATCGCCATCGCCAACCCGATCGCGTTGCCGTTCGTCTCGCGACTGATTCCGCGCGGCCCGGGCAATCCGATGGAGCCGATAGCCGGTGCGAAGGGCAACGGCACCGAAGTGGGCGTGCAGCCGCAATATGGCGTGCCTTTTGGCGTACCCTGAATCCGTTCCTGTCGCCGTTCGGTCTGCCATGCAAGCAACCCGCGTGGGGATATATGGCAGCCATCGACCTTGAAGACAAACCAAATCATCTGGAAAAAGCGCATCGGTACCACGCGTGACAGTTCGCCGATTCCGGTGCCGTTCAAGGTCGGCATGCCTATGTTGGGCGGTCCGATCGTGACCGCGGGCGGCGTGGCGTTCATCGGTGCGACGGCCGATGACTACATTCGCGCTTTCGACGTCAACAACGGCAAGGAACTGGCGCGGGCGTTTGCCCGCGGGTGGTCAAGCAACGTCGATGACCTATTCCGTGGATGGTCGCCAGTATGTGGTGATCGCCGCGGGCGGGCACGGATCGTTTGGAACCAAGCTCGGCGATTACGTCGTCGCGTATGCACTGCCGAATCGGTGAGCGTGGCCGGTGGGCAGCGCATGCGTTGCAGGCGGGCACGCAGCGGGGCGCCTAGAAGGTCTGCGCGTCCCGCGTGCGGCGGCGGCCGGTTGTTCGCGGGCATCGTTGGCATAGCAATGCGCGCGTCGATCTTGGCCGTCGTTGCCTTGCCTTGCGTCTCCGCGCACGCACAGACTTCGGTTTCGCTCTACGGCGTCTTCGACACGAGCATCGAGATCACGAATCCCGGCGCGGGCTGGGTGGCGCGCATGGATTCGGGGGCTTACCGCGGCTCGCGCGTGGGCGTACGCGGCTCGGAGTATCTCGGCGATGGACTCACGGTGCTGTTCGACTTGGAGAACGGATTGAGCTCGGCGGACGGCTCGCTCGCAACCGCGAACACGATCTTCAATCGCCAGGCTTGGATTGGCCTAGGTTCGTCGATGGGAACGTTCCGTTTCGGCCGCCAGTATTCGCCGATTTACATCCCATTCAAGGGTGGGCTCGATGCGTTCGGGTGCGGCACGATCGCCTTGGGCCTCGACAATCTCTCGAAGGTCACGCCTTACGAAAGCAATGCGATCACGTGGATATCGCCGGACCTGCACGGCATCTCAGCTACGTTGATGGCGGCGCTGCGCGATGGCGGCTCAAGCGGCAACGGTCTCGGCGGGAGCATCGAGACCATCGCTTATCGCAGGGGGCCGTTTCGCGTCTTGTTCGCGCACCAGCAGCAGAATGGCGACGGTGCGTTGCGCGCGAATCTCGGCGGGCTTCGTACGCTTTCGGTCGCGTGACGACCTTCCTCTCGTTCTTCAACGGCGATGGCGGCACGCCGCGCTATCACGATGACGGCGCGTCCGTCTCGTTGCGCTATGCGGCAAGCGCAGGTTTCGTGCGTCGCTTGGCTTACGTTCGCGCGGGACCGTTCGAGCGCGGGCAATGACGCGGACCAGTTCAGTGCGGCGTGCGAGTACGATGTTTCCAAGGGGTGTGCTTCTTTATGCGAGTGCGGGATGGTTGCGCAATCGTGGGAGCGGTACTTTCACGTTGCGCGGCGTGAACGTGGTGGGGTTGCCACCATCGTGGCCCGGGGCGACTGTGCGGGGCGTGCAGGTCGGTGTGCTTGAGCGGTTCTAGATGTAGTGGCCCGAGGGCGGCGCTGAGCCTGCCGCGATGTCGTGTTTGACTTTCCGGCCACAATAATGTCTAAAATGCGTCCGTCCCCTTCGAGACACGTACCCCGATGCGCCGCTGGCGTCCCGTCCTCTTTGTCGTTCTGCTGATCCTGAGCCTGCCAATCCGGCTGGTCGGGGCGCCGTCGTCATCCGACGGCAACGCCGATACTGCGGCGCGCGCAGACCCTTCGAGTGCATCTACTGGCAACGCAGGTTACCGCTCTCGACGAAAGGTCATCTCGCGGCGCGAAACACGCCTTGTCCGCATGCTGACCACGTGCCGATGAGCATGGTCCACGTACAGCCTCCATGCGGCGCATGCCCTTTGGTGCATGACCGGCACTGTCGCAACAAGCGCTACCGTCACGCCACCCCGTCTCGCGATTTTTCCGTTTGACGCTGCCCGTCCAGCTTCCGATCCTCCTTCGACCTTCCTGACGGACGGCATCGAGCGTCCCCCTCGCATTTTCCCGGTTACGCCTGTCGGCCGCGCGTATAGCGCGACCCGCTCTGAACCCGTCCCGGCGGCCCGAGTGGCCGCCGGGCGACCCATGTCGAGGAAAATTCGATGCAAGATCTTCATCGTCCGATTCGCCGCTTTTGCGACATCGGATGTCTTTGCCAGAGCCGCCGCGGCTTACTCAAGCGTGCCGTTGCGGCGCGGCTGCGCTCGCGCTGCCGCCCGCATGGATGCAAGCCGCACTGGCCGCCGAAGCGCCAGTGGAAGTGATCTTTGGGAACGGCGCCTGTGCAGCTGGCCGTCGTGCGCCGCACGATCGAGGTCAAGGGCCAAGCCGCCAGCGTCTACGGCATCCGGCAACCCGATGGCACGCCTGGTATCCGGTTAAGCGAGGGCGACGCGTTCAACGTGGTCCTCGGCAACGACACGCGGGAACCCACCAGCGTTCATGCCGCCTGACGCCCCCGTGGCCGAGCGACGGTGTAGCCGACGCGCCGCTGCCGCCGATCGCCGCGGGCGCGAGCCGGAGTTTCAATTTTCCGGTTGGCAGTTCCGCCGGACCGACTGGATGCATGCGCACACCCTACAGGAGCAGCAACTTCTCGCCGGCACACTGATTGTTGCCGAGGATGGGCAAGGGCAACGAGACGAGCAGGAGGTCGTCATTTTGCTGCACGACTTTTCGTTCAAGTCATCCGAGGAGATTCTCGCGGAACTGACGAAGGGCCAACATTTCCGGCGACAGCGCGACCGGTTGACCGGGCGGCGACCGAGGAGTGGCGATCCGACATGGCGGTCGACATGTCCGAATCCGGGCATGGCTTGATGGCCGGCATGCCGATGAGCGGCGCAATGGCGGCAGATTTGAACGACTTCGACTACGACGCCTATCTCGCGAACGACCGCACGCTGGACGATCCCGAGATCTGTCGTCGAGCGAGGCGGCCGGTTGCGCGTACGCGTGATCAACGGCGCCTCGGCAACGGCCTTTACGGTCGATTTCGGCGAACTCGAGGGCACGATCATCGCGGGGTCGACGGTCAGCCAGTTCAGCCCGTCAAGAGCCGCGCTTCCCGCTCTCCATGGCGCAGCGCATCGACGTGCGCCTGCGCCTGCCGAGCGAGACGGGTGAGTTCCCGATCCTCGCGTTACGCGAGGGCGCCCGGGAACGCACAGGCGTCGTGCCTACGGACGAAGGGCGCGACAGTGGCGAAGTTGGCCGTCAACGGCACAAGGCAGGGGCCGGTGTCTTGAGCTCGGGCTCGAGTCGCGGCTTCGCGCGCTCGCACCGCTAGCGCTGCGCAAAGCGGACAAGACTTCGACATGGCGCTCACCGGCGACATGGCTAGCTATCGCTGGGGGCTGGAGACACGGCGGCGCCTTGCGGTCGATCATGGGGGATCGCGTCGAGGTGACGATGCGCAATACGACCATGATGGCGCACCCAATGCACTTGCATGGGCACCACTTCCAAGTCGTTGCGATCGACGGGAGGCGTTTTGCGGGCGCGGTGCGCGACACGGTGCTCGTGCCGCCGCGGCGGGGGTCACGTTCGCTGTGGATGCGAACAACACCGGTCAATGGGCATTCCATTGTCACCACCTGTATCACATGGCAACGGGAATGATGAGTGAGTTCGCCTACAACGCTCACAACATGTAGCCGATGTCCGATGCGCCCGTCGGATAGGCGAACACCGTCGACTTCAGCGCTTCGGCTGTCATTCCTTGCCGGATGGCGAGCGCAAAGACATTGATCACTTCGTCGACGCCAGGCCCGACCAAGTGAGAGCCCAGATCCGGCCCGTACCTTCCTCGATGAGCACCTCTGAAGCCATACACGGTTTCCCCGACGTGGCGGGCTATACCAGCCCTCGGCGTTTTGATGTTGCATCCGAAATTTCAGTTGCTGGTGACGCGCGGCGTTCTTCGGTCAATCCGACCGATGCGAGCGGGAGGTGCGGATTGGCGGAAGCGACGGTGGGATGCCTTCATAGTTGGGCTTGCGCCGATTACCGTTGAGTAGGTTTTCCGCAACGACCGTTGCGTCGTGGCTCGCGACTGGCGTCAGCGGTGGGCCTTTCGAAGCGAAATCGCCGGCCGCATAGATCGCGGGATTCGTTACGCTCTGTAAGTAGTCGTTCAGTTTGATTCTGCCGTGCTCGACAGCGATCCCGGCCGCATCGAGCTTGAGCCGGTCCGAGATCGGGCCGCGACCTGCTGCGTGAACGAGCACGTCGAATGACAGGACTTCCTCCTTGCCGCCCAAGACCGCGGTCACCGACAATTCATCGCCTTGGCGTTCAATACGGGTCACGTTTGCGTTCGGGCGCACGTCGATTCCGGCTTCATCGAATGTCTTCATGAGCCAGGCCACGAGCTCCGCGTCGAACTGCGGAAGCAGTCTGTCCCGGCGCTGCAGGATGGTTGCCTGCGCGCCGGCGCGTGCCGCAATATGCGCGAACTCCGCAGCGATATAACCGCCACCGAGAAATCCAATCCGACGAGGCATGTGCTCGAGCGATAGAAACTGCGTGCTATCGACCATGTATTGCGCGCCAGGCATTTCGAGCGGCTTCGGGACCACACCGGCGGCTAGCACGATGAAGCGCGCCTCCACCACGTCGTCCCCGATCGATAGGGAGTTCGGCCCGACGAATTCAGCACTCCCGTGAAAAACATCGATCTCAGTTTTTGGCGAACTCTTCCTCCTTCATCGACGGCACCGGATCTGTAAACGAGCGCTTGAATCTCATTAGGTCTTGCCAACTAATGGCAGCACGTCCCGCGTCAAGCCCCTTTCCTTGCATGCGGGCCACGTGATCGATCGCTGCTGCTGCGTCGACCAGAACTTTCTTGGGGTCGCAGCCGCGCAGCGCGCAGGTGCCGCCATACGGGAGATAGTCCATGATCGCGACGCTCCAGCCGGCTCCACGGCAGAGGTTCGCCGTGACCGAGGCCGCCGTCCCCGTCCCGACTATTGCGACATCGTATTTTTGGCCCATGCGAACTCCTTCACCGCTTCCACGGTATGGTCAGATTCCATTTGGCACGTGCTTGCCGGCGGTGCGCCGCTGATTCAGCGTATATCGCCAGCTTTTCCAAGCAAGCACGGGTTGCGCCCGATCAAGGGGATAGGGCTAACCCGACCGCGCGTATACATGAATTGAACTTCTCGCCCTCGCTTTATCGTGCACTATAATGCACGCGACTGATTCCGCGTCGCCGTTCGATTCACTCGCACGAGGAAGCGATGAGTGCTTACCCAACCGTATCCGCCGACGGCGAACGCCCCAATGCAACCGCGTATCCGTTGTGGCGTGAACTGCTCGGAAACGTCTATGGACTGCGCTGTGAGTCTTCATCTGGGGACCGCTGGCAGTCGGCGATCGACGTTTGCGATTTCGACGAAGTGACGGTCGCGCAAGTCTGCATGAGCCGGCAGGTCCTCACCCCTCGGCGCCGCATGGAAGTCAGCGAAGACAGCCTCTTCCTGAAGCTCGTGACGTGCGGCCGTGCCGCCACGTTCGAACAAAATGGCGAGCAGCGCATTTTTCACTCGGGCGATCTCGTCATCGTCGATCCGGCGCGTTCCTTTATCGAGTCCGTCGACGAAGGGACGCAGCTTATCGTCCTGACATGCCCTAAAGCGGCGCTGCGCGAGCGAGGCTACCGCAGCGAACTCAATCATTGGATCGCGCCCGATCCCGGGTCGGCCGACGTGCGGATGGTGCTCGACATGGTGCGGCTCATCGCGTCTTATCACCACAGGCTCGAGGCGAGCACAAAAGCATTGCTGAGCCGACAGATACTGGATCTGATGGATGTCGTCATCAACCGTGGCGACACGTCGGTGCAGGGACGCACGAGCGAGGCCGTGCGCTTTCGCGTCAAACGTTATATTTCCGAGCATCTCGGCGACGACGGGCTCGACGCGGCCACGATCGCAAACGGCGTTGGTCTTTCGGCCAGTTATCTGCACCGCTTGTTTCGCGAGGAAAGCACGCCGCTGATGCGCTACGTTTGGAACCAACGGCTCGAGCGCGCGCGCGATATGTTGCGCACGTCCAAGCTGGATCGGCTGCGCGTCGACGAGGTCGCATGGCGATGCGGGTTCTCGAGCGCGGCGCATTTCAGCCGGCTGTTCCGCCAACACTATGGATTTAGCCCGCGCCAGTTCCGCGAAAGCGAGCGTGCCGACAGCGCCGCCACGGAACCGGGATGCACGTTTTAGACAAGAAATAAAAGAAATCCGGACAACTGAGGTGTGCTGAATTCACCGATGATCGTCGCAACGGTGGCCGATCTGTAGTGCGGCGCCGCTCGAACAGCAACGACGAAAAGTCCGGAGACAAGAATGACGCATGTCGCAAGCCACGAACGTTGGCTAGGGAAGGTGTTTCTCGGCGATTGGGCGGACGGCAGAGGGGGCACCGCGCCCGTCATTGAGCCCGCAACAGGCAACACACTTGCAACGAGCGGGATCGCCTCGCGCGAAGACGTCGATGAAGGCGTGAACCGGGCGCGCGTCGCGCAGCGAGCCTGGGCGAGGCTACCGTTCGACAAGCGTGCCGCCATCTTCTATGAAGCAGCGAGACTGCTCAAAGCCCGGGCAGCTCGGTTCATCGATTGGAACGTCAGGGAATGCGGCTCGATCGTCCCGAAGGCGCAATGGGAGCTCGACGCAACCTACGAGCAGCTGCTGATGGCAGCTGCATTGCCGATGCAGCCCGACGGCCTACTTTTCCCTTCCGCATTGCCGGGGCGAACCAACCACTGGCGACGCATCCCGATCGGTCTCGTCGGCGTCATCGCACCCTGGAACTTCCCGCTGCTGCTGGCGATGCGCTCGGTTGCGCCTGCGCTCGCGCTCGGGAACGCCGTTCTGCTCAAGCCCGACCTACAGAGCGCGATCACAGGCGGCGCATTGATTGCCGAGCTGTTTGCCGATGCCGGTCTGCCGCCCGGCGTTCTGCAGATGCTGCCCGGCGGACCTTCGATCGGCGACGCCATCGTCCGGCATCCCGAAGTCGGCATGATCTCATTTACCGGATCGACGACAGTTGGACGTCAAATCGGCGAAACCTGCGGGCGCATGTTGAAGAAGGTCTCGCTCGAGCTTGGCGGCAACAACGCCATGATCGTGCTGTTCGATGCCGACCTGGAAAGGACGGCGTGTTGCGCAGCATGGAGCGCGTTCTTGCATCAAGGTCAGATTTGCATGCAAGCCGGGCGCCATCTCGTTCACCGAAGCGTGGCCGCCGTCTATGCCGAAAAGCTGGCCGAGCGCGCGATGCTGGTCTCGCCGTGGGCAATCCCGCGGAAGGGCCGGTGCACATCGGCCCGCTGATCAACGAGCGCCAGGCCGAGCGCGTAGAACGCATCGTGCTTGAGAGCGTTGCGGCTGGAGCGAAAGTCGTGGTGGGAGGCAAGCGCAATGGGCGCTATTTCGAGCCGACGGTACTCACCGACGTTACCGCGCAGATGCCGGCTTTCCACGAGGAGATTTTTGGACCCGTGGCGCCGGTGACGGTATTCGACTCCGACGACGAAGCCCTCGAACTCGTGCACGCGAGCGACTATGGTCTCGCTGCCGCCATTCATTCGCGCTCGCGATCGGCCGCCATGGGTATCGCGACCCGGCTGCGCGCCGGCATGGTGCATATCAACGACCAGACCGTCAACAATGAGTTTCAGGTTCCATTCGGTGGCATGGGTGCATCGGGTAACGGCGGTCGTTTTGGCGGGCCGGCCAATGTCGAGGAATTCACGCAGACGCAATGGATTAGTGAGTTGGAGACGCCGATCGAATATCCGTTCTGATTCGCCGGAGCGCTGACGCCACGAACGCGAAAGCATCATCACAAAAGATAGAGATAAGGAGACAGAAAGTGGAACTCGATAAAAAGTCGGATGACGCCCGGGGTGAAATGCTCGCGCATGCGGAGGAGGCGCTCTTTCGCGGGAAGATGACACGCCGCAATTTCATGCGCGTGGCAGTGGCCGCCGGTCTCTCCGCGGCGACCGCCGTTGCCTATGCGGAAGAAGCGAGCCGAGCCGTGGCGAACCAGCAGCACAATGCTCGCGCGCTCAAGGGGGCTTACGATTATGTCGTCGTGGGGGCGGGCTCGGCCGGTTGTGTCGTGGCGTCGCGATTGTCGGAGGATCCATCGGTCAGCGTGCTGCTGATCGAAGAGGGTGGCTGGAACGAGCAAAAGAGCGTTCAAGACCCGGCGCTTTGGCCGACCAACATCGGCACGTCCTCCAGTTACGTCCACGAGTACGTCGGCGCTGCGCATTGCAACGAGCGTACGATTCCGCTGCCCATGGGCCGTGGGATCGGCGGCGGCAGCGCGATCAACGTGATGGTTTGGGCGCGCGGGCACAAGGCCAACTATGACGAGTGGGCCGAGATCACCGGTGATCCGCAGTGGAATTACGAGTCCGTCCTGTCGATCTATCGCAAGATCGAAGACTGGCAGGGGCCCGCGTCGCGCTGGCGCGGCAAGGGTGGCGCAACGTGTACGTCGAGAAGCTGCCGAACCCGAATCCGATCGCACCCGCCATGATGGCCGCGGCGGCAAAAGCCGGCATTCCCTCGACAGACGACATCAACGGTGTGGCGATGGAAGGCGCCGGTGCGTGCGGGATCGCGCAGGCGTTGATCAAGGACGGCCGTCGCCACACGGTGTTTGCCGCTTTTATCTCCGTCACGCGCTCGCGCGCCCTAATCTGACCGTGCTAACCGACTCGACCGTCCTGCGAGTCGATCTCGATGGCGACCGCGCAAGCGCGGTCCGCTTCATTCATGGCAATCGCGAAAAACGGATCGCGGCGCACAAGGAGATCGTGCTTTCGGCGGGTACGGTGGGCACGCCCAAGATTCTGATGCTGTCGGGTATCGGCGACGCCAAGGATTGCGCGGACTAGGCATCAAGCCGACCGTGCATTCGCCGAACGTCGGCGCAACTTGCGCGATCACATTTTGCTTGGCGGTTGCGTTTGGGAGTACAAGGACACGCTCGCGGTGCCGCCTCGAAACAACCTAGCCGAATGCACCTTGTTCTGGAAAAGCGACGAGCGACTTAAAGTACCCGACCTTCAGCCGTTTCAAATCGAAGTGCCTTTTGTGACCGACACCATCGCGAAGCAGTACCAGGTGCCGAAAGCGGCATGGACGCTCGCACCGGGCCTCGTGCAGCCGAAAAGCAAAGGCCGCGTGAGATTGGTGTCGGGCGATTTCCGTGCCGCCGCGAGCGTCAATCCAAATTATCTCGCCGAACCCGAAGACATGAGGGCGCTGATCCGAGGCGTTCAATTGTGTCGTGAGATCGGCAATTCGCCCGAGATGGCCGAATTCGTCAAACGCGAAGTGATCCCCGGGCCGCTTGACGCGGGCGCCGTGGAAAACTTAATCCGCAATGCGACCGGGACCTATTTCCATCTGGTCGGAAGTTGCGCGATGGGCAGCGATGCCGGCAGCGTCGTCGACGCGAAGCTGCGCGTGCGCGGCGTTCGTGGCTTGCGCGTCGCCGACACGGTATCGGTAATGCCGAACATCACAACCGGCAACACGATGGCGCCTAGCGTCGTCATCGGCGAGCGGCTCGCGCAAATCGTTCGCGCTTAGGCGTTGCGGCGAAGCGCCTCCGATACCGGACGCTTCGCTGCTCGCCGGTTCCCCCGTAACGATCCTAGGTGCGAAGCCGACGCACGGGACATGCCACGGTGCAACACCGTTCGGCAGGGGGTAGCTCGGCCCCAATCGACAAGAGGAGACAAAGCAAATGAAGACGAACGAAAAGAAAGGTCGGCGCGTGCCGCGGGTGTTGACGGCCGCGGTATTGGCCCTCGCCGCATTGGCCGGCAAGCCGGCCATGGCTATCGACGTGGACGCCGGCGATTACACGGCATTGCCGGCTGGCACGAATCTCGGATTACTTTATTACCAGCACGTCGACCGCGACCGCATTTACGCCGGAGGCAATCAGGTCAGTGGCGGTAGCCTTGACTCGGACGTCGGCATTGCCCGTTATGTCCACTACATGAAAGTCGGCAATTTCACGGTCGATCCACAATTTCTGCTGCCGTTCGGCACACTTCGCGGAACGAACAATTTGAAGGCGCTCGGCAATACCACCGGCGTGGGGACCTCATTCTCGCCGCGACGGTATGGGTGCTCAACGATCCGGGCAGCAAGCGCTATCTCGGCATCACGCCTTTCATCTACTTGCCGACGGGCAGCTATAACAACAACCGCGCCTTGAATCTCGGGGAAAACCACTGGAAGTTCGCCTTGCAGGCGGGGTACATCACGCCGCTCGTTGGACCGGTTCACGCTGGATCTGGTCGGCGACGTGACGGTGTTTGGTCACAACACCGACTTCACAGCCGTGCACGCGACGATGACCGAGGACCCGCTCGTGCAGATGCAAGCGTGGCTGCGCTACAACGTGACCGATACCTTCGACGTGCGCGCGGGCCTGTCCTACTCGATGGGCGGGCTAACGCACGTGGACGGTGTATCGCAAGGCGACCGCACCAATACATCGAAGTTCTCGGTCGGGTTCGCTTGGTTTCCGGGCAAGACCTGGCAGGTGTTGGGCACTTACGGCAACGATATCTCGGTGCATAACGGACCGCTCGAATCAACGCGCGTCAATCTTCGAGTCATGAAGATCTTCTGACGGAGGAGCGCCTAATCACGATACGGCGCCGGCGCCGTATTGGCCGACGAGCAGCGCGCCGCTCGCGAACCGGCTCAAGGCATAGGGGGCGAGCGAGACATCGGTTTTCAGGCCGAGTGCATGCTGGGCGAGGATCTTGCCGACACCGGGCGAAAGTTTGAACCCGTGGCCCGAAAAGCCGAACCCGACGACAAGACCTTCGATCTCGCCAACGGAACCGAGTACCGGATTCCAGTCAGGCATCACATCGCATACACCCCCGTCCACGACGAGGCGAGGCCAGCGGTTTCGTAAGCGGGGAACCGCTCGGCGACTTGCGCACCGACTTCGCCGACATAATCGAGCGAGATATCGCCTTGCTCGGTCTCGGGCGCGCTCAACGTCTCGCCGACCACGCCTTCGGACACGAGCATCTGGCTGCCGCCATAGCTGCA
>CAWIRZ010000044.1:0-105590 GCA_963838695.1 uncultured beta proteobacterium | reverse complement strand
GCCCAGATGCACGGGGCGAAGCGGCATCACGAAAACGCGTAATGCGCCGCAATCCCGACGAACAGCAGCCCCCCGAGCCAATTGTTGTGAAGGAACGCCTTGAAGCACGGCATCCGTTCGCGGCCGCGAATCAGCGTGTAGTGGTAAAGCGCGCAACCGAGCGCGCCCGCCCATCCGGCCCAGAACGCCCACCCGAAGTGCAACGCCACGCCGAGCGCGGCATAAATGCCCAGCGTCACCGCATAGCACAGCATCACGGCGGCCACGTCGAAACGGCCGAACGTGAGCGCCGACGTGCGGATGCCGATTTTGATGTCGTCGTCGCGGTCCACCATTGCATATTCGGTGTCGTACGCGACCGACCAAAACACGTTCGCCGCCAACATCACCCACGCAATCATCGGCACGTGATCTTGCACGGCCGCGAACGCCATCGGAATTCCGAAGCCGAACGCAATGCCGAGATAAGCTTGTGGAATAGCAAAGAACCGCTTCGTAAACGGATAGCTGCCGGCAACGAAGAGCGCCACCACCGAAAGCGCTTTCGTCAGGCCGTTAAGCGGCAGGATCAACAAGAACGACAGGATCGACAAACTCAACGCGATCGCAAGCGCTTCCCACGCGCGAATCTTGCCGGATGTCAGCGGCCGCGATTCGGTACGCTTCACATAGCGGTCGAAGTCACGATCGGCGTAGTCGTTGATCGCGCAACCCGCCGAGCGCATCAGGAGCGTGCCGAGCGCAAAAATAACCAGCAGCATCGGCGATGGCCGCCCATTCGATGCAATCCACAATGCGTTCAGGGTCGGCCACAGCAGCAGCAAGCTGCCGATCGGCTTGTCCATGCGGATCAAGCGCAAATAAAGCGGAAGGCGGGCGAACAATGGCGCGTACATAGGCAAGACCGGGTATGGCTAAAGACGATCGCCGTATTGTAGAGCCGAAATGCGACGGGCCTCCCGAGGGAGGCCGCGTAACCACATTCCACGGCAAGCGCGCCGTGAAACGACAGCCCGATCAGCGCATCAAGCCAGCATCGAACGCAGCATCCATGCCGTCTTTTCGTGCGTCTGCAAGCGCTGCGTCAACAAATCGGCCGTGGGCTGATCGTTGGCCGCGTCAGCCGCCGCGAATACTTCACGCGCCGTGCGGGCGACCGCTTCCTGGCCTTGCACGAGCTGGCGAATCATGTCTTCCGCCGCGGGCACGCCGTCCGCTTCCGGGATCGACGACAGCTTCGCGAAATCCTTGTAGCTGCCCGGCGCATGCACGCCCAGGGCACGAATACGCTCGGCGATCGCATCGACAGCCAGCGCGAGTTCGTTGTACTGACCTTCGAACATCAGATGCAGCGTGTTGAACATCGGGCCCGTGACATTCCAATGGAAGTTGTGGGTCTTCAGATACAGCGTGTAGGTATCGGCGAGCAAGCGCGACAACCCGTCCGCAATCTTCTTGCGGTCCTTGTCGCTGATGCCGATGTCGATTGGCACTACGGTGTTTTTCTTTGCCATGGCGATTCCTTCCAAGGATAAAACGGCCGAACCTGTCGGCGGCGAGCGGATGAACGAATCGCCCTGCGCGCCGATGCAAAAGTCACTAGGGAACGGACGACCGCCAGTGTAGCCCAGGCAAAAGAAATGGCGCCACCCGCGCGATGCCGCACCGGCACGGCTGCCGCATCGACGCGTTCGCCTTCGGCGCAATCGCTCAAGCGCCGAGCGCGCGATCGGCCAGCAAGGAGAGCGCGGCCTCGCGCATGCCGCGCAGCGAGACGGTCAGCCGCGCGCCTATCGGGGCACGGCCGGACGAAGGCGAAGGAACGACTCGGGCAATGGGCTGCGACATGTATCTCTCCACGGGGACTCGAATGCGCGATGCGAGCGGATCATGGAGTAAAGCGTATATGAGACTATCGAGTATTTATAGTTAATTGTTTTTATCTATTCTATAGCAAGTTGGGCGAGCGCCGTCGCGGCGCGCCGCTCTCGCCCACGCTGACTACGTGTTGTGAGTTGCTTATTACGTGTTAGTTGATGACCGCCGGCATGTCGAGCTTGCTGACACCGGGCAACTCGCACGACGAAATCGCCTCGCTGATCGCATCGATGGCGGCCATGCGCGTAAAGCTCTTACGCCAGGCGAGCACCACGCGGCGGTCGGGGATCGGGTCGTCGAACGGCACGTAGCTAAGCAGCCCCGCATCCGGTCCACCGGCGTGCGCCCGTACCTCGTGCACCGACATACGCGGCAACACCGTGATGCCGACGCCGCTCGCGACCATATGTCGAATCGTTTCGAGCGACGAGCCCTCGAACGTCTTTTGAATGCCGTCCGCCGTCTGCGAAAACCGCATCAATTCCGGGCAAACGCCGAGTACGTGATCGCGGAAGCAATGGCCGTTGCCGAGCAGCAGCATCGTTTCCTGCTTCAAATCGTTCGCGTCGATCTTCTTGCGTGATTCCCATGCGTGCCCCGCGGGCAACGCGACGACGAACGGTTCGTCGTAGAGCGGACGCACCGTAAGACCCGTTTCCGGAAACGGCAACGCCATGATCGCCACATCGATCTCGCCTTGCTTGAGCAATTCGATGAGTTTGAGCGTGTAGTTTTCCTGCAGCATCAACGGCATCTGCGGCACCGCTTTGATCATCTGCTTGACGAGCGTCGGCAGCAGGTACGGCCCGATCGTATAGATCACGCCCAGACGCAGCGGCCCAACCAGCGGGTCCTTGCCCTGCTTCGCGATCTCTTTGATGGCGAGCGTCTGTTCGAGCACGCGCTGGGCTTGCGTGACGATCTGTTCGCCGATCGGCGTCACGCTGACTTCGCTGGTGCCGCGCTCGAAGATCTGGACGTTCAGCTCGTCCTCCAGCTTCTTGATCGCAACCGACAAAGTGGGCTGGCTGACGAAGCAAGCCTCGGCGGCGCGGCCAAAATGCCGCTCGCGCGCCACCGCCACGATGTATTTCAATTCAGTGAGCGTCATTGGGGGACCAATCAGAGCGTTGAAATCGATAGGTTTATCTTATACACCCGCCGCGACGATTCGCCAACAGGGCGGCTTGCACCGAGCCGCATGGCCCGCGCGAGCGCATGTGCCCGGATCGAAAGTTCAACCTTCCGGCTATGCGGTGTTTCGCCCCTCTTTTGCTCAAGCCTTCAAGAATTGCTCGCGGCCGCCGAGCCAGCGGGCCAAATGCTGCAGCACGACGTCGGGGTGATCGGCGATGAGGCGCGCCGCGGCTTCCCGCGCCGGATCGATGAGCCAGGCGTCGTTCTCAAGGCTCGCGAAGCGCAACATCGCCGCGCCCGACTGACGCGCACCGAGAAATTCGCCAGGCCCGCGAATCTCGAGGTCCCGCCGAGCAATCTCGAAACCGTCCGTCGTCTCGCGCATCGTTTTGAGCCGCTCGCGCGCCGTCAACGAAAGCGGATTGCTGTACAGGAGCACGCAAACGGAGGCCGCGCTGCCCCGCCCCACCCGCCCGCGCAACTGGTGCAACTGCGCCAGCCCGAAGCGCTCCGCATGTTCGATCACCATCAACGACGCGTTCGGCACGTCTACGCCCACCTCGATGACGGTCGTGGCGACGAGCAGCTGGATGTCGTTACGCGAAAACGCGTCCATGACAGCCGCCTTCTCGGCCGGCGGCAGCCGCCCGTGCACGAGGCCGACCCGCACCTCCGGCAACGCCTGTACGAGCGTTTCGTAGGTATCGATCGCCGTTTGCAACTGCAACGTTTCGCTTTCCTCGATCAACGGACAAACCCAATACACCTGCCGGCCCGTGAGCGCGGCTTCGCGCACGCGCGCGATCACCTCATCGCGGCGGGCGTCGGAAATCAGTTTCGTGACGATGGGCGTACGCCCCGGCGGCAATTCGTCGATCGTCGAGACGTCCAGATCGGCGTAGTAGGTCATCGCGAGCGTGCGGGGGATCGGCGTGGCCGACATCATCAGTTGATGTGGCTGGAACGCCGCCCCGCCTTCGGCCGTGCGGTCCGCCTTGGCGCGCAGCGCGAGCCGCTGCGCGACCCCGAAGCGATGTTGTTCGTCGACGATGACGAGACCGAGCCGGGCGAACTGGACGGTGTCTTGGATGATCGCGTGCGTGCCGATCACGAGCTGAGCCGTGCCGGAGGCCGCCGCTTCGACAGCCGCGCGCTTTTCCTTCGCCTTTAGGCTGCCGGCGAGCCAAGCCACGGTGACGCCGAGCGGCTCGAGCCAGCCGCGCAGTTTGCGCGCGTGTTGTTCGGCGAGGATTTCGGTCGGCGCCATCATCGCTGCTTGGTAGCCGCAATCGATCGCTTGCGCGGCCGCCAGCGCCGCCACCACCGTCTTGCCGCTGCCGACATCGCCCTGCAAGAGCCGCTGCATCGGATGCGGCGCGCATAAATCGGCGGCGATCTCGGATACGACGCGCGCCTGCGCGCCCGTGAGTTGGAATGGCAACGCGGCCGACAGCCGCGCCACGAGCGTCGCGCCGCCCGAGCCGCGCGGCATCGGCGGTGCCGAACGCATGCGCCGTTCCTCGTGCGCACGCTTGAGCGAGAGTTGCTGCGCGAGCAGTTCGTCGAACTTGATCCGCGTCCAAGCGGGGTGGGTGCCGTCGATCAGCGCCGTTTCGTCGGCGCCGATGCTCGGATGGTGCAGCACCCGCACCGCCTGCGCCAGCGGCGGCAGTTCGAGCGGCCGGCAATACTGCTCGGCCACGCGCTCGGGCAAGATCTCGGGCAGCGGCGTGCGCTGGAGGGCGTTGTCGATCGCTTTGCGCAAATACGCCTGCGAGACGCCGGCCGTGCTGGGATAAACCGGGGTCAGCGCTTGCGGCAGCGGCGTGTCTTCGTCGACGGGGCGCACGCTCGGGTGCACCATCTCGAGCCCGAAAAAACCGCCGCGCACATCGCCGCGCACGCGCAAACGCACCCCAAGCGCCATTTGCTTGACCTGCGAGCCGTAGAAATTCAGGAACCGCAGCGAGAGTTCGCCGCCTTCGGCGTCGCGTAGCTTGACGACCAGTTGCCGCCGAGGCCGGTAAGCGATTTCATTGTCGACGACAACGCCCTCTGTCTGCGCCGTCTCGCCGGGCAGCAACTCGCCGATCGGCGTGAGCGTCGTTTCGTCCTCATAGCGCATCGGCAGGTGCAGCACGAGATCGATGTCGCGCGTGAGCCCGAGTTTGGCTAGCTTGTCGATGGGTTTCAGGGGCTTGGCCGCCGTTTTTTCCGCGGCGCTTTTGGCCGCTTTCGCCCCCTTCTTCGCACCGCGGGCAGCCGAGCCTTGCGCCGCCGCGTCTTGCTCGGACGGCACGCCGTCGGGCCCGCGCGCGCTCGCCTCGGGCGCGGCGCGGCGCCGCTTGGCGGCAGGCGCGGGCGGCGCCGTCTCGTCGGCGGGGTCAACTGAATCCAATCGGGGCAACGGCATAACTTCGGCTGGCAAGTACAATAACGGTTTATTTCAAACGAACGGCACGCGGGGCCGCATCGGCATCGTGCTTCGCGATCATAGCGGCTCACGGGCCGTCTCGCCGCGCCCCCGCCGATCACCGCAGCATGTTCACGCTTTCCGATTTCGATTTCAATCTACCGCCGGAACTCATCGCGCAAACGGCGCTGCCCGAACGCAGCGCGAGCCGTCTGCTCGAAGTCGACACGCGCGCCGCGCCCGCGCGGCTCGTCGATCGGCGCTTCGCCGAACTGCCCGAGTGCCTGGCGCCGGGCGATCTGCTCGTCTTCAACGATACCAAAGTCCTCAAGGCGCGCTTCTTCGGCCATAAGGCGAGCGGCGGCAAAATCGAGGTGCTGGTCGAACGGCTGACCGGCACGCGCACCGCGCTGGCACAAATTCGGGCGAGCAAAAGCCCCGCCCCGGGCACGACGCTGACCTTGGCCGATGCATTCGACGTCACCGTCGGCGAACGCGTCGAGCCTTTCTACACGCTGCACTTCCCCGACGACTGCCTGACGCTGATCGAGCGCCACGGGCGGTTGCCGCTGCCGCCTTACATCGAGCACGACCCCGACGCGGCCGACGAAACGCGCTATCAAACCGTGTTCGCGCAAAACCCCGGCGCCGTGGCCGCCCCGACGGCCGGCCTGCATTTCGACGAAGCGGTGCTCGCGCGGCTCGAGGCGCGCGGCATCGAGCGCGCCACGCTGACGCTGCATGTCGGCGCCGGCACGTTCCAACCCGTGCGAGTCGAAAACATCGCCGAGCACAAGATGCACAGCGAGTGGTACCAGCTGCCGCAAACGCTCGTCGATAAAATCGCCGCCACGCGGGCGCGCGGGGGCCGCGTGATCGCCGTGGGCACGACGTCGATGCGCGCGCTCGAAGCCGCGGCGCGCGACGCCGAGGCAGCCGGCAGGCCGCTCGCGGCCACTTCGGCCGAAACGGACATTTTCATTACGCCCGGGTATCGTTTTCGCGTCGTCGATCGGCTCGTCACGAACTTCCATCTGCCGAAGTCGACGCTGCTCATGCTCGTGAGCGCATTCGCCGGCGTGGAGACGATCCGCGAAGCCTATCGGCACGCGATCGACGCGCGATATCGCTTTTTCAGCTACGGCGACGCCATGTTACTCACGAAAGTCGAACGCTAGGGTCGTACCGAAGCAAGCCCTCTTTTCACGCTTCCCAGCCTGTCCGGAGAAGCGTTTTTCACCCCTGCGCCGGACTGTTTTCCGGTAGCACTTGGAGTTTATCGATGACCACCGGTCATATTCGCGATCACGCGTCCTCTCCTGTCCCCGTCCCTGTCCCTGTCCCGGGCTTGAACGGCCTGAAGTTCGAACTGCTGAACACGGACGGCCAGGCGCGCCGCGGCCGCCTGACGCTCAATCACGGCGTGGTCGAAACGCCGATCTTCATGCCCGTCGGCACCTACGGAACCGTCAAGGCGATCCAGCCGCGCGAACTCGAAGAGATTCACGCGCAGATCATCCTCGGCAACACGTTTCACCTGTGGCTGCGCCCCGGGCTCGAGACGGTGGCCGCGCACGGCGGGCTGCACGATTTCATGGGCTGGCGCCGGCCGATTCTGACCGATTCGGGCGGCTTCCAAGTGTTCTCGCTCGGCGATTTGCGCAAGATCACCGAAGACGGCGTCACGTTCGCCTCGCCCATCAACGGCGACAAGCTGTTCCTCTCGCCCGAAGTGTCGATGCAGATTCAGAAGGTGCTGAACTCGGACATCGTCATGCAATTCGACGAATGCACGGCCTACGCGACCGACGGCGTGCCCACATCGCACCAAGACGCCGCCGAATCGATGCGCATGTCGATGCGCTGGGCCAAGCGTTCGATCGACGAATTCGAGCGGCTCGGCAATCCGAACGCGCTGTTCGGCATCGTCCAAGGCGGAATGTTCGAGGACTTGCGCGACGAATCGCTCGCCGGCCTGTCGGAACTCGGCTTTCACGGCCTGGCCGTGGGCGGGCTTTCGGTCGGCGAGCCGAAAGAGGACATGATGCGGGTGCTCGAGCATGTCGGCCCGAAGCTGCCGGCCGACAAACCGCATTACCTGATGGGCGTGGGCACGCCCGAGGATCTCGTGGCCGGCGTGGCCGCGGGCATCGACATGTTCGATTGCGTGATGCCGACCCGAAACGCCCGCAACGGCTGGCTTTTCACGCGCTTCGGCGACGTCAAGATCCGGAACGCGACGCATAAGAACTCGCTGCGCCCGCTCGACGAAACGTGCGGCTGCTACACCTGCCGCCAATTCACGCGCGGCTATCTACACCATTTGCACCGCGTGGGCGAGATCCTCGGCGCGCAGCTCAATACGATCCACAACCTGCATTACTACCTCGAACTCATGAGCGAAATTCGCGAGGCCATCGAAACGGGCACGTTCGAGGCATTTCGTCGGCGTTTTCGAGACGAACGCGCGCGCGGCATCGACTAGCGGCCGCCGCTAGCGCGAGCTGCGGCGCGCCCGCATGGGCGCTCGCCGGCTAGGCGGCGGGGGCCGGAGGAAACCACCAAGCCGGCGCTTGATGCGCCGGTGGTAAAATACGCGACTATTTTTCGATCGCCCGCGATCTTTACGATCATTACGATCGCCATTTACGGAGAAACCAACGTGTCGCTGATTTCCAATGTATTCGCGCAAGGCGCAGCCAGCGGCGGCGCCGAGTCGAATCTGATGAGCTTTTTGCCGCTCATCCTCATGTTCGCGGTGCTGTATTTCATTATGATTCGTCCGCAAATGAAGCGCCAAAAGGAGCATCGCAATATGCTCGCCGCCATGGCCAAAGGCGATGAAGTGGTGACGAACGGCGGCGTGGTCGGCAAGATCACGAAGGTCGGCGAAGCCTACGTCGGTATCGAAATCGCCGAAGGCACGGAAATCACCGTGCAAAAGGGTTCGGTCACGACGATCCTCCCGAAAGGCACGATCAAAGCGCTCTAACGCGGCCGCTGCACTGCCGTGCCCAGCCCAAGATGGCGCGCTCAGCGCGCCATGCCCCGGCGGCGCGGCAGGCCAACGCCCCGCCCCCAACGCCAACCTACCCGTTCGGCTTCCCCATGAATCGCTACCCCCTTTGGAAATATGTCGTGATGGCCGTGGCACTCGCTATCGGCCTTCTGTACACATTGCCCAACTTTTACGGCGAAGCGCCGGCCGTCCAGGTGCTCAGCGGCAAGGCGACGGTCAAGCTCGACAACACCACGCTCTCGCAAGTCGAATCCGCGCTCGCCGCGAATCAGATCAAGCCTGACGAAGTCACGTTCGACAACGCCACGACCAACGCCAACATCCGTGTCCGGCTGAAGGACACCGATACGCAGCTGCACGCGAAAGATGTCCTGCAAAAAGCGCTGAACCCGGATCCGACCGATCCGCAATTCGTCGTCGCGCTCAATTTGCAAAGTGCATCGCCGGCCTGGCTCACCGCGCTGCACGCGCTGCCGATGTACCTCGGCCTCGATTTGCGCGGCGGCGTCCACTTCCTGATGCAGATCGACATGGCCGGCGCGCTGAACAAGCGCCTCGACTCCGATGCATCGGATGCCCGCACCTTCTTGCGCGACAACGAAATCCGCGAAGGCGGCGTCAATCGTGTCGGCCAATCGGTGGTCATCGACTTCGCCGATCAAGCGACGGCCGACAAAGCCCGCACGCAACTGACGCGCAACGTCACCGAACTGCAATGGGCGACCCAGCCCGCAGCCGCCGGCGGCGTGCAAGTCGTCGGTACGTTCGCGCCCGCGCAGTTGAACGCGGTGGAGGAAGCCGCGGTCAAGCAGAACATCCAGACGCTGCATAACCGCGTGAACGAACTCGGCGTGACCGAGCCCGTGATCCAGCAACAAGGCGCCGATCGCATCGTCGTCGAGCTGCCGGGCGTGCAGGACACGGCGAAGGCGAAGGAGATCATCGGTCGCACCGCCACGCTCGAGGCGCGTCTGGCCGATCCGGTCAATACGCATCCGACGCCTGGCGAAGCGGTACCGCCCGGCGACGAGCTCTTCACCGAAGGCAGTCAAGCGCCCGTCCTGCTGCGCAAGCAAGTGATCTTCACGGGCGACAGCATCATCGATGCATCGGCCGGCTTCGACGAACACCAGCGTCCGTCCGTCAACATCCGCCTGAATTCGGCGGCGGGCCGCGCCGTGGCCAGCGTCTCGCGCGACAACATCGGCAAGCCGATGGCGATGGTGCTGTTCGAAAAAGGCAAGGGGCAGGTGCTGACGGTTGCGACGATCCAGTCCGAACTCGGCGATCGCTTCCAGATCACGGGCCAGCCCACGCCGCAAGCCGCGTCCGATCTCGCACTGCTGTTGCGCGCCGGCTCGCTGGCCGCGCCGATGGACATCATCGAAGAGCGCACGATCGGGCCGAGCCTCGGCGCCGACAACATCAAGAAGGGCTTCGATTCGGTCATCTACGGCTTCGCCGCGATCACCGTGTTCATGATCGCCTACTACATGTTGTTCGGTGTCGTTTCGGTCATCGGTCTGTCGGTCAACCTGCTGCTGCTCATCGCCGTGCTGTCGATGCTGCAAGCCACGCTGACTTTGCCTGGCATCGCCGCTATCGCGCTCGCGCTCGGTATGGCGATCGATTCGAACGTGCTGATCAACGAACGCGTGCGTGAAGAATTGCGCAACGGCGCGCCGCCGCAGCTCGCGATTCAGAACGGCTATGCGCACGCTTGGGCGACGATTCTCGATTCGAACGTCACGACGCTGATTGCCGGCCTGGCGCTGCTCGCATTCGGCTCCGGCCCCGTCCGCGGGTTCGCGATCGTCCACTGTATCGGCATCTTGACGTCGATGTTCTCGGCCGTGTTCTTCTCGCGCGGGATCGTCAACGCATGGTACGGCGGCAAGAAGAAGCTCAAGACGCTCGCGATCGGCCAAGTCTGGCGTCCGGCCACGGCCGAGGGCGTGGCTTATCCGCAAGTGGACAACAAGGCTGACCAAAACACGGACACGATGCGCGCGGCGAAGGCCGCCGCCGTACAGCCGAAGGGCAACGCCGGCCGCGGCGGTGCGAAGCCGGTCCTACGCAATCGCGCGCGCGAAGGCGCCGCATCGCGCAAACCGGGCGCGCCCCGCTAATCGGTTCGCGAGAACCCGGAGACAGACTATGGAATTTTTCCGCATCCGCAAAGATATCCCGTTCATGCAACGCGCGTTGATCTTCAACGCGATCTCGTTCTTGACGTTCTTCGCGGCGGTGTTCTTCTTGATCCATCGCGGGCTGCATCTGTCGGTGGAATTCACGGGCGGCACCGTTATCGAAGTGCAGTACCCACAAGCCGTGCAACTCGATCCGTTGCGCAAGTCGCTCGATACGCTCGGCTATGGCGACGCGCAAGTGCAGACGTTCGGCACTTCACGCGACGTCATGATCCGCCTGCCGCTGAAGCACGGGCTCTCGTCGTCGCAGCAAAGCGAACAAGTCATGGCGGGCCTGAAAACGCAAGACGCGCAAGCGCAGTTGCAGCGGGTCGAGTTCGTCGGGCCGCAAGTGGGCAAGGAGTTGGCCACCAACGGCTTGCTCGCGCTCGCTTGCGTCGTCGTCGGCATCGTCATCTACCTGTCGTTCCGGTTCGAATGGAAATACGCGGTGGCCGGCATCATCGCGAACTTGCACGACGTCGTGATCATTCTCGGCTTCTTCGCCTTCTTCCAATGGGAGTTCTCGCTCTCGGTGTTGGCGGCGGTGCTGGCCGTGCTCGGCTACTCCGTCAACGAATCGGTCGTCATCTTCGACCGGATTCGCGAGACGTTCCGGCGCGAACGCAAGATGACGGTCATGGAGGTGATCAACCACGCGATCACGAGCACGATGTCCCGCACGGTCATCACGCACGGCTGTACGCAGATGATGGTGCTCTCGATGTTCGTGTTCGGCGGGCCGACATTGCACTACTTCGCGCTCGCGCTGACGATCGGCATCTGCTTCGGTATCTATTCGTCGGTGTTCGTTGCCGCCGCATTGGCCATGTGGCTCGGCGTGAAGCGAGAAGATCTGCTCAAGGACGGCAAGCCGCGTCACGATCCGAGCGATCCGAACGCGGGCGCACAAGTTTGAGCCGTTCGCTCACCCAGCCTTCGCTCCCTTGGTGCCATAGCGCTTCGAAATAAGGCACCCCAGCAGAACGGCGCGCACGCGGTTGATTCCGCTGCGCGCCGTTTTTCTTTGCCTGCCGGCACCGCGCCACAGCGAGGTGCCGTGCGCCGCCGCGCGTATCAGCGATGAGACGTTTTGAGCGCTCGAATGGCCGCCGAGGCCGCCGTCTCGGTCGATAGGCCCGGCCCTGCGAGGGCGGCACGCGTCTTGCGTTCGATCGCGCATTCAATGCCGAATGAATTGGAAGTACGCCATGAGCGAAGAATCAGCCACGGTGACGCCGCTGCCGCCGCGCACCATTACGACGCCGACTCGTCGGGAGCGATCGAACGCGATCCGCGCCGCCGTCGAACAATTCGCGGCGCACGTTCAACTCACGGTGTCCGAACGGCACCTGCTCGGCCTCATCATCGACGAAACGCTCGAAGCCGTCGTACCGAAACCGTCGACGGTGGCGTCGGGCTGCGCGTCGAACGAGGCCGCGCCGCCGAAACTATGACGGCGCGCCAACGGCGCAGGGCGTACACCCCGAATCCGCATCGGGGCGCCGTGCTCGGCGTGCGAACGTGTCGTCCCGGGGACACCCTTGGGCGTCCCCGGTCGATCCGCTCCAGTGCTACTGCGGCAGGTAGTTGATGAACCCGAGCGAGCCGTCCGCAACGAGCATGAACAGGCCATCCACGCCGCTGTTCACGATGCCCGTCATCTGGCCCGTGAACTGCGGGTTCGCCGTCCCCACGGGTTGAATCGAGTTGGACCAGAAGTTATTCGCCGTCATCGCCTCCGTCACGAGATACACCTGACCGCTCGGCGTCGCCCATGCCAAGTTGGCAATGCCGCCGTTGGACACCATGACGGGCGCCGCATTCGAAATGGGATATTGATCGGCGGTGATGTTGTTAATGGGCCCCCATTGCGGGAAGCCCGGCGGCGCGCAGTAGACGAGCGGGTTTTGGCCGACGCCTGCATTGGCGTTGTACCCGGCATAGGCGGCGTTTTGCAGATTTGTGTCGAAATTCGCCGCGGGACCGTTCGCGAATTGCGGCGGCGAATCCGGCTGAATCGTCGTGCCGACCACCGTGAACGGGCTCCATGAGTCATAGCCGCCGCCCGCGTATTGCGTGGACTGATAAATATTGGGCTGATTGCCGATGAGCACCGCTTGTAGGCATCCCTTATTGCTCCCCCCTTGCAGCAAGAACACAGTGAATTCCGTAGGGATGGAATTGAAGCCGCTGCCGAGGTGGCTCCACGAGGACCATTGCGGGTTGCTGCCGACCGATGTTTCCCATGCGTGCCACAAATTTCCGCTCGTATCCAGCGCGAACGCCTCCAGCCGTGCGTTGGTGTTCTGCACGAGTTGGACGGGGCCGCTGAAGTTCGTTCCCGACGGGGCGCCCGTGATCGCCACCCAAGGCGTATAGATGCCTTGGAAGGGGTTGATGTAACTGATCTGGATCTGTCCGGACTGCATGCGCCCGATCACTCCGATCGACCCATTCGGCGCCAGTGCCGCCGCGGGGCTGAACGTGAGTGTGCCGCCCCAGGCGGACCATTTCCCCTTCGTCCCGGTCGCGTCGATCTGGCACATGCCTAGCCGATTATCGAAGTTGCGGGTAAACACGAACAGCGAGCCCGAGTAGTAGACGGGCGTCGGCAGGCCGCGAAACTGCCCGCCGAGGTTCGCCCATTCCGTCGTGGGGCTGACGGACAGCTTGGCAAAATCGGTTTCTTGAAAATCATTCGATAGTAAGGGTGCGGCCATGGTAGCTCCTGATCTCCTTGGTACCGTGCGGCGTGCTTCAGCCCTTGTCTCGCCACACTACGTGTGATGGCGGGCGACGTAAGGTCGTCCGTGAAACGGCTGACACCAACGTGAACCAGACCTGTTTGCTTTTTTACTTTTTTACTTTTCGCTTCGGCCGAAGCACCGATCACAGGTTCCAGCCGACACGCGCGTCGGCCGAAAACCGGTAAGGGGCAGCCTCACAGGCCCTTGCTCGAAGGCGAGAGCGATGGCTCGGGAGGCCGACTTGAGCTTAGTTCATACATTTGCATGCAGATGGCGTACCTATCTAGGTTGATAGGTGCCACACATTTAACGAAAAGCGAGAGATGAGTCGAAACGATGAAGGCGCACGGGACGACGGTACGGCGCGCACCAAGCCCAGGCGCGCCCGCGTACCTCACCTACTGCCGAGCAACCTGCGAGCCGCGAGCAACGCGACGAAGCTGACGAGTGCGGCGAACATCAGGTAAAAGCTCGGCGCCACCTTCAGTCCCGTCTCGTTGATCAGCCAAGCGATGATAAACGGCCCAAAGCCGCCGAATATCGCCACCGCGATGTTGTAGGCGAGGGACATTCCCGTCGTGCGCGTGGCGACCGGGAAGATTTCGGAGAGCAGCCCCGGCAGCGCGGCGAAGTAGCTCGTCACGAGGATACCCATCCCTACGAGCACGGCAAACAGCGTACCGGCGCTCGGTTCGGCGACGAGCCACGCGAAGGCGGGGTAGATGAGCACAAGCATTAGCACGGCCGCGGCAAGCATGATGCCCGTGCGCCCGACCCGGTCGGAAAGATGGCCGACGATAGGCGCCCCGATCATTTGGATCAAGCCCGTCAACACGACAGCCGAAAACGTCAGCGACGCAGGCAGCGCTAATTGCTTCACGCCATACGTCGGCATGAACAGTACGACGTACGTGGCCACCGTGCCGAGCACGACGATTCCGATCGCAATCAGCAGGCGCGTCTTTTGACCCGCGAAGGTATCGCGCAACGGGGAGTTCGTGGTTTGCGCGGCGAGAAACTCGGGCGTCTCGTCGACGCGGGAGCGAATGTAGTAAGCAATCGGCCCCAGCAGCAGGCCGAAGACGAACGGCACGCGCCAGCCCCACGCCAGCATTTGCTCGTGCGTAAGCCTGCCGTAGAGCACCGTACCGAACACCGCGGCGAGCACCGTCGTGAGCCCTTGGCTCGCCACCTGCCAACTGGCGAAGAAGCCGCGACGCTGCGGCGCGTGCTCGGCGAGAAACGCGGTGGCGCTACCGAACTCGCCTCCCGCTGAAAATCCCTGCAGCAAACGCGCCAAGACGAGAATCACCGGCGCCGCGATGCCGATCGTCTCATACGTGGGCAACACGACGATCACGGCCGTGCCGACGATCATCAACAGGATCGCCAGCGTGAGGGCCGCCTTACGGCCGGCGCGGTCCGCATAGGCGCCGATCACCATCGCGCCCAACGGGCGCATGAAAAAGGAGACACCGAACGTGCCGAGCGAGAGCAGCAGCGAAACCGTGTCGTTGCCGGCCGGAAAGAACAGCTTGGCGATCGTGACGGCGAAAAAGCCGTAGATCACCAAATCGAACCATTCGAGCGCATTGCCGATCGAGGTGGCCAATACCGCTCGCCAAATCGGGCTGCGGGAAGTCATCGGTGCTGCCGCCAACGTGTCGCTCATGCGAGTCGTCTCCTGTCGTGGTGTGCCGAGGAACCCTCGGCCCGACGCCCGATCGTCGATCGCAGGCGCCCTCTTCCGCTTCGATGCGCGCGCAACCCATGCAGCCGATCTAGCGGCACGCGCGCAGTATGGTTCTCCAAAATGACACAGACAATGCGCCCAAGGTCAACAAGACGCAAAAAACCGCCCGAAGCGACGCGCTCGCGGGCGGTTTTTCATGGGTGCGGTTCGACCGCGAGCAGCCGGCCGCAGCCGAACGCTTACTGCTACTGCTTACTGCTTAATGCCTTCCGCTTGGATCTCGAGCTTCGTATCCATGTTGAAGCCATATTGCTTGCCGAAGTCGAGACCGAACTCGTCACGCTTGAAATCGGCGCGTGCTTCGACGCCGCACACTTCACGCTTGAGCATCGGATGCATCATGCACTTGAACGATTCGATCTTCAGATCGACCGGCTTGGTCACGCCGTGCAGCGTCAACGTACCGATCACCTCGACGGGCTTGTCGCCGTCGAACTTGATTTGGGTGCCCTTGTACGTTGCCGTCGGATACTTGGCGGTATCGAAGAAAGCCGGCGTTTGCAGGTGCTCGTTCAGCTGCGCATTGCCCGTATCGATCGACTCCGGTTCGATCGTCACATCGACCGAACCCGTCTTGTTCTGACGATCGAGCGTCACGGTGCCCGAGGATTTCGTGAACTTGCCGCGCCAAACCGACAAACCGCCGAAGTGATCGGCCGCGAAACTAGGATACGTGTGGCTCGGATCCAACTGGTACGTGTCGGCGAAGGCGTTCGTGAACGAGCCGATCGAGGCTGCCGCGAGTGCGGCCGTAATGAGAGTGCGGGCTTTCAATGGATTCTCCTTGTGGGACGCCGCCCGTGCGAGCGGCATTCAAACGTGGTGGACGCAAGGCCGAAACGCTTAGCTTCATGCTTAGGCTTCATGCCTACGTTTCATGCTTACGACTTACGACTTCTTTGGAACGACGATATGAAATTTGATCGTGACTTCGTCCGCGACCGTCGACGTGTCCTTCCACTCGCCGGTGCCGACGTCGAACTTCAGGCGGCTAATCGGCAACGTGCCGTCGAACGTCTGCGCGCCGCCTTGTTGACCGAAGGTCATCGGAAACGTCACGGTCTGCGATTTGCCTTTGATCGTCAGCGTGCCCGTGACCGTGTACTTGCCCGCTCCGGCCGGCGCGATCGTCGACGAAACGAACGTCGCCTTCGGGAACGCCTTCGTATCGAACCAGTCCTTGCCACGCACCTGCTCGTTGTAACTGTCGTCGCCCAAATCGTAGCTGCCGACGTCGATCGTCAGTTGCGCACTGCCCGCGGAGGGCTTGGCCGGATCGAAGCTCACTTTCGCGTCGAACTTCTTGAACTTGCCCTCGACCGGCACGTTCATTTGCTTGGACGTGGCGGTCACCGTGCTCTTCGCCGTATCGACCTGAGCGAAGACAATGCCGGACGCGGCCATCGACGCTGCGGTGAACGCGGCGAGCATGTAACGGTAAAACGAAGCTTTCATTTTCATCCTTGCGGGTTGACGTCTTTCACTTCACATCAGTTCAGTGCAGTTCGATTCTCCGATTCACTGCATGGTTTACTTCATTTCCGTTGCAATTGCTCGAAGTCGAGCTTTTTCGGTTTCGCTTTCAACCAGGGGATCATGCGCGCCAGCAAGCCGTCGCCGTCGATCCATTGGTGCTTGAGCGCCGCACCGACGTGGGCCAGCACTAGCGCGGCCAAGCCCCAATTGAGGATCAGGTGAGCCGTCTTGAAGATCACCTTGAGCGTTGGGTCGGGCGCGATCAACCGCGGTAGCGGCACGATGCCGAGGTAGACGACGGGCACGTTCGCGGCCGAGCTGAACAGGTACCCCGTGATCGGAATCGCGATCATCAGGACGTAAAGGAGCACGTGAACGAGATGCGCCCCGGCACGCTGCCAGCCCGGGATGCCCGGCGGCAGCGGCGGTGCGCGATGCGTGGCGCGCCAGAGAATGCGCAGCGCCGCGAGCGCGAATACCGTCACGCCGATCCACTTATGCCACGAGACATAGCGCAACTTGGCTGGCGTGAAACCATGAATGCTCGTCATGATCCAACCGAGCGAGAAGCCGCAAACCATCAAAGCGGCAATGAGCCAATGCAGGCCGATTGCGGTGACCGAATAAGTTTCGTCGGAAGCCGCATGGGAGGCGTCATTTGAAACGGAGAACGAATCGCGCTGTGTCATTGCCGGGCTACGAGAATAGATCGCCGCCATGCTACCCCAAGCCGCCGTTTCGTGCGGCACGGCTCGAGCGGCGCCGGCCGCCCCTACGGCAGTCCGACGTGGCGCGAAAGTTGCCGCATGTCATCGCCGCCGCACCTCGGGCTCGCATTTAAACCCGCCGCCCGCCGAGCGCAGCGCACCCCTTTTGGTAAGATGGGCGCGGGCTTGCGGGGCCTCGGCCCTCGTTTCGCTTACCCATGCCATGTCCCGTTTCCATGAAGTCGACGCGCAACGCCTATGAATCGAAGCGACCTTATTGCATGTCACGACTGCGACGCACTGTTGCGAAAACCGCGTCATTCCGCGAAGGGCAGCACGCGGTGCCCGCGCTGCGCCGCCATGCTTTATCACTCGAGCGCGGTCCAACTCGAACGCATCAGCGCACTTACGCTCGCCGCACTATTCACCTATCTCATCGCGCAAGCCTTTCCGATCGTCGAACTGGAACTGAACGGCGTGACGTCGCAAACGACGCTGAGCGGTGCGCTGGTCGCGCTATGGAACGAGGGCATGGAGCTCGTTGCCGTCGCCGTGTTTTGTTCGACCATCCTGTTTCCGCTGACCGAATTGCTCGCCCTGCTGTACGTCCTCGTGCCGATTCGCGCCGGCGTCGTGCCGCCCGGCTTCAATTTGGTGCTGCGAGCGATTCAGTTCGTGCGGCCGTGGGGCATGATCGAGGTGCTGATGCTCGGCATCCTCGTCACGATCGTCAAAATGACGAGCCTCGCGCGGGTCATTCCCGAGGCCGCACTATTCGCATTCGGGGCGTTGACGTTGATGCTAGCCGTCGTCGTCTTGTTCGATCCTCGTGCGCTATGGGATGTCGCCGACATCATCAACGCACGCCGTGCGCGCGTCGAGCACATGCGAGCCTCGCCCCGCCTTCACGCCCCCAGCGGTAATCCGCCCGCCCAATGAGATACCTCAGCGCCGCCCGAGCGGGCATGATCGGCTGCCATGCTTGCGGACACGTCCAGCCGCGAGCCTCATCGGCGTCCGAGCCGGCGCCGCGCGCGAGCGCGCAGCGTAAACCGCAACAGCATTGCGAACGCTGCGGCGCGGTGCTGCACCTGCGCAATCCGGATAGTATTTCGCGCACCTGGGCACTGTTGATCGCGGCCGCGATTCTCTATATCCCCGCCAACTTGCTGCCCGTGCTGCACACCACCTCGCTATTCGGCAACGAGGACGACACGATCATGAGCGGCGTCGTCTATTTTTGGGTGTCGGGCGACTGGCCGTTGGCGGTGATCGTCTTCGTCGCCAGCATCCTTGTGCCGATGCTCAAGCTGACCGTGCTCGCACTGCTCGCCTGGACAACGCAACGGCGCTCCGCTTGGCGGCCGCTCGAGCGCGCCAAGCTGTACCGCATCGTCGAACGTATCGGCCGGTGGTCGATGCTCGACGTGTTCGTCGTCACGCTGACCGTCGCGCTCGTCCGGTTCAAGTCGCTGGCCGTCATTACGGCGGGCTGGGGCGCACTCGCGTTCGCCTGCGTCGTCGTGCTCACGATGCTGGCAGCCCTTCAATTCGATCCGCGCCTCATCTGGGATTGCGCGGATGCCCGCACCCCTCAAGTTTCCGGACGTGACCATGACTAGCCCGCAAGGACAGCCTTCCTCCTCGAACGGCGGCTCGGCCGGCGGCCCCCCGCAGGGCCCCGAGTTGCCGCCCGATCTACCCGAGCCCGTCAGCACGCCGCGCTCGGGCTGGTTGCCCTCGCTCGTCTGGCTCATCCCGCTCATTGCCGCGCTCATCGGCATCGCGCTCGTCGCCAAATCGGTGATCGATCGCGGCCCGCTGATCACGATCAGCTTCTCGACGGCCGAGGGCCTCGAGCCCGGCAAAACGAAGGTCAAGTACAAGGATGTCGATATCGGCTCCGTCAAGACGATCCGGCTCTCGCGCGATCACGCCCGCGTCCTCGTATCGGTTCAGCTCACGAAAGAAGCCGAGGATTTCGCCGTCGAAGACACCCGTTTTTGGATCGTGCGCCCACGCATCGGCACCACGGGCATCACGGGGCTCGGCACCTTGCTCTCGGGCTCGTACATCGGCGTGGACGCGGGCCGCTCGCACGAATCGCAGACCGACTTCGTCGGGCTCGAAAAGCCGCCGGCTATCACCGGCGATCAAAAAGGACGGCGCTTCGCGCTGCACGGCGCCTCGCTGGGCTCGATCGATATCGGTTCGCCCATTTACTACCGCCGCGTGCAGGTCGGACAGGTCGTCGGCTTCTCGCTCGATCGCGACGGAACGGGCGTTTCGATCGACGTCTTCATCGACGCCCCGTACGATCAGTACGTCGGCGTCAATTCGCGTTGGTGGCATGCGAGCGGAGTCGACCTGCGGCTCGACTCCAGCGGGCTGAAACTGAACACGCAATCGCTTGCGACGGTCATCGTCGGCGGGCTCGCGTTCCAGTCGCCGCGCGGCGAAGCGGTCGGCGCGGAGGCGCCGGACAACGCGGTATTCAACCTGGCGGCGAACGAAGGCGACGCCATGCGCGCCCCCGACGGCCCGCCGTTGGTCGTCGTCATGAACTTCAATCAATCGCTGCGCGGGCTCTCGGTGGGCGCGACCGTCGATTTCCGCGGCATCGAACTGGGCGAAGTCACGGCGATCGGCATTCATTACGATCCGAAAGCGCGCGATTTCACGATGCCGGTCACGATGAACCTCTACCCGGATCGCCTCGGCCAGCGCTTCCGCGAATCGATCGAACGCGGCGGCGAATCGGCGGGCAAGCAGTTGCTCGAAACGCTGATCAAACACGGGCTGCGCGGGCAACTTCGCACCGGCAACTTGCTGACGAACCAGCTGTATGTGGCGCTCGACATGTTCCCGAAAGCCGCTCCCGTATCGTTCGACGTCAATCGCACGCCGGTCGAATTGCCGACCGTGCCGAATGCGCTCGACGAGCTGCAGGTACAGGTAGCCGATATCGCGCGCAAGCTCGATCAGATTCCGTTCGACCAAATCAGCAAGAATCTGAACGGCACCCTCCAGAGCGCGAACGGGCTGTTCAAGCAGCTCGATACGCAACTCGCGCCGCAAGCCCGGGATACGCTCGCCGCCGCGCAGCGCACCTTCGGCGCGGCGCAATCGACGCTGCAGCAAGATTCGCCGCTGCAATCGGATATGCATCAAGCGCTGACCCAGCTTACGCAGACACTGCAAACGCTCAACGCACTTGCCGACTATCTCGAGCGCCATCCCGAAGCGCTCCTGCGCGGCAAAGCCAAGGACCCGTCCAAACCATGAAGCGCGAACGATTCGTCCCACGCCGGCACCCGCTTGTCGCGCTCGCCGCCTGCACCGTGCTGATCGGCTCGGCCCTGCTATCGGGCTGCGCCTCGTCGCCCGCAAGCCGCTTCTACACGCTCGGCAGCGAGGCCGCGGCCGAGCAGCCCGGCACGGCAGGACCGACGAGCCCCCCGGCATTCCTGATCGAAGTGCCGACACTCGACGTTCCCGCGCAGGTCGCGCGCAATCAGCTGGTCGTGAACGACAGTGCGACGCGCGTGAGCGTCCTCGAACAAGAGCGCTGGGCGTCGCCGCCGGCCGACGAACTGCGGCGCGCACTCTCGGCCGATCTCGCGGCCAGGCTCGGGACGTTCGACGTCTTCGCTTCGCCGCATCCCGCGAACATCCCCGTCTATCGCATCGCCGTGAACGTACGCCGCTTCGAGTCGTGGCCGGGCTCGCGCGCCGTTATCGACGCCGTATGGAGCGTGCACTCGCTGCGCGCGCAAACCGTGGTGACCTGCCGCACGGTTCAGACCGAGACGGTCGGCTCGGGCTACGACGCGCTTGTGGCCGGCCATCGGCGCGCCGTCGGCGCGCTTTCCGATTCCATCGCTTCGGTCGTGCGCGCGCTCGCATCCGGCAAACGCACCCCCACGCTCGGCACCGGCGATTGCGAAGCCGGCAACTTGGAGCGGACGACTAGCGGCGGCACGCCGTAACGGGCTCGCGGCGTGCACCCGCGTACAATGACGCCTTTGCACGCTCGGTTGTCCTCCATGTCTTCGCCCTCGCCGTTCGATTTTTTTGCCCCTTGCCCTCGCGGCCTCGAAGCCGCGCTCGCCGCCGAGCTATCGGAAATCGCGCAACGCCTGCCAAGCGGGGCCGGCATTCCACCGTACGAGGCCGGTGCGCAGGTACCGGGCGGCGTTCATTTTCGCGGTGGCTGGGCAGCCGGCATGGCGGCGAACCTGCACTCGCGCATCGCCAGCCGAGTGCTGTTGAAACTCGCCGAACGCGCCTATCGAGGCGAGCAGGACATCTACGCTTTGGCGGCCGAACAACCGTGGGAGCGCTGGTTTTCGGCGAACGAAACGCTGCGGGTCGATCTCACCGCAATCAAATCGCCGCTGCGCAGCCTGGAATTCGCCACCTTGCGCGTGAAAGACGCCGTCTGCGACCGGCTGCGTAGCGTGAGCGGCGCCCGCCCGAGCGTCGATACGGCCCAACCTGACGTGCGCGTGTTCGCCTTTTTGACCGCCACGGTTTGCACCCTCTACCTCGATACGTCCGGCGAGCCGCTGTTCAAGCGGGGCTGGCGGCTGGACAAAGGCGCGGCGCCGCTGCGCGAAAATCTCGCGGCCGGCATCTTGCGCCTTACCGGCTGGACGCCCGATACACCGCTGTACGATCCGATGTGCGGTAGCGGCACATTCGCCGCGGAAGCCGCGCAGATCGCACTCGGCATCGCGCCCGGCGTCGAACGGCGCTTCGGCTTCGAAAAGCTCAAGCAGTACGATGTCTCGGCCTGGCAGGCGATGAAAGTCGCCGCGCTCGACGCGAAGCGGCAAGCCGGCGGCAAAAAGGCCGATCTTCCGATTTTCGCAAGCGATATCTCGGGCGACATGCTGGACAAGGCGCGCGCCAATCTAGCGCGCGCGGGTGTGCCCTCGCTGTGGCTCAAGCAGCTCGACGCGCGTGCCATCGTGCCGCCGTGCGACCAGCCGGGAATCATCGTCGCGAATCCGCCTTACGGCGAGCGTATCGTCGTGCGCGGGCCGCGCGGCGAAGTGCGCGAGCCCCGTCAGGCGAGCCGCGAAACAGGCGCCGAGGCGTTCAGTCGTGCGCAGCCCGATGCGGCCGACGGCGAATTCTTCCGCGCCTTCGGTGACGCCCTCAAACAACGCTTTACGGATTGGCGCGCGTTCGTGTTGACCGCCGACCGTTCCCTCCCTGGGCAAATGCGGCTGCGCGAATCGGCGAAAACGCCGCTTTTCAACGGCGCGCTCGAATGCCGGTTGTTCCGCTTCGATTTGGTCGCCGGCAGCGTCAAGTCGCGGCCGGGCACGCAAGACCCGCAGGCGTAATCCCACTCTTCGTCTGACAGGAAGGCCAGCTGGGTCACCGCTGTAGCATCAACGCTAACGAGTCGACGTTCAGCGGTCGAGGCCGGCCGCTCCGCTACGAACGACGACCGGCGACGCTCCGAATCGCCCCCTGACGCTTTTCGCGCGGTAGGCAGTGCCCGCGAAAAGCAGACAAGCTGCTGACAGAACGGTGTCAGCAGCGCTGTCGCACACTCTCTCCTACGCGCCATCCGGCGCCTGGTCCAGCCTGTGTTCCCACCTTCGACGGAGACTGTCATGACTGCCACCGCCACTGCCACCGCCACGCGCGCCATTTCTTGGTTTGAAATTCCCGCGCTCGATTTCAACCGCGCCGTGCGCTTCTACGAAGCCACCCTCGACCAGCCGATGCACCGCGAACTCATGGGCGGCGTACCGATGGCATTTTTCCCGCGCGACGAACAAGCGACGGGCGGCGCCATCGTCTGCAACCCGCGCGACATGCGCCCGTCGGCCACGGGCGATGGCGTCGCCGTCTACCTCGACGCCGCGCCGACGCTCCAGGCCACGCTCGATCGAATCGGACCGGCGGGCGGCAAGATCGACGGCTCGATCATCGAATTGCCCAATGAGATCGGCTTCATTGCGTTCTTCATCGATTCGGAAGGCAACCGCATCGGTCTGCATTCGCGCCGTCTGCGTTGATACACTGCCGTCATGACCCGACGCGCCGATCGCCTCTTCCAAATCGCCGAACTGCTGCGCGGCCGGCGCCTGACGACGGCGCAGCAATTGGCCGAATGGCTGCACGTGTCGCAGCGCACGGTCTATCGGGACGTGCGCGATCTGCAGTTGTCGGGCGTGCCGATCGAGGGCGAAGCAGGCATCGGTTATCGGCTTAGCCGCTCGGCGAGCCTGCCGCCATTGACGTTCACGGCGGAAGAGCTGGCCGCGCTGGCCGCCGGCGCGAGAATGATCGAGACGTGGGGCGGCGCGGCGCTGGCCGGCGGCGCTCGAAGCGCGCTGGCGAAAGTGGCGTCGGCGATGCCGGCCGACAAGCGTGCGACGCTCGAACGTCTCGCCGTGTTCGCGCCGTCGTTTCACATCGATCGCGCGTTTTCCGAGAAGGTGGATACCCTGCACCGGGCCGTCGATACACGGCACGTCGTGAGCTTTGCGTACCGCGATCGCCTCGGGGCCCATACTCGACGCCGCATCTGGCCGCTCAGCCTTGTTTATTGGGGCGGCCGCTGGACGGTAGGCGCCTGGTGCGAGCTGCGCGGCGATTTCCGCAACTTCGACATCGCAAACATGACGGACGTCGCCGAGCACGAGCCGTTTCCCGATATGGAAGGTCGCCGGCTGGCCGATTACCTGCGCCGAGTCGAAGTTCCGTCGGAGCGAAAGTCTTCCTCACCGTACTGCAAGTCGAATCGATAATGCGTCCGTCTTCGTTCTGTCTGAATTTGCGACGAAGATCAGCCTCGCCGATGCGATGCGCGTACGCTCAAAGTTCTCTGGACTTTACGTACGGCAGTGCCGTACGATATCGATGTATACCGTTGTTGAAACTGACACCTTCGTCCGCTACACAAACGGCATATGGCGCCAAAGCGAACGCGAGGCGCTGATTTGCTGGCTCTCGCGTAATCCGTGCGCGGGCGATGTCATCCCCGGCACAGGCGGCTTACGCAAGGTTCGGTGGAGTCGCAACAGCATGGGAAAACGCGGCGGTGCTCGCGTCATTTACTACAACGTGCTCGAAGATGGGCGGATATGGCTATTGATCGGATACACGAAGTCGAAATTCGACAACTTGCCCAGCGCGTTCCTGCACACCTTACGCGAAGAGGTAGAAAGATGGACACGGAACTAAAACAATTTCAGGCCGATCTTCTCGAATCGGTTCGAGAGATGAAAGCGGGCCGTGCGGCCCGCGTAACTCATGTCGAGCCCACGGTGGCATCGCAAGCACGGACGAAAGTGGGGCTGTCCCAAAGCGCCTTCGCCGCGTTACTCGGCGTTTCGGTCAGAACGCTGCAGGATTGGGAGCAGGGCCGTCGCGAGCCGACGGGCGCCGCCCGCACGCTGCTGCGGGTGGCGGTCACGCACCCTGAGGTCCTGCGCGACCTGCAAACGGCCTGAAGGCCCAATCGCCGGGGCGTCGGCCTTGGGCCACCTCAGCGGGCCACCTCAGCGGGCCAACGCCGGCCGCCGCTCGAGCAGCGGCAGCCGGCAGTTCCCCGATCATTCCACCGCCTTCACCATATCCTCGATCACTTTCTTCGCATCGCCGAACACCATCATCGTCTTGTCCATGTAGAACAGTTCGTTATCGAGCCCGGCATACCCCGCCGCCATCGACCGCTTGTTGACGATCACGGTTCGCGCCTTGTACGCCTCGATGATCGGCATGCCCGCAATGGGCGATTTCGGATCGTTTTTCGCCGCCGGATTGACCACATCGTTCGCCCCAAGCACGAGCACCACATCCGTCTGTCCGAACTCGTTGTTGATGTCTTCCATCTCGTAGACGAGGTCGTACGGCACTTCCGCTTCCGCCAGCAACACGTTCATATGGCCCGGCATGCGCCCTGCCACCGGATGAATCGCATAGCGCACGTCCACGCCTTTTTCGATGAGCTTATCGGTCAACTCCTTGAGCGCATGCTGCGCACGGGCGACCGCCAGACCATAGCCGGGGACGATCACGACCGATTCCGCGTTGCCGAGCATGAACGAAGCATCGTCCGCCGAACCCGACTTCACGGGCCGCTGCTCCGCTGCCCCGCCCGCAGCCGTCGCACCCGGCTCCGCGCCGAATCCGCCCAGCAGCACGTTGAAGAACGAGCGGTTCATCGCATGGCACATGATGTACGACAGAATCGCACCGGAAGAACCCACCAGCGACCCGGCGATGATCAACATCGCGTTGTTCAGCGAGAAGCCGATCCCCGCCGCGGCCCAACCGGAGTACGAGTTCAGCATCGAGACCACGACCGGCATATCCGCCCCGCCGATCGGAATGATGATCAGCACGCCCAGCGCGAACGCGATGATCGTCATGATGATGAACGGCAGCCACGATTGCGTCAGGAAGAAGATGATGCCGAAGCCGAGCATCCCGAGCGCGAGCATCAAATTGATCAGATGCTGGCCGGGGTAGACGACGGGCGCGCCCTGAAACAACCGGAACTTGTACTTCCCCGAGAGCTTGCCGAACGCAATCACCGAACCGGAGAACGTGATCGCGCCGACGAACGTGCCGATAAACAACTCGATACGATTGCCGTAGGGCAGGAAGCCGATATCAGGGGCATCGGGCGGCACGAGGCCGAATGCGGCGGGCTCGCTGACGACGGCATACGCAATCGCAACCGCCGCCAAGCCGATAAGCGAGTGCATGGCCGCAACGAGTTCGGGCATCTTCGTCATTTCGACGCGGGCCGCGACATACGCGCCGATAGCGCCGCCGACAATCGAGCGCCGCGAACAAGAGCCCCAAGCCAAGCGCGAGGTTCGAACCGAGCAGCGCCGCTTGCTTGACGATCAGCGCGATGGTGGTCAGGATCGCGATCGCCATCCCCGCCATGCCGAACATGTTTCCGGCGCGCGCGCTCTTCGGGATTGGAAAGCCCCTTGAGCGCCTGAATGAAGCAGACGGACGCGAGCAGATAGAGCAGCGTGACGACGTTAATGCTCATTTACGCACCCTCCTTGCTTCGCCAGCTTTCTTCGGTTCTTTCCTCTTGAACATCTCGAGCATGCGTCGCGTCACGAGAAAGCCGCCGAACACGTTGACGGCCGCGAGCAGCACCGCAAAGGTGCCGAAGAACTTGCGCGGGGCCGCCGACGGTCAGGCCGGTGGCCAGCATCGCGCCGACGATGACGATCGCCGAAATCGCGTTGGTGACGGCCATGAGCGGCGTATGCAGTGCCGGGGTCACGTTCCAGACGACGTGGTAGCCGACATACACCGCCAGCACGAAGATGATCAGATTGATGACGGTGTGATTGATGATTTCCATCGCCTCGCTCCTGTTCGTTATGCCGCCTTGCGGGTGACGGTACCGTCGCGGGCGATCAGCGTCGCCGCAACGATGTCGTCGCTGATGTCGATGTTGAGCGCACCTTCCTTCGTCACGATCAGCTTCAGAAAGTCGAATACGTTGCGCGCGTACAGCGAGGAAGCGTCTGCCGCGACCATCGCCGGCAGGTTCGTGTGGCCGACGATCGTCACACCGTGCTTGGTCACGACCTTATCGGGCTCGGTCAGCGGGCAGTTGCCGCCGCGCACGCCCGGCAGGCCCGCGAGTTCGGGCCCGCGCCCGGCCGCCAGATCGACGATGACCGAACCCGGCCGCATTGCTTGCACGGTTTCGGCCGAAAGCAGCGTGGGCGCATCGCGGCCCGGGATCAACGCGGTCGTGATGACGATGTCCGCCGCCTTGGCACGTTCGTGCACGGCGGCCGATTGGCGTGCGAGCCACGAAGGCGGCATCGGCCGCGCGTAGCCGCCTACGCCCTCGGCCGCGTCGCGCTCTTCCTGCGTCTCGTACGGCACATCGATAAACTTGGCGCCGAGCGATTCGATCTGCTCTTTGACGGCTGGGCGCACGTCCGACGCTTCGATCACCGCACCGAGCCGTTTTGCCGTGGCGATCGCCTGCAAGCCGGCCACGCCCGCGCCGAGAATCAGCACCCGGGCGGCTTTGACCGTACCGGCGGCCGTCATCAGCATCGGCATGAAGCGGGGGTAGAGATCGGCGGCGAGCAAGACGGCCTTATAGCCGGCGATGTTCGCCTGCGAGGAGAGCACGTCCAAGCTTTGCGCGCGCGTCGTGCGCGGCGCGGCTTCGAGCGCGAAGGCGGTCACGCCCGCTTGGGCAAGACGCGCCGCGTTCTCCGCATTGAACGGTTCGAGCATGCCGACAAGCACGCTGCCGCGCCTGACGAGCGCCAACTCGGTTTCGGTCGGCGATTGCACTTTCAGGACGAGATCGGCGGAAAACACCGCATCGGCTTCGACAACTTCGGCACCGGCCGCGGCATAGGCGTCGTCGGTGAAGCTGGCGGCGGCTCCCGCGCCGCGTTCGATCGTGACACGATGCCCCGCTTGGACGTACTTCTTCACCGTCTCGGGCGTCGCGGCTACACGCGCTTCATGCGCGCGCGTCTCGGCTGGCACTCCGATATGCACGTTGTATCCTCCTCACCTGCTCGTGAATGACGCGAGAGAATGGGGCCGAGCACAACGCCGGCTCCATCGCTTGAATACGATCACACGGCTGCAAGAAAACGCAGGGCAAGCCTGGCGTGTCGCCACGCGGCGGCAGGCTAGGCGCCCTTTGAATCGGTGCTGCCGCGTACAGTGCTGCGGCTTCGGACGCCCGCGAGACAACCGGGACGTCGAGCGTCACTTTAACCGAAGTCGCGCCGATAAACGAAAATGGGTGCCATAAAGCGTCGCGACCCTTCTATTCGGCCGCAAGGTAGACACCCAGGGCCTTTCGGGGCTGCCTGCACGCCCGTCCGGCAACGCCAGGCGCCAGCCTGTAAAATGGCGGCCATGAAACACGAACAGGAACGCTGGACGCCGCGCGTCACCGTGGCAACTGTGGTCGAGCACGAAGGCCGCTTTCTGCTCGTCGAAGAGCAAACGTCGGAAGGGCTGCGCATCAACCAGCCGGCTGGGCATCTGGAATCGGGCGAAACGCTGACGGACGCCGCCATCCGCGAAACGCTCGAGGAAACGGCGCTTGGATTCTTGCCGGAAGCGCTCGTGGGCGTCTACATGACGCATATCGACCGTCCGCAGCGCGCGGCCGCCACTTTTTTGCGATTCACGTTCTGCGGCCGGCACCAGCCGCCCGCCGGGCCGCCCGATGCGCCGCGCGCACTCGACGCGGGCATCGTGCGCACGCTATGGCTGACGCCCGAGGAGCTGCGGGCATGCCAAGCGCAACATCGCACGCCGCTCGTCATGCGCTCGGTCGAGGATTACCTCGCGGGCCGGCGTTTTCCGCTCGACTTCGTGCATACGCACTCGGTCGGGCCTCCTAACGGTAAGTAAGCCAAGCAGTCATTCGTCAATGGGTAAGCAAAGAGTCGTGGTGGGGATGTCGGGCGGCGTCGATTCGTCGGTAACGGCATGGCTCCTGAAGGAAGCGGGTTATGACGTTGTCGGCCTGTTCATGAAGAACTGGGAAGACGACGACGACAGCGAGTACTGCTCGACGCGGCAGGACTGGATCGACGTCGTCTCGGTGGCCGATCTGATCGGCATCGATGTCGAAGCCGTGAACTTCGCCGCCGAATACAAGGAGCGCGTATTCGCCGAATTCCTGCGCGAATATTCGGCGGGCCGCACGCCGAACCCCGACGTGCTGTGCAACGCCGAAATCAAATTCAAGGCATTCCTCGATCACGCGATGGCGCTCGGCGCCGAAACGATCGCGACGGGGCACTACGCGCGCGTGAGAGAAATCGACGGCCGCTTCGAACTGCTCAAGGCGAAAGATTCGACGAAAGACCAGTCTTACTTCCTGCACCGGCTCAACCAAGCCCAGCTGTCGAAGACGCTGTTCCCGCTCGGCGAAATCCCCAAGACCGAAGTGCGTGCGATCGCCGCCTCGATCGGCCTGCCCAACGCGAAAAAGAAAGACTCGACCGGGATTTGCTTCATCGGCGAACGGCCGTTCCGCGAATTTCTCAATCGGTACTTGCCGACCCAGCCTGGGCCGATGAAGACGCCGGACGGCGACATCGTCGGCGAGCACGTCGGGCTGGCGTTCTATACGCTCGGCCAGCGCAAGGGCATCGGCATCGGCGGTAGCAAATCGGGCAGCGGCGAACCGTGGTTCGTCGCCAGCAAGGATATGGCCGCCAACACGCTTTACGTCGTGCAGGGGCATGACCACGATTGGCTGCTGTCGCGCACGCTCGTTGCCGGCAACACGAGCTGGGTATCGGGCACCGCGCCCGAATCCGGCAAGCGCTTCGGCGCAAAAACGCGCTATCGGCAGGCCGACGCACCTTGCGCGGTGGGCTCGCTCGACACGGGCGATACCAGCGGTACCAGCGCTACGGGCGAACGCTTCACCCTTGCGTTCGATGAGCCGCAATGGGCCGTGACGCCAGGGCAATCCGCCGTACTCTACGACGGCGATATTTGCCTCGGCGGCGGGATTATCGAATCGGCGCAGGCGGGCGCGGCCCCCTGCGCAAGCGCGAGCGCCCCGACGCGAGCGGCAATCCCGGCGGCCTAAAAGACGTCGTTACGTTCACGCGGAAAACGGTTCGATAGCCGCTTTCGCATAGCTCTCGCGTTCGATTTCGACGACTTGCGCAGACAGTTGAAGGTGCGTGCCCGACGGCGCGCCGAAATGCGCCTTCAATACGGCCAGCACCTGCTCCGACAACGCGCGCCGCGTATCGAGCGCCCGCCCGCTCAGTATCGCAAGCGTTGCATGGACGAACGCGCGGGGCGCGTGCGATGTCCCGACCAGAAACGCATCGCGCCGGACGCAGCGGCTTTTGATATCGACTTCGTCGAACTGACCGGAGGCGGCAAGCGCTTCATTGAGTGCGAGCAGAATCGATTCCGTGTCGAAAGGATCGAGATTCGCCGAGTATTCGAGCGTCAAGTGAGGCATCGCGTTGTCGTTCTCCGGATGATTCTTGGGCTTGGGCGACGCATGCGCCGTTCGCACAAGATGGGTTCGATGGGCATGGCCAATCGTATCTCATCGCAACCCTCACTGCCCCCCGCCGATCGTTCCCGATTAAACTGGCGCATTTTTCGACCATAACAACCGCTGCGATAGCAGCGTTCGCCGCTCAGGAGCCTCTCTCATGTTTTCTCGACGCTATTTCGCGATCTGGGGCGCGCTGCTGCTCGCTTGCGCCGGCGCGATCCTCGCCGCTCGGCATACCGCCTCTTGGCTATGGCTCATCGTGCCGGCCGCGCTAATTGCTGTCGGCGTCTTCGATTTGCGTCAGGCGCGCCACAGCATTTTGCGCAACTACCCGATCGCCGGGCACATGCGCTTTTTCTTCGAATTCATTCGTCCTGAGATCCGCCAATACTTCGTCGAGGACGATACCGAGGAAAAACCGTTCTCGCGCGCACAGCGCAGCATCGTCTACCAACGCGCGAAGAACGAGCCGGACAGCCGCCCCTACGGCACCGAACTCGACGTCAAAGCGGTGGCGCACGAATGGATCAGCCATTCGCTGGCACCCACGCAGCTCGCCTCGCACGACTTTCGCATCGTCGTCGGCCCCGATCGCGCGCAGCCGTACTCGATGTCGATTTTCAACATCTCGGCCATGAGCTTCGGCGCGCTCTCGGCGAACGCGATCCGCGCGCTGAACCTCGGCGCGAAGAAAGGCGGATTCGCGCATGACACCGGCGAAGGTTCGATGTCGAAATATCACCGCGAACACGGCGGCGACATCATCTGGGAGATCGGGTCGGGCTACTTCGGGTGCCGCCACGACGACGGCACCTTCAACGCCGAAAGATTCACGAGCCAAGCGCGCGACCCGCAAGTGAAGATGATCGAGGTCAAGCTTTCGCAAGGCGCCAAGCCGGGACACGGCGGCGTTCTGCCCGCCGCCAAGGTCACGCCCGAGATCTCCGAAGCGCGCGGCGTGCCGACCGGGCAAGACTGCATCTCGCCCGCGGCGCACAGCGCGTTCTCCACGCCGCGCGGCCTGCTCGAATTCGTCGATCGGCTGCGCACGCTCTCCGGCGGCAAGCCCACCGGCTTCAAGCTTTGCATCGGTCACCCGTGGGAATTCTTCGCGATTGCGAAAGCCATGATCGAGACCGGTATCGTGCCCGACTTCATTGTCGTCGACGGTGCCGAAGGCGGCACCGGAGCGGCTCCCTTGGAGTTCACCGATCACATCGGCGTGCCGCTGCAAGAAGGGCTGCTGCTGGTGCACAACACGCTCGTCGGCATCGGCTTGCGCGACAAGATCCGCATCGGCGCCAGCGGCAAGATGATCACGGCGTTCGACATCGCACGCACCCTCGCGATCGGGGCCGATTGGGTGAACTCGGCGCGCGGATTCATGTTCGCGGTGGGCTGCATTCAGGCGCAAACCTGCCATTCGGGACGGTGCCCGACAGGCGTCGCGACGCAAGATCCGGTGCGCCAGCGCGCGCTCGTCGTGCCCGACAAATCGGAGCGCGTCTACCATTTCCACCGCAATACGCTGCACGCGCTACAAGAAATCGTGCAGGCCGCAGGGCTGGACCACCCGTCGCAATTGCGCGCGCACCACATCGTGCGCCGCGTCTCGTCGCACGAAGTTCAGTTGATGTCGGAACTGCTCAAATATCTGGAAACGAACGATCTCGTCAACGGCAACTACCGTTACTCGCTCTACGAGAAGTGGTGGCCGCTAGCCGATAGCGAGTCGTTCTCGCCAAAAACGCTGGCGCCGTTGGCGGCGGCTTAATACGAGATGCGTCGAAGGCGGCCGGCGACGGCCCGCCCTTCGATCCGACGATCCGACGATCCGATCCGGCCGCAAGCCGCAGCCGCAAGCCGCATACGTCGGCCCGCACGTGAGGTCGCTCGCCGGCCTGCGCGGCCTTAGCGCTCGCAGCGCCGCCCGGCAGGCACGACGCCGCAAGGCACGTCAACCCGGGATGGTATCGATGAACGACTGGCGCTGCGAAAGCTTGCCGAAATGCTTTTCGAGATTCGGATACTTTTCACGCCAATCCAGGTCGGGCATCCGGAAATCCAGATAGCCGAGCGCGCAGCCGACGGCGACGTCGGCCAGCGAATAATGGTTGTTCGCACACCACGGCTTGCCGGCGAGCCCTTGCGACATCGCCACGAGCCCCTCTTCGATCTTGCGCCGCTGGCGCGCCAGCCAGCCGTCGTTGCGCTGGGACGCCTCGCGCTGCGTCCCCTCGAGGCGAATGAGCACGGCCGCGTCGAGCATGCCGTCGGCCAGCGCCTCCCAGCAACGCACCTCGACACGCTCGCGTCCCGACTGAGGAATCAGCTTGCCGACCGGCGAAAGCGTATCGACGTACTCGCAAATGACACGAGAATCGAATACGGCCTCTCCGTCCTCCATGACGAGGCACGGCACCTTGCCGATCGGATTGAACGTATGAATGGTCGTCTCTGGCGACCAGACGTCTTCCAGCACGAACTGATAGTCGATCTTCTTTTCGGCGAGCACGATCCGCGCTTTGCGGACATACGGGCTCGCGAGCGAACCGATTAATTTCATCATCTGCCTTTCTCTCAAGAAAACACCGGGCCGCCCTCGAAACGGGTCGCGTCCGCCGCGTCGTGCACGCGGCACGCCCCTGCTCGGCCGGCAACGGCTTCGCGCGCGAGTGGGTTCGACGGGGCCCTTGTGAAGTGCGAGAAAGAGTATAACGTCGCCGGAGCCCGAAACGACGTATTACTGCCGCCATCATATCGGTCGGATAAGCCGGCACCCGCGCGAAGCCCGGACCGATTGAGCAGTACAATCGCACGAATGAATACGCCGACCGAATCCCCCATCCCCGTCTCCGTCCACCGAGCCCGGCGCGAGCGCCTGCTCGCCGCCATGCGCGCCGCCGGGGGCGGCGTCGCGCTCGTGCCGACGGCGCCCGAGGCGCTGCGCAACCGCGATACCGATTATCCGTATCGCCATGACAGCTATTTCTACTACTTGAGCGGGTTCGCGGAACCGCAGTCGTTCGTCGTCCTCGATGCGACCGCGCAAGCCGGCGAGCCATCGTCGATCCTGTTTTGCCGGACGAAGAACGCCGAGCGCGAAACGTGGGAGGGATTTCACTACGGTCCGGAGGCGGCGCGCGAAGCCTTCGGTTTCGACGCCGCCTTTCCGATCGAAGACCTCGACGCCCAAATGCCGCGCATCATCGCCGACGCACCGGCGCTCTTTTACGGATTCGGGCGCTCGGCCGAATTCGACGGCCAAGTGCGGCGCTGGCTCGAAACCGTTCGCGCGCGCGGCCGCAGCGGCGTTGCCGCCCCCCCCAAGCTGGTGGATATCCTGCCGATCCTCGACGATATGCGCCTCGTCAAGGACGAGCACGAGCTCGCGATCATGCGCCAGGCTGCGCGGATTTCGGCCCAGGCGCATCGCCGCGCCATGCAGGTATGCCGCCCCGGCATCCGGGAATACGAACTCGAAGCGGAACTGCTCTACACGTTCCGGCGCAACGGCGCCCAAGCGCCCGCCTACGGTTCGATTGTCGCCGCGGGCGCGAATGCCTGCGTGCTGCATTATCCGGCCGGCAACGCGATAGCCCGAGACGGCGATCTCATCTTGATCGACGCCGCCTGCGAATTCGACGGCTATGCCTCCGATATCACGCGCACCTTCCCCGCCAACGGCCGTTTCTCGCCCGCGCAGCGCGAGCTGTACGACATTGTGCTGGCCGCTCAGCAAGCGGCGATCGACGCCACTCGCCCTGGCGTGAGCTTCGAGGCCCCGCACGACGCAGCGGTGCGCGTGTTGGCGCAAGGGCTGCTCGATACCGGCATCATCGAGCGCACGAAGTTTGCGTCGGTGGAAGACGTCATCGCGGAAGGGGCGTATTCGCGCTTCTACATGCACCGCACGGGTCACTGGATCGGCATGGACGTGCACGACTGCGGCGACTACCGCGAGCGCAGCGCGCTCCCGGACGCCTCCGGGGCCTTGCCGTGGCGCTCGCTGCAGGCATCGATGGCGCTGACGATCGAGCCGGGCCTGTACGTGCGCGCCGCCCCGGACGTGCCGGAACGCTATTGGAACATCGGCATCCGCATCGAAGACGATGCGATCGTCACCGAGGACGGATGCGTCCTGATCACGCGTGACATACCCGTTGAAGCCGACGCCATCGAAGCGCTGATGCGCGAGGCTCGGCAAGCGTCCTCGGCGGCGTGATTTCATGAGCGAGAGGCATCCTGTTCGCGCCGCGCATGAATTCGACGTGACGATCGTCGGCGCGGGGCCTGTCGGCCTTGCGCTGGCTGCATGGCTCGCGCGGCGCAGCGCCAGCGCCGCGCTCTCGGTTGCGCTCGTCGATGCGCGCGATCCGGAAGCCGCCGCCGGCGATCCGCGCGCCATTGCGATATCCGAAGGCAGCCGCATGCTGCTGGAGCCGTTCGGGGCCTGGCCGGCCGACGCCAACGCCATCGATCGCATCCACGTTTCGCAACGCGGCCGCTTCGGGCGCACCCTGATCGAGCGCGACGAACACGGGCTGCCGGCGCTCGGCTACGTCGCACGCTACGGTTCCATCGTCCATGCGCTCGCCGGCGCGGTGCGCCGTACCGGCACGCACTGGTTCACCGGCTGCCGCGCGTTGCCGCCTCATGACGAACCGGGCTCACCGTTCGTCACGCTGGCCATCGAAAGCGCGCATGTGCAGCGCACGCTGAGCACGCGCATCTTGATCAACGCCGAGGGTGGCCTGTACGGCGAAGCGGACAAAAAACGCACTCGCCTCGGATCGGCCGACGCCGCCCCGGATACCGACCCCGCCGCGGCCCGCCTCGCCGTCAAGCGCGAAACACGCGATTACGGGCAAACGGCGATCGTCGGCACCGTCACGGTATCGTCGCCTCGGCCGCACGTGGCGTGGGAGCGCTTCACCGACGAAGGTCCGATCGCGCTGTTGCCGATGGGCGGCGTTCGGCACGCCGATTACGCGCTGGTCTGGTGCATGCGCCCCGCCGAGGCAGCGCGACGCGGCGAACTTTCCGATTCGGCGCTGCTCGCGGAATTGGGGGTCGCATTCGGCGAACGCATGGGCCGCTTCGAATCGATCAAAGGCCGTGCGGCTTTTCCGCTCGGGCTGGTCGCGGCCGATACGCTCGTTCGCGGCCGGATCGCGTCGATCGGCAACGCAGCGCAAACGCTGCATCCCGTCGCCGGCCAGGGCCTGAACCTTGGGCTACGCGATGCGCACGCGCTCGCCGATGCGCTTGCAGGCAGCGGGGCGACGCCCGCAGCGCTCGCGCTGTTCGCGCGCCGGCGCGCCTTCGATCGCCGCGTGACGATCGGCGCCACGGATACCCTCGCGCGACTGTTCGCGCTCGATATCGGCCCGCTCGCGGCGCTACGGGGCCTCGCGCTGACGGCCCTCGAATGCGTGCCGCCGGCCAAGACGGCGCTTGCTCGCCAGATGATGTTCGGCCAGCGCCGCTGACGCGCCGGGCCGGCGCGCCGGCCGCCCATACCGCATTCGCACCGGCCCTGCGCGCTCGCCGCCTTCAGTTAACGGTAAAATGCGCGTTTCCCTGGTCGCCTTCCCGCGCCCGTGCCCAACCGGCGCGGGCAGCCGCTCCATTTCATGATGCCAACGCTCGGCTCGCACACTCTGCGCAACAACCTTTTCGTCGCACCGATGGCAGGCGTGACGGACCGGCCGTTCCGCCAGCTTTGCAAGCGGCTCGGTGCCGGCTATGCCGTCTCCGAGATGGTCGCGTCAAACGCGCAATTGTGGAAAAGCGAAAAGACGATGCGCCGCGCGAATCATTCCGGCGAAGTCGAACCGATCGCCGTGCAAATCGCGGGTGCCGACCCGGCAATGATGGCGGAAGCGGCGCGCTATAACGTCGATAACGGCGCGCAGATCATCGACATCAACATGGGCTGTCCCGCCAAGAAGGTCTGCAACGTCGCAGCCGGCTCCGCGCTGCTGCAGAACGAGCCGCTTGTCGTACGCATCGTGGAAGCCGTCGTCGCGGCCGTGGGCACGGGCCCGAGCGCGGTGCCCGTCACGCTGAAAATCCGCACGGGCTGGAACCGCGAGAATCGCAACGCGATACGCATCGCCAAGCTGGCCGAGGCCGCCGGCATTTCGATGCTGACGGTGCACGGCCGCACGCGCGCCGATCTTTACCACGGCGAAGCCGAGTACGACACGATCGCGGCCGTGAAGGCGGCTGTGCGCATTCCCGTGGTCGCCAACGGCGACATCGATTCGCCCGCCAAGGCGCGCACAGTCTTGGCCGCGACGGGCGCCGACGCCATCATGATCGGCCGGGCGGCGCAAGGACGCCCGTGGCTGTTTCGCGAAATCGAGCACTTCCTTGCAACGGGCGAGCTGCTGCCGCCGCCGCGCATCGCCGAAATCCGGCAAGTGATGAACGAGCACCTCGAAGATCACTACGCCTTTTACGGCGAATACACGGGGCGTTCGCACAGCGCGCAAACATATCGGCTGGTACACTCGCGGCCTTTCGGGCGCCAATGCATTCCGACACCGGATGAACACGCTCGATACCACACGCGAACAGCTCGTCGCCGTCAACGCATTTTTCGACGAGCAACAAGCGCTGTCGGACCGGCTCGTCTACGTCGACGAAGACACGTCCGCGCACACCGAGCCGAACCGCAACGAACCTTTGGCAGCATGAGCAAGCACAATATCGAACAATGCGTCCGCGACAGCCTGGGCATGTACTTCCAGGATCTCGACGGCGCCAATCCGCACGACGTCTATGACATGGTGATGTCATGCGTCGAGAAACCGATGCTCGAGGTGGTGCTCGAGCGGGCCGGCGGCAATCAGTCGCTCGCCGCCGATTACCTCGGCATCAACCGCAACACATTGCGCAAGAAGCTGCAGCAGCACGGCTTACTGTAACGCGCCACCTTCGTTCCTTTCCGGCCATCGTTCCCATCATGATCAAGCAAGCGCTCATTTCCGTCTCCGACAAGTCCGGCATCGTCGAATTCGCTCGTTCGCTCTCGGCGCTCGGCGTCAAGATTCTGTCGACGGGCGGCACCGCCAAGCTGCTCGCCGACGCCGGTCTCCCGGTGACCGAAGTGGCCGATTACACCGGCTTTCCCGAGATGCTCGACGGGCGGGTGAAGACGCTGCATCCAAAGGTGCACGGCGGCATCCTCGCTCGCCGCGATTTGCCCGAGCACATGGCCGCACTCGAAGCACACGGCATTCCGACGATCGATCTGCTCGTCGTGAACTTGTACCCGTTCGTCGCCACGATCGCGAAAGACGAATGCACGCTCGAGGATGCGATCGAAAACATCGACATCGGCGGCCCGACGATGCTGCGCTCGGCGGCGAAGAATCATCGCGACGTGACCGTTGTCGTCGATCCGGCCGATTACGAGACGGTGCTCGAGGAAATGCGCGCGAACGGCAATGCGGTCGGCTACAAGACGAACTTCCGGCTCGCCACGAAGGTGTTCGCGCACACGGCGCAATACGACGGCGCGATCACGAACTATCTGACCAGCCTCACGGACGCCCTCCAACATTCGTCGCGCAACACCTATCCGGAAACGCTGAACCTTGCCTTCGAAAAAGTGCAGGATCTGCGCTACGGCGAAAACCCGCATCAAAGCGCGGCGTTCTATCGCGACCTCGCCGTGCCGGCCGGCGCGCTGGCCGGTTATCGTCAGTTGCAGGGCAAAGAGCTGTCGTACAACAACATCGCCGACGCCGACGCCGCGTGGGAATGCGTGAAGACGTTCGACGTACCTGCCTGCGTCATCGTCAAGCATGCCAATCCGTGCGGCGTGGCCGTGGCAAGCGATCCGGCCGAAGCGTATGCGAAAGCGTTCCAAACCGATCCCGACATCGGCCTTCGGCGGCATCATCGCGTTCAACCGCGAAGTGGACGAAGCGGCGGCTCAGGCGGTGACGAAGCAATTCGTCGAAGTGTTGATCGCCCCGTCGCTGACTGACGCCGCGAAGCAAGTGCTCGCTGCGAAGCAGAATGTGCGCGTGCTCGAAATCGCGCTCGGTGCCGGTCAAAACGCCTTCGACTTCAAGCGTGTGGGCGGTGGGTTGCTCGTGCAGTCGCCCGATGCGAGGAATGTCGTGCCGCGCGATTTGCGCGTGGTCACCAAGCGTTATCCGACGCCGCAGGAAATGGACGATCTGATGTTTGCCTGGCGCGTGGCGAAATTCGTGAAGTCGAACGCGATCGTGTTCTGCGGCAAGGGGATGACGCTCGGCGTCGGCGCGGGCCAGATGAGCCGGGTCGATTCGGCGCGCATTGCCAGCATCAAGGCGCAAAACGCCGGCCTTTCGCTGCAAGGCTCGACCGTGGCTTCCGATGCGTTCTTCCCGTTCCGCGACGGCCTGGACGTTGTGGTCGCGGCGGGCGCCAGCTGCGTGATCCAGCCGGGCGGCTCGGTGCGCGACGACGAAGTGATCGCTGCGGCGGACGAGCACAACATCGCGATGGTCGTCACTGGCGTGCGGCATTTCCGTCACTGAACGACGTTCATCGAATTCGATGCGCGGCGAATCGCCGCGCTACGCGAAACCCGGCTCCGGCCGGGTTTTTTTTTAAGCTTATCGGCGTGCAATCTTAGGCGCCGCGGTCGTAGGTTCGCTTTTTATACGAACGACCTTTCCGGCGGCGCTTCGGTCGGTCTGAAATTCTCGCGATCTCGTCATCGCTGGCGGCACGCTGTCATGCTCGATGCCGATGCCACCACCGAGGGCCTATCCATGTCCTATTCTCTAGTCGAACCAGAGCAATTCACCGACGAACATCGATCCTTCATCGAGCGGTTTGCGAAAACCATCCGAGCCGCGTCGTCCAGTAGCAACGTCGTCACGAGTGCCAAGGATGTCCGCTCGTGCCACCTGACTGCCAGCGACGCTTATGCGCGAATCGTCGGTCTATCTAGTGGCAACGAGGTTGTGGGTCAGATGGACCGCGACATGCCCTGCGAAGGTACGGCTGCGTTCGCCGATTGCTTTGTGCGAGAAGATCGCCGGTTGTTGGAGAGCGGCGACATCCGCGCAATGAAGTCGGTACTGAACATCCACCAATACGATACAGGCCTTGGCGCGCTCGTCTTCGATAAGTTTTTGCTGAAGCACCACCCGTCCAATTCTGTGCTTGGCATCATCAATTGCGCCCATGAGGCCGATCTGGAGCGATTCGTGGCGCTGTTTCCCGGCTATTGGTCGCAGTTCGGTCTCGGCTGCAGTATCGAGCGAACGCGATCCGAAACCATCGACAGCATCGGGACACTTTCCGTGGCCGAGTACGAGGTGGCGTTCTTGCTCGCGCTGGGCCACGACGCCAAAGCCATCGCGTGCTTTTTGCGCCGCTCGCGAAGGTGCACGGCCATCGATGCCGACGCCGACGTTGACACAGCGCTTCGCACCATCGCCGATAAAATGGCGTCCGCCGGGATCGCTGCATCGAACATACGCGACCGTCTGATCGAGGCCCGCGTTCATCAACGCATGCCGGCATCGCTTTTCGACCAAGTAGTCGGACAAACGAACCTAAGAGCCGCACTTGTCACGTTCCCCTAATCTCGGCCCGAACGAGTATCTCCTCGGTGTGGCAGCCGGCCGTCACAAGCTCGATACGCCGGCCTTGGTGCTTGACCGCGATGCCCTAGCAAGCAATATCGCCAAAATGGCGGCCTTCGCCGAAGGCCACGGCATCGGGCTACGCCCTCACATCAAAAGCCATAAATCGGTTCGCATCGCCCAAATGCAAATCGCAGCCGGCGCGCTGGGCGTGAGTTGCGCAACGCTCGGCGAAGCGCAAGCGATGGTCGAAGCCGGCATCCCTGGCGTGCTAGTCACCTCACCCGTCGTCGGCACAAACAAACTGCGCCGCCTCGTTGCCCTCGCCGACAAAGCCGGTCCGCGGCAGTTGATGGTCGTCGTCGACGATCCTCGCAACGTCGCCGAACTCGCCCTGCATGCAGCCCGGCTCGCCCATCCGCTCGATGTAATCATCGATTACCACGCGGGGTATCACCGGACGGGCGTCGTCGATGAAGACGCCGCGCTTGCGCTCGCCGGCGCCATCGCGGAAACGGGCATGCTGACGCTGCGCGGCCTGCAGGCTTATGGCGGCCATATTCAGCACATCGTGGCACGCTCGCAGCGCGACGATGCGACCGCGCAATTGCGCGAGGCGCTGTCATCGCTCGTCGATAAACTCGAGTCGGCCGGCATGCCCATCGAAATCGTCACGGGCGTGGGGACGGGCACACATGAAGCAGACGCGTCCGCCGGCGTGTTCACCGAAATGCAGCCGGGCTCGTACGTCTTCATGGATGTCGAATACAACCCTGTGCTCGCCAGCGGCGAACGAGGCTCGCCGTTCGATACGTCGCTATTCGTGCAAAGCACCGTGGTCAGCACGAACGCGCCCGAGTGGGTCACGCTCGATGCAGGCACGAAGAGCTTCGCCACCGACAGCGTCGCACCCGTCGTCGCTCGCGGTGTGGAAGGGCCTTCGCGCTATGCGTTCTTCGGCGACGAGCACGGCAAGCTCATCGTCGATCCGGCGCACAGGCCAGCGCTCGGCGCGCATATCGAATTCGTGACGCCGCACTGCGATCCGACCGTCAATCTTTACGATCGATACCACGTGGTGCAGGGCGATACGCTCGTCGACATCTGGCCGATCGAGGCGCGCGGCAGGCTTTGATGGCGGCGGGCCGCCATCGCGGCAGGCACCGTTCGCTATAGCGGGCGGCCGGATCGCACACTTCGAATTTGCCGCCGTGCGCTGCGGTGTGACGCGCTACTTGCGCACCGGTCGCCCGATCATGCTCGTCGTCAACAAGGCCGAGGGCATGAAGTACATGGCGATCGGGTCCGATTTCGACGAACTCGGGCTCACCCTCGGCCAGTGCCGTACATACTCGCCCCTCGCCATAGGCGTACGGCTACCGTTCGTTGTAGTATCTCGGGCACTTCGTCCGGTTTTTGTTCATGAGAATTCTTGGCATCGACCCAGGCTTGCGCGTCACGGGCTTCGGCGTCATCGAGCAAGCGGGTCAGCGGCTCACCTATGTCACAAGCGGCGTCATTCGCACGACTGACGGCGATTTGCCTTCCCGTCTCGGCACGATTTTCGACGGCGTGTCCGCGCTGATCCGCCAGCACACGCCGGATCAGTCGGCGATCGAAAAGGTGTTCGTCAACGTCAATCCGCAATCGACGTTGCTGCTCGGCCAAGCCCGCGGCGCGGCGATTTGCGGGCTCGTGGCCGGCGGCGTCCCCGTAGCGGAATACACCGCGCTGCAACTGAAACAGGCCGTCGTCGGCTACGGCCGGGCCACCAAGGAACAGATGCAGCAGATGGTCGTGCGCTTGCTGAGCCTGTCCGGGGTGCCGGGCACCGATGCGGCCGACGCGCTCGGCATGGCGATTTGCCATGCGCACGGCGGCACCACGCTCGATACGCTCGGCGGCCTCGCGCCCACGCTCGCCAAGAGGGGCCTACGCGTACGGCGGGGCCGGCTCGTGGGCTAGCGGAACGTAGCAGAGCGCGGCGCGTTTTCGGTCGGCGGCCACCGTGCGCTACACTCGCGCTTTCGGCTTTCCCCCTACCCGCCATGATCGGTCGCATCGCCGGCATTCTGCTCGAAAAGAATCCCCCCCATCTGCTCGTCGATTGCAACGGTATCGGCTATGAAGTCGACGTGCCGATGAGCACGTTCTACAACCTGCCGTCGACAGGCGAAAAAATCGTTCTGCTGACCCAGCTCATCGTGCGCGAAGACGCGCATCTGCTATACGGGTTCGGCACGGCGCAGGAACGCGCGACCTTCCGCGAATTGCTCAAGATCAGCGGCATCGGCGCGCGTATGGCGCTGGCCGTGCTCTCGGGCATGAGCGTGCAGGAACTCGCGCAGGCCGTCACGCTGCAGGACTCCGCGCGCCTGACGCGCGTACCCGGTATCGGCAAGAAAACGGCCGAGCGCTTGCTGCTCGAACTCAAAGGCAAGCTGGGCGCCGATGTCGGTGCCGCCGCGGCTGCGGCTTCCCGGTCGGATCATGCCTCCGATATCCTCAACGCCCTGCTGGCGCTGGGCTACTCGGAGAAGGAAGCGCTCGCGGCAATCAAGAACGTGCCGGCCGGCACGGGGGTCTCCGACGGGATCAAGCTCGCGCTCAAATCGTTGTCGAAGGGCTGACGGGCGCCGCCGCACCGGGCGTGCCGCCGAGCCTAAGCGGCCGGCGCGCGCGGTACAATGGCACGCATGATCGAAACCGACAAGCTCGCCACCGAGCGCATCATTTCCGCCACGCCCACGTCGTCGCACGAGGAAGTGTACGAGCGCGCGCTGCGTCCGCGCCAGCTCGACGAATACGTCGGGCAAGAAAAGGTGCGCGGCCAGCTGGAGATTTTCATCGAAGCCGCGAAACGCCGCTCGGAAGCACTCGATCACGTGCTGCTGTTCGGCCCGCCCGGTCTCGGCAAAACCACCTTGGCACACATCATCGCCCGAGAGATGGGCGTGAATCTGCGCCAAACGTCCGGGCCGGTGCTCGAACGCGCCGGCGATCTTGCCGCGCTGCTCACGAATCTCGAAGCGAACGACGTCCTGTTCATCGACGAAATCCACCGGCTGTCGCCCGTCGTCGAGGAAATCCTGTACCCGGCGCTCGAGGATTACCAAATCGACATCATGATCGGCGAAGGCCCGGCCGCGCGCAGTGTGAAGCTCGATCTGCAGCCGTTCACGCTTGTCGGCGCAACCACGCGCGCCGGGATGCTGACGAACCCACTGCGAGACCGCTTCGGCATCGTCGCCCGCCTCGAGTTCTACGATGCCGAGCAACTGTCGCGCATCGTGCGCCGTTCGGCGGCGCTGCTCGGGGCGCAGATCCATCCGGACGGCGCGTTCGAGATCGCCAAGCGCTCACGCGGCACACCGCGGATCGCTAACCGCCTGTTGCGCCGCGTGCGCGACTATGCCGAAGTCAAGGCGGACGGGGCGATTACCGCGCCGGTGGCCGACGCGGCCCTCGCGATGCTCGACGTCGATCCAGTAGGCTTCGATTTGATGGACCGGAAGCTGCTCGAAGCCATCTTGCACAAATTCGACGGCGGGCCGGTCGGGGTCGACAACCTCGCCGCTGCGATCGGCGAGGAGCGCGACACGATCGAGGATGTGCTCGAGCCTTACCTGATCCAACAGGGCTTCTTGCAGCGCACGCCACGCGGGCGCGTGGCGACGCTCGCGGCCTACCGCCATTTCGGCCTGGCCGCGCCCGAGTCCCAAAGCCCCGTCCGCACCCTATGGGACGACGCGGGTAGCGCGTAAGCGCACCGCGCGCCCTCTTCCAACGGCTCCGAGGCGATGCAGTGATGTCCGAACCGGCCAATCGTCCTGTCAACGGGTCTGGCGTGCCGTATCCCGAGTTCGTCACGCGGTTGCGTCGACGCATTTCGCAAAGCGTGCTCAGCGTAACGAGCGGCGGCAGCGGGCCCTCGCTCGATTATGAGCAACCGCTCGGTGACCCGGGCCTGTTCGGCCCCGACTCCGTCTGTTGGCAAGTGCATGCCGATTTCACTTCGATGATGATCGGCGGCATCAGTGCGTTGATGTTGCAGGCGCTGCACCCGTTGGCGCTCGCTGGCGTCTGGGACCACTCCACCTTCCGCACCGATATGCGGGGACGGCTGCAGCGCACGGCCACGTTCATTGCGGGTACCACCTACGGTGCACGGGCCGATGCGCTGGCGCTGATCGAGCGCGTGAAGCGGATCCATCTATCCGTCGAGGGAACGGCGCCGGATGGCCGCCCGTATCGGGCAAGCGATCCTGCATTGCTGACTTGGGTGCACGTCGCGGAAGTGTCGAGTTTTCTGGCGGCGCATCTGCGCTATGTGAACCCCTCGCTGTCGCCGGCGCGGCAAGACCGCTACTACGCGGAGGTTGCATTGATCGCCAGAGCGCTCGGCGCGAGCGACGTGCCCGAAACGCGGGCGCAGGTGGCTGAATATTTGTCGTCGATGCGTCCCGAGCTTGAAGCGAGCCCGAGAACGCTTGAAGTGGTGCGCATTTTGCGTCATGCCGCGCCGCCCGATCGTCCGCTGATGAAGCCCGCGGTGAGCTTGATGCTGAACGCCGGTGTCGATCTATTGCCGCAATGGGCCCAACAGACGCTCGGATTCACGCCGCTCAAGCGCATGCGCGCCACGCTCGCGCGCCCGGGCGTCCGGCTCATCGTCCCGGTTATTCGTTGGGCACACGTGAATGCGGTTTCGAAACGCGCCAGACGCAGGGCGGCGGGAACAGCCGGCGCTTAGCGCGCCGCGACGACATCCCCGGCTCGCACGCTAGCCTATCCGCGAGCGGCGCTGCCCTTCATCCACCCATCGTCATCGCTCGCGCCGCTCAAATGCGCGACGTCCGCCCACTCGAGCACCGTCGCCACCCCGTCGTCGCCGAACTCAACGGTGTTGATGCTGGTATTGAGCAACGGGTAGCTTCGCGGTGCGTCGAGCGGGAGGCGGTGAGCATGGCGGTAAACGCAATCGAGCACCCCACCATGCGTGACGCAAGCGATACGGCCGCCCGGGTGCATGGCCACGATCGCGGCCACGGCGTGCACGATCCGGTGATAAAGCACGCGCACCGATTCGCCGCCCGGCGGCGCGAATCCGGGATCACGCGTTTGCCAGCGCGCGTAATCGTCGGGATAGCGCTGCGCGATTTCATCGCTGTCATGCCCCTGAAAAATGCCATAAGCACGCTCGCGCAAGCGTTCGTCCAGTTGCGGCACGATCCCGAGCGCCGACGCGGCGGGCCGAGCCGTTTGCTGCGCGCGCTGCAAATCGCTCGAGTAAATGGCATCGAGCCGCACACCGTCGCGCGCTTCGCGCACCAGCCGCGCGGCGAGGCGCTGCGCCTGTTCCACGCCGGTTTCGGCAAGCGGGATATCGATGTGTCCCTGGATCCGTTTCACGCGGTTCCACGGGGTCTCGCCATGTCGGATGAAAAGCACTTGCGTGGGCATCGGCAACCAATCGAGAGGGGAATCAGGGGCGCGCTTGCAACCAGAACGTCACCGGCCCGTCGTTAACGAGCGACACTTGCATCATCGCGCCGAACTCGCCCGTTGCGACGGTCGGATGGCCGGCGCGCGCCTTTGCGACGAAGTAGTCGAACAACCGCTTGCCGTCCTCGGGCGCCGCCGCCGGCGTAAAGCTCGGCCGCAGGCCGCTGTGAGTATCCGCGGCGAGCGTGAATTGGGAAACGAGCAGCAAGCCGCCCGCGCGCCCCGCGCCGTCGATGTTCGTCACGGGCAGGTTCATCTTGCCGGCGGCGTCGCTGAACACGCGATACCCAAGCACCTTCGCGAGCAGTTTGTCGGCGCAGGCTTCCGAGTCGCCCCGTTCGGCACAGACGAGCGCAAGCAGTCCCGCCCCGATCTCGCCCGTCACGCGCTCGCCCACGCGCACACTGGCCTGCGTCACGCGTTGAATCAGCGCGATCATCGATACCCTCTCGTGCGAGACGCGCGCACCCACGCGGCGCAACGGCAAATGAACATGAACATCGACACGAACACGAGCCGCCCGTTACGCCGTGAGCGTCACGCGTGCGAACCGGCGCTTGCCCACCTGGACGACGAATTCGCCAGCCTCGACCTTCAGCGCTTTGTCCGACACCACCGTGCCGTCGATCCGGACGCCGCCTTGCTCGACGTTGCGCAGCGCGTCGCTTGTCGACGGTGCAAGCCCCGCTTGCTTGAGCAGTTGACCGATCGCAAGCGGCGCGCCGGACAGCGTCACGGCCGGAATGTCATCGGGCACGCCGCCTTTGGCGCGGTGATTGAAATCCTCCAGCGCACGCTCGGCATCGTCCTGCGAATGGAAGCGCGCCACGATTTCCTGCGCGAGCAGAACCTTGAAGTCGCGCGGGTTGCGGCCCTCTTCGGCTTCGCGTTTGAATCGCAGGATTTCGTCGAGACCGCGGAACGACAGCAGTTCGAAATAGCGCCACATGAGCACGTCGGAGATGCTCATGAGCTTGCCGAACATGTCGTTCGGCTTTTCGCTGATCCCGATGTAGTTATTCTTCGACTTCGACATTTTCTCGACGCCGTCGAGCCCTTCGAGCAGCGGCATCGTCAAGATGCACTGCTGTTCCTGCCCGTATTGCTTCTGCAATTCGCGGCCGACCAGCAGGTTGAACTTCTGATCGGTGCCGCCCAATTCCAGATCGGCGTTGAGCGCGACCGAATCGTACCCTTGCATGAGCGGGTACAAGAATTCGTGGATCGAAATCGGCACACCGCCTTGGAAGCGCTTCGTGAAATCCTCGCGCTCGAGGATGCGCGCGACCGTGTAGCGCGACGCGAGCTTGATCATCCCATCGGCGCCGAGCGGCATCGACCATTCGCTGTTGTAGCGGATTTCGGTTTTTTCGCGGTCGAGCACGAGTGCGGCTTGCTCGAAGTAGGTCTTCGCGTTCGATTCGATCTGCTCGCGCGTGAGCGGCGGGCGCGTGGCGTTACGCCCGGACGGGTCGCCGATCAGCGACGTGAAATCGCCGATGAGAAAAATGACCGTGTGTCCGAGGTCCTGCAGCTGACGCATCTTGTTCAGCACGACCGTGTGCCCGATATGGATGTCGGGGGCGGTCGGATCGAGGCCCAGCTTGATACGCAGCGGCGTGCCCGTGGCCGCGCTGCGGGCCAGCTTTTGCGCGAACTCGTCTTCGATCAGCAGTTCATCGGCGCCGCGCTTCGCGACGGCCAGGGCGTGACGCACCTCGTCCGTGATCGGAAACGGCGAGGCAGGCTTGGTGGTGGACTCGGTGCTCATCTGGATGATCGGTGATCCGGCTGACGGACGGTGCAAAAGGTTCAATTGTCCCATATCCGAGGGCGTGACTGACGCGATCGAGCGGCCCTTAGCGCGCGCGACCGTTCTCGCGGATAATCGGGCCACAGGACGCGCGCACGCGCGCTGACACGAATGGGCATGGTTCGGCCTTCACGGAGGCCCGCAACGACGACGAGGAGCACGAATTGGCCGCAAAACTGGCCGCAAAATTGGCCGCAAGCGCGACAAAGACGATTGCCGACGGCGTGTATATCGGGCTGATGTCGGGCACGAGCATGGACGGCGTCGACGGCATCGCCGTCGAATTTCAAGCGGGCGAGGCGCCCCGCGTGCTGGCCGATGCGTTCGTCGGTTTCGACGATGGCCTACGCCATGCGCTGTTCGCCCTGCAGCAGCCTGGCGAGAACGAAATCGAGCGCGAGGCGCTGGCCGCGAGCGCGCTGGCCGCCCGCTACGCGGTGTGCTGTCATGAGCTTTTACGCAGCGGGAACATCGCCCCCACCCGCGTGCGGGCCATCGGCGTGCACGGGCAAACGGTGCGCCACCGTCCGGAAAAAGGCTACACGAAGCAGATCAACAATCCCGCGCTACTTGCCGAGATGACGCATATCGACGTCATCGCCGATTTCCGCAGCCGCGATGTGGCGGCCGGCGGTCAGGGCGCGCCGCTGGTTCCCGCCTTCCATGCGGAGATCTTCGGAGCGGACGACGAAACGCGCGTCGTGTGCAATCTGGGCGGCATCAGCAACATTACCGTCTTGCCGCCGGGACGCATTCGAGCCCCGAGCCGTGAAGCGCGCGCGAACGGCGGCGACCGTGACGGCGAGGTCATTCGCGGCTTCGATTGCGGCCCCGCGAACGTGTTGCTCGACGAGTGGGCGCAGCGTCATCTAGGCACCCCGTACGACGAAGGCGGACGATTCGCCGCCAGCGGCACCGTGCACCAATCCCTGCTCAACGCGTTGCTGGACGAGCCGTTCTTCGAGCAAGCGCCGCCCAAGAGCACGGGGCGGGATCTGTTCAATGCAAAGTGGCTCGACGCCAAGCTCGCGGGCTTCGAAGCGCTCGCGCCGGCCGACGTTCAAGCAACGCTCGCCGCGCTAACGGCCGTGAGCATCGCGCGCGAAGTCGAGCGGCACGCGCCGGGTTGCCGCGCGCTATATGCCTGCGGCGGCGGAGCCCGCAACCCGGAGTTGCTGAAAGCGCTCCAATTCGCGCTCGACCGAAGCGGTGTCAGCGGCGTGTCGGTGATGACGACCGACGCGCTCGGCGTACCGCCCCATCATGTCGAAGCGTTGGCCTTCGCTTGGCTGGCGATGCGCTGCATCGAGCGGACGGCCGGGAACTTGCCGGCCGTGACCGGAGCGGCCGGAGAGCGCGTACTCGGGGCGATCTATCCGCGCTGACGTCGCCCAACGCATGGCGGCGAACGGCGCACTCCAGCAGCGGGAAGAGACGGCGCGAACACACGGCACGGCAGGAACGGCCGCATCCATACGGAAAACGGGGCCGAAGCCCCGTTTGTGTGCCGTTGCATGCCGTTTGCTGTGCCGCGTTTGCGTCGGCGTTTGCGTCGATCACCGCCGGGACGAACCGCCCTGGCCGATCGTTCGGCAATCCGTCAAACCGAGAACGACGAACCGCAACCGCATGTCGTCGAAGCGTTCGGATTCTTGATGACGAACTGCGCGCCGTTGATATCGTCTTTGTAGTCGATTTCGGCGCCGACCAAATATTGGTAGCTCATCGAATCGATCAACAGTTGCACGCCGGCCTTGTTCATGACCGTATCGTCTTCATTGATCGCTTCGTCGAAAGTGAAACCGTACTGGAAGCCCGAGCAGCCGCCACCTTGCACGAATACGCGCAGTTTGAGGTCGGGGTTGCCTTCTTCGTCGATCAGTTGTTTCACTTTATCGGCCGCTGCGTCGGTAAAGACGAAGGGGCTCGGCATTTCAGTCACGGGGGTATCGGTGACGGCGGTCATTCGAACTCTCCAAAAAAGCTTCTAAGCGCTATTGCTTACCTGCGCCATTGTATGGCCCTTCGCGAACTCTTGCTGCGCCCTTCTGCGGTAACCCTATGAATGCAATGGGTTCTAGGCAGCCCCGCCGCCGTGGGCGGGCGCGCGGCTATGGCGCAAGATGGGGGCGAAACGAGCGAAATAAAGGAGGATCAAAACGAAAAAGCCGCCGTGCGGATGCAACGGCGGCTTTTTTCGGCAGCGCCCCACAGCAAGCAGAGCGCTTCGAAACGATTAACGCTTCGAGAATTGCTTCCTGCGACGTGCCTTGTGGAAGCCGACCTTCTTACGTTCGACTTCACGTGCGTCACGCGTCACGAAGCCCGCGCTCGACAGAGCCGGCTTCAGCGTTGCGTCGTAGTCCATCAGCGCGCGCGTGATGCCGTGGCGAACCGCACCCGCTTGGCCCGTTTCACCGCCGCCCGAGACGTTGACCTTGATGTCGAACGTTGCAGCGTGGTTCGTGAGCTCGAGCGGCTGGCGCACGATCATCAGCGACGTTTCGCGCGAGAAGTAATCCGCAATGGGCTTGCCGTTGACGACGATGTCGCCCTTGCCTGCCTTGATGAAGACACGAGCGACGGCGCTCTTGCGGCGGCCCGTACCGTAGTTCCAGTTACCGATCATGTGGGCTCCTTAGATCTCGAGCGCCTTCGGCTGTTGCGCCGAATGCGGATGCGTGGCTTCTGCGTAGACCTTCAGCTTCTTGATCATTGCGTAGCCGAGCGGGCCCTTCGGCAGCATGCCCTTGACCGCTTTCTCGAGCGCGCGGCCCGGGAAGCGTTCTTGCATCTTGCCGAACGTCGTTTCGTAAATGCCGCCCGGGTAGCCCGAGTGACGGTAGTACTTCTTGTCCAAGGTCTTGTTGCCCGTGACCTTCAGCTTGCCGGCGTTGACGACGATGATGAAATCACCGGTATCGACGTGCGGGGTGAACTCAGGCTTATGCTTGCCGCGAAGACGGCGTGCCACTTCGCTGGCGACACGGCCGAGAACCTTATCCGTCGCGTCAATCACGTACCATTCGCGCGTCACCTGTTCGGCTTTGGCGGAAAACGTCTTCATGATCGATCCAAAAAATTGATCTGCCCTTCGTATTCTTACTGCTCACTTCCTGCTTAGTTTGGCGCATCGAGGCGCCGTGCAGGCTCTCCCTGTTCTTCTTCCGCGGGCATGGATGCGGAAAAGCCCTGAATTATAAAGGAATTTGGCCCTGCGCGTCAAAGGCGTCCTTGGCTGGGCCGGCATGGGCGCCAAACCGGCGTTTGACGCGGCGCTGGGAGCCCGCGGCGGCCAGGGGCACAAACGCCCTACGAGGCATGGCACACAATGGCCGAGGCAAAAAAAAGCCCAAACTCTAGGCTCGGGCTTAATCCACCTAAGGAGGAGGGTGGAGGAGACATGCGGAGACCGTCGAGAACGACGATCAATGAGCCGCATTGTACAGAGCGAGCCGCGCCTACGCAAGAAAATTTGCATTGCGAAAACGCAATCCACAATGTGGAATAAGCAAAGCATCGTGGGCGGAAACGCATGCGTCCGACTGGAGGCTTTCGGGGCGGATACAATGCCTATCCAAATCAATGGAACATCAACATCAGCACTGCGGGAGTTGCGCTATGGAATGCAAAGTAAGCTGGATGGGGGCTGACGGAATGGCGTTCGCAGCCGAGACGGGCAGCGGCCATCTGGCGATGATGGACGGCGCGCCGGAAGGTGGCGGGCGCAATCTGGCGCCGCGGCCGATGGAAATGGTGTTGCTCGGCACAGGTGGATGCACCGCATACGACGTCGTCATGATTCTGAAGAAGAGCCGGCAGGAAATCGCGGGCTGTTCCGTCACGCTCAAAGCCGAACGCGCCAGCGAAGACCCGAAGGTTTTCACGAGCATTCATTTCCATTTCACCGTGACGGGCAAGAATCTGAACCCCGCCACCGTCGAGCGTGCGATCAACCTGTCACATGACAAGTACTGCTCGGCTTCAATCATGATGGCCAAGACAGCCGAGCTTTCGCACTCGTTCGACATCGTCGAAGCCTAAAACACGCCCGGCCTGCCACGCAGGCGGGGCGAATAGGCTGTTGCGGCTCGCTGTCTGAAAATGGACGTACTGACATGACCGCCGACCTGACTCGATGAGCGCGGTACGGGGCGTAAAAAGCAAAGCAGGCCGGTAAGCCGGATTTTGTGCAGTCGCAATGCCTCGCGGCACCGCAACCGTGGCAGTCATTCCTCTAGGCGCGCCATTGCTGACGCGCTCAAGCTTCCTACCCGCAGGCGAGACGGGGGCCCCGTCCTGCATCCGAAGACGCGCGCCTGCCTATTTGGAATTGCTCCGGGTGGAGGTTACCGTGCCGTCTGCGTCGCCGCAGCCGCGGTGCGCTCTTACCGCACCGTTTCACCCTTACCTGATCCCGGCTTGCGCCGGGCCATCGGCGGTCTGTTCTCTGTTGCCCTGTTCCGCGTGTCACCACGGATGGCCGTTAGCCATCACCCTGCCCGTTGGAGTCCGGACTTTCCTCGCCCTCCCCGGCGCAAACCGGGAAAGCCGCGACTGCCTGGCCTACTTTGCTGGGGCGCAGTTTACCACCGCATCGGTCAACGCGCGGCGATCGCCGCCGCGCGCGCGCCGTCCTGCTCGAAAAACGTGCGGGTCGTCATAGAAGCCGGGATCGACGTTGCCAGCCCAAAAGCCAGGCACCCCCAGCACCGGCAACGGCGCATACCGACGCGCATCGAGCGCCCCCTCTACCAGCGAGGCGGCCACGGTTTCGTCGAGCCACGCGTCTTGGCGATCGCGAGGCCACGCGAAATACTCGAACGGCGCGGCAACGATCCACGCATGGCCCGTGCATGCCTTGTAGGGAGCAATCAGTTTTTCGAGCAACGCATGGCCAAACACACGGATGTCGCAACGCTCGCCCCATGCGCTGCGCTCGTCGACGAACAGGCGCCGCCATTCGAATGCCGTCAGTGCGGCACTCAAGCGCGGATCGGCGCAGACGAACAACACTGCGTTTTCGTCGAACAACGTCAGGAAATCGCGTTCGGCACCGCGCGCGCCCGCCACCCCGTCGCGCTCGATCGCACGTGCTTGACGGGCATTGAGCGTCGCTTTGACGCGCGGGCAGGCAAACCAAACGAGCGCATTGAAGAAGTCGTGCAGGTTAAGGCGCGTCGGCACGCCGCCGGTTAGGGCAATGTGCGCTTCATACGCTGCACCGGGCGGCAGTTGCGCCTGTTCGATAAACGAAAGCGGCCGGCCGTTGCCCGTCACGTGGCCGGCCTCGTACGCCTGCCGTGCCAGCATTCCGACAAAATCCGCGGGATTGGCTTGCGCAGCGCGATGCCAGCGCATCCCGCGTTCGCGGTAGGCTGCGAGCCACGGCACGGACCAGTCGATCCGTTCGAGGCTCGCAACCAGCGCCGCTTGCTCGGCCGGCGCGCCCGGAACAGGTTGCGTCATTGCATGGTGGGTTGGGGATGGGAACGGGTACGGGTGCGCTTTTGCGGCAGGACCCGCCCTCAGGCCAGCCGCCAGCCGATCGTCTCGCCGGCACGCAACGGGACGACCGCCGCTTCGCCAGCCAGTATTTCCGCCGGCAGCGTCCACTGCTCGCGAACGAGCGTCACGCGCTCGCCGCTGCGCGGCAGATTGTAGAAATCAGGGCCGAAGAAGCTGGCGAACCCTTCGAGTTTGTCGAGCGCCCCTGCAGTGTCGAATGCTTCGGCATACAGTTCGAGCGCGTGCAGCGCCGTATAGCAGCCGGCGCAACCGCACGCATGCTCTTTCAGGCCCTTCGGATGCGGCGCGCTGTCGGTACCGAGGAAAAAGCGCGGATTGCCCGACGTCGCCGCCTCGACGAGCGCGACGCGATGCGTCTCGCGCTTGAGGACGGGCAAGCAGTAGTAATGCGGGCGAATGCCGCCCTGGAAGATCGCGTTGCGGTTGTAAAGCAGGTGATGCGCCGTGATCGTTGCGCCGAGTAGGCCGTCCGCCGCACCGTCGTCGCGCACGTATTGCGCCGCGTCCTTCGTCGTAATGTGTTCGAACACGACCTTGAGCGCCGGGAAATCGCGGCGCAGCGGTGTCATGACACGGTCGATGAACACTTTCTCGCGATCGAACAGATCGATCGACGAATCCGTGACCTCGCCGTGCACAAGCAGCGGCATCCCCACTTCCTGCATCGTCTCGAGCGTCTTTGCACATTTGAAGAGATCGGTGACGCCGAAATCGGAGTTGGTCGTCGCGCCGGCCGGATACAGCTTCACGCCATGCACGAAGCCACTGTCCCGCGCGCGGCGGATCTCGTCGGGCGGGGTGTTGTCGGTCAGATAAAGGGTCATCAACGGCTCGAAAGCCGAGCCGATGGGCAACGCCGCCAGAATGCGCTCGCGGTAGGCGCGCGCGGCATCGACCGTGGTCACCGGCGGCTTCAGGTTCGGCATGACGATCGCGCGCCCGAACTGGCGCACCGTGTGCGGCAACACCGCGCTCATCATTTCGCCGTCGCGCAAATGCAAATGCCAATCGTCGGGACGGGCCAGGGTGAGCGAAGCAAGCGCGCCGTTGCTACGAGCGGCGATCGGGGACGATTCGGAAGCGGTCATGGCGACAATCTAGCAAGAGGGCCGGTGCGAAACAGCCGCCCGGCGATAAGAAGGGGACACCGTTAGCCGAAGCAAACCAGCCGCCATCGTGGGAAAACCGCAACGGACGCGCGACGGCGCCCGCGAATTTCGCTTTTTTCGGCCGGCGGCTCGGTATATGCTTCGAAAAAACATATTGTAGCGGGTTCGTCACGCGAGCCCGCCCGTCCACACGCTCCGCCTGCCGTAAGTGCCGTAACATGTGCCAACTCCTCGGAATGAACTGCGCCGCGCCGACGGACGTCACGTTCTCCTTCACAGGCTTCGCTGCGCGCGGCGGCATCACCGATCACCACGCGGACGGCTGGGGTATCGCTTTCTTCGAAGATAAAGCCTGTCGGCTGTTCATCGACCACCAATCGTCGGCTACCTCGCCGATCGCCGAGATGGTCAAGCGCTACCCGATCAAATCGAAGAACACGATCGCGCACATCCGCAAAGCGACACAGGGCCATATCCTGCTGGAAAATTGCCATCCGTTCATGCGCGAACTGTGGGGCCGGCACTGGATCTTTGCGCATAACGGCGATTTGCAAGCCTATCCGCCCGAACTCACCGGCGTTTATCAGCCGGTCGGCACCACCGATAGCGAACTTGCCTTTTGTGCGCTGATGCAAGGCTTGCGCCGGGCGTTCCCCGGCGCGCAGCCGCCGCTGCAGGAGCTGTTCGATGCGCTCGCCTCGATCACGCGCGACATCACGAACTACGGTGTCTTCAATTTCTTGATGTCGAACGGGCAAGCGCTGTTTGCCCACTGCTCCACGCATCTGCACTACATCGTGCGGCGCTGGCCGTTTTCGACGGCGCATTTGATCGACGCCGATATGTCGATCGACTTCGCGCAGTACACGACACCCGAAGATCGCGTCGCCGTCATCGCCACGCAGCCGCTGACCGACGACGAGATCTGGACCGCGTTCGCACCCGGCGATCTATTGATGTTCCAAGACGGCGAAGTGGCGGCACGCGCACACATTCCGGTCCCGCCCGCCGTGCTCGAGAAAGCACGCAACCCGGCCTGCGACCCGAGCGCGTCGGCCTCGACGCGGGCACCGTCCTCCGCGCTGCAAGCGGATGCCGACGCCGACGACATCGCGGCGTTCGAATCCTAAGCGGCCAATCCACGCATTCGCCGGCAGCCGCGAGCGGTGTGTTGTGTGGCCCGTAGCGAGCCAGGCACCCGCTCAGTGCAAGATCTTCGCAAGAAACTCCTTCGCGCGATCGGACTTCGGGTTCTCGAAGAAGGCATCTTTGCGATCGTCCTCGACGATCAGCCCGCGATCCATGAAGATGACGCGGTTCGCGACCTTCTTCGCGAATCCCATCTCGTGCGTCACGCACATCATCGTCATCCCTTCTTGCGCGAGTTCGACCATCACATCGAGCACTTCGTTGATCATTTCCGGATCGAGTGCGGAAGTGGGTTCGTCGAACAGCATCGCGACCGGATCCATCGACAGCGCCCGCGCGATCGCCACGCGTTGTTGCTGGCCGCCCGATAGCTGAGCCGGGAATTTATCGGCCTGCTCTTTCAGGCCAACGCGATCCAGCAGCTTCAAGCCTTTATCTGCCGCTTCGTCGTTGGAGCGGCCGAGCACCTTGACCTGCGCGAGCGTGAGGTTGTCCATGATCGACAGGTGCGGAAACAGCTCGAAGTGCTGAAACACCATGCCCACTTTCGCGCGCACCTTCGAGAGGTTCGTCTGCTTGTCGCCCAGCGATTGGCCATCGACGATGATCTCGCCTTCCTGAAACGGCTCCAGGCCGTTGACGGTCTTGATGAGCGTCGATTTGCCGGAGCCCGAGGGCCCGCACACGACAACCACTTCGCCCTTCGCGACTTCCGCCGTGCAATCGGACAGCACCTGAAACGTGCCGTACCACTTCGAAACGTGTTTGATCGAAATCATCCGGTGATCCCTTGGCTAAAACGTGCACCGGCGTTCCCGTGCCGGTGAAGCCTTCGCATGATACGCGGAGGGCGAGGCGAGGCGAAACCGCAGCTTTGCCGATGGCCGGAGAAGCGACTCAAGCACCCGCTGCCGATCCCAATGGAAAAGCGGGCGACACCTTACGATGCCGCCCGCCAGGGGAAGCCGGCCGCGCCGTGAGGGGCGCACCGGCAAATCAAACCCACTTCGCTTGTGGCGAATAGGGAATCAGGGGTAAAGGCCACGCATTTCGCGCGCCATCAGAATCCGCTTACATGCAACGATGAACGCCGCCGTGCGCATCGACACCTTGTTCTCGCTCGCCACTTGCCACACGGCGTTGAACGCTTCGCGCATGACGCGCTCGAGGCGCTGGTTGATTTCGTCTTCGGTCCAGAAGAAGCTCGAGAAGTCCTGCACCCACTCGAAGTACGACACCGTCACGCCACCCGCATTGGCCACGACGTCGGGGATGATCAGGACGCCCTTGTCGTGCAAGATGTCGTCGGCTGCGGTGGTCGTCGGGCCGTTCGCACCTTCGACGATGATCTTCGTCTTGATCTTGGCCGCGTTCTTTTCCGTGATTTGGTTTTCGAGCGCGGCGGGGATCAGGATGTCGGTTTCGATCGTCCAGAATTCTTCATTCGCCAGCGGGTCGGCGCCCTTGAAACCGCCCACGCCGCCCGTGTTCGCCACGTGCTCCAGCAGTGCCGCGGCGTCGATGCCGCTCGCCTTGTAGAGCGAACCCGTGTGGTCTTGCACCGCAACGATCTTCGCGCCCGCGTCTTGGAACAGACGCGCGGCGATGCCGCCGACGTTGCCGAACCCTTGCACCGCAATGCGTGCGCCTTGAATCTCGAGGCCCACGCGGCGTGCCGCTTCCGTGCCGACGACGAACACGCCGCGGCCCGTCGCTTCGCGGCGGCCCAGCGAGCCGCCCAACGCGATCGGCTTGCCCGTCACGACGCCCGTGGCCGTTTGGCCTTGGTTCATCGAGTACGTGTCCATCATCCACGCCATGATCTGCTCGTTCGTATTGACGTCAGGGGCGGGAATGTCCGTGTTCGGTCCGATGATGATGCCGATCTCGCTCGTGTAGCGGCGAGTCATGCGCTCGAGTTCGCCGCGCGACAGGTTGCGCGGATCGACGCGGATACCGCCCTTCGCGCCGCCGTACGGCACGTTCACGGCCGCGTTCTTCACCGACATCCAGGCCGACAGGGCCATCACTTCGGAAAGCGTCACGTCCTGGTGGTAACGCACGCCGCCTTTGCCGGGACCGCGCGAGACGTTGTGCTGAACGCGATAGCCTTCGAAGTGCGCAACGGTGCCGTTATCGAGTTCGATGGGCACGTCGACGATCAAGATGCGCTTCGGACGCTTGAGTGTTTCGAGCCAACGCGACGCGGAACCGAGGTACGGTGCGACGCGATCGACTTGACGCAGATAGTTTCCCCAAGGGCCGAGATCGTCGGCGTGAAGGTACGAGGGGATCGATTGTGCAGACGTGGTGGACTGCAATTGCGAGGACATGGACACTCCAACGGTCACTGAATGTGCGCCATTGTGAAAAAAGCCCTTTTTGAAATCCAATGCCGTTTGATCATCCCGTTATGCATATCTTGCATAACGCGAGTGCCGAACCGTGGATCCCACCGCGCCTCGGCCGAGACCGGCGCGCCACGCGGCGCGGGGCGATCGGCGGCCAATGGCCCGCGTTTTCACTCCCGCGTCACGCCCAGTTCGTCGGCGACGACCTGCCATAAGCGGCGCACGAGCTGTTGGCGCGGATCGTCGGCATTGCTTGCAAGCTTGTCGCGGTACAAGCGAATTTCCATCGTCAACGTGAAGCGATCGGCGCTGTGCCCGCGCGAGGCGGCGCGGTCGAGACGGATCAGCGCACCGGCCGCGACGGCGTCTTCGACGGCGCTGTGCGGCAAGAAGGCGACGCCGTGCCCGGCGAGCGCCATCGCCTTGAGCGCTTCGGCCATGTCCGTTTCGTAAATCCGATCCAGGCACAGCCGTTCCGGCGCGTTCGCCACGATGACTTCCGTCATGCGGCCGAGATACGCGTTCGGCGTGTACGACAGATACGGAACCGGTGCATCGGGCGTGCCCGGCAACAGATAGCGCGCGCGACCCGCCCGGGCCGGTGCCGAAAACGGGCTGATCGGCTCGAAGCCGAGGGTGAGCATGTCGTAGCGGCCCGGATCCAAGGCGACCGGATGGCTCGGGTGGTGGTAGCCCATCACCAGATCGCAGCCGCCTTCCACGAGCGAGAGCACGGCATCGTGAACATTGAGCGCGCGCAGCCGCGTATTGATGGGCCCCATCTGCGCCTCGATCCGCTGCAGCCACTTGGGGAAATACGTGAGCGACAGCGTGTGGGGCACCGCGAATTCGATCGTGGCGGCCGGCGCGCCCGCCTGCCCGCGCAGCAATATCCGCGATTCGTGCATGTGCGAGAGCATGGCGAGCGCTTGCTCGCGAAACACCTCGCCGGCCTGGGTGAGCCGCGTCGGATAGACGGAGCGATCGATGAGTTCTGTGCCGAGCCACGCTTCGAGCGCTTGGATACGACGCGAAAACGCCGGCTGCGTCACGTGTCGAAGCTCCGCGGAACGGCTGAAGCTGCGCGTCTCAGCGAGCGAAACGAAATCTTCGAGCCATTTGAGTTCCATGCGGGGGCGGGCCGGGCGAGCCGAACGATAGGGCGACGGTCGCATTGTACCGGCGCGCCCGACGCGCTTTGAGCCGCGAGCCGAAGCGATGCGGCCGCCGCCGTGCCGCGCTTGGTTACGGCAACGTTGGTGCAGCGCACCAGTTGCGCGCACCCGGCACTTCGAGGGTGCCGGCTCGGCGCGATGCGGGTGCGTTCGGGACATCCGGCGCGCAGTCCTCGCGGCGACGTCGAAAGCGCCGCAATCGCCCCTACCGCCGAACGCTGCGGAACGCCGAGACCGGCGCGCCGTGCGGCGGCGAGCCGCATGGCATGGGCCTTGCATTGTGGGGCCGTCGCGTGACGCCGGCAGGCGCCGTGGCGCTCATGGCCCCAAACGATTCATCCGACATTCAACGCGAGGACCGATCATGAAGAACCTGCAACACGCGCTAAGGAGCGGCAATTGGCGCTCGCTCCTCGCCTGCTTTCTCTATTTCGACACGGGCTTCACGGTGTGGGTGCTGTACGGGCCGCTCGCGCCGTTCATCGGCAAGAGCATCCCCATGACGGCCGCACAGCAAGGCTTCCTCGTGGCCGTGCCCGTGCTGTCGGCCGCGATTCTGCGCGTGGCGCTCGGCAACCTCTATCAATCGGCGAACGGCCGGCGCGTCGCGCTGATGGGTGTGCTGCTCTCGGCCGTGCCCGCGATCGTGTTGCCGCTCCTGCCGGCCACGCCCTCCTACACGCTGTTGCTGGTGCTCGGGGTGTTCCTCGGCGTGGGCGGCGCGAGCTTCGCCGTCGCGCTGCCGATGGCGGGCAGCAGCTATCCGCCGAAGGTGCAGGGCCTCGTGTTGGGCCTGGCCGCTGCCGGCAATATCGGCGCAGTGCTCGACGGCTTTCTGTTCCCGCACGTCGCCGATGCCCTCGGCTGGCAATACGCCACCGCTGCCGCACTGCCGCTGCTGGCGATCGCGGGCTTCGCACTCTTCGCCTGGGGCGACGATCGCAGCGAGAAGGCCGGTAGCGTGGGGCGCGCGCTCGCGGGTTTCGCCACGATGCTCGTGGGGCTGATCGTGCTCGTGCTCGCCGTCCATGCGGGCGTGTTCGGTGCGGGCCGCACCGGCGTCTTGCTGTTGCCGGTGCTCGGTGCGGCCGGGGCGATCGCCCTGTTGCCGGCCCGCTATCGCACGGTGCTTGCCGAACGCGATACTTGGGTGCTGATGCTGGTGTACAGCGTGACGTTCGGGGGCTTTGTCGGGATGTCGTCGTATGTGACGCTGCTGCTCACGACGCTCTACCAAATGCCCAAGCTCGAAGCCGGTCTGTTCATGTCGCTGCTCGCGTTCCTGGGCGCGATCGTGCGGCCGATGGGCGGTTACCTGGCCGATCGCATCACGGGCGTGCGCGCCCTCACGGTTCTGCTTGCCGCGATTTCGGTGGCCGATCTCGCGTTCGCCGCGTGGATGCCGCCGCTCGGGGGCGGCATCGCGATTCTCGTCTGCTTGTATCTTGCGTTCGGGCTCGGTAACGGCGCCACCTTCCAGCTCGTGCCGCATCGCTGGAAAGGCAAGACGGGCCTGCTTTCTGGCGTGATCGGCGCGGCCGGCGGCATCGGCGGTTTCTATCTGCCCGTCGTCATGGGCATCGCCAAGGAAAGCACCGGCAGCTATCAGATGGGCTTCGCCACCTTCGGCGCGATCGCCGCGTGCGCATGTGTCGCAATCTTCGCGCTGCGCGCGCAATGGCTCGTGTGGGCGATGCCGGCCGGCGCCGGCATCGACGCCGCGCAAGGCAGCTCGACGGCTTCGATCGCAACCGCGGCCGCAGCGAGCGAATGATCGGATACCCGATACGGTACCGACGTTAAAGCGTGACCACGCCGGGGGCCGACGAACGAGGCCGGCCCCCGGCGGTGGTAAAATTACGGGTTCTCTCCTTGCACCCGAATCCGCGCCTTCGAGCGCCACGCCGATCATGTCCGATACCCGCGCCGAAACGCTGTTTGCCCTCACCGCCCTCTCGCCGCTCGATGGCCGCTATGCCGCCAAAACCGAAGCGCTGCGCGACTGGCTCTCCGAAGCCGCATTCATGCGCCATCGCGTGACGGTCGAAATCCATTGGCTCATCGCGCTGTCGCAAGCCGGCTTCGCCGAAATGCCGCGTTTCTCGGAAGCGGCCGAAACGTTCCTGCTCGATCTCGTCGCCCGCTTTTCCGCGCACGATGCCGCGCGCATCAAGGAAATCGAGCGCGTGACGAATCACGACGTCAAGGCCGTCGAATACTGGCTCAAGGAATCGGTCAAGGGCCAGCCCGAACTCGAACGCGCCAGCGAATTCATCCATTTCGCCTGCACGTCGGAAGACATCAACAACACCTCGCACGGCCTCATGCTGGCCGGCGCTCGCGAGCACGTCATCCTGCCGGCCTTGCGCTCGGTGCACGGCCGCCTCGTCGCGCTCGCGCATGCGCACGCGGAGCAGCCGATGCTCTCGCGCACGCACGGGCAGCCCGCCAGCCCGACGACGCTCGGCAAGGAAATCGCGAACGTCGCCGCACGCCTTGCGCGCGCGATCGACCGCATCGCGAAAGTGGAAATCCTCGGCAAGATGAACGGCGCGGTGGGCAACTACAATGCGCACCTGTCGGCTTACCCGAGCTTCGATTGGGAGACGTTCTCGCGCAACGTCATCGAACAGCGCCTGAAGCTCGCGTTCAATCCGTACACGATTCAAATCGAACCGCACGACTACATGGCCGAGCTATTCGATGCTTGCGCGCGCGCCAATACGATCCTGCTCGATCTCGATCGCGACATCTGGGGCTACATCTCGGTCGGCTATTTCAAGCAAAAGACGAAGGCCGGCGAAATCGGTTCGTCGACGATGCCGCACAAGGTCAATCCGATCGACTTCGAAAACTCCGAAGGCAATCTGGGCCTCGCCAACGCGACGCTGCGGCATCTGGCCGACAAGTTGCCGGTTTCGCGCTGGCAGCGTGACCTGACGGATTCCACGGTCCTGCGCAATATGGGCGTCGCACTCGGTTACTCGCTGCTTGCCTACGACTCGTTGATCCGCGGTTTGGATAAACTCGAAGTCAATCCGGCCCGCTTGAACGAAGATCTCGACGGTTGCTGGGAAGTGCTGGCCGAGCCGGTGCAGACGGTCATGCGCCGCTTCGGCATCGAAAATCCGTACGAGCAGTTGAAGGAGTTGACGCGCGGCAAGGGCATCACGCGCGAGGCGCTCAGGCAGTTCATCGCCACGCTCGCGATTTCCGACGATGCGAAGGCGCTGCTCATGGATATGACGCCCGCATCGTACACGGGCAAGGCCGTTGAATTGGCGAAGCGGATCGCGTAAGGCTGTCCCGCGCAAGGCTGTCCCGCCGAACGCAAAAACGCGCCGTCGAACGACGGCGCGTTTTTGTTTAAGGCACCTGGCTGCGTGCCCGGTGCCGGCCAGGGCAAGCCATCGTTTAAGACGAAGGCAAGGCACGCTCACCGCTCTCACCCAAGCGCGTACGCAGGCAGCGCCGTCCTTAAGCGAACCTGGCCACCACCTCATCCACGATCTCTTCCGGCGGCAACTCCACCCCGACTGTCATCGCCTCGTCCGCATCCGGCTCCTCCAACGTCTCGAGCTGGCTTTGCAGCAGCGCCGGATTGAAGAAGTGCCGACCGCGTGTGGCCAGGCGCTCGTGCAACAACTCGAACGATCCCTTCAAGTACACGAAGCGCACGATTCCATCGCCCTGCGCACCGCCGCGCAGCACATCGCGGTAGGCTCGCTTGAGCGACGAACAGCCGACCACGAGCGACTGCCCCGCCTGCACCTTAGCCTCGATCGCCGCGCGAATAGCGGCCAACCATGGCCACCGATCCTCATCGGTCAACGCGATGCCGCGCGCCATTTTTTCCTTGTTCTCGGCGCTGTGAAACGCGTCGCCGTCCACGAAGCTGCAACCCAAGCGTTCGGCGATCATCTCGCCGATACGCGTCTTGCCGGCGCCCGAGACGCCCATCACGATCAGAATCATTAGCTTTCCTAAAAGACCGTCGCCACCGCGAAGGTCAGGCCGAGGCCGAGCAGCGAAATGATCGTCTCGCAGAGCGACCATGTTTTGAAGGTCTGCCCGACCGTCATGCCGAAATATTCTTTGATCAACCAAAAACCGCCGTCGTTCACATGCGAGAAGATCAACGAGCCCGAGCCCGTCGCCAATACGAGCAATTCGGGCTGGACATGAATCGCAGCCGCCTTGGCGATCGGTGCGACGATACCGCAGGCCGTGGTCATCGCAACGGTAGCCGATCCGGTCGCCAGGCGAATCAGCGCGGCCACGAACCAGGCGAAGAGCAGCGGCGAAAGCTGGGCCTGCGTGGCAACGGCGACGATCTGGTGGGAGATCCCGCTGTCGCGCAGCACGCCGCCGAAGCCACCGCCCGCGCCGACGATCAACGTGATGCCGGCGATCGGCGCCAGGCAATCGCCGCAGAATTTTTGGATCTGTTCGCGCGTAAAGCCGCGACGCGCGCCGAAGGTCCAGAAGCTGACGAGCACGGAGATCAACAGGGCGACGTCCGAATTACCGATGAAGCGCAACAGTTCGTTCGGGACCGACTTCGGCGCAAACACGAGATCGGACCAGCTACCGACAAGCATCAGCAACACCGGCAGCAAGATCGTGAAGAGCGTAATGCCGAAACTGGGCAGTTCGCGCCGGCGCGAAGCGGCGCCATTGCTCGAATCGACGAACTGCGCGGCGAGCGGATTGTTTTCCGGCAGTTTCACATACCGGTGGACGAGCAACGCAAACAGGGGCCCCGCGACGATCGCCGTGGGGATGCCGACGATGAGGCCGTACGTGATCGTCTTCCCGATATCCGCGCCATACGCCTGCACGGCCAACAGCGCGGCCGGGTGCGGCGGAATCAAGCCGTGCACGACCGACAGGCCCGCGACCATCGGCAAGCCGATCAACAGCAGCGACTTGCCCGTACGCTTGGCGACGTTGAACGCGATCGGGATCAACAGCACGAAGCCGACTTCGAAGAAGACAGGCAAGCCGACGATGATCGCCACGAACATCATCGCCCAATGAATATGCTTTTCGCCGAACCAGCGTATCAGCGTGGTCGCGATTTGTTCGGCTCCGCCCGATTCGGCCATCATCTTGCCGAGCATCGTTCCGAGACCCACCACGATCGCGATGTGTCCCAGCGTGCCGCCGTTGCCGTTTTCGAACGACTTGACGATGTTGCCGGCCGGCATGCCGGCCGCGAGCCCGAGCAGTAAGGAAACGACGATGAGGACCAGAAACGGGTAGACCTTATACCGCGCGATGAGCAAGATGAGCGCGACTATCGCGATCAATGCATAAAGCAGCAAGAGGCGGCCGTGGTCCGATCCCATGAAATGTCTCCTTGACTTGTTATGAAGCGAGGGGAGAGGGATGCGTGCACAGGCAGTGCCAACCGTGCCGGCCTCGGCTGTGCACGCATCGTCGCTGCATTTTAGTCGGCGTCGAAGCCTCGCGATAGGACCGGTTCCATCCATGCAAACCGGCATCGTGCGCGCCGGAGAAAAAACCGCGCACGAGCGGCGAGATAGACCACGCGCAAGAGCGGCGGCATATGACGCGCATACGACGCGCGACCGCAGCGCCGGTGAAGCCCGACGCCGCGGCCGGCCGCGTCAGTGCTGGTGGGGGGCGAGTTCGGACGCGGCCCGGGCGAGGCGTGTCACCTCGTCCCAGTTTTGCGCGGCCAACGCGGCCTTCGGCGTCAGCCACGATCCGCCGACGCACACCACGTTCGGCAACGCGAGAAAGCTCGGCGCCGTTTCGGTCGTGACACCGCCTGTCGGGCAGAACTTGAGCGCCGGGAACGGCCCATAGAGGGCTTGCAGCATCGGAATCCCGCCCGCCTGCTGGGCCGGGAAGAACTTGACGGTTTCGTAGCCGAGTTCGAGCGCGAGCAAGATGTCGCTCGGCGTCATGACACCCGGCAGCAGCGGCAGACCGGCGTCCTGCGCGGCTTGGTGGATATCCTTGGTCAGCCCGGGCGACACGCCGAACTGCGCCCCCGCCTGCTTGGCCTGCGCGCAATGCTCGGGCTTCGTGATCGTGCCGACGCCTACGACGATATCGGGCGAAAGCTGAGCCGCACGCTCGATCGCGCCGATGCCGGCCGGTGTGCGCAGCGTGATTTCGAGAACCTTCACGCCGCCTGCATGGAGTGCGCGCGACACGTGTTCGCCCTGCTCTACCGTCTCGAAGGCCAGCACCGGAATGACGGGACCGAGGCGGACGATGTCTTCAACCTTTTTCATGCCGGACTCCTTATTGCTTGATTGCATGGACCTGACGCTCGGCCGGCTCGCCCACGAGCGGCCCGAACACCGAGGCGCCCATTTCGGCCGGCGCGGCGGCCGCTCGAAAGACGCCGAACAACTCGCGGCCGAAGCCGACTTCGTTTTCCGCTTGATGCTTGGGTGCTTCTATCGCGCGAGCGTTCCATTCGCTCGGGTCGATTTCGATATCGAGTACGCCGCGCTCGGCATCGATGACGATCGTATCGCCGTCGCGCACCTTGCCGAGCGGACCGCCGAGCAGCGCTTCCGGCGATAGGTGGATGACGGCGGGCACCTTGCCCGACGCACCCGACATGCGTCCGTCCGTGACCAGCGCGACGTGAAAGCCTTGGTCTTGCAAAACGCCGAGCAGCGGCGTCAGACGATGCAATTCGGGCATCCCGTTCGCGCGCGCACCTTGGAATCGCACGACAGCGACGAAGTCGCGCTTGAGCTCGCCTTTATCGAACGCGGCCTGCACGGCCTCCTGCGAATCGAACACGAGCGCTTGCGCGCGCACGGTGCGGTGTTCGGCTGCCACCGCGGAAATCTTGATGACGCCGCGGCCGAGCTTGCCTTGCATGAGGCGCAGGCCGCCGTCGGCCTGGAACGGATCGCCGATCGGCCGCAGCACCTTCGCATCGCCGCTTTGCTCGGGCCCGGGCACCCACGCGAGCCGACCGTCGACAAGCCGCGGCTCTTCCGTGTAGCGCGTCAGCCCTTTGCCCATGACCGTCGTAACCTCTTCGTGCAGCAGGCCGCCCTCGAGTAAATTGCGAATCAGGAATGCCATGCCGCCGGCCGCGTGGTAGTGATTCACGTCGGCCTTGCCGTTCGGATAGATCTTCGCCAGCAGCGGCACGGCTTGCGAAAGCGCGTCGAAATCGTCCCAGTCGATGATGATGCCCGCCGCCCGCGCAATCGCCACCAGGTGGAGCGTGTGATTGGTCGAGCCGCCCGTCGCCAACAGCGCGACGATGCCGTTCACAACCGATTTTTCGTCGACGACATGACCGATCGGCGTGTACTGCCCGCGCTCGACCGTGAGATCGAGCACACGGTGCGCGGCGGCTGCCGTCAGCGCATCGCGCAGCGGCGTATGCGGATGCACGAATGCCGAACCCGGCAGATGCAGGCCCATCACTTCCATGAGCATTTGGTTGCTGTTCGCGGTGCCGTAGAACGTGCACGTGCCGTGCCCGTGGTAGGCGGCCGACTCGGCTTCGAGCAGCGCGTCGCGCCCGACTTGGCCGATGGCGAACTGCTGCCGGATCTTGGCTTTCTCATCGTTCGAAAGCCCGCTCGTCATGGGGCCGGCCGGCACGAAGATCGTCGGCAGATGGCCGAACTGCAGCGCGCCGATCAGCAGGCCGGGCACGATCTTGTCGCAGACGCCCAGGCACAAGGCCGCATCGAACATATTGTGGGTGAGCGCGACGGCCGTGCTCATCGCGATGACCTCCCGCGAAAACAGCGACAGCTCCATGCCGGCGTTGCCCTGCGTGATGCCGTCGCACATTGCCGGCACGCCGCCAGCGAACTGCGCCACGCCGCCGCTTTCGCGGGCGGCACGCTTGATGATGTCCGGGAAATCCTTGTACGGCGCATGCGCCGACAGCATCTCGTTGTAGGAGGAAACGATGCCGATGTTCGGCTCGCGCATCGCCTTGATGGCGAGCTTGTCGTTGCCTTCGAGGCCGGCGAATCCGTGTGCGAGGTTGGCGCATGAAAGCGCGCCGCGAGCCGGGAACCGCCCTTGTGCGGCGTCGATCCGCGCGAGATAGGCGGAGCGGGTGGGACGGCTGCGCTCGACGATACGGCGCGTGACTTCGGTCAGCGTGGGATGCGGCGAAACCATGGGGAAACGCTCCTTCCTGAAAGACGGCGAACAAACGCCGATCGGGTGGCGCGTGGCAGCGCGAAGCTACTCAGCGCGATTTTGGCGGAGCAAGTTTAGTAGAAAAACTACATGACAGCAATGCAGATCAGCCGCAATTGCTCGATTGTTGATTGCCCTGTACGGCGAAACGACCACAGGCAACCACCGGCACCGCGGCACAATCGGTAGCAAATTCGTGTAGATTTTCTACATTCACGCGCGCATACTACCGCCATCGATAGAACACGATACACCCGCTAGGCGGGGCTTTCCGAGATGCTTGCTCGAATCGAATCGATGCGCGCGCAGTTGCGCCCGTCCGAACGCAAATTGGCCGACTACGTGCTCGACGCACCGCGGGAGGTGCTCGATTTGGCGATGACCGATCTCGCCGAGCGCGTCGGTGTCAGTCAACCGACGATTGCGCGGTTTTGCCAAGCCCTGGGCTGCGGCGGCTTCCGCGAATTCAAGATCCGGCTCGCGCAGAGCACCGCGCCGGGGCTGCCTTCCGTTTATCGCGATGTCCGGCCTGACGAACCGGCATCCGGTGTCGTCGCCAAGGTGTTCGATCGCACGATCGGCGCTCTGATCGAAGTGCGAAACAGCTTGTCGGCGCACAGCGTCGCCAAGGCCGTCGACATGATCTCGCAGGCGTCGCGCATCGAGTTCTATGGTGCGGGCGGCTCCGGCATCGCGGCGCAGGACATCCAGCACAAGTTCTTCCGGCTCGGCATCCCGAGCGTGGCGTATGCCGATCCGCATACGTACACGATGTCGGCCGCGTTGCTGGGCGAGGGGGATGTGGTCGTTGCCATTTCGAATACGGGGCGCACGCGCGACATCGTCGAGGCGGCGCGCTCGGCGCTGGCATGCGGAGCGAAAGTCATCGCCATCACGCACAGCAGTTCGCCGCTCGCGCAACTTGCGACGGTCAGCCTATTTGCCAATGTGGCCGAAGAGACCGATATTTTTTCGCCGATGACTTCGCGGGTATCGCATTTAGCGATCGGCGATATTCTCGCCGTGGGCGTCGCGCTCGCGCGCGGGCCCGAACTCGTCGACAAGCTCGGGCGAGCCAAGAAGGCCATCACGCAACGACGGATCGCAGCGGTGCCCGCGCAAACGGAAGAAGATTAGAACGGCTTGACGACGACGAGCGCCACGGCCGCGATGAGGCCGAAGACGGGCAGCTCGTTGAAAAAGCGATACCAGCGATCGGAGCGACGATTCTCGCCGCGCTCGAAGGCTGCCAGCAGGCGGCCGCAATAGGCGTGATAGGCGATGAGCAATACCACGACGCCGAGCTTCGCGTGAAGCCACCCCTGCCCTTGGCCGATGCCGTAGCCGAGCCACAGCCCAAGCCCGCAAGCGAGCGCGACGACGGCGATGACCGACATGAAGCGGTACAGCTTGCGCGCCATCGTCAGCAGGCGGGCCACGGCGGCAGGCTCCCGCTCCATGGCGAGGTTGACGAAAATGCGCGGTAGGTAGAAGAGCCCCGCAAACCACGAGGCCACAAACACGATGTGAAAGGTCTTAAGCCAGAGCATCGGTAAGGTGTCGTCGCGCGTTTTAACGCGCTGTAAAGGGTTCGGATGGAAGCGAACGCGATCGCTTGCATCGCGGCGCGGCGCCAAGGCCGCGGGGCACGCCCGCGCCCCTGGCCGCTTAGCTTACGCGCTTACTGTCGTACTTCGCCGTGCCCGAGCACGACGTACTTGAGCGACGTCAGCCCTTCCAATCCCACGGGCCCGCGCGCATGAAGCTTGTCGTTGGAGATCCCGATCTCAGCGCCGAGCCCATACTCGAAGCCGTCCGCGAAGCGGGTCGACGCGTTCACCATGACGCTCGCCGAATCCACTTCGCGCAAAAACCGCATCGCACGATCGTGATCTTCGGTGATGATCGCATCGGTATGCGCGGAGCCGTACGTATTGATGTGCTCGATCGCCGCGGCCATGCCGTCAACCACCTTGATCGCTAACACCGGCGCCAGATATTCGGTGCGCCAGTCTTCTTCGGTGGCGTCGACCAGCGCCAGCGGGGGTGCGTCGCTGCTCCACGGGGTGGCTTCCAGCGCCGCGCGCGCTTGCGCGTCCACCCGCAGCTCCACGCCTTTATCGCGATAAACACGCGCGAGCGGCGGCAACGCGGCATGCGCAATCCCGCGCGCGACGAGCAGCGTCTCCATCGTATTGCACGTGCCGTAGCGATGCGTCTTCGCGTTGTCGCAAACGGCCAGCGCTTTGCACAGATCGGCGCGATCGTCGATATAGACGTGGCAAATGCCGTCCAGGTGCTTGATCATCGGCACGCGCGCTTCTTGCATGAGGCGCGCGATCAGGCTTTTGCCGCCGCGCGGCACGATCACGTCCACGTACTCGGTCATCGTGACGAGCTTGCCGACTGCCGCGCGATCGGCCGTCTCCACCACTTGCACGGCGTCGCGCGGCAAACCCGCCTGCGCCAAGCCCTCGCCGATCAGCACGGCTAGGGCCGTGTTCGATTCCAAAGCTTCGGAACCGCCACGCAGAATCGCCGCATTGCCCGACTTCAAGCACAGCGCCGCGGCATCGATCGTCACATTCGGCCGCGATTCGTAGATGATGCCGATCACGCCGAGCGGGACCCGCATGCGGCCGACCTGGATGCCGCTCGGCCGATATTTGAGGTTATCGATCTCGCCGATCGGATCGGACAACGCGGCCACTTGGCGCAGCCCTTCGATCATCGTCGCGAGCGCCTTGTCCGACAGCGTCAAGCGATCGACGAACGCCGCGTCCATCCCCTTCTCGCGTGCCTTGGCGACATCGCGCGCGTTCGCTTCCTTCAAGTGCGCCTGCTCGCGCTCGATCGCCTGCGCAATGGCGTTCAGCGCCTCGTTCTTGGTGGCCGTGGCGGCCCGCGCCATCGCGCGCGAGGCGGCGCGCGCGCGGCGGCCGATCGCGGTCATGTATTCGTCGATTTCCATCATCCATCCCGTTCTAAGCGCTCACGGCGCTATGGTGCGGCAAGTCGCGAAGCCGCACAGCCATCGCGCCATGGCCGGCGTTTCGATTGTAAGTCGTCAGGCGCGGCTCGCGCGTGCGGTCGCGCGCTTACCCGGCGCCGCCACCAGCGCGGCCAGTTCGAACAAGCCGTCCCACGGATCGGGCGGCAAGGCCACGCGACGGCGGCTGCTGGGCACCGTACCCGTGAGGCCCTTCACCTGCCGATCGAGCGCCGCAGCGAGCGCAAGCCCTTCCTCGAGCAGCGGTTCGGTGACGCGCGACAGCGCAGGCCCGACGAGCCGCTCGCGCGGCCCCCAAACCCGATTTTCGCGCAACAGCATCGCCAGCGGTTTGCCGGCCGCCGCCCCGCGCTTGATCTTCAGGAGCGTGCGTAGCTCCTCGGTCAGCGCCCACAATACGAGCACCGCCGCTTCGCCCTCCCCCTTCAAACCGTCGAGCATCCGCGATAGCCGGCCCACATCGCCGGCAAGCATCGCCTCGTTCAGCTTGAAGACGTCGTAGCGGGCGACGTTGAGCACCGCGTCATGTACCTGATCGAATGTCAGTACGCCCTGCGGATAAAGCAGGCCCAGCTTCTGGATCTCTTGGTGAGCGGCGAGCAGATTGCCTTCGACACGCTCCGCGACGAACTGCAGCGCACGCCGCCCTTCTTCCCCCGGTGCGACGCGCTGGCCCTGCTGAGCGAGCCGCTGCGCGACCCAATTCGGCAGTTGCGCCCGCTCGACGGGATCGATTCGCAGCGAGACGCCGCGCTCGGACAGCGCCGTGAACCAAGCGGTTTTTTGCGTGGCGGCATCAAGCCGCGGCAACGTGACGAGCGTCAACACCTCCGGATTGTCTGCGGCCGCGAGCGATTTCAGCGCATCGGCGCCTTCCTTGCCGGGCTTCCCCGAGGGAATACGCAATTCGATCAGTTGGCGCTCGCCGAAGAGCGACATCGATTGCGTCGCCCCCAACAGTGAGCTCCAATCGAAACTGCGCTCGACCGTGAACACATTGCGCTCGGTAAACCCAGCCGCGCGCGCCGCTGCACGAATACGGTCGCACGCCTCCTGCGCGAGCAAATGCTCGTCGCCATAGACGACGTACATGCCGGCGAGCGTTTTTGTCAGATGCGCGTCGAGCGCGTCGAGTCGCAATTGCATAAGCGGCGGATCCTACTGGCGCTAAGGGCCGATCAGAGCGGCGGCGGCGGCAACGGCGCACGCGGCGCGACACCGGGCGTTTGCTGCCCCGGCGCCGGGTGCAGCGAATGGACCGTTGCGAGCCGGCGCGTCAGCTGATCGACTGCATCGTTCTGCATATCGGCGTACAGCAGTTCGGACTCCTGCCCTTTCGCCAGCGCATAGGTGACGCTGTATGTCATCGCGCGATTCAGCGCAATCGCGCTAGGCGGAATCAAGACGGTGCCATCGGCGCCGGAGAGCGAGTAAGTGAGCGAGTAGACGAGCGTGTATTCCTCGGCGGCACCCGCCAAGTTCATCGTCAGCACCGACTGGCCCCGTCCTTCGCCGACCGAGAGAATGGCATCGGCGTTCGCGGGCGATTTGACGACGACCGTATCGCTGCCGCCCTCGATCATCCGCGTCAGACGCGCCTGGACGGCCGGCGCCGCGCCTACGATGGCGAGCCGCTTGAAGGCATAGTTTTGCTGGCCGCGCAGCTGAAACCCGCATGCTGCGAGCAGGGTCGTGCTGCACGCGAGCGCTAAAAACGATCGGCGAATCACATTGGCTCCTTGATTGAATCCACGCGCGACAGGCATCTTGCCGCGCACAGCGCCTTAGACCACGACGTTCACGAGCCGGCCCGGCACGACGATGATCTTCTTCGGGCTCTTGCCTTCGCTGAACCGCGCGAACATCTCGTGAGCGAGCGCCGCGGCCTCGATCGCTTCGCGCGGCGCGTCCTTAGGTACCGTCACCGAGCCGCGAACCTTGCCGTTCACCTGCAGCACGAGCTCGATTTCGGCCTGTTCGAGCGCTTGCTCGTCGACCTTCGGCCACGGCGCATCCAGCAGCGTGCCGAACTCGTCGACGAACCCGAGCGTCTGCCACAGCGCGTGCGTCACGTGCGGCACGACCGGGTACAGCACGCGCAGCAGAACACCATAGCATTCGCGCAGGACGCTCGGGCGCGCGAGCTTGGCGTCTTCAAGCGCGTTGAGCATCTTCATCGCGGCGGACACGACGGTGTTGTACTGCAGGCGCTGGTAGTCGAAGTCGGCCTGCTTCAGCACGCTGTAGACTTCGCGGCGCAACGCTTTATCGGCCTGCGAGAGCTTGGCCGGATCGAATGTTTCGCGCGCGACGAGTTCGGCTTGATTGGCATGCCCGAACGCCCAGACGCGACGCAGGAAGCGGCTCGCGCCTTCGACGCCCGAGCCCGACCACTCGAGCTGCTGCTCCGGCGGCGCCGCGAACATCGTGAACAGACGCGCCGTGTCGGCGCCGTACTGCTCGATCAGCGTTGCGGGTCGACGCCGTTGTTCTTCGACTTCGACATCTTCTCGATGCCGCCGAGCACGACGGGCTGCCCGTCCGTCTTGAGCGTCGCGCCGACGGGACGGCCCTTGTCGTCGTGCTCGACCGTCGACGTCGGCCGGGTTGTACCAGCGTCTTCTTGCCCGTCGGGTCTTCGCGATAGAACGTCTCGTTCAGCACCATGCCCTGCGTGAGCAGGTTCGTGAACGGCTCGTCGAACTTGACGAGCCCCATGTCGCGCATCACCTTGGTCCAGAAGCGCGCATACAGCAGGTGCAGGATCGCGTGCTCGATGCCGCCGATGTACTGGTCCATCGGCATCCAGTAATCGGTGCGCGCGTCGACCATCGTCGTCCGCGTCCGGGACAGCGTATAGCGCATGAAGTACCAGGACGAATCGACGAACGTGTCCATCGTGTCGGTCTCGCGCTTGCGCCGGCTTGCCGCACTTCGGACACGCGCAGTTCACGAACGCAGCCGACTTCGTCGAGCGGGTTGCCGGTGCCGTCCGGCACGCAGATCTTCGGGCAGCACGACCGGCAGATCCTTCTCGGGCACCGGCACGTCGCCGCACGCCGCGCAGTGGATGATCGGGATCGGCGTGCCCCAGTAGCGCTGGCGCGAGATGCCCCAGTCGCGCAGGCGCCAGGTCACTTGCTTCTCGCCGAGCCGAGCGCTTTGAGATCGGCCGCGACGGCATCGACGGCCTGCTCGTAGCCCAGGCCGTCGTAGCTGCCCGCGTTCGACGCAGGCGATGCCGCGTCCTTGTCGCCGTACCACGCCTGCCAAGCGTCGAGCGAATACTCGCAGCCTTCGACTTGGCGATGACCTGCTTGATCGGCAAGCCGTATTTCTTCGCGAACGCGAAATCGCGCTCGTCGTGCGCGGGCACGCCCATCACGGCGCCTTCGCCGTAGCTCATCAGCACGTAGTTGCCGACCCACACCTCGACCTGCGCTTGCCGGTGAGCGGATGCGTGACGAACAAGCCGGTCGCCATGCCCTTCTTTTCCATCGTCGCGATCTCGGCCTCGGTCACGCCGCCGTGCCTGCATTCGTCGATGAACGCCGCAGCTCGGGCTTGCCTTGCGGCCAAGCGCGCGGCCAGCGGATGCTCGGCCGCGACCGCGCAGAAGGTCACGCCCATGATCGTGTCGGCGCGCGTGGTGAACACGCACAGCAGCCTTCGCCGATCAGCTCGCCGTCGCCACGATCTCGTGCGGGAAGGCGAAGCTGCACGCCGTCGCTCTTGCCGATCCAGTTCTGCCTGCATCACCTTGCACGCGCTCGGGCCAGCCGGGCAGCTCGTCGAGGTCGTTCGAGCAGCTCGTCGGCGTACTGCGGTGATCCGCAGGTAGTACATCGGGATCTCGCGCTTTTCGACGAGCGCGCCGGAGCGCCAGCCGCGGCCGTCGATCACCTGCTCGTTCGCGAGCACGGTCTGGTCGACCGGGATCCCAGTTCACCGTGCCGCGTCTTCTTGTAGGCGATGCCCTTTTCCAGCATCTTCAGGAACAGCCACTGGTTCCACTTGTAGTACTTCGGGATCGCAGGTGGCGACCTCGCGCGACCAGTCGATCGCGAGGCCCATCGCCTGCATCTGCCCCTTCATGTAGGCGATGTTGTCGTAGGTCCACTTCGCCGGCGGCACGCCGTTCTCCATCGCCGCGTTCTCGGCGGGCAGGCCGAACGCGTCCCAGCCCATCGGCATCAGCACGTTGTAGCCGTTCATGCGCAGATAGCGGTACATGCACGTCGTTGATCGTGTAGTTGCGCACGTGGCCCATGTGCAGCTTGCCCGACGGGTACGGCAGCATCGAGACGCAGTAGAACTTCGGCTTGCCGGCGACTTCGGCCGTACGGTAAGCGTTGGACGCGCGCCATTCTGCCTGGGCTGCGGCTTCGATGTCGGCGGGTAGATATTTTTCTTGCATGGCGGTGGTTCGGGCTGGGCTGTCGTGGCGCCTTGCGACGCGGGCGCGGCGAAACGTCGAAATGCGATTTCCCCGCAATTGGGGAAAAGGTCGATTATACCGCCCGCGTGGGGCCAAGCCGCATATGGTTGCGGCGCGGTGCGCTGACGCTACAGCCTCAGGGCGGCAGGTGCGGAGCCACGTCCTCGCCATGGCGCGGTAGCGCGCGGCGGTTCGGTCTCGAAACCGGCCCGAACGAGCGACGCCCGCCCATATCGCCTAGCCTTCCGTCGGCCGTTGGCGCCGGTAACTTGATCCTATTTTTCGCCACATGTGGCGAACAACCGCAGGCCGCACCGTAGTTTACGTCCCTCTCCATCTCCCAATTCGTCTTAGGCATACGTCTCCGTGATCGAACGGAAGGGAGCCTGGTTTTCGAACAAACGGCGCTTCCAGCGCGCGGAGGGACACAATGATCTCGACAAATGAGGAAGGGAAAGCACTCCCGAGCAGCGGAACGATCTCGAAAGAAGAGGTCTCGCTATTGCGGCGGCGGATTCGGGAGACAGTGCTCACGCTCGGCGGCTACTGGCGCCCGTTGTCTGCGATCGCGCGGGTTCTCGAAGAGCTCGGAGAACTGGCGGAGCTACTGGCCTCGGACACGATCGATAACGATCGTGTGACGGCAGAGCTGGCGGATCTTTTTATCATCACGACTTGTATCGCCGATCAATATTGCGTAACCGCCAATGAATACGCTCGGGCCATCAATGGTATCGAGCCGAACCGCCAAGCGAACGGTCCGATATCCTGGTCCCGAGCGTTCCTTCGCTTGTCCGAGCGTGCCGGAGAGCTGGGTCGCCTAGTCAATGCACTCGAAGGCGACAAGTGCCCGAAACCCGGCGAAAAGCCATCCACCATTGCCACTGAGACGGCACGCGTCCACGCGACCTTGATAGAAATGTTTCACCTGGTCGACCGAGAGCTCGTCACCTCGGTAAGTAAGGTACTCGACATGAACCTAAAGCGAGACAAGGCGAGGTTCAAGGCTCATTGGGATCCAACGACAGCACTTTCACTAGAGCGCTTTCGGCCACTCATGGCAAAAACGCTTTGCCCTTTCGCACAGCAAGCAAAAATATGGGGCGCTCCGGATTACGATGAGCATGAAGACGTCGAGACAAACGTTTCGCGCATAGCTGCAGTGTTGGCCCGCTTCTGCCGGGTCGCTCGCAGCGAGGAACTGGATGGTTTCGTGATTCGACTGACGTCACTCGCCCACATCAGGCAGATTCACTCTTTATCCGATGTTTTTCACCGCATCCTGGCCTCGCTAGGTCGACAAAACAAAGTCAATGGTCTTCAAAATCCAATGGACGATGAAATTTTGACCAAGGAATGGAGATTTACATTCTCAAACGTTTCGTTTTTCATCACAGTCTTCGCGCCTTTTTATCGAGGCGATCACCCTCGATTCTCATGGTGCAGCAAATCCGCGTTCATTTTTTTGCAACCAGAGTTTTCATTCGATGCTCACGGAATTCACTCACACAATCCCAAAAGAGAAATGATAAAAATCGGAATTCGCGAGGAGTTTTCACGAAGCACGATTGGATATTCCTCAAAACTGGTCGAGCAACCAATGGAAGCACTCAAATATATTAAGCCGCTCGACTTGGATGCGCCCCCTGTCAAGTGGTGGAAAACGAGCGGTTCGGTCGCTAACCCTGTTGCAAGCAACGCATCAGGATCGAAGGAGCCCGGCATATGAAAGCCCCGCACGGACAGCGCCCAACAGACAGTCGAAACCCATCACCATCCAGTACGACGACCAAAACGAACATAGCCGCTCAGCAGGTACTGTCCGTTACTGCGCTAGCTCAACAACTCAAGTGCACGCTACGCCATAGCTGGCTTTCGAACGGCCGCCATGAGAGCGTCGCGGAGCACACCTGGCGAATGTCGTTGATGGCCATACTCATCGCACCTCATCTAAAGGTCGATTGCGATATTACTACACTACTGAAGATAATCATTGTCCACGATCTTGTCGAAGCAATCGCTGGTGACGTTCCCATATTTGAGATCATCGAGACTCCAGACAAAAAAGCGATGAAGAATAAAAGAGAAGCGGAGGCGATACAGCAGATCATCGCCAAGTTACCGCAGGTCAACGCGACCGAGATCGAATCGCTGTGGCATGAGTTCGAATGCGGAACCTCCATAGAAGCCAAGGTCGCACAGGCAATCGACAAACTAGAGGCGCAAATCCAGCACAACGAGGCGTCACTTTCTACATGGTTGGACATCGAAAAGGGTTTGATGAATTCGCTCGAAGATTTTACTCGCTGCGATCCGTTTCTCGACACGATTCGCTTACAGGTTGTTGCCGAAACCACGGCCAAACTAAACGTTCGAACGGACTAATACATTTCACTGATACCTGACAATGGCGTCCTCACTCGACCACTGGAACGATACATATCGGCAACCCATAGGCGAAATTCCATGGGAAATTTCCATGCCGCCCAAAGAGCTTGTCGCGTTACTCTCAGACTGCCCTATCGAACCAACTGCCTGTGCACTTGACGTCGCGTGCGGAACTGGCAACTACGCGCAATACCTCGCGTCCCGCGGCTACCGCGTGACCGGCGTAGACATTTCCGCCGCAGCACTGAAAATTGCACGGTCGAGGGGTGTCGCGACTGGAATCGATGTCGAGTACATGCTGGGCGACGCGACGAAGCTCTCAACATTCCTCACGGAAGATCGGCGGTTCGATCTGATATTCGATTACAGCCTGCTGCACCACCTCTCACCGGACACATTCGCTCGCCACGCGAAGCAGTTTGCCTCTCGGTTAGAGAGACATGGCCGGTTGCTCGTTGTCTGCTATTCCGACGCTGACCCATACGCCGAGGGGCATGCAACCGCTCGCGGTACGCTCGGCAATGAAATGTTTTATCGGTCCCGCACGGCCATCGAAGCTGCATACTTGCCGCTGCACGTCATTTCCTACGCGGAAACGACACTGGGCAAGCGGAATCACCACCGCGGACACTCGTTCGTTTTCGGGCACTACCGCTCCTAGACTGACGTAGTCCGCCACGCCGTATGTCATTCATGCGGCACGGTCGAACGCGGCGGCGGGTCCGTGACGAAGCCGATTCGATCCAGCCCCGCCTGCTGCGCCGCGCTCATCACCTGCGCGATGACGTCGTAGCGTGTGGCGCGCGATGCACGCAGATGAAGTTCGGGAGGCGGCGCGGCCTTGCCCGCTTGCGCAAGCCGAGCACGCAATGCATCCAGTGCAACCGGCTGGCCGTCCCAATAAAACCGGCCCGCGTCGTCGATTGAAAGCGTGATCGTGTGCGGCGTTTGCGGCGCCGGCGCGGCAGCCGCCTTCGGCAAATCAAGCCGAATCGCGTGAGTAAGCAGCGGCGCCGTAATGATAAAAATGACGAGCAAAACAAGCATGACGTCGATCAACGGCGTCATGTTGATGTCGGCCATCGGCGCGGCCGAACGCTCTTTATCGAATCCGCCGAATGCCATGATCGCCTCCTCGCTCGAACGCGTGCGTGATCGCGGACGCCGCCGTCAGGCGCGCGCCTGATGCGCTTGTTGCGCTTGATGGCCCTGCTCGCCCGGCGACGCATGCGAGGACGCCACGCCACTCCGATCGGACGAGGCCGCTGGCAATGCCGATGCCGACAACCCCTCCATACCGGCCGCATGTTGACGCGTGTCCGGCGCGCAGACGTAAGCGTGCAGATCGTGCGCAAAGCCATCCAATTCCTCGGAAAGCTGCCGCTGCATGCGGCCCAGCACGTTGTACGCCAACACGGCGGGAATTGCGACGACAAGACCGAATGCCGTCATGATGAGCGCCTCGCCGACAGGCCCCGCGACGTTCTCGATCATCGCTTGCCCGCTAGCGGCAATACTGCCGAGCGCGTGATAGATGCCCCACACCGTACCCAGCAAGCCGACGAAAGGCGCGGTACTGCCGATCGACGCGAGCAGCACTTGGCCGAACTCGATGCGGCGCTGCGAGGCGAGCAGCGCCTCACGCAACGCGCGCATGACGCGCTCGCTGCGCTCGACGCGCGCGAGCATGGCGGACGGCGTCTGAACCTCCGACGCAGCCAATGCCGCCAGCGCCAACGGCACGAAGACGTGCTCCCGATCCGCCGCGCGAAGCGCGAGGACGCCCTCGGAGAGCGTCGCCGATTGCCAAAACAGGGCGATGGCACGCGGGCCTTGCCGCTTGGCGCGCCCGAGCATCCAGCCTTTGACGATCAAAAAGCACCAGCTCGCGATCGACATGGCCAGCAGCACATAGGCGACGCCGTGCGTGAGCGCGTCGCCCGATTGCAGATAGTGAAGAATGCCGGTGTTTTCCATGCCTATCCCAATCCCAAAGCCGATCCCGAGCCAAAGCGACCACGAAGCGCCGAAGCGCGGCCTGATCAGCGCAGGCCGAGCACGTCCTGCATATCGAAGACACCCGCCCCGCGCGTGCCGAGAAAATGCGCGGCGCGCAGCGCGCCCTGCGCATACGAGACGCGGCTGGCCGATTTGTGCGTGATCTCGATCCGCTCGCCGGTGCCGGCGAACAGCACGGTGTGATCGCCCACGATATCGCCGCCGCGAATTGCCGAAAAGCCGATCGTCGACGGATCGCGCTCGCCGGTCACGCCGTGACGCTCGTAGACCGCGCAATCTTTCAAATCGCGCCCGAGCGCACCGGCGATGACTTCACCCATTGCGAGCGCCGTGCCGGACGGCGCATCGACCTTGTGACGATGATGCGCCTCGATGATTTCGATGTCGTAGCCGGTGGCGAAATGCCGAGCCGCGAACTCCAGCAGCTTCAGCGTAACGTTCACGCCTACGCTCATGTTCGCGGCGAAGACGATACCGATCCGCTCGCCCGCCGCGTGCACCGCGTCGCGCTGCGCCTCGGTCATGCCCGTCGTGCCGATCACGAGTTTTGTGCCGTGCCGCAAGGCAGCCTCGATATGCGCCATCGTGCCTTCCGGGCGCGTGAAATCGATTAGGCAGTCGGCGCCGGCCAGCACAGCCTCGATATCGTCGCTCAATACGACCCCGGTGGGCTGCCCGAGGAACGCCCCGGCATCCTCGCCGAGCTGCGGCGAACCTGCGCGATCGAGCGCGCCGGCGAGCGTCGCATCGGGATCGTTCAAGACGGCTTCGATCAGCATCCGGCCCATTCGGCCCGATGCCCCTGCGATGGCGATCTTTATCGGCAACATGCACCCCTCTTTTCAATGATGGGCGGCCCTGGCGGAACCGGCCGGCGGCGCATGCGAGCGCCGCAGAAAAACAAAAAGCGGGCGGCGCACCTTGCGCTCGGCCCGCCCGGGAGGCCGTTCGTGCAAACATCAAGCACCAACGGCCCAAGAATGAAAGAACGAACGATCAGCCGCCCGCGCTCGACGCACGAGACTGCGAGGACGCGGCCGAGGCCGACTGTCCCGCTGCCCCGCCGTTGCTCGACTGCGTGCCCGCCGGCCCCACCGGATTGCTTTGATCCGGCGCGGAAGGCTGCGGCTGCCGATGGAACTGGAACTGCGGCGTCGCGCTAGGTAACGCCGTTCGACGGCGACGGCGCCCCCGAACGCACCGCGGGCGTTTGGGGCTTCGCCGGCACTTGGTTCGTCGCCCGGTTCGCCGCTTGCGCCGCTTCCGCGTTGGCTTCTTCGGCGCCCTGCCCGCTCGCGCCCGCTTGCGCGGCGCCGCTAGCCGGCTCCTGCGCAGCCGCGGTGCTCGACGCAGCAGCAGCCGACGACGCCGGCACGGCCGCGGCTTTCGCCTTCTTCCCATGCCGGTCGCCATCGATATCGGCGAGCAGTTCGAGTTCGGACGGAAGATCCTCGCCGCCCTCCCAGCTCACGACGCGATCGTCTTTAAAGTTGACGACGAAATCGCGCTGCTGCACGACAGCCGTCGAGCCGCGCTTGAAATAGAAGACGTAATCCCAACGCTCGTCATGGAACATGTCTGTCAGGAGCGGCGTACCGAGTGCCGCCTTGACCTCATCCTGCGTCATGCCCACGCGCATCTTCGAGGCGGCTTCCTTCGAGACGAAGTTGCCTTGCACGATGGTGATGCGATACGGCGTAATGCTCTGAGCGACGCGCTGCGTGAGGCTGTCGTAGGTCGAACATCCCGCAACGAGCGCAACCGTCGAGGCAGCGATCAACAGCTTGCGCACGTGACTCCCCCCGCGCTTCATAAGAAAATTTGGACTCATTTCACCCACCGTGCGGGCCCCTTTTGCGTGACATCAGGCCGCGCGAGTTTCATCGAAGATGACCGGAACAGCAAAAACCCATTACTATTCGAGTCGTGCATTGTACTCTAGGGATGCCTAGCCATGACTAATCCCACCGATCTCAAAAACATCGGGCTGAAGGCGACCCTACCGCGCCTCAAAATCCTCGAAATTTTTCAGCGCAGCCCCGTCCGACATCTGACGGCGGAAGACGTCTACCGCAACCTGTTGACCGACGAACTCGACATCGGGCTCGCCACCGTTTACCGCGTGCTCACCCAGTTCGAGCAGGCGGGCTTGCTTTCGCGCAGCAATTTCGAATCGGGCAAGGCCGTGTTCGAACTGAACGAAGGCTCGCATCACGACCACCTCGTATGCATCGACTGCGGGCGCGTCGAAGAGTTCTTCGACCCTGAAATCGAGCAGCGTCAGCAAAAGATCGCGGAAGAGCGCGGCTTCAAGCTTCAGGAGCATGCGCTCGCGCTATACGGTGCCTGCACGAAAGAAGCGTGCCCGCATCGCAAGCACTGATACGCAAGGCGCGCACAGGCTGACCTGCCGCGCGCCGCTTTAAAGCGCCGCCTCAAAGCGCCGATACGAAAGAGCCACCCTCGGGGTGGCTCTTTCGTTATGCGGCTCACGGCTAGCAACCAACGCATCGAAACCCGCCCGCGCCGAAAAGCGCGACGGGCGGGGCGCCGTTGGCTTACTTAGCCGTGGCGAGCGCGACCGCCGTATCGAGCATGCGGTTCGAGAAGCCCCACTCGTTGTCGTACCAGCTCGACACCTTCACGAGGCGACCGGCGACCTTGGTGAGCGTCGCGTCGAACGTCGACGATGCCGGATTGTGGTTGAAGTCGATCGAAACCAGCGGCGCCGTGTTGTAGCCGAGGATACCCTTGAGCTCGCCTTCGGCGGCTTCCTTCATGATCGCGTTGATTTCTTCGACCGTCGTATCGCGCTTGGCGATGAACGACAGATCGACGATCGACACGTTGATCGTCGGAACACGGATGGCATAACCGTCGAGCTTGCCGGCCAGTTCCGGCAGCACGAGGCCGATCGCGGCAGCGGCGCCCGTCTTCGTCGGGATTTGGCTGTGCGTTGCCGAACGCGCGCGGCGCAGATCTTCGTGATAGACGTCCGTCAGCACTTGATCGTTCGTGTACGCGTGCACCGTCGTCATCAAGCCCGTCTCGAGGCCGATCTTGTCGTTCAGCGGCTTGACGAGCGGCGCCAGGCAGTTCGTCGTGCACGAAGCGTTCGAGACGACCGTGTGCGCGGCCTTGAGCACGTTATGGTTTACGCCGTAGACGATCGTCGCATCGACGTCCTTGCCGCCAGGCGCCGAGATCAAGACCTTCTTCGCGCCGCCGGCCAAGTGCGCGCTCGCCTTTTCCTTCGTCGTAAAAAAGCCCGTGCACTCCATCACAACGTCGACGCCCAGTTCGCCCCACGGCAACTCGGCCGGGTTGCGGTTCGCCAGCACGCGGATCTTGTCGCCGTTGACAACGAGGTATTCGCCGTCGACCGCCACTTCGCCGGGGAACGGGCCGTGCGCCGTGTCGTACTTCGTCAGGTGGGCGTTCGTCTTCGCATCGCCGAGGTCGTTGATCGCGACGATTTCCAGATCGTGTTTCTTGCCGCTCTCGTAGAACGCACGCAGGGTGTTGCGGCCGATCCGGCCATACCCGTTGATTGCAACGCGTACCGTCATGATGGTTCTCCTGATATTGGGGCTGAAAAAACCTGTCGTACCGCACGCCTCCCGGTACATGGCGGGGCGGGGCCGCGCCCGCGATGCACCGGGAAGCCGTCTTGCGGCTTCCCGTGAGCCTATCGTTACTCGAGCGCCGCCTTGGCCGCTGCGACAACGTGCTCCACCGTAAAGCCGAAATGCTTGAACAACACGCCGGCCGGAGCCGACTCGCCGAACGTATCGATCCCGACGACGCCGCCTTCCAAGCCGACATACTTGCGCCAGAAATCCGTCACGCCCGCTTCGATCGCGACGCGGCGCACGCCCTTGGGCAATACGCGTTCGCGGTACTCGGCGTCCTGGCGATCGAATACGGTCGTGGCCGGCATCGACACGACGCGCGCCGCGATTCCTTGCTGCGCGAGAGGCTCGACGGCAGCCAGCGCCAGTTCGATCTCCGAACCCGTTGCCATCAGAATGATCTTGCGCGCAACGATTTCGTCGTTCCAATCGCGCAAGACGTAGCCGCCCTTCGCCACATTGGCGATTTGCGTATCGGTGCGCGGCGTGAACGGCAAGTTCTGGCGGCTGAAGATCAGGCACGAGGGGCCTGCGTACTCGATAGCCTGCGTCCAGGCCACCGCCGTCTCCACTGTATCGGCCGGGCGCCAGACATGCAGGTTCGGGATCAGGCGCAGGCTGGCCACGTGTTCGACGGATTGGTGAGTCGGGCCGTCTTCGCCGAGGCCGATCGAATCGTGCGTGAACACGAAGATCGACGGCGACTTCATCAGCGCGGCGACGCGCAGCGCGTTACGGCTGTAATCGGAGAACGTGAGGAACGTGCCGCCGAACGCCTTGTAGCCGCCGTGCAGCGCCATACCGTTGATCGCGGCGCTCATGCCGAATTCGCGCACGCCGTAGTTGATGTGGTTGCCCCACTCGATACCGTGCTCGCCGGCGCGCACCGGCTTGCTGGCCTTCCAGTTCGTGAGGTTCGAGCCCGTCAAGTCGGCCGAGCCGCCAAGCAGCTCGGGCAGCACGGCAGCAAGACCTTCGATCGCCTGCTGCGACGCTTTGCGCGTGGCGACCGTTTCGGCGCGCTCGTTGGCACCGGCGATGATCGCTTGCGCCTTGGCGGCCCAATCGGCTGGCAGCTTGCCGCTCGCGCGGCGCTCGAATTCGGCCGCTTCCTGCGGATATTTCGCACGGTACTGCGCGAACGCATCGTTCCATTGCGCTTCGCGTTGGGCGCCGGCTTCCTTCGCGTCCCAGGCCGCATAGACTTCCTGCGGGATGACGAACGGCTCCCACTTCCAGCCGATCGCCTCGCGCGTAGCCGCAATTTCCTGCGCGCCAAGCGGCGCGCCGTGCGCGTCATGGCCGCCCGCCTTCGTAGGCGCGCCCTTGCCGATCACCGTCTTACAGCAGATCAGCGTAGGCTTATCGGCCAGCTTCGCGCTGGCGATCGCGGCATCGATCGCTTGCACGTCGTGCCCGTCCACGTTGCGGACGACGTTCCACCCGTATGCCTCGAAACGCTTGGGGGTATCGTCGGCGAACCAGTATTCGACATGGCCGTCGATCGAGATGCCGTTGTCGTCGTACAGCGCGATCAGCTTGTTCAGCTTGAGCGTGCCTGCGAACGAACAGGCTTCGTGCGAGATGCCTTCCATCAGACAACCGTCGCCGAGGAACACGTACGTGTGGTGATCGACGATCTTGGCGTCGGGCTTGTTGAACTCGGCCGCCAGCAGCGATTCGGCCAGCGCCATGCCGACCGCATTCGCCAGACCTTGACCGAGCGGGCCCGTGGTGGTTTCGACGCCCGGCGTGATGCCGTATTCGGGATGGCCCGGCGTTTTCGAATGCAGTTGGCGGAAGTTCTTCAGCTCGGAGAGCGGCAGATCGTAGCCGGTCAAATGGAGCAGCGAATAGAGCAGCATCGAACCATGGCCGTTCGATAGCACGAAACGGTCGCGGTCGGCCCAATGCGGGTCGAGCGGGTTGTGCTTGAGATGGCGAGACCACAGAGCGACGGCGATTTCGGCCATGCCCATCGGCATGCCCGGGTGGCCTGAGTTCGCTTGTTGCACGGCATCCATCGCGAGTGCGCGAATCGCGTTCGCCATGAGAGCGGTGGGAGCGGGAGACGAGGTCGTCATGTCGAGTCCGGAGAACGAGTCGAAAAAACGTGGCGCGCGTTGGACCGCTGCTCGTGTTCGACCGCCGCCTGCGCGGGCGGGGCGCCCGCCGCTGCGCGACGCGGAGGAGCAAGCGGACAGGCTGCAAAGCATGCCATTCTAGCAGATGGCGCCCGCCTCCTTCCCGAACCACACCCGGACAAGCTGACCGGGCGGGACCTACCGCAGTCCTATAATTGGGTCATTCCCCTTACACTGCGGCTGTCCGCCCTCACCGTGTTTTCCCGCACCGATCCGCCGCTGCTATTTCACCCCACGCCTCACGCTGCTTACGGCTTTCCCGGCGCGCGCCGCGTGGCGCAAGTCGATTCGCCGCATCAACGCATCGAGGTGTGGGACACGCCTCAGTTGGGGCGGCTCTTTACGCTCGATGCACGGCCGATGACCTCCGTCGGCGACGAATTCGTCTATCACGAGTGCATGGTGCACCCGGCGGCCCTGGCGCACCCGGCGCCGCGCAAAGCGCTGATACTCGGCGGGGGAGACGGCGGCGCGGCGAGGCAACTCCTCGCGCACCCGAGCATCGAACGGATCGTCGTGGCCGAACTCGACGCCGCCGTCATCGGTATGGCGCGCGAGCATCTGACCGATGTACACCAAGGGGCGTTCGACGACAGGCGCGTCGAACTCGTCATCGGCGATGCCGCGCGTTTCGTCGCCGCGACGACAGAACGGTTCGATCTTGTCGTATTCGACCTCACGCCGCCCGACTCTCCCGCCGCCGAACTCTACACCGCCGCCTTTTACGCGCGCTTGAAGAAGGTCCAGGGGCCGTGCGCAATGCTGTCGATGCACCTGGGCTCCGCCCAGTTTCATCTCGAACGAGCCGCAGCGCTCGTGCGCGGGTTGCGCGAAAGTTTCGCGATAGTCGACGTGATGTCGGCGTTCGTCCCGCTCTACGGATCGCTCTGGCTGATGGCACTCGCGAGCGATACGCTCGATGCGGCTGCGCTGTTCAAACACGATGTCGAAGCGCGTCTTGCGGCGCGCGGCATCGGCGCCTTGCGCTACTATGATGCCGCACTGCACCCGGCGCTATTCGCGCTGCCGCGCAGCATCCGCGCCCGTTTGCGCTAGCGCCCGGCGCCCGGTGCTTGCCCGCGCCGCACGCCTCGCCTCGTCCGTCTCCTCTTCATCGATTCTCCAACGCCGCTTTATGCCTCGTTTTTTTGTCGACTCCGACTTCGCGCCCGGCGCCGTCGTCGCACTACCCGACGAAGTCGCCCGTCACGTTCAAGTGCTGCGCCTCGCGGCCGGCGATTCGCTCACGCTCTTCAACGGCCGAGGCGGGCAACACGAGGCCCGATTGATCGAGGTCGGCCGCCGCAATGCGCTCGTACAGATCGACGCGTTCAGCGCCGTCGAGGCCGAGGCGCCTTATCGGATCACGCTCGCCCAAGGCATCGCCGGCGGGGACAAAATGGATTGGCTCGTCGAGAAAGCCGTCGAACTCGGCGTCTCGCGAATCGCGCCGCTCGTCACGGCGCGCGGCGTCGTGCGCTTGTCGGCTGAGCGGGCGAGCCGCCGCCACGCTCACTGGCAGGGCATCGTTCGCGCGGCATGCGAGCAGTGCGGGCGCAATCGCCTCCCGGACGTGGAGCCCGCGTGCGAGCTATCGAAGTGGCTTGCCGCATTGCCGGCAGCGGACGTGTCGGGCTCGTTGCGGCTCATGCTGTCTCCGCGCGCGGATAGTGCGTTCGCGTCGTTGCCGGAAACGCCACCGGCCGGAGGGGTCACGTTGCTGATCGGACCGGAGGGCGGGCTCTCGCCCGAGGAAGAAGACGCGGCTGTGGAATACGGATTTACGCCGCTATCGTTGGGGCCGCGCGTGCTGCGCACGGAAACCGCCGGAATGGCGGTGCTCGCCGCGTTGGCGGCGCGTTGGGGCGGATGGTGAGCGCCCGCGGTTAGCGGGCTTCAAACCTGTGGCGGTGCAGGCGCACGACGCGGCAACGCATCGATGCACCCACGCACCCACGCATCCACGCACCATTAAGCGAACGAATAAAAGACGCGGAACGCCACCTTGCGCTCGGCCCAAAATTCAGCGGCCTCGCGGAACACGTCGAGCAGCGTCTCGCGCCCTTCCTTGTCGAACTTCTGCGCGATGGGCAACCCTTCGAGGACGATGACGAAACCGGGTTGCGGGCCGGCCTTATGGACGAGATCGGTCAGGCAATCGTACAGCGCGTCGTAGTTCTTGCCGAAATGCTTCGGGAACAGGAACGACGTAGCGATCGTCTCCAGCACTTCCTGCTTCGACGCGGCCTGGCCGCAATAAGCGAAGAGAAAGTGCTGCTCGAGCCGCACGGCCTCGTCGGCCAGATCTTGCACGCGGAACGCCCGGATCGACTGGACGATGTTCGGTCGCACGGTCGCGAAAAGGCTCATAGGCTCCTCGCTCGGTGAATGCCGGGATTCGGCAGCGTCGCCCTGCGTGCATTGGCCGCGCTCGGCCATGCGCAATTGCATGACGCGCTGAAAAAGATTGCCGTCGCCGGCCGCGAACAGATCCGTCGCGGCTGCGGTGTCGTGCGCGTAGACGTTGTCGCTCATGCCGTTCATCCCAATATCATTCAACAATGCGTTTAAAACTGTTGTAGTGGTTGTCCGAATAGAAGCAGTTGTCGATCCGCCTCACCGCGCCGCCGCAAACGATGCGGCGCGCGCCGCGATTTCTCGCTCGCGGCGTCGGGACTGTGTACTCATGGTAGTAACCGCGCCGATGCGGCGGTAGCAGCCGCTCGAAGTTGCCGAATACGACGCCGTCCTTCGGATACGGATAGGGGCCGCCGGCTGCGATCAGCTTCAACGTGGCGACCGCCTCGGGCGGCAACTGCGCCGGCTCGACCGTATCGAACACGCCCGCAGGCGAGCCCTGTTCCTGCCGCGCCAATGCGACGGACGAAACGACCGGCCCGCCGTGCAGGCCAATACCGGCCCACCCGACCACAGCCACCAAGGCCGTGAGCGCACCGTGACGAAGCCATTTACCCGCTCGTTCGCGTGTTCCCGCGCGTGTCATCGGCCAATGTTCCCGCTGCTCGAAGAAAGTGAAGGACCACGAAAAGCGTAAGGGTATCGCTAACGGCATCCGGACGCAATCTTTGTCTGGAAAATGAAAGGTTTAGCGAGGTTTTGATGAACTTCCGATCGTCCTATTTATCCGGATAAAGATAAAAATTTATCCCGGGAGAGATAAGATCTTCATCGACGGTAGCCGAGGCAGCGGGTCTTTGCCTCCTCGCTGCGCTTCCACCCAGTCGGCTATCGTCGTTTCACGCACTTTGGGCGGCAGTCTCTCTCTTCGCCCCCGGCGTGCCCGCAATGGGCACGCCTCTTTTCTTTCTATGTGGCGATGGGGCGGCGAGCGGGCGAGGTATCAGCGCCCGGCGGCGCTGACATCGGCGACGAGCAGAGCCGCCATGTTGACGATGCGGCGTACCGTGGCCGATTCGGTCAATACGTGCACGGGCTTGGCGGCGCCAAGCAGGATCGGGCCAATCGCGATATTGTTGCCCGCGGCCGTCTTCAGCAGGTTGTATGCAATGTTGGCCGCATCGATATTCGGCAGCACGAGCAGATTGGCCTCGCCCTCGAGCGTCGATTCCGGCAACACCTCGCGGCGCAGCGCCGGATCGAGTGCGACGTCGCCATGCATCTCGCCGTCGACGTGCATCTCGGGGGCCAGCTCCCTCAGCAGCGCCAGCGTATCGCGCATCTTCTGCGCGGACGGCGCATTGCTCGTCCCGAAATTCGAGTGCGAGACCAGCGCGACCTTCGGCTCGATGCCGAAACGGCGCACCTCTTCCGCCGCCATGATCGTGATCTCGGCCAGCTCCGCCGGGGTCGGATCGACGTTCACATGGGTATCGACGAGAAAAATCTGGCGGCCCGGCAGCACAAGCCCGTTCATCGCACCGAACACGGTACAGCCAGGGCGCTTGCCGATCACTTGGTTGATGAAATGCAGGTGGCGCAGCGGCGTGGAGATCGTGCCGCAGATCATCCCGTCGGCCTCGCCCTTGTTCACGAGCATCGAGCCGATCAGCGTCGTGCGGCGGCGCATTTCGACCTTCGCCAGTTGCTGGCTGATGCCCTTGCGCGCCATGAGCTGGTAGTACTCCTGCCAGAACTCGCGATAGCGCTCGTCGTGCTCGGTGTTGACGACCGTGAAATCGACACCCGGCGTGAGCCGCAAACCGTAGCGTTCGATGCGGTGCTCGATCACGCCCGGGCGCCCGATCAGAATCGGTGTGGCGAGCTTTTCGTCGACGACGATCTGCACCGCCCGCAGCACGCGCTCTTCCTCGCCTTCGGCGAACACGATGCGCTTCTTGCCGGGCTCGACGCTGCGCGCCTGCTGGAAGATCGGCTTCATCGTCGTGCCGCTGTGGTAGACGAACTGCTGCAGGTGCTGCTTGTAGGCTTCCATGTCCTCGATAGGCCGCGTCGCGACGCCCGAATCCATCGCGGCCTGCGCGACGGCCGGCGCGATCTTCACGATCAAGCGCGGATCGAATGGCTTCGGAATCAAGTACTCGGGCCCGAACGCGAGATCTTGGATGCCATACGCCGTCGCGACGATGTCGCTTTGTTCCTGGCGCGCCAGCTCGGCAATCGCGTTGACCGCCGCGATTTCCATTTCACGCGTGACCGTCGTGGCGCCCGCATCGAGCGCCCCGCGGAAGATGAACGGGAAACACAGGACGTTGTTGACCTGATTCGGGTAATCGGTGCGGCCCGTCGCCAAAATGGCGTCAGGCCGCACTTCGAGCGCGAGCTCGGGCAAGATTTCGGGGGTGGGATTCGCGAGCGCGAGAATAAGCGGCTTAGCCGCCATGGTCTTGACCATCTCGGGCTTGAGCACGCCGCCCGCCGACAACCCCAAGAAAATATCCGCGCCTTCCATCACTTCCGCCAGCGTGCGCGCCGACGTTTCGCGCGCGAAGCGCTCCTTGTCCGGATCCATCAACTCGGTGCGGCCCTGGTAGACGACACCGGCCAAATCGGTCACGAGGATGTTCTCGATCGGCAGCCCCAAATCGACGAGCAGACCTAGACATGCGAGCGCCGCCGCGCCGGCCCCCGACGCCACGAGTTTGACCTTCGAGATGTCCTTGCCCACGACCTTCAACCCGTTCGTCACGGCCGCGGCCACCACGATGGCCGTGCCATGCTGATCGTCGTGGAAAACAGGGATTTTCATCCGCTTGCGGCACTCGCGCTCGACGATAAAACAGTCCGGCGCTTTGATGTCTTCCAGATTGATGCCGCCGAACGTCGGCTCGAGCGCGGCGATGACATCGACGAGCTTATGCGGATCGGATTCGTTCAGTTCGATATCGAACACGTCGATGCCGGCGAACTTCTTGAACAGCACGGCCTTGCCTTCCATCACGGGCTTCGAGGCCAGCGGGCCGATGTTGCCGAGCCCGAGCACCGCCGTACCGTTCGTCACGACGCCGACCAAATTGCTGCGTGCCGTGAACCGCGCCGCGTTCAGTGGGTTCTCGACGATTTCCTCGCACGCGAACGCGACGCCAGGCGAATACGCGAGCGCAAGATCGCGCTGGTTGATCATCTGTTTCGTCGGCGCAATGGCGATTTTGCCGGGCGAGGGAAATTCGTGATAATCGAGCGCGGCTTCGCGCAGCTTCGCCTTGGCGGCAGCGGTATTCGTAGACATGAGGTGGGAGAGTCCAGTCTGTTTGCGTGTGATGCAGATTAGAATGAGTGTTCGACGCATTGTAGCGCCATTCGCTGCCCGTCCCGACGGCCTTGTCCGTCGGGACGGGTGTGGCGAGCGCCCACGCGCCGGCGCAACCGCTCACCTCGACCGCACCTTTTTATGCCCCTTTCCGAGTTCGCCTTGATCGAGCGCTACTTCGCGCAGCGCGCGCGGGCCCGAGCGCCGCGCGCCACGATCGGCATCGGCGACGATTGCGCTCTGATCGCACCCGAAGCCGGCGAATTGCTGGCCGTTTCGACGGACATGCTCGTCGAAGGACGGCATTTTCTGCCCGATGTCGATCCGCAAGCGCTCGGCCACAAGACGCTCGCCGTCAATCTGTCGGATCTGGCGGCGATGGGCGCGAAGCCGCGCGCCTTCACGCTTGCGCTTGCGCTCGACACGCCGCGCGAAGCGTGGCTCGAAGCGTTCGCCGAGGGCCTGTTCGCGCTGGCCGAGCGCTTCGACTGCGAGTTGATCGGCGGCGACACCACGCGCGGGCCGTTGAACCTATGCGTCACGATCTTCGGCGACGTACCGGCGCAAGCCGCCCTGCGCCGCGACGGCGCGCGCGACGGCGACGATATCTGGGTGTCCGGCACGCTGGGCGACGCGCGCGCGGGGCTGGGGCTCTTGCGCGGCGAATGGCCCGTGGAGCGCTTCGACGCGCGCGAACACGCCACGTTGCGCCACGCGCTGGAGCGGCCCGAACCTCGCATCGCGCTCGGGCTTGCACTGCGCGGCCTCGCGCACTCGGCGCTGGACGTGTCCGACGGCTTGGCCGGCGACTTGCGCCACATCCTAGAGCGCTCGCACATGCGGGCGTCGATCGACGTCGACGCCGTCCCGCGCTCGAACGCCCTGCGCAAGCTGCCGCTCGACGCACAGCGGCAATGTACGCTCGCGGGCGGCGACGATTACGAATTGCTGTTCACGGCACCGCAGCACGCGCGCGAAGCGATCGCCGATGCCGGCAGCCGCGCGAACGTCGCCGTCACGAGGATCGGTACAATAAGCGCCCCGCGTGATGCGACCGACGCGCCGGCGATTGCGTGGCACGACGCCTCGCATGCACCGCTTTCCTTGACGCTGCACGGCTTCGACCATTTCGATGCACACTGATCCTTCGTTCAACGACGGGCCGCCGCCCAGCGTGCCCACTCCGCCCTCCGCGCCGCAGTCAAAGCGCCGCGCCAGCGCGCGCTTCATGCTGTCGCACCCGCTTCATTGCCTCTCGCTCGGCTTCGGCAGCGGCCTCTCGCCGATCATGCCGGGAACCATGGGCACGCTGTTCGCCTGGGTGTCGTTCGCGGCGTTGAACGGCCGCCTCACCGTCATCGAATGGGCGGTATTGATCGTCGTGGGTTTTATCGCCGGCATCTACATCACCGGATTCACCGCGCGCAAAATGGGCACGGACGATCCGTCGCCCGTCGTGTGGGATGAGATCGTCGCGTTCTGGCTCGTCCTCGTATTCGTGACGCCCGAAACGTTCGTCGGCCAGTTATGGGCGTTCTTGGTGTTCCGTTTCTTCGATATGGTCAAGCCGCCGCCGATCCGCTACTTCGATCGCCATGTGAAAGGCGGTTTCGGCATCATGCTCGACGATCTCGTCGCCGCGTTCTTCACGCTGCTCGTCATCGCGCTCTGGCGCATGACTATTTGACGCAGCGCTCGATCACCCGACCGGCCGGGCCCGTTCCGGCTATGTGACTGCTCCATCCGCCGAGGCCGTGACGATGCCCACCGATTCCGTCGTTCATCAACTCGCCGTGCGCGTCGGCAACAAGCTACGCGACACGCACCTCCTGCTAGCGACCGCCGAATCGTGCACCGGGGGGATGGTGGCGACCGCCGTCACCGATATCTCCGGCAGCAGCGGATGGTTCGAGCGCGGCTTCGTGACTTATTCGAATCAGGCCAAGACGGAAATGATCGGCGTGCCGGCCGAACTCATCGAAAAGCATGGCGCCGTCAGCGAGAGCGTGGCGTGCGCGATGGCCGAAGGCGCGCTGCGCAACAGCCGTGCGCAGGTTTCGCTCGCCATCACCGGCGTGGCCGGCCCCGGTGGCGGCACCGAGACCAAGCCCGTCGGCATGGTGTGCTTTGCGTGGAGCAATCGCCTCGAAACATCGGCCGAAACGCTGGTCTTTAGGGGCGATCGCGAGCAGATTCGCGTCCAAGCGGCCGCGCATGCGCTGCGCGGCCTTCTGAAACACGTGGAGGAGCACGAGCGCTAACCGCCCGCGCCCCCATGCCACCGCTCAGCGATAGGCGTTGATCTTGTCGCGCGTTTGCTCGGCGGCACGCGCGGCGGCCTGTGCGAAGTCTTCGTTCTTGCTTGCGTAAAGAATCGCGCGCGACGAATTGATCATCATCCCGCCGCCATGGCTCGTGCGCCCGGCACGCACGGTCGCCTCCACATCGCCGCCCTGAGCGCCGATACCCGGAATCAGCAGCGGCATGTCGCCCACGATGCCGCGCACGATCTCGATCTCCTTCGGAAACGTCGCCCCCACCACCAAGCCGAGTTGCCCGCTGGCATTCCATTTTTCAGCCGCCAGCGAGGCGACGACCTGGTACAGCGGGCGCCCGAGCGTTTCGAGGAACTGCAAATCGGAGCCGCCCGGGTTCGAGGTGCGGCACAGCACGATCACGCCCTTGCCCGCATGCGCGAGGTACGGCTCGATCGAATCGAAGCCCATGTACGGATTGACCGTCACCGCATCGGCGCGGTAGCGCTCGAACGCCTCGCGTGCGTATTGCTCGGCCGTGCTGCCGATATCGCCGCGCTTGGCGTCGAGGATGACCGGCAATCCCGGGTGCCGCTCGTGAATGTGCGCGATCAGCGCTTCGAGTTGATCCTCCGCGCGATGCGCGGCGAAGTAGGCGATCTGCGGCTTGAACGCACTCGCAAAGGGCGCCGTTGCGTCGACGATGTCGCGGCAGAACTCGAAAATTTTGTCGGAGCGGTTCGCTAGCGCGCCCGGGAAGCGCGACGGTTCGGGATCGAGGCCGACGGTGAGAAGCGAGCCCGTGCGTTGCCAGGCGTCGGCCAGCGAGCGGACGAACGAATAGGTGGTGGACATGACGAAATCGAGATGGGTGCCGGTGGCGGGAAAGTCCCGTATTTTACCCGCGCGAGCGCGCCGGTCGGCAGGTCCGCCGCAGCCATCGCGCCAAATGGTCTGCTCAAATCGAACCCGAACCGTCCCCGAACCGTGCCCGAATCGTCGTGCGACGAGGCGGCCGATCAGCGGCCGACCGGCTCGACCGTGAACCGAAACTCCCGTTCGAGCGTTTCACCCGGGGCCAACATCGTCATCCCATGTTCGCAGGCGCCGCCTGGGAGATTGACCGCATTGATCGGGTGATCGACGGGCTCGAAGCAAAAAAAGCCTTCGCCGGGCGGCGTATAGAGCACGTAATAGTCGGCGTCGGCGGCGATCGTGAGCGAGAGCCGCTTGCTCGGCCAGACGACGGCCGCGCGCCCGCTCCATTGCGTGAAGGCGTGGTTCACGAGCGCGTCGGGCAGCGGATAGGCCACACCGAACGTCCAAGCCGGCGGTACCGGCACGTGCCGCACCGGCAGCCAATCGGCACCCGACAGCCATAGCCCGCTTGCGGCCGCCGACAAGCGGGTGTCGTGATCGCGTGCGAGGAACGGATGCAAGCCGAGCCCGAACGGCATCGCCTCGCGGCCGGCGTTTTCGACGGTCAGCGTCACGCACAGGGTCGCCGCATCGAGCGCATAGCGCTGCGTCGCGCGATACGCATACGGCTTGGCGCGGTCCCGTTCGAGTGCGAGCGTCGCATGCGTATCGCCGCGTTCGACGACGCGCCACGGGCGCAGCCAGCCGTCGCCGTGAAGCGGCAGCGGCTCGCTCGCCCGATTGCGCGGGATGGCCACTTCGCGCCCCTCGAAGCGAAACCGCGCCCCACCGATCCGATTCGAATACGGGACGAGCGGATAACAGGCGAGCGCGTTCGGATCCGTGTCGGGCCGCGTAGCGTCGCAGCTGCGGAAAATCGCCGTCGGCGCACCGCCGTCGCCATGCCAGTCGAAACGCGTCATGCCGCCGCCGAGCGCCGGCGCGAGGTCGATCCGCAAGTGCTCGTTGGCGAGCGTGAGATCGGTTTGCCGGTACGTCCCCGCGGCCCCGCGAGCGATGACCGAGGTTGCCGGCCCGGGCCGCACCGGCTGCACGATCGACGCCAGCTTGGCATGGCGCTCCTCGGCCCTGGAGCCGCGCGCCGGCGTGCGGCCGCTGGGTGTCTCGGACGCACGCGCGCCCCGGGTAGCAGAGGCGTTGGTATTCGGTGCGCTCATGATCAACTCCGTCGAGAGGCGCCGAGCCGGCGAAGTGGGCTTGGCGGTATGCGAAGGCGTGTCTTTGCCGCCTTTGACTCGAAATGTGCCGTTCGGTTTAACGCAAAATGCCCGCGCTTAGCGCCACTGCCCGAGAAACAGCGGCTCCGCCAGCCCAAGCCGCCTGCTCGGTGCGACAAAAACCCCGCCGGCGCCCGGTTCGGCCGCCAGCGAAACCGCATCGAGCTCCACGCGAGCGCTCGTGACATACAGCGTGTCGAGGTTCGCACCGCCCAATGCCACGCAGCTCGGCTGGCTCGTGGGGACGCTCACGCGTTCGGTTTCGATACCGTCCGCTCCATAGCGCACCACTCGGGCGCCGCCCCACTGCGCGTTCCAAAGCCCGCCCTCGGCGTCGACGGTCGAGCCGTCGGGCACGCCGTCGGCATCTTCGAGCCGCGTGAAGACGCGCACGTTGCCGATCGCGCCGTCGGCGCCGTAGTCGCACGCCAGGATTTCGCGCGTCGGCGAATCGCAGAAATACATCGTCGCGCCGTCGGGACTGAACGAAATGCTGTTCGAGATCGCCGGCGGCGGCAACGGTAGCCGTTCGAGCGACAAATCGGCGTTGAGCCGATAAAAACCGCCGATCGGACGCAATGTTGCACCTTCGTGCTTAGTGCCGAACACGAACCGCCCTTGCCGGTCGCACCGTCCGTCGTTCAGCCGCGTATCGAGGTCGGGCTCGACATCGACGATCCGGCGCATGTCGTGCGTCGATAGATCGAAGAAGGCGAGATGCGTCGCGAGGCCAAGCAGGAGGTAATTCGGCTCGGCGCAAAGCGCGAACGTCGCGAGCCGTTCGGGCATCGCCCAACTCGTATGCTCGCCCGTGCTCGGATCGTATCGATACAGGCGCGCGCCTTCGATATCCGTCCAATAAAAGCGCCCTGTGCGCGCACACCAAGTCGCTCCCTCGCCCAGCGTGCACTGCACCGGCACGGCGAGGGAGGCGGTTGCGGCTGCAATGTCTTGGCTGCTCATGCCCAGCCTCCATCCACGATGAACTCTTGCGCCGTCACCATGCGGCTGTCGTCGGCCGCCAGGAACAGCGCCATGCGCGCCAGATCCTCGGGCAGCAGCTCGCCGTCCAGGCATTGGCCTTCCTTCAACGCGCGCTTGCCCGCTTCGTCGAGCCAAAGCCGTCGCTGCTTCTCGGTCAAGACCCAGCCGGGCACGAGCGCGTTCACGCGAATGCCGAAAGGACCCAGATCGCGAGCCAGCGCGTGCGTGAGGCCCTGGATCGCAGCCTTCGCCGTCAGATAGACGGGCATGCCGCCCTGCTTGAGCATCCAGCTGATCGAACCGAGATTGATGATCGAGCCGCCGCCCGCGCGTTTCATGTCTTCGACGACAGCTTGCGCAGCAAAGAACTGATGACGCAAATTGACGGCGATGCCGACGTCGAACGAAGCCGGCGTCACGTCGGCGAGCGCATGTCGCACGTCGTTCGCCGCATTGTTCACGAGCACGCTGACGGGACCGAGCGCGGCTTGCGCATCGGCGATCGCGCCGCGCAGCGCATCGATGTCGGTCACGTCGCAGGCGAGAAAGAGGGGCTTTTCGGGCGCATCGCCGAGGGCATCGGCCAGTGCCTCACCCGCACTCGCGTCGATGTCGCAAAACGCGACGCGTGCGCCTTGCCGCGTAAAGTGTTCGACAAACGAAGCGCCGATACCGGTGGCGCCGCCCGTGATGAAGACGGTACGTCCCACGAGGCTTGGGTAGCGCGCGTAGGGCCCCAGCTGCGGATGATCGGGAAGCGACATCGTAAAATTTCTCCGTTACTCCGTTAGGCCAAGGGCCCGTACGCTCGATCGAGCACGGGCCCCGAATACCCCTCGTTATCGTTGTTCGATCGCGCTCAGTCGCGCAAGCCGCGGTTCTTGAGCTGGTCGAGCAGCACGGCCGCAAGCAAAATCGCACCCCGCACGAGATATTGATAGAAGGCGTCGATGTTCAGCAGGTTCATGACGTTCTCGACGGTGCCCATGATGAGCACCCCGATCACGACACCCGAAATCGTCGCACGGCCGCCGAGCAGCGATACCCCGCCCAGCACGCACGCCGAGATGACGTTCAGCTCGAAGCCTTCGGCGGCATTCGGCTGGCCCGACGTAATACGCGAGGCCAGAATCACACCGGCGAGTGCGGTGACGGCGCCCTGAATCAAGAAGATCATGACGCGCGTGCGCTCGACGTTGATCCCGGCCAGACGCGATGCTTCGGGATTGCCGCCGATCGCCAGCGTATTGCGCCCATAGACCGTCTGGTTCAGCAGCACGCCGAAGCCGATGAAGCACACCAGCGTGACCCAGATCGGCAGCGATACGCCCAGCATCGTCAGGCCGCCGAGCGCGATGAACGTATCCGACGAAACCCCCACGGCTTGCCCGTGCGAGACGATGAAGCCGAGGCCGCGCACGATTTCCATCGTCGCCAGCGTCGTAATCAGCGCGTTGATGCGCAGATAGGCGATGACCGCGCCGTTGACCCAGCCGATCACGGCACCGGCCGCCACCGCGGCGACGATCGCGATAAACGTGTTGCCCGTCGCATTGAGGACCATCGCACAGAGCACGCCCGCGAACGCCACGGTCGAGCCGACGGACAAGTCGAAATCGCGCGAGGCGAGGCAGAACATCATCGTGCAGGCCACCATGCCGATCTGCGAGACCGACAGCGCGAGGCCGAGCATGTTCTCGACCGAGAAGAAGTGATCGACGGTGAACGACGTCGTCACGAACATCACGGCGAAAATCAAAATGAGGCTGTATTCGGTGACCTGCTGCCACCATTTTTGCCGATCGTTCGGCTGCGGGATCAACGCCTCGGCCGCGCGCTTGGCGCCCGCCTCGACGAGGTTTTCTCTTGCTTGCATGTTGTGGCTCCTTCACCGTCGTTCGCGACGGGTTTTCGTTGCATCCGTTCCGTTTCGGGCATCGGTCGTTGATCGCCGTGCCGTGTTGCACCGCGCATGGCTCGACGCTCAGGCCGCCTCGCGCGAGGCACCCGCGCCTTGCGGCAGCGCCAGTTCCAACAGCGTCGACTCGTTCGCGTCGCTGCGCGCGAGCACGCCCGAGATCCGCCCCTCGCGCATGACGACGATGCGATCGGACACCCCGAGCACCTCGGGCAGCTCCGACGACACCATCACCACCGCACAGCCGCGTTCGGCAAGTTCGTAGATGACGTTATAGATCTCATGTTTCGCGCCGACGTCGATCCCGCGGGTCGGTTCGTCGAGAATGACGACCTTCAAGCCGGGTTCCGCGAGCCAACGCGACAAGATCGCCTTTTGCTGATTGCCGCCCGACAGCAGCCGAATCTTCTGCCGCCGGTTGGGCGTCTTGATCTTCAGCAGCTTGATGAAGCGATCGGCCGTCTCGGCTTCTTTCGCGCGATTGAGGAACAATCCGGCGCGCAGATGGTGCCGGCGGCAACTGATGTTGATGTTCTCCGCCACCGACGCGATCGCCACGATGCCCTCTTCCTTTCGGTCTTCGGGGCACAGCACGATGCCGCGGCGGATCGCCTGCGCGGGACTTTTCACATCGGCCTGCGCGCCGTCGAGCACGATATGCCCGCCCCGACGCTTTTCGGCGCCATAGACGAGCCGCATCAATTCGCTGCGGCCCGCACCCACGAGCCCGAAGAAGCCGACGATCTCACCCGCGCGCACGTTGAAGCTCGCGGGCGCGGACAGGCCGTGGCCCTCCACCGAATCGACGGCCAGACGCACCTCGCCCTGCTGGCGCGGCCGATAACCGTAGATGTCGGAAATCTCGCGCCCCACCATCTCCTTGACCATCGTCTCGCGCTTGACTTCGGCGAGCGACGGATGCGAGGCCACCTTGCGGCCGTCGCGGAAGATCGTGCAGGCGGTGCACAGCTCGTAGATCTCGTCCATGCGGTGCGAGATGTAAATGAGCGCACGGCCGTCGGCCTGCAACTCGCGCACGAGCTTGAACAGCACTTCCGTCTCGCGATGCGAGAGCGAACTCGTGGGCTCGTCGAGCGCGATGACGCGCGCATTGCGCAACAGCGCCTTGCAGATTTCGACCATTTGCCGCTGCGCGATCGACAACCGGCCGAGTTTCGCATTGGGATCGAGATCGACGCCCATTTGCGCGAGCCGTTCGCGCACGAAACGCTTGGCATCGCGCTTATTCACCCAGCCGAACGCATTCGGCAGCCGGCCGAGCAGCAAGTTCTCGGTCACGGTCAGATCGGGGACGTACTGCAGTTCTTGGTGAATCACCGCGACACCGGCTGCGATCGAAGCCGCCGCGCTCGGGAAGCGCACCTCCTGCCCGTCCATCATGATGCGGCCCGAATCGGGCTGATACTCGCCGCCCAGGATCTTGAGCAGCGTCGATTTACCCGCGCCGTTTTCGCCCATGAGGCCGTGCACCTGGCCGGCCTCGACCTCGAACGACACAGCGTCGAGCGCCCGCACGCCCGGAAACACCTTGCCGATATTGTCAAATCGCAACGTTGCTGACATCTCACCTATCCTCGCACTGAAGGGTCGTCCAGGCCGAGCCGCCCATCGCATGCTTCATCGACGGGCGGCGGGCCTGAAAGCCGCGCCGCTTACTTCGCGGCGAGCCCCATTTCTTCACGCACCTTCTCTACGTTGTCGCGCGTGGCGAGCATCCCCGTCGTCAGCGTCAGCGCGGGCGGCTGCGTGCCGGCCGTGATCCACTTGTACATATCTTCCGACGTTTCTTCGCCATGACGCTTCGGGCTGATGATGACCGTGCCGAAGAAGCCCGTCGCTTGCGGCTTCTTGAATTCGCTCATTGCCGAATCCGAACCGCCGATGCCGATGCCGATCATGTTGTCGGCCTTGAAGCCACGGCCTTCGGCTGCGCGCACGGCGCCGAGCACGGCTTCGTCGTTCAGGCCGTACGCCACCCAGTGCTTGAACTGCGGGTTCTTCGTAATGCGCGATGTTGGCCGCGTTGAACGCGTTTTCCGTGTCGGTCTTCGCTTGCGGCGCAGCGATAATGTTCGCCTTCGGGAAATGCGCGGCAACGAGCACATCGGTCGCGCCTTGCGTACGGTCGTGCGCCGTCGGCAGCTGTTCGTAGGTCACGTCGATCACGCCGACGTCCTTCATGTCCCAACCGCGCTTCTTGATTTCGTCGACGAGACCCTTGCCGACTTGCTGGCCGATGTTATAAGCCGAGATGCCCATGTGCGGCACCGACGCGATCGGCTTGCCCGCACCGTCCACGAGGCGATCGTCCACCGTCATCATCTTCAAGCCGTCGGCCTTCGCCTTCGCGACGATGCCCGGCCCGAGCTTCACGTCGGGCGTGCAAATGATGAAGCCTTGCGCCTTTTGTGCAGAGAGGTTGTCGATGGCGCTCATGACCTTTTCACCCGAGGTCGCACCGATCTTCACGAGCGTGAAGCCGTCCTTCTTCGCGGCCATCTCGGCGAATTTCCATTCGTCTTGGAACCAGGGTTCTTCCGGTTGCTTCACGAGGAAGCCGATCTTGACCGGATCGGCGGCTTGGGCGGCCGGCACGCCGGCAACCATCGATGTCACCGCTGCAGCTACCAACGTGAGGAAAATCTTGCGCTTCATGACGTTTGTCTCCTGTCTGATTCAGCGTTCGGCCGCGTTATCTTGATCGGATGACCCAAGCGGCCAATGCGCCATCCGATTCGCACACCGCCGCGCGGAGCTACCGCACGGCAAAAAACGTTCGCATCAATCGTGGTACAGCGCCGTGCGCCCACCGTCGACCGTGATGCATGTCGCATTGATGAAGGGCGCCTCGTCCGATGCGAGAAACACCGCCGTCATCGCCACTTCGCGCGGCTCGCCGATGCGCTTCATCGGCTGCAAGGCCAACGTCGCCTCGCGTGCGGCCGCGGGATCGGACTGCGCATTCCACCAATCCCGCGTGAGTTGCGTTTCGACGTAACCGGGCGCGATCGCATTGACGCGCACCTGCTTCGCCGCGTATTCGATCCCAAGCGCGCGCGTGAGGCCGAGCACGCCATGCTTGGCAACGGGATACGGAAAGCATCCCGGAATAATCTGGAACGCATGTGTCGAGGCGATGTTGACGATGCTGCCGCGCCCACGCTCGACCATCCCCGGCAATACCGCCTTGCAGCCGTTCCACACCCCGTCTAGATCCACCGCGAAGCAGCGCCGCCAATCGTCGTCGGTCATCGTCAGCGGATCGCAAAACACATTGATGCCGGCGTTGTTCACAAGCACGTCGATCGGGCCGAAAGCCTGCTCGGCAGCATCGTGCGCCGCGCGCACCGAGGCCGATTGCGTCACGTCGGTCTGCACCGCGAGCACGCGCGCGCCGGGTATCTCGGCTTCGATCCGCTGCGCGGTACGGCGGGCGGCATCGAGATCGAGTTCGGCCAACACCGTGGCCGCGCCTTCGCGTGCAAAGGCGTGCGCGATGGCCTCGCCGATTCCTCGGCCCGACCCCGTGACGATGGCGACCTTGCCCGCGAGCCGATTCACCGAGCGGCCCCCTCTTGCAGCTTGCGCCAGGCCGCGACGAACGCGCTAGCCTGCGCGGCCGTCGCATCGACATCTTGCCCGGCACGATAGAGCGCGGAGCCGAGGCCGAAGCCGTTCGCGCCGGCGGCCACGTGCACGCCCATCGTTTCGGGCGTGACACCGCCCACCGGAACCAACGGCACCCGTTTGGCGATGACGGCACGCCAAGCCTTGATGACGTGAGTGCCCAGTTGCTCGGCGGGAAACATCTTGAGCACATCGGCGCCATGCGCAAGCGCGGCGAATGCTTCGGTCGGCGTGGCTACCCCGGGGGCGCAAGCCAATCCTTTTTCCTTGGCCGTCCTAATGATCTCGATGTCGCCGTGGGGCATGACGATGAGTTCGCCGCCCGCGCCCGCCACTTGTTCGACGAATTCCGTGCGCAGCACCGTGCCCGCACCGACGATCACCTCGCTCGGCAGCGCGTCGCGCAAGGCGGCGATACTGGCGAGCGGATCGGGCGAGTTCAGGGGCACCTCGACGATGCGAAACCCTGCCTTATGCAGCGCTCGCCCATGCGCCACGACTTCGCTGGGCAGCACGCCGCGCAAGATCGCGATCAATGGGCACGCATCGAACGCAGCCATGAAGCGTGCATGAGGGTGATAGGGCTTCGGAAGATCGAATTCGGTTTGCATATCGTACGACCTGGTTATTCGGCTGACTGACGATTCATCGGTTGGCAAAATAGCCGTGCATCAAGTTGTGGACGCTGCCGCATGGTGCGCGACGAGTCCCGCCTGCGTGGCGATCCGCCATAGTCCGCTTTCGGCCGCGGCTTCGACGACGCTCGCACGCATACAGTCGAACTCGGCCAATGCGAGCCGATAGCGCTCGCACAGTGCGGCGCTGCCGATCAATCGCGGCGCTTCTTGCGCGAGCGCCGCGCCGCGGGACTCCAGTAGCGCCTCGAGGCCGCTCAGTTCGTGCCCGATGAGCAGGCCCGATAGATAGTCGGGCTGTTGCTCGGCCGCGAGCGCACCGGTCAGGCCGAGCGTGCGCGTGCTGAAAATCGTCGCGAGCAGGCCGGCGCTGTGCGCATGCCGGGCCACCGTCACGCCGCGCAAGAACGCTTGCGTATCGGGCGCGACCGGGTCGACCATCGTCCGCCCGAGAATCGTGTGATCGCGCAGGGCCGCATACAGCTCGCCGGTCATGAACGTGTGGAACGATTCGATGCGTGCGCCGTGTACGACGGCCCATTTGGCATGCGTGCCCGGCAAACCCACGAGCGTGTGCGCGGAGCCGCCGATCGCGTCGCTCACGAGCGCGCCGACGATCTGCGTTTCCTCGCCGCGCATCACATTCGGCAGCTCGCTGCGCTCGATGACGCCCGGCACGATATGCACGCACAAACCGCGCGCCGTCGTGACGCGCACGATGCCGGCCACCAGCGCTGCGGCATCGGCGGGCGTCTCGACATACGGCGCCTCGCGCCAGCCTTGCGCACTGCCGACCATCCCCGCGGCGATCACCGGCAAGTTCGGCGACGACTCGAGCCACTCGCCGCATGCCGCTTCGAACGCGGCATCGAAGCCGCCAGGCTGCGGCAAGCGCATGATGCCGTCGCCCGATGCATGGGTGCCGATGACGTTGCCGAGTGCGTCGAACAGATAGGCCCGCATGGCGGTCGTACCCCAATCGACCCCGATCAACGCCGGTCCCGCGGCTAAAGCATGCACAGCGCTCATCGTTTGATACGGCGCGTACCCGCCGGGACCCAGCCAAGTTCTTCGGAAATCGCGCGCGCTTCGCGCTGCACGATCGGCACTAGTTCATCCATGCGCTCGTGCGACATATAAGGAATGGTGCTTGCCACCGACACGGCGGCGATGATGGTGCCCGACGCATCGCGGATCGGCGCCGCGACGCAGCGAATCTGGGGCTCGTTCTCCTCGAGATCGAACGCGTATCCGCCTGCCGAAAAACGAACCATCCGTTGCAGGAAGAGCGGTTTGTCGGGGGTTGCGTCGTGATCGAACCGCACGCTTTCGAGCGCGCGCTTGGCCGAGTCGTACAACACGCCCCACGTTTGCGGCGACAAATCGAGCATCAGGGCCTTGCCGATCCCCGTCGAGGCGAGCGGCATGCGATGGCCGATGCGCGAACGCATTTCGAGGCCGCGCGTGGCGGCGATTTTGTCGATATATAGGACATCGTCGCCGTCGCGCACGCCGAGGTGAATCGTATCGAGCGTCGATTCGGACAGACGCTCGAGGTGCGGACGCGCGACAGCGGTCAACGGCATCTGCTCGAGCGCGATCGTGCCCAGTTCGATGAGCTTGGGGCCGAGCAGATAGCCATTCGGGCCATGACGTAGATAGTGCGCGTGTACTAGGCTGCTGACGAGCCGGTGCGTGGTGCTGCGCGTCGTGCCGAGCGCGGCCGAGAACGCGCGCATGTCGCGCGCACCGTTCGCGCACGCCTCGATGATGGCCAGCCCACGCAACAGCGTTTGCGTACCGGCCTGCGACTCGTTGACCGCGAGGGGCGAGCCCGCGAACGAGACGGGTTCAAGCGAGGCGCCGCTCGGCGTACCGAGTACCGACTCGGAGGTATCGCCCATCGTCGTAGGATGGACCAAGGTGTTCTCGGGGGCTGTCATCGGGCGCGTCTCCATTCAGGGTGGGATGCTTCGCTCTGAATCGCTTCGTCTCTTGCCATTCGTATTGGTTGCGCGATCTTTCGACCGCTCGCGACGGATTGTAGGCATGCCTCGCGCCATGATCCAACATTTGAATGGCATGCCCATATATTGAGACGGCACCTTCATTCGAAGGTGCCGTGGCAAGATGGCCTGCGCGCCGCCAGGCCTGGGCCACGGCCTGGCGGGAAGGACCGCCGGCGAGCTTGGCGCCAGCCTTGGGCGGAGGCTCGCACGCGCTCATTTCGTCTGATGTTTGACTTCCTATGAGGACCCATGAATGAAACCGATCGTCAATCTGACCGATGTTGAACTGGCCCCACTACCGGCCGGCGTCGCGCCGCCCGAATCGATGGCCGATCGCTACGCGCCGAGGATGGGTGCGATCAGTGGGCGTATCGGCGCGCAGAAGCTGGGCTATAACGTGACCGCCGTCGCGCCCGGCAAGCGCGCGTTTCCGTTTCACAATCACCGGGTGAACGAGGAGATGTTCTTTGTCTTGGAAGGGACGGGGGAAGTGCGGATCGGCGAAGCCGTCTACTCGATCCGCGCGGGGGATGTCATCGCCTGTCCGCCCGGCGGTCCCGAGGCAGCACATCAGATCGCGAATACCGGCGACGCGGAATTGAAATACCTGGCGGTGAGCACGAAGATAATGCCGGAGATCGTGGAGTATCCCGACTCGGGCAAGTTCGGGATGGTGGCGGAATTTCCGGGCGCGCCGGGCGAACGGCCGAAGGCATTCCGCTTCGTCTCGCGCGCGAGCGAAAGCATGCCGTATTGGGAGGACAACTGAGCGGCGGCCGCCGCACCGTTCGATCGATCAGGGCGGTCACGCCCTGAGTCGCGGACCCCGATTGAAATCGGGCACTTCTAGAGTCAGTACCTTGTGTGTTGTGCGAGGTTGCGAGGTAAACGTCTGGATTATTTGATTGGGATCATAATCGGCCGGAACCACTAAGGGTGTGCCGGTCACACTATTCATGACATAGTTCCCGCTCGAATCAACCAGATATTTTGCGGCAACGGGATTGCCCTTTATATCGTAAACAATAAAATTATCCGAGCCAAATCCACCAGCCCCATCTTTTACTAAGATTTCGGTTTGTAGTGTCAATTTGGCGGCGCCGAAACCCTTGATCAATCAATGCCTTGGCGCTTGTTGCAAGTGAAGCTACTAATTGAAAACTTAGTATTTCAAACATTTTCACACCAGCTTAAAATTATATCAGAGACATTCCCGAAACAACTTCAACCCACGGGCCCAGTCTTTCTTTTTCGGAAAAGCAAAAATCACACAATTCTCAATCGAGGTCGATCTTGATTAAAATTCAGTTACCCCAAATTTCCTCAAATAACCCGCCACGTCAAAAATCCATAAAACACCATGAATATACAACGCATCACTTTAATCGAAATGTCTCCCGGCGATGGCCCAAAATAGCAGCCCCCCAATGCCGCCCGCTGGTGCGAATAGCTTCCCGACAGCCCAATATTCTTGTGAAATACTCAACAGGATGCTGTTCGGGGGGTCGGTATACCAACTCACCCCGTGCATCAACCGAACAACAACGTAAGCCATGAGCAAGGCAATGGCACCACCAAATAAAATAGATATAATTACGCTGGATATTCTATATCTAGCGATTATAAATAATAGAGCCAGAAACGGCAGTACAGACAGGAAGACAGCTGCCCCCCAAAGGATTGGAAAAGTGAGGCAGTCAGTGAAAATCACATAAACAGTTTCGGAGATGGGAAACATCACACCATCCTCCGATCTATGCAATATTACGCGGCCTATTGCAAAAGCAAAAACATATGCAATTGCTGCAGCTACTCCGAGCAGATAACCAGCAGCAACACGTCCTGCGGCAGGCCGCTCTGTCACTTCAAGTTTTTGCATATTTCTTCATGTAAATGATCTACATCCACACCGAC
>CAWIRZ010000043.1:0-12900 GCA_963838695.1 uncultured beta proteobacterium | reverse complement strand
CGTCATGAGCACCCGTACTGCACGGCCCCATCCAGCGATTTGGGCGCAGCGCAAGGAGCGCGGCAACTTGGCGCTCTTGAAGGCTTATGACGTGGCTTTCGCTGCGCCTCGGCAGGCCGCTCGGTCGTGTCTTGCTGCGTGGCATCGTGCTGTATTTCCTGCTGCTCGCACCGGCGGCCCGGCAGGCCTCGCGCGCCTATCTCGCGCGCGTATTCGGCCGCCCGCCGCGGTCGGCGTGACGTCTATCGACATCTGTTCGTCTTCGGCTCGACGATCCATCGACCGCGTCTATTTGCTCAGCGAACGGTTCGAGTTATCGACATCCGCGTCCACGGCGCCGAGCTCGTCGATTCCGCCTTGGCGGCCGGGCGCGGCGCGTTTCTCATCGGCGCGCATTTCGGCAGCTTCGAAGTGCTGCGCGCGATCGGACGGACGCGGCCAATCTGCGCGTGGCGATCATGATATGTACGAAGGCAACGCGAGCAACGTCAATGCAGTCCTTGCTACGGTCAACCCCGCCGTGAAACAGGACGTCATTGGTCTTGGCCGCCCCGAGGCGATGCTGGCGGCACGCGATTATTCCGACAGCGGTGCGATGATCGGCATGCTGGCCGACCGAACCTTGCGAGAGGAAGGCGACGATATGTTCTGCTGCCGGTCGATATGCTCGGCGCTCCGGTCGGTTTTCCGCTGGTCACGGCGTATGGCCGCGCTTCTCGGCGAACCGTCATTTTTCTCACGGGCATCTATCGCGGCGGCAACCGCCTACGACGTCCACTTCGAGTGAGTCTTCTGCCGATTTCACCGCACGCCACGCGGCGATCGCGCGGCGACAGATCTGAAGCGGCGGTGCAACGCTATGTCGGCTTGCTCGAGAAGCATTGCCGAAGCGCACCGCATAACTGGTTCAACTTCTTCGATTTCTGGGGCGACAACCCGGACGCGACGCATGCCGCGACCGCAGAGCCGACACAGGCGCCTTCTTCCTCGGCGAGGACATTCGACGCATGACCCATCGTTGCCTCCTATCATCCTGCGCGCGCTGCGGTGGCGCAAAGCGCTGACTGCCGTAGTCTCTCACCGGCGTTTGCTTCGGCATGCCGCTGTCAGGCGCTACCGCTGCAGGAACGGCTACCGCTGCGGACGGTTCGAGCTGGACCCTTGACCGGCTCATGTCCACGCTCGCGCAAAAGAAGTCCGGGCACGCGAGCTTCGTCGAAAAAAGTATCCTCTCGATCGCGACGAAACCGATCGAATCGAGGGGCGAGCTCGCCTTCGCGGCACCCGATCACTTGGAAAAGCGGACGGAAAGCCCCAAGCCCGAGCGGCTCGTAGTGGACGGCGACATGCTGACCGTGGAGCGCAACGACCGGAAGTACACCGTCGCGCTCGCGCACTATCCGGAGTTGGAAGCGTTTATCGAAGCATTCGTGCGACGCTCGCCGGCGATCGCCCGGCGCTCGAACGAATCTATAAAACCTCGGTCACGGGCCACGGCGACGACTGGACCTTGACGCTCACGCCGCTTGATTCCCGCATGCTGAAGGCCGTCAGCATGATCAAGCTCGACGGGACGCGCGACGTGCTGCATACCGTCGTCATCGAGCAAGCCGATGGCGATCATTCGGTGATGCAGCTTCACGATGCTGTCGGACCGTGATGCGCAACGAGATGCCGGTCGACCCGCCACCTCGCTGCGCTCACTGTTGTCGCGGCGCGCGGTTCAGCTTTGGCTGGTCTTTCTGATCGGCTGCGCGATCGCCGTTCAGCGCGCGCATTTCACCGCCGATCTATCGGCATTCCTGCCCCGCGCGCCGACGGCAGCAGCGCGTGCTCGTCGATCAATTGCGCGAAGGCATCGTGTCGCGTCTCATCCTCGCCGCGATTGAAGGCGGCGACGCGGCAACGCGTGCCGATATCTCACGCGGCATGGCCGCCGTGTTGCGCCGCGATCCGCGCTTCGTCTCCGTGCACAACGGCGAGCCGATCACGCAAGCGCGCGATGAGCGGTTCGTCTTCGACCACCGGTACTTGCTGAGCCCGCGGTGACACCGCAGCGGTTCTCCGTCGAAGGACTGCATCGCGCACTCGGCGACAACCTGGACTTGCTGAGTTCGTCGGCCGGACTCATGACGAAGGCGCTGCTGCCGCACGATCCGACCGGGGAAGTGGCGGCGATCGTCGATCAGTTCGATGGCGAGTCGCAACCGGCATCGAAAGACGGCGTATGGGCTTCGCGCGATGGCACGCGGCGGTGCTCCTAGCTCAAACGGCCGGGGCGCTCTCCGATACGGACGCTCAGGAAACCGCGATCGCCGCGATGGACGCCGCGTTCCACGCGGCCTCGAGCGGCAAGCCGCACGCCCCTTCATACCGGCTCCTGCTCACCGGCCCCGGCGTGTTTTCGGTTCAGACGCGCGATACCATCAAGCACGATGTCGAGCGATTGTCCGCTATCAGTCTCGCACTCATCGTCGGCCTGCTGCTGCTCGTCTATCGCTCGCCGCGCACACTCGCACTCGGCCTCGTTCCCGTGTTCTCCGGCGTTGCCGCGGGGCCGCAGCGGTGAGCCTCATTTTCGGCACCCGCGCACGGACTGACGCTCGGATTCGGCACCACGCTCATCGGCGAAGCCGTCGACTATTCGATCTATTTGTTCGTTCAATCGGCGCGCCCTGCAGCCTCCGGTCAAACGAATGATTCGATGCGTGCCGGGTTGCCGCGTATTGGCCGACGATCCGGCTCGGCATGCTGACGTCTGTCTGCGGCTTCGCATCGATGCTGTTTCGGGCTTTCCGGGGCTCGTCCAGCTCGGCGTTTATTCAATCGCGGGACTCGTCGCGGCTGCCGCGGTCACGCGACATGTCCTGCCCCATCTGCACCCTCGCCTCATCGCTGTACGCGACCTTTCCGGAGTCGGCGCCAGCCTCGCCTGTGCCGCGCGCACTGCACCGCGCCTGCGCTGGCCGCTCGTCGCGCTGATGCTCGGTGCCATTGCAGTACTCGCTTTGCATCGCGGCCGGCTTTGGAGCCACGAACTGTCCGCACTGAGCCCCGTGCCGGCAGCGAGCCAGGCACTCGATGCGAAGCTGCGCGCAGACGTCGGCGCGCCAGACGTCCGCTACCTGATCGTCGTATCGGGCACGAGCGAGCAACGGTACTGGAAGGCGCGGAAAAAATCGCTGCCCGACTGCAACCGCTCGTCGATTCCCGCGTGATCGCCGGTGTCGATAGCCCGTCGCGCTACCTGCCGAGCGACGCCACGCAGCGTGCACGTCTCGCAGCCTGCCGCCGGCCGACGTCCTTCAAGCCAGAATGCGCTCCGCCGTTGCCAACCAGGTCGATCGATGTAAAACCGAGCGTCTTTACGCCGTTCATCGCCGATGCGGAACACGCGCGCGAGGCACCCCTGCTGAGCCGAGCCGATCTGCGAGGCACGTCGATGGGATTGGCTGTCGATGCGCTACTGACTCAGCACGCGGGCCGCTGGAGCCATGCTATCGCTGCGCGCGCGAGATACGGCAACTGCCACTGCGGCTCGATGCGAAGCAAGCAGCGCACGCCAATGAATCGAGCCTCGATGCGGGACGGATCCAAGCGGCCGTCGCCGATGCCGGCGTCCCCGGCGCACTCTTCGTCGATCTAAAACACGAAGCCGATGCGCTCTACATCGATTATCTGCATGAAGATATCCGGTTGTCGCTCGTGGGGTTGGCTGCCATCATCGTGCTGCTGTTTGCGGCGTTACGCGATGCGCGGCGCGTCATCGGGACGCTCGCCCCGTTGATGGCGGCGGTGCTGGTCGTCACCGCGGGCTTCGCTTTGGCGCACGAACCGCTTACGATTCTGCATTTGGTCGGACTGCTGCTCATCGTCGCGATCGGCTCGAACTACGCGCTTTTTTTCAACCGAACCCGAAGCGGTGTCGAGGGCGGATTCCGCGAATTCGGCGGGCTCATTGCCATCCATCGACCCGCAGACGCTGGCGTCGCTGCTGATCGCGAATCTCGCCACCGTCGCCGGGTTCGGTTTGCTTGCCCTGTCGCACGTACCGATGCTCGAGTCGTTCGGGCTGACCGTGGGTCCGGGCGCCATGCTTGCGCTGCTGTTTTCGGCGATCCTTGCGCCATGCCAACAGCGAGCGGATACGTCCGCAGCGATCACGACTACGACCGCAGCCAGTCAATGTACGGAGGAATACCTCATGAGCCGCATGCCGCCCTTGCACGCCTCGCCGCTTCCGGAGCCGGCAGCCGACGCCCCGCGCCGCTGGCGGCCCACACCGCTCGTGACGGGGACGGTCGCCGTGCACGCCGGCGCCGCGGCGTTCACCGCGTTGCAGCCGCCTAGCTGGCCGTATGCCGTCGGCGCCGTGGCCGTGTCGCATGCGATGCTGGCGGCAGCAGGACTGTGGCCGCGCAGCGCATGGCTCGGACCCAATTGGACGAGATTGCCGGCCGGTGCGGGCGCGCAAATCGCGATTACGATCGACGACGGCCCCGATCCCGAGGTCACGCCCCGCGTGCTGGATATACTCGATCGTCACTGTGCCCGCGCGACCTTCTTTTGCATCGGCGAAATCGCAAGCCGTCATCCCCATTTGCTCGAGGCGATCGTGGCCCGCGGCCACGCGGTGGAAAACCACAGCCAGCATCATCGTCATCATTTTTCGCTGTTCGGGCCGGGCGCGCTGCGGCGCGAGATCGAAGCCGGACAACGCACGCTGACCGAATTGACCGGCAGCGTGCCGCGCTTCTTCCGCGCTCCGGCCGGCCTACGCAATCCGTTTCTCGAACCCGTGCTGTGTCGGCTCGGCCTACAGCTCGCCAGCTGGACGCGGCGTGGGTTCGATACACGTACGCACGATCCCGCACTCGTCGCCAAGCGTCTGCTGCACGGGCTCGCGGCACGCGACATCCTCCTGCTGCACGACCGTCATGCCGCATGCGACGAGCGCGGCCAACCCGTTGTCATCGAGGCGCTCGAAACCGTCTTGCGGGCCGCCCGCGATGCGGGCCTTCAATGCACGACGCTACGCGCAGCGCTTACCGGCCCGGGCACGCTCGCGACCGCCGCCGAGACCGGGCAGAAAGGGACCGCGCCGGAATCGCTAGAAACCATTCATCGCTGAATCGACTGCCGTGAACGCACTAGAACTCACTCACTTCACCGCGACGAGCTGTATCGGACGAGGACTGGCGCCGACGCTGCAAGCGTTGCGCGAACGGCGTGGTGGCCTCGCGCCCTGTCATTTCGAACGCGCCGAATTGCAAACATGGATAGGCGCCGTCGCCGGTGTCGACGACGAGCCTGTGCGGGCGGATCTTCGCCAATTCGAGTGCCGCAATCATCGGCTCGCGCAGCTAGGTTTGACGCAAGACGGGTTCGCGGACGCGGTCGCGGCGGCGGCAGCGCACTATGGCCCGGCGCGCATCGGTGTATTTCTCGGCACGAGCACGTCCGGCATCTTGGAAACCGAGTTGGCCTATCGGCGGCGTGCTTCAGAAAGCGGTGCGTTGCCGGCGGACTTCCGCTATGCGCACACGCACAACTGCTACTCACTCGCTGGTTTCGTGCGCGCTTACTTCGCGCTACAAGGGCCCGCCGCGTCGATTTCGTCGGCATGCTCGTCGGGGGCTAAGGTGTTCGGCTCGGCGGCGGCGCATGATCGAGGCCGGGCTCATCGATGCGGCCGTGGTCGGCGGAGTCGATTCGCTTTGCCTCACCACCTTGTACGGCTTCAATTCGCTCGAACTGCTTTCCCGCGAGCCGTGCCGGCCATTCGACGTTGACCGCCGCGGGATTTCGATCGGCGAGGCGGCCGCATTCGCGCTGCTAGAACGCCCGCGCCCGCGCAATGGGACCGACGACGCCGTCATGCTGCTGGGCATTGGGGAGTCGAGCGATGCGCATCATATGTCGAGCCCCCACCCTGAAGGACTCGGCGCACGCCTGGCCGTCGAAGGTGCGCTATCGGCTGCCGGCCTCGCCGCCGGCGACATCGACTACATCAACCTGCACGGCACGGCGACGCCGCGGCAACGACGCGTCGGAGAGCCTCGCGATCAATGCGGTGTTCCGGGGCACACCGTGCAGTTCGACCAAAGGCGCGACCGGCCATACGCTGGGCGCGGCCGGCGCCATTGAAGCGGTGATCTCGGCGCTTGCGTTGCGTCATCAGTTCATGCCTGCCGGTGTCGGCACGAGCCGACCGGATCCGGCCTTGAACGTCAACTATGTGCTCGAAAGCCGCAGCGCCCGGTTGAAGGCGGTTCTCACCAATTCGTTCGGCTTCGGCGGCACCAATTGCAGTCTGATTTTCGGCCGGGCCGATCTCGTTCACGAAAGGAGCGCCGGACGATGACAACGTTGAGCGCCTACGTCGACGGCATCGGCGTGATCGGCCCGGGACTCGCCAGCTGGCCGCAAACCGTCGATGTGCTGACGGGTGCGGCTCCCTACTTGCCCGCGCCTGCGCTGCTTCCACCACCCGCCGCGTTGCCGGCCGCCGAGCGGCGCCGCACTAGCCGGCCGGTGAAGCTCGCATTGGCGATAGGCGCCGAGGCCGTACAAGCCGCCAATCGGGACGCGGCAAAGCTCCGCGCTGTCTTTGCCGCATCGGGCGCAGATGGGGAGAATTGCCATGCGATCTGCGAGATGCTGGCCGGCGAGGATCGGTATATCTCGCCCACGCGCTTTCATAACTCGGTGCACAACGCGGCGGCCGGCTATTGGGGTATCGCCGCGAAAGCGATGGCGGCGTCGAACGTATTGTGCGCATACGACGGCAGCTTTGCCGCGGGGCTCCTAGATAGCCTCTGCGAAGTTGTTGTCGATTCGCACGGCGCGATACTCATCGCATGCGACACCGACTACCCCGATCCGCTGAGCGCCGCGCGGCCGGTGCACGATGCATTCGGCGTCGCCCTCGTGCTCGCGCCGCTTGCAAGCGCTCGCTCGCTGGCTAGGATCGACGCGCAACTGACCGATACGCCGGCCACCACCATTCGATCCCCCTCGCTGGAGGCGCTGCGCGTCGGCAACCCGGCGGCACGAGCGCTGCCGTTGCTCGAACTGCTTGCGTCGCAACGTGCCGGTACCGTCGTACTGGAGTATTTGGACGATTTGCGTCTGCGGATCGACGTGACGCCGATGAACGACGTCACCCCTTCCCACGCCCGCCCGGAACCCTCGCAGCCATGAACGCGAACCCTGGGGCTACCCCGCCGCTCGATCATGCGTGGATCGCCGCGCACATCCCGCACAGCGGCGCGATGTGCCTGCTCGACGCGGTCGTGCAATGGGACGACGAGACCATCGAATGCAGCGCAACGAGCCATCGCGATCGGTGCAACCCGCTTCGCATGAACGATCGCTTGGGGGCCGTCTGCGCTATCGAGTATGCCGCCCAAGCGATGGCCGTCCACGGCGCCGTTCTCGCCGGCGCCTCGGGGCGGCCACGTGCGGGATTTCTGGCGAGCTTGCGCAACGTCGAATTACATGTTGCGCGGCTCGATACGCTTGATGAGCCGCTAATCGTGACGGCCCAGCGCGTCAGTGGGATGTCAACACCATCCTGTATCGTTTTGCGGTGCGTTGCGGCGCGCAAGCGCTGGTCGAGGGTCGCGCCGCGGTCATTCTGGACGCTGAAGCCTACCCGGCGACCGCCCAATCTCACGATGGATAAAAGGAGAAAACCGATGAAAAACGCTCGCCAATTGTTGCTCGCCGCATTGATACCCGCGGTCTTAAGCCCCGCCGTTCATGCGGACGTCAAGGAAACAGCACACGAAGCGAAGGCGAACATCAAAGCCGCCGGCAAGAAAGTGGGCGAGGACGCACGCGAAGCCGCGCATGGAATCAAGAGGACGGCAAAGGCTGCGGGCCATGCCGTCGCAAGCGGTGCGCGAACCGGATACCACGCGACGAAACATGCGATTCGCAGGGCCGTCGGCAAAGACGACACGCCCGAAAGCAATGCCGGTTCCACCGCGGAATCGCAGTGATGCAACCGGATTGCGAGTACCCCTAGTCGGAATGCTTGTCCGCCGAGTTCGTGATGGCGTGGCCGCCTTTCGAGATGTCCTGCCCAGCACCGGCGACCGTGTTGCAGGCCGCCAGCAGGGTAGTACCTGCGAGCAAAAATAGCGCGATGAGTCGTGTCATTAGACAGCTCCCTTGGCAAGACGGGCCGTTTCGAATGCAGGCGTGTTAGCAACAGCAACGCGCCCGCGCTATGTCACGCTACAGCAATCCCTATGCCTACCCGCGAGAGTCTACGCTCATTGCTGACATTCAGCCGGGCCGACGAAACTCGTTTTCCACCCAACTTGCAGCGCTCGCCTTGCTGAGCTTGAAGTTCGCTGCTACCTGCACCTGCGCGAGCCGCTCGCCGAATTCGTCGCAGGCCGTCAGCAGCGCATAAGGCTCTTCGTCTTCCGGAACGATATCGAGCGTAATCTCCAATTGGCCGTTGCCCGTTGCGGCCGCGACCGTCACGCGCTTATGCAATTGCGCATGAAGTTGCTGCTCATGCCGGCGCAGCACCTCGGAGGCGGTTTTCACGAGGGTATTGAACGCGGAAACATCGAGCGGCTTCGGATCCTTTTTATTGCGGCCCATCGTCCACGGACCGACGAGTGCCGGCTCGCCCTCACCGTCCTTTATCATTTCGACTGCCCAGCCGTCGTCGTCCTCGTTCTTGATCACGCGAGCGGTCCAGCCGTTGTCGCGCCACAAACGGTCCTCGTGAAGAGGTTCGGCAACCTCGGCGTTCGGGGTTTCGGCCGGGGAATCGGCGGTGACAGGGGTAGCGGCGTCGGACGGCGAGATGGGCGTATCGGTCATTGCAGGGTCGGTCGTTTCGTGTGAGGCATTGAGCACAATGCCCACGATTCTACCTGGCCGACATGCAGCCGACGCAGCGGTGTCCGAACAGATAAGGGATAGAGTCCCAGCAACGTCATTGCCCTTTCGCAACGCTTCAGAACTTAGATCGAGAGCGAGGCTCATGTGGACGAGCGAAATCTCAGCGACATTTACCGCAGCTACCTGGATTGTCTGAACGAGCGGGATTGGTCATCGCTCGGCCAATTTGTCGATAAGGACGTCATTTACAACGGCCGGCCGATCGGTTTGTCGGGCTACCGCGAGATGCTGGAACAAGACGTCCGCGACATACCCGACCTGCGCTTCTCGCTCGAGATGCTGGTGACCGAGCCGCCTATCGTCGCCAGTCGTCTCAAGTTCGATTGCAGGCCGAGTCACCGTTTCCTCGGATTGGACGTCAACGGCAAGCGTATTTCCTTCACGGAGAACGTGTTCTACGCGTTCCGCGACGGAAAGATCGCACAGGTGTGGTCCGTGATCGATAAGACGGCAATCGAAAAACAATTGTGACAACCCGCTCGAAGCATCGAGCGCATCCAACAGACGAGCAACGCCGATCGCACAGCTTACCCAGCTACGGCCGGATGACCGTCATTCTGAACGGCCCGCCGTTGGCGGCCGCATGGTCCACCGCGGCATTTGCTTCGTCCAGCCCGAAGGTGGTGACGTCGAAGTAGTCAAGGTCGAGAAGCCCCGCGCGGATCAGACCGGCCATGCGCGTAACAGCTTCCCGCGGATACATCCATTTGCCGCGCACCGTGATGTCGTTGCGCATGATCCACGGATAAGGCAAGTCGAGCCCCGCGCCTCCGAGCATCCCGACGCCGCCCATCAGCACCACGCGACCATAAGGACGCACGGCCATCACCGCTGCGCGCACCGTTGCGGTCGTAGCAGACGGCGGCAGCAGATCGATCACGCAATCGATCGGACCGGGCGCCGCTTGGCGCATCCTTCTCGGTCTTCGTCCTCGTTGCCGGAGAGCTTGACCGTCCGAACGCGCTCCCCGAAGCGTTGCTTCAAATCCGCTAGCGCATGTTCGTTGCGCCCGGGGCAACCACGCACCGAGCACCCATCGCTATCGCTGTGGCCACGCATGCACTACCGAAATTGCCGGTGGCGCCGCTCACAAGCAGTATCTCGCCGGCGAGTAGGTTGGCGGCCAGCAAGCCGCCGTACGGCACGAGCATGACATTGAGCGCACACCAACGAGCGGCATCGCCTACGTCGATCTCCCCGATAGCGGCGGCGTTCTCGGTCGGCACGCGCACCTGCTCCGCGAACGGGCCGTCGTGATAGTGCCGCTGCAGCCGCATGCCACCGTCGCCGCGCGCACTCCAACCTTGCAACGCGATATCGGGCATTAGGGCGTCATCGCGCGAACGCACCGTTGGATCGCAAAACACCCAGTCGCCCGGCTTCAAACGGGTAGCATCCGGCCCGCTGGTACGCACGCGGCCGATTGCGCCGCAACCCGGCACCATCGGCAACTCGATCATGTAGCGTCTATGGCCGTTGAAGACCTCATTCGCGTAGGACAGCACCGGTGCCGCGACTACATCGACAACGACTTCGCCGGTGCCTATTTCCGGCGCCGGCACCTCTTCGATGTCGAGCGGCCGGCCGAGCGCTTTCAAGATTGCGGCTTTCATGGCGATTCCTTGCTCCATACGATTGAGACAAGGCAAGTCTGGCAACTTTCGAACGGATATCCAGGCCTAGTACTATCCTAGGACTCGTGCGACCCTCTATGGCAGACGGAAGACACGATATGACCACCTCGAGTCGAAGCGAATTCGGCGATTTTCTGCGCTCCCGGCGGGAGAAACTGAATCCGGACGATGTCGGGCTCAAGAGCGGACGCCGCCGCCGTACACCGGGCTTGCGGCGCGAAGAAGTGGCGGAACTGGCCGGCATTGGTGTGGACTGGTACGTGCGGCTGGAACAAGGACGAACGGTGAGCCCTTCCGATGCCACCCTCGACGCGCTCGCTACCGCCCTGCGTCTGGGGAAGGTAGAAGCGGCGCATTTGCGAGCGCTGGCGCGCAATAGCGGGCACCGGGAGTTTGCGCCCGAGACCGTACCGCCCGCCGTCGAACATATTGTTGCGAGGCTCCATCTGCCTGCTTACATCACGGGCCGGCGCTGGGACCTTCTGACGTGGAACGCCGCCGCCGCGGACCTCTTCCGCTTTGACCGCCTCGCCGTTTCCGATCGCAATATCCTCTCGTTCATGTTCATCGAAACGGATTCGCGTCGGCTCTTCGGCCGCACCTGGGCCGATGAGGCGCGCCGTATGGTGGCGCTGTTTCGCGCGACCCACGATCTCCATGCCGGCGATCCGGCTTTCGTCGAACTCGTGGAGCGTCTGCGCATGCATAGCTCAGAGTTCGCGAAGTGGTGGGATGCGCACGATATTCGCGGCGGGACGTCCGGGCAAAAGGTACTTTTGCATCCCGACGGGGGGATCGCAACGCTATGAATACGCCACGTTTCAGGCGAACGATGATCCAGCGCTCAAGCTTGCGATCTACACGCTTATTTGATGGCGCGGGCGGAGCAGCAGCCCGCTAGCGCCCAAAACGCACGATGATGCTCGTATTAGCCAGCACGTGATCCTTTATCGCCGCATGCAGTGCGTCGCGTGTCAACCCTGCAGCAAGCGCGTCGGGGGCAAGATCGAGCGCATAGATCTGAACAACGTAGTGGTGCGCGATCTCACCGATCGGCGGACACGGCCCGCGGTAAGCCGCCTGACCGCTGACGTTGAGACCCGCCCGACGCCGGCCGGCGGCTCCGCCCCTGTCAGGCGACAGTTATCGACGGGGGAATCCCGTACATCACCCAATGCACGACGCCCAAACCTTTTGCGCCATCGGGATCGAACATCGTAATCCCGAAGCTGCGCGTGACCGCGGGCGCGTTGCGCCATTGCAGTGCCGGCGAGACATTGCTGCCGCCGCAATTGTTTTGGCTTCCGGCATGGACCGCCGAAAGCGTGCCGCCGTCGGGTAGCTCCGGTGAGGTCAATTCGAAGGTGTCTGCGGCGGATGCAGCAAAGCTTTGATGCAGCGACAGTATGCATAGGCACGCGGCAACAGCGTGCGTATTGCGTTTGTATTGCCCTTCATCGCACCTCCTCTATTTGCCCGTCCTTACATCCTAGCCGCCATATCGAGCCAGGCCCACCACGTACGAGCAATTGTCCGAGTCGAGTCGCATAGGCGAAGTCCGACATCCGGTCTTAGAAATAAGCGAATGGCCGAAATTTATGGATTCCCACGTTAGCATCCTGCGGCGTTACGGGGGCGGCCGCGCGCATAGCCGTTCGACACAGCACGCGCGGGCCCACGATAACTCGATTGATTTGGTTATTACCGAGTGATAACATCCATGCAAACGAATGTGCACGATCCCCCGGCCTTGATACGCTGCTCTACCTCGACGGGGAAACTTTCGTCGTGGATTCCAGCCGTAAGTGCTGGGTGAAGTTTGAGGTCAAGCGGTGCGCTGTTGGCGGCGCGCCCGCAGGGGCTTCGGTATTCGCTCACGCTCCACGACGAAACCGGCTTTCGCCTCTTGGGGTTCGATAACGCGCATCCGATCCGCGAAGGCTCGGGACCGGGAGCGAGAGGAAGTACATTGAATGCGATCACACACACCGAGGTCACCGGGTCGGTTTCTATGTCTACGAGAACGCCGCAAAGTTGCTGGGGGACTTCTGGGCCGAAGTGAAGCATTCCTCGAGAACAGGAGCAGTCAATATGAGTACAGCCAACGTCTTGAAGGTCGGAATTGCATCATTCGAGCAATACAAGGCTCGGACCATGGCAATCGCTAGGGGTGAATACGTGCCTAAGCCCGGGGAACCGAAAGTTTGGTTCCAGTCGATCGAAGCACTGGCACAGGTGCTTTCCGACCGGAATCGGTCGCTGCTCGCACTGATCGCCGAGTCGAAGCCGGCGTCGCTGAGCGAGTTCAGTTCCAACGCTCCGGCCAGTTCCAAGGCTA
>CAWIRZ010000042.1:0-14918 GCA_963838695.1 uncultured beta proteobacterium | reverse complement strand
GATCAGCGCCTCGTCAAAAATCGTCGGGCCGCGTCGTCAGATTCGGATCGGTGTTGAGCGCCATATCGGCCTTTTTAGTAGGAACTCAGGGAAACTCGGGAACCCAATGGACAAGTGGAAGTTGGCGGCTTCGCCTGCGCCAATCGCGTCGGCTGTTCCGCCCACGCCTTGCCGCTCGGTTCAATGCGGCTATTGGAGGCCGTCGAACTGCGCATGTCGCCAACGCGCGCAGACATGTTGACCCGGGCGGATGAGATACATCGTTCCCGGCTTTGCATCGTAGCGCTGTGCAGCAAGGCCTTGCACATCGTGCAGCAGAGATGCGCTCCTGTTGCCGCCGCAGCGGCGCTCGATCGTGCAAATCGTGCGCCGTCTCCGGATGCCTCGCGCGGTTCCACGACAACGATGTCGATCGGCACCCCGAGCGAGTTGCACGCCCTCCATGGCGCCCTTCTCCTCGGCACTCACTCCGTCCGCCGCCGCGAACAGCAACACACTGAATCGGCCGCCGATATGCGCAAGCAGCCAATCTTCCACGCCATTGCACATCACCGGCGCGTCCACGCACGACGCCCCCGGCATCATCTCGCCGTCGAAGGAATCTCGATCTGGCGTATTCAGCGTCGAGTCCCGCAGAACAGCCGGCACGGAAAGCCGCCCGCTATTGACGAGCCGCCGAGCAAACGGATGATGGCGAGCGAGCGTCAGCACGGCGTCGCGAAATAACCGGCTCATGGGAGTTTTCGGCGTGATGAAATCCGTCGAACGTGTCGAGTTCAGGATGTTCTCGTCGCAGGCATACTCACGCTCGCGCGCATAAGTATCGAGCAGGCAATCGGGCGCGCGCCCTGTCAGGACCATTTCGAGCTTCCATGCCAAATTATCGGCATCCTGCACCCCGCCGTTTGCGCCGCGCGCGCCGAATGGCGATACGCCGTGTGCCGAGTCTCCGGCGAACAAGACGTTGCCATGACGAAAGCTATCCATGCGCAAACATGAAAACGTGTAGACGCTCACCCATTCGATATCGAATTTGGCGTCAGCGCCGAGCAGCGCGCGCACACGTGCATTGACGCGCTCGGGTACTTTCTCGAGCACGGGATCGGCATCCCACCCAAGCTGGAAATCGATGCGCCACACATTGTCGGGTTGCCGGTGCAGCAACACGGATTGATTCGGGTGAAATGGCGGATCGAACCAGAACCAGCGCTCCGATGGAAAATCGGCTTCCATCTTGATATCGGCGATCAGGAATCGATCTTTGAACGTGCGGCCCTTGCTTTCGAGATCCAACAAGCGGCGGATGGCACTGCGCGAACCGTCGGCCGCAACGACGTAACGCGCGCACAGCCGGTATTCGCCATCGGGTGTCTCGATTGTCAGCGCAACGCTCGCTTCCTCGTCTTGCGTCGTGTCTCGCCGTTGCACGCCGACGACCTTGTTCTTCCAGCGAATCTGGAGATTGGGCAACTCGCTGCGCGCAGTCGATCAGAAAGCCTTCGACGTAATACTGCTGCAAATTGATGAATGCCGGGCGGCGGTGTCCGCTCTCGGGCAGTAAGTTGAACGAATAGAGCAGCGCGTCTTTCAGGAATACTTTCCCGACGTGCCAGCGAACGCCCTTTTCGACCATCGCGTCTCCGCAGCCCAGCCGATCGAAGATGTCGAGCGATCGCTTCGAGAAGCAGATCGCGCGTGACCCCGTCGATAGGCCATCGTCGTCGTCGATCAGCACGACTTCTATGCCGCGCTGCGCAAGATCGATCGCCGCAGCGAGCCCGACGGGCCCCGCGCCGACGACAACCACCGGATGCACCGGCGCGCGTGATGTCGCTACGCCGGTTTCCTGCTCGGCATGGCGCCGATACTCGAATCGCAGCGTCTGATAATCGATTGCCATCGTGGTCTCCGCCCGTCTCGTCGCTCAGTCTTGCAGCGCAGCCCACATCTGTTGTCGCGCTGGCCGTCCAGATGCGCGGATGAACGATACCGCTCGCTTCGTCGTAGGCGCGCGTGACATCGAACGGTAAGCAGTGTTCGTAGATGAATACCTGGCCGAACTTCGGGTCCATCGCTTTGCGCGTCAACGCCATTGCGCCCTTCAGATCGAGCCCCTGCGCCACGGCTGTCGCGGCCTCGGTCGAAGCAGCGTCGTCACGAAATCCCTCGTGTAGCCGATCCCGGCCTTGACCCGTCGCCGGATCGGTCAATGCAGGCCCGCGCCCCGGCACGAGCTTATCGGCACCGAGCGCGTTCGCAGCGCGTCCAGTGTCGCCGGCCACGCGTGCAAGCTGCGCGTCGCCGCAATAGCAAGCGGCGTCGTATTCGACGAGGTCGCCCGAAAACAGCACTTTTTGCGAAGGCAGCCAGACGACCGTGTCGCCCTTCGTATGCCCCGCGCCCAGATGCATGATCTTCACTTCGAGCTTGCCGAGGAAGAGCGTGATCTCACGCTCGAAAACGAGCGTTGGCCACGTGAGCCCCGGCACCGTCTCGACGCCGGCGAAACAGACGCGGAAAACGGTCGATCTCCGATTTCATGTCGGCTTCGCCGCGCTCGACGATCATCTCGTACGTGCCGCGGCTCGCGATCACGTGCTGCGCGCCTTCCGCGAAGTACGCGGAAGCGCCGAGCACGCGCACCGCGTGGTAGTGCGAGAGCACCACGTATTTGATCGGCTTGTCCGTGACGATCGAATCTTCGCGATCAAATCTTGCGCCATCGCCGGGGTGGCTGTGTATCGACGACTAGCACGCTGTCGTCGCCGATGACGACGCCGAATTCGGATCGCCTTCGGCGGTATACGCGTAGGCGTTTTCGGAAAGCCGAGTGAACGTAATGTTCTTTTGTTCGAGGTCAGCCTGCGATGCAAATGCTTTTGCCATGGTTGTCTCGCTCCAATTCCTGTAAGAACCGCTTAATTATGTCTTCGGCGTGCGCACTACCCCATGCCGGCACCGAGTAGAGCACGATGGTAGGCCCCACCTCGTCGATTTGTCAACAGCAAACGTATTTGCTATCTACAAATCCACAGGAGCAGAAAAGGAGGACAGGAGAGGAGAAACCGCGCAGCTGGTGATTGGGCTTATCGGACAGACCGGTAGCTTTGAGCGTTCGAATGGGGCGATGCTTGCACAGCAGCCGCGGCGGAAGACGGGTCAACTGTCGTGGCCGCCCTAGTGGGCGCTTGCTGCCGCTTATTGACGTCATCGCCAGGCGCGGTGCGGCCGAAAATCGGACTGAGCAGTCCCGTGCGCCAGGCAAACAGGAGCAGCGTGGCGGAAAGCGTCGCCTCGCCGATCACGCGAGCCGTCGCCATCCCCATGGCGCCGAACGGCGGGGCGAGCAATAGCGCCGAGCCCAAGTTCGCTGCCGCCGACATCAGCCCGGCAACCGCCATCAAGCGATCTTTCTTGCGCGGCAGAAAGACGTAGAAACCGACGAATTGATTGAACGCCGAGAACGGGAACATCCATGCGAAACGCTGCAGCACCCCGGCGCTCGGCGCAAAAGGCATGGCCGAGGATCAACGGCAGCACGTACGGCGAAAGCACGAGCGCGCCGCCCAGCGCGAGAAATCCATAACCGAGCAGCAACGCGGCGCCGCGGCGTGTCGTCGATCTCGCGCCTTGATGATCGTTCTGCGCCATTTGGCGGGAAATCGTCGGAATGAATACTTGCGCGGCCGGGCCCATCAGGCTCAACCCGATCGTCGCAAAACGCTCCGCGGCGCCGTAATACCCCACCTGCGTGGGCGTCGACAGCAATGTCAGCAAGTACGTCGACGACGACGTCAGCACGACCGATCCTGTCGAATCGAGGAACAGCATCGTCGAATCGCGCATGAGCCCGGGCACGCGGTGGAAATTCACGCGCGGCAACCCGATGTCCTTGACCGTCAGCCAGTAAGCGATACCCGTCGAGCACAAACCTGCAATCAGCAAACTCGCGAGCACCCACGTCGAATCGGAGGGCCCACGCACGATCGAGAGCACGAGCACAAGGCTAAGCGCAAAGCCGACCACCTCCAGCATGATCGGCGTACGGAATTGATGCCGCCCCTGAAACAGCCAACTCAGATTCCATCCGTTGATGATCCCGAGCACCATCGCAAGCAGGCCGATGAGCGGGCGCTGCGACAGCACGGGCGAGCAAAACGTCGCGGTGAGGCCGACGATCGCGCCGATCGTTCCCATCATCAAACGCGCGCTCAGATGCAAGGAAAAGATATCGTTGAACTCGCGCTTTTCATGCACCTTCGACACGTCGCGCATGCCGACGAACGTAAAGCCGTAGCTTACGAGCATCCATATCACGTTCATCAACGACATAGCCGCGAGCACGCGGCCGTACTCGGTCACGCCTAGCACCCGCCCGTAGAACGGTATGACCACCAAGAGGTACAAGTACCTCATGATGTAGCCGCCGTACACAAAAACGAGTACGCGGGTGTTCTCTTTCTTGTCCATAGCAATGTTTTATAGTGCGCCGCCCTTCGCAAGCGACGGCAACGCGCGGGAACCCGTGGGCGCCGGCGTCAGTGCGCGGCGCTGACCCGGCGGCGTGCCAACGGATTGGAGATGAAGCGCACCACATAGTTCGACAATGGCGCGTACGGGAGCAGGCACAAGCACGACAACCCGAGCGTTCCGGCTTTTTTCGTCGGACTCCAGAATGGATTCGCAATGATCGAGTGCAGATAGCTGCGCGAGTCGAAGGCGAACCAGCGCCAGCGATCGAGAAGCGGCGCGCCGTACACCTCGCTGCAAAAAATCGCTTTCTCGTGCGAGAAATCGTGGAACGACGGCGGCAAATCGATATTGAGCCGCTGGCGTGCCACGTACCGTAAGGCGCTCCAGCGCGCCGCATAGGCTTTCGGCGCCTTACTGTTCTTTTCCGAGTTGGCGAACGATACATCTTGAGGAGCGGATTTATGAACGCGATAGGCGCCCAGCGCAACGGGAATGGAAGCAACCTTACCCACTAGCGCCACGCCATAAATCGCAAAAAAATCGGCCCCGTAGCGGCCTTCCGACATTTCCGGAATCGGGAAGACCTGGTTGAGCGCGCTCGTTTTGTAGGCGTTGCCCGATGCGGGCGGAGACGGATAAAGCCAGCCCTCGCGCAGCAACGTGCCGCAGTCGATCGGCGCATCCGAGTGCGGGACGGTGACACCGGTAGCGGAGCCATCTTGAGAGACGACATCGAGGCGGAACTGCACCTTCGCATAGTCAGCCTCGGCGAAGCGCCGCATGACTTCCGTCACGGCGTTCGGGTACAGCAGATCGTCGGCATCGAGCAGGATCACGTACTCGCTGTCGATCTCGGCGAGCGCGCGGTTGTAGGCCGACAGTTGGCCACCGTTCGCCTTGCATACGACGCGAACGCGTGAGCCGTAACGCTCGATGATCTCGCGCGACTTGTCCGTCGACCCATCGTCGACCACCAGGACCAGCGTGCCGGGATAGTCCTGCGCCAGCGCCGAATCGATGGCATCGGCAAGGTAGCGCTCGTAGTTATAGTTGCAGATTGCGATCGTGACTGATTTCATCTGGGTGCTACTCCTCTCGGCAATCAGTGACTAAAGGATCGTTGTTCGTCGGCAGTCTCCGCGTCGCCGCGCTCGCTATCCTCGCCAAGCGGATAATTCGCAGCCCCCTTTGTGTTGTGTGTCGTAGCACGTTGTGCTGCACCGCAGAATAATCGACTAAAAAAGGGCCGCCGCGAACCGGGCCGAAAATCCCGTGGTGTTGACGGAAAACGTCGATAGTCTCGCGCGCTTGCACTGATATAGAGCAGTAGAATAACGCGCCCGTGCGCGGCCGCTAGGCGCATCCCGCCCATCGCATCCGCTCGAATCCTTCGACTGACTCCTTCAGCATTCGCCCATACCAATAGTCGTAACTATCGGGCGTATAGCGCAACACCCCCGCGCCAGGCGTAAAGGTCAATTCGCCGAAATACACGGCTTGGCCAAGCGAATAGAGATCGACGCGCACGTAATCGAAATCCTCCGCGAGACGCAAGGCAACGCGTTCGATGTCCACCCAGTTCGCCGGCCGCGGCGAAGGCGTATCGCTAGGAGTATAGGGACCGAAGCGGACGTCGATGCGGTTCCAGTGCTCGTCGTAGATGTCGCCTCGCGCATCGCCGAAGCGGTCGGAAATCACCATCGTATGGATGCGCGCCCCCTCGGGGCGGCCGCCGAAAACATGCAGCTTGAGATCCGCCGGGACCCTCCCCCTCTCGTCCAACAAGAGTTGTTCGAAGAAAATCCTCGGCTGGATGAAGCGATAATGCCGCTCGCGCGACGATTTAGAAAAGTCGGTCGCCAGCCACTTCTTGGCCAGGCGACTCAGTTCCTCGAACGATGTCATCGATTTGTCGCGCACGAGCTTCACGAATGCACAGCCGTGATTGGCCTTCATCACGAATGACGTAGGCAGCGAATCGAAGACCTCGCGCGTAAACTTCTCCGGCGCGGCAACGAGTGGGATCAAATATTCGTCGCCCACCTTTTCGCGCACGTAGTTGCGGACGGCCAGCTTGTCGGTCAGTTCAATCCATCGTCCGTCGGGATGCAAACATCGAACCAAGATGGATTCGTTGAATGCGACGGGACGGCGCAGGTCGGGCCAACGCCCGATGAGCCTGCGATGCTGGATCTTCATGTAGGCGTAATCGGGCAACAACCGTTTCACACCGTGCCAAAGCGCTTTCGCCGCGCCGATCGGCGCCGTTTCGCGTGCCGGCTCGCCACGCCCGGGGCCTGCACCCGAACGGCCGGATTCGGACGAGCCCGAGCCGCTCGCTCCATGAAGGGCGCTGTACATCCGCGCGGCCAAACCGGCGGCGATGTCATGCGCGCGTTGTACTTGAACCTGGTTCACTTCTACTCTCCTCGCTTTCTCGGCGCGTGGCCCCCGCCCTCACGCGCGCTGCGCGACGACCAGGTAGGCCAGATGCTCGGGCGCGCCATGTCCCGTTCCGTTCACTGCTTCAGGAATTCGAAACCCAATCGATAACCCGTCGCCGTTCGCTCGTGCCGCAATGCCGCTCGCATCGGCGGCCTCGCCCGTCACCGCATCGATCATCGTCACGCCGAGACGCTCGGATGCAACGCCGGTCAGTCCATTGACATCGACCGTCCTTGGCCCCGGATTTGCCCGGACCTGAATGACGAGATCGCTGCCCGAACGCAAGGCAAGACCGGACGCGTTCTGACCGAACCGGAGTTGCCCATCGAAGCGTTGGAGCGCGCCGCCGACCGTTTTATTGAGCGCGATGAGCGACCTGCCCGACACGTTATAGGTGCGCGGAGGGCCGCGATGCGTGAGCCGGTACGGCTCATCGCCGTCCCAGTGGTAGATCATCGAAACGTATTTGTTCGGATCGTCCCATTGATGATCGAGCGCCCACACCGCCGATTTGAAGTAATACATCGGCAGATAATGCGGATCGCTCATGTAGCGATCGCCGATCTCCGTTTGCCAGATGCCGCGCGCCAGCCCCTTCGCCACGTAACGCTCGTAAAGCGGCGTGAAATCGTCAACGCCAAGATAATGCGTATCGAGGTAGTCGACCCAGTCGATCATGCGGGCATTGACGACCGGGCTGCGATACTCGAGCCACTTGATGTACGTTTCGAGTCCCCCCTGATCGGGCCATCCGCCATAAACCACATAGCCGCCGTGCTTGCGAATGATGCGCGCGGCCGGGACATGAATGAGTTCCACGTAGTCTTGCATGGCCTTGTCGTACGGCCGTGCCTGCTCGCGGTGCTCGCTGAAATTCGGACCGTGCCAGAAACTGGCTTGGGGCGAGCCCCCCGACAGCTTACCGGCCGCCTCGTTCCAGATTTGAAAATACCGCACGTTATAGGGCGGTGCGATATAGGTGCGCACCGCCGTCTCGACATAGCGCTGCCATACGCTGTCGTCCTTCGGCGCGGACACGCCGTCGCCCGGCACGGACGCATTCCATCTCGGCGTATAGGCGAGCAACAGCAAGGAATGAATGCCATTGCGATTGTTCGAAAGAATGGCCGAGGGCAAGTCGTGGTCCATCCCCGGCCCTGTCTTATCGACGAGAACCGGATCGTCCGGCGACTTGCGCTGCCCGGGGCCGACAGAATCACGGCCCCAACTGATGCCCATTTCCTTCCACATGGCGATGTCCGACGGTGCCACCGCCCATCCGTTGGAGCCAATCAATTGCGTCATGCGGCGCTCGCCGCTCGATGGACTCGATGCGCTTGCCCTGCGCACGCCTTTGGCCGCCGATACGCCAACGCTCGACGCCGCGCCGGCGGCGGCGAGCGCCGCCAGTATCGCGCGCCGCCGTTGTGAAAACTCAAAACGATCCGTCATGCGAGGCGCCCCTTCGCCGCTGTCGCCGCTTCGTCGCTTTCATCGCTTGCGTACTAAGCTGCAGAACGCACTGCAATCGCTGGCTCCGTTTCATATGTCTCACCCCTCAATATTTTTATGAGCTCCAGAGCCGCTCGGTCCCAGCCATGCGCATGCGCATGCCGTAGACCTTTCTCGCGGTAGCTCGCACGCAGCGCATCGTCCGTCAGCATTTGCTCGATCTTAGCGGCGATGTCGTCGACCGACCGTGCGTCGCAATACATCGCAGCATCAGCGCATGCTTCGGCTACCGCCGGGTGCGTCGAAACGATGGCAGGGCATCCGCAAAACATGGCCTCGAGCGGCGGCAAACCAAATCCTTCGTACAACGACGGGAATGCCAGGCACGCGGCATGTTCATAAAGCGCTTTCAATTCGCCGTCCGACACGTAGCCCGCGCGGACGATCTCCACATTCGACTTGCGCACTGGCGCCTCTCGCTCGTTCAAGCCCGCTTGGGCGAACACACCGAGCGTTGCCGCCGCCGACGATAACGAACTTCACGCCGCGCAGATGACCGAGCCGCTCGACAGCTTCCAGTAGGCGCTGCAGATTCTTACGCGGATCGAGACTGCCTACGATCACGCAATACTTGACGTTCGACAGCCCGAGCCGCTCGACGATCGACTGTTCGGACAAAATCCGGCTGAAATGATCGACGCTCGGCCGCACGACACGCACGCGCGATTCGTCGGCGCCCAGCAGCTCGCAGATGCGCGCCTTCGAAAATTTCGAGACCGTCAGCAGAATCGGCGCGTGCCGTATCAGCAATGCGAACTTGATGCGATACCAGGTGCGAAACAACCACGAAAAGGTATGAGGCGTGTCGTAGACAGCCATATCGTGAACCATCACGACGTGGCGCCGCTTGAAGACCGGCCCGCTGTTGCACAAGCTGAGCAGAAGCTCGCCCCGCGTCGCAATCGGCAGCGCAATCTGCTCCCACAGATCGCCCTTGAACCAGGGGACCCAACGCAAGCGATCGAGCGGAGACGCGGATTCGACCGCGTTCTTCGGTACAGCCAGTTCGATTTCGTCCGCTGCCGACTGCGTGGACCGGACGGCACGCATCAACTCGTAAGCCACGCGCTGCACGCCGGTCAGACGTTGGGCCGCGAACTTACCATTGACTACGAAGTGCATAGTTCTCCCGAATAACGAATCGACGCGGCCGCGCGAAGGCGGCCGCCGTCGTCATGCCGTCGCGTCGAACATCGGTTCGGTGTCGTCGCCCGAACCGTAATAACCGTAATAGCGACGGCTTCGCGTAACCGGAATTGCGTTGAATACCGCGCCCGCCACGCGCGCCTCCGAGCGCTCGAGCTTTCTCACCGTCTCGGCAATCTCCTCCTCGCTCTGGATACCCGAACGCAGGACGAGCACGGTCGCACCGGCGTCGCCCGCGATGATCGCCGCATCGGTCACGACGAGGAACGGCGGGGTATCGATAATCACGAGGTCGTACTCGTGCGAGAACCGTTGCAGCAGTTCGCGGAAGTTATGGCGCATCAGCAGTGCGGCCGGATTCGTGATGCGGCTGCCGCACGAAAGCAGCGTCAGCCCCTCGACGCTCGTGCGGCGCAGCGCTTCGTGCGGCTGCATCGCACCTTTGAGCACTTCGGAGAGACCGCCGCGGTTAGGCTGGCCGAAGTAGTACGCAAGATGCCCGTTGCGCATGTCCGCATCGATGAGCAGCACGCGCGCGCCGACCTCGGCATGCAGCACCGCGACGTTCGCCGCGACGAAGCTCTTGCCGGCCGCCGGCGTGGGTCCTGCCATCATGACGATGTTATTGGGCGCATGAGCCAGGTCGAGCGATAGCGCCGTGCGCACGCTGCGAAGTGCTTCGATCGACGGATCGTCCGGATAGCGATCGGCCAACACCTTCGATACACCGGCGCCCGCCGCGGCGACGCGCCCATCGGCCGGCACGGGCGCGTGCAAACGCCCCGGCAGGCCCGGCACCGCCGTGCTCGGCGCGGCACTGCGCGAGGTCAGCGAGCGCCGCTGGAGCGCGCTGACTTCGTCGTTCAAACGCGCCTGTTGCGGGCTGTAGAACACTTCGCCCATCAACGGCACGCCAAGACGCGCTTCGACGAACAGCGGATCGGTCACACCCATCATCACATGGCGGCGCACGAACACCGAGCTCACACCCAGCAGCAGACCGAGCACGACACCGCCGGGCAGGATGATCAGCGGATCCGGTTTGACGGGACGGAACGGCACGGCGGCTCGTCGACGATATGCGCCCCGCCGGTCGTGCTTGCGCGACGTACCGACAGCTCTTCGGCCTTCTGCGTCATGCCGAGGTAGACCTGCTCCGCCACTTTCGCATCGCGCGTCAAATCCACGTTCTTGCGCTCGGAAGTCGGCATCGCGGCAAAGCGCGAATCGAAGGACCCCTTCTGTGCTTGCAACTGACGCAACTGCTCGTCGATATTACGCACCCACCGGCTGTCAGGCGTATAGCGATCGAGCAACTGCGTACGTTGGATCTGCAGATCGGCGATACGCCGATCGAAGTCGATGCCGCCTTGCAGGTAGGCCTGCGCTTCGTTCGTCGGCTGCATCGATTGGGCCGTGGTTTGATAGCTCGACAGCGCCTGTTCCGCCTTCTCCAGCTCGGTGTGCAGCCGCGGCAATTCTTTGTTGATGAAGGCGAGCGTCGCACTATCGTTGCGCTGTTTGCTCGTCACCGCCGTCATCATGTACTGCTGAGAAATCGCGTTGGCCACTTCCGCAGCTTTTTCGGGACTCCGATTGGTATAGGCGATTTCGACGAGACCTGTGTCCTTGACCTTGTCGCTAACCTTCAGGTTGCTGGCGAACGCTTTGAGCGCATCGAGCATGGCCCAGTGCTTGACTCCGAACTGCGTGCCGGGCCGTGCGGTCAACTCGGTCACGAGCATTGACACGCCGTCGCTGGAGCGTGCGAGCTCGCCCACCTTGCCCGTCAAGATATCTACGCCGCCCGGGCCGCGCAGCGCGTAGCGTCCGCCATCGAGGGCGGTAAGAGTTAGATCGCGCTCTTCGAGCGAAGCCGGCACATCGAGCTGACCGATATGCAGCTTCTCACCGCCCCACGCGTACGAACTCATGCCGAACCATGCGCCGGCGGGGTGTCCAGGCGTGGCGAGCTTTTGCACGAGGCTGCCGATGATCGGTAGCGTCTTCGGCTTGATCGTGACATCGAACCGATAGCGATTGATGATGGGCTCGAGCACCGACCGGCTCTGCATGATCGCCATCTCGGCAGACGGCGACGGCGACGGGGGGGCGTACTGCTGCTGCCCCGAAATGCCCAGCGCATTGGGCTCGGGCGAATCGACTCGAATGAGCACATCCGCTTCGTAGGACGGCGTCGCGATGAACAGGTACGCCAGCGCGAGCGCCGTCACGGCCAGGGCCACGCCCAGCACCTCGAAGATGTGGTCGCGCAGCAGCTTCAATAAATCGCGTGCGGTCAGCTGGCCGCGTTCGCCGGCTGTCTGCACGTAGAGAGAGTTCATGGCCAAATCGTTCACTGGCGTCGTCCTCGAAAATGTAGCGTTGTGTGGATCGCGTTCCGCCTTCATTCGGTCTTCGGTTGCGTAGCCGGTTGCTGGTTGCGCATAGCGTCCTCGAGCACTTCGAGCAAGAGCTTCAGGTCCGAGACGAGGATCGCGCAGGACTTGAGCCCCAGCACTTCCGCCGTCCCGACCGAATTGCGGACATGCTCCAGCGCAGCGTCATAGACGTTCATGGATCGGGATCAAAATCGGTTGCCACGCACGTGCCGTCGGCGAACGCGCGTGTGGCGGCTTACCAGGCCGCCGCACGCAGCCCCTCCCATTTCAATTCGCGCGTCCATAGACATCCTCGAAGCGCACGATTCGTCTTCGCCCAGATAGCGCCCGATTGCACTTCGATCATTTCGAGCGGCATCTTTCCCGGGTTCTGAGCCGATGCATGTCGCCGAGCGGAATGTAGGTGGATTGGTTTTCCGGAGGGAGAAGCTGCTCGTCTCCGCGCGTGACCAGCGCGGTACCGCGCACGACGATCCAGTGCTCGGCGCGGTGGTGGTGCATCTGCAGCTGAGGCTGCGCCCGGGCTTCACCACGATGCGCTTGACCTGGAAGCGCTCGCCGTTTTCGATGCGATCGTAGTGAGCCCCACGGCCGATGCACCTTGCGATGAGCCGTCCACCTCCGTGCCTTGCTCTTGCCTCGATGCGCCCGACGATCTCCTTGACGTCCTGCACCGCGGCGAGCGATCGACCACGAGCACGGCATCGGCCGTCTCGAACGACAACGAGATCGGTTCACGCCGACACACGCTCACGAGCCGGCTTTCGGCGCGCACGTAGCAGGGCAGCTCGCGTCTTCCATCAGCACGCGCCCGATGCGAAACGTTGCCGTTCGAAGTCCTTGCCGCAGGCGCGTCCCACACCGATCCCACAAGCCCCCAGATCGGACCACGCAGGCATCCGAGCGGCACAACGACGCCTTCGACGTCGCCGCCGCGCGTCAGGTTTTCCATCACGGCGTAGTCGATCGAATCGGAGGGCACGTTCGCGAACAAGTGCTCATCCGGCGTGAAGCCCGATGCGCTATCTTGCCCGGCGTCGTAGGCGGCCGAGCAAGCCGCATAGGTTTCGGGTTGCATCTGCTGCAAGGTCGAAAGCCATACGCTCGCACGCAGCACAAAATGCCGCTGTTCCAGAAGTGCTTGCCCGATGCCAAGTAGGAGCGCGCCACTTCGAGCGGCGGTTTTCCACGAAGCGGCCGATCTTGTGTGCCGTACCGTCGATCTCATCGCCCGGTTCAATGTAGCCGTAGCCCGTCTCCGCACGCGTGGGCCGGGATTACCGAGCGTCACGATGGCACCGCGCTCCGCGTGGCGCGTCGCCACGGCCACGGCGCGCTGAAAAGCCGCCACGTCTCCGATCATATGATCGGCCGGCATCACGACGAGGACTGCATCGCCGCCGTCCGCGAGCGCGTGCATCGCGGCAAGCGAGAGCGCCGGCGCAGTATTGCGCCCGGTAGGCTCGATGATGAAGCTCGCGCCGACACCCATTTGCGCCATCTGCTGCGCGCTAATGGCGCGATGCTCAGCACCGCACACGATGATCGGGGACGCGTCAATCGCCAACTGGACGTCGGCGAGGCGCTGCAGCCGCCCTACCGTCATCTGCAGCAGCGACCCGGCGCCCAGCACATCGACGAGTTGTTTGGGAAATGCTTGCGCGAAAGGGGCCACAACCGAGTGCCCGAGCCCCCCCGCGAGCACGACGGCCCTGGTGCGCAGCGCCGTCAGCGGCGCCAGCGTCTGTGGCGCGTGCAGCTGCGCCGCTGCTCCGACCGCGCGCGGCCGCTCCCTCGTTTCAACAGGAGTACTCATTTCGTTGTTCTCCTAATCATCGGTCCGAAAGCATGAAAGGCGGTAGCGACGCGCAAAAGGGCCCGCCGCCCACCGCTTTGGTTCATGTTGCTATGAAGCATAGCCAGACAACTTCACCCGAAATCCCGAAGGTCGCAAAACCCCGAAGTGTTGGCGCATATCGGCGTGGCCGGACAAACATTACAAATGACCAAACGCTTAATATCGGTAAATGGCAGATACGTGCAATTCCGAATTGGGGGTAATCGTTCTGATTAATTGCGGATATTTTTTACCGACCCCGATGCCATAGGCCTGTACGTCCTGTCCCTAGACCTACCGAGGGGGCGCATAAAAAAATTTCGAGTTTGTAAATTTTTATAACAAAAATATAAAAAATACTTCCGCGAATATCTTTTAACGACACAACGTAGCGCGCCAAACACACGGCTATTTACGCCAGGTTTTTCTCCAAAAATCGACATGGCATCATGATGATTGTGATGATGCACCGCAACACTCATTGTGTGCTTACCATGCGGAGGGATGATTCGTGGATCGCGCCACTGTCTTTACTACACCGCACGTCATGCGACGGGAAATGACCTCGCTCGCCGACGCGCGCCACATCGGAATCCTGATCTTCGATGGGCACTGCCTGTTCACCACCGGGGTGATCAGCGAAGTCTTTCAATTGGCCAACGCACTCATGCGCTTCGCGAGCGGCCAGCCTCCTTATAGGGTGTCGCTGCTTTCCAAGCTCGGCGGGCCGGTCGCGAGTTCGTCGTCGATCGCCGTGATGACCCAGCGGCTCGACGCCTACTCGGTGGGAGATTTCTCAGCGCGTTATACGTCCAGCGAGCAATGACGTGCGCGTGACATCGGGCTTCGACGTTCAGCTCGCGCGCTGGCTCTCCGGAGCGGGCTCGACAATCCATGCGGCGCATGCGGCGGCAAACCGTCACGCATCAGGCGTTCGGGGTCGGCATCAGCTCGCATATCCGTCCGAGCGTCCCCGCTCTTCTGGCTCGGCTCCGGGCTCGATGCCGGCTTGGGCGCTCAATCAAAAAGCGGCGCAAATAGGCATTGACGCAGATTGCCTCCGATCACGGCGAGGATATGTCGCTGCGAATCGCGGGCACTTA
>CAWIRZ010000041.1:0-6836 GCA_963838695.1 uncultured beta proteobacterium | reverse complement strand
CGAGCGCGTCCGCGAGCGCGGTGGCACCGGCGCGTGCGCTGCTACTTCCGCATTCGCGTCCCACAGCATCAGCGCCCCCAGCGCGAACCACAAGGAGGCGATCAACAAAAGCGTCTGCAGTTTCAGGTGACTGGATCGTCGACGCAGCAAGGGGTGCGACGCGTCGAGGGCCGGCGCGAGCGAAACGTATTCGAGTCGGGCGCAGCGTCCATGTCCGATACTCTCTAAAGCAGGAAAGCGGCGAAAAAGCAGCGACCTGCCAGGGGCGGCTGTCGCGCCGATGACGTTGATTACGGCGCGCACCCCGAAAACTTCATACGTATTTCTCCGATGCGATAGGAGAAAATTGATATGGATCAAAGAAAGCCGATCGCATGGCGGATATGACCCGAATGCGGGCACAGGCCCGCGGCTGTGCAGACTACGCGAGTGTCTAGTTGTCTAGCTCTCGGCCTCTTGCGAAGCGGAAACGTTTGCCGGCTGCGAGTCGGCCGGCGCATCGGATACGACCTCGAGCCGATAACCGTGCCCATAGACGGGCGTAAGCCTGACGCCGTTGTCAGGCCGCAATTGCAGCTTGGAGCGCACGCGCGACATGTGGTGTCGAGCGTGCGGGAAATCGTGTTCTGCGGCTGCCCCCAGAGCGTTCCGCCAATATGCTCGCGCGACAGCACGCGTCCCACATGTTGAAACAGCAGCAAGACGAGATCGAACTCGCGGCCCGTCAATTCTATCGGCGTATCGTCCAGAAAACAGGTCCTCCCAACCGGGTCGATGCGATAACGCGCAACCTCGATGGTATTGTTCGGTACCGGGCTGCCGGGATAGGCGCGGCGGCTCAGCGCATCGATGCGCGCGAGCAACTCGCCGGCGCGGATCGGTTTGATCATGTAGTCGTCCGCACCGGCCGTTAGTGCCGTCACGATGTCGGCCTCCAACGAACGGCTAGTCATGAACAAGATCGGCACGCGCTCGGTCATATTGGCGCGCGCCCAAATCGTGACTTGGTGCCCCGTCACTCCGGGTACACTCCAATCGAGTAGCAGTAGATCGAAATGCTCGCGCTTCAATCGGCGGATTAGCTGGCTACCGTCACGGAACAGCTCGCATTCATGCCCTCTGGAAGTCAAAGTGCCGCTGATATGCTCTGCGAGGACGTCATCGTCTTCCAAATAGGCAATCTTCATTCTCGCGGGTCTCGAATGGTGGATGGATCGGATTTGTCTTATGAGCTAAGCGTCATGTACGGCGGTTTCTCTCGATGCGCAATTGTAGCGTCCCACTCAGACGTTGGCCGAATAACGGTGCGTAACAAACCGCGATTGACATTTGTTTTGAATCGCTCTTACAACTGCGCGGCGTGTTCCGAGCGACAGCACCGACCCCCGCGATGTCGGGTCGGATCCTGCGGTGCCTTGTTTTTTCCATGCAAATTCGCGCGAAATTCGATAAGCTCGCGGGTCAGCGTTGTTCGGCCCGTACACGGCAGTAATTACTGAAAGAGGCTTGGGCTCCTGCGCGATCTGCGAGGCGACTGCCGTCATTCCACGGTCCGGTTTTGGCAAAGAACAACAAGCAATTGACCGATACCACGATGCATATTCCTTTAGACGCCGTTGTCGCCACCGGGCGTGATGGAACGTTCGGCTTTCATCGAATCGGCTGCCGCGGGCAGCGGCGCGCTCCTGCCACCGCGGTAGTGGTGGGCGCGCTTATCGCGCTGCTTACCGGGAACTCGGCGCACGCGCAGACGTTCGATGCGCACGCAACCACTACCTACGTCACGGTAGCGGGCGATTCACTCTATGAGGTCGCGCAGCGCTACTTGGCCGACCCGGGCGGGTGGCAAGCACTGGCCGGACTCAACCACATCAGCGCGCCTCGCCGGTTGCCCGCCGGAATAGTGCTGCGTTTGCCGATTTCGTTGCTGCGTCGCGATGCGGCGCCGGCGAGCGTCGTTGCGATGAGCGGGCTGGTGAAGGTGAGCATGCGCAGCCATTCCGGCGACGCGGGAAGTGCACCCGCGGTGCCGTTGCTGCCCGGACGCACCCTTGGCGAAAACGATACGGTCACCACCGGTCCCGATGGTTTCGCCACGCTCGAAACGGCCGACGGATCGTATGTGAGCCTCACACCCAATAGCAGCATCGTGCTGTCGATCTTGCGCAAGATGGTCCTCACGGGCATCAATGAACGTGTCATCGAACTGAAGAAAGGCGAGGTCACCAACGAGGTGACGCATGCAAAACAACCGGGCGATCGTTTCGAGGTGCGCACTCCGTCGATCGTCGCGGGTGTGCGCGGCACGCACTTTCGTGTGAACGTGGAACCGACCATGACAGCCGTGGAGGTGCTCGACGGCAAAGTCGCTCTGGGTGCAACGGCCGATACCTCCCACGGCAAAGCGGAACAGCCTGCACCTGGGTCGCAGTTGGTCGCCGCGGGAGAGGGCAGCGCAACGCCGAACGGCGGCGCCATCGGCGCGCCCGAGCCGCTGCTTCCCGCGCCGCGGCTCGTCGATCCATCGAAGGTGCAGGACGGCCGGACCGTCACCTTCCAGGTCAGCGCCGGCAGCGAATGCCGGCGGCTATCGCCTGCAGATCGCACGCGACGCCGATTTGCTCGATTTGATCCGCGACGCACGCGTTCAGGTACCGAAAGCCGTGTTTTGGACGTGCCGGACGGAACCTATTTCGTGCGCGTTTCGGCGATCGCCGCCGATGGGCTCGAGGGCATACCGCGCGTCTATGCGTTCGAGCGCCGAGCGAACGAACTCGGCAACCGCGACGCCTGGCGTGCACGAATACCATTTCATTTGGCGCGCGTCGCGCACCGATGGCGACGTTCGGTATCGTTTCGTGCTTTCCGCTCACCAGGATCTGCACGATCCGCTAGTCGATGCCGTGGATCTGACCAGCCCTTCACTCGTCGTATCGGATTTGCCGCCGGGTGACTATTATTGGCGCGTCGTCGCGGAGCAATTCGACCGCGGCCGCTTCTACGAAACGCTCGGCCCCGTGCGTGCGTTCACGCTTGCCCCTTGAGGCCGCCGGCATGACGCCCGAGCAATCGCCCGATACGCGATCGAAGCCGAGGGCCGCGCTCAGCGTTTGGCAACGCTTCATGCTGGAGTGGCTTGTCATAAGCTGTCTCGGTATCGCCATCGCCTCCGCGTGCGTTTTTAGCGAAGCGGCTGCGAATTTCGATAGGCTCGTCTACGATCGGCTACTGACGTTGCAATCGCGACCGCTCGCGCGCGAGATTGCAGTCGTGTCGATCGACGACCAGAGCATCTCCGAGCAAGGACGTTGGCCGTGGTCGCGAGCGCAGCAGGCGAGGTTGATCGACGCCGTGGCACAGGCCGGCGCGGCGGCGATCGTGTACGACGTTCTATTGACCGAGCCGTCCTTCGGGGATCTTCAGCTAGCACAGGCACTGCGCTCCGCGCCCACTTATCTACCGCTGTTCGTCGATCCGCATACCGCCGGCCAGGCATCGGGCCCGTTCCGGAGTTGGCCCGAGCGGCGGCTGGCGTGGGGCATATCGACGTCGAGCCCGATGCGGACGGCATCGTCCGGGGTATTGCGTTGCGTGAAAGCGCGAACGGTGCGAGCTGGCCCTATATCGTCGTGCCGCTGCTTGCCGATATCCGTAGCGGCAAGATTGCAATTGCCAACGGGCGCTATCGCGCCGAGGCGAACCCGGCAATCGACGAGGCCGGCGCATCGTCCGACGACTCGTCGGAGCGCAATCCCCGCGGCTGCTGATTCCCTTTTCGCCGGATGTTCCGCGCGACGCACGTTTTTCAGCTCGGCAACTGCTGGACGCGCAAGTGCCGGCCGGCGCGCTCAGCGGCAAGATCGTGTTCGTCGGATTGACGGCCTCAGGGCTGCTGACGCATTTGGCGACGCCGATTTCCGGACGATGGGGGCCAACCTCCGACACGCTGCTGCACGCCAACGTGCTAAGTGCATTGCTGAAGGGGCGCGCCATTCGCCCGGCCGACCCGCATTGGCTTCTAGCGGCCTCGCTCGTGCCGCTTGCCGCGTTGCTGACGGGCTTCCTCTTTCTTTCGCCGTGGCGCACGTTGCTGTTGACCTTCGCTCTAGGCGGCCTGTCGATGGCGTTCGGCACTGCGTTGCTTCAGTTCGCTTCCGTTTGGGTCTCGCCCGTGCCAACGCTGATCGCGTTGCTCGTCGTCTATCCGTTATGGAGTTGGCGCCGGCTTGAAATGACGATGTGGCGTCTGCAGCGCGAATTGCGGCGGCTCGCCGACGATGGCGACATATTGCCGGGCATCTCGATGCGCCCACGCGATGTGCGGGGCGATGCGCTGGAGCGGCACATCGCGCTCGTCGAGCAGGCGGCCGACCGCTTGCAGGACATGAAGCGGTTTGTTTGGGACTGCTTGAACAGTCTGCCGGAACCGATCTTGATCGCGGATCAAGTCGGCACCATTTGCATTGCGAACAAGGCGGCGCACGCGTATTTCGCGCGGGTGGGCAGTCCGCCGCCGGAAAGCCGATCGCTGATGGATGCGCTCGGCGAGATGACCTTTATCAAGACCATTGGCGACGAGATGGTGTCCGACGCCGAACTGCAAGCGCGCTGGCCGGAGGTGCTCGATCCGACCGACTTCACACGCGTCTGGACCGTCAAGCGCGGGATCGAGGTTCGCGACCGCACGGGCCGCGACTATCTGCTGCGCTATGCGCGTTGCCGCAACGCACGCCGGCGAGGCCTCGGGATACTGGTTAGCCGGTCTTGTCGAGGTCACCCCGCTGCATTCGGCCGAACAAGCGCGCGAAGATGCCTTGCGGCTGTTATCGCACGATATGCGTTCGCCACATGCGTCGGTGCTGGCGCTGGTCGAGGAAGAGATGAACACCACGCGCTCGGAGCGCGTGCGCAAGCTCTCGAGCACATCGAACGCTATACGCGGCGCGCGCTCACGCTCGCGGACGACTTCGTACAGTTGACGCGCGCCGAATCGCAAGTCTATATCTTCGAACCCGTCAATTTGGCGGATGTCGTACTGGATGCGAGCGACGAGATTTGGCCGCAGGCGCGCGCCAAACGTATTCGCGTCGAGACCCAGTTCGATGGCGATATGCATTGGATTCGCGCCGATCGGTCGCTCATGACGCGGGCCATCACGAATCTGCTTAACAACGCGGTCAAATACAGCCCCGCCGATACCGTCGTGCAGGTATCGGTTGCGAGCCGTGAATCCGAGCGCATTGCATGCCGGATCGTCGATCAAGGGTACGGGATGGGCGAAGAGGCGCGGGCACATCTGTTCGAACGCTTCCGGCGCTTTAGGGTACCGGGGCAGCCGCCTACGCACGGTACGGGGCTCGGGATGGCGCTCGTGAAGACCGTGGTCACCCGTCACGAAGGCGACGTAAAGGTGGAAAGCGAGGCAGGGCGGGGCACGGCCGTCACCGTTTTATTGCCGCGCTGGGCCGGTGCCACATGAGAACCTATGCAGGACCCGTCTGCTCGCCGGTTCGCTCCATCCAACGACAATGATGCAACGACCCCTCAAAATGAAATCGATACTGCTGTTGGCGGCCTGCGCGGCCGCATTGTCCGGGTGCATTGGCATCGAAACGGCCGTCCGCGCTCGCACTGCACCCGATTTCGGTGCGGGAGAGCGGACCTATGCGTTCGCCGGCAATCAGCCGGACGCCTCCGAAGGCGATGACGGGGCTTACGCGCCGGCCGTCGCGCGCCGGCTTACGGAGCTCGGCTACGTCGCGGCCCCGGCAGCAACCGCTCGCTATCGCGTCGCTCTGTCGCACGACACGCGTCCGGGATCCGTATCGGTGGCGTACACGCAGTGCGCCGGCGGGCCACCATGCGGCACCGCACAGCCCCTGCGTGCGCCAGGCTTTCCGTGGCCCGGCCTCAAGACGTACGTTCATTCGTTGACGCTGCGGTTCTTCGACCGCGCCGACGGACGCGAGATCTACGAGGTGAGCGTCGTAAAACGCGACCGCGTGCGCAGCGCGCAAGGAGTCGTCGACGATCTGGTCGCCGCCGCGTTGGCGCGTGCGCCGTTCGAGAGCGGCACCCACCCAGCGCAAGGGGACGGGCGAGCCGCAACGACTCAACGGCTTGGAGGTAAGGCTGCGCGAGAACGGCCCCGATGCCCCGCCGAGCGTGATCGGTATCGTCGCTTTGCCAAAGTGAGCGCCTCGGGCACCGGTCGCCGCCTCCGAAATGTGCAACTAACAAAGATGGCAGGTCCGCAAAGCCGGGTCGGCTGATAAATTCGCTGCCAAACCATGTCTTGGCTGACGGACCATGATGAAACGCGTCGTACGCGTGACGAGGGGAATCGGCGGCGCGCTCGCCATTGTCGGCGCGTCGTTTGGCACGCCTGCGCCAGCGGCTAATGCAGCGACCGGCAACGGATCGCGAGCGACGCCGGTCGCGAGGATCAATGGCGTCGCACTCACTCAGGACGCGCTGGACGCATCGGTGGCGTTATCCCGGCGCTTAAGCTCGCGCGCGCCACGCGGCAGGAATTGAAGCGGCGCCTGATCGCGTGCGAATTGCTGCGGCAAGCCGCGCTGAAAGCTGAACGAAGGAAACCGGGAGAAGGGCCCGCGCGCCGCTGACGTTATCGTCGGCCGGCACGCTTGTTTGTTCCGCGCGCGAAATTCGTCCCTACTTGCTGGGGGCCGTGCGCCCAGCCGCCGTGACCGATGCCGAAGTCCGCGCACGGTATGCGGTGCTTCGGCGCGATCGGTCGCTACCTAAATCCCCGGCGGCTCAACGACAACTCGGATTCGAACACGTGGCCGCCGGCTTGCGATCGCGCATGGAAG
>CAWIRZ010000040.1:0-12666 GCA_963838695.1 uncultured beta proteobacterium | reverse complement strand
CGTGCGGCGGTTCGTCGGCACGCCGTTGCGCGGCCGCGTTGGGGGATACCCGCTCGCTTCAGCATGCGTCGAGCCGGTGTCGGGGTGCGTCGTGTTGTGCGTATCGGTTGCCATCGCGGCGGCGCGTCGTCATAAACGGGCGCAGGGTAGCATGCACGGGCGATGTGCGCGAGTAGGCAACGATGCGACTACGCGATTAAGGGAACGCCTTCGGCTTGGGTACCCCGGCGCCGTGCTCGATGTCGGACTGCGCCTGCTGGCGCGCCGCCCTCGATCGCATCGGCGACGCTTTCGTAGCCCGCATCGCCGCCGACGGTCGTCCAGCGTTGCATGGGCTTGTCGTGCTGCCGGATTTCATATTCGGCGTCCCAGCGCGAGCCTGCAAGCTCGATGGGTCGCACGTGAATCGAATAGACGCCGTATGCGAAGAGTTCTTCGGCCATCTTGCACCTCCTATTCGCTATTCGTTATTCGCCGCGGTTTTCAGCGATCGTTCGACACGCCGGCAAGCGGGCGCGTCGGGCGGAGATCGGCGCCGCCCCGCCGCCGCTATAACTCGATTTCGCCGAGGATTTGATGCGCAAGCGCCTTGGCTTCCTCGAGCGCTTCGGTCACGGTGGCGCTCACCCCCTTGACTTCGTAGACGGTCGTCTCGGGTTCGCTCGCGTCGTCGCGCGCGAGGTGTACGACGCCTTGAAACCGGCCGTCGTCGAGCCGCTGCACGCGGGGCGTGGCCGTATAGATGCCTTTCGTGTACGTGAGCTCTTCCATGATGACGCTCCTGTCCGGACGCATGAATTCATGCTAGCACGCACCGGTCGAGCGTACCGGCGCGGCCGCGTTCGGTCGCGCGCGTTGCGGTACGTCCGGCTCGCCGGCTCGCGCGTTCGAGACGTTCAGCTCGTGACGGGCTTGCCCACGCGTTCTTGTACTTAGGATGAGCGCTTTTTATTGCAGCAGAGCGACGATCTCGTCCACTGTCGGCGAATGTGCCCCCGCACGCCGGCATGCCGCGGCGCCTGCTGCCAGCGCGAACGTCAGATGATCGCGCCAGCCGCGTTCGGGGCGCCGCATCAGGCTGAAGAGCAAGCCGGCGATCGACGCGTCTCCCGCGCCGACCGTATCGACGACTTCAACGCGCGGCGGCATCGCAGCGACGGTTTCGCCAGGCGCAATCAGCGTGGCCGGACCCGAGCCCCGCGTGACGAGCACGGTGGCCTCCGGGTTCATCGCACGTAGCGTCTCGAGCGCGGAGTCTTCATCGGTGCCGAACAAGCAGCGCAGATCTTCGTCGGATACTTTGATGAGATGGGCCAGCGAGGCCATCGTCTCGAGCATCGGACGGTAGCCTTGCTCCATCAGATTGCGGTAGTTCGGGTCGAAGCTGATACGCACGCCATGCGCGCGAAGATCGGCCGCCAACGTTGCAAGCGTGGCCGAGAGCGGCGCGCGCGCAAGACTGATGCCGCCGAAATGCGCCCAGCGAGCGCCACCCATCCAGCCCTCGGGCAGCGATTCGGGATCGAATGCGAGATCGGCGCTTGCATCGCCGATAAAGAAGTAGGCGGGCGGTCGGGTTTGATGGACGATCGCGAGCAACGGCGCGCGTTCCACGCGCTGCAAGAAGCGCAGGTCGAGCCCGGCAGCTTCGCTGGCGCGCCACAGTTCGTCGGAGAAGCAGTCGGTGCCGATCGCGCCGGCGAAGGCGGTCGGCAGGCCGAGTCGCGCCACTGCGCGAGCCACGTTCCACCCTGCACCGCCAGGATGGGAAGTCCAATGCGGGCCGTCGGCGCGGACGAGATCGGTGAGGATGTCGCCCGCGCTCACGAACAGCGGGAAAGTGGCCGGCTCGCGGGTCGTCGCGGTGGCCGGGTGCGTTGCGCTTGAGGTGTCCATGAGTTCGTCCATTCAAGCGCGGCTTGGCATACCGCCGTTGCCGCTGCTTCCGTTTGTTCTGCCGCGTCCGTGTCCGCTTCCGTTTCCGCTCCCGTTCCCGGCGCCGTTCGTCGACTGCAGAGTAGCGGCGAGCGCGTGGCCGTTCGGGCTCACGTCCCCATTCCCAATCGCGCCTGCCTCGCCAAGTGCGTTGAGCACTTCATAGCAGGCGCCCATGGTGTGATAGTCGGTTTTTCCGGCGGGGCTTTTTTCGTCGCTGTACTTGCGGTTGTCGCACGTGAGTATGCGATACCAGGCGCCGTGCCGTGATCGACGAAATGCGTCCAGCTATAGCTCCAGATCTCGTCGTACCAGTCCCAGAATCGTTCGCTGCCCGTGCGGTGCGCCGAGCAGCGCGGCGGTGGCCAGCGTCTCGGCCTGCACCCAGAAGTACTTGTCGTGATCGCAGACTGTGCCGTCGGGGCCGAAGCCGTAACATAGGCCGCCGTGCTCGTCGTCCCAGGCGTGCGTGAGCGCGGCGTCGAACAGCTCGACGCGCGCGCGGGCACGAGCCATGGCAGCGGCCGATGGCGCTCGAGGATCAGCAGCAGCTTGGCCCACTCGGTCTGATGCCCGGGCTGGAAGCCCCAGGGACGGAAGATGTTCGAGCTGTCTTCCTCGTTGTAATGCCAATCGACCGACCAATCGGCATGGAAGTGCTCCCAGACGAGTCCGTGCGAGAGCTTCGCCTGGCGCTCGGTGATGTTCGTGGCCACGCGCTCGGCGCGGTCCAGATAGACGAGGTGTCCGGTTGCCTCGTAGGCCGCGAGCAGCGCCTCGGTCGTGTGCATGTTGGCGTTCTGCCCACGATAGCTCGAGACGTGCCAGTCGGGCGTCGCTTCGTCGGCATAGAGGCCGGTTGCCGGCGTCCCAGAAACGGCGCTCCATCAGTTCGAACGTCTCGGCGATCTGCAGCCGTGCTTCCTCGATGCCCGCCATCGCCGCATGGCGCATGCGCGAGCAGCACGAAGGCGAGGCCATAGCAGTGGCGCGTGCCGTCGATCGTGCGTTTTTCGCCGGTCACGCCACTCGATCTCCCAGTCGTACCCGCGGAGCTCGGCGTCCCAGTGGCGTCGCGCAGAAAGCGCAGGCCGTGGCGCGCGTACTCGAGATACTGAGGATCGCCGAACTGGCGATACGCCATCGCGTAATTGAAAACGAAGCGGGAGCTGCTCACCAGATGGCGCGAGGTGCGGTCATAGACGCGTGCCGTCGTCCTTGAAATAGTGGAAGAAGCCGCCCGACGGATCGTGGACCGTTGGCGCATAGAACGCCAGCGTGTCGCGCCACATGCTCGAGCAGGAACTCACGGTCTGCGGAAGTCGTCGACGGGCGGCACCATCGCGTTGGTGTGGACGGTGCCGGGCGCCGGCTTGATGCTGCGAGTCGCGTTGGGAAGCTTCGTCATGATGTCGTTTCCGATTCGATGCCGGCGGCACCGAGCTCGTGCTGCGTGCCGGTGCCGCCGATTGTACTGGCCCGCGCGATCAGCCGGACGGGCAATCGCACCGTCAGCTCGCCGGGGGTTTCTTCAAGCAGCAATTGAACGCCGCGTGCGCCGAGCGCCTCTTTGTCGACCACGATCGTCGTTAGCGCCGGTGTGGCGTGCGACGGCGGCAGGAATGTCGTCGAAGCCGACGAACGCGATGTCCTCGGGCACGCGCAAGCCGCGTGCGAGGGCCACGCGCATGGCGGCGAGTGCAGCGACGTCGTTGTAAGCGAAGACGGCGTTCGGCATGCGCTCGGGGCCCTGCGCGTCGAGCAGGCGTTGCATGGCAAGTGCGGCGCCTTCGTCGGGGGGCAGGTGGGCGTCGATCGACGTTTCGAGCAGACGGATCGAACAGCAAGCCCGCCTCGAAGAATGCGCGCCGATAGCCGAGCGCGCGTTGAGCGATGCTGTAGTGCGCGAGCGAGCCGCCGATGAACGCGATCGCGCTTGCGCCCGAGCGCGAACAGGTGCCGCATCGCCGAGAGCGGCGCCGGCGACGTTGTCCAGATTGACCGAGCGCATTTTGGGCGCCCACAGGTCGATCAGCACGAGCGGGCGCTGCATGGCCGCGACGGCCGCGAGCGTTTCCGGCTCCACGAAGCCGGCCACGGCTATGGCGTCGGGCGCATGCAGGCGCATTTGCTCGGTGACGTCCTCGGTCGGCCCGGCCGTCAGCACCGAGGGCACGATACCGTGTTCCCGGCAGGCGTCTTCCACGCCGTGCAGCACGTGCGAGAAGAACGGGCTGACGGCGAAGTTGTTGTGCTGACGGTGCAGCAGAAAGGTGAGCCGGCGGATGCGCGGGCGCAATTGCGCGGCATCGTAGCCGAGACTGCTGCGCGGCTTCGACTACGCGCACCCGCGTGGCCTCGGAAAGGCCGGGCTGATTCTTCAGCGCGCGCGACACGGTGCCGATCGACACGCTGGCCGCACGGGCGATGTCGCGAATCGTGGTGGCCATCGTCGCTCGTCTGTAGGGTCTCGATGCGGCGAATTGTATAGTAAAAACGCCGAAAACAGCGCTAAGAGACGTACAGAATTGCCCTCAGTACGTTTGTACAATGCCATCTGAGAACTTTCAATTGTTTAGTAAAAATTACTAAACTACGGATTCTCGTAGATTGATGAGAGCGGCACCTTCTTCGATGTCAATGACGAACAGCCCACTCGCATCTTGCTTGGCGCGCTGCTTGGCGAGCGCAGCCACCGAGGCGATCTCCTCGCTCCCATAGCGCGTAGCGTCCTCGCTAGGCTGCACGCCCACGCAGCCGATGGCCATGGTCACGAAGCCGTAGAACGTCGGATTGCCACGTCTGTCTTCACCGTGAATGCCCCCGGCCGCGCGATCTTCTGCGGCGTAAAAGCGCAGCGCGCCCGTATTGAACGCTTCGATGGCGCGCGCCGCCCGCGCTTGCCAGTCGTCGCTCTGAAACAGGATCAGGAAGTCGTCGCCGCCCACGTGGCCGAGGAAGTCGCGCGTGGGATCACAGGCGTTGCCGAGTACGGTCGCCGCGAATTTCAGCACTTCGTCGCCTTGCCAATAACCGTAGCGGTCGTTGAACGGCTTGAAGTGATTGAGGTCGACATAGCAGGCGAAGAACGCCGCTGCGTGTCCGATGAGCCGGGCGATGTGAGAGCTGATCGGAATGTTGCCCGGCAGGAAGGTGAGCGGATTGGCGTAGCGGGCCGCTTCGATGCGCACTTCCGTGACCGCGCGCACGAGGCTTTCGCCCGTGCCTAGACCGACATAGCGTCCGTTGTCCGTGATGACGAACCCGTCGGCCAGATAGCGTTGATCGTCGCTTGCCAGCAACTTCGCCATTTGTTCGACCGTCATCGACTTTTCGATGACGACGGGCGATGCATTGGCAAACAGCATGCAAGGACGCTTGCCGAATAGCTCGCGATGATAGGGCAGCGCGTAGTGATCCATGAAGCTGCGCCGGTTGATGAGCGCAATCGGCTCTTCATTCTCGACCACGGCGAGCGCGTGGAGAGTCGGCAAGCGGCTGAAAATCGCGAGCACGTCGTTGTTCGTCGCGCTTTTCGGTAGCGCCGGTGCGGGCACGATCATCTTCGCGGCCGCCATGCCGCCTGAGGGCGAGGCGGCGACAGGGCTGCGCGTCGCGCCCGGAAACACGGCGATATGTTCGGCGCCGAGCGCGTCGCGCGCGGCTTGTGCGACATGACGGGCGGCGCGGGCGTTGGGGCGCCCGAGTAGAAATCCTTGGCCGAGCGCAATACCCATATCGCGTACGACGATAAGGTCGGCTGTGTTTTCGATGCCTTCGGCGACGAGGCGCGCCCCGCTGGCCTCGGCGAAATGCTGCATGGCACGCACTGCCTCGAACTTGAGGGGATCGTTCGCGATGTCGTCGATGAAGAAACGATCGATCTTGACGACGTCCGGCTGAAGGCGCACCCAGAGGTTCATGCTCGCGTTCGCGGTGCCGTAGTCGTCCAGCGCGAACTGGACGCCCGTCTTCCGCAGTGCCGCGACGGTGGGTGCGAAGCGGTCAACGTCGGCGATTGCGCATTGCTCGGTCAATTCGAGCACGAGCCGGTCGGCACTCAGGCCGCACCGTTGCAGCCAATCGATCGTGCGCTGTCGCGTGTCGCCGAGGGCGACGAGGGCGTCGGCGCTGAAATTGAGAAACAGCTTGCCCTCGCACTCGAGACGGCTGAAAGCGGTGACGCAGGCGCGTGCGGCCGCGTGTTCGAGCGCGACCGACAACCCTTCGCGGGCCGCCTGCCCGAATAGAGCGAGCGGCGATTCGAGCGGCGACCCGGCTGGGCCGCGAATGAGTCCTTCGTAGCCGAGAATCGTGCGGCCATCGAAATCGACGATCGGCTGGAAAACCGCGCTAAGCGCGTGCTCGGCGATCAGTTCAGCGGTGCTGTGCGCGCGAAGCGGCAATGAGAGGCTTAATGACATGAGGGGCAACAAGCCGGAATGATTGGATAGTCGGCTTATCGACCGCCTTCGTTGAGAATTCAATGAATTTTTCGTGATGCGGCGCACTGACATGGTGCGCATCGCCGCCAGCGATTGTTTGCGACGATGGCTCGCGCCGTTCTCCGCGTCGTTGGGCTGTCTGGCGGCCGCGTGCTCGCGGCTAATCGGCGATCGGCTCTCGTCCGGGCTGAGCCACCGCGTCGTTCGCGGCGTCGGTCCCGAGGCGCAGGAGATCGGCCAGCTCCATCGTTTCGGCTTCCTTGACCGGCAGCGGATCGGCGATCACGACGCGATTGCGCCCGCTGCCTTTCGCGTCGAGCAACGCGGTGTCCGCCCGCCGGATCACGCGATCGATCGGCTCGCCGCGCGCGTGTTGGGCGACGCCGACACTGATCGTCAATGCGACTTCGTGCTGGCGCGCATCCTCGATTCGTTTGCGCAAGCGTTCGGCGACCATGGCGGCATCATGCTGATCCGTGCCGGGTAACAGCACGACGAATTCCTCGCCGCCAAAGCGGCCCGCGACGTCGGTTGGCCTCATGCTGTCTTGGATGTGTCGCGCGATGAGTTGCAGCGCGCGATCGCCGGCGTCATGGCCGAAACGGTCGTTGACCGCTTTGAAATGGTCCGCATCGATATACAGCACCGAGAACGGCTGGCCCACCCGTTCCGCGCGCAGCAAAATACGGCGGCCGAGTTCGAACACGCGGCGCCGACGCGGCAGCTGTGTGAGTTCGTCGATGTCGGCGAACGCGCGCAACTGGCGCTCGAGCCGAAAGCTCTTCTTCTGCGAGCGCAGCGCGAACAGGTTCGTGACGAGGCTCGTCGAAATCGCGATGAACATCGACAGCACCACGCCGAACTGCTCGACGGCGGGCGGCTTGCTCAGGGCGACGAGCGCGAGCGGCCCCGCGAGGGCCAGCACGGCCGCAGCCGGAAAGTCCCATCCGCGCAGCAGCACGGGACTGAACGTGAGCGGAATGAGAACGAACGCCGGCAAGACGATCAGCATGCCGTCGCCCCATTGCAGCGCATGTAGGACGATGCCGGCTTCGAGTGCGGCAAGAAAAAACAGCGCGGCCAGGCTCGCCCGCAGCCCGCTCTTCAACCAGGCGACGACGAGCGCCGCGGCCATGGGCAGAGCCGGCAGGGTGCTTGCGAGCGCAGCCGAGGCCATGCGCTGCTTATCGAGCCAGGCGTCGCCGAGCACGAGTACCACATAGCCGACGAGTGCTGTCGTAAGTTGGGCGCAAAGGAACGACCACAGCCGGTGCGCCGCGTAGTCTTCGAACGATTCATTGTCCTCCGGCGCCTCGATCGTCTTGGCGCGGCGCACCCGGATGCGCTGCATACGGCGCGACGCCGCCTCGTGGCGTACCTCGTGAGATCGATCCTCGCTGGTCATTCATTCTCTCGCTTGGACGTGAAACTTCGGTATTTTATGGAAGACGCTTATCGGCACCCGGTTTCGTCGCGCCATTCTAATAGCGCTAAACAGAGCGCGATGCTTTTAATAAGATTTATGAGTTGCACGACGCCGGAGCGAACCGAGCGATACCTCTAGTGTTAAGCGGCTAGGTATTGAAGCCCGACTGGTAAAGACGTTGTCGGGGCCATACCGACTCGACCTGCGCATTGGCGAAATTGGCGACCACACAAATCGGCAAACGTTTGCCGATTTCAAAAACGCTTTTTGGGGCGCAAAAGCGCGCGCCGTTAATGGCTTTTTCCATCGCGAGAAATACGTTGCAATGCAATATGTGCGTCGACGCGAGGTTCAGCGCGAGCGCGCCTCGGCAGCCCGGGAGTTTTCATCGGATGCGGCGCGAGTGACCAGCGCTGCGCGAGCGCCGCGCAGACCATTAACTGCATCTGATGGAACAGCATGAGCGGCAGGACGACGGCGCCGACGGCCTGGGAGGCGAAGATGACCTTGGCCATCGGGATCCCCGATGGCGAGACTTTCTTCGAGCCGCAAAAGATGATTGTGATTTGATCCTCGCGGCTGAAACCGAGACGCTTGCTCGTCAACGTGGTGATTCCCAATGCCGCGGCGAGCAGCACGGCGTTGATCACTAACAGCCCGGCGAGCGCGCCGAGCGGAAGATGATGCCAGAGACCTTCGTTGACGGCTTCGCTGAAAGCCGTATAGACGACGAGCAGGATCGAGCCTTGATCGACGAAGCGCAGAACCCGCCGATTGCGGTCGAGCCAAGGTCCGATCACGGGGCGCAGTAGTTGGCCGGCGACGAACGGCACGAGCAGCTGCATGACGATCGCCCCCACGGTGTGCCAGCCGGAGCCCGCTGTCCCGGTGCGATTCGTGACGATCAGGCCGACCAGCGCCGGTGTAATAAAAATACCGAGCAAACTCGACGCCGATGCGCTGCAGACGGCGGCCGGCACGTTGCCGCGCGCGATGGACGTAAAGGCGATCGATGATTGGACTGTCGAGGGCAGCGTACACAAAAACAGGATGCCGACATACAGCGCCGGCGTGACGAGCGGCGCCAGAAGCGGCTTCATCGCGAGCCCCAGCAGCGGAAACATGACGAACGTGCTGACGAGGACGAGGACGTGCAGGCGCCAGTGCGTCGCGCCCGCCACGACGGCTTCGCGCGAGAGCTTGCCGCCATGCAGGAAGAACAGCAGGCCGATGGCGACATTGGTCAGCGCATTGACGGCAACGGCCGTTTCGCCGCGACAAGGCAAAAGGCTCGCGAGCAAGACCGTTCCGATCAACGAGAGCGTGAAGTTGTCGGGGACCAAAAAAGAAAGGCGACGCATAAGCAATTATGGGTGACGATAAAAATCGACTGCGCAAAAAACGCGCGAAAACGAGTAGCAAAAACAGGGAGCGAAACGACAGCGCGTAAAGCGGCCGGAATGGTCGCATGAAATGCGTCTTCTCAGACAAAACCCGCACAGTAACACCGCGTTACAACGGCGGTCGCCTAACACTTTTTGCCTCGACACCCCGACGGGCGCCCCATAAATTACCCTTCGAGCTCCCTCGGGGCACGATATATATGACGGCCGCTCGGTAAAGAAGGCGCGCCGCCCGCGCGCCATGCGCGACGGCCTCCGAGAGGGTAGGCGAGTGCATCGATTATGGCGGCTTCGGTTTTACACACCTTTCTACGTTGGACAGCGGCGGTGCTATGTGGCTTCGCGCTTTCGCTCGCCTATGCTCAAGCGCCGCACGCTGCTCGCGGCGGCTTTATGGCGCAGGGCAATCGTGTGTTCGCGCGCGCCCCCGTGCGTCCGGCCAGCGCTAGCGCATCGCGCGGCGGCCCGCGACGCCAGTTCGGTCAGTTCGGAATGACGGTGGATCCATACGGGCACGGTGGTCCGCGTGTGGCCCCTGTCGCTGCCATACCGCCTCCCGGCCCGTTTTATCGGCCTGTCAGCGAGGAAGCGCGCACGTTCGCGCGGGAAGGAGGCGCCGTTTATTTGCGCGCCGGTTCGATCCGTGCCGACATTGCCCGCTACAACGAGGAACGCAGCCCTAACCATGCCGTGCCGCATCCGCCGACTAGAGGCGCGCGCTCGTCCGAGTCTCCGCCCGTCTATCGCAACTAGAAGCTTTCATCTCCCTTCACAGCGCCCGTCGGGGCGAATCCGCACGCGTGGCTTGCTTCCCTGTGATGCAACCACGCCACACTTTTGCACGCGCAACGCCTAGTCGAGCGCTCCGGAAAGACATCGTCAGACAAAAACATTTTGTCCCGAGACGCTCCTGCGTCACTATCTGAACCATCGCAACACCAACCTCGTGAACCAGCAGCAGCGCGGCTTTCAGGCCCATCGTGACGCACGCCGTGCGTGCGGCGCAGGCCCCGGTGCGCACTGCCGGCGGGCGCTATGCCCAAGCCATGGCGCGTGCTTAAGCCAATCGCTATACCGGCAATAAGCGAACGTATTTTTGTCCGGAAATATGGCCAGTAACGATGGACTCGCCCCAGAGGAAACGTAGGCGATCCAAGGCCCCCGGAACGGTTCGCGCGCTTCAATTTTTGACAAACGACAGGAGAACTCATGAAAGTCACCGTCAGCCGCGCGCTGAAAACAACACTTAAGATGGCGGCGGTCGCCGCCTTCGCCACAGCTGGCGTCGGCGCGCACGCTCAATCGAGCGTGCAGCTCTATGGGCAAGTCGATTCATGGGCGGGCATGCAGCAGTTCCCCGGCGGGAAGCGCGCGTGGGTAGTCGGCGGCGGCGGTATGTCGACGTCGTACTGGGGGATGAAGGGCTCGGAGGACTTGGGTGGCGGCTACAAGGCCGATCTTCACCTTGGAAGACTTCTTCCTGCCGCAAAACGGAAACTACGGCCGCTTCTCGGCGATACGCTTCTTCGCCCGCAATGCCTATGTAGGCATCGAATCGCCGTACGGCACGGTGACCGCGGGCCGTCTGACGACGCATCTATTCGTTCTCGACGATCCTGTTCAATCCGTTCATCGATTCGTACACGTTCTCGCCGATGGTCTATCACGTGTTTCTCGGCAACACGGCAGTTCCGACCGGCGCGACTTATGCGACCGACACCGGGTGGTCGGCGATTCGGGCTGGAACAACGCGGTCCAATACTCGACGCCGAACTATAACGGCCTGTCGGGTAGCGTCATGTACGGGCTCGGTAACCGACCGGCAACAACCGCTCGAAGAAGTGGAGCGGCGCAGTTCCTTTACTTCCACGGGCCCTTCGCGGCGACGGGCGTCTATCAGTATGTGAACTTCAATAACAGGCCGAACGATCTCGGGCAGGCCACGCCGTTCGGCACGATCGTGCCGTTCCTAAGGCCAGAGCGTCGCGCAGTTCGGCGCTAGCTACGATCTGAAGTTCGTGAAGTTCTCGGCCAGTACATGTACACGAAGAACGACGGACTGACCGGTGGCGGCTGGCACGTCAATACAGGGCAAGGCGGCGCCACGGTGCCTGTCGGCCCAGGCACGGTGATGGCCTCGTACGCCTACTCGCGCGATAGCGGCGGCCTCAATCAAACGCGCCAGCACCGGGCGATCGGCTACGACTACCCGCTGTCCAAGCGCACCGATCTGTATGCCGCGTACATGAACGATCAGTTGAGCAATCTGTCGACGGGCCAGACGGTCGGCGCAGGGATTCGCGCCAAGTTCTAACCGCCAGGCGATCTCTGGATTCGGCCGGGGGCGCTGCTTGCGGCCTTGCGATATGGCGCCCGGGGTATACGCCGTTGTATTCCCGGGCGGCGGCGCGCAGCGTCTGGGCCGCGGTCAGCCGTTACCGGCCTGCTTGGATGCCTCGCGCTTTATTTGCCGCCACTTCGCAAACGTCAGCAACCCTGCGTCGATCGCCGAGCTATCGAGCGGCGTCAGGCTGTAAAAAGCGTCGCGCCACTCCGGGACCGGCAGGGGAGTCGCGCTTGGGATCGCGGTCAATCCTGGCCGATAGGCTTGGTATGGCCAGAAAAGCGGCATGATCGTGCGTGCTTCCATACGGAGGCGCAGCGATGCCGGACCACCTGCGTCCGTCACAGTGTCGCATTGGAATGCCCATTCATCGGCATTCCACGCCACGAAGACGCTCGGGTTGCCCTCGGCGTCGAACATCAGCACGGCATCTTGCGCAGGGCGCCAGTAGTACTCGACCAACTTTTCGCTTTCCGCCAACGCTTCGAGTAATCGAATCACTCTCGGGTCGCAGTAGGTCGCGCCAACCTCGTGGACGCCGATATGACCTCGCGCCTTGCAATGCTTCTTATTGGCGTCGGCCAGCGCCGCAGCCAGCTTGACCGGCATATCCGGATCGCCCTTGCGCAGATAGAAGTCGATTAGGCCTGCGTTGAAAGCGTCTACCGCCTCTGCGTAGCCGGCGGCGCCGGTCAGCAGTATTTTTGTACATGCCGCGTCGTTGATCGACGACAGAAACGTAAGGCCATCCATCCCGGGCATTTCGTAATCCACCACGACCGCCGCGACTTCCTCGAATCGCCCGGCGTCGTCGAGCGCGTCCCGGCCGAGGGCGTTGCAGGCGCCTTTTTCCACCAGCGAATAATCGTCTCCCGCCATCCGGAGATACGGCGCGCCCCGGTGTTGCGACAACATGAAATCGAGCGCGGCGTGCGGTCTCGTGAAGAACCGATTGAGAGCCTTGTCTCGAAACATGCCCCGCAATCCATCGAGGAAATCCGCGCTGTCGTCGACAAAGACGACCGACGCTGGGTGAAACATCGGCTGCGTGAGAAACGAACTCATATTGGGCCTCATCGAAAGGGAATTAGACCAAACGCTCGGGCATTCGCC
>CAWIRZ010000039.1:0-30131 GCA_963838695.1 uncultured beta proteobacterium | reverse complement strand
TCGAAAACAACCGTGGGATATGTATCCGCCACGGATCGATTGGCGTGATATGAGTGAGCACCGCGCAGACATTGCCCTCAGCAAGCAACGTTGCGCCACAACCCCCGATCCGGTTGCCTGCGCCAAGCAGGCGCGGGAGCAACTGCTAGATGAACAGCGCGCAGACGCGCGCCGTTTCTTGCCGAGGTGCGCGCCGATGGCAGGGGAAAACTATGAAGAGTGCGAGAGCCAGGCGGAGCAGGACATGCGCGCAGCGCGCCTTGCCCGCCGCTGCCGCGCGGCGCCGAACCTGTCCGAGTGCACGGCCCGGAAAACGGCTCACGACACACCCAGAGCAGCAGAAACCCCAGGAGTGCCCAACCAATGAGCGAACAGATCTGCCTGTTGCGGGCCGCCGCACACCCAGGTAACACAGAAGGCGTCACCGCTACGACGCCGACACTGAGGTACCGCCCCGAAAAGTGCGAGTTTCCCATCCATATCGGCGTGTTCTTCGATGGGACCCGCAACAACCAGGACTGGGCCGAACCGGACCTGGGCGGAGCCACGCAGTTCGCGCGCAAAAAGGACAGTAACGTCGCGCGTCTGTATCGTAGTTATCCTGATGATTCGCTGGAGCGGCTATTATCCGTTCTACATTCCCGGGGTCGGTACACCGTTCCCCGGTATCGGCGAGAAAGAGGCGAGCATGTTGGGAATGGGTTTTGCCGCGGGCGGCGACGCGCGCATCGTGTTCGGACTGCTGCATGTCTTGAACTCGATGCATCGCTCGATCCGCAGTTACGACACGTCGATGATCGAAAAGCGGACGATCGAGGCACTATGCAGCAACGCGTGGCTGCCAATGCAGGACAGTGCGGAAGACCGATCCTCTCGGCTGTCATTCGCGGATCAGCGGGCGCTAGAGAAGGTTGGGATGCAGGATAAGGGCGGGCTGCTGACTCTTAACGGCTTCTCTCATCGCACTGAGTTTCTGAAAGAGCAATTCTCGCATGCTCGCGCAAAAGATTAAATGAAACGAATCATCCAAAGCTCGTGGAGATCTTTATCGACGTTTTCGGTTTTAGCCGCGGCGCGGCCGAAGCGCGCGTGTTCTGCAACTGGCTGGACGAGTGTTTCGACGGCGACATGCTCGCGGGCGTGAAGACACATATGCGCTTTCTAGGTATCTTCGATACTGTAGCCGCCGTCGGTTTAGGGCCTGCCGCGAGCCGCTGGACCAACGGCCACGAAGCTTGGGGTGAAACGAAGAATCTTAAATCTCGCCGCGCGTGCGTCATTGCGAACATTACGTCGCGATGCATGAGCAACGAGAGTCGTTTCCACTCGAAGATGTCCAAACGCCAGGCGATACGATGCCGCCGCGCTGTCGCCAGTTTCGCTTCCCGGGAATGCACTCGGACGTGGGCGGCGGTTACTTGCCCGAAGAGCAGGGCAAGAATGGTGGCGACGATGAGAACAAGCTGGCGCGTATCCCGTTGAACGCCATGTATCTTGCGGCCCGGGCCGCGAAGGTGCCACTGAACGCGCAGACGATAGTTGCCCAGGGCGATGGTTGGGACCCCTTCGAGATCAGCGACCAGCTTCAGTCCGACTACGACGCTTTCCTCCAAGCCAACGGTACCGGCGAGCGCGCAATCACTGACTGCCTGATCGATATCCTCGCGTGGCGCTATCTCTACCGGCATGCATACGAGACGCTACCGTTCGTACAAGCATCCGGAGATAAAGACAAACACGACCTGCTCGGAGCGCACCGGATTTTTATGAAGGACATCGGCGACGCTGATTCCGTGGACTCTCCGACCGCTCACGCGCGACAAGACGCCGGTAGATCGAAGCTGTCGTGGGGGCGCGCTTTGGGGCTGAACCGGGCCGAGCCGAATCGTGCACAAATTGCCCCCGAAAAAAGCAGCATGCCGGAAGCGCGCCGCGAAGTCTTCGATCAATTGATCCGACGCAAACCCGGCGACGTGGAGCTGGCGTTCTTCGGCACCTATTGTCACGATTCCTTTGCGGGCTTTACGCCATTCGCAACCGCTCCCGCGGTCAGTTGGCTCGCGTCACGCAACGCGCCGTGGGAAGGCGGCGGTTATCTGCAGTACCGCACGCGGTATGCCGGCGAGAGTCTGCGGCTCGCGATGCTCGAAGCCTATCCGCAGGACCCCGAAGTCGCCGCAGCCGCAGCCGCATAACCACAAGGGCTACGACACGCATTCATACCGCCCCACCTCGTGCTCGGCCTGCACGCCGGGATGCCGGCGCGTGGCCTCCCACAACGGCGAGGCACCGACATTGCCGTCGTGCCCGTGGTGTCCGCGTGCCGCCGCCCGGCGGTGCGCTTGCGCCTGCGTCCACCGGGCAAAATTCAGCACGTGCGCCTCGTCGCGCGTGGCGAAGAAATTCGCCGAAATAAGGCCGTCGGGCGGCTCGGCATCGCCGTTCAGCGCGAGCATGACCTTATCGATCCAACTCGTTTGAATGACGCTGCTAGGCTTTTCCAGCGATTGCCGGACGACGACGAGACACTTGCCCGGGCCGCTGCGCCCGGAGGTCCAGCCGCCGGCCGGCACGGCGACGTCCAGCCAAGCGGGCGCCGCTTCCCCGGCGACAGGTTCGATCGCATGCGCGATCGCATCGACGACGGTGCGCTCGGCAGCCTCGAAGCGGCTTACGCGCCAGGCGGCAACGAAAAGCAGCGCGTTTTCGTCCACATCGCGGTAGACATCGGCCAGGGTGCCCGTGGGCACGGCGCGGGCACGTTCGATCAGCACGGGCATGGCGCGTTCGAGCGCCTGGCGCGAAGCGAAGCCGACGCGGCCCGCGGCCAGCAGGCGAATGTCGTGATCAGTAGGGCAGAAGCGATTCGACAAAGGCGACATGAGCTTTTTCCTCCTTCATTGCATCTACGTTACCGCGTCTTGGCCTTGCTTGCCGCACCCATTGCGCGCTTCGGTTCACCGCCCCTCATTTGACAACACCCTTACGCTCGCGTAAATTTCGCGCACGCGTCGGGAGAGCGCGCTCGCGGTAGGATTTTTGCCTGCCGAGAACGCCGCCGAAGGGGCACACCCAGAAACTCTCAGGCAAAAGGACCGACCGCGTCGAAAGGCTTGCCCAGCAAGTTTTTCGCACTCTGGAGAGTGGCGGTAGCTCGCCGCAGCGCAGGGGTAGCCCAGCGCGCGCCAGCAAGCCGCCCACCGAAGGGGCGCGCGCAACGTCGGGAACGGTATTCGTATTCGTCCCCGTCGGCGCAATCTCTCAGGTACCGAGGACAGAGGGGTCATGCATCGCATTCGCCGTAGGCTATCCAGCCTCGCGGGTGTCGGTCGGCATGGCCCTTTTTTGTTTTCGCGTTACCTTTGCGCGCCGAGGCTTCCATGACCGAACTGAAACACACTCCCCTGAACGCCGCTCACCGTGCCCTCAATGCGCGCATGGTCGATTTCGGCGGCTGGGACATGCCTGTCAACTACGGCTCGCAGATCGACGAACACCACGCTGTGCGCACCGACGCCGGCATGTTCGACGTTTCGCACATGTGCGTCGTCGATTTTGCCGGCGCGCAAGCCCGAGCATTCTTCGAATACGCGATCGCCAACAACGTCGGCAAGCTGCAAACATCGGGCAAGGCGCTCTATTCGTGCCTGCTGAACGAGGATGGCGGCGTGATCGACGATCTCATCGTCTACTTTTTCTGCGGACGATTTCTTCCGCGTCGTCGTCAACGCCGGCACGGCCGACAAGGACATCGCCTGGTTCAACCGCCTGAACGCCGAGCGCGGCTTCGGTCTTGCCATCACGCCGCGCGCGCGATCTGGCGATCGTCGCCGTGCAGGGCCCGAACGCGCGCGCGAAGGTCTGGCAGGTCCTGCCGTCCGGCGCGAGGCCACGGAGCCGCTCAAGCCGTTCAACGCCGCACGCGTGGACGCCGCGCCGTACGGCGAGCTGACCGTCGCGCGCACCGGCTACACCGGCGAGGACGGTTTCGAAATCATCGTGCCGGCCGAACACGTCGTCGCGCTCTGGCAAGCGTTGCAGGCGGCCGGCGTGCGCCCGTGCGGGCTCGGCGCGCGCGACACGCTGCGCCTCGAAGCCGGCATGAATCTGTACGGCCAGGACATGGACGAAAACGTCTCGCCGCTCGATGCCGGGCTCGCTTGGACGGTCGACCTGGCCGCGCCGCGCGACTTCGTCGGCCGCGCCGCGCTTGGAGCGGGACGGTTCGCGGCACGCTTTCGTCGGCCTGATCCTGCAAAAAGAAAACGGCAAGGCCGGCGGCGTGCTGCGCGCACACCAGAAGGTCGTGACGCCGCACGGCGAGGGCGAAATCACGAGCGGCACGTTTTCGCCGACCATGCAGGAATCGATTGCGTTCGCGCGCGTGCCGAACGGCGTGCGCGTTGGCGATGTCGTGCAAGTGCTGATTCGCGACAAGGCGCTGCCGGCAAGCGTGGTAAAACTGCCGTTCGTGCGGGACGGCAAGGTGCTCGTCGCCTAAACGCGCCCTCGTACGGGAGACGTCCACCCTTACGCTTTCAATTCAACGCATTTCCTAATTCACCAGGAGCAACACATGAGCAACGTCCCGGCCGATCTGAAATACACCGACGAGCACGAATGGATCAAAGCCGAAGCCGACGGCACGGTATCGGTGGGCATCACCGATCACGCCCAAGCGACGCTTGGCGATATCGTCTTCCTCGAGCTGCCTGAAGTCGGCAAGGAAATCAAAGCCGGCGACGCCGTCGGTGTCGTCGAATCGGTCAAGGCCGCCTCCGACATTTACGCGCCGGTGACGGGCGAGATCGTCGCCGTCAACGAGGCGATCGTCGACGCGCCCGACGAAGTCAATTCGGATGCGTACGCCGGCTGGCTGTTCAAGGTGAAGCTGGCCGATCCTGCTTCGCTCGACAGCCTGCTCGACGCCGCCGCCTACGAAAAGCTCATCGGCTGATCTTCTCTTTCGTTTTTGCCGCGCGGCGCCCGTCGTTTTCCTGACGAGCCGCCGCGCTTCACACGCTGCCCTACCATGAAGCTCGAACACCCGGATCGTCTGATGAACCGCTCCCCTCTCTCGCTCGCCGCGCTCGAAGTGCACGACGCCTTCGCCGAGCGGCACATCGGCCCGGACGGCGCCGACCAGCACAAGATGCTGGAGGTGCTCGGTTTCGAATCGCGCGCCGCGCTGATCGATGCGGTGATCCCGCGTGCGATCCGCCGGACCGAACCGCTGCCGCTCGGCCCGTTCGCCGAACCGCGCAGCGAGGCCGAGGCGCTCGCGCGCCTGCGCGAACTCGCGGATAAGAACCAGGTGTTCCGCTCCTATATCGGGCAGGGCTACTACAACACGCACACGCCCGCTGTCATCTTGCGCAACGTGCTCGAGAATCCGGCTTGGTACACCGCATACACGCCGTACCAACCCGAAATCTCGCAAGGCCGGCTCGAGGCCCTGCTGAACTTCCAGCAGATGATCGGCGATTTGACCGGGCTTGAAATCTCGAACGCCTCGTTGCTCGATGAAGCGACCGCCGCGGCCGAGGCGATGACGCTGCTGCAGCGCGTGGGTAAATCGAAGTCGAACGTGTTTTACGTGGCGGACGATGTCCTGCCGCAAACGATCGAAGTCGTGCGCACGCGCGCCGAGCCCATCGGCATCGACGTGCAAGTCGGCCCGGCCGACGGCGCGGCTGGCGCCAACGCATTCGGCGTGCTGCTGCAATATCCGGGCGCCGACGGTGCCGTGCGCGATTACCGCGCGCTGAGCGAGGCCGTGCACGCGGCCGGCGGCCATGTGGTGGTCGCGGCCGATTTGCTCGCGCTCACCGTGCTTACGCCGCCGGGAGAGTGGGGCGCCGACGTCGCCGTGGGCACCTCGCAACGCTTCGGCGTGCCGGTCGGCTTCGGCGGCCCGCATGCCGCTTACATGGCCGTGCGCGACGAATTCAAACGCCAGATGCCGGGGCGGCTCGTCGGCGTCACCGTCGATGCCCAAGGCAAGAGCGCTCTGCGCCTCGCGCTGCAAACGCGCGAGCAGCATATTCGTCGCGAGAAAGCCACCTCCAACGTTTGCACGGCGCAGGCGCTGCTCGCCATCATGGCGAGCATGTATGCCGTCTACCACGGCCCGCGCGGCTTGAAAACAATCGCGCCAGCGCGTGCATCGCGTCGCCGCGCTGCTGGCGGCCGGCGTGAAACAACTTGGCTATCGCGCTCGTCAACGAAACGTTCTTCGATACGCTGACGATCGAAACGGGCACGCGCACGGCCGCGGTTCATGACGCGGCCAAGCGCATGCGGATCAACCTGCGCCGCGTGAGCGACACGCGCGTGGGTATTTCCATCGACGAAACCACCAAGCGCGCCGATCTAGCCGATCTGCTGTCGCTGTTCGCACATGCGGCCGGTGCGATCGACGTACCCCACGTCGATACGCTCGATACGGCGCTGACGCGCGCCGCGGAGCAAGGCCAAGGCGGCGATTCGGCCGCCCTGCCCGCGGCACTCTTGCGCACGAGCGCGTACCTGACGCACCACGTCTTCAATCGCCATCACTCGGAAACCGAGATGCTGCGCTATCTGCGCGGTCTCGCCGACAAGGATCTCGCGCTCGACCGTTCGATGATTCCGCTCGGCTCGTGCACGATGAAGCTGAACGCGACGTCGGAAATGCTGCCGGTCACGTGGCCCGAGTTCTCGCAGATTCACCCGTTTGCGCCGGCCGAGCAGACGGTCGGCTATCGCGAGATGATCGACCAGCTCGAGCAGATGCTTGTCGCGGCCACGGGCTATGCGGCAGTTTCGCTGCAACCGAACGCCGGCTCGCAAGGCGAGTACGCCGGCCTGCTTGATCATCCACGCGTACCACGCGTCGCGCGGCGAAGGCCATCGCGACGTTTGCCTGATCCCGGCCTCGGCGCACGGCACGAATCCGGCGTCCGCGCATATGGCGGGCATGAAGGTTGTCGTCGTGGCGCTGCGACGATCAGGGCAACGTCGACATCGAAGACCTGAAGGCGAAGGCCGCCGAGCACGCTGCGAAGCTGGCCGCGATCATGATCACGTATCCGTCGACGCACGGCGTGTTCGAGCAGAACGTGCGCGAAATCTGCGAAATCGTGCATGACGCACGGCGGCCAAGTGTACGTCGACGGCGCGAACATGAACGCGATGGTCGGGCTCACGGCGCCTGGGCAGTTCGGCGGCGACGTGTCGCACCTGAATCTGCACAAGACGTTCTGCATTCCGCACGGCGGCGGCGGCCCCGGCGTCGGTCCGGTGGCTGTCGGCCCGCACCTCGCGCCGTTCCTGCCGAATCAGACTTCGTCGGGCTATCGCCGCGCCGAGCACGGCATCGGTGCCGTGTCGGCCGCGCCGTACGGCTCCGCTTCGATTCTGCCGATCTCGTGGATGTACATCGCGATGATGGGCGCGAAGAACCTGACGGCGGCCACGGAAGTCGCGATCCTGAACGCGAACTATGTCGCCAAGCGTCTGGCCCCGCATTATCCGGTGCTGTACTCCGGCCCCGGCGGGCTCGTCGCGCACGAGTGCATTCTCGATCTGCGTCCGATCAAGGAGGCAAGCGGGATTACCGTCGACGACGTCGCCAAGCGTCTGGCCGATTACGGCTTCCACGCGCCGACGATGAGCTTCCCGGTGCCGGGCACGCTGATGGTCGAGCCGACCGAATCCGAATCGAAGGAAGAACTCGATCGGTTCATCGAAGCGATGATCGCGATTCGCGAGGAGATCCGTGCCGTCGAGCAAGGGCGCGCGGATCGCGAGGACAATCCGCTCAAGCACGCGCCGCATACGGCCGCGGTCGTGACCGCGAACGAGTGGCCGCATGCGTACTCGCGCGAAAGCGCGGCCTATCCGCTGCCCTCGCTCGTCGCGCGCAAGTATTGGCCGCCGGTCGGCCGTGCCGATAACGCGTATGGCGACCGCAACCTGTTCTGCGCGTGCGTGCCGATGGCCGACTACGCCTGACGGCGGGGCCGTGAGCGTAACGGCGCGGGTGGGCGGCGCACCTCGCGCAGCGGTATGCGCAGCGGCTAGCGAGCGTCCCGCCCGCGCAGTATGGAGATGCGCGGGTGCCCCTCACGTGTCGCGAATACCGGTACCATCTCATCCCGCGATGGAGCCAACGAAGGAGCGACCGATGGGGCGACCGATGGGGCGAAAGGTGCCGGCAGCGACGGCCTGCGTGCCAAGCGTGCAACAACGCGTGTCGAACGCGCGAATCAAGCAATGGGCGCTCGTGCGGCGGGTGTACGCCCCGAGCGGCTTCAAGCTGCGGTCAGGCGTGCCGCTCGCGGCTTGGCTGCTCGCTTGCGCGGGCGTGCTGGCGCCGATGAGCGCGGCGCGTGCCGCGATGAACTTTTGTGCGGCGCCGGCCATGCAGACGAGCGAGCGCACGAGCGCCGCGCCCGCGGTTCAGGCGCTCATCAAGCAGGTAGCCACGCGGCTGAACGATTCGCCGAAGCCACTTGCTCGGCTGCATACCGAAGGCACGCTTCCGCACCAAGGCGTCTACGACGAAAGCATCGATGCCGAGCGCGATCTCGAACTCATGCGCGATGCGGCGCTCGTCTGGCGCGCCACGGGCGACGAGCGTTATCTGCGTCTGGTCGACCGGTTCCTGCTCGCTTGGGCCACCACCTATCAGCCGAGCTTCAATCCGATCGACGAAACGCATTTCGATTCGATGATCCTCGCCTACGACATGACCGCGAGCGCGCTGCCCGTCAAGACGCGCAACGCGGCAGTCGCGTTCATCGCCAAGCTCGCCAACGGCTACGTCACCCGCATGGATACCCAGCCGCGGCCGCTCACGGGCACCTATCGCAACAATTGGGAGAGCCATCGCGTGAAGCTCGTCGCGATGGCGGCTTTCACGCTCGACGATCGCAAGCTCATCAACGCGGCGCAGCGGCTGTTTATCGAGCAGATCGGCACGAACGTTGCGCCCGACGGCACCACCGTGGATTTCGCGGAGCGCGACGCGCTGCATTACGTGGCGTACGACTTGGAGCCGCTCGTAGTGGCGGCGTTATCGGCGCGGCGCCACAACCGTAATTGGCTGACCCTGCGCGCGCCGAACGGCGCGACGCTCGGCCTTGCGCTCGATTGGCTGGTGCCGTATGCGCTCGGCGAAAAGACGCACGAGGAGTTCGTCCACTCGAGCGTCCCGTTCGATGCGAAGCGGCGCGACGCCGGCTTGCCGGGCTACTCGGGCCAGTGGGACCCGAAAAGCTCGGATGAATTGTTTCACCTTGCTGCGCGGCTGTCGGGCCGCTACGCGCAGGTGGCGCAGCGGCTCTCGCCGACGCCGCCCGCGTGGCTCTCCGTTTGTCTGCCGTTGCCGGCGAGATAACGCAATCCGTGCGCCTCGCTTGGGGCGTGCCGCATCGCAGCCGGAGGATCGAGGCCGCGACGGCCGCCGCGAGGCGCGTATTCATCAACCCGAGGCCGGCACGCCGCCTCGATCAGCTTGTGGAGCAACAATGGCAGTCAGCGTTTTCGACCTCTTCAAAATCGGCATCGGCCCTTCGAGTTCGCATACGGTCGGGCCGATGCGCGCGGCCTTGCTGTTCGTGCAGGGGCTCGAACGCGATGGCCTGCTCGACACGACCGCCGCGGTCAAGGTCGAGCTCTACGGCTCGCTCGGGGCCACCGGCAAGGGACACGGTACCGATCGCGGGGTGATGCTGGGCCTGATGGGCGACGCGCCCGATACGGTCGATCCGTCGACGGTGGCCGCGCGGCTCGACATCGTGCAAAAGTCGCGCCGGCTCGTGCTCGGCGGCACGCATGAGATCGGCTTCGTGCCGAAAGAGCAGATCGCGTTCTATCGGCAAGCACTGCCCGAGCATCCGAACGGCTTGAAGCTGCGCGCCAGCGATGCGGCGGGCTCGGTGCTCAGAGAGACGACGTATCTATCGGTCGGCGGCGGGTTCGTCGTGACGGCCGGCGCGCCGAACACGAAGGTGCTGCAAGCGGCCGATCAACGTGCGCACCCGTTCAGCACCGGCAACGAACTGCTCGCGCTGTGCGCGCAAACGGGCAAGTCGATCGCCCAACTGATGTGGGACAACGAGCGCGTCTGGCACACCGAGGAGGAAACGCGGGTCGGATTGTTGAAGATCTGGGACGTGATGCAATCGTGCGTGGCGCGCGGCTGCGGGATTGGCAATCCCGACGCCGACGGCACGCTGCCCGGTCCGTTCCAGGTCAAGCGTCGCGCGCCGCAACTGTATCGCGCGCTGTCGGGCAACCCCGAACAAGCGCTGCGCGATCCGCTTTCGATGGTCGACTGGATCAACCTCTACGCCATCGCCGTCAATGAAGAGAACGCGGCCGGCGGGCGCGTCGTCACGGCGCCGACGAACGGCGCAGCCGGCATCGTGCCGGCCGTGCTGCACTATTACACGCGGTTCGTGCCCGGCGCGAACGAACAGGGCGTCATCGATTTCTTGATGACGGCCGCCGCCATCGGCATCCTCTACAAGCTCAATGCGTCGATCTCGGGTGCCGAGGTGGGCTGCCAGGGGGAAGTCGGCGTCGCTTGCTCGATGGCCGCCGGCGCACTGGCCGCGGTGACGGGCGGCACGCCTAAGCAGGTCGAGAATGCGGCGGAGATCGGCATGGAGCACAACCTTGGGCTCACCTGCGATCCCGTCGGCGGGATGGTGCAGATTCCTTGCATCGAGCGCAATGCCATGGCGGCCGTCAAAGCCGTCAACGCGGCGCGCATGGCGTTGCGCGGCGACGGTAGCCATTATGTTTCGCTCGATTCCGTCATCAAGACGATGCGCGAGACAGGCGCCGACATGAAGACGAAGTACAAGGAGACCTCGCGCGGCGGGTTGGCGGTCAATATCGTCGAGTGCTGAGCATCGAGTATTGAGTATGAAGTATCAAGTATCTCCAACAAAACCATAGCCAGGAGGCTGCCGCACTATGTCGAATGTCGCCGATACCGCTCACGTGACCGGCGCGCGCTTGCTCGTCGATGCGCTCATCACGCACGGAGTCGACCGGGTTTTTAGCGTGCCGGGCGAGAGCTTTCTCGCTGTGCTCGATACGCTTCACGACGAAACGGAGCGCATTCGCACGATCGTTTGCCGTCACGAAGCCGGTGCGGCCAATATGGCCGAGGCGACGGGCAAACTAACGGGCCTGCCTGGCGTGGCGATCGTCACGCGTGGGCCCGGCGCGACGCACGCATCGATCGGGGTGCACACCGCGTTTCAAGACTCCACGCCGATGATCCTGCTCATCGGTCAATGCGCGCGCGATCATCTCGAGCGGGAGGCGTTTCAAGAAATCGACTATCGGCGCATGTTCGGGCAGATGGCGAAATGGGTGGCGCAGATCGACGATGCCCGCCGTATTCCCGAATTTTTGAGTCACGCGTTCCACACGGCCTGTGCGGGCCGGCCGGGCCCCGTCGTCTTGGCGTTGCCCGAAGACATGCTCTCCGATCCGTGTCCCCGCATGCCGGGTGCACCTCGGTTTCAACGCGTAGCGGCATCGCCGTCGGCTGAGCAAATCGAACACGTGCGTACCCTGCTCGAAAACGCGCAGCGGCCGATGGTGATCGCGGGCGGCAGCGGATGGAACGAGCAAGCGCGTGCCGACCTGCGGCGTTTCGTCGAAACATGGCAATTGCCGATCGGCTGCGCGTTTCGCTATCAAGACACGATCGATAACGATTCGCCGAACTATGCGGGGGACGTCGGCCTGGGCGTCAATCCCGCGCTCGCGCAGCGCATCCGCGAGGCGGACTTGCTGCTTGTCGTCGGGCCGCGCTTAGGGGAAGCGACCACGGGCGGCTACACGCTGCTCGATATCCCAAAGACGCGGCAAACGCTCGTGCACGTGCATCAAGGGGCCGAGGAATTGGGGCGTGTCTATGCCGCCGATCTACCGATCGTCTCGGGCATGCCCGAAATCGCGGCCGCGCTGGCGAGCCTCGAGCCGCGCGGGGCACCGGCCTGGGCCGGCACGGCGGAGCAAGCGCATCGTGCTTACCTCGAATGGCGCGCGCCGCGGCCGATGCTCGGCGATGTCCAGCTCGGCGAAATCATGGTGCAACTGCGCGAGCGTTTGCCCGCCGATGCCATCGTGACGAACGGGGCCGGCAATTACGCGATCTGGCTCCATCGTCATTTCGCGTATCGGCAAGGGCGCACGCAACTGGCGCCGACGAGCGGCGCAATGGGCTACGGCGTGCCGGCGGCGATCGCGGCGAAGGCGCTGCATCCCGAACGGATAGTGGTGGCGTTCGCCGGCGACGGCTGCTTCATGATGTCGTCGCAAGAACTCGCCACGGCGGTGCAGTACGGCTTGTGTGTGGTGTTCGTCGTCGTCAACAACGCGCACTACGGCACCATCCGCATGCATCAAGAGCGGCACTATCCGGGGCGCGCGCATGGCACCCGGCTGACGAATCCGGATTTCGCCGCGTTCGCGCGCTCGTTCGGCGCGCATGGAGAAACGGTCGAGCGTACCGCCGATTTTTTGCCGGCGTTCGAGCGATGCATCGCGAGCGGGCGGCCCGCACTGATCGAGATTCGCGTGCCGCAGGAAGTCAGCACGCCCGCGGCCACGCTCGACGACATTCGCGAGCAGGGCCGGCGAGCGCGGGCGTCGACGTAGCCGTCTGCCGTCGCTTCGCCGATCGTCCTGCGCGCGATGCGCAATCGCGCCAACGCGCCTATGCTGGCCACTATGTGGCGTCACGCGCATTCCGGCAGCCGCCGGGGCGTACGGGCGTGCGGTGGCCGACATACGGCCGCGCTCCGGCCGTTCTTCATGTGGGGGATCGACGGCCACTTGCCACGAGAAGACGAGCATGACGAATCGGCGCGCACATCGTTGGCTGGCGGCCTTCGCGATGGCGCAGGCGTGGCCGGCGCTGGCAGCGGCGCCGCCCCAGCCTGCTTGCGTGCCGGCGCTATCGGTCACGGATGTCGAGCGCCGTTTTCGGTTCGAACGCGATTGCGGGATCGACCCCGCCCAACTCGAACGGTTTGCGACAGACGCCTGGCGCGCGGCGCGGCGAGCCCATCTCCCCGGCCGCGAACGTGTGGCCTTCACGCAGGCGGCCGATTGGATGTTCGAGACGTACGCCGCACAGCCGTTCTCGGCCGTCGGCCCGATCGTGCTCACGTTCGCGGCCCAAGGGGCCGACGGCGAGACGAACTTGCTCGCACTCGCGCGCGATTGGAGCGAACGCTACGCTTTGCTACGGTTGCGCACGCAGGTGGCGCACACCGACGATCCGCTCGAACGGCAGGTCGATGCCGCGGTTGCCGCGTTCGATCTAAGCGCAGCGGCCAAGTTGCTCGCCGCTGAACTCGCCGAACCGGGCGCACCCAACGATCTCATCGCCGCGCGCAGTTTCGAAGCCGGCATCGTCGAATCGCTGCGATTTTCGACGAAGCGAGCACTTACCTTGGTGCGGATTGCTCACGTCTTGCAGCCGGACGATTTGCGGATCGCGGAGTTCTACGGCGATCTGCTCGTGCAAGCGCGTTTGCTCGAGATGGCGCAGCCCATCTATGAATCGCTGGCGCTGCGGTACCAAGTACGCGTACACGATAAGCCCGAGCGCTGGCGGCCGTCGTTTGCCGGCACGCTGGCTAAGTTGGGCCGGTTGTATTCGGGGCTGTCGCTGCCGGCGGATGCCGAGATGGCCGAGCTGCGGGCACTCGGAATCTATTGGGGATTGGCGCGCGAGCAACCGGAGCGCTTCGCTCCGGCCGTTGCCGATTTGCTCGAAGCGCTCGGGGGCCTTTACCGCGATGCGGGCCGCGCGGACGACGCGATCGACGTGTACCGCGAAGCGGTCAAGCTCGAACGTGTGCTCGTGCAGCGCGACGCGCAGACGTACACGCCCGATTTGGCGACGTCGCTGAACGATCTCGGCGTGCTGTATGCGACGGCGCACCGGACCGACGAGGCGCAGGATGCCTACGCGGAGGCGCTACGGCTGCAACGGGCCCTTGTGCGCGACAACGCGCTGGCCTATCGCCCCGCGCTCGCGCAGACGCTGAACAACCGCGGCAATCTGGATAGCGACGGCGGCAATTTCACCGAGGCGGAGCAAGCCTACGACGAGGCACTGGCGATCCGTCGCAAGCTCGCGCGGGAGCGCCCCGCCTCCGACGCGCCGGATGTGGCGCGCACGTTGACGAACCTCGGCGTGCTGTATCGAAGACAAGGGCGCGCTTTGCTGGCCGAGCGCGCATACCGCGAGGCGTTGCGCACGCTTGCGCCGTTCGAGCACAGGGAACCAGGCTCGGTGGGCGCCGACCGCGCCCGCGCGCTGAACAATCTCGGTGTATTGCTGAGCAAAACCCATCGCCGGCGCGAGGCCGAGGACGTGTATCGCCGCGCAATCACGCTGTACAACACGCTCGCGAAGAAGCAGCCGGCCACGTACCGTGGGGCGTACGCTCGTGTGCTGGACAATCTGGCGAGGCTGTACGACGACATGGGGCGCAAACGCGAAGCGCAAGCCGTGTTGCAGACGGCGGGCAAATTACGGCGGGAAGACGCCTCGGAATCGCAGTAAGGGGCGATGCGTCGTAGCGCGCCGCTGCGTACTCGCCGCCGGGGCTTCGGGCGCGGGGGGCACATCGCGCCACGTCGCGCCAGATCGGGGGCACGAGCAGGGCCAACAGCATGGATGCGGCTGTGAGTATTGAACCCGGCAACGCGTACAGCAGAACGGAGTGTCGTCCGGCCCCCCCTCTGGAGGCCGGCTACAATTGCGGACCGCGACGTGCGTCCCTCTCTTACTCATTCGATTCATGTCCCACGCTGCCCGCGCCGACCTGCTCGGCCCTCTGCTCAAAAGCGTCTCCCGATCGTTCTATTTGACGTTGAGCGTCTTGCCGGCGCCCATGCGCGACCCGGTCGGCCTGGCCTATCTGCTTGCGCGCGCGGCCGACACGATCGCCGACACCTCGCTGATCGAACCGGCGCGCCGCTTATCGCTGCTGCTGGCGCTGCGCGCCGCGGTGGCCGGCGAGACGAGCCAGGACACGAAGCAAGCGATCGCGCAAATTGCCGAGGAAGTGGCCGGCCAGCAAGCGTTGCCTGACGAGAAGCGCCTGCTCGAATCGATCGACGGAGCGCTCGCGGTGCTCGAGCAACTGGGCGAGGACGATCGCGCCGCCGTGCGCGACATCGTCGCGACGCTGACGCGCGGTATGGAATTCGATTTGCGGACGTTCCCGCCCGAAGATTCCGGTTCCGTCGTGGCGTTGCGCGATGCGCCCGAGCTCGACCGCTATACCTACCTCGTCGCGGGCTGCGTGGGCGAGTTCTGGACGAAGATGACATGCGCGCATCTGCCCGCCACCTTCGATGAGCCGCAAGAGACGGTAATCGAGCGCGGCGTGCGCTTCGGCAAAGCGCTGCAGTTGACGAACATCCTACGAGACTGCTCGAAGGATCTTCGGATCGGCCGCTGCTATCTGCCCGCACCGCTGCTCGAGCGGCACGCGCTGACGCCTGCTTCGTTGCTCGAGCCCGGCGCCTCGCTGCGCGCGCGCCCGGTGCTCGTCGAACTCATGGCAACGGCGCTGGCGCACTATCGCGCCGCGGCGGACTACACGTTCTCGATTCCGCGCTTGTCGATTCGTCTGCGATTGGCGTGCTTGTGGCCGATCCTGATCGGGCTCGAGACGCTGCGGCTGCTTGCCGCCAACGATGCCTGGCTCGATCCCGCTCGGATCTCGAAGGTGGGCCGCAACGATGTTTATCGGCTCGTCGTGGGTTCGACGGCGATTGTCTGCTTCGATGGTGCGCTGCGAGGTTGGATTGACCGAACGATGCGTGACATCGAAGCGAAGCTGAGTACGCCGGCACCCGCCTCCGTCGCTGCGTAATGCCGGGAATGTTGCGCGATTGGCTGCGCATTGAGCGCAAAGCATGAAATAATCAAACCCGTCCGCGCGACTGGCGCAGTGAGATGGAGTGAACCATCGGGGAGCGCGGGGCAAGGTGGGCACGAACGCGTCGTGCGAGCCTTTGCCGGAGAATCCGCCGCGCGCCTGGGCATGCAATGTCATCCATCTGTTCATTATCGATCGAGGAGATGCAATGCCCACGTCCGGATCCCTACTTGCCTTTGGCCTCGTCGCGCTTGGTTTCGCGCTGACGCCCGGCCCCAACATGATCTATCTCGTCTCGCGTTCGTTATGCCAGGGGCGAGCCGCCGGCATGATATCGCTCGGGGGCGTTGCGCTCGGATTCGTGTTTTATATGGTGAGCGCGGCGTGCGGGATTACCGCGCTGCTGATGGCGGTGCCGTTCGCTTACGACGCACTGCGGCTGGGCGGCGCGCTCTATCTGGTTTATCTGGCCTGGCAGGCGGTCAAGCCGGGCGGCCGCTCGCCGTTCGAGTTGCGCGATCTGCCGGCCGATAGCCCGCGCAAGCTATTCGTCATGGGCTTCGTAACAAACCTGCTCAACCCGAAAATCGCCGTGCTGTACCTGTCGCTGCTGCCGCAGTTTATCGATCCGCACCGAGGTAGCGTGCTGGGCCAATCGCTGACGCTGGGGAGCCTGCAGATCGCGGCGAGCCTTGCCGTCAATACCGCGGTGGCGATGATGGCCGGATCGATCTCGGTGTTTCTCGCACGCCGCCCGAGTTGGGTCATGGTGCAGCGCTGGTTGATGGGCACGGTGCTCGCGGGGCTCGCCGTCCGCATGGCGACGCAAGCACGGCGCTGATCGCTCGCTGGCGCCGCCGTACCCTCCGAAAAAAAACGCGGCGGAGCCGGAAGGCCCGCCGCGTTTTTGTGTCGGCGCGGGGATGACCCCGGCCGAACGTCAATTGCCGATCGCCCGTGCGGCGTTGTCCAGCTCCTGATTGATGACGTGCTGCTCATCGCCCGACAGCCCGCCGCCGTGTTGCGCGGCCATATCGCTCGTTTCCTGGCGGATGACATCGAGCCGATGATGCAGACCGCCGCCCGTCGGCGGTGGGTAATAGCCTTCATTTACGCGTTGGTCGATCCGGCGGCTGAGGTTATCGATCCGCTCGTCTACTTCAGCGCGCCGAGCGAGTTCGGCCTCATGCGGATTGGGCCGGACCACCGGCGGCGGCGGAGGCGGGGGCGGGGGCGGTGCACGCCGATGCGGCGGCGGCGCGACGACGCAGGCCGCCAGCGTGGAAACCAGCGCGCAATAAACGAGTGCGCGAATCGAGCGTTGCATCCCTTCTCCTTATGGTTTTGCGTGGGCCATGGCGGCCACATCGTAACAAACGTCCGGCGCGCCTCTTAAGATGACAGGCGCGCCAAAAACCTGTAACGAAATTTTCCTAAATATGAGTGTAGGCCGGTTCGCCCGGGCTCATACGGCTCATGCGGGCTCACGCACAAACGAAAGCCGCTTGCCTTCGCGGGCGCTTTCATGTGCAAGCTCGATGATCGTCATGACGTCGACAGCGTCTTGCGGCGAGACGGGAAACGGCGTGCCGCGCATGATTGCGTTGGCGACTGCCCGGTAGAACTCGACATACAGGCCGTCGCGCGTCGGGACGACACGCTCGACTTCTTGCTCGCCCTCCGTAGCACGCAGTGTGCCCGGCGCATTGCCTGCGCCGAAGCCGGCCTGGCCGGGCCGCAGGCCCGCCTTCAGCTGATCTTCCTGAGTATCGAGCCCCGCCTTCACGTAGCTGCCGCGCGTACCGTGGACGACAAACCGCGGCGGTTCGATAGCGGCGAGCGCGCTTGCGTGCAGCACCACTTCTTTGTCCGCGTAGCCGAGCAGCAGATGGACATAGTCGGGTGCACTGGCGTGATCGCGGTGCTGCTTGACCGTGGCGTAGACCGAGTCGGGCAGACCGAACAACGCAAGCGCTTGATCGACTAGGTGGGGGCCGAGATCGAACAGCAAACCGCCGCCCCGGCCGGCTTCCTCGCGCCAGCGTTGCCGCACCAGCGGCCGAAACCGATCGAAGTGCGACTCGAAGTGAACGACGCGGCCGAGCGTTCCGCTTTCGATGAGTTCGCGGACGGTCATGAAATCGCCGTCCCAGCGACGATTGTGAAACGGCGCGAAGAGGACGCCGTGCTCGCGTGCGAGCCGGGCCAGCGTGCGCGCTTCGCTCGCCGTCAGCGTGACGGGTTTATCGACGACGACGTGCTTGCCCGCCGCCAGGACTTTGGCCGCGAACGCGAAGTGCGTGTCGTTCGGGGTGGCGATGACGACGCAATCGACTTCTTTGGAGGCGATGAGCGCATCGATGTCGGCGACGATCTGGGCACCGGGATAATCGGCGAGCGCGCGCTCGGGCTGGCTCGTGGCGATCGCGCTGACGCGTGCGTAGGGCGCATCGGGTGCCTCGGCGGGCGCGCCGCAATGATCGATGACGGGCGCGTGAAACGTCGCGCCGGCGTACCCGTAGCCCATCAAACCGATTTTCAAGGTGCGAGCCATGTATGCATTCCTCCGCCTAATGACAAATGGACGAGCCGCGCGGCGCGCGAACTCAAGTGGCGAGCAAGTAACCAGCAACTCGGCCACGCGGCAAGCGAGTCGAACATTGTGGCACGCCTCGCCGGGACGAAGAACCGATTCCATCGAGCGAGACAGGGTGGAGTGCGCATCCATGTTAACATCGCGCACTTGCCCTCACGGCTTCGCGCGCCGCATTCGCTCCAGCATCGATGCGCGCCCGATGCGAGCCGCCAACCTCGTTACACCCATCCACTACGATGTCCGCAGGATTGAACCCCGCCCAGAGCGAAGCGGTGCGCTACCTCGACGGCCCGTGCCTCGTGCTTGCCGGTGCCGGCAGCGGTAAGACGCGCGTGATCACGCAGAAGATCGCCCACCTGATCGAGAAGAAAGGCTTCGAGCCGCGCCACATCGCGGCCGTGACCTTTACGAACAAGGCCGCCGCCGAAATGCGCGAGCGCGTCGGCAAGCTGCTTGAAGGCAAGACCCTGACCACCCCCGGTAAAGAGGGTCGGAAAGTGCCTGTCAATCAGCTGACGGTTTGCACGTTCCACTCGCTCGGGGTGCAGATTCTGCGTGCCGAAGCCGAACATTTGGGGCTCAAGCCGCAATTCTCGATCATGGATTCCGACGATTGTTTCGGCATGATCCAAGAGCAGGTGGGCACGACCGACAAAGGCTTCATCCGCAAGATTCAGTCGATCATCTCGCTGTGGAAGAACGGCTTGATCGACCCGCAAACGGCGGCAGCCAGTGCCTCGAACGAAGACGAGCAGCAGGCTGCGATCGTCTACCGGAACTACGTCGCCACGTTGAGCGCCTACCAAGCGGTGGATTTCGACGACTTGATCCGCTTGCCCGCCGAACTCTTCGCGCAGAACGAGGCCGTGCGTGACCGCTGGCAGAACAAGCTGCGTTATCTGCTCATCGACGAGTACCAGGATACGAACGCGTGCCAGTACGAATTGGTGAAACTGCTCGCGGGGCCGCGCGCGGCGTTCACGGCGGTGGGCGACGACGACCAAGCGATCTACGGCTGGCGCGGCGCCACGCTCGAAAATCTCGCGCAGCTCAGCAAGGATTTTCCGAAGTTGCACCTGATCAAGCTTGAGCAGAACTACCGCTCGACGGTGCGCATACTGACGGCGGCGAACAACGTCATCGCGAACAACCCGAAGCTGTTCGAGAAAAAACTGTGGTCCGAGCACGGCATGGGCGACACGATTACCGTGACGCCGTGCAACGACGAAGAGCACGAGGCCGAATCGGTCGTTTTTCGTTTATCGGCGCACAAGTTCGAACGGCGCACGCATTTTCGCGACTACGCGATCCTTTATCGCGGCAACTTCCAGGCGCGGATATTCGAACAGGTGCTGCGCCGCGAGCGCATACCCTACGTGATTTCGGGCGGACAGTCGTTCTTCGACAAAGCCGAGATCAAGGACATCTGCGCATATTTGCGCCTAATCGCGAACCCGGACGACGATCCGGCGTTCATCCGCGCCATCACGACGCCGCGGCGCGGCATCGGCAATACCACGCTCGAAGCATTGGGCTCGTTCGCGGGGCAGGCGAAAGTGTCGCTGTTCGAAGCCGTCTACATGGGCGGGATCGAAGCGCGGTTATCTGCCCGGCAAGTCGAGCCGTTGCGAGTGTTCTGCGATTTCATGCAGCGGATCGCCGATCGCGCGACGAAAGATGCCGCGACAACGCTCCTCGACGATCTCATGGAGGCGATTCACTACGAAGCCTACCTCTACGACACGTTCGACGAGCGCCAAGCGCAGTCGCGCTGGCAGAACGTACTCGAGTTCCTGGAATGGCTTAAACGCAAGGGCACCAAGCCCGAGCCGGACCAGATCGAGGACGGCGAAGCGAGCGGCTTCGACAATGCCGACGGCTTGGCCGATACCGGAAAGAACCTGCTGGGCTTGATCCAAACCGTTGCGTTGATGTCGATGCTCGAGGGCAGAGAGGAAGACCCGGATGCCGTGCGCTTATCGACTGTGCACGCGTCGAAGGGCCTCGAGTACCCGCACGTGTTTCTCGTCGGGGTGGAGGAAGGAATCATGCCGCACCGCGGCGGCGCGGACGACGAGCCGATCGACGACGCGCGGATCGAAGAAGAACGGCGGTTGATGTACGTGGCGATCACGCGTGCGCAGCGTAGCCTGCACCTGAACTGGTGCAAGAAGCGCAAGCGCGCCCGAGAGACGGTGGTGTGCGAGCCTTCGCGCTTTATACCCGAGATGGGATTGGACGAAGCGCCGCCGCCGACACCCGAAGAAGCGCCGATGACCCCGAAAGATCGGCTGGCGAGCCTGAAGGCGCTGCTGCAAAAGCCATAGGCGAACTTGTCGACGTAGCGATTGAGAAGGCCCCAAGCGGATGTTTCGCTTGGGGCCTTTGCTTAGGGCCTTCCTCTTACCTTGGCCTTTGCGTTCGCGTTCGCGTACGTCGTTGCGTTGCGCTTACTTGGCCGCGTTGACCATGTAATCGACGGCGGCTTTCACGTCGTCGTCGGATGCGTTCGAGCCGCCTTTGGGGGGCATATTGCCTTTCCCGTGCAACGCATAGTTGTAGACGACGTTCATTGGATCCTTGAGCCGCGGCGCCCAATCGGCTTTGTTGCCGAACTTAGGAGCGCCGAGGACGCCGGCGGCGTGGCATGCCTGACAGACTTGCGTGTAGAGCACCTTGCCGGCTTGCGCGTTATCGGCGCTCGACGAACTGGGGGCCGGAGCGCTCGGCAGGGCGGCGATCGCGGCCGCGGCCTGATCGTTCACCGAGCCGGTGCTGGCGGTGGGGCTTTGCGCGGCCGAGGTAGCGGAAGCGGCATTTTGCGTCGCGGCGGCGCCGGATGCGGGTGCGGCGGGCTCGGGGAAGTTGGCGCCGGCGTGATCGGCCATGTAGACGACGGCGCGGGCGACTTCGTAATCGCTGTAGTCGTCGGGGCTCGTGCCGCCGCGCGGGGGCATGGCGCCCTTGCCGTGCAAGGCAGTCTGCAGCAGCGTGTCATACCCTTGCGCGATCCGGGGCGCCCAGTCCGCGCTATTGCCGAACTTCGGTGCGCCGGCTGCGCCAGGCGTGTGACAGGTGGTGCAAACCGCTTTGAAGACTTCCTCGCCTGTCTTGTAGACGCGCGGCGCGTTCGGATTGCGGACATCGACCTGCGCGATGGGGGCGATGCGCTTGGCGACGGTGGCATCGGTGAGGCCGTCGGTTCCGGCGCCTGAACGTTCCGACTGATTGACGTAGTAGGCGAGCAGCCAGATGACGACGATCGGAATGAGAAACGCCGCGATGACCGCGCCGATGAGCTGGCCGGGGGTTTTGATCGGGGCTCCGTGTGGTGCTTCGCTCATGCTTGTCTCGTCTCCCGGGGAATTTTGTTGGTGAGCGGTACAGCGCAACGGCAACGGCAACAACTAAAACCTGAAACGGCTAAGTCGGCAACGACTTAATTAATTCGACCAAACACGGGTCGATTATAGACGCAACGTTTTGGCGTCGGCGAGCACGGCGGAAGGGGCAAGGGGGCGGCGTTTACCCGGGCTGTGGGGGTGGGTGGGGGAGTGGGGAGGGCGGGGGCGGCCCCGCAGGCCGGGGCCCGGTGGACGCGATAGGCGAAACCAGGTATCCTCTCGGTCTCGCTCGGCGCCGCAGCCACCCCCGGCCGCGACGCCCTACGCAATGAAGCGCCCGTAGCTCAATGGATAGAGTACTGCCCTCCGAAGGCAGGGGTTGCTGGTTCGATCCCAGCCGGGCGCACCAAAAGATGCTTTAAAATCAATAAATTAGCATTTTTCTGCTGATCGGATTTTTTTTCGTACGGAAATGGTACGGAAATTTTGTGCTTCGGTAAGCTCGCTTCTGCTTGCTGGATCTACGTCCTTCGAGCACCCGTTTAGCCTAGCTTTCCGTGAATTGAGTGATTCGGTGCGGAGAGTCGTATATCCCGGCCTCGCGTGCAGTATCCGACTAATTTGGCAAGGCGTGTTGCCGCATTTTTAGCGGACGCTATCGAACGGCTTCAGCTGGCATTGACAGATTGACTAGGATCAAGCAGACTTTCTGCATCGTCATGGACTTGGTTTCCGTGACGTGTACTTAGGCAACAGCTTTTGGGCTGGTTGCCACATCAACGATAAGAGCCAGGGGCGTTGTTTCGCAAGACGCGCTCCACTCCACGGCTCGAAGTGCGGTCAAGTGCCGCCTGAACGGCAGCATGATTTGCTGCTGATGCGACCCAAACAAAACGATTACTAATAACTGCGTATGACGCGGCGTGATCCGCCCTATGTCGTCGTGCGCTTCGTTTGGAGCTACGCATGCAACGTCGCATGGTAAGTATCGAAGGTGTTAAGAACAAGATCGACAAGAGTCGATCCTCTGTGTACGACATGCTTAACCCTCGCAGTAAGTATTTTTGTGCAGATTTCCCCAAGCCCATTCGCATTGGCAAGCGCTCCGTGCGCTGGTTTGAGGACGAACTGGATCAGTACCTCGCTTCATGTCCTCGTGTGGTGAGCGAGTCTGTCGAGCAGGAGGATGCGCAATGATCGACTTCGACATCAAGAAAGTCCACATGGTAGACAGCTCACCCGTGTCATTCGACTGGATGATTCACAAAGAGGATATCGAGCATCTTTGCCCCGAATACCTCGCGAATTCGACATTTGTCGACATTCACCTCGTGTCCATCATACTGGGTATCGAAGTTGGTGAAATTGGGGATGTGGCAGATGAAACGCGACCTTACCGTGATCCGGATTTTCCGCGCCCCGTCGTGCGTCGCGGACAGCAGGTGCGGTGGACGCTTCAGAGCTTGATTCGGTACATCGAACACACAGCTGAATTGCGCTGGCGTTCTTACTATGAGATGGAGCTCGAAGGGCTTCGATCCCTCCAGTCGGGGGGCGCCTGATGTTCCGCCACTCCTCCCCGCTATACGCGGCTTCGAAGAAGCAAAATGCTTTGATCGACGGCATAGCTCGCACTTCTGCCTTTGCGACAATGCTGCTGGCAAATATCGACCTCCACGTCGCAAATGCCGTTGCTCCGTGCGCTAAGGTCAAATGGAACGGTCGGCTAATCGGGCTCGCGGCCTACGTTGCAAACGTCGGTGACTCTGGCCTTGGAAAGTCTCCGGCAGCGGGGCCGTTCATGGACCACCGCCGCGCCCTCGTCGCCGCGCACGATACGGCGACCCTCGCTGCATGGCAGGAACACAAAGGCCGCATGACGGCATGGAGTGCCGCGTATTCCGGCACTCAGAAGGCGATTGGAAGCTAGCCAGCAAGGGGCTTCCCCATGACGATGCCTTTGCTAGTCGGTTGGTAGCGCTCGAACAAGATCGTCCCAAAGTTCCGCCGTCACCGCCTCGCAACCTCGAACAATTTACGTTCGTCGCCGTGAAAGAACTGGCAGAACGGAATCGGGCGATTCTCGTCGCTCCGGATGAGGGCAGTATGTTCTTGCCTGCGCTGGGGAAGGATCTAATCGGTTTGCTGTGTTCGAGTTGGAGTGGCATCCCGATCAGCTTCTCGCGTCGTGGCACAGGCGTAATCATTGTCGAGCCGAAGATGGCGATGATCGTGCCAATTCAGCGAGATACGCTCCTGGCATTCTTGCGCACGCCGAAGGGTAGGCACGCTCTCGATATTGGGTTCTTCGCCCGCTTTCTCTGGTACGTCGTGGACGATTCGGTAGTCGAGCCTGCGCCTACGGAACTGCCGGATGCCCTGGCGCTTACCGAGATGCAGGAATTTCTTGGGCGTTGCGAGTACTACTTCCATGAGCAAATATGGTTTACAACAAGTGGGTTGGGAGGGACAAAAGGTCCTGACGTTCTCACCTCGAGGCGGGCGCGCACTTGAAAGCGCCGATCGCCGTATTAGAGGTATCCGGCTGGAGGGGGCGAGTTCCAGTGAGATGGCCAGCCTCAACAAACTGCATGAGCAGATCATCCGCCACGCGGCCAGGCATCACGAGTTCGAGGGTGAAGAAGGTCCCATCACGGCAGAGCGCGTCGAATGTGCTGAGGAAATTGCCCTATGGAGCTATGAAAATTTCTCGCGGCTGATCAATTCAGAGGCGCAATCCTCCTCTCAAGCCAACGAAGATGCGGACCGACTCTACGATTTTCTATTCCATGAGTTGCGCGTGCGGAACAAGATCTCGGAGAGTGTTCTGCGTGAGCGGGAGCAAATTCAGATACTGGAATGGCAACTTCGACACAGTTCAAGAGGGCTCTGTCGAAGCTCTGCTCAGCAAGAGGTGGTGTACGTAAAGGGTGAGATCGTTCATCTGATTCGACGCGATAGCATAGGACATCTCCTCGCCCGGGGAGGTGTTCGCTGACCATCCGTTTGCTGTGGATGAGTCGGCATGTTTGCAGATATCTGCAAACATGCCTGACACCACAGTGAAAGCAAGGGATTCGCCGACGATCCATCGGCGAATCCTCTGTTTTTCCGTGTCGGAATAATTTTGGTATATGAACGGGGTTAATAGATAACCCCATATAAAAAAATAACGTAGGATAACTAAATATGAATGAGTATCAACACTACGATGAGGATGATGTCCGACAGGAACATCCCGATACGATCACATGCTCCGAAGAGCATGACGGAGACATGGCGTCAACCATGACGACCCTATCCGTGGTCGTCAATCAGATGCACGGCCAAGAGGGGAAGACGTATCACATTCCTATCAATGCAGGAAACCTGCATGGTGCAATCGACTTCATGACGATGGTGCTCGACAGCGAAACGCTACCGTACAGGATCGGCAAAAACGGTCTGGTACACGTGCAGAGAATGGCTTGGCACATCAAGATGCTGCGTGCATACGCACGCATTCATGATCCATCGCTCTTCTATTCACCCGAGCTGGAGTTCTTCTTCGAGCAGTATCGCGAGCATGAGATCAGTCGTCACCCAGACGAGGACTGGATCGGTGATGACGGGCACGATATCGATCCACGCTTTGCGCAGATGGCTATCGACTTCATCCTGAAAATTCGTGAGGAGGCCAGAAGGCGCAAGCTCAAGAAGAAGATGAGCGACTGGAAGAGCAACGGCAAGAATAACTTAACCTACCTCCGCACGTACCTGAACTACCTGTTCAACAGATATGCGCGGCTCATGGTCGTCGACATGGTGTTCGAATATCACAAGACGGCATGTGCAAGCGTTGACGAGGCGATGGCGCGTCGTGACGCTCTGCAAGGACGTGCTAATCGTGAGCATGAAGCTTACATGAGCGGGGTCGTTCACCACGAAGAAGTACCGCGATGGGTCAGCTTGGTCGAGCTGAAGGAAGACTGGGATCATTTGAAGCGGAACATGAAAGGCAAGCGCACGATATTCAGGCACCTCGTCGGATACGTCGGTCGCATCGAGTATTCGCGCGACGGCGGATACCACCTGCACATCTGCTTCGCATTCAATGGAGCGGAAGTGCAAGACCACGTGGGGTATTCGCTGAAGATCGCGAAGTACTGGAGCGAAGAGATTACGGAAGGACGCGGTTACGCGTTCTCGTGCAATCTGAAGGCGGCTAAAGGCGGGTATCGAAACGTCGGCGTCGGAATGATCAACCACTACGAAACCGAAAAGCGAAGGCATCTGTGGACGGCGGTGAGCTATTACGCGAAAGCCACCCAGCTCGTGAGGGTCAAGCACTCGGGCAAGCAGCAGATGTTCTTGCACGGCAAGATGAGAGAAGTTGAACGGACCGAAGCGTGGCCGACCGCGCACGAAGGGCATCGAGCCTGCCTTGTCCGAATAGCCCGCATTTCCGAAAAATCGAGACGGAAGCGGTCGCAAGAAATTATGCGGTCCGCCTGCGTCGTATCCCGAACAATCCGCATGGGACGTGTCCACATGGAGGATTGTTTTGGCTACGCGCGTGGTGGGCTGAATTTTTCGAGTCGGGTGGGGAAGCTTCATGTGAACCCGATCGGTAACGATCCTTGTAGCCAATTTGATACCCATGAGGAAGTAAGCATGCAACGCGATATGAACCAGGCATCCGGTACGGCGCATGCCACCCAGCAGTACGACCCGAACGCAGATGTTGATGAGCTCGCAAGCTGTTGTCTGAACGTCATGCAGACCCCAGGAAGCAGCGCTTTCGCCATATGTACGCCACTATTCAGGAGTTGATTGCCGCGGGCGTATCTCATGCGGCGATCATCAGGAAGCTGAAAGATATGGGGTTGAGCGTTGACCCATCACGTTCAAGAATTGGCTCTCGGAAATACAACGGGAGCGCGAGGCCGCAGCGGAGAGCCATCAGCCAGGTCATGATGCCTCCCAAATCCGAGACGCGCTGCATCGCGGAGCGGTTGGTCTGAATCGTAGCTGCGGTGATTGACGCAGTCGCTGTCCTCCGATGTAGAATTCGAGACGGTGCCGGCCCGTAAGTCGTTCATACAGCCTTGAGATACGCTGCAAAGCTGTCGAAACCCGACAGCACTTCGCAGGCACAGTACTTCTTGAGATCGATCTTTGGTCCGCGAGCAGATTTGCAAGAGCCTTGTCGGTGAAGAAGGCGTGCGCGTTCGGCAGTGCGACTTGGGCAGTGACGAAATCGGCTATATCGCCCTTGCGGAACTTTCGATTCTCAATGTGGCGAACCGTGGCGTGAAGATTCGCAAGAAGCCGAGCAGTGATAAGCTGCCTACTGTTTGGCTGCTCCTTCCAGTGAATCATCGCCATCAGTGCTTGCGCCTTCCGCGGTGGAAACCCATTAATTGGCGGGCCATCAGGCACATGAAAGCTCATGATGCCCGCCAATTCCACGAGGAGCGCATCAGGAAAAGTCTTTAGCTCGTCTTTGTGGGCGATCATGCCCGCGTTCATTTCGTCAATTCCCGCGGTATTGTCCCACCGCGAATTGACAGACGCCGCTGCCATCTCAAGGTGTGCTGCCGTCGGAAGAGCATGAAGGATGTCGAGCGACGTCTTCTTGAACGCAAGCGTTTCTGCCGGCGGTAACAGATTCGGAATGTTGATTTCCAACGTGCCCGTGATTTCCATCGGATGGCAAAATCTTTCAGGCTCCGCCCCCGCGTCACGCGTTTCCTTGCGATTGAACAGGGCCAACTCTTGATCGATGATTTCGTTCGGCAATTGGCGACCCCACATTCATCGAAAAGGTATCCACCAGTTGCGCAAGCGTCGAAATAGAGACCGGATCCTCCATTGATTGCAGCTCGAACAGCGTTGCGGCTCCAATGGGGAACACGCAGTTCTCCCGAACGCGGTCGCTGTTCATCGTCTTGGCGAAATCGACCATAGCGTCGTTGAGCGTCGTCTTCCCTCGCGTGTAGTCACTGAGACATTTCCACGCATTGGTGTCGAGATAGATGACGCGCTTGGACTGTATGCGCTCTCGAATTCTGCGTCGCTGCTCTTGGCGATATTCTTCAAGCGACACAGTTGGATTCGCGAGGTGAAACGCGAACCGCTCTGAAGCCATCACCTTGTCGTTTGGAAGATACTTATCGAGTACATTGGTGCCTTGTTCCACTTGTTCCTCTCTGGCTTGGCGGTTTGCGCAACTTGCGCCGTCGAACTCGTTCACCATATTACCGAAACGATGCCAATTTTTCATGACGATACCTCGCACGAGTGAGATGGTGCGGCGGGGCTAGCGCTGATGGCCGAACTGAACGCTCCCTTGGAGCGCCTGGCGGGCCGCACGGGTGCCGTGCTGCGAAACTGGAGCAGGGTTGCGATATGGGCGCGAGCTTGCGTATTTCGGCGAACGTGATCACCGATTCCGGTTAACGTGATCAGTGAATCCGGAGGAAGGTGATCAGTCATTTCGGTGGATGGTGATCGCTGATCACCCGTTTCCGAAACGACTGATCATCTTGCCGAAACAGGTGATCACGTTCCCGGAATGAGTGATCACTGGACCGAAACAGGAACGCTGTTTCGGTCTGGCGGTGGTGTTGCGTATGACATCAACGGCGGGCGTTAGCCTTGTCTCCTTTTTTGGGGAGACAGGCAGATGCCGACACCTCGGATGAGCATGCGCAAATTGAAGGAAGTCCTGCGACTGAAGTGGGTGTGTGGCCTGACGCACCGGCAGATCAGCCGGGCCATCGGCATCAGCGTGGGTGCGGTGTCGAAGTTTGCAGCCCGCGCAAGCCGGACTCGACTGGGCTACAGCTGAAGCGTTGTCCGACGACGAACTGGACGCCCGACTCAAACCCGTTCGAGCGATGCACCGGCAACGCATCCCGACGCCTCGAACCCGACTACGGGGTTTTGCACCGCGAACTGCGCCGCAAGGGCGTCACGCTGCAACTGCTGTGGGAGGAATACGTCGAGGCGCACCCGGGCCTGCGGACCTACCGCTACACGCAGTTCTGCCAGAACTACAAGGACTGGGCAGACGCTCAAGCGCTCGATGCGCCAGCAGCACCGCGCCGGCGAGAAGCTGTTCGTCGACTACGCCGGCCAGACCGTGCCGATCCTCGACGCGCGACGGCGGCGATCGCGTTCCATGCGCACGTGTTCGTCGCCGTGCTCGGCGCATCGAACTACACCTTCGCCGTGCGCGACGCGCTCGCAGACGACTGCCGACTGGATCGGCGCGCATGTGCGGCGCGCTTCGAGTTCATCGGCGGCGTGCCCGAGCTGCTCGTGCCCGACAACCCGCAGGCACTGATCGCGCGCGCCGACCGCTACGAACCCGAGCTCGACCGCACGACGCAGGACTTCGCGAACCACTACGCCACGGCGATGCTGCCGGCGCGGCCGCGCAAGCCGCAGGACAAGGCCAAGGTCGAAGTCGGCGTGCAGATCGTCGAGCGCTGGATCCTGGCGCGGCTGCGCAACCACCGTTCTTCAGCCTGGCCGAGCTGAACACGGCGATCGCTGAGCTGCTTGCCGAGCTCAACCAGCGGCCCGTTCAAGAAGCTCGACGGCAGCCGCCGCGAGCTCTTCGAGCGGCTCGACCGCCCGGCGCTGCGGCCGCTGCCGGCGCAGCGCTACGAGCTCGCCGAGCTGGAAGAAGGCGAGCGTCAACATCGACTACCACGTCGAGGTCGACGGCCACTACTACAGCGTCCCGCACAGCCTGGTGCGGCAGAAGTCTGAGGCGCGCATCACGCGCCACGGCGTCGAGATCCTGCACGACGGCAAGCGCGTTGCCGCGCACGCGCGCAGCACGGCTCAGGGCAGCACACCACGATCGCCGAGCACATGCCGGCCGCGCACCGCGCGCACTTGCAATGGACGCCGGGTCGGCTGCTCGACTGGGGCGAGTCCGTCGGCCCCGGTGCCGAGTCCATCGTACGGCACCTGCTGACCAACAAGCCTCACCCGGAGATGGGCTACCGGGCCTGTCTTGGGCTGCTATCGCTTGAGCGCAAGTACGGCCGCGCGCGCGCTCGAAGCCGCCTGCCAACGGGCAATGACCATCGGTTCGCCGCAGCGCCGCTCGGTGCTCTCAATCCTCGAAGCCGGCCTTGATCAACAGAGCGCTGTGCCGATCGACGCCTACCGATGGCGCGCGCCTGAGCACGAGAACGTGCGCGGCCCGGATTACTACCACTGATTTATCCCTGACCCGAAGGAGGTCCAGATGTTGATGGGCGAAAACCATAACCC
>CAWIRZ010000038.1:0-11272 GCA_963838695.1 uncultured beta proteobacterium | reverse complement strand
TATGACGCATATTGATATGCGCACCGGAATCAGCGCGATCGGTGCGTCGAGCTAGGGAATAAGGAAGGCATGCGCGTGCTCGCAGATCGGCCGCCGCGAGGTGACCGGGGCATCGGCGCCTCCGCCACACAACTAACGAACGCGACTTACGTCGGGTTCGATTACCACCCGGGCCCGAACGTCGATGTCGTAGGCGAGACGCTTTCTCCTCGACGAGCACCGGGCTAAGCGTGATCGGCGAGCGTGCGTAGCGCAAGTTCCGAGGTGCGCGCAGCCGGTTGATCCGCGCGCTGAGTGATTTGACGACGCTCAACGACACCCCTTTCCCCGCACCTTCGAACATCGCGTCGTAGAACCGTTCGGTGTATTCGAGCACGCGCTGCATGTCGCGTGCGGCGAACGCTGCCTCGATGCGGCGACGGATCTCGCGCAACCGCGCCACCAGATCAGGCGTGGCCCGTTCCGCGCAAGCTTGCGCCGCGTGGGCTTCGAAGTAGGCTGCGCAGTTCGTATTCACGCGATCGTTGCTCACCGCACGGCTTCAAACCACGTTCAACATGGCGAGCGCGGTTTCTTGCAGGTGCGGCAGCACGCGCTCTAGCGCGGCCGGGGCGCTTTCGTTGCCGATCGGCATGTTGGTGCTGAGCGCCGCGATGACTTTCGCCGTGCCGATTCCTGAGCGGCACGGCGATCCCGCGCACGCCGACTTGCAACTGCTGCTCGATCAGCGCATAGCCATCGGCGCGCGCTTGCTCGATCTTTTCGCGCAGGCGCGCCTTGGTCGTCATCGTGTGAGGCGTATAGGGCAGCAGTTCGACGCTGTCGAGCCACGCCGAGACCGCATGCTGATCGTCGTTATAAGCGAGCAGCACGACGCCCGGCGAAATCAGCGGCGCGGGCACGCGCGCGCCCGTGTCGAAGCCGGTAGTCATCACGCGCGAGACGCCGTTGCGCGCAATTACGACAAGCTCCCAATCGTCGAGCACGCTGACATCAGCACGTTCGTTGATCGACGCGCTGCGCTGCTGTAAATACGGCTGAACGGTGCGCGGCAGCCGCGCCCGGAATCGAAGTACGACCAGCCCACGCGCAACACGCGCGGCGTCAGGCCGAACAAGCGCCCGTCGGTATAGACATAGCCGAGCGATTCGAGCGTCAGCAAATAGCGGCGGGCGGCGGTACGCGAGAGCCCCGTCCGCGCGGCTGCCTGCGTGGGCGTCATGCGCGGATGCTCGCTATCGAAGGCCTCAAGAATCGCGAGGCCCTTTTGAGAGCCCGGCGATCCAATCGCGTTTGTCGAGGGAAGCCTTTTTTCATATCGAGCCGCGTGTTATGCGGCCCTTATTTTTTTTTTTTTTTTTTTTTTTTTTTTATCCGATCGGTTGGCATCAAGTCAGGCCGCTTTGATGCGCGCCCCGACGACCAGAGAAAGCAGACAGCCCGATCGCCAGGTAGCCCGCCACCCAGCTGCCACGAGCCGCCTGCGAAGCTGGTCAGCGCGACGGCGATGAACGGCGTGAAGCCGCCGCCGACGACGCTCGCGAATTGATACCCGACGCCACGCGCCGCTGTAGCGATACTCGGCGCCGAACAGCTCGGTGAACAGCGGCTGCTGCACGCTGACGACCATATCGTGCGCCACGTTGGCGAGCAGTACGGAGAAGATCACGATCCACACCGTTGCGCGCGCTTCGAGCGCGACGAAGAACGGCACGGAACAGGCGAGGCCGATCGCCGCGCCGATCAAATAGATCCGCTTGAGCCCGAAGCGGTCCGCGAGCCAAGCAAAGCAGGGGATCGTCACGCAACTGATCGCGCCGACGAGCAATCCGATATTGAGAAACAAATCGCGCGACATGCCGAGGTTGGTCGTCGAATAGCTCAGCGCGAATGCCGTCACGATATACATCGAGAACAATTCGGCGAGCCGCAGCGCGACGATGTAGGCGAACGCCTTCGGGTGGCGCGTTCAGCGCCTGGATCACGGGCAGCTTGACCTTGCGATGCTGATGCTCGACCTTTTCGACGAATTCCGCTCGATTCGTCCATGCTTGCGCGCACCCACAGGCCGATAGCCGACGAGCACGATGCTAAAAACAAACAGCCGACGCCAACCCCAGGAACGGAAGGCGGCATCGCCGAGCCCGTGGCTCAGCAAAGACACGAAGCCCGTGGCGAGCACGAGGCCGATGCCGTAGCCTACCTGTACCCCGCTGCTGTAGAACGCTTTCTTATCGCGCGGCGCGCTCTCGACCGCCATCAACGCCGCGCCGCCCCACTCGCCGCCTACAGCGAAGCCTTGGATCGCTCGCAGCGTCACGAGCAGCGCCGGCGCCCACCAGCCGATCGCGGAAAAAGTCCGGCAAGAGTCCGATCGCGACGGTGGACAGGCCCATCATCATGACCGTCAGGACCAGCATTCACTTGCGCCCCAGCCGGTCTCCATAGTGGCCGAACACGATGCCGCCCAATGGGCGAAAAAGGAAGCCGACGCCGAACGTCGCGAAAGCGGCAAGCGTACCCATCGTAGGGCTGACTTTCAAAAAGAATGAGGCATTCAACGCGAGGGCCGCAACGATGCCGTAGAGGAGAAAGTCATACCAATCGACGACGGCGCCGACGAAGCTTCCAAGCGCCGCTCGCTGAGCCTGGGCTTTGGGTTGGTCAATGGGCGGCGCGGTATAGACGTCGTCCAAGTTTGTGGTGATCCGATGTCTCCTACTTTGTTTTCGTACGCGAGTGCGACCGTCGATGAACTGCCTTCGACTCTGTGCATTCAGTGTCGTTCTTGGCTGCTGTCAGGATCCAGCTACCGCCGCCGCACGCGCAATGCGGTTTGCGTGCGCTTTGCGCGTTTATCGCGCAAAAGTGTGGAATAAACGCACGGTTCCCGGGTTTGTCCCGAAACGGGGTCTGCGTATATGGACCCTAGCGATCTGCCCCGCGGTGAACGGTTTGGTTAAAATTGGCGCAACGTGGCCCGGAGATTTCGCATGTGTCCTGTCGCTTCACAGTCCGACGATACCTTTACTCCGGACGCGGGCCCCTTGAACCCCCTCGGATTGGGCGGAGCTCAACTTGGTTCGGAATTCGCCACCTCCGCGCCGATGGATCTGGGTCATCAGTTCCAACAGCTCGGGTTCAAGGCAATCGCTAGACATGTCAGCAAGGCGGTGACGCTGTATCGGCAAGGCGACATCAATTTCCTGGTCAACGCGGAACCCGATTCCTTCGCGGCGCGGTATGCACAAACCTATGGAATGGGGATTTGCGCGCTCGGGATGCGCGTCGAGAACGCCTCGCGCGCACTCAAACGTGCGATCGGTTTGGGTGCCTTGGCCGTTCGAGGGCAAGCGTACTGGGGATTTCGAGCTAAAGATTCCGGCCATACAAGGGATCGGCGATTCGCAAATCTACTTCATCGACCGCTGGCGCGGACATGCAGGCTCGCACGGCGGCGTGGGCGACATCTCCATTTTCGACGTCGATTTCAGGCCCATCGATGCTGCGACGGCGCAGAAGAGTATTTTACCCATGCGGGCACCGGCCTGCGATGCGTCGACCACATGACGCAGACGGTTGGAGCTGGGCGCATGCAGGAGTGACTTGACTTTTACCGCACCTTGCTGCATTTTCGCGAAATTCACGAAATCGATCCGGACGGGCGCGTCGCTGCGCGATGCTCGCAGCGGGTGATGGTGTCGCCGTGCGGGCAAGTGTGTATCCCGCTCTATGAGGAAGGGACGGCACGCACCGAGCAGATGCATGCGTACTTGCCCGAGGGGTGCGTGAGGGAGAGAGCGTGCAACATATCGCACTGGCGACCGACGACATCTTCAGCTGTATCGATGCGCTTGTCGATAACGGCTTTAAAATCATCGAGCCGCCGGGCGCCTACTACGATGGAATCGATTCGCGCTTGCCTGGGCACGGAGTCGATATCGATGCGCTGCGCGCGCATCGAATTTTGGTCGACGGGGAAGTCGGCCCCGAGGGAGTGCCTCTTGTCTTCCTTCAGGCATTCGTCAAACGCCGGCCCGGCGAAATCTTCTTCGAAATCGTGCAGCGTAACGGGCATCGTGGATTCGGCGAGGGCAATCTCCGTGCGCTGGCACGAGCGCAGTGACCTGCTCGCGCCAGTGATTTTGCAAGCCCCACGCCCCGGGCCAACTAATGCTTCTCCAGCGACGAACCTCAGATTTGCATCGACCACCATTTCGCGATGTTTGGCTCGCAGGCGCGGATGCGAGGGGTCGCGCCCGAACGCCGTGCCGAACGTCGACCGATTGCTGACGCGGTGAAAGCATAGCGAGCTGATCATCAGATGTAGGTGGATCGGGATTCGAGGTCATCCCTGGAAGCTGCTCCGACGCGACGCCGCGTGCCAATAGATCTTCAATGGTGGCAATCACGCTGGCGTTGCGGCTGCGGAACGTCTTCAATTGCTCGAGATATTTGGCGCCATGAATGTTTTCGATCGTGACGAGACGCACGAAGTCGCGATACCGGTCGTGATAATCGAACATGGATTCGACGAGCCTGCATGCCTTTCACCGGCTCCAGTTCGCTGATGTGCAAGCCTTGTTCGAGTCACAGATATCGCTATCGCCTTGTCGAGCGCGGCTTCGTACAGCCCTTCCTTGCTACCGAAGTAGTAGTCGAGCGTGCGCTTCGTCGTGTTCGTGCGCTCGGCGATGGCATCGACGCGCGCGCCGGCCAGCCCCATTGCGGAGAATTCGGCCGTTGCCACTTGAGAATATTGCGTTTGGTCTCTTCGGGATCGTATTTGCGCTTAGCTTCCGTCCGACGCGACTGCCGCCTGCCGAGCCCGCGGCTGCCCATGTCGTCGTGCATCTGAAGAGTGAAATGAATGCGCGCGATTCTAACATGGGGGACATTGTCCAAACGGCCCTGCCGGGCGGCGGAGCGCGGCTGACAGGACGTTAGAGTTCGATCCGCTTGATATCGCCGACGATGAAAATGTAGGAGGCCGCACCGATCAATGCGACGACACCGACGAATGCGAGTGCGCCGGCGAACGGCCCGTCGCGCCCACGATCAGTCCGATGACGAGCGGTGTGATGATACCGGCGAGGTTGGCCGCGACGTTGAAGATGCCGCCCGTCAAGCCGAGCATCCCTTCGGGAGCGATGTCGGACACGAGGGTCCAGCCGAGCGCGGCCATGCCTTGAGCGAAAAATGCGAGCGATAAGATCGCGATGACGGCGGCGTTGCTCTGCACGAAGTTCGCCAGAACGATCGTCGAGGCGAGCAAAAGACCGGCGATGATCGGCAGTTTGCGGGCAACGTTTCCCGATTTGCCCCTCCGTAGCAACCAATCGGAGAATGCGCCGCCGAACAAGACGCCGATCGATGCCGCAATGAAGGGCATGATGGCGAAGAAGCCGATCTTGAGCCAGCCCATATGGCGTTCGGTTGCGAGGTAGGTCGGAACCGCGTCAAAAAGAATACGAGCGTCGAATTGCCGGCGAACTGGCCCAGGCAGATGCCCGTGAGTTGGCGATGCTTGAGCAGCCGGCCGATATCGCGCCAGCCCCCGTGGCCCGCCTTGCCGGCGCGCTCGCCGCGACTATGCCGAGTGAGGCCGCCGCCCGCCTCGATGTGTTGAATTTCGGCGTCGTTGGCTGCGGGATGATCGAAGCGGTTCGCGATAAAAGCGCCACCAGATCAGGCCGAAGATCACGCCGACACCGCCGACGAGATAGAACAACGAACGCCACCCGAACACGCCCATCAAGGCGAACAGCAGTGGGCTGAAGAAGGCGAGGCCGATTATTCGCCGACGGTGTAGGTACCGGTCGCGAATGCGCGCTCCGACTGTGGAAACCACGTGGCCACGATCCGGCTATTGGTCGGGAAGCAAGGCGATTCGGTCACGCCAAGCCCGAGCCGGCAAGCGAAGAGGGCGCCGATGCCGTGCACCAGTCCTTGCGCCAGCGTGCAGAGCGACCACAGCGTCATCGCTAGGAAATACGTGAGCTTGCTGCCGAACCGATCGAGGAAAACGCCGCCAGGAATCTGGGCGACGACATAGCTCCAGGAAAACGCGGAAAAGATCAGGCCCATCAACGCCGCGTCGATGCCGAGTTCCTTGGTTAGTTGGGCGCCGCGATGCCCAGCACCGTCCGATCCAGGTAGTTGATCATCGTCCCGGCGGCCAATAAGCCAGAATCCGGTAACGGGCGCGCGAGCGCCGAGTCTCGCAGGGTGGCGCAGCGGTTTGCAACGCCTCCGAGGCGAGAGAACGGGGTGAAATCGGCGGGGCCATGTGGTGTGTCTCCTGTCGACTCTAAGGTCGAAGTAGTTGGATGAAGCCTGCTATTGCGCGACACGATTGAAAATGCGCGAAGATCCGCGCCGTGTCCGGTTCGACACCGGTGAAATGCGAAATGCGTCGACCGCTTGTACCCGCCATGCCGCCGCCGCTGAGCGTGCGGCAGCCGAGTTGTTCAGCCGCCGCAAAAGCGCGGTGCGGATCGGAAAATAGACGATGTCCGATACCCATAGAGCGCGATGCAAGAATTCGACCGGTAACGGCATGCCGGGCAACTTCGCCATGCCGGTCGGCGTCGCGTGAATGAGGCCGGTGGCTTCGCGCATCGCCTTGTCAAGTGACCTCCGGCCCCGACGGCGGCGCCTGGGAATCGGCGCTGCAATTCCTCGGCGAGCGACGCGGCGCGCGCGTCGTCCACATCGAACACGCCAAGTGGGCTGCGCCCATCCTGAGTGCCGCATGCGCTACCGCCGCGCCGGCGCCGCCCGCGCCTAGCTGGACGACGCTAGCCAGCGACGCGTCGGCAATCCGTGCTGGAACGAGCGCGCGAAACCTGACCAGTCCGTGTTGTGACCGATTCGTTTGCCGTCCCTGACTGCACCGTGTTTACCGCCCCGAGTGCGCGCGCGTCGGCGGATAGTTCGTCGAGTAGAGGAATGACGGCTTGCTTGCAGGGGTACGTGATGTTCAGCCCGTTGTAGCCCATGCGTTCGGCGGCCTCAGCAGATCGGGCAGCGAGGTGAGGTCGACCCAACGCTTCCAGATCGATACGCCGGTAGACATAGGCGAGACCATGTTTGCCGCCCTTCTTCTTCATGCATCGCGGGGCTCAGCGATCCGCCGATGCCCGAGCCGATCAGGCCGACGAGGAATGAGGTGTTCTGGGATTCGTTTCGACGGTCATTGCTCGGCCTCCTGTTCCTTTTTCAGCAACACGGCCATTCTTTCCAGGGCCAAGACATAGCCTTGCGTTCCGCAGCCGACGATCACCGCCTCCGCAATTGGCGAAACGTACGAGTGATGCCGGAACGCCTCCCGCTTATGCACGTTTGAAATATGGACTTCGATCACCGGTTTTTCGATGGCCGTCAGCGCATCGGCCAGCGCCACCGAGGTATGCGTGTAGGCCGCGGGATTGATGACGATGCCGTGGACGCGCTCGCGTGCATCGTGCAGCCAATCGATCAACTGATGTTCGGCGTTCGACTGACGGAAGTCGATCGCGAGACCGATCCGGTTACCGGTTTGCCGACAACGCTCGGCAACGTCGGCCAGTGTCTCCCGGCCATAGATCGCCGGCTCGCGCGTGCCGAGCAGATTGAGATTCGGTCCGTTGAGGACCAGCGCCGAAGCAAATGCCATTGCCACTACTCCATTTGTCAAGCGAACGACGCATGAAGTCCATGCGTTTTCCGAATGCATCGAAGTGTGCCGCCGTCGGCTCATAAGTCATTCTGGGGTTTTCACGAATTTGTACCAACTAGTTAGTTCACGTACAGTTCGCCGTGTTCGTGCAAGCATCTACCGATCGTTGTCCGTCGCATTCGTCCGATCAGCGGGCGGTGCGACGCGGGCGGGGAATGCGGTCGATTTCGTTTGCCTCGCTAATCCGCTTCGAGCGCATGACACGCCCATTCACAATCGTATTGCTCCTACCGCCGTCGCACCCTGCAGCGTTCAATCGCTACCGTCTCGATCAGCGGCACGCTCGTCGAGAAGCTGACCGCCATCCACGCAGCGGGTTTGGATGCGTCGAGATCTTCGAGAACGATTTGCTGTATTTCGACGGCACGCCTGCCGATGTTCGCCGGATGGCTGAAGACCTGGGGCTGCAGTTCACGCTGTTTCAGCCGTTTCGCGACTTCGACGGGGTCAGCCCCGAGCGCTTGCGACGCAACCTCGAGCGCCTTAGCCGCAAGTTCGAAGTCATGCATGAACTCGGCACGACCGCATGCTGGTGTGCAGCAACGTTTCGCCCGATACCATCGGCGACGACGCGCTGATCACCGACCAGCTCGGTTCTAGCGCGGCTCGCGCAGGAGGCCGGCGTGATCGTCGGCTATGAAGCGCTCGCGTGGGGGAGGCACGTCAATTCCTACCGTCATGCGTGGCGGCTCGTGGATGCCGTTAATCATCCGAATCTCGGGCTCGTGCTCGACAGCTTTCACACGCTGTCGCTTGGCGATTCGCGGCGGAAATCGCGTCGATTCCTGGCGAACGCATCGCCTTCGTGCAGATTGCCGACGCGCCGTGCATTCGCATGGACGTCCTCGAATGGAGCCGCCACTATCGTTGTTTCCCGGGCCAAGGCGATTTCGACCTGGCCCGTTACCGCGCAGGTCGTCAAAGCGGCTACCGGGGACCGCTTTCCCTCGAAATCTTCAACGACGGCTTCCGCGCCGCACCGACCGCCGTCACAGCCGCCGACGGCTATCGATCGCTGCTGTTCCTCGAGGAGCAGACGCGCGCCCTGATGGGGCACGCAGCGCCGTCGAAACTTACCGCTTTATCGCCGCCTGCGCTGCCGCAGCATTTATCGTCGCAGTTTCTCGAGTTCGCCGTGGACCCGATCTCACGCGCATCTCGTCGACTGGCTCGGCAAACTGCGCTTTCGCCGAGCGGGCCGACATCGGTCGAAGGATGTCACGCTGTACCAGCACGGCGCGGCCTCGATCGTGCTGAACGCCGAGCCGGATTCGTTCGCCAGCGCGTTTTTCCAGCAGCATGGGTTGTCGCTGTGCGCGTCGGCGTTTCGCGTCGACGATGCCCAGCGTGCGTTCGAGCGCGCCGCCGGCTTCGGATACGCGCCGTTTTCGGAACGTATCGGCCCGACGAGCGTGTGTTGCCGGCCGTGCAGGCTCTCCGGACGGCAGCCTTGACTATTTCGTCGACGAAACGCCGGGTCAGCCCACCCTGTTCGAAGCCGATTTCTTGCTGACCGACGTCGACGGGCCGACGAGGTCGGTCCGTTGATCGGGATCGATCATGTGTGCCTGGCGCTGCCGGTGGGCGCGCTCGACGGTTGGGCGTTGTTTTTGCAGGCATTCGGCCTCGAGCTCGCCCAGCGTGCTCGTGCCGATCCGTACGGCCTTGTGCGCTGCCGTGCGTTGAGGAGTCGTGACGGCTCGCTGCGCATCGTGCTGAACGCGTCGGTCGACCGACACACGGCGGTCGCCGAACGCTTCATGTTTACCGCGGCACGGGGCTGAACCATGTCGCGTTCAGAACGGACGACATCTTCGGCGCGATTCCGCGAACTAGAGGCGGATGGTCTTGCGTTCTTGCGCATCCCTATCAACTACTACGACGACCTGGAGGCGCGCTACGGGTTGCCCGACGAACATTGACTGGATGCGCGAGCACGATCTCCTGTATGACCGCGACGAGCGCGGCGGCGAGTTTTTCCACGCGTACACGGAGAACTCGACCGGCGATTTTTCCTGGAAATGGTCGAGCGGCGCGGTGGATACGACGGCTACGGCGCGGCGAACGCGGCGGTGCGGCTCGCGGCGCATGCGCGTCGGCGCCGGTGCGGGGCGCTGACGTAGGCGTCGCTGGGCAGCGATGCGGCGGCTTCGCGTGGCTTGCTCGGCCTGGCCATTTCATGGCTTTTCGTTTCACCACAAAGACCGCGAGCGCAACTCGTGGCGATGACCCTTGGAGATTGGAGAAAGACGTATGAAGACCTACAGCATTCGAATCGGCCGCATTGCGGCCGCGGCGGCCGTTCTCGCGTCGACGCCTGCATTCGCGCAGAGCAGCGTGACGCTTTACGGCGCGGTGGATGACGCCGTGGCGTACGTCAACAATCAGAAAGGCAGCTCGAACGTCTATCTGCGGCAAGGCAACCTTTATGCGTCGAAGTTCGGGCTGCAAGGCAAGGAGGACCTCGGCGGCGGAACGCTCGCAATCTTCGATGTCCAGAACGGTTTCGATACGAATACCGGCGCGCTTGCTTCGTCTGGCCTCATGTTCAATCGGCTAGCGTACGTAGGGCTGCAAAATGCCGGCGCCGGGACCTTGACTGCGGGCCGTCAATACACGCCGTACTACACGTTCGTCGGACCGCTTACCGGCAGCTCGTGGCTCACGGGTGCGACAGGTGCACACCCAGGCGATATCGACGGACTCGACACGACAGTGCGGATCAATAACTCGTTCGTCTATACCTCCCCGAGCTGGGGCGGCTTGCAAGCCAGTGCTATGTACGCGTTTGGCGGCATTGCGGGCAGTACGGGCCTCGGGCAGACCTACAGCGGTGCGCTGCGCTATCTGAACGGCCCCGTCACGCTGGCGCTCGGCTATCTGCGCATGGACAACGCGCAACGCACGGCCGGCTTCGATTCCGCATCGACAGGCAGCTTCGGCGTCTCCGCACTGAATACCGGCTACGTTTCGGCGAAGGCGGTGCAGCACGTCGCGGCCGCCGGCAACTATACGCTCGGCAATCTCGTGCTGGGGCTCTCGTACTCGAACGTCGAATACCAGGCGGGTGCGCGCTCGCTCTTCCACTCGACGGCCGTGTTCAATACCTACGCCGCGCTGGCCAGTTATCGCTTCACGCCGGCATTCGATGCGGGCGCCGGCGCCGCCTTGTCGATGGCCTCGAAGGCCAACGGTATCGGCAGCGCGGCCCGCTACGAGCAATACTCGCTGAAAGAGGCGTATCACTTGTCCAAGCGCACGACGCTGTATGCGCTGCAGGCATACCAGCACGCAACCGGTCAGACGTTGAGCAGCGGCGGGGCCGGCAATATCGTCGATGCGGCGCCGTCGGTCGGCGATTCGCAAAACGGGACGCCTTCGTCGACGCATTCGCAATTCGTCGGCATGGTCGGCATCGCGACATTGTTTTGACGATTGTCTGCCTTGCTCGCGCGCCGTGTGCCGAAAGAGATGTCTCGGCTCAGGGCGCCGGCGTTTGATGCGTCCGGCGCATCGAGCCGCGCGGGTCGTTCGCCACACCGGCCATCGTGG
>CAWIRZ010000037.1:0-223305 GCA_963838695.1 uncultured beta proteobacterium | reverse complement strand
AATAGTACCGATGCCGGTTGTAGTGCAGCCCCGTTTCGTCGTCATGCTGTTGCCCCTGAAACGTTTAGCATCGGCTGAGTGGGCAACCAGCCTCCAATCTATGCGGGGGGCGAGCCATCCCAGTTCAGCGGAAGCGTTGGCCTCTCCTTAACAATTCGCTTGAGTGACATACAGGCGAGTACCGCATAACTGGATACCTCTAACAAAAGGATAAGAAGATGTTCCGAGGTCGGAATGGCCATCCAGCTTATTTGCTTAGTGTCACCGAGCGCAGTGACCGCTGCCAAGGCTTCGTCGAAGCCGTGACATTCACGACCTTGCGCCCGAAGATTGCTTGAGCGAAGTTGAAGGAGACCTATCATGCCGGCGCGAGAGTATTCGTCCAAATTTCCTTCCTGTTGCAGGAAATTCTCCAGATCCCCTCTGCTCATCGCGGTTGCCAGGACATCCAACGCAGGCCTACTCAGATCGTTGCGCTTAACAATTGCCGAGAAGTCAACGTGCCGTGGGATTTCTCGAATCTTCATGGATGCGTCACCTTCGCTCCAGACCTGCAGCCGCGTAGCAAGACTTCTTGCTCACCGTATTCGTCAATCGAATACTCCCATGACCAAGTGTCTTTAGGATTTGGCGCCCCCGTTGGGAGCTCCAACACGACGCCACCGGGCCCTTCGCGGTTCGCCCACCACTTCGCGATCTCTGGATCACGAGTCCAAGACGTGAAGGGGCTATCTCCAGAACGACCGCCGGCGTTGTGTTGGTCCGCCGTTACGTCACCATTGGGATTCCCAGGTTTAACGATACCCTTCTTCGCGTCTTCAATAGTTGGGTGCTTTGCGCTTACGCCGCGGTACAAGCACTTGCAACACGCTAAGCCCAGCGGATCTACCCATTGGATCGGATTCGGCGCGTATTGATAGAGGTTCGCTCCGCCGCGCAGGCCAATCGGATCCATCGAGATGAATCTGCCGCTACTTGGATCGTAGTAGCGGTTCCGCGTGTAGTGAAGCCCGCTCTCACGATCGAAGTACTGCCCCGCAAAGCGCAATGGATTCGCAATCCCGGCCTTCCTAGCCGCCTCGCTGACCTCCTTCGCCTCGCCCCACGCCTTGTAGCGCGCCGACCACGCCACTTCGCCCGTCTCGTCCGTTACCTCCTGCGGCGTGCCGATCTGATCGCAATGATAGTACGCGATACCGGTGGGCGGCGGCACATCCCCGCTTTCCCCGGGCAACCTGGCCGGCCCCATCGCCTGCGCCAGCGGCGTGAAGCTGCCCGGCTCGTACACATAGTGCGTCGTCTCGCGCTTCCCCCAAAGCCGTCTCGCACGCGAGGGTGTCGCCGTCCCAACCGTACAACGTCAAGCCGTAGCCAAATTCCTGCTTCAGGCGCCGGCGCTCGGCATCGCGCCAGTCGCTGCCTGCCCCCGTCCGATGCGGCACCTGCGGCTCGGTCAGCTTCGCGATGCGCCGGCCCAGCGCGTCATACACGTACGTGGCGTGCATGCGCGCGTCGCTCGCCGTCATCATCCGCCCCAGACTGCTCCACCCGAACACCGTGCGCTCGCCGTTGCGTACGCGCTCCTTGTTGCCTGCTCGTCGTAGGTGCAATGCGTTCCCCGCGTAGTCCGTCATCTTGGCCGACCGACGCCTTCACGCCTGCCACGTTGTCCGTCATGCCAGAAAGCAGGTCGACATTAAGGACTTCGCGCGTGTCATTCAAGTGCCTCACGCGTACCATCCCAGTTTTGCGGCACTTTCTTGCGTGGACCACCTCGCCTTTTTACTACAACGAGGCCAATAAAATTCTTCGGGCTCGATAAAGTGAAGACGACTCGCCCAGCCCAGTGCTTGCTGGACAAAACCCCAACGCCAACCAGAGCCTGCGGTGATATTTCTTCTAGCGAGGCAATCAACTCTACGAAGCCAAACGACTCGATTCCCGCTTGGCATGTGGTTCTTTGCTGTATTCTTGCCGTCCCCAAAGCGTCCGAGATCGATTGTCCTGACGTGATGCCGAAATCCAGCTCGAACTCTTCATTGGAAAGATGAGGCTGAATTTTATAAAGAAACTCCTTGCATTCCTTGCTTACGCAAAAATTGGCTTCAATCTTATCGGTTAGCTTCATGGCGTTATCACCTCGATACCGCTTCTTGCGCCCTTGAGCAAAACTTCATCTTCCCCAAAAACGTCGTCCGACATCTCCCAGGACCAGCAATCATTCTTTGTGGGAGCACCGGTAGGCGCTCGAAGAAGCGCACCGCCTGGCCCCGACTTGTTCGCGTGCCATCGCGCAATCTCTTCGTTACGGCTCCAAGATGTAAATTGGCTTTTGTCGGATACTCCGCCTTCGTTATGTTCGCTCGCAGAAACCCCGCCAGAGCGTAGCGCGGGTTCGACGATGCCGTTTCTTGCCTGATCGATGGCTGGAGGCTTCGCGTGGACACCTCGATAAAGATAGGATTTTTTGCAATCGCAACAGCCCTTGGTCAAGCCAAGCGGATCGATCCACTGCACCGGATTGGGTGCGTAAACGAAGCTATTGATGCCACCCGCCAACCCGATCGGATCCTTGCTGACGAATCTACCGGAGTGCGGATCGTAATACCGATGCCGGTTGTAGTGCAGCCCCGTTTCACGATCGAAGTATTGCCCGGAAAAGCGCAGTGGATTACTGATCCCCGCCTTCCTGGCTGCCTCGCTGATGACCTCCTTCGCCTCGCCCCACGCCTTGTAGCGCGCTGACCACGCCACCTCGCCCGTCTCGTCCGTCACTTCCTGCGGTGTGCCGATCTGATCGCAATGATAGTACGCGATCGCAGCAAGCGGCGGCACCTCGCCGCCTTCCCCGGGCAGCACGGCCGGCCCCCTCGCCAGCACCAGCGGCGTGAAGCTCCCAGGCTCGTACACGTAGTGCGTCGTCTCGCGCTTGTCCCAAGACGTTTCGTACGCGAGCGTGTCACCGTCCCAGCCAAACAGCGTCAAGCCATAGCCATGCTCCAGCTTCAAGCGCCGGCGCTCGCTATCCCGGGGAGCCGCTGCCTGCCCCCGTCCGATGCGGCACCTGCGGTTCGGTCAGCTTCGCGATGCGCCGGCCCAGCGCGTCGTATATGTACGTCGCCTGCATGCGCCAGTCGCTCGCCGTCACCATCCGACCCAAACTGCTCCATCCGAACTCCGTGCGCTCGCCGTTGCGCGTGCGCTCCTTCAGGTTGCCCTGCTCATCGTAGGCGTAATGCGTCCCCGCGTAGTCCTTGAGCAGGTTGTCCATGAGCGGCGCCGACCGCTTGCCGCCCAGCAAGCCAATGCCGTGCGCGTCCAGTTCGGTCCACGGCACGATGTTGCTGGCCGGATCGAACGCAAACGTCTCATCCCCAAGGGGTGATTCCGCACGCGTGAGCCGCCCGAGCGGAGATCGCTGTTAAACACGGGCAACTGACAATCACCGCCGAGTAGATGACCAAAGGGGGGCCGCGCATGCGGTGCCCCTTTGGTTAGGGCATTTTCTCAAACGTTCCTAAGAAGAGCTGAGACCTTATCGACACTTACGGACATCGTTTTGAACGATGCCGTTGACTCTCCGGAGAGAGTCACATTGAAGACATCGCTCTCGAAAGGTTCTATGTTCAGGTCACATTTATTTCCTCGCCCAAATGCCGTCAGACAAATTTCATACAGAGGAAATAAGGACAGTTCGACTTGAACAGTATTCATGCCCTTCCACTTTTCAGGGGGGGCAGCAGGAAACTCATGTAGACAGAAGATGAGCCTTGCGATTGGTCCATCCCACCCGAGCTTTATTTCCTGCAAATCGATATTGCAAAAGCTGAGACTGCGCCCATAAAGCGACAAAAGAAATTTGTTGTTGTCCAGATACTCAACGATAGACGCCACGTCACCTCCTACTTGTCGAAAGGATAATGTGCCGCTGTCCCTGGCACAGATCCATTCCTCGTTTCCCCGGCAGGTCTTACGTTGAGGTGTGGTCCTTGATCACCGACTCCACCCTCGCCGAATTGATGGCCGGCACTATGATCTTGAATAACAACCTGGCTTCCATCCGAGCGATCGAAAAGGTACTCCCTCGTCTCAACTCGTTTTCCATTGCAAATAATCGGACAACCTCCGCGCGAGATCATCGGGGTTTTCGTAACTGACTCTGGATGTTGACTCATCGGGATTCCTGCATCGCGCTTGGCTTGCCTGAAAGCACCATTACGACCGGTCAGGCCCAGCGGGTCAACCCACTGCACCGGGTTCGGTGCGTACTGGTGGCTGTTGATCCCACCCGCCAACCCGATCGGATCCTTGCTGACGAACCTGCCCGAGTGCGGATCGTAGATACCTATTGCGGTTGTAATGCAGCCCCGTTTCAGGGTCTTCCTGCTGCCCCTGAAACCGAATCGGATTACGCGGCGTGATCCCGGCTGCCCGCGACGCCCGTTCGATCACCTTCTGCGTTTCACCCCACGCCTTGTACGACGCTTCCCACACTACCTCGCTCGCGTCATCCGTCATCAGCAATGGAGTGCCGATCTGATCGCAATGATAGTAGAACATGTGCGCGTCGGCTACCCGTTCGGGCACGCGCTGCAACGGATCTTCTTCGGGAACGTACCGATCGTTCTCTTTCCGAACCGGCGTCGCCGTTCCCGCTACGCTCGCTGTCACATACTGGGCCAGCGGAACGAACGAGCCCGGCTCGTACAGATAATGGGTACTACCGCGCTCATTTGATTCATACGCCAACGTGTCGCCGTCCCACCCGAACACAGTGCGCTCGCCGTTCACTTCCTTGGCAATGCGCCGCCCCAGCGGGTCATAGAAGTACCGTGCCTCGCACCGGCGCGATGTCTCCTCCACCGTCACGGCTTGTAGCCGGTTAAACGCATCCCACTCGTAGCGCTGCTGCCCCGTCGGCGATTGTTTGCGCACCAGATTGCCCCGGGCGTCGTACGCGAAGCTCGTCCCGGCGTACGCCTTCAGCAAATTGCCCAGTACCTTCGGCACCTGCGGCACCTGCGAGCTTTCTTCGCGTGTCGCAAGCGATCGAAGGCGCGTACCCTCGGGCGCCGGAGCGTCAACAATATTGCTCGCGGGATCGAATGCAAACCGCTCGCGCGCGACCGGCCCGATCGCCTCGATCAGCCGTCCTAACGGGTCATACCGGTAATCCGTATAGCCTTTGTCGGCATCGTCGATTCGCGTAAGCTGCCCGATCGCATCGTACTCGTAACCGCGCTTGGCGAATGGCAACGGCGCCTTTTCGCGCTGCACAGTGCGTCGCGCAATCCGTCCGCTGCGATCGTATGTCGTCCTTTGCGCCACTCGGCTCGGCAACATACGCAACGTCTCGCGATGCAAGTTGTCCCGCTCGAACTGCATCCGCTCAACGCCGTCGAGCAGCATGCCGTGCACGTGACCCGCTCCGTAGAGAAGCCAGTCCACCGCATGTCCATCCGGGCGGATAGTCTTGATGCGATTGCCTAGTTCATCGTATTCGTGATGCCACACGTAGCTGCGCGATTCGCCGAACAGCCGGTAGCTATGATGCTCGCGCACGAGACGACCTGCCGGATCGAAGAACCGTTGCACCTGACTGTGCCCGTTCTTCGCGTCGATCAATCTGCCGTTGGCGTCATAGGCGAAGCGTTCCTCCTCGTCGCCGCTCGTGCGTTTGGTCAACCGCCCCGCGTTGTCGTAGCTCAAACGCGTGAGTTGGCCCGCTTCGTCGATCGATTGCAGCCGGCCGCTAGCTTCGTCGTAGCTGTAACGCGTGGGCTTTTCATCGAAGCCGATTTCTTCGACCAATCGCCCAACCGGATCGTAGTTAAAACGATAGCGCGCTTCGTTCGCATCGGTCAGCGTGCTCAATCGCCCCAATCGGTCGTAGCGATACGACAACGTGTAGCCCAATGCATCGGCACGGCTCGCGATTCGTCCGGCCGCGTCGTAGCGGTATCGGATCGTCCGACCGAGCGCATCGATCCTGCTCAACAAGCGCCCCTCGGCGTCGTAAGTCAGCTCTTCGGCGCTTTCGGGTGAGCAAATCCGCGTCGGGTAACCGTTTGCTCCGTACTGGATTGTCGTGGTGCCGCCATCGGCATCAGTCGTCTCCAATAACCGGCCGCTCGTATCGTATGTCCACTTCGTGGTTCTGCCTGAGCAATCCATGTAGCGCGTCAGCGCCCCGGCATCGTTATAGGCAAGCACCTTGGTGCCGCCCTTGGCGTCCTTGATCTGCGTGACCAGGCCGCGCTCGTCGTAGCTGAACTGCGTCTTATGTCCGAGCGGATCGGTCTCGACTGTCAGATTGCCCTTGTCGTCGTACTCGCGATGCCAGACATTCCCGCGCGCGTCGGCCATGCGTATGACTTGGTCCTTCTCGTCATACGCCATCTCCACGATGCCGCCGTCCGTGCGCTGATGGCGTACCAAATTGCCGCGTGTATCGTATGCAAGCCGCTCGATGCAGCCATCGCGGTGAATGTATTGCGTGAGGTTGTCGTGCGCGTCGCGATCCATCCACTCTTCGCTGCCATCGGGATGCACCACGCGGAACGAATAGCCTTTACGGTCGTAATGGTGCTGCGTGACGTTGCCCAGCGCGTCGGTTACATCCACGCGCCGGAAGTTCGGGTGCCACGCCAAGCGGATTTCGTGGCTACCGTCGTCGCCATACTCGCGCACGCACTTGGCCTTCGGCCCGGTGCCGTTCCACTCGAGATTCATTGCCCGGCCCGTGCGGTCCGTATAGCGAGTCACCAAGTGATGCCGGTATGCGTAATGCCACTTGTTGCCGAAACGGTCCGTCGCGGCGACGAGGTCGTTGTGCTCGTCATAGCGGTACTGCGCAAGCGTCGCCAGCCGCTCGCCGTCGAGCGCGTGCTGCGAAATCGCGATGATGCGGTTCAGTTTGTCGTACTTACAACACACCTGCGACTGTCCCGTGATGATGCGTGAGAGCCGATTCTGATAATCGTAGTCGAGCGTTACCTGATTGCCGGCTCGGTCCCGGATGAACGCCAAGCGCAGCGCATCGCCATGCTTCTCGTACGTTTCCAGCAACTGATTGCCGCGCGTGAGCGTGAGCCACCGTTCGTCGAGCCGCAATAGCGTCAATTCTTCCGCGCGGTCGTCATGGGCCTCGCCCGCGGCAAGCAACGGATAATCGAGGCTGCGCCCCTGCGGATCGTGATAGACGAGCTTCGTCGCGTGAATATCGAAGCGCGTCATGTAGGGGGTGATCCACCGCGCACCCAGTTCGCCGTGTTCGTCGTTGGCATCGAAGAACGATCGGTATGTGCGCAGCCAAACAACCGGCATCGGCCCGTCGATCGTGAAGTCGTGATGCTCGATGCGCTCATCGCCCAGCGCGAAGCCGATCGAGCCAACCGAGCGCGCGGGCGGCGTCTCGATCGGGCAACGGTTTTTGCATTCGGAACCGCCTGGATGCTCGGCCGGTTCGGTATGCGTGAGCGCTTCCTTCGGGCCATCGGCGCGATGCTCTTCAAGCTTCGCTTGCCCATGACTGGGCACCCCCGTTGCCCGCTCGACACGGTGACGCTTACGCCATTGCACGATCCCTTGCTCGATGGTCAACAGCAACCAGCCGATCTTGCCGACTTCGTTCCCGTCCAGCTCCCGTATGCGCTTTTGCACTTGCGGAATCCGCTGGCGAAGCTCATCCGACATTCGCATCAAGCGCTCGCTTTGCTGCCCCATCAACCGACCGCCCGTCAGCGAATCGGCCGCGTGTCCGGCCGCTGCCGCGCTCGAGACGAGGCCCTTGCCCTCGATCTTTGTCCAATCGGCAACGTAGTGCGCCAAGCCATGCATCACCTTGCTCGCGTCGTAAGAGGCGAGTCCCGACTTGATCTGCGCCGCGTGCAAGTCGGCCGCGTGCAGGTTGCCTTCGGTATTCAAGGTCTTGTTGCCCGCCACCACTGCGAACAGATCCGCGATCCCCTCCAGCAGTGTGCCGATGAATTGTGCGCATTGCTGCAACAGCTGGGACAAGCCCTGCCGGATAACCTTAATGAAGGTGTCGATCTCGCCCGCATAGCGCGAGTAAATGTCGCCGGCAATAGCGGAAATCACCGCGTCGCTCACCACCAGCGCGGTCGATTCCGCGGCGGCGCGGCCGCTGCGCTCAATCTCCTGGCGCAGCAGCTTGAGCACGGGCCTCGCGCCCATGCGCAGTTCCGCCGTAACGGGCGGCAGCGGGACCACGCCGATCAGATCGAGCGCAAGATTGAGCCAGTCGAACAGCTCCGGCGACTTGTCGCGATGCTCGATCATCGCCTTGATATCGAGCAGCGCGTCAACGGCTGCAAAGATGTTGCCGATCAGCGGCGTTCCCGCTGCCACATCCTTCAAGCGCTCAACGTTGATCCAGCCGCCGCTGATATCGATAAGCCACTTGTCGAATACGTCGATGCCCGTCTGCACATCGGCGGGGTGAAGCTTGTAAAGCGGCGACACGAACACGTCGGTCGGTTTGGGAATCAGAACGCCCGAATCGGCCATGATGGGTTTCTTTTATTGTTTGGATGTGCTTGCTGGATGAAATGCGAGCGTTCGATTGCGCGTCAAAGGGTTTTCGGCATCGACGCGACAGCGCGAGCGCTCTGGGCCAGGGTGCCGATCTGCTTGGCTGCTGCGCCGAATTGGCTCGCCTTGGCAAGGACTCCCTGTGCACTGCCAGGCAGCACATTGCCGATCGCCTGACGCGCGAGAGCGCCGGCCGCTTGCGCCAAGCCTGTGCTTCCTTGCGCGGTCTGCCGGGCCAAGCTCGCCGCGATGAACGGCTTGCTCCAGCAAACCAAGACAGCTCCCCGAGGCTTTCGAAACATCGAAAACTTCATCGCCATCGCCTACCTGCGCATGTCCAAGCTGAAGCATTTACCGAGCAATCCTTTGGTGCCGGCCATTCCTCGCAACTACGGCCGATTCCGTCACGTTTGTTGATCGGTCGATTTCCACAGGAAACGGCATAGAGCCTTCTTCGCCTTCGAGGCGGTTCACCAATAGGATGTGGTACGGGGCGTTGTCGTCCGGGAACGACAGCGTCAATAGCCGATTGCGCTGCATCCCCGTGGCGATCTTTCGGAGATCTTGGGCAGACAAGTTTGTATTCATTGGCGAGCCTGACGAAGAGCCGGCATTCAGAGGCGGGCGATTTTACACAGGTTTTGTTTAAGCCAAAACCCCCAGACATTGTTGGGGTGGGCCGCTCGCACTGAATGAAATTTCTACCGATGTCTTTTAATGATTTTCGGCATTTATTGCTGCTCTTCGATAGCGCGTTTCACCATCGCGCCGTTCCGTCAAGGTTGGCCATCAGTGAATTCCGCCAACGGCAAAGTAAATCTCATCTAACCGCGCCCCGGCCACCGTCACGCCGGGACGCGGAACATCGCCGCTCAAAAATTGAACTGATCGATGTTGCTGGCGTTAAACGTCTGAGGCGGCCCAAGAATGACTTCGCCGTCCTTACCGATCGTGCGCGTGCCGAGTTTGCCGGCCGAGAACGTTTCGCCGGGCTTGCCGCTAATCGCGCCCGACGCGAGGTTCGCGGCGGCATAAGCGGCGAGATACCCGAGTTGACCCGGATCCCACAGTTGGAACGCCTTGACGGTACCGTTCTTGACGAATTCGCGCATCTGATTGGGCGTACCGAGCCCCGTCACTACCACTTTTCCCTTGCTCGGCGACGATGAGATATAGCGTGCCGCCGCAGCCAAGCCGACCGACGTCGGCGCGATAATCGCCTTCAAGTTCGGATACGCCTGCAACAAGCCCTGCGTTTCGACAAACGATTGTTGGTCGTCATCGTTGCCGTAGGCGATCTTGACGAGCTTCATCTTCGCGTACTCAGGCTTCTTGAGTTCGTCCTTCATCCACGCTATCCACGTGTTCTGGTTGGTCGCGTTAGGCGTGGCCGATAGAATCGCGAATTCGCCTTCGCTGCCCATCATGCTGGCGGCCAATTGAATCTGCGCGCGGCCGATGTTCTCGGCGTTCGTTTGATTGACGAAGATTTGGCGGCCCGCGGGCGCCGTATCGGAGTCGAACGTGACAACCTTGATGCCGCGTTCCATCGCTCGCTTCAGATAGGGCACCAGCGCATTGGGATCGTTGGCGGCGATGACGATCGCGTCGACGTGCTGCGTCGTCAGCGTGTTGATGTATTGAACCTGCGACGACGCGCCCGCATCCGATGGGCCCACCACCTTCCCTTCGCCCTTGAAATCTTTGATCGCGGCCAGCCCCCCGTTATCCGCAGTAACTTCATACGGGTTGTTGATCTGCTTGGGCACGAATGCGACTTTCAGCCCCTCCTTGATCCCCGTCGCCCCGGCCGTGGACGCGAGCCCGAACAGCAAGCCGGCACAGGTCGCCGCGGCCGCGGCGCGTAATGTTTTTCGCATCGTTCGTCTCCTCATCACTGCTTTCACTCGAATAACCGGATAGGACATCCGGCCGCTTTGATATCGCTGTGTACCGATCGCCCGTGCGTCACCGCCTCGCTGCGACGATCCGCTTGTCCCGGCGCGCACGCCAGCCGGCCAATAAATTCGGAATCAGGACGGACGACAGCAACAGCAATCCGGTCACGATCGTCAACGTTTCGCTCGATACGTCGACAAGCGTCAACGCGTTCCTCAGCACACCGACGATCAACAACGAGAGCAAGACGCCGTATAACGACCCTCGTCCGCCGAAGATGCTCACGCCGCCGAACAACACCGCAGCGATGACGGCAAGCTCGAAGCCTTCTCCGTTATCGCCGCGCGCACTCGTAAAGCGCAACGTAAAAATGATGCCCGCGATAGCGCTCACCATGCCCGATAGAATGAATAGCCGCAGCTTGGCTCGATCCACATCGATGCCTGAGAACCGCGCGGCGCAGGAATTGGCGCCGATGGCATACAGGCTGCGTCCGAACGGTGTCGCGTGCAGAGCGACGCCGAACAGCAAGGCCCCCACGACGACGATCGCGAAGGGTTGCGGAATGAATGTGGCGCCGAGGGTATTCATCCCGAACGCCGTATAAGCAGCCGGAAAATCCGCGACCGCCTGATCGCCGAGCAGCACGTAGGCGAGACCTCGGAAGAACGCTAGCGTGCCGATCGTGACCGCGAGCGAGGGCAGCCCGAGCCCGACCACGAGCCAGCCGTTCAGCGCGCCCGCCGCGGCGCCGCCGGCCACCACGAGCGCCATGACGGCAGGCATCGGCAGGCCCATGTGCCATAGCACGCCCATCAAGGCGCTAGATGCGCCTAGCACGGACGCCACCGAGAGATCGATCTCGCCCGTCACGATGATGAATGTCATCGGCAGTGCCATCAGCGAGATCTCGGTGATGTCGAGCAAGATGTTGCTGAGGTTGTCGGTTTGCAGGAATACCGACGACAGCACGCGCCCAAGCGCAAGCGAACCGGCGAGAATCACGGTGAGCAAGACTTCCCAACTCAAGTGGACGGTGCGCTTGCGCGCTGCTATGCGGGAGACGATATCAACCATGGTCGCGCTTTTTCATCATGCGTTTTGCGAGGGAACGGGCCAGGAGCGTGTCGGTTGCGACGGCGGCCACGATCAGCGCTCCCTGGATCGCCTGCTCCCAGAACGGCGAGATGCGCAACACCACCAGCGCGATATTGATGACGCCCAGTACGAGTGCGCCGAGCGTCGCACCGAGAATCGTGCCGGCACCGCCGTTGATCGCGACGCTGCCGACGACCGCGGCGGCCACGACCTGTAGCTCGATGCCTTTCGCGGTACTTGCGTCTACCGTGCCGAAGCGCGCGAGCCATAACCCACCTGCTAGCCCCGCGATGGCCCCCGAGATCAGAAAGCCCACCATCACCCTGCGCTCGACTTGAATGCCGGCCAAGCGCGCGGCCTCAGGATTGGAGCCGATCGCATAATGCTCGCGGCCGCCGCGATACGATTTCAAATACACGCCCAGGCTAGCGAGCACGAGTACGGCAATCAGAACCAACGTCGGCATCCCGAACACGGCGCCGGTGGCGAGTTTCGAGAATGCATCGGGCAGGCTGCTCGCATTGATTTGACCGCCGTTGACCCACGCGTAATCCGCCCCGCGGAAGATATACAAAGTCGAGAGGGTGGCCACCAGCGAAGGGACCCGGCCCAGTGCGACGAGCACAGCGTTGACGCCCCCCGCGGCGAGTCCAATCGCTATGCCCGCCATCAACGCGACGGGCACCGGCATAAAAGGAAACGCGACGTAGAGGCTACCCACTCCATACGCACTCACGCCCACCACCGATCCGATCGAAAGATCGATGTGTCGCATGAGCATGACGACAGTCATGCCCGCCGTCAGCAAGCCGACGATCGCTACATTGAGCAATACGTCGCGCAGATTCTGTAGGTTGAGAAATTGCGGACGCGCAAGGCCGGTGCACGCCACCAGTGCGATAAGCACCACGAATAATGCCGTTTCGCGGCGCTTGCCCAATTGCACCAGCCATGCCGGTAGGGGCGGCGCGGCGGAGGATGTCTCTTGATTCATCGTATCGGCGCGAATCGTCATGCCGCCTGCCCCAAATGAATGTCTGCCTGCCCGAGTGCCGCGCTCATGATTCGCTCCTCGTTCGCCTGCGAGCGATCGATTTCCGCGCTGATACGCCCTTCATGCATCACGAGCACGCGGTCCGCCATGCCGAGGACTTCGGGTAACTCACTCGATATCATCAGCACCGCCATTCCACTGCGCACGAGATCGGAAAGCGCGGCGTACACCTCGGCCTTCGCGCCGACGTCGACGCCGCGCGTGGGTTCGTCGATGATCAATACTTGCGGCCCCGTCGCCAGCCATTTTCCGAGGACGACTTTCTGCTGATTGCCGCCCGATAGCGTGCCGACCGGCGCAAGCAGATCGCTCGCCTTCAGCCGCAAACGCTTACCCCAATCGTGGGCAAGCGACACTTCGCGCCCGCTCGAAATGAGCCCGAAGCGGGCAAGGCGGCCCAGTATCGTCATCGACGCATTGCGGGCAATGCTGAGTTCGAGCGCGAGCCCTTGCTGGCGACGGTCCTCAGGGACCATCGCAAGGCCGGCCTTGACCGCATGCGCCGGCCGGCCCGGCGTGAGGCGGCGGCCTGCCACGCAAACCTCGCCACCATCGAATCGATCGATGCCGAAGATGGCGCGAGCGACCTCGCTACGGCCCGCGCCGACGAGCCCGGCGAGCGCCACGATTTCGCCCGCCCGCACGTCGAACGTCACGTCCTTGAACACGCCGGTTCGCGTCAGCCCACGGACCGAGAGCTTGACCTCGCCCGGTGTCACATCGGCCTTCGGGTAGAACGTCTCCAAATCGCGCCCCACCATCTTTGCGACGATATCGGCGGTCGTCATCTCGGCCGTCGGCGCGTCGAATACTTTCGCGCCGTCGCGCATGATCGTCACGTGCTGCGTCAGCGCGAAAACTTCCTCGAGCCGATGCGTAATGAAAAGAACGGCCGCGCCTCGTTCGCGCAGCGCGCGCACGATCGCGAACAACCGCTCGACCTCGGGCAGCGAGAGCGCCGCCGTAGGTTCGTCCATGATCAGGACGTTCGCATTCAGCGAGAGCGCCTTCGCAATCTCTATCACTTGTTGATCGGCGATGGACAGGCCACGCACGAGTTGCTGCGGTTTCATATCGACGCCGAGCGACGCCAGCAGGCTTGCCACTTCGCGATGCATCGCGTCGTAATCGATGCGACCGAGCCGATCCACCGGCTGGCGCCCCATGAAGATGTTCTCCGCGATCGACAGATCGAAGAACAGCGTCGGCTCCTGATAGATCACGGCGATGCCTGCGTCGCGCGCGTCGGCCGGCGAGGAAAAGCGCCGTGCGACACCATCGACTTGTAGTTCTCCCGAATCCGGTGCATGCACCCCGGCGAGGATTTTGACCAGTGTCGATTTCCCTGCGCCGTTCTCACCCAGCAGCGCATGCACCTCGCCGGGCATCAGCACGAGGCTGCCTTCGATCAACGCGCGCACCTGTCCGAATGATTTGCTCGCAGCCCGCAACGCAAGACGAGGTGTGCACGAGGGTTTCTTATCCACACTCAAAGCCGTCTCCAGGTTTTTGACTCATCGAGCGATAGCGAGGCGAAGCGCCTAGATGCGATAGATGCGCTCGGCATTGCCGCGGAAAAGCGCCGTGCGCTCAGCTTCGCTCGCCCCGGCGACGATGCGCGCGTAGGCATGCCAGAGCGCTTCATAGGTCCCGAACAATCGATCGACCGGGAAATTCGAGGCGAACATCGCGCGCTCGGTACCGAACGCGTCGATCGTCTCCAGAACGTAAGGACGCAAGCTTTCGACGGTCCACAAATGATCGAACATCGCGAGGCCGCTGATCTTCACCGCCACGTTCGGATATGAGGACAAGAGACGCAATCCCTCGCGCCAGGCGCGGTATCCGGCTGGACTATCGCGATCGACGAACATACCGGAATGATTCAGCACGAACGGAATATCCGGATATCGACGCACGAGGTGTGCGGCCTCTTGCATTTGCGACGGATAGAGTTGCAGATCGAACGACAAGCCGTAACGCGCGAGCAATCGAACGTTGTCGAGCCAAACCGGGTCGCGCAGATAGTGGCGATCGACATAGCCGTACAACGGATCGGAATGCACGTTTAAGATTTGCCGGATCCCGCGCGTGTTCGCGTACTGCGCGTGCGCTTCAAGCGTGGCCTGCGCATCCGGAGCGCTTAAATCGGCCCCCGCAACGATCGCATTCGGCAGGCCGCCGCGCGAGCCCTCTGCATGAGGTGCCGCGTCGGCGAGCGATTGGAGCCAACGCGTCTCCTCGACAGGGTTCGCGGGATCGTGATTGGCTTCTACGTGAACCACCTTCAGTACTTCCACGTTGCCGCATTCCTTGAGCAACGTTTCCGGCAGATAGTCGTGCTTCAGCGCGCCGGCATCGCCCACGAACGACGTGCCGGGCCGCTCGAGCCACGGATAACGATGCGTGCGCAAATCCCAGAAATGCACATGCGGATCGACCACTTGCAAGGGGCGCTCCTTTGGCGTCGAGGAAGAGGCCATCGGGAAGGCAACCGTCTCCATCTTTATGTCTCCGATCGTTCTTCGTCGGTTTCTTGACGCGCCATCGGCGTATCGAAAAGACTATAATTCGCCGAGCGATAACAAACCAATCCGTTATCATGATGGGACGATCCGAAAAGCGAATCGCTTCATGACCCAGCACGCCTCGGCCCTCTCACTCGTCAATCGGCTCAAGTTCAAGCACCTTGCGCTTCTCGTCGCGCTCGACGATATCCGCAACGTGCACCAGGCCGCCGATCAGATCAACGTCGCGCAACCCAGCGCCAGCCGGATGCTCGGCGACATCGAAGAGGCGTTCGGCTTCCAACTGTTCGAACGCAATGCCCGTGGAATAACGCCCACCACGTTGGGCACCGTCGTCCTTGCGTATGCCCGCCGAGCGCTTTCCGAACTGACACGCTTCGCCGAGGATCTCGACGTCAAACGCAAAGGCGGCCACGGTCAATTGACGGTCGGTGCGATCATGGGCGCCGCGCCGGACGTGCTGGCACTCGCAGTCGCGGCGCTGAAGACGGAACGCCCGCTGCTCAACGTGCGCATTCTCGGCGAAACGAGCGACCAGATCGTGCAACTACTCTATCGTCGCGAAATCGACCTCGCACTGGCGCGGCTCACCACATCACTCCAGCACAACGACTTTCACTTCGAACCTCTCGCCCGCGAAACGCTGGTCCTCGTGGTGCGCGCCCATCATCCGCTCGCGCGCCGCACTTCGGTGACGCTGGCGGAGCTGGTCGAGTGGCCCTGGGTTGCCCAGCCCGTCACGAGTCCGGCGCGTGCCCTGTTCGAGGAAGAACTCGCGCGGGCGGGGCTCAACACGCCGGCGAACATGATCGAGTGCGGCTCGATCTTTGCCACGTTGCAGCTCATCGAAACCTACGACGCCGTGGCGATGCTGCCGGAATCCGTCGTGCGCGATCACGTGCGCGGGAAACTGCTCGTGCCGCTGCCGCTCGAAATCGGTAAGAGCCTGCCCGGCTACGGCATCGTGACACGCAAAGAAGAACCCCTTCCCGAAGCCGCGCATCACTTCGTCGGCCTTCTGCGCCGCTTCTCGCAGCCGATCGCCGACACACCCGCTCGCAGCCGTCATTGAAGATTGACGAACAAGCCGCCGTCCACCAGCAGCGAGGCACCCGTCACATAGCGGGCGAGATCCGACGCAAGAAATACCACGCAATCGGCTACTTCTTCCGGCGCCCCTAAGCGGCCGAGCGGAATGCGCCGCTCGAAATAGGCGCGCTTCTCACCATCCGCTAAATCATCGGCATTCAGATCGGTCGCGATCGTGCCCGGCATCACGGAATTGCAGCGAATGCCATACGGCCCGAGCGCGATAGCGCACGACTGCATCAAAGAATGCACCCCCGCCTTCGTCGGCGTGTAATGGGCTTGCATGCCGCCGCCGACGAGCGCGCTAATCGAACTCGTGGCGACTATCGCACCGCCAGTGCCCTGCTCTTTCATCCGTTTGGCGACGGCCTGTGTCACATAGAAGGCGCCGTTCAGATTCACGCCGACCGTCCGCTCCAGCACAGCGGGCGGCATGTCGAGAAACGCGTGAAACGGGCAAATCCCCGCATTGCTCGCCAACACATCCACCTTCCCGAATGCATCGACGGCATGGCGGACGAGATCGATGCCCGTTTGCGGCAGCGCGACGTTGCCTTCGACCGCCACCGCGCGACGGCCATAGCGTTCGACTTCGGCGACCACCTCGTCGATTGCCGAGCGTCGTCCGTACAAGGCATCGTTGTCGCCCCAGTAGTTGATCACCACATCGGCGCCTTCGCGCGCGCCGGCAACCGCAATGGCGCGGCCGATGCCGCGCGAGCCGCCGGTCACGATTACCACCTTGTCTTTAAGCAGCACCTAAGCCTCTCCTCGTCGAGCATTCAGTGCGTGTGCGGACGAACCAGCGCGCACTCGGGATTCAAACGTACACCGAAGCCAGGGCGATCGGGCACCTGCATCCGGCCGTTGACCGGAACGGGCTCATCGAGTAACAACGGTGTGAACATCGGGACCACTTCGTCAGCCTTCGGCGCCATCATCAAAAACTCCGCGAACGGCGAGTTGTGACGCGTGACGACGAAGTGATAGCTGTATACCGAGGAGCCGTGCGGCACAACCATGACGTTGTGAGCATCCGCGAGCGCCGATATCTTGATCAACTCGGTAATCCCACCGCACCAACCGACATCCGGCTGAATCAGATCGCAGCAGCCCATCTCGAGCAACATCCGGAAGCCCCAGCGCGTCGCCTCGTGCTCGCCTGTCGATACCATCATTCCCGGCGGCACACTGCGGCGCAGGTCCGCATAGCCCCAATAATCGTCGGGCGAAAGCGCTTCCTCTATCCACTTGAGACCGAATTCGCCGGCGCCTTTCGCGAGCCGCTTGGCATATGTCAGATCGAGACTCATCCAACAGTCGTACATCAACCAGAAGTCATCGCCAACTTTCGAACGCATGTCGGCGAGTGCTATCAAGTTCTGCTTAAGTCCATCCTCGCCTTCGGCCGGACCGTGCCGCAACGGCAGCTTACCGCCGATAAAACCCATTTGCTTGGCGAGATCGGGGCGCGCACCCGTTGCATAGAACTGCAACTCATCGCGCACCGGGCCGCCCAGCAGCTGATAGACCGGCTCCTTTCGAACCTTCGCGAGTAGATCCCACAGGGCTAGATCGACGCCGGAAATCGTGTTGAGCACAATCCCTTTACGCCCATAGTAGAGCGTCGCGTAGTACATCTGATCCCACATCTTCTCGATATCGGTGACGCGCTGCCCTTCGAGAAAACGCGCAAGATGCTTCTCGACGATGAACGCGCCAATTTCGCCGCCCGTCGTCACCGCGAAGCCGACGGTACCGTCGCTCGCCTCTATTTCGACCACGAGCGTGCCAAGCACGTTGATGCCGAACGATTGCCGGCTGTGCCGATATTCCGGATAGCGGGCCATAGGCGTAGCAATGTGATCGTCGATCCAGTGCCCGTCGCCTTGATCGTGATAATCGGCGCCTCCGCCGCGGACGGTGAATGCGCGCACCTGCTTGATGGTTGGCATCGCCATGAATCGGCACTCCGTGAAAGGTCAATACGTCGCGCGGCCGCCCGACAGATCGAACACCGCACCCGTGCTGAACGCACAATCCTCGGACGCCAGCCATAAAATCATCGAGGCGGCCTCTTCCGGCAACAGAAAGCGATTCATCGGAATCTTCGACCGCATGTAGTCGATATGCTCTTGCGACATCGAATCGAATATTTCGGTCTTCGCTGCGGCGGGCGTCACCGCATTGACCAAAACGCCGCGCGTGGCGAGTTCCTTGCCGAGCGATTTCGTTAGCCCGATTAAGCCGGCTTTCGATGCGCTGTAGTGCGACGCGTTCGGATTGCCTTCCTTGCCGGCGACCGATGCGATATTGACGATCCGCCCGTAGCCTTTTTCGAGCATCGTCGGGACGACGGCGCGGCAGGTCAGATACGAGCCGATCAGGTTCACCTCGATCACGCGGCGCCAGATGTCGGGGCTCAGTTCCCAGGTGGCGCCGTTGCCGCCCGTGATACCGGCGCTATTGATCAACACATCGATCGCACCGTGCCGCTGCACCGTCGACGCAGCGGCCGCGTTCACCGATGCTTCGTCGGTCAACTCGACCATGACGCTCGAAACCGTGCCAAGTTCGGACAACTCGCGCTCGCTGCGCGCGAGCCGCTCCGCATCGATATCCCACAGCGCCACGGCCGCACCGGAACGCAGTGCGCGCTGCGCGACCGCATATCCAATCCCGCGCGCGCCGCCCGTAATCACGACGACACGTCCGTTCAAGTCGATCTTATTCATTGTGCCTCCGGCACGGTGGCAGCCACCACCCGCTGCTGTTGTTCGCCGAGCCCGTCGAAAGCGCGTCCTGCGCAACGTCCTCGATATGGCCGGAAAGATCGCGAATGCGGTCGCGCGAATCCACGATGGCTGGCTTCTCCTGGCCAAGCACACCAAAGCGCACCAACTTCATGCACGTCTCCTCTGGGATCGTAGGATCGAAAAATAGGAAGATCGAAAGATGTCTGTGCAACGGATGTTGAAGCGAAAGCGATAGCCGAACAATTCGAAATTCGCATGAGGCGATACGGGAAGCGGATCGCATTGGCTACGGCGAGCGCTTCTCTATCGCCGCACCTGCTACCAGCCGCCCTGAGCCGCCCGCACCATCCGCGCTTAGAGGTTGCGCTCGCATGCCATTGACTTGGCTTGAACACTAGTTAAAACTCGGCGAACCCGCCGCTCGATGAATCCGCCCATACCCGTAGCGAACCGACCAGAACACGCAATGAACAATCAACATCCGAACGCCAAAGTCATCGTCGATTTTTACCGAGCCTTCCAGCAACTCGATGCCGAGGCCATGGCGCATTGCTATACAGACGATGTCGTGTTCAGCGATCCCGCATTCGGAGAGTTGAAGGGCGACGCCGCGCGCGACATGTGGCGCATGTTGGCGCAGCGTGCGGAAGGTTTTTCGCTCGCATTTTCGAATGTCGCGGCCGACGATCTCGCAGGCCGTGCACAATGGACGGCCACCTATCGATTCAGCCGCACCGGAAGGATCGTGGTCAATCGAATCGAGGCGCGGTTTGCATTTCGCGACGGATTGATCGCCGAGCATCGCGACTCTTTCGATCTATGGCGATGGGCGCGCCAGGCGCTTGGCGCGAAGGGCGCCCTGCTAGGTTGGACGCCGTTCGTACGGCGGGCCATTCGAACGCAAGCGAGGACGAGCCTCGACGCTTATCGGGCTCGCACCGCGACATAACCCCAAAGCGGCACGTTAAAGCCTAAGGTGCGGCACGCATCAACTCCGACGCTCAGTCACCGGCCGCGGGCTCACACGGGCTCGGGTTTAACGCGAGGAGGCGCGTCGGACTCCTTGAAGTTGGCGAGAAAAGCGTCGCCATAATCGACGAGCACCTGCGCTTCAGGGCCATCGTTCTCGAATAAGTTGTCGAGCGCCACCAGGGCCACTAAGTTCTCTCGGCGAGGCCGCCCATCCTTGTCGGACAGTGACGCCTGGAATTCAATAAAGAGCGCATTCAACCGCCGCCGATCGTAAGCGGGCTCGGCCACATCGCTTTTGATCGCCGTATTGGCGAACGCAATGCCATTCGTTGCACCTAGCCCCGAATACACCACGAGCCCGCCGCGATGCCGATGAGCATCGATCGCGTAGTGCGCATAGTCGGGGTGCGCCGCCTCCGTCGTGGCAAAATCGACATCCTCTTCGACGAGCGCCCCCATATAGAAACCCAAGATATATCCATTCGATAACGTGGGCGCCTGCTCCGGCCGCTGTGGCCGCCGCACGAATAGACCATATTGTCCGATCAGAGCAGACTCGTGCGCGAGCACATCGCGCGCGTCCAACATGCGTGGCCGATAGCGCGGCGTGCCGGGCTTTTCGTCGATCAGCCGGCGCAACTCACGGGCGGCATCCGCCTCGAGATGATCCACGATGTGGCCAAGGCGAGCGCGATCGACCTGAAGCCGTGGATCGGATTTCGCCAGTTCTCGAAAATAACTGCGAAAGCCCGTACTCAGTTGCATCTTAGATAGCTTTACGTTCGGATGGCAGGAGCCATCCGGCGCAGCATAGCGTGCATGCGCGCGTCCCAAGGGATCGCGCGGATCGCGTAACGGGAACTTGCGCTCGTTGTCGGCAATCGGCGTCATCCTATGCCGAACGACGACCGCGTCGCCTTGGTCCAGGCGAACGCTCCACTGCGCGCGCTCGCCCGTCAGATCGCACGATGCGCCTAGCTCACGGTAAAAGGCCGTACGCGCCTGGTCGAGTTCCGTTTCGACATAGATTGGCGCGGCAGCACCCGGCGCACGATGACCGACATCCACAGGCTCGCGCTTGATTGCTCGTAACGCCGGATTCGTCTCGTCCGTCCGCGCGGAGAACACCTTAGGCAGTCGTTCGCCACGTTTTCCGTATGTGTTCCACGAGGGAATCGGCAAAGCACTGAGCCGATCGATCCGCATGCTAGTGCTGCGCCTCGGTTGTACGCGTTGTCCTTGCTCCAAGGCGCGGACGAGTTCGGGATACGCGTCGCGGATCTTATCCAACCGATTGTGAAACGCCCGCGCACTGTCACTGTCTTCACGCGCTTTTAGACTACCGCCTTGATTGAATATGCGCCTGAGCGAAGGCACACCGAAGCGGTCACCGACTGCGGTCGGCGCTTCCCCGTCTCTCATTAGGTCGATCAGGGGTAGATACGCTTCGAGTTCAACGGCCTCATTTGCAAGCTGCGCCCGCTCATCACCGCGGACCGACGGCCGCGCGATCGCCGCTTCGAAGCGCCGAATCAGGTCCGGGTAGTCCGCTTCTATCGCGTCCAGCTTCCTATAAAGCGCAACGGCATCAGGCGAGCTACGCGGTTTCGGATTGCCATAGATATCGAATGCGTGAGCGATCATCGAGATGGTTCCGTGGCGACGCAAGATGTCGGAGAGCGCGGCTCCGTCTTTGCGCATGAGGATCTGCGGGATCAGCGTTTCGATGTCTCGTGCACTTTGTGCTTGGCGTACGCTTTCCGCACCGCGCGCGATGGGCCGCGCCGCCTCGTCCCTCAGCGCCTTGACCAGCTCGGGGTGAGTTCCGTCGAGTTTGCTGAGTTTGTTGTGAAGCGCGAGCGCCCTGCGGTTCGCGGTGGGCTCCTTCAAGGTGCCATCCACATTGAGCAGCGATACGAGCTTGGGTTTGTTGCGGGCTTTGCCGAGCGTTGTCGGCGACACATTCGTGTTTTTGACTTCGCGCACAAGCGCAATCAGCTCTTGGATTTCTGTGGCGGCTTTGAGATCGGGTTCCGAATGAGTATCGAGCGCGGGCGACCGCACGACGGCGGATGTGCCGGCAAGATCCGATACGCGGTGCAGACGCTTCGCAGGAGGTGGCTCCGCCTCGACGGGAGCCTTCAGCGACCGCTTGTTTGGTGCGGGATCGTGGAGCTGTCGTCGCGGTGCCGAAGCCGACGAGCCCGCTCGTGAGCGCAAACGCGCAAGAACCGGACTTTGCTCGCGCGTTGCGTGCGTCGCGTTTGGCTGGTTCGGTTGGTTCGGTTGGCTCGGTTGTTCTACGTGATCGGCCGAGACGGAGTCGGCACCGTCCACGTTGCCCGAACGGATTCGCATGAAGGATCTCCGGCATACGGCGCGTGCATGACAACGCGCGTCAAATCCCCATTGTCCGGCGTCCCGGGGCCCACCCGGAATGTGACAAGCGAATTTTGTTGGACGCCAGAGAAATTGCACGGACCACCGCCTTTCCGGATTCACACCGAGGTCGTGCCTCCCGCTGACAACTCGGCCCAATCCAACTCTTGCACGAGTAGGCGATACGCCTGGTCGCCAATCACTTCCTGGTCGCGAAGCTCGATTACTTTGCGGCGGGCGGCATCAATGGCATTGCGCCTGAGCGGCCCGCCGGGAACCTCATTGAGCGCATAGTCATCGCGTTCTTCGCTGGCGTTCAGATCGACCACCGCCTGATATTCCTTCTTCAGCAGTTTCGCGTGCATCGAATCGTCGGAGCCGATCGAATCGAGAAGCGCGCGATAAATCAACGTCCGCCCGTGGCGCACCTCCCTAAAAACCAGTTTGTCACGAGACACGTTGAGCAGGCGGATGAGGGGCTTCATTGTCAAACCCTGAATCACCAGCGTGCCGAACGTCACGGCGAACGCGCATAAAAGGATGATGTCGCGGTACGGAAACGGCGTGCCATCGGACAACGTCTGCGGAACCGAGAATGCCGCCGCCAGCGTCACGATGCCTCGCATGCCTGACCAGGAAACCACGAGCCCGGCCCGCAGAGAGGTTTTGGCGCGCCTCTCGGGCGCGATTTTCTTGTTTTGCCGAGCCATGATCAGGCTATAGCTCATGACCCACAGAAATCGCGTCACAATCGCGACCCCGAGCACAGTCGCGCCGACGACGATCGCATCGGCGCGCGACGCGCTGCTGCCTAGGCGCTCCCAAATCGGTCTCAACTGCATCCCGATCAGGACGAACGCGAACGCGTTCAATATAAAAACGGCCGTCTCCCACACGGCAAGGATCGGGACACGCATTCGCGCCGCGATCCTCGGCCCACCGCCACGAGCGATCGTCATGGCAAACGCCACCATCGTGAGAATGCTGGAGAGGCCGATTTTCTCGGCAAGCACCCATACGCCGAAGGTCGCAGAGAACTGAAGAATCAGCGCGGTTGGCACGTGGTCCGACGCGGTCGTCACCGGGCGCAGGATAAATCCCAACGCGGTCCCTGCCGCGACGCTGCCGAATACGGTGAGCAGGAAGATCGGTACGTAGTCACCTAAGCCCAGATGGCCGGCGAGCACGGACATCAGCGCGAGACGGTATACCAACAATGCGCTCGCATCGTTCAGCAGACTCTCGCCTTCCAAGATGCTCTGGACACGATGCGGTAGTCCGACCTGACGCATGACCGCGGTAGCCGCCGCGGCGTCCGGCGGCGCCACGACCGCGCCCAAAACGATTGCAACGGGCCACGACATGGCCGGAATCAACCAACGGCAAGCGTACGCCACACCGATCACGGTGGCGCCCACTGCGGCGATGACGAGCCCAGTAACGGGACGCCAATTTGCGCGCAAGTCGCGAGGCGACGTATCGTAGGCCGCATCGAGCAGGACCGGGGCGACGAATAGCGTCAGGGCTAATTGCGGATCGAGGGACCACCGCGGGGCAGAGGGCAGGAAGGCAAGCCCCGCGCCGCCGAGCGCAAGCAGCGTCGGGTACGGTGCACCGATTCTGCGCGCCAGTTCAGCAAGGAACGCGGCTGCGATGAGCAGCAAGATGATCCATTCGAAGGTTGCCACGATCGATTTCCATTAACTCATGGAACCGAAGTCTAGCGCGCAGGTTTCTAGCGAGCGCATCCAGCTCGGCCGACTGAGCCTCGGTCTGTTGATTGCTGACCACCTCCGAGGCGTGGGGCGCACCGCTGTTAGCGAAGCCGCGCGCAATGCGGCCGCCCGGATAGCCGCAATCGTCCAAAACGTATTGTTGCTATGTCTTGGCTAATTTTCCCGTTTTCCTATCGATGGTGATCGTGGCGGTTATGCTGCGCCTGATAAGCCGCGGCTGCCTCATCATTCCGCCGCCGTTCGTCGTCGTAGGCGCGCACTGCGAGCTTGGTCGTGAGATTGGCTTCGAGCACCGCCGTATCCTGCTTCGTCGCGATCTGGTTATCGATGATTTCGCGCAGCGCGTGCGCCTGGCCCTTGGCCTGCTCGGGCGTGAACCCGGAGGCTTCGAGCTTTTCTGCGTAGGCGAGGGTGCCAAAAACGATGGCTGTCATGGAGTGTCTGGGTGGTTCGTGACGACGGTTCATCATATCTCACCACAGATACAAATGCCGCGCCGGCTTTCCCTACACAGCGATAACTAGATCGGTGTACTTCGACAGATGGCCGTCCGAAGTCACCAACCGCAGCGGCTCCGACATCGCCTGGGCGACCAGCAGCCGGTCAAACGGGTCACGGTGAATGTCGGGCAGGTTGCGAACCAACGCACCGTGAACGGCCCGCACCGGCAGTTCAACGAAACCGCTCGCTTCGATCTCCGAGACAAGCGAATCGACATCGGCATCCAGTTTGCCGAGACCGACCTTGATCGAAGCCTCCCAGATGCTCGCGCTGCTGACATACACCTCGTCAGCGTCAAGGATCAGCTTGCGCGCCGCTTTAGTCAGCTTGCGGTCATCCATGACCGACCATAGGTAAACGTGTGTGTCGAGAAGCAGGCGCATCAACGACCTTCGAATGCTGCGATCACGTCATCGGGAAGCGGAGCATCGAAGTCATCCGCGATGCGGATCTTGCCCTTGAGGCCACCGAACCGGCGCGTGACCTTCACACGTTCCATCGGCACTAGGCGGGCTGCCGGTTTGCCTGCCTTCGCGATGATGATTTCCTCGCCGCCAGCTGCCGCATCGACCAGCCGCGAAAACTGGGTTTTCGCCTCGTGAATATTGACCGTCTGCATAACTGCTCCTAGTGGACTAAGCCCATGTTAGTCCACAGCTGTCCGTCGGTCAATGTTTAGCCACCTGCCTATCGGCAATGGCGTGCGGTCGCTTGCGGCCGTTGGGCGCTCACATGGCGTGCGCGACGATTGCGCCCAGGCGCACCCGATCGCTGACTACAATGCGCGCCACTGTCGAGAGGCTGCTCAAGCCTAGCAAGCCTCGGATGGTATCCAGATCGGCACCGCTTCTGCGGAGATTGACTGCCGCGAACTGGCGAATAAAACGCCCCCCGCCTTAAGTTTGGCTTAATTCTGGCCTGCGACTATGCACCCATACCACCCCTGTTGAGCCGCCGGAGCATCGGCGGCGCTTTTTTATTCTCCTACGCGTGGCGGCCGCACGGTCCGTGCGGTGCCGTAAATGGAAGACGGCAATGATCGAAGATACCGTGTTCAAGCATCTCCGTACGATGCTCAAGCGCGAGCATGCACTACCGGTCCAAAGCTGCCGCGTGTCGATGCCCGTGCAGCGCCCTTGGGGGCGGACTTATCGCTTGGTCGAATGGACAATGCATAAGGATTCGCCGTCGCACCGCTGCATCGTGCCCGCCGAATACACGGATACCGATATCGCTCGGCTAGTCGTGTCGCATGTTCCAGGGCGCGTGTATGCCGAAGAGGTGTGCTGAGGCTAAGGCCGGTGTCGCACAGGCCCTAAGCCCGCTGCCGCAAGCGGGCCCGCCGCTGCGTTCTATGACGCATCGCGCCGATATCTGCTAGTCTGGCGGCCCAACTCATCCACTCCAACGCGTCTCGATGGACAACACTTTTAACGAACGTGGCGTCATGATCACGCGCAACGGGCTGAGCGCGGGCGGCCAGATCTTTTCGTTGCGAGAAATTCAAAGCGCTCGTGTCGAGACGATTCAGAAGAACAAGATCCTGCCGCTCACGCTCTCGCTGTCCGGCGTAGCAGCGGCCATTACCGGCGCAATCACAAGCTCCGGCGCAGCGTTGACTATCGGCGTGATGTTGATCGTCGTCGGCTACCTCGCGTGGTCCACCCAAGACATCAAGCACCAGCTCACCGTTTCGACAGAAGCCGGCGATCGCGAAGCCCTAACAAGCCCCGATCCCGACTTCGTCAAGCGCGTCGAGCAAGCACTGCAAAGCGCATTGGCATCGATCCAAAGTACAGCGACGCAGTAAGGCGCATCCCAAGGCTCGCCGCACGGCAGCGAGCCTCTCGTCTCGTCAGTCCGACGACAGCGGCTTGACCCGCCAGATGCGCTGCGCGTACTCGTCGATCGTCCGATCGGAAGAAAAACGTCCCATTCCGGCTACGTTTTCGATGGCGCTTGCCGTCCACGCGCGCGGATCGCGAAAGCGCGAATCGACAGCTTCTTGCGCGGCCGCGAATGCGGCAAAATCGGCCAGCACCATGTAGTGATCGCCCCAATCCACCAGCGTGTGAAAGATGTCGGAAAACCGATGCGGATCGCCGTCGGCAAAGTAGCCGGTTCGGATCTGATCGAGCGCTAAACGCAATTGCGGATCGCGCTCGTAAATCTCCCGCGGCCGATAACCCGACGCGCGCAGTGCACTGACGCCATCGGCCGTATGGCCAAAGATGAACATATTCTCGCGTCCGACGGCTTCGCATATTTCGATGTTCGCGCCGTCCATCGTGCCGATCGTCAATGCCCCGTTCAACGCCAGCTTCATGTTGCCCGTGCCCGACGCTTCAGTGCCGGCCATCGAGATCTGCTCCGACAAATCCGCTGCCGGAATCATCACCTCGGCCACGCTGACACCGTAGTTCGGCACGAACACTACCTTCAAGCGATCGCCCACCACCGGATCGTTGTTGATCTTCTCGCCGACATCGCCGATCAGTTTGATGATCGTCTTCGCCATCTTGTAGGCCGATGCGGCTTTACCGGCAAAGATGACGACACGGGGCACCCAGTCGTCGTTCGGGCGCGCCCGAATCCGGTTGTAGCGGACGATCACATGCAGTACGTTCAGCAATTGCCGTTTGTATTCGTGTATGCGCTTCACTTGCAGATCGAAGAGCGCATCCGGGTGAATCGTGCAGCCGGTTTCATGCAGAAGACGTTGCGCGAGGCGAATCTTGTTGTGCCGCTTCGCTGCGCGAAACTCGGCCGTAAAAGCGGCGTCGCTCTTCAGCTCGCGCAGCTTCGCGAGTTCGAACAGGTCCGTGCGCCAGCGTGGGCCGATATGCGCATCGATCAAGGCCGACAACGGCCGATTCGCCTGCGACAGCCAACGCCGCGGGGTAATGCCGTTCGTCACATTCGTAAAGCGCTCGGGGAAGAAGCGCGCGAACTCGCTGAAGAATTCCTTCTCCATCAATTGCGAATGCAGCTGCGAGACCCCGTTGACTTTCTGGCTCGCGACGATGGCCAGATGCGCCATGCGTACGCGTCGTTGCCCGTATTCGTCGACCAGCGACACGCGGCGAATCACTTCGATGTCATGCCCGAAATGCTCGCTCGCTTCCTTCAGAAAATCGGCATTGATCTCGAAGATGATTTCGAGGTGCCGCGGCAGCAAGCGCGCGAGCATATCCACATCCCACGTCTCGAGCGCTTCCGGCATCAACGTGTGATTCGTATACGAGAAGATCTGATGCACCATCTTCCACGCGCGCTCCCAAGGCACGCGATGGATATCCACGAGCAAGCGCATCAATTCCGGGATGGCGAGTACCGGATGCGTGTCGTTCAAGTGAATCGCGACTTTCTCCGCGAAACGCCCGAACGTACTGTGCGTCCGTTGATAGCGGCGAATCAAATCCTGCATCGTCGCCGATACGAAAAAGTACTCCTGGCGCAGCCGTAACTCGCGGCCGGCGGGTGTGGAGTCGTCGGGGTAAAGCAACCGCGACACGTTTTCGGAGTGCTCTTTCGCTTCCACGGCACGGCGATAATCACCCTGATTGAATGCCGAGAGATCGAGCTCCTCCGTCGCGCGGGCGGACCACAACCGCAGCGTGTTCGTGGCGCTGGTTCCGAACCCGGGAATCACCGTATCGAACGCCATCGCGTTGACATGCTCGGTGTCGATCCATTCGGTATGCCCATCTCGAACGATCGTCCTGCCGCCGAAGTGAACGACGTACTGCACCTCGGGCCGCTGAAACTCCCATGGATTGCCCGTTCGCAGCCAATAGTCAGGGGTCTCCACTTGCTCGCCACGCACGATCTGTTGGCGGAACATGCCGTAATCGTATCGAATCCCGTAGCCGAAGCCGGGAATGGCGAGCGTTGCCATCGAATCGAGGAAGCAAGCGGCCAAGCGGCCGAGGCCCCCGTTGCCGAGCGCCGCATCGGGCTCGAGATCGATCACCGCGTCCATATCGATGCCCAGACTCGCGAGCGCTTCCTTCATCTGATCGTGGATGCCGAGGGCAAGCAACGCGTTCGTGAACGTGCGGCCGATGAGAAATTCCATCGACAGGTAGTACACGCGTTTAACGTCTTGCTCGTACTGCTGCCGCGTGGTTTTCATCCAGCGGGCGACGAGCCGATCGCGCACGGCGAGCGCCGCGGCGTTGAGCCAATCTTGCGGCCTGGCAGCGACGGCGTCCTTGCCTACGCCGTACATCAACCGGTTGGAGATGGAGCGCTTGAGCGCATCGACGGTACTGTTCAGCTGATCGAATTCTAGATCGATGGCTGTCATCGAGTTCCTCCTCTGACAAGCAGCGGCATGCGCTTTGCGGGCGTTCGGCCCCGCGCGCCTACCGACCGCGGACCTATCCAGGTTACGCCATTTCGAGCAGACGTGAAGGCGGGCTTCGAGCGGATTCGGCGCACTGAATTCGTTGCGAACCCACACAACGTTGGCATACCGGTGACGGCCGGCCTAGTATGAAACAACGGCCAGCGTTCATCGGAGATCGATATGACAACGCAGACGAACATTCATTCGGTCATCGGCATGCTTCACGCGCAAGAACTCCTGACGCTCTCTGTCATCCGCGCGTTGCCCCCCGAGATACGAGGCCGCATCGCCGACGAATTGAAAGCGCACGCTGAGCTATCGACGCACCCGCAACCCATTGCCTCCGGAGAACGAGAGACGATCGAGGCGTTCCACACGCATGTGAAACGCCTTTCGATTTTGCTTGCGTCGATGTCGTAGGGGCTTGAAGCACGGCGAGTGCCTGCCTCCCCCAAACGATCAGCGTGGCAGATAGGCGAGCGGATCGACGGGTTTGCCCGCGCGACGGATCTCGAACTCGAGGGTGCCCCGGCCGGAGGAATCCGTGCCCATTTGCGCGAGCTGCTGCCCTTTCTTAACGACGTCGCCCTCTTTGACGGCAACGTCGCCGTTGACGGCATAGCCGGTCACTACATCGCCGCTATGCTTGACGACGACAAGCGACTTATATTGATCGATGCCGGTGCCGACGTAGATCACGCTCCCATCGGCCGACGCTTTCACGGCCTCGTTAGGCTGACCGGTAATGACGATGCCTTTGACGTTGCCGGCATCGGTAAGCCGCGCGACCTGCCCATACGCCGGCCATGCCGGGCGCACGACGATCCCATCGCTCGCGCCGGAGCCGACGGGATTCGCGCCGGGCGGCGGCGCCACGCGTATCACTTGGCCCGGCGTCAGCATCGCCGTGCGGGGCAAGTTGTTCCATCCCGCGAGCTCGTCCACCTTCTGGCCGAACGCCATGGCGATACCGGCCAGCGTGTCGCCCGGATTGACGCGGTAGTAGCCGGCCGGCACACCTGTGCGCTGCGGCGGTTGCGATTGGGATGCGAATGGCGACCGGCTCAACCAATCGTCCGTGGCACAGCCCCCTAGTAATGCCGCGCCGGTCAAAACCAACGCGGCCCGCGCCCACGCGCGGCGTTGTCGTAGAGAAATACTCACCGTCTTCACCCTCGGCCCTCGATCGATGCGATGTTGCCTTTTTAAAACCCGGTCCGTCGGCTGACTGACAAATACCTTGCGCCGACGCACCGGACGTTTCTCTTCTGTCACGATCGTACTCGTCGCAGCATCGTACACGCTCGCGCGGGAAGACAAAACGACACTGGCTCGCACTCCATGTGGGAGATGCGAGCCAGTTGGGGCAGCTAACCGATCGCTAGGGTGTGACCGAAAGGGCGCGATCGCGTTCCATCAAGGGGCCGTCGGCTGTTGCCGGCCAGCCTCAGCGGCCGAAATACGTCGACTGCGTATTGTCTTCGCTCGGCGTGGCACGTTGCATTTGCACCGGAGCGGGTGCACCCGATTGCGACGTCCCTGCCGCAACACCGCCGTACCCCTGCTGCTCGTTCACGCGACGTTCGGCCGCCTGGATATCGTCCGGGTAGTAAGGGCTCTTAGCAGCCGGGTTGTAACCCGCTTGTTCCACATTGATCAGGTCCTGACGCACCTGAGCGCGCGTGACCGGGCCATTGGTATCCGATTGCGCGAACGAAACCAGCGGAATCGACAAAGCAGAAGCGGCAACCATTGCATACACGAGTGACTTCATCATCAACCTCCGAACTGTGGTTCGCCACGTGCGAAATGCAGCAGCGATTAAACACAGTCTACTCAGCCGATGATCTAGGGAAAACCACTAACTCGACGATATAGAATTTCTGAAAGAGCAACAATGGCGCTTTCTGTAACAAAGTTTCATGTGCGAAATACATGTAATCGCACACTTCTTGCCCTTGCTTCGCCTCACATCGCCCCTGGCCTAGGCCCACGTCGCATGGAAACTCCCCTCGCGATCGATCCGCTCGAAGGTATGGGCGCCGAAGAAATCGCGCTGCGCTTGGATCAGATTCGCCGGCAACCGCTCGGACCGGTAGGCGTCGAAGTAGGCGACGGCCGAAGCAAACGCGGGCACCGGTACGCCGACCTTGACAGCCGCGACGACGATCTCGCGCAATGCCGCCTGATAGTGCTCGGAGATCTCGCGGAAGTACGGGTCGAGCAGCAAGTTGGCCAGCGCGGGATCGTGCGTGTAAGCGTCAGTGATTTTTTGCAGGAAGCGCGCCCGGATGATGCAGCCGGCCCGAAAGATTTTGGCGATACCGCCGAAATCGAGGCTCCATTTGTACTCCTCGGACGCCGCGCGCAGTTGGGCGAAGCCCTGAGCGTAGGAAATCACCTTGCTTAAGTACAGCGCACGCCGGACCGATTCGACAAAGGCCGCGCGATCACCGGTGAACGGCTGGGATTCCGGCCCCCTCAACACCTTGCTGGCAGCGACGCGCTGCGACTTCAGCGACGACAACACGCGTGCGAACACCGACTCGGTAATCAGCGGCAGCGGTACGCCGAGATCGAGCGCGTTCTGGCTCGTCCATTTCCCGGTACCTTTCTGCGCCGCACGATCCAGGATTACATCGACGAGATCGCGCCCCGTCTCCTCGTCCCGCTTGCCGAAAATTTTTGCGGTGATCTCGATCAGGTAGCTATCGAGTTCGCCCTCGTTCCATTCCGTATAAACCTGGCCCAATTCGGCATTCGTGAGCCCCGCCACCTGCCCCAGCACGGCGTAGCTCTCGGCGATCAATTGCATATCGCCGTATTCGATGCCGTTGTGCACCATTTTCACGAAGTGCCCGGCGCCATCCGGCCCGATATAGGCCACGCAAGGCTCGCCATCGGACGCTTTCGCGGCGATCTGCGTCAAGATCGGCGCAACGAGTTCGTAAGCGTCGCGCGGGCCGCCAGGCATGATCGCCGGCCCGTTCAACGCGCCTTCCTCGCCGCCCGACACCCCCGCGCCGATGAAATGCACGCCCGCTTGCGCCAACTCCTGATTGCGGCGGATCGTATCGGTGAAATGCGTATTGCCGCCGTCGATCAGGACATCTCCCTTATCGAGCAGCGGCTTGAGGGCCGCGATCGTCGCATCCGTCGCCTCGCCTGCCTTCACCATCAGCAAAATGCGCCGCGGCTTTTCGAGCGAATCGACGAATTGCTCTAGCGAGTGCGCCGGCACGAGTTTGCGATCGGGGCACTGCGCGACGAGTTCGTCCGTCTTCTCGCGGCTGCGGTTGTACACCGCGACGCTATAGCCGCGGCTCTCGATATTGAGCGCGAGATTGCGCCCCATCACCGCAAGCCCGATGACGCCGATGGCTGGTTTGTTCATGTGTCGAGTTCTCCAAGATGCCGATGTGCCGGCGGATCGCGCCGCACACGTCGAGACGGACCCACCGTCAACGATGAAAGGAAGCCGAGGGCAAGGCGTGCGCGGCCACCGCAGCGAGGGCTTCGCCGCACGGCGCCTGGATCTTCAGCGAAAACAGCGCGTCGGCACGCGTCACCCCGATATTGATCGCGGCAATCGGCATGCCAGCCTTGTGCGCCCAAAGACAAAAGCGATAGCCGGAAAACACCATCAGCGAAGAGCCCACCACGAGCATGGCATCGGCGGCTTCGAGCGCCTCGCTCGCCGCCGCCACGCGCTCGCGCGGCACGTTCTCGCCAAAAAATACGACGTCGGGCTTGAGCATGCCGCCGCAGTGCGGACACGCCGGCACGCGAAACACATCGAGTGCGTCCCATTCCACCTGCGCATCGCCGTCGGCCGACGCTATCGCTTCGATTTCGGCAAGGGCAGGATTATCGCGCAATAGCAGCGTTTGGATCGCGGCGCGCGCATGGCGGCTACCGCACGCGAGGCAAACCACATCGCCGATGCTGCCGTGCAGTTCGACCACATCGGCGCTGCCCGCGCGTTGATGCAGCCCATCGACGTTCTGGGTGACGAGACGACCGATGCGGCCCGCCTCGCCTAGCTGCGCCAGTGCAACGTGCGCAGCATTGGGCTGCGCCTGCGCGACCATCGGCCAACCCACCATGCTGCGGGCCCAGTAGCGGCGCCGCGCCTGCTCGGAATCGCGAAAGGCTTGCCATTGAATCGGTTGCGTGCGCATCCAATCGCCGTTCAGATCGCGGTAGCCGGGAATCCCCGATCCCACGCTCACGCCGGCGCCCGTCAATACGAACAGCCGCTTGTGCGCCGAGACGAATTCACAGAGCGCAGCGAACGCAGCGGCATCGCACGCCGGTTCGTGAGACGAAGGTTCGGGCAATCGAATCGATGCGGGCGATTCGGTCATCATGCGCGACGGCTCCTCTTACTCTCGTTCCTGCTCTCGTTCTTGCTCTCGTTCTTGCACTTCCGGTTCCTGTTCTGCCGCTATCGGCATGGACGCTTTTGCCAGCGACGCGCATGATGCGCCTAGCGCTCGCGAGCCTGCGACCGGCAACGTCGCGCATTCTACGCCGATCGAGCTTGATACGTCGGCCGGCTGCCCATAGGCCGCTCAGAGCTTTTCGCCCGCGAGCCGCGCCGCCAGAAAATCGATCAACAACCGCGTTCGCGCCGGCATTGTGCGCGTGCGCAGCCATAGCGCGAACAACGGAAGCGGCGCGGGTTCATACTCGGGCAGCACAATGCTCACGCGGCCCGCGTCGAGCGCCTCGCGAATTTGCCAAAACGCGGCCAAGCCGATTCCCAATCCCCCCAAGACGGCGGCGTTGACTGCCGCGACCTGATCGCTTTCGAAGCGCCCCGCCACACTGACCGATCCCTCTTCGCCCGTGCGCGCGGTGAAATGCCAGCGATTGGGATTCGGCACGCCGGTTCGCACAATACATGCGTGCGACGCCAGCTCGTCCGGCGATTTCGGATAGCCGTGCGCCGCGAGATAAGACGCGGATGCGAACGCCACCCGCCGAACCTCGGCGAGCTTGCGGGCAACCAAGCGCGAATCGGGCGTCGCACCGATGCGCACGGTGAGATCGGCGCCGCTCGTGGCCGGATCGCTGAACTCATCGTCGAGCGTGACGGATGCATGCAGTTCCGGGTGCCGCTGCAAGAACTCCGTCACGAGCGGTACCACGAAGCGAGGCCCGAACAGGCTCGGTGCGTTCACGCGCAACCGCCCTGTCAGCCGCCGCGCGTCCTCGGCCAACTCCGTTTGCGCGATCTCGAGATCGGCAAGGATGGCCTTGACGCGCCCATAGAACCGCTCGCCGGCCGCGCTCAATCGCGACGTGCGTGTGGTGCGCAGCACGAGCGTCGCGCCCATCTCGCCTTCAAGCGTTTGCAAGCCGCGACTCACGGCCTGTAGCGATCTACCGAGCCGACGCGCCGCGCCGGTCAAACTGCCTTCCTCGGCGATAGCGACAAAAGTCTCGAGTTCGCGCAGCGACTGCATCGCCATTCTCCCTGTTTTGTGGATTATGTCTCTACTTTCGCACCAATTACGCAAGTTATCCGAGAGGGTAGCATCGATGCAGATCTCAACCATGCCCAACTTTCAAGGGGTGTTCGCATGGAATTCAGCTCGCAAGCCGCCACATCGCCACCCGCGCCCGCCGCCAATCGCGAAGGGGTCCCTATCCTCCTGTTCGCCATGTTGGTAGGCGTAGCGGTGTTGCCGCTCTTCGCGTCGCAGGTCATGCTAGGTGCGCTCGATGCATCGCTGCATCTGCGCGCTTGGAGTTCGCTCGTGACCGCACTGACGATGTTTGGTTACGCCGTCGGGCTCGTAGCACTCGTTCCGCTCGTCGACCGGCTGCCGAATCGTCCGTTGATCGGCGCGACGCTCGCCGCGCAAGCCATTTGCCTCGGTATGGCCGCGCTCGCCCCGACCCCGGTGGTGTTTCTCGCCGCCTCTTTCGCGATCGGCGTCACTGCCAGCGCCATTCAAATGCTCGTGCCCGCGGCCGCCTCGCTCGTTCCGCCGCAGGCGCGTGGCGCGGTGGTCGGCAACGTTATGAGCGGCCTCATGCTCGGCATTTTGCTTTCGCGCCCGCTCGCAAGCATCGCGACACGCGCACTCGGATGGCGGGGCTTCTTCATCGCGGACGCCGCGCTGCTCGCAATCGTCGCGGCCCTCGCCGTCCCTCGCCTACCGCCGCTCCTACCGGCTCAAAAGCCTTCGTATCGCTCGTTGATTGCATCGCTCGGCCGGCTCGTCGTGTCCGTCGAAACGCTGCGCCGACATGCGCTGCATCAGGGGCTCTTGATGATCGGCTTCAACGCCTTTTGGACGAGTATTGCCGTGGTGCTCGCACGCGCGCCGTTTCACTGCAGCCCGACGCAAATCGCGATATTCGCACTGGCCGGCGCCGGCGGCGCCGTAGCGGCCCCCATTGCGGGGCGTGCCGCAGACCGCGGTCACGCAAGGCGCGCCAAGCAGTGCGCGCACGTCATTGCAATCGTCGCCGTGATCGTGGCCGCTTGGGCGCTGACGGCACCGCTGCCGCACACGCTCGCGCTGGCCGTTGCCGCCGCCTCGGCCTTCCTACTCGATGCCGGTGTCATCGCAGATCAAGCTCTGGGCCGCCGCGCGATTAACCTACTTGCGCCGGAATCGCGTGGACGCGTCAATGGCCTTTTTACCGGCCTATTCTTTATCGGCGCCGCCATCGGCGCGGCGCTTTCCGGTCCGACGCTTGCATCGACCGGATGGCTTGGCGTGAGCGGAATCACCCTCGGTGCATTCGCGGCCGCCGCACTGATTCATCAGGCACATCGCGATCGTACGCTGCCGTAATTTTTGGCTGAACGCGTTTACGGCTACTGCAACTGCCCTGGCGCCCCCGCCCCGGTCACCGGCTCCGCACTCGCGGGGCGGGTAGCTGCCGCGGCTGTCTCGTCGGGCAAGATAAGGCGCTCTGGCACATGCGCACGCATGCCTCGCGCGACGACGTAGTAAAGGGCGGCGGGTACGGCGAGGCCGACGATCCATGAAATGTCCGCCCCACCCAACATGTCGACGAGCGGCCCGGTGTAGAAACCCGTCGCGATGAACGGCATCTGCACGAGCACGCCGATCGCATACACCGCGAGGCCGGGGATGTTGTATCTGCCGTAGCGGCCATCGGGATCGTAGAGCGCGGGAATATCGTAGCGCTCCTTCGTCACGCAGTAGTAATCGACAAGATTGATCGCGCTCCACGGCGTAAAGAACGCCAGCAAAAACAACATGAACGAAGAGAATGTCTTCAAGAAGGCATGTTGCCCCGCTAGCGCGAGCCAGACGACGATCGCCAGCATGCCTGCTATGCACGCGGTACGCATGACCGCCGAGATACTGCGACGCCCGGCCAGCCCCGTCGTGATGGTCGCGATCGACATGACACAGCCATAGGCGTTGAGCGTGGTAGCGGTCAGCTTGCCGAGCGCAATCGTGAAGTAGAGCAGCGCAGCCGCCGCGCCGCTTCCGCCTAACCCGACGACGAACGCCACTTCATGTCCGGCAAACGCGTGGCCCGCGAGTGCGGCGGCAAACACGCCGAACGTCATCGACGCCTGCGAGCCGATGACCGAGCCGAGCCAAACCGCCCAAAAGGTACGTCGCGTGGGTGTGCCACGCGGCAAATAGCGCGAGTAATCGGCCACGTACGGGCCGTAAGCGATTTGCCATGAGGCCGACAACGACATCGCCAACAGGAAATCGGCCAGCGTGAAATGCCGGATGGCCAAGAGCGCCCCGACGTCATGACTCGCCAGCAGGCGGCCGAAGAGATAGACGAACGCGACGACGCCCACGACGCTCATGAGACGCCCGAGCCCATGAATGAGACGGTAGCCCACTACCGCCGAGCACAGGACGAGGCCCGCGAATACCAGCACCCCGGCCGTAGGCGAGAGGCCGCTCAGTTGCGCCACGGCTTGACCGGCCAGCACCGTGCCGCCGGCTGAAAAACCAACGTACATGAGGCACACCAGCACAAGCGGCAAGGTAGCGCCGACTACGCCGAACTGAACCCGGCTTGAAATCATCTGCGGCAGCCCGAGCCTCGGCCCTTGCGCCCCGTGCAACGCCATCACGGCTCCGCCGAGCATTTGCCCTAGCGCCAAAGCCACGAGCGACCAGAACACATCGCCGCCAAGCACGACGGCGAGCGCGCCTGTCACGATCGCTGTGATTTGCAGATTCGCGCCGAGCCACAGCGTGAATTGACTGACTGGTCTGCCGTGCCGCTCGGTATCGGGGATGTAATCGATCGTGCGGCGTTCGGCCAGCGGGCGGTTCCGTGCGTCGGATGCGGCAAGCGTGGTGGTCATGGCGCAAAGCGCGGCGCTTCGGCCACGCATCTGTGACGAGAGCAGCCACGATACGTATCGCAAAATGTCAGCGCAAGTGAGCCGTCGTCCCGCGTCCAGTCATGACGCCGTGAATCATGTGCTCCATCTCTTTGACGATATCCGCCAGCAGCGACGTCACCACCGCGAACTCCCGCCCATACGGCCCGGCACGGCCCGCCGAAATACGCGCATTGATCGCGACGATATTCGCTTGCATCGAGATGCGCCCTAGCTGCTCGGCCAGTTGCTCGTCGCGCTTGGACGCCGCACGCTCGACGTTGCGCATTTCGTTTTGATACGCAAGCGTGATGGTCTGCAGCAATTCGAGCAACGGCGACGCCTGCGCGACGAGCGCGTCGGCCGCCGCCTCCGCATCGCCCGACGCCGACGATAGACGGGACGCGGCGATGCCGGCGTCGTCGACGAAGCGGCGGATCCGCTCGTCGGCACGATGAGAGCCGAAATACAGCTGGCGCAGCGCTTCGGAAAACACGCCGGGCAAACGATCGTTGCCTTCGACTAGATCGGCGTGGGTAGCGGCGAAAGTCGACAAGCAGCCTTTGGCGACGTCGGCAGCTGTGGCATGGCCCTGTGCGGCTAACAGCACATGGAGCACGATCCGCTGCGAGAGCATCCGCTGGCGGCCGGCAAGGTTAATGAGTTCGCCGATCGTCTCGGCGGAAACGGCGTGGTCCTCGCGCGCACGGCGCGCATCGTTCGCATGCGTGTTAATCATGGCAAGGCGCGGCCGTGGGTTCGACCGCTATAGCGTTGGCTCGGGACACACGCGCAGTCGCAATGCGTTGCGTGTGCCGCTCCCATTCGCGTTAGGCCCCGCGCGAATCGGCGCCCTTACGCACGCAATTACCATGCCAAGCAACCGCCACGGCCGGCCGCCTTTCATCTGCCGAATAGCCTTGAGGCCGGGGTGCACAAGCGCGGCGAGCGGCCGCCGCACATCCGTGCGAAGCGATGCGCGATGGTGCAACCGGCACTGCGGCGGGGCGTGCGCGGCCGATTACCCGATTACAACAGCGGGCAGGCCGTCACGCTATTGCCGCGCTCCGCACACATCCGTTCGTATTCGCGCAAGTAGGTACGCTCTGCCTCGTCGAGCATATCGATGTCGATCAAATCCCAGTCGTAGCCGACCGCCACCACATTCTCGAATTCGACCATCCCGCTCTGAACTGCGCTCGGATGGATGATGACGATATTCTCGATTCGAACACCGCCTTTGCCGGCCACGTAAATACCCGGCTCGATCGAAATCACCGCATTCGGCACCAGGCCGTATTTCGAACCCGGCGCAAAACGCACGCCCCCTTCGTGAACGTGAATGCCGATGCCATGCCCCGTCCCGTGGTTGAAGTCGTAGCCGCGCGCGCGGCATACGTCGCGCACGACTTCATCGACCTCTTCCCCGGTCATATCCGCCGGGAAGCGCCCGACAAGCCCTTTGATGCAGGCTTTGAGCGCGATCGTGTAGATTTCGCGCTGCCACGGCTGCGCTTGGGTACCGCCCTCGGTCTTGCGCAGCACGACGCGCGTGCAGTCGGTCGCAAAACCCCCTTCGTAATAGGCCCCGCTGTCGAGCAAGACGAGTTCGCCGTCCTCGAGGACGATGTCCGCGCTCGCAGCCGTATAGTGCGCGAGCGCGCTATTGGCGCCATGGGCGGCGATCGTCGTAAAGGAGAGCCCCACGGCCCCGCGTGCGGCATATGCATCGTTGATCTTGCGAGCCAGGTCGTACTCGGAGTGCCGCCGGCCAGGCTCGCCGTATTTCGCCCAACGCATCGTCTGCGCGATCGCGGCGCTGCTGCGCGCGAATGCATCGCGGAAGTGATCGAGCACCTGGGGCGTCTTCGATGCGCGCATCGATTCGACAGGGCTGAAATCGGAGTGACGCGCGAGCGGCCACACTCGACTCAATGCGTCCGGCATCGCGCAATTGACGGATTCGGCGCCGTAGCAAACGTGATCGACGTCGAACAGTGCGAGAAAGCGCCCGAGCGCCGCCAGATCGTTACGGAACACCTGCAGTTTCGGATAGGCATCGAGTTCGACCGGGCAATGCTCGCAGCCTTCGGGCAAATACAGCGCCACTTGATCGGCGACCACGAACAGATACCCCAGATGCGACGACGCATTCGGCATGTGATAGCCGCGGCTGTTCAGCAGATAGCCGATGTCGTCGGCCGCGCACGTGAGCCAGCAAACGCGCGCGCCGGCATTGCCGAGATGGCCGCGCAAACGATCGTTCAACGCGGCGAGGTTGCGCGCGACGGCGGCGCCCGTGATCGACTCGGCCACCTCGAAGATCGGACGCGTCACTTGCCAGCCCGGCAAGTCGATGGCGCGATCGACCTCGCGCGCCGAGAATGCGGTCCACCGCAGCGCGCCGCCGCGCGTATCGTCGAACAGGCGATCGCGTTGGCCGACGCTGACGCGCAGCGCGTCATAGCCGATCGAGCGCAAGACATCCGCGTGCTTCGCGAGCCACATGGCAAGAGCGGACCAGATCGGCAAACCGAGTTCGAGCTTCTGGAGGTGCACGTACGCTTTGTCGCACTGCGCTTCGGCTTGCAGGTGATAACGCCCGTCCACGAACAAAACAAAGCGCGCCACGCCGATTCGCGCCGCCGCCGCTTCGCTCAGGAATATTCCCGATCCGGCCGATCCGTCGAAGCCGGAAAGCGCAAAGCGCTGGCTATTTCGACGCGGCACGTATTCGCTGATGAACTCATCCTGCGACGTGACCACGAGCGCGTCCAGTTCGCAACGCTCGAGCAACGCGCCGAGACGCGCCTGCATGTCGGCCACCGCAGGTTCGTAGGCCGGAAGATCGGAAAAATTGTATTGAAGTCGATCGATCATCTTATCTGCTCATTTATCAACGCTCGCCGCGCTCGCGGCTATCCCCATCATGAAAACTACCGTTGCAGCGAATTTACGTCAAGGTAAAATTTAGGTGCCACTAAAAAACGCATCGGCGCTCCTTCGACGTTCCGATTGCGAATTGCGCGCCGGATGTGGCCGCAGGGGAGAAATTGCGCCGGACGAGCGCGCCGCGGTGACAACGTGCGGCGCCCCTCCCGTGAAGCGCGCGGTACAATGCGCCCACGCCGCTGCCAGGCTGCCGCACCGCACGCGAACCCGCGGAATCGACGGCTCACGGCGATCGCCTCCAAGAGGATTCATGGATTCGGATATCAATCACATCGGCCAGCGCATTCGGCGTCTGCGCCGGGAATCGAAGATGACGCTGCTCGAAGTGGCGACGGCATCGAGCTTGTCGGTGGGATTTTTGTCGCAGGTCGAGCGCAACTTGACCGGCATTTCCATCTCGTCGCTTGTCAATGTCGCGAAAGCGTTGAGTGTGCCGCTCGGCGCGCTGCTCGAACATCCCCGTCAAGCACAGCCGGATTCGCACGAGGGGCGCCGCAAATCGTATCAAGTCGGCCCGATGCGGCAGAAGTACGAACGGCTTTCGACGACGTTCGACGGCAGTATGCTGAACGCCGTCAAAGTGCTGATGATGGAGGGCTACAGTTCGGAATGGGTCGCACACGGCGGCGACGAATTCGTCTATGTGCTGTCCGGAAAATTGCGTTACACAGTTCGCAAGAAAGACTACGAACTCACGGCCGGCGATTCGCTTCATTTCGATGCGCAGCATCGGCACCGCGTCGTCAATGTCGGCCCGGGGCCGGCCGAGGTGATCGCGGTAGGCACACTGCCGCTATTCGACGACGGACACGCGGCGCTCGAGCCGCTCTCGCGCCCAATGAAGCGCCTCGGCACGGTGAAGGCCACCGCCAAAGCCAAGCCCACTTCGCAACCAACGGCTTCGGCCGCCTCGAGATCCAAGCCGGCGCCGAAGAAACCCCGCGCGCCTCGCAAGCAAGTGCTGGCGAAGCCCGCCGCGGCGAAGAAGCCCGCACGCCGGAGCAGCAACACGAAAGATTAACGCGGTGGACGTGACGTTAGAGCGCGCGGGTGCGGCGCCCTATCGTCACGCGCCGCGACAACATCACTCGGACGAGGACACCGAGGCGCGCCGCGCATCGCTGCGCCAGAAATGCTGGATCGCGACGACTGCGCACATGACGGCGAGAATCGCGAGCGAAGCGGCGATGCGGTTCAGATTCAGGCCGCCTTGGGCGATCGGTTTGGTCAGCGTATCGCCAAGCGTCGCGCCGAGCGGGCGCGTCAGCACGTACGCAGCCCAAAACAACACGCCGATCGGCACGCGGCGCGATAAACGCCAGACGAGCGCCACGACCAGCAGCAAGCCCGCGAATACGAGCGCACCGTGCTCGAAGCCGAGCCCCAGGTCATCCGCCGCGAAATCACCGAGCGCCGTGCCGAGCGTATTCGATACGAGAATCGTAAGCCAGTAGAACACCTCGTCGCGCGGCTTCACAATACGGTCGTATTCGATTCGGCCGGCGGTGACACGCCATACCGCGAGCACGATCAAGACGCCCACCAACAAGAGCGCGGACGACAAAATATAGCCAAGACCGGCGGTGCGATCGAGGAAATCGGATGTCGTCGTACCGACGGTTGTCGTCGCCACGACGACGGCCCAATACACCGCGGGATGATAGCTGCGCGAGCGGACCTGCAGCGTCAACGTAACGACGAAAAACACGACGAAGATCAGGGTCGCAACGGCATAGCCGAGCTGCAAGGTCATCGAAAGCGCATCGCCGCCCGTTTCTCCGACGGTCGTCGCCAAGATTTTGACGAGCCAGAATACGGCTGTCGCTTGCGGCACTTTGCTTAGCCACGCCTCGCTGTCTTGCTGAACCGCTACCGAGGTTCGTAAGTTCATTTTCCCTTACTCCTTCATTGATTCGGGGATAGTCAAATTCAAAAGCAAGTGCGTCGCATTATCGCGAGCCTTGCTTAAGGCATGCTTATTAGCATCAGCATCGCGCGCGCCACCGCCGTTGCTATCGCCATCGCTAGTTGTCGGCGGCACCCATCGCGTTACTATGTCGCCCTTACCGACCCGCGCCACGCCAGGTTCGAGTGCGGTATCCCATGCGCATCGCCCTGAACGACGGAGACTAGCCGATGCAAGAGCACACGCCGAAAGTCCCGGAGCATAGCAAGCAGGAATCGAAAGAAGCCGACGAGCCCGCGAACCCCGACCGGCGCCGCCTATTGGGCGGACTCGCCGCGGTAGGCATGGGGCTTGCGCTTCCGGCGTGCACCGCCACGCCGAGCCGCGAGGCGTCGCGCGACGGCACACTCGCCCGAACGGCCGCAGACGACACGCTCGATGCGGCATTACGTGCGCGCGTCCGTCACGTCGTTGTCATTTACGCCGAAAACCGCAGCTTCGCGAATCTCTATGGCCACTTCCCTGGCGTAGCCGATCCGCTCGACGCCGGTGCCGCACAAGCGCCGCTGCAATTGGACCGGGACGGCCGCACGCCGTTACCGTACCTGCCGAAAATCTGGGGCGGCCTGGTACCGCAAGCGCAACAGGTCGGCGCGAATCGCTACATGATCGGCCAGGAAGACATCACGCACTTGCCGAATCGGCCGTTCGTCGTGGCCGACGCACACGGAAAGCCGCTGCCCAATGCCGTCATCACGCGCGACTTGTGGCACCGCTTCTATCAAAACCAGATGCAAATCAACGGCGGGCGTAACGATCAATTCGTGGCATGGGCCGATTCGGGCGCACTCGCGATGGGCCATTACCGCAATTCGGCGCAAACACTGCGGCTATGGAATCTGGCGCGGCAATATACGTTGTGCGACAACTTCTTCATGGCAGCGTTCGGCGGGTCCTGGCTCAACCACATATTCTTGATTTCGGCGCAGGCGCCGTTCTATCCGGACCTTGCGACGAGCCCCGCCAGGCATTTGATCTCCGTGCTCGAAGGCGACGATCCGTTCGGCACGCGGCTCAAGCTCGCACCCGACGCCAAGCCGTCCGCACTCGACGGGCCGCCGAAGTTCGTTCGCGACGGCCTATTCACGCCGGACGGCTATGCCGTCAATACGATGGCGCCGCCCTATCAGCCGAGTTTCGTTGCGCCGGCCCCGGGCGGCGATTCGGCACTCGCCGATCCCGCGAACCCCCGTGTCATGCCGCCGCAGGGCTACGCCACGATCGGCGATCGCCTATCGGAGAAAGGTGTCGATTGGGCTTGGTATAGCGGCGCATGGCAATACGCGCTCGCGCATCGCGACACCGGCATGACGCCGGACTTTCAATACCACCATCAACCGTTCAATTACTTCGCCCGCTTCGCGCCGGGCACCGCTGCGCGCGAGCGGCATCTACGCGACGCGGGAATGGGCAACGACGCATCGACGAATCGATTCATCGCCGACGTCGACGCGGGCCGCCTGCCCGCGGTCTCGTTCTATAAACCGCAGGGCGATCTGAATATGCACGCGGGATATGCGGATATCGAATCGGGGGATCGACACATCGCCACCGTCATCGACCACATTCGCAACGGACCGCAGTGGAAGGACACCGTCATCGTCATGACACACGACGAGAACGGCGGCTGGTGGGATCCGGTTGCACCGCCGAAGGGCGACCGCTGGGGGCCGGGTTCGCGGATTCCGGCGCTCGTCATCGCGCCGTTCGCGAAGAAAGGGTTCGTCGATCACACGTTCTACGATACGAACTCGATCTTGCGATTGATCGATCGCGTGCACGGATTGGCGCCGCTCGATGGCGTCGCCGCGCGCAATCGGGCGTTCGCGGAGCGAGGGGAAACGCCGCCCGGCGATCTGACGGCTGCGCTGGATTTGGGGTGAAGACCGAGGGGGCGAAGCGGAAAGCCCGCACCATCGGCCGCACAGCCCCAGCGTCGAGATGACTTTAGTTGCCGGGCCGCGTTAGCGAGCGGCCGCGTGCACGCGGAACCTGCCGACCACGTCCGACAGTACGCGGGCCTGCTCCTGCATGGCCTGCGCCGCGCCCGCCGCCTGCTCGACCATCGCCGCGTTTTGCTGGGTGGTCTGGTCCATCTGCGCGATGGCGATATTCACTTGCTCGATGCCCCGGCTTTGCTCTTCCGATGCCGCGGAGATCTCGCTGATGATGTCCGTCACGCGTTTGACCGAATGCACCAAAGACTGCATCTTGCCGCCGGCGCTCTCCACGAGCGTCTTGCCATCCTCGACACGGTCTACCGATTCTTCGATGAGCCCCTTGATTTCCTTGGCGGCCTCGGAGCTGCGGCGCGCCAGGTTGCGCACTTCGCCGGCGACGACGGCAAAACCTCGGCCTTGCTCGCCCGCACGCGCGGCTTCGACGGCCGCGTTCAGCGCGAGAATGTTCGTCTGGAACGCAATGCCTTCGATCACGGAGATGATGTCGACGACGCGCGATGAACTCGCCGCGATGTTCTGCATCGTCGCGACCACCTGCTGCACCGCATCGCCGCCCTCTCCCGCGATGCGCGAGGTATCGGCCGCCATCTGATTGGCCTGACGCGCGTTGTCGGCGTTCTGCTTGACCGTGGCCGTCAACTGCTCCATGCTCGCCGCCGTTTCGCCCAACGATGCGGCTTGCTCTTCGGTCCGAGAAGACAAGTCGAGATTGCCGGCCGCGATCTGCTGCGCGGCATCGTTGATCGTTTCGGTACCGCCGCGGATATCGTGCATCGTTTCCGCCAGCCGGTGCTGCATCCGCTGCATCGCGTACACCATGCTGCCGCTGTCGCCATCGCGCACGATCAGGTCGTGCGTCAAATCGCCCTCGGCGATCGATTCCGCAACGGAAGCGGCATAGGCCGGCTCGCCGCCAAGGCTGCGTTGAACGTTGCGAATGATCATCACCAGCGCGAACGTGCTGACGCCGCCGATCACGAGCATCGTCAGCAAATACGAAATCAACCGTGCTTGAAAGGCATCGTTAATATCGTTGAGATAGACACCGGAGGCGACGTACCAATCCCACGGGGCGAAACGGTCGACGAACGAGATCTTCGGCACTTCGGTGGATTTGCCCGGCAACCGCGCCATGTAATCGACATAGCCTTGCCCGTGTTCCCGTGCCACCTTCAACATCTCGACGAACAACGGCTTTCCGTTCGCGTCCTTGTAGTTGCTCTGATCCTTGTTGACCAAATTGGGCAAGACCGGGTGCATGATCACGACCGTATCGGCGTTCGTGATGAACAAATAGCCGTTACCCGGGTAGCGCATCGAGGAGAGCCGCGCCATGGCCTGCTTCTTGGCCTCCTCCTCCGACAATTCGTGGCGCTCGGCCATTTGCTGGTACTGAGCAACTACATTGACGCCGGCTTCCACGATGTCTCGAATCACGGCTTTGCGGCCGTTCAGCATCGTCTCGCGCGTCTGCAGCGCAGCCCAACCGCCGAACAACAACAAACCGAGCCACATGACGAGCAAGGCTAATCCTAGTTTTTTACTAAGCGTCAGACGGTCCACATTTCCCTCTCTCCGGCAAAGCCGCCGCACGTGGCTGGTCCAGTGCGATCGGCCGTCGTCAACAATGATTTCTCATTGATTAACGGCAGGCGCCGGGAATTCTGCAGATCGGGTTAGTTCGTAGTTCCAATGATTTTTCAAGCCTTAATTAAGGGAAAGCCCCGAAACGTATGACAAGTTGACAATGCGGCCAGGCGCTTCGAAGCGATCGTCTCGTCATCGCTGTTCTCGCGCTCGAACGAGCCACCGTACATTCCTTGACATTCATATTCCTCCATGAGTATATTGAGAACCATGGAATCGACTTTTGCCGTCATCGCCGAACCGAGCCGTCGCGCCATCCTGAGCTTGCTCGCCATATCGGAGCGATCGGTGGGCGAACTCGAACAGGAGCTCAACCTCTCGCAACCTTCTGTTTCGAAACATTTGCGCGTGCTACGCGAAGCGGGATTCGTTGAATCCCGTATCGATGCGCAGCGGCGCCTGTACCGTATCCGGCCGGAACCGCTGCGGGAAATCGACGCTTGGCTTGCGCCGTTCCGTCGATTCTGGTCGAAGCATCTGGATGCACTCGAACGCCATCTCGACGATACGGATCCTGCACCATCATGCAAAAGAGGAGACAAACGATGAGCAAACGTGACGAATACAAGCCCGGTACGGCAAGCGGAGCAGAAGTCAGAAAAGACGGGGAGCATTGGACGCTCGTGATCGTTCGCGAGCTGCGCCATGCGCCGGAAAATGTCTGGAAAGCCCTGACGGATCCGGCCAGCCTGCGCGAATGGGCGCCTTTCGATGCGAACCAGAATTTGGGCACGGTCGGCCCCGTGAAACTGTCGACCGTCGGAACACCCACACCTAACATCAGCGATACGTACGTGACGCGCGCCGATGCCCCGAGCGTGCTCGAATACCGCTGGGGCAACAACGATCTACGTTGGACGCTCGAAGCGAATGGCGAAGGCACGCGGCTAACTCTATGGCACAACATCGATCGCGGCTTCATCGCGATGGGCGCGGCCGGTTGGCACATCTGCCTTGACGTGCTCGATCGTCTCATCGGCGAAGAGCCGATTGGGCGCATTGTCGGCGGCGAAGCCATGAAGTTCGATTGGCCGAGGTTGAATACCGAGTACGCAAAGCAATTTGGACTTTAAACAACGGGAACGCCAAGCACGACGCACCCTATGCGCCGCAGGTCCCGCACAGGCTTCGTGCATCAAAGGCCCCATGGTCGAGAGCCACACAATGAAAAAAGCGACTACCGACACCGCCGACAACAAGCCAGCGTCCGAGCTGATCGATGCGCGCATCGCCGAGCTCGCAGACTGGCGCGGCGCAACCTTGAGCCAGATGCGCGCGCTCATCAAAGCAGCCGAGCCTAATGTCGTCGAGGAATGGAAGTGGATGGGCACGCCCGTGTGGTCGTACGGTGGAATCATTTGCACAGGCGAGTCGTATAAGTCCATTGTCAAATTGACGTTCATGAAGGGGGCATCGCTGAAAGATCCGGCGAAGCTCTTCAACTCGAGCCTTGACGGCAACGCGAGACGAGCCATCGACCTTCACGAAGGCGAGCAAATCGACGCGAACGCGTTTAAAGCGCTGATACGCGAAGCCGTAGAACTCAACGAATCCGGCGCGAAGAGAAGCGAAATCGAAGCCGAAAGCGGCATGCTAAGGTACGCGAAGCACGCAAAGGCATGTTCGACAACTGGTCCTGCGGGTATCGTCAAAGTGATCCCGCACTTCAGGATTGCCGCTATCGGCCGTTATCCATGCTGTAGGCATGCGCTCGCGCGCAGCGAACCTGTCCGATTCCGGGATCCGTGCCTGGGCGGCGATACGTAGACATAAACAGCCTTTTTTGACGGCATGGATACCCCTGGCATCGACAACGAAGACGAATACCGCGTGCCCGTAGGCGACTTGCACGTCGCAGTGATTCGGTACGACGCATCCGGACGGCGCCGCTACCTGAACCGGGCCGCGACAGCCATCATGAGCGCGCACCGCGAAGGCGTGCCGGTCGTGCTCGCCGAAGCGGAGCTATTCCTGCCGTCCACGCTCCAGCGCTATCTCGAGGCGATTCAAGACGTTGCCGCGACCGGCGCGACGCGCGAAATCGAACTGGCGTTCGACGGTCAACCCGAGGCCCAGCACGAGCATTACCAGGTGCAGCTCATGCCCGATCCGGTTCGCGACGGAGAACGGGGCGTGCTCGCGCTGTGCTTCAACATCAGCCGGCGCAAACATGCCGAGGCGAAGCTGCGCGAGCGCGAGTCGTTTCTCGAATCGCTGCTCGATACGATCCCGATCCCCGTCTTTTCGAAGGATCGACAGGGCCGTTATCTTCAGCTTAATAAAGCCTTTCAAGACTTCCTGGGCATCCCTAAGGAACAGTTCGTCGGCAAATCGGTGTTCGAGGTAAACCCCTATGAATTGGCCAAGACCTACTTCGCCAAAGACGAGGAGTTGTTTTCGGCCGGCGGAATCCAACGATACGAATACCGGGCGCGTAACGCGCAGAACGAAGATCGCGATGTGGAGTACACCAAGGCGGTGTTTCACGATGCCGAAGGCCGTCAGGCGGGCCTGATCGGCGCGATCTTGGATATTACCGAACGTAAGCGAGCGGAAAACGAGCTGCGTGCGCACTACGGAAAAATCCTGCAACTCAACAAAAGCCTCGAAGAGAAAGCAAGTGAATTGTCCGAGGCCCGTGCGCATTTGATGAACGTGCTGCACACCATTCCCGACATGGTGTGGTTAAAGAGCACGAGCGGCGTTTTCACGCTTTGCAATCACGGCCTCGAGCGATTCGTCGGCCGATCGAAGACGGAAGTGCTCGGTAAGACAGACTACGATTTCTTTGACGCAGGCTTGGCCGATTTCTTCAGCGAACGAGAAAAAGCCGCGATCGACGCCATGCGCATTTGCGTCAATGACGAATGGGTGATCAGTCCGGCGACCGGCCAACGTGTTTTGCTGGAAACGCGCCGGCTTCCGGTGTTCGACGCGCACGGCGTCGTCACGGGCGTGTTGGGTGTGGCGCGCGACATTACGGAGCGGCGTCGCTTCGACGAAACGCTGGCGAAGCGCGAGCGCGAGTTTCGCACATTGGTGGAGCATTCGCCGGACACGGTGGCGCGCTATGACCGAAGCCTTCGCCGCCTATACGTCAATCCGACATTCGCGGAACTCGCCGAGGGCGGGATGCAGTCTTTGATCGGCAAAACCCCGACGGAGTATCCGGGCGGCCCGAACACGGTCCTTTACGAGCATGAGCTGACGCAGGTCTTCTTGAGCGCCGCCGATCGGCAGTTCGAATTGCGCTGGCAACCTGCCGACGGCGGCCAACTGTGCCAACTCATTCGGATGACGCCGGAACTCGGTCCCGATGGCACCGTGGAAACGGTGCTGGCGATCGGGCGGGACATTACCGAACTCCACGCATCGCGCGAGAAGATTCACCGCATGGCGTATTTCGACGCGCTGACGGGGCTGCCGAACCGCACGTCGTTCAACGAAACGCTGCGTCGGCTCACGTCCGCGGACGTGGAGGATCGCCTGACCGCCGTGATGATGGTCGACATGGACCGCTTCAAGAGCGTCAACGATACGATGGGTCACGCCGTCGGCGACGAATTGCTGCGCGAAGCGGCGGCGCGCTTGATCGCGAGCGTGCGCCCCGGCGATACCGTGGCGCGGTTCGGCGGCGACGAGTTCGCCGTGCTGCTGCCCGACGTGCGCAATCGGCGAACCGTCGAGCAGATCTCGGCGACGATCATCAAGCGGCTGGGCGAGCGCTTCGTGCTAAACGGCAAGGAAGTGTTCATCTCGTGCAGTCTCGGGATCGCACTGTATCCAATCGACAGCTCGGATGTCGACGACCTCTTGAAATACGCGGATTCCGCCATGTATTTGGCGAAGCGGTCCGGCCGCCGGGGTTTCCGTTTCTATACGAACGATCTGACGATCGAAGCCGCCGCGAACCTTCAACTCGAATCGCAGTTGCGGCGCGCAATCGATCGCGGCGAACTGGAGCTTCACTACCAGCCGCAAGTCGCATTTCGCGATGCCGAAGTGCTCGGCTCCGAAGCGTTGCTCAGATGGAATCGCCCGGGTTCGGGCTTCATTGCACCGGATCAGTTCATTCCGATTGCAGAGGAAACGGGCCTCATCGTCGATATCGGGCGATGGGTATTGCGCGAAGCCTGTCGTGCCGCCGTGCAGTGGAACAGCGACGGCCGCCCGTTGCACACCGTTGCGGTCAATTTGTCGGCCCGGCAGTTTCAGTCGCGCGGCTTGGTGCCGATGGTCGAGAAGATGCTCGGCGATACCGGTTGCCGGCCCGAATGGCTCGAACTCGAGATCACCGAGAGTTTGCTCTTGGACGAAGACGATTCGGTGGCGTACGCACTCTCCGCGTTCAAGCAGATGGGGCTATCGATCGCGATCGACGATTTCGGCACGGGGTATTCCGCACTCAGCTATCTGACGCGCTTTCCCATCGATACGTTAAAGATCGATCGGTCCTTCGTACAAAAAGTCACGAGCGATCGCCGGCATGCCGAACTGGTCAAGGCAATTCTGTCTATTTCGCATTGCCTTGGGCATCGGGTGATCGCGGAGGGCGTCGAGACGATGGAGCAAGCGGCCTTTCTCAATGTCTACGGTTGCGAGGTTGCGCAGGGCTTCCTGTATAGCAGGCCCCTGCCCAAGAGCCAGATCGCGTTGCTGCCGCGCTACCTCACGCCCAAGATCGAAATCGACGATGTGGTGGATGCGCCGAGCAGCGGCCGGTAATTGCGCCAGCGACGCGTGCATGACGTCCTACGGTTGGGGCGCATGGCGCCGACCGTAAGCGCGACGGTCCAGCTAGAATACAGCCCGCTAGTTAAACCTATGAGCGGAGCATTCCAGTGATCGTGCCGACACAAGTATTCAAAGACAACCTCGCCCTGCTGCCCTCGATCGATGCCGTCGAACGCATCGATCTCGTCGACGACAAGGGGGCCGTAGTCGCCACCATCGAGAACAAGCCGGGCAAGCAGGGCTCGCTCGCGGTGTATCACTATCTGCGTCAGGCGTTCGGTGAACTCGATGTAAACGCCGCCGAGCATGGCCTCGCGCTGTTTGCGGAGCACACCGCCGATGCACGCAACCGCCCGGGCGCGCATCCTAATGTCGATCGGTTATTCGAGGTGGTATCGAATGGGCAGACGCTACGGATCGAGGTGACGTGGAAAGCGTAAAGGCATTGCGGATGAGGGGCGGCGTGTCCCCTCTCGCGGCGGTGACGGCCGGTGAATCGTCATGTGAGACTCGCCTCGAGTTCCTCTAACGCCCCCTCGTGTGCTTGCTGCATCAGCTTGCGCACCTCCGGCAGTACACGACGCATGAGTTGGCGCGATGATTTCGGCAACGCCGCGCAGGCGTCCTCGATATTGCCCGATCTCTGCTCCCGGAGTACCGCAAGCAACACACACGCTTGCCGCACATCCTTCTGCGATTTGATCGACATGTTCGTTCGCAGCCTCGAGACCAATAGCAATCACCGTCCTTTTTCAGTAATTTTTGGAAAACTACTGAAACGGACGCGCTGGGCGGATCCGCTTGGAAATGGCCGCTGCGGCAAGGCGACTGTCGATCATCGAAAGTTCGCCCCCGTCCTCGCCCCGCTCATCCGCCCCGCCGCTTTAGCCGGCCCAAAATTTCCTGCGTGTGCTCGCCGATCTTGGCCAGCGCCTGCCGCCCATCGTGAGCGGCAGCAACACGGAGTCGGTCAGTGCTGATCCGGTAGCCGCGATGCCATCACCATTGGCCAATGGTTGCTTGATGCTCAACGTTCGCGAGCCGCAGCAGGCCACGCTATGTCAATTCTGCAGCCATCGGAACGTTAAAAACAGACATGCGTGTCTCGATCCAGCGTAAAAGCTCGCTCGCGGCACGCGTCAGCATTCGCTCGGAGTTGACAAAGACCTTCGCGTACTGATTTCCGAGCATCGGATTATCGATCGCCCTGGCCACAAGGCGGCCATCGGCGACTTCCTCGCGAACCGAATAGTCCGTAACCATGGCGACACCGCGGCCGGCAAGCGCGAAGCGCTTGAGCAGATCAAGCGTATTGGCTTGCAGCACGGGCGCGAAGCGCAGATTCTCTGCAGCGGCCACCGCCTCGATCAAACGGCCGAGCCCATACATCGCCGGCATCGTCGCAAATGGGTAAGCGATTGCGCGCCCGAAAGGGAGATCGCCAGCCTGCGTGGCGAGAGGGTGTTCGGGGCGCATTGCTGCAACCACGCGGTGCCGCACATGCGCGTGAAAACGAAGATGTTCCGACGCAGGCGGACTGTATGCCATTCCAATATGGACGATGCCTTTCTGCACATCGTGAACAATCTCGACCGTGGCTTTACATTGGACCGTCAACCGAATGTCGGGATACTGCCGGTTGAAGTCCCACAAGACCTCGTCGGTCAACGATGGAATCAGCCCCTCGCTCGCGGCGACGACCACGCTTCCGGATCGAAGGTCGTCCAACGAAGCGAGTTGGCTCTCCAAGTGCTCAAGTTGAGCGTTCCACATTCGGTAGTACTCCAGCAGATGCTCGGTGGCTGGGGTCGGCACCGTGCCAGCGGGTTGTCGGTCGAAAAGGATAGCCCCAGCTTCGCGCTCGAGCTGAAGGATCTGCCTGCTAACGGCCGAAGGCTGAATACCGAGCTTCGTCGCGGCCTTTCTGATTGACCCCATCGCGACGACGGCTTCCAAGTACATCAACTGGCTTTTTTTGATTTGGTCCATACGCTTTCCCTCCTGCCAACCTCTCAGTATTGACAGGGTACGTTGTTGTATACGCCCCGTTGCTGGACAGCGTCACTTTATACGCTGTTTTCAGGTTAAAGTCCCGTCGCAGATAAGCGGTACCACAAAAACTATTCATTCCGGGATTGCTCAATGGCAAGCGAGCCAAACACTTATATTAAGGATTTTCCTACATCGAAGCCGGGACTATTCCGAAAGATCGATGCGCGGGTTCTCGGTTTCTTGGCGCTCTGTTATGCGTTTGCTTACGTCGACCGTATTAATATCGGATTCGCGAAACTGCAAATGCAGCACGACCTTGCGCTGAGTGATGCCGCCTACGGGCTAGGGGCGGGCATCTTCTTTCTTGGTTACGTGCTGTTCGAGATACCGAGCAACCTGCTGCTTGTGCGAATCGGCGCCCGAAAGACGCTCGCCCGCATCATGATCCTCTGGGGCCTCGCCTCGGCCGCAACGTGTTTCGCCTCGAGCACAACCTCTTTCTACGTGCTGCGGTTTCTGCTCGGCGTCTTTGAAGCCGGTTTCGCGCCTGGGATGATTTTCTACCTCACGTACTGGTACCCCAAGGAGCGCATGGCCCGTGCGGTCGCACTGCTGTTGGCTGCTGCTCCGATCGGCGGCATCGTGGCCGGCCCACTATCGGGCTGGGTGATGACGTCGCTGTCGGGCATTGCCGGACTCTCCGGTTGGCGGTGGCTATTCATTCTTGAAGGAATACCCGCTGCGTTGCTTGGCCTCGCCGCCCTCTTCTGGCTCAAGGATTCGCCTGAGAATGCGTCCTGGTTGACGCCCAATGAACTGTCGAGCCTTCGCGGGATGGTGACGCCCGCGATTCCCGATCGTGCTGCGTATCGCTCGTTACCCACAGTCCTGGCCAATGCGTCCATCTATCGCCTCGCCGCAGCCTATTTCTGCCTAATCTGCGGGCTGTACGCGATCGGCTTTTGGCTACCCGCGATACTGAAGGCGGCTGGCCTCAAAGACGTTCTTGAGATCGGCTTGTATTCCGCGGTCCCCTATGTCGCAGCTGCCGCGTCCATGTATGTGCTCGCGCGCCGCTCGGATCGGAAGAAGGAGCGCCACCGACATGCCGCAATCGCCGCGACAGTAAGCGCCGTTGCGCTTGCCGTAGCGACGCTGAACCTCAAAGAGTTCGGCGTTACGTTCGCCGCCATTACTGTTGCCACGGCCGCTATGTTTGCCGCGTACGCCGTGTTCTGGGCCATTCCGCACGACCTGCTGAGCGGCCCGACGGCGGCCAGCGGGATCGCGTTTATCAATACGCTGGGCCTCTTCGGTGGATTTCTAAGCCCTACGATGATCGGATGGGTCAAGACCGCCACGGGGCAAACCCAGACGGGATTGCTGGTCATAGCCGCGCTGCTGGTCCTCGGAGCACTGCTTCTGTACCCGCCCGTCACGCCCCTGCATGGAACGGAGCCGCGATGAAAATCTACGCAGCCGGTTTTCAACACGAAACGAACACGTTCGTCGAGGCACGCGCGGACTACGAAGCATTCAACGATCGAGCGGTTGGCGCTATCCGCCGCGGCGAGACGATCAACGAACTACGTTCGCTGAACGTGCCGCTCGGTGGCTTCCTGTCGGCTATCAAAGACACCGACCATAAAATCGCCCCGGGCCTATGGGCTGGGGCAACACCGTCGGGGCGCGTCACCAAGGATGCCTATGAACGCATCGCAGGCGAGATTCTCGACGGGATTCGTGCTGCGGATCCAGACGCGGTCTATCTGGATCTTCATGGTGCGATGGTCACAGAACATTTTGACGACGGAGAGGGCGAGCTGCTGCGGCGCATCCGCGAGATCGTCGGGCCGGAGGTCCCCGTCGTCGCATCGCTCGACCTGCACGCAAACGTGACACAGTGCATGATCGACCAGTCGGATGGACTCGTGGCCTATCGGACCTATCCACACGTGGACATGGCGGAGAGCGGCCGGCGCGCCGCACACCTGCTGTGCTCACGCATCGAAGCTGGGCCGCGTTGGAAGAAATATGCTCGACGCGTGCCGTTCCTCATCCCAATCAATGCCATGTGCACGCATGCCGAGCCGGCGCGAGGCTTTTACGCGGAGCTGGAAGCGCTCGAACGTGGGGCGGTGACGTCGCTGTCCTTCACACCAGGCTTCCCGGCGGCCGATTTCCCGGAGTGCGGGCCGGTGGTCTTCGGATATGGCACGAGTTCCGCCCAATTGTCGCGGGCCGTCGACGCCTTGCATGAACGCGTCGTCTCGAATGAACGTGACTGGTCGATCGAATTTCTAAGTGCCAGCGAAGCTGTCGTAGCGGCGATGCGTCTCTCGCGGGAGGGAAGCCGCCCAGTGGTGATTGCCGATACCCAAGACAACCCCGGTGCCGGCGCCGCATCAAACTCGACCGGCCTGCTTCGCGCGCTGGTGGCGCATCGGGCGCAGCGCGCAGCGGTCGGTCTATTCTGGGACCCGCAGGCTGTCAATATTGCGCACGAAGCGGGTACCGGTGCGAGTGTCGACCTCGCTTTAGGTGCGGCGTCGGGACTTCCCTTCACGGGTCGCTTCGTCGTCGAATCGCTGTCGACCGGGCGCTGTCATTGCGACGGTCCGATGCTCAAGGGGGCAACCGTCGAACTGGGCCTCACCGCTTGCCTGAGAATCGACGACATACGGATAGTCGTCACGTCAACACGAGTGCAGATGATGGACCGCGCGTTCTATCGCGTCGCGGGCATCGTGCCTGAAGACATGAAGATTCTTGTCAACAAAAGTTCCGTGCATTTCCGTGCTGACTTTGAACCGATTGCGCAGGCAGTGTTAGTGGCGAAGTCGGATGGGCGGATGGCGGCCGATCCGGCTGATTTGCCGTGGACTACGCTTGGCGATGGCATGCGCGTGTCGCCCGGTGGACGAGCATTTGAAAATGGGAAACGGGCCGTTGACGCGGCCGGCACTCGCGAATAGCGACAGAATGACCGACTGAAAAAGCATCCGTAGATGTTAAACGTCCGATGCAAGTTTTGGAGCAACTGTATCGATCCATTCGTCTTATTTAGTACTGCGAATCGCTTATCGTGAATCTAAAAACTCTATTTAAGACGCTTGGTCGCCCTACGATTCTGTTCCGACGGCGCTATCTGTTCTCCGCCTTTCGGGGCAGCACGCATACCGTCGACGAGATGTCACGCGAGCAACTCATTGCTTACGCGAGGACGTTGGATGTCGAACTCGCCCGCTTGACCGCACAGCATGCCAAACCACTGGGGCGGGCGGTCAAGTTCGCGCGCTTGAACGCCCACCGCCTCGATCTTGGCGTGACGACCGCGCTTGACGCACACAAGCCGGAGGCGGGCGACTACAACAGTGCGTTTCACGTCGTGTTCGAGATCGCAGAGCAGGCCGTGCGGCGCGAGCGAGTCGATCGCCAAGTGGAGCGGCAACTTGCTCGTGACTATCCGGAAGCCACTGCGGCGCTCGTCGCAATGCGCCGGTACGTGCTGCGTGATGCGCTCGATTGGCCCCATGCAGCACGGCTTAGCTATGAGCGCAATGTCTTGGCGGATGCGCTGGCATTGACGTCGCGGCAACTTCAGCATCGACGGATGGAGTACTGGGCGTCGCTGCTTGACGTGTTTCCGAGCAACGAGTTCGATGTGGTCACAAAGGCGTCGCAGTACCAGGTAGACGACGGGACAACCGCGCTCGAAGAGGGCGTTGCGGCCGGCAGAAAAGGAGATTCGGGCCCGGATCGGGACAACCGGTACGCTTCCAGCTCGTTCCTGCACGCTAAGTGGATCGAGGGTTACCAGCGCGGCCGGCATGAAGCATTCTTGGAGCGGTGTGGCCCGGGGGCAGTCCCCGACGGCGTAACCGATGCTACGCGAGATGCCTCACCGCGTGCATAACTGTTTCTGGCGCTTTGGCGCAGTGCGCGGAAGTTGCGGCACTTCCCGAAGGATTGCACGCGCACTAACAAACAAAACCTGTGTAAAATCGCCCGCCTCTGAATGCCGGCTTCTTCGTCAGGCTTGCCAATGAATACAAACTTGTCCGTCCAATATCTCAGAATGATTGAAACGGGATTTTTGGCTGAGGACCTCTATTGGACCGATACTTACACGGCCGAATACGACAAGTAAACCAACGAGGCGACGATGAAGCGGTATATTTTTTGTTTTTTAATCGCGCCGCTGGCATTTTCGACGGGCGTATTCGCTGCAGACTGTAATAACCCGCCTGGCGGAACGGATCTCGCAAGCGCCCAGGCGAACTATCAATGCGCGGAGAAAAGCCGCATTGCAGCGGATGCGAAGCTTAATCAGATTTACAAGAGATTAGTAGGCACGTTGAAGGATAACGCCGAACAGGAAACTATGCCGAGAACTCAGATCGTGGCTGCCCAGCGCGCTTGGCTGGCGTTCCGGGACGCGGAGTGCGACTTCAGGACCATCCTAAACGGCGGCGCACACCAATGGCTGATAGTCAATCATTCAGAGTGCCTGACCGAATTGACCGTGCGACGGACAAGCGTACTGCAAGAGTACCTCCAACAAGCGCAGGATCGATGAGCCCAGAATCCGCAGTCTCGGGGTGAGGCGTATCGCACTGGATGGGGAGATGGCCACCTGTGGCAATTGCCCTGGCGAGCACCCCATCCAAGGGACAGGCTCTGACATGGACGAAGACGGGCGAGCCAGCGTGCTGGACGGCGATCCCGTGCAGTGTCTGGGTTGCGAATGGCCCAGCCGGAGCGCGCAGGTTCGGCATGTCGTCGGGCGATGGGATTGAAGTCGAATTCGGCTGGAACTGCGAGGCGACGCTTCGCGCGGGCGCAATGCAGATCGACGTCGAATACACAGAAGCATTCGAAGAGGCTTACATCGCATCCCGCGCCCGTCGGCCCTTGATCGAACTCGCCCCGGGCGAGTCGGAGCCCCCTATCACCGTCGAGAAAAGCGCCCGTTCGACACTGATCCGTCGCGCGATGGAAAAGACGATCATGGCTGATAGCGCCCTTTACGAACGGCTACCGATACCTGTGCGGTACCGCGCATCGGGTGCGATTGAGGCGTGGCGGCAGGTGCGCGAGGACGCGGGCCGGTCCGGCGAGGAGTTCTCGCAGAGATTGACATCCGAGCCGCTAGGCGACTTGATGCATAACTTCCCGCACTATCTGACAGCCTGGGCGCGGGGGAATCTGTCCTGCATCGGCGGCGAGGACGACATGGGCCACGCGCAGCGCAGCGTCATCATGCAGGCGTTCAGCGCGAGCCACGGTGCGCTGTATGAGCCGACGCTGGCGTTGCATCGTCTGCTCGACGACGCCTACATCGCGGATGACGTGCCGGTGCACATGATCCGGTTTCCCGTCGATACGCTGTGCATCGTCCCAGATCCTTCGTGGTCGGGCCGCAAGAGCGGCATCGAAGCGATTCTGCTGTTCCGTCGTCCCAAGGAGGTAGAGGGGAAGACCGCCCACGCGCTCAGTATCCAGACCTGGGGGCACGTTGGCGTAGGCGACGAGCGACGGATCCGACTGCAGCTACTGGAGTTTCTTATCGACGGCAGCGAACAGACCATCAAGAGCCTTTTCGACAACACGTCGGCAACGACGTGGGAATCCGAAGATCCGATCGAAGGGACCGCGTCGGGCAGCCGACCGTACTGGGAAAGCGTGCTCGATTACGCGATCAAGATGCTGCTGTATCTGACGGTGCGCGATGCGTACGTCGTACATGATCGCGCTTATACGGGTGCTTCGCGCAATTTCAGCGGTTTGGGCAAGCGTCGGCGCGCGGAGCGGCTGGCAGAGATCGAGATGCTATACGACCGCTATATCGTCGGACCGGCGATCCTCGACGCCGAGACGGCACGCTCGACGCCAGGCAATGGGGAGAATGGTGAGGTACGCGGTCATTGGCGCCGCGCGCACTTCCGCATGCAGCCGCATGGGCCGAATTCGTCGTTGCGAAAGCTGGCCTTTATAGGACCGACGATCGTGCGGCCCGATCGGTTGGGACTTAGCTCCCAGGTGGGCGTAGCGTTAGCCGGCTTGCTTCCGTGGATCGGAGCCGAAAAAAGTCGGGGCAGTTGCACGAGCGTGACAAAGCTACGTACAAAAAATGAAGGCTGGCCGCGATAAGGAGGTTGCAGCTACCGCCCAGAGCCTCATCGATCGTTTGACGGAGCGGGCACGGCCTTCCCCGCCTCCCAAGCCACCGCTTGGCAGCCCCTTGATGGCCGCACGAAGTTTCCGCACAATCGCGTCGTCGGCCGGCGGCGATGCGTGCGCAGTGCATACGCTCGTCCTATCCGTCGATGTCATCGCAGTGACACGCAGGGTCTTCGCATCGAACGGCGCACCGCGCGCCACACCAGTCTAGGAGACACCGATGAAAGCCATTGCACGTGCAGCTCGAACATCCGCCTTACTGACATGCGCCGCCATCGCCGGCGCGTTCCTTTGCTCCCCCGCCCACGCCGACGATAACCGCGACACGCCATCGAGCCTGAACCGGTTGCCTTCGTTCATCGTCCCAGGCAGCTTGCGCAGCACGACCTACGACGGCGTAACCGACGATCTATTGACGGCCGGCCTCGGCAAAACCGGCCTGGCCGGCGCCGCACCCACGATCGCGAATCCGTCCAGCCCGACCGCCGCCGAGCTGCGGCGCTTAGCGATTTGGTCGAACTACCGCGCGCTCGTCGATATGTCGCCGAACGGCGGCTACGGCCGCTTCTGGGGACCAAACGTCGATCTGGACGGCAACGACACGCTCGGCGAAGGCAAAATCCCAGGCACCGAATATCTCGCCTATGCAGACATCGGTAGAGGCCGACAAAACGTGACGCTGATGGTGCAGGTGCCGACGCAGTTCGATCCGGCGCATCCATGCATCGTCACGGCGACTTCCTCGGGTTCGCGCGGCGTATACGGTGCGATTTCGGCAGCCGGCGAATGGGGTTTGAAGCGCGGATGTGCCGTCGCGTACACTGACAAGGGCACCGGCAATGGTGCCGAAGAACTCATGACGCTCGACGTCACGCTCATGGACGGCCGCATCGCCAACGCCGCGAGCGCCGGACACGACAGCCTGTTCACCGTCGATGCGAGCAACGACGATATCGCCCGCTACAACGCGGCGTTCCCCTATCGATACGCATTCAAGCACGCGCACTCGCGACAAAACCCCGAGCAGGATTGGGGGAAGGACACGCTCGCAGCGATCAAGTTCGCGTATTGGGTGCTGAATCGGCAATTCGGCTCGGCGATGGGCGGCTGGCATCACCGTATCCGCTATGAACCGGGCACGATCACGACCATCGCCGCGTCCGTCAGCAATGGCGGCGGCGCCGCGCTCGAAGCAGCCGAGCAAGACGAGCGCGGATGGATCACCGGCGTGGTAGTGGGTGAACCTCAGGTGAACGTGCGCATGCCGTACCGTGCCCATGTGCTCGAAGGGGGGCAGCCGATTCCAGAAGCGGGCAAGCCGCTCGCCGATTACGTCACGCTCGCCAATCTGCTGCAGCCGTGCGCCGCGCTCGCGCAAGCGGCCGCGGGTGCGCCCTATCTCACCGCCCTTCCGCTCGCTCAAACGACGGCGATCCGGCAAGCACGTTGTGCGTCGCTCTCGGCAGCCGGTTATGTGGCGGGCGCTGATTGGCAAGCGCAGGCGAACGATGCGCTTGCGCGTTTGCACGCAGCCGGCTACGAAGCGGATTCCGATTTGTTGCAAGCACCGATGTGGGATTCGCAAGCTGTCCCCGCCGTGGCCGTGACCTATGCGACCGCCTACACGCGCTCGAGCGTGCTCGACAATCTGTGCGGCTTCAGCTTCGGCTCGACGAACGCAGCGACCGGCGCGGCAGGTGTCCCGCCGAGCGTGCCCCCGATGCCGACCGTGTTCGGGCTCGGCAACGGTATCCCGCCGACGAACGGCATCAACCTCGTCTACAACGACGGGCCCGGTGGCGCCGCCGATCATCGGTTCGCCACACCGGATGCGAGCTTCGCCGGCGCCGTTTGCATGCGCCGCTTATGGACGCAGCACGATCCGCGCATGTTCGCCAGCGTGCGCGCGATCCAGGTCGATGCGAACTTGCATGGCAAGCCGGCCATTCTCGTGCAAGGCCGTAGCGATGCGTTGGTGCCGATCAATCACGCGTCGCGCGCTTATCTCGCCGCGAACAGCGCAAGAGAAGGCGTCCGCAGCCAAGTCTCTCTTTACGAGGTGACGAACGGCCAGCACTTCGACGCCTTTCTCCCCTTCCCCGGCTTCGATACGCGCTTCATTCCCGTGCATTACTACTATCTGCAAGCGCTCAACCTAATGTGGCACCACTTGAAGGACGGCACGCCGCTGCCGCCGTCGCAAGTGATCCGCACGGTACCGCGCGGCGGCACCCCAGGCGCCGCGCCTGCGCTCACCGCCGCCAATTTGCCTGCGATCGAGCCCAATCCGACCAGCAATGCGATTGCGGTCGATGCCGGCGTCGTCAACGTGCCGCATTAATCGATACGTTCGTCGATCGGGCCACACGCTACACGCATGCAAACGGTCCGTTCGAGAGGCCGTCGGGCCGTCGGCAAATTCGTCGGCGGCCTTTCCCTGCCGTGAGCGCGCCGAGGCTCGCACCGCCGATTCGAAAGCGATCATGCTTCGCCGCGTGCGCGGTTTGCACCGACCGTGGTACTGCTTGGAACTCGCGCCCCCTTTTCGTTGTCTTTCTCTCAGGTCGCGGCATATGCCCGCGCCATGACACCGGCGGCTTGCCGTGACCGATTGACCTGCTTCAAAGGAGAATTCATGCAACGCCGTCGATTTATCGCCATGTCCGGAGCCGCACTTGCATCGAGTGCGGTTGCGCTAACCGGCTGCACCACCACGGCCCCGTCCACTTCGGGCACACCTGAGGCAAACGCCGGACGCAAAGCGACGATCGATGCCGATGTCGAAGCCACGCTGACGCGCCTCTATACAACGGTGCACGGTTCGCGCGAACTCGCGAGCAAGGCGCGCGGCATACTCGTCTTTCCGTCGGTCATCTCGGCCGGCTTCTGGGTGGGTGGACAGTATGGGCAAGGCGCGCTGCGTATCGGCGAACAAACGAGCGGCTACTACAGCATCGCGGCAGCGTCATTCGGCTTGCAGATCGGCGCGCAATCCAAAGCGATCATCATGCTGTTCATGACGCAGGAAGCGCTCGATAAATTCACGAGCAGCCAAGGCTGGGCCGCCGGCGTCGATGCGACGGTGGCCGTGGTAACCGTCGGGGCGAACGGCAACATCGATACGTCGACGGCGACCAAACCCGTCGAAGCGTTCGTCCTCACGAACGCCGGCTTGATGGCCGGCGTCTCGCTAGAAGGAACAAAAATCTCAAGGCTGATCATTTGAACGCTGGCGCCGACGGCGAACCGCCTGCGCCAACGTTTCGAGCACAGGCTCGGTCTGAGCCCAACTCAAACACGCATCGGTAATCGATACGCCATAACGCAGCGGCACGCCAGGTTTCAGATCCTGCCGGCCGGCTTCGAGATGGCTTTCGACCATGACGCCGACGATACGATGCTCGCCACCTGAAAGTTGCTCGGCAATATCGTTGCCCACCTCGATCTGCCGTTCATGCGTCTTGCCGGAATTGGCATGCGAGCAATCGATCATCACCTGCTCGCGCAGGCCCGCCGCACGAAGCACCGCGCAACATTGCTCGACGCTCTGGGCATCGTAGTTGGGCCCCTCTTTGCCGCCGCGCAAGATAACGTGCGCGTCCTGGTTGCCGCGCGTTTCGAAGATCGCGGCCATGCCCATTTTCGTCATGCCCATAAAGGCGTGATTCGCACGCGCCGCCACGATCGCATCGGCCGCTATCTGAACGCGGCCGTCGGTCCCGTTCTTGAAGCCGACGGGGCAACTCAATCCCGACGCGAGTTGGCGGTGGCTCTGGCTTTCTGTCGTGCGTGCGCCGATCGCCCCCCAGGCAATCAAGTCCGCAATGTACTGCGGGCTCAGCAAGTCGAGAAATTCCGTGGCGGCCGGCAAACCCAAATTACTGACATCTAGCAACAAGCGCCGCGCGGCGCGCAGCCCTTCATTGATTCTGAAGCTGCCGTCCAATCGCGGATCGTTGATATAGCCTTTCCAACCGACGGTCGTGCGCGGCTTCTCGAAGTACACGCGCATGACGACGAGCAAATCGTCGCGCAGCTCGTTCGCAGCCGCCTTCAGCCGATGCGCGTACTCGAGCGCTTGATCGTGATCGTGGATCGAGCAAGGGCCGACGACGGCCACAAGCCGATCGTCGCGGCCGTGCAAGATATCGCCGATCTCGATCCGCGCGCGTTCCACCAGCGTCTGAACGGCCGGCGGCACGGGCATTTCGTCTTGCAGCAATGCGGGCGAAATCAGCGGGCGCACTGCGCCAATGCGAACGTCGTCGATGCGCGTCGTGTCTTGCGTCTCGTCGGCAACGCCGACTTCGCGATCGTGGGAAGGGTTATCGATGCCTCTCATAGCCATGGCTCCGGGCCGTGTGCGAAGCACCGATTATGGCATTTTCGAGACGACCGCAGAGGGTCTGCACCTATAAGAAGCAAAACGCCGCGTGCGGCCAATGCACGCGGCGTCGGTCGGGCCGCCCGAACGTTCGGCCCGAGGCAGGACGGCTTACTTATCGTCGCCCTTGATCTGCGGCAGTGCCGAGGCTTCGCCCGGCGTGAGCAGCCCAACTTGCGAATAGATGCGCAGCTTCTCGCGCGTATCGGTGATATCCAGATTACGCATCGTCAGTTGACCGATACGGTCGCGCGGCGAGAACGTCGATTGGACCTTTTCCATCGAAAGCCGCTCGGGCTGATACGTCAGGTTCGGCGATTTCGTGCTGAGGATCGAATAGTCATTGCCACGACGCAGTTCGATCGTGACTTCGCCCGTGATCGCGCGCGCGACCCAGCGCTGCGCCGTTTCGCGCAACATGATGGCTTGCGGATCGAACCAACGGCCTTGATACAGCAAGCGGCCAAGGCGGCGACCATTGTCGCGGTACTGCTCGATCGTGTCTTCGTTATGAATGCCCGTGACGAGACGCTCATACGCGATAAACAGCAGCGCGAGCCCCGGGGCTTCGTAGATGCCGCGGCTTTTCGCTTCGATGATGCGGTTTTCGATTTGATCGCTCATACCGAGGCCGTGACGGCCGCCGATCCGATTGGCTTCGAGCACCAACTCGACGGCATCTTTGTACTCGACGCCGTTCAGGGCCGTGGGCCGGCCTTCCTCGAAGCGAATCGTCACTTCTTCCCTGGCGATCTGGACATCGTCACGCCAGAAGGCCACGCCCATGATCGGGTTGACGATCTTGATGCCCGATTCGAGGCTTTCCAGATCCTTCGCTTCGTGCGTGGCGCCCAGCAGGTTCGAATCGGTCGAGTACGCCTTTTCGGCGGACATCTTGTACTCGAAGCCCGATTGGCGCATGAATTCGGACATTTCGGCGCGGCCGCCCAGTTCGTCGATGAACTGCTGATCGAGCCACGGTTTGTAGATCTTCAGGCTCGGGTTCACGAGCAGACCGTAGCGATAGAAACGCTCGATGTCGTTACCCTTATACGTGCTGCCGTCGCCCCAGATGTTGACGCCGTCTTCGCGCATCGCCGCCACGAGCATCGTACCCGTCACCGCGCGGCCGATCGGCGTCGTGTTGAAGTACGTCACGCCGGCCGTCGAGACATGGAACGCACCGCTTTGCAGCGCCGCGATGCCCTCGGCCACGAGTTGCGCGCGGCAGTCGATCAGGCGCGCACCCGCCGCGCCGTATTCGATCGCGCGGCGCGGAATCGCCTCGTAGTCGTCCTCGTCCGGCTGACCGAGATTGGCCGTGTAAGCGTACGGGACGGCGCCCTTGAGCTTCATCCAATGCAGCGCGGCGCTCGTATCGAGGCCGCCGGAAAAGGCGATACCGACCTTCTGGCCAGTCGGGAGGCTTTCAAGAATAGTACTCATGAAGGAAACCGTTCAATCGAGGATGGAGGGTAAATCGCGCTAACCGGCCGTCTGGAGCCCGCGCCTCGCACCTATGCCGGAGGCCGGCGCAGGCGACGCGCAAAACGCTATTGTAGCCGGTGCGCGGGGCGCCGCCGGAATTGGCGGCCTACGCGCGGAGAAGATCCGGCGCACGTTCGTCGGAATATGCGCGCGAGGAGGCGCGCGCTCGCCTCGCCAAACCCTTAATTCGGCCGCTCGGCCTCGGACAGGGCACGTAGATAGGCGTGAATCTGGCTGACGACAGCGGCGCCGTCGCCGACCGCCGACGCGACGCGCTTCGTCGATTCCGCACGCGCGTCGCCGATCGCGAACATGCCAGGGAGGCTCGTCTCCAAGGGAAATGCGGGGCCGGGATCCGTGCGGTTGGCCGCCGCGGAGCCCGTCGCTACGAAACCGCTTCGATCGAGTTCGACGCCGCTCGACGCAAGCCAATCGGTTTTTGGATCGGCGCCGATGAACAAGAACAAATGCCGGGAAGGCACGACTTCGCGTTCGGCGCCGCGCCGGATGACGACTCGCGCCAGTCCGGCCTCGTCGCCTTCGAGCGCATCGAGCGCACATCCGGTGCACAGCGACACGTTGGGCAAGGCGCCGATGCGATCGATCAGGTATTTGGACATGCTCGACTCGAGCGACTGGCCGCGTATCAACACACGAATGCTGCGCGCGAAGTTCGCCAGAAACACGATGGCCTGGCCCGCGGAGTTGCCGCCTCCGATCAAGACAATGTCCTGGCCCCTGGCCAACTTCGCTTCGATCGGCGACGCCCAATAGTAGATCCCGCGGCCTTCGAACCGGTCGACGTTGCGCACGGCCGGCTTGCGATACGCCGCGCCGCTCGCGATGACCAAGGTGCGCGCGCAGACCGTTTGGCCGTCCGCTAACGTCAGGATGAAGCGGCCGTCTTGGCGTGCCACCGCGGCAACTTTGCTTGGAATCGCCAGATGCGCGCCGAACTTCATGGCCTGCTGATAGGCCCGGCCCGCCAACGCTTGCCCCGAGATACCTGTCGGAAAGCCGAGATAATTTTCGATCCGCGCACTGGCACCGGCTTGCCCGCCAGGCGCGCGTTCGTCGAACACCGCCACCGACAAACCTTCGGTGGCCGCATAGACGGCGGCCGCCAGCCCCGCGGGACCCGCGCCGACGATCGCGACATCGTAGAGACAGGCTGCCTCGAACGACGGCACGAGCCCGAGACACGTGGCCAACCGAACTTCATCGGGGGCGCGCAGCACGGAGCCGTCGGGACAAAAAACGAGCGGAAAATCGTCGGGGCCGACCGTGATGTCGGCCAGCAGCGCAGCGGCTTCCTGATCCTGGCGTGCATCGAATACCGTCGAAGGATGCCCATTTCGCCGCAAGAAGCCTTGAAGCGCAATCACACGCGGGTCGAGACCGTCGCCGACGATAATGGGCCCGAGCCCCATCTGGATCAGGCCGATGCGCCTAAGTATCAGCGCCCGCATGATGCGTTCGCCCAATTGCGCATCGGCGACGATCAATGCGCGGAGTTTTTCGGGTGAGACGACGAGCGTTTCGCAGTCGGTTTCGGCGATGCCGTCGACAAGCGCCGGCCTGCCGGAAAGCTGCGCCATTTCCGCCATGAAGCTACCGGGTTCGTGTTCGGCGATGCGTCTCCAGCTACCCGCCCGGTCACGCACGCATACGCGCACTCGCCCTTGCAGCAGCAGATATAAGCCCAAAGAGACATGCCCGGCTTCGAAGAGAAACGCCCCTTCCTTGAACGACATCGGCGTCGCGAAGCGGCGCAAGCTGGCGATTTCGGCCGCGGACAGCTTGGGAAACAACTGATGCTGGCGGTGTTCGAGAGACGAATACGGGAGTTCCTCGTCCTGCACCAGTTGGCCGGCGGGAGAAACGATCTCTGGGCTATTCATGGCGGGCCTCGGCCTTTTCGGTTGATGCCGCGACGCCCGAACGTTCGTTGCTCGAACAGCCGTCGGCACTCGGCGACGGCCAGCTTAGCAAGGTTTAACGAAAGATGTCGTCGCCGTTGACCGCGCAAACATTCATCGACTTTGCGCCACCAACGCGCAAAACCGCTCGAGATCGATGTTGCCGCCGCTAACGATGACGCCGATCCGCTTGCCTTTCAACGAATCCTTCATATTGAGCGCAGCCGCCAAACCGAGGCATCCGGTCGGCTCGACGATCATCTTCATGCGCGCCGCGAAGAATTTCATTGCGTTCACCAAGTCAGCGTCCGATGCGGTGACGATATCGTCGACATCGCGTTTGATGATACCGAAGGTGTAGTTGCCGAGGTGCTGCGTCTGCGCCCCGTCGGCAATCGTCTTCGGGGTATCGATATGAACGATCGCGCCGCTGCGCAGCGACTGCTGTCCATCGTTGCCGGCCTCGGGTTCGACACCGTACAACGCACACTTCGGTGCGAGGGCTCGAGTGGATAGCGCCGTGCCCGACAACAGCCCACCCCCGCCCAACGGCACAAACAAATCATCGAGCGCGCCCACTTCCTCGAACAACTCCTTGGCCGCGGTGCCTTGTCCGGCGAGTACGTCGGGATGATCGTAAGGCGGGATCAACGTGAGGCCCTGCTCTTGGGCGAGCCGTTTGCCGATGGCTTCGCGATCTTCGGAATAACGATCGTAGACGACGACCTTCGCTCCGTACCCTTTCGTGGCGGCGACCTTCGCCGCCGGTGCGTCGTGCGGCATGACGATCGTTGCCGGCATGCCCAGCACCTTCGCGGACAGCGCTATGCCCTGGGCGTGATTCCCCGACGAAAAGGCAACCACGCCGGCCTTGCGTTGTTCGGCAGAAAACTTCGATAGTGCATTGAACGCCCCTCGAAACTTGAAGGCCCCCATCCTTTGGAAATTCTCGCATTTGACGAACACCTCGCCGCCGACAAGCTCGTTGAGCGTGCGCGACGTCTGTACCGGAGTGCGATGTGCGATGCCGTCGATGCGCGCAGCGGCGGCTTCGACGTCGGCATAGGTGGGAAGGCTATAGTCGGTCATGTGAGATTCGCCAGTCAAATGTCGCTTTGTGGTTTATCAGGGCCACGGCACAGCCACCCGAGCGATGCCGATGGCGCGTCGCGCGGCGTCAGCCACTGCGTACGTGTGCAATGTCGACCAGCAACGTCAAACCATAGCCGAGCCGCAATCGCGCTTGGACGCCCCAGACGAAGACGCAGATTCTGCGACTTTCCGAGCGCGCAAGCAACCACAGCCCACGCAAAGGGCCGCGGCCGCGCGCACGCGAGCGTATGAATTGGCAATCGAAAATGGAAAGGCGGCCTCGCTCGGCCGCCTGCTCTGATGAGGCGCTACGTTCTACCGGCGCTCACTTTCGCTTTTTACTTTTAGTTTGGACTTTACTGAAAGCGGACGGCTTTCAGTGCGCGGCCGCTTGGACGATCCGCGCGCTAGCTTGCCCGATCGGCAAAACCGCGTGCCCGTAGGCTTCGATCATGATCTCGGCAGCCGACAGATAAAACGCCAACGCCGCAGTCAGCAGGCCCATATAACCGCCCGCGGTATGCAGTGCGACGGAGCCGGTCCATTCACCGGCCGCGAGCAGGAAGAACGTGATCCACAGCGCCAGAAAGATCGCTTGCAGCGCTTTCGGCGAACGGAACGTACCCAGCCACATGTAGAACGTGAACACACCCCACAGGCACAAATACCAACCGACGAAGCCGGCGGGCACCTTGTCGTGCAGGAACAAGACGAACAGGGCGAACGACCACCAGAAAGCGCCATAGCTCACGAATGCCGTCGCGCCGAACGTATTGCCGCGCGGCAATTCCATGACACCCGCGATCATCTGCGCGGTGCCGCCGAAAGCCAACGCGCAGGCGAGCACGAGATTGACGGCACCACCCGGGTACCAACCTGCATTGACCATGCTGAGCAGCCACGTCGTAAGGGCAAATCCGGCAAGCCCGAGCGGGGCGGGATTGGGGTATTTCCGCGCTTCGTTAAGCTGAGTCACTTGTGTCTCCTTGATTGTGGAATCGCGGGCGCAACGTCGCACAGCAGGCCCGAATTCGAGTCGCGCTGCCGCGCGGCCGTCGAACCTGTCGCTTGCCTTTCGGACGTGCGTTGCGCGCCGTCGCCCACATTGATAGCAACGTGCGCTTACTCGAAACTTACTCAACCGTGTGATCGACGGCGCCTGCGTCGATACGTCAATACCTCCATATCTCCATGCATCGATACGCTCGTTCGCCGATCGGTGCGGAGCGTCATCGGCGATAACCGCTCTCAGCGAACTTTTCGCCACGCCACTAGAATGGCTCCTTTTCGGGTAAACACCCCCTTGATTGCGGCGGGCGGCAATGCACCAGTTTGAAGCAGCAAAGAATAAAACGGCTTGGGTTCTCCTGGCCTTGGCCGTCGGCGGCTTCGCGATCGGCACGACCGAATTCGCGACAATGAGCGTCCTACCCCTATTCGCGCGCGGGCTCGGCATCAGCGCTCCCGTGGCGGGCCACGTGATCAGCGCATATGCATTGGGTGTGGTGGTGGGCGCGCCGACGCTCGCCGTGCTGGGCGCGCGGCTCGATCGCCGCGATCTGCTGATTGCGTTGATGGCACTGTTCGTAGTGGGCAACACGCTCAGTGCGATCGCACCGACCTACCATTGGATGCTCGTGTTCCGCTTCATCAGCGGATTGCCGCATGGCGCTTATTTCGGCGTCGCCGCGCTCGTCGCGACTTCGCTCGTTCCCGAAAACCGCCGTACCGTCGCCGTGGGCCGGATGTTCCTCGGGCTCACGGTGGCCACGATCGTCGGCGTTCCGTTCGCGAACTGGCTCGGCCATGCGGTCGGCTGGCGCTGGAGCTTCGGCTTCGCGGCGTTCATGGGTGCCCTCACGATGACGTGCGTGCGGCTGTTGGCACCGTCGACGCCGGCAGCGGCCGGCGCAAGCCCGTTACGCGAGTTGAGCGCACTCAAGCGCACGCAGGTTTGGTACACGCTCGGCATCGGCGCGATCGGTTTCGGCGGCCTGTTCGCGGTCTATACGTATTTGGCCAACGTACTGGCCTCTGTCACGCACGCCTCGCTCGGCACCGCATCGCTGGTACTGAGTGTCTTCGGCGTGGGGATGACGCTCGGCAACATCGTCGTGCCGATGTTCGCGGATCGCGCGGTGATGCGCACCGCGGGGCTCTTGCTCGTCTGGAGTGCATTGACGTTGCTGGCCTTCCCGCTTGCGGCCTCGAACGTCTGGACGATTACGGTGGACGTCTTCCTGATCGGCGTGAGCGGCGCGCTCGGTACCGTCTTGCAGACCCGCTTGATGGACGTCGCCGAAGATGCGCAAAGTTTGGCCGCGGCGCTCAATCACTCCGCCTTCAATACGGCCAATGCATTGGGCCCGTTTCTCGGCGGGCTGGCGATTGCAGGCGGGTTCGGCTGGACTTCGCCAGGGTGGGTGGGCGCGTTGCTGGCCCTCGCCGGCCTTGTGGTTTGGGCAATCGCGGGCTACGCGCAGCGCCGCACCGATCGCAAGGCGATGCCGCTGGAACAGCGTGCTTGTCTGGAGACGCACGGGCGCTGACGAAGCGCGCGGAGGAAAACGCGACACTGACGGAGATCGTCTCGGATACGCGTATGTCGTTGGCCCTCAATCTGCTGCTGCAATCGACGCAACACAGCGTGACGCAGATCGCTTGGGATGTCGGCTACAAGACGCCCTCGCATTTCGCCGCGCGTTTTCATCAGCGGTTCGGGTTCTCGCCGACCGCCATCCGCCACCGAGCGGCAAGCGAACATCGCAAATCCATCAGAGCGAATGGCTAATGCGTTCGAGGCACTGATCGCAAGGCCGCTTACCCCTCCCCCGGCGCTTGCGTTGCGACGCCTGCACGCTCTCCGGGGACAGGCAGCCTGACCTCGATCCGCGTCCCTTTTCCGGGCGCGCTGGCGATATCGATCTTTCCTCTGAGCATCAGCACCCGCTCCTTCATGCCCGCAAGGCCGAACGAACGTTTGCGCGATGCGACCGGATCGAATCCGCATCCGTCGTCACGCACCTCGAGCACACACTCGTCCCCGGCGCTGGCAAGCGAAACGAAAACATGCCGAGCGTTGGCGTGCCGCGCAATATTCGTCAGTGCCTCCTGTGCAATGCGGAAGACCGCAATCGCACTGCCCTCGTCCAACGGAAAATTCTCGTCCGGCAGCGATAACGAATGCGCGACTTTCGCGCCGCGTGAGAACTCGGCGATGAGCCATTCGAGGCCGGCGGCAATCCCGGCATCCAACGCAGCGGGACGTAGCGACGAGACAGCCTGCCGCACGACGTGCATCGTTTGATCGGCGAGTTCCAGCAGCTTTTGAACGTGTTCGGTCAGTGCGGGATTGCCAGGCCCGAAGCGAAGGCGAAGTGTCGATGCCCCCATACGCAACGCTGTCAATTGCTGGCCGAGCTCATCGTGCAACTCGCGGGCAATGCGCTTGCGCTCTTCCTCGCGGGCCGTTTCGCGGCGGGAAGTCAGTTCGCGCAGGATGTCGTACGACTCGAGCAGCCGCTGTTCGGCTTCCTTGGCCTCGGAGATATCGCGACTGATGGCCAGCACGCTTACGACCTCCCCGCTTACCGAAAATTCGGGAACGGCCAGGATGTGCCCCCATCCGATTCGCCCATTCGCGTCGCGCAGGCGGACCTCTTCGGTGACGGGCCCGCCCGTCTTGACCACCCTTCGCAAGAAGTCCATGTAAGCGTCGGGGTCGACGAACCCGGACAGTTCGACGGGCGTCGTCCCAATCACATCCTCGCGCTCGCGTTGCAAGAACGAGTGCAACGCGGGATTCACATACATGCGCCGGCAATTGACGTCGTAGCGCGCAATGTAATCGGGCGCATGCTCGACCACGGCGCGAAATGCCTGCTCGCTGGCATATAAGCGCGCTTGCGCATGCTTACGATCGGTGATGTCGCGCCCAAGCGCCAGCGCGCCGATCGTCTCGCCGTGTAGCCCACGCTCGGGAAAAATGCGAATGTGATGATAGCGAACGCCATCGCCCGTATCGGGCACGGTCACCTCGATGTCGCGTTCCGTGCCGCTCTCGATGACCGCCTCGATCAGTTGTTGATAAGGCGCTAGCCGCTGATCCTGAACGTGCTCGTTCGGGGTCTTGCCCAATAGCTCATGCAATGGCTTACGCAGCAATACCGATAGGGCCGAGTTCGCAAACACCAGACGGCACGTGCGGTCGTAACGACAAATGATTTCGGACGCGCTCTCCGCCAAGCTCCGGAACTGCCCTTCGAGCTGAGATTGGATCTTCAGCAACGCATCGGTCCTAGCTGCCAGCAATTCGTCGCGTTGCGCCAGTTGTCGTTCGAACGCCCGCACCTTCCGGCGCAAGGCAGCGTTCTCCCGCTTCAGCGACGCCGCGTCGAGGGGGGGTTCGTGCACCGGGTTCTTCATCTGTTGCCTACTGAGATCGGCCCGTCGCCCACGCGGCGGGAATTCGAGTGGAGGAAACGATAGTACACCCCCCACTCGTCCGATCCTGCGGCAATGGACCCACGCCTCCTGGACGAGGCGTGTCCATAGCCGTGGCCCTACATCAAGCGGGGCCTCAACGAATCGACGACGGATGCCGCGCGAGCGGCGTCACTTGCATCGTCATATAAGGAAACAACGGCAACGCGCTGAGAATGGCATGCAGTTCGTCATGCGAGTCGACGTCAAACACACTGTAGTTCGCGTACTCGCCGACGATGCGATGCAACTGTTGCCATTTCCCGTCTCGTTGCAGTTGCTGAGAGTACGCCTTCTCGCGCGCCTTGATTTCTTCCCCCCGCTCCGGGGGCATATCGTGCGGTAAATGCACGTCCATCCTGACGAGATACAACATGCTTCCTCCTTACGTTGGGCACGCTTCTTTTAATTTGCAGCAAGTTCAACCTTTGTCACGCCGATAGAACGCGAGTTTGTCCTCGTCGATTTCGAGCCCGAGCCCCGGCCCTTCCGGAAGATGCAGATCGAAGTCTCGGTAGACGGGACGTGCCGTCACGATGTCGTCCTTGAGCAGCAACGGGCCGAATAGCTCCGTGCCCCACGCCAGCTGCGCCAGCGCGCAAAAGCCGTGCGCCGAGGCAATCGATCCGATGCTGCCCTCGAGCATGGTGCCGCCGTACAGCGGCACCCCGGCCGCGTCGGCAATGGCTGCCGTGCGCATCATGGGATAGATGCCCCCCGCCTTCGCGATCTTCAGCGCGAACACATCGGCGCATGCGCCTTGCACGAGTTCGAGCGCGTCTTCAGGGCCGGTCACGCCCTCATCGGCCATGATCGGCACGACGAAACGCGCGGCAAGGCGAGCCAGCGCGCCGCGTTGCTCGCGCGGCGTGGGTTGCTCGACGAGATCGACGCCGGCCGCTTCCAACGCTCCGATTCCCAGCGCGGCCTCGGCTTCATTCCACGCCTGATTGACATCGACCGTCACTCGCGCGCGATCACCCAGCGCGGCTTTAATCTTCGACACGTGAGCCACGTCGTCGCGTACGCTGCGCCGTCCGATCTTCAGCTTGAACGTGTGATGACGGCGTTCGGCAAGCAGCATCTCGGCTTCGGCGATATCGCGGTCGGTATCGCCGCTCGCAAGCGTCCAAAGAACCGGGAGCGTCTTGCGAACCCTACCGCCCAGCAGCGTATACACCGGCACGCCCAGTCGCTTTCCCTGTGCATCCAACAACGCGGTCTCGATTCCGCATTTGGCGAATCGATTGCCGCGCGCCACCTTGCTTAGATTCAGCATCGCGCCGTTGATGCTGGTCGCGTCTTGCCCGACGAGCGCCGGCGCCAAGTAAGTGTCGATGGCCAGCTTGATGCCTTCGGGACTCTCTTCGCCGTAGGACAATCCTCCGATGGTCGTGGCCTCGCCGATGCCCTCGATGCCGTCGCTCGAGCGCAGGCGGACGATGACCATCGTTTGCTGTTGCATCGTCGCCATGGAAAGCTGATGCGCGCGAATCGTTGGGAGATCTACCAGAATCGCTTCGACGGACGTAATGTGGGCGTTCATACCTAGACTGGAGGATTGGATGCGTTGCCGGAGTATTGCGCGTGCAATATCGGCATGTCCAAGACCATCGACGTCTAGTGCCATACCCTCGAGGTATGACGGCGCTACGCTACTCCGTCAGTACGGGGTACGTATGGAATACGCTCTTCCTCATACAACCGATAGATCAGTTCGAGCATTTCCTTGATGTCGCGCGATTCGTCCATGGCGCGCATGCTCATGATCAGCGGCGACACGATCGTCGGATCGTCGAGTTCCTTGTAGGTCACGTCGTCGCGCTTCAATCCATGCACGCTGCTGGGCACGACCGAAACGCCTTCCCCCGCCGCCACGAGCCCCAACGCGATCTGCAATTCGCGCACTTCGTAGATACGGCGCGGCGCGAGCGAGCGATCCTGGAAGGCTGACAGGACTTGGTCGGCATAGCTCGGCCTGGGCGCTTTGGGGAAGATGATCAGCGTTTCGTTGACGAGATCTCGAAGCGACAGCACGGGTTTAGAGCTTGATAGCGGATGACCGACGGGAAGCGCCACGATCAGTTTTTCTTCGCGCAAGACTACCCGGCGGATGTTAGCGTCTTCATGCCGAATACGGCCGAAGCCGACGTCGATTTGGCCGTCTTTGAGCGCCCGAATCTGATCCATCGTCGACATCTCATGCAGACTGAGTTCGACCGTCTTGTTCTCGTCGCGGAATCGTCGGATGATTTTCGGCAACATCCCATAGAGTGTCGACCCGACAAAGCCGACCGATAGACTTCGTTCGATATTGCCGACGCGCCGTGTCATCGATTCCAACTCGCTTGTCTGCGCCAGCAATTGCACGGCATGCGAATAGAAGAACTTGCCGGTCTCCGTGAGCCGCAACGGCCGAGCGTTTCGCTCGAACAGCTGCACGCCAAGCGTTTCCTCGAGTTGCTGTATCTGACGACTCAACGGCGGCTGAGCGATGTGCAGCCGCTGCGCCGCGCGCGTGAAGTTGCGCTCTTCCGCGACCGCCACGAAGTAGCGAAGATGCCGCAGCTCCATTTCCATACCTCCTGGATATAGCGCAATACTAAATCAGTGTTGGACCACCGCATTTGGTGTCCATTATGCTGGCTTCACGCTCGGTTTCAAGGCGCGATTATACCTTCCAAGCATACTCGCGGCGAACCGAAAGGCGGGTTTACCCCATCCGAATACAAGAGACAGTGAGGAGCAGACAATGAGCGTCAACGTGTTCGCCTCGAAGGAAGTGCAGGATCTGCTGAAGGCCGCCGCGAACTTGGGAAGCCAAGATGGCGATGCACGCACCAAGCAGATCGTCTATCGCCTGCTGAGCGATTTGTTCAAAGCGATCGACGATCTCGACATGACACCCGACGAGATCTGGGCCGGCGTCAATTACTTCAATAAGCTGGGACGAGACGGCGAAGCCGCGCTGCTGGCCGCCGGATTGGGATTGGAAAAGTATCTCGACATCCGCATGGATGCCGCCGATCGCGAAGCCGACATCCACGGCGGTACACCGCGGACAATCGAGGGCCCGCTGTACGTGGCCGGCGCTTGCGTACGCGAGGGTGTGTCCAAGATCGATCTCGACGCCGACGACAACGCCGGCCCGCTCGTCATTCGCGGTACGGTAACGAGTTCGGACGGCAAGCCCGTGGCGGATGCGCTGGTCGAATGTTGGCACGCCAATTCGAAAGGCTTCTATTCGCACTTCGACCCGACCGGCGCGCAGACCGACTTCAATCTTCGAGGCGCAGTGAAAACCGGCGCGGACGGCAAGTACGAGTTTCGCACGCTGATGCCCGTCGGCTACGGCTGCCCGCCGCAGGGCGCCACGCAACAGTTGCTCGATGCGCTAGCCCGTCACGGCAACCGCCCGGCGCATGTTCACTTTTTCGTTACAAGCGATAAGAATCGCAAACTCACGACGCAAATCAACATCGAAGGCGATCCGCTGATTTGGGACGACTTCGCGTATGCCACTCGCGAAGCGCTGGTGCCGCGCGTCATAGAGAAAAGTGGCGGCACTGCTTTGGGACTCAAGACCGACACCTATAAGGAGATCGAGTTCGACATCGAACTGACGCCGCTGGTACAAGGTAAGGACAACCAGATCGTCAATCGCTTGCGCGTCGCCGCAGCGGCAGCGTAATGGTGTAACGGTGTAACGACGTGACGACGTAAGCGCCCAAAGCGGCGGCTTACGCACGAACGATCGACGATCTCACTCCGCCGCTGACTTCCGCCCACGAATCATTTGAACCGATGCGGGTGCTTCACCACGAAGCCCGCAGAGGGAGAGCACGCATGTCTGCCACCATCGACAAAGCCCGGCAGTTAAACGAATTGCTGAGCGTCGCCGTTCAGGACGACCCGGAAAGCGGCGTATTTCGTTGCCGCCGCGACATCTTCACCAACGCCGATTTATTCGAACTCGAGATGAAGCATATCTTCGAGCGCAACTGGGTCTATCTAGCGCACGAAAGCCAAGTGCCGAACGCTAACGATTACTACACGACGTGGATCGGGCGTCAGCCGATCGTCGTCACGCGCGACAAGACGGGAGCGTTGCACGCCGTCATCAACGCCTGCGCGCACAAGGGCGCAATGCTTTGTCGCCGCAAGCACGGCAACAAGGGCAGTTTCACCTGCCCGTTCCACGGCTGGACGTTCTCGAATGCGGGCAAGTTGCTGAAGGCGAAGGACGAAAAAACCACCGAATACCCGGTGCAATTCAATAAAGAAGGCTCGCACGATCTAAAGAAGGTGGCGCGTTTTCAGAACTATCGCGGCTTTCTGTTCGGCAGCCTGAATCCCGACGTCATGCCGCTCGAGGACTATCTCGGCGAGACGAAGGTCATCATCGATCAAATCGTCGACCAGGCGCCGAGCGGCCTGGAAGTGTTGCGCGGCAATTCCACCTATATCTACGACGGCAACTGGAAGATGCAGATGGAAAACGGCTGCGACGGGTACCACGTCAGCACCGTTCACTGGAATTACGCTGCGACGATGGGCCGCCGCAAGGTCGAAGGCACGCAGGCGGTGGATGCAAACGGTTGGAGCAAGTCGGTCGCGGGCGTGTACGGCTTCGCGCACGGCCACATCCTGCTCTGGACCGATACCATGAATCCGGAAGTCCGGCCGGTCTACCGGCACCGCGACGAAATCGCGGCCCGCGTGGGGCAGGAGAAAGCGAAGTTCATCGTCAATCAAACCCGCAACTTGTGCCTTTATCCCAATGTGTTCCTCATGGATCAGTTCAGCACGCAGATCCGTGTGGTGCGTCCGATCAGCGTCGACAAAACCGAAGTCAGCATTTTTTGCTTCGCCCCGAAGGGGGAAAGTGCACAAGACCGCGCCACCCGCATCCGCCAATACGAAGACTTCTTCAACGTATCGGGGATGGGCACCAGCGACGATCTTGAGGAATTTCGCGCTTGCCAGTCCGGCTACGCGGGCTCGACGCCGATGTGGAACGATCTTTCGCGCGGTGCGCCGCTATGGATTCACGGGCCCGACCAAAATGCAAAACGGATGGGCTTGAATCCGCTGATTTCCGGAGAGCGCAGCGAGGATGAGGGCCTATTCGTCGTCCAGCACGAATACTGGGTTCAGTTGATGCGCGACGCGTTGAAAAAGGAACAAGCGGAGGCGTCGGCATGAGCTTCGACTACCAACACATCTGCGCCGCGCTGTATCGGGAAGCGCGTTTTCTCGATGACCGCCAGTGGGACGAGTGGCTGGCTTGCTATACCGACGATGTCTGCTACTGGATGCCGGCGTGGGACGACGACGACAAACCCACCGACGATCCTCACAGCCAGATCTCGTTGATGTATTACCCGGATCGAGGCGGCCTGGAAGACCGCGTGTTTCGCATCAAAACCGAACGAAGCGGCGCTTCGATGCCCGAGCCCCGCACCAGCCACAGCGTCATGAACGTGGAGCTGCTGGCTCAACGGGAAAACGAAGTGGACGTTCGATACAACTTCAATACGCTAAACCATCGCTACAGAATCACCGATCAGTTTTTCGGCACCATCTACGTCACCTTTCGCCGGGTTGAAGACCGCTTGTTGATTTCGAACAAGAAGATCGTGTTGAAGAACGATTACATCCGCCAAGTGCTGGACGTGTATCACGTCTAATGCCGGCGGCCAGGAAGAGATAGGAAGTAGGAGGCAACGTGTCCAGCTATAACATCGCCCTGAATTTCGAGGACGGCGTCACTCGCTTCGTCGAATGCAAAGCCGGAGAAAAGGTGCTCGACGCGGCCTTCCGCGCCAAGATCAACCTCCCGATGGATTGTTCCGACGGCGTGTGCGGCACATGCAAGTGCCGCGCCGAAAGCGGTTCCTACGATCTCGGCGACGAGTACATCGACGATGCGCTGAGCGACAGCGAAAGAGCACGCGGTCTGGTACTCACCTGCCAGATGGTGCCGCAGAGCGATTGCGCGATCGCGGTTCCGGCTTCGTCGACGGCCTGCAAAACCGAGCGGAGCACTTTCGCCGCAACGGTGACGAAAGTGGAGCCGCACAACGATGCCGCCGTCGTGCTCGAATTGGCTGTGGACGGAACGGCGCCGGCTTTTTTAGCGGGGCAATACGTCAACATCGATGTGCCCGGCAGCGGCCAGCATCGCTCGTATTCGTTTTCGTCGGCACCGGGAGCATCGGCGATACGCTTCTTAATCAAAAAGATCCCCGGCGGCGTGATGAGCACCTGGCTCGACTCGGCGCGGCCCGGCGATCGAATCGATATGACGGGGCCGCTCGGGAGCTTTTATCTCCGCACCGTGGAGCGTCCGTTATTGTTCCTCGCGGGGGGAACAGGATTGGCGCCGTTTCTATCGATGCTCGAAGTCCTGGCCAGCGCACATTCGCAACAGCGGGTGCATCTGATCTACGGCGTGACCCGTGAGCTCGATCTCGTCCAAGTCGAAGCGATCGAGGCCATCGGTGCCAAGCTGCCGCACTTCACGTTCAGCACCGTCGTCGCGGATCCCGAATCGAGCCACCCACGCAAGGGCTGGGTGACACAGCACATGCCCGCCGAGTGCCTGAACGATGGCGACGTCGACGTGTACCTGTGCGGCCCGCCGCCGATGGTCGACGCGGTACGTCGGTACTTCGACGAGAGCGGGATGAAGCCGAACAGCTTTCACTACGAAAAGTTCACCCCCAATGCCGTCGCGGTGGCGGTATGAGCGCGCAACGATTCGAAGGGAAGGTCATGGTGGTCACCGGCGCGGCCCAGGGTATCGGCCGCGGCGTCGCGCTGCGCGCAGCCGCGGAAGGTGGGAAGGTTCTGTTCGTAGACCGCGCCGAGTTTGTCGCGGAAGTCGCCGCCGAGGCGACCGACGCCGATACGGTGGCCTTCGTGGCCGATCTCGAAACCTATGAAGGCGCCGCGTCGACGATGGCATTCGCCGTGCAAAAATTTGGCCGCATCGATATTCTCGTGAACGGGGTGGGCGGTGCCATTCGGATGCGCCCTTTCGCCGATTTCGAGCCAGCCCAGATCGATGCGGAAATCCGCCGGTCCCTCATGCCCACGTTGTATGCCTGCCACGCAGTGCTGCCGCAGATGCTCGCGCAAGGCCGAGGCACGATCGTCAACTTATCTTCGAACGCCACCCGCGGGATCCGCCGAGTGCCGTATTCCGCGGCCAAAGGCGGCGTGAACGCCATGACGCAATCGCTCGCGATGGAGTATGGCCCGCACAATATCCGGGTGGTCGCCGCCGCGCCCGGCGGCACGGAAGCCCCGGCGCGGCGCGTACCGCGCAACGCGGCGGGAGACACTGCGCAAGAGAAAGCGTGGATGAGCGAAGCAGTCCGGCAAGTGACCGATGCGACCTATTTCAAGCGCTACGGCACGATCGACGAACAAGTGGCGCCGATTCTCTTCCTTGCATCGGACGAGGCGAGTTATATCACCGGGGCGATACTACCCGTCGCCGGCGGCGACAACGGATAGCGATATCCGCGAGCTAAAACGCCGCGCCTCAATCCTTAGCCGACTCGTCGCGTATCAAGTTTGCGCCGAATAGGCGCGATCGCAGCGCCTGGTTGTTCAATGCGTTCTCGAGGTTCCGATGGGCGATGCGCGCGTGCTCGCGCATCAACGCTTCGGCCCGCGCGCCCTCGCGCCGCTCGATGGCATCGAGCACCGCGCGATGCTGCGCCTGCGCCACGACGAGCACTTGATAGGCGTCGCGCGCGACCGCCTGCACTTCGACGAACCCGCTCGGCGAAGCGAAGGGCAATGCCATCGCTTTCGCCAACTGCCGCTCCACTACCCTGCTGTTACAGGCCAATGCGAGCAAGCGATGAAACCGTTCATTGAGTTCGACGTAACCCGCGAACTTCGCCTCGCTCATCTTCGGCGCGGCGAGCAACGCATCGATCCCATCCACGCATTCGTATAGCTGCGAAAGCAACGATTGCGTCACCCCGCGCTCGGCCGCAAGCCGCGCGGCCATTCCTTCAAGCGTGCCGCGCACCTCGATGGCGTCGTAGATTTCAGCCACGCTGAACGAACGAACCGCATAACCGCCGGAGGGCACGGCGTCGAGCAAGCCCTCGTCTTGTAGACGCATGAGGGCGGCGCGCACGGGCGTGCGCGACATGCCGAGCCGGTCCACGGCCCAAAGTTCGGTAATCCGCGCGCCGGGCGCGACTTCGCCGGCGAGTATCAACTCACGCAGACCTAATTGCGCCTTGACCGTTTGCGATGCACCGGCCGACATGGCCGCGTCCGCCGACGTTCCCTCGATTGACTCCATTCGAATCCTTGTGCTTACCGCTCATTCCACACGAAACTCGCCGTGCCGTTTAAAGATCGAGCACGAGCATCGGCGATTTGGACCTCGAACAACACGGCAAGAATTGATCGTTGGCGGCCTTTTCGTCGTCCATCAAGTAGACGTCCCGATGATCGGGCTCTCCCGACAATACGCGCGTCAGGCATGTACCGCATACGCCTTGCTCGCACGAGGTGGGCACCTCCACCCCCGCCTGCGCGAGCGCCGCGACCACCGTCGTCTCGGGCGCGACCTCGATCACGCGGCCGGTGCTCGCCAGTTTCACCTGGAACGCGCCGCCGCTCGCTGGCGGCGGCGCGGCGGCGAAGAACTCGCGATGCACGTTGGCGTCGCTCCAGCCCGCAACCTTTGCCGCATCCATCGCGGCGGCGATAAAGCCCGACGGGCCGCATACATAAAGATGCGTATCGGACGGCGCTTGCGCGAGCAGCGTATCGAGCCGCAATGGCCCGCGCGCTTGCGCGTCGTCGAAGTATAGATGAACGCGCTCGGCGAACGGAGACTCGGCAAGCCGATCGCGAAACGCCGTGCGTGCCGAGCTGCGCGTGCAATAGTGCATCTCGAACGACCGACCGGCATCATGGAGCGCCTCGGCCATCGATAGGATCGGCGTGATGCCGATGCCACCGGCGAGCAGCAGCGAATGATGCGCCTGTGCATGCAAAGGAAAATGATTTTTCGGTTCGCCGATTTCGAGCAAGCGGCCCTCCTCCAATGCATGCATCGCGACCGATCCGCCGCGCGAATTCGCATCGCGCAGCACTGCGATCAGGTAGCGATGCGATTCGCCGGGACGATTGCACAGCGAGTATTGCCGGACGAGCCCATCGCGCAGCACGACATCGATATGCGCGCCGGCAGAAAACGGCGGCAACGCGGCGCCATCGGCACGTACGAGTTCGAACGCGCAGATGTCGGTAGCCACGGCGAATTTTCGGGCGATTTCGACTTGCATGATCGATCTCACGAAACGGCGCCGGCGGCGGCGGCAGCAACCGGCTTCGTTCTGCGCCATCAGCCGATCGAGCACGCGCCGCGACTGCACCCCACCGGCATCGATGTTCAGTTTCAGGAGGTTGCGCTCGGGATAATCGAGCAGATTGCGCTGCTGCGCCTCGAGCATTTCAAGATCTTCCGAGAAGATCTTGCCTTGGCCCTCGCGAATCTTTTCCGTGAGTTCGGTATCGTCGGGCCGGAAGTTACGCGCCATGCCCCAGAAGTACCAGATCGACGTTTCCGTCTCGGGGGTAATGAAATCGACGACGATGCTCGACGCCTTGTGCCGGGCGTCGGCATGATAGCCGCCATGCCCCGCATGAGCGACGCCGACCTCGATCATCACATGGCTTGGGGGCGTGAACCGGCAGATCTGCCAGCGATCGCAGGGAACGTTATCCGCCAGCCCGTTGCCGCGCAGCGCCGCCGCCCAAAACGGCGGCGGCATGATGTTTTCCATGAAGCGGCTCGTCACGACGGTATCGCCTTCGGTTTTCGTCTGCGGGAGCGATTCCTCGATTTCCGCCTGCCCGATGCTGGATGCGTGGACGTATGTCTCGTGCGTGAGATCCATAAGGTTGTCGATCATGAGCCGATAGTCGCAGGCGATGTGATAAAGGCCGCCGCCATAGGCCCACTCCGGATTGTCGGCCCAATCGAGCCGGTGGATCGTTGCGGGATCGGCAAGCGCCGCATCGCCAGGCCATACCCAGATGAAACCGTCGCGCTCGACGGCGGGATACCGGCGCGTTTTAGGAAAGCCCCCAACCCGCTGGCAAGGCATCGACGCGCACTTGCCGTCCGCGGCGACCGTCAGGCCGTGATAGCCGCACACCAACTGACCGTCGCGAACGAAGCCGAGTGAAAGCGGCGCGCCACGATGGGGGCAGAAATCCTCGAGCGCCGAGACCTCGCCGTCCGGCCCGCGGAAGAAGACCATGCGTTCGTTGCAAATGCGACGGCCCAGCGGTTTGTCAGCCAATTCGTCCGGCGTGCAAGCCACATACCAAGCGTTCTTCAAGAACATCCTCAGGCTCCTTAGTTGTATACATTCTTATGCTTTCTAGCGATTGGTGGCCGACGCTAATCGCATGCTTTACCACGAACGAACCACACGAAAACCGCATCATTCATGCGCACCATCGAATCTTGCAGGCCATACAGCGATATCGAAGTCTTGCGGTCAATGCGTTCGATTGTATACAACGTGACCGAAATTGCCATATCCCGAAGCCATGCCTCGGGTAAACGACTAGCCCTCGACCGGCTCCGGTTGCGTCCCTACACTCGACGGTGAGCACCGCCACAAAACCGATGGTTGACATATTTGTTATGTGATATAACTTTCTACAGCAGTTGACGCCGTGCGGCAATGGCGGCATGGGCGATGCGCCGGCCGCATCCACTGCGATCAAGAACAATTTCAAACATGGAGACATCGGACATGACAGACAGCCCACACAATCCGCTCATCGATCACGACGTCTGGACCGGCCGTTTGTTCGGCGGGGCGGACGGCACCTGGTATACAGCCGGCGAGACGCGAGACGTCATCGAGCCCGCTACCGGCGAACGACTGACGAATATCGGGCTTGCCCGCGCGGCGGACGTCGCGCGGGCTGCGAAAGCCGCGGCCGCCGCACAACCCGCCTGGGCCGCCCTTGCGCCGCGCGAGCGGGCTGCGATCATGCGGCGTGCGGCTGCGGCACTCGAGCGCAATCTCGAGCACGCGGCGCACTATATCGCCCGCGAAACAGGCGGTATCCCGGCGAAAGCACAGCTCGAAGTAGCCGAAGCCGCCACCCAGCTCCATATCGCCGCCGGCCTGCCGCTGCAACCGCAGGGCCTCGTGCTGCCGTCAACCGCGGGGCGCACGAGCTACGCGCGGCGCGTGCCGCATGGCGTCGTCGGCGTCATTTCGCCGTTTAATTTCCCGCTGATCTTGTCGATGCGCTCGGTCGCGCCCGCGCTTGCGTTAGGTAATGCGGTCGTGCTCAAACCCGATCCGCAAACGCCCGTCAGCGGCGGCTTCGTGATTGCCCGCGCATTCGAGGAAGCCGGGTTGCCGCCCGGGGTGCTGCAAGTCGTACCGGGCGATGCCGATGCCGGTGCGGCCGTCGTCGAGGCGCCCGAAGTCCGGATGATCGCGTTCACCGGATCGACCGCCGCGGGCCGTAAGGTCGGCGAGCTTGCGGGCCGATTGCTCAAAAAGGTATCGCTCGAACTCGGCGGCAAAAACACGCTGATCGTGCTCGATGACGCCGACCTCGACCTCGCGGCCAGCAATGCCGCATTCGGCGCGTTCTTTCACCAAGGGCAAATTTGCATGGCCACGGGCCGAATCGTCGTCCATCGCAAGATTGCTGCCGAACTGACACGGCGTCTCGTAGAGAAAGCCAAGACGCTACCGGTCGGCGATCCGGCCAGCGGCAGGGTGGCGATTGGGCCGCTCATCAACGCACGGCAACTTCAGAACGTCGATTCGATCGTGCGCGCATCGGTTGAAGCCGGGGCCGTGCTCGAAGCCGGCGGCACCTCCGATCGCCTGTTCTATCAGCCGACCGTGCTATCGAACGTGCGGCCCGGCATGCGCGCATTCGACGAGGAAATCTTCGGCCCGGTGGCTGTCGTGACGCCGTTCGACAGCGACGACGAAGCCGTGGCGTTGGCGAACCGCACCGAATACGGCTTGTCGTGCGGCGTGATCGGTACATCTTTGTCGCGCGCCACGGCAATCGGCGATCGGCTCAAATGCGGCCTGCTGCATATCAACGGCCAGACGGTGGCCGACGAGTGCGTGAACCCATTCGGCGGCCGCGGCGATTCCGGCAACGGCGGCAGCATGGGCGGCCCGGCCGACGCCGAGGAATACACGCAATGGCAATGGGTTACGGTGAAAGGCACAGCGGAACGCACGCCGTTTTAGCTCGCTAGGAACCGACGCGGCGGCAAGCCTGCGGTGCGATGCATGGCGTCACGGCGCATGGCATAGCACTCGCGCCGTCGCGGAAGCGCTAACGGCCTTCAACGGGCCATACCGAATCAGTGGAGACGACATCATGAAGATCAAAGCAGCGGTGGTCCGCGAAAAAGGCGGCCCGCTTTCCATAGAGACGCTCGAACTCGACGCACCGCGCGACGACGAAATCCTCGTGCGCGTGGTGGCGACCGGCGTTTGCCATACCGATGTCGTCGTGCGCGACGGATTGTTGCCGACGCCGCACCCCGTCGTGCTGGGCCATGAGGGTGCCGGCGTCGTGGAGCAGGTGGGACGCAACGTGCGCAAGGTCGCAGCCGGCGATGCCGTCGTCATGACCTACGATTCGTGCGGCGCCTGCCCCGCTTGCGCCGCGCATGCACAAAGCTACTGCCATGCGTTTTTCCCGCGCAATTTCTTCGGCACCCGCACCGACGGCACGAGCGCGCTCTCTAAAGACGGCGAGCGAATCCACAGCCATTTTTTCGGCCAGTCGTCGTTCGCGACCCATGCGCTGTGCCACGAACGCAATATCGTCAAAGTGCCCACAGACGCCCCGCTCGAGTTGCTCGGCCCGCTCGCCTGCGGCGTGCAGACGGGCGCCGGGGCCGTCATGAACGCGTTGCGCGTGCCGGCGGGTGCTTCGTTTGCCGTGTTCGGCAGCGGCTCGGTCGGCTTATCCGCCGTCATGGCTGCGCGCGTGGCCGGTGCGACGACGATCGTCGCGATCGATTTGCACGACGCCAGGCTCGATTTCGCACGCAGCGTCGGCGCGACGCATACGCTCAATCCGGCGCGCGACGATATCGTCGCGGCGTTGACGGCCTTGACGGGCTACGGCATCGACTACACGCTCGATACCACAGGCAACGCCAAGGTAATACGCCAAGCCGCCGACAGTCTCGCTCCGCACGGTACTTGCGGCGTGCTCGGTGCCTCGGCCCCCGGCACGGAAATCACGCTCGATGCAGTGCACTTCATGAGCGGCGGCCGACGCGTGATGGGGATCGTTGAAGGCGAATCGACGCCCGATACGTTTATTCCTACGCTGATCCGCCTGCATCGGCAAGGCATGTTTCCGTTCGATCGCATGGTGAAGTTCTATGCTTTCGATCAGATCAACGAGGCGATTGCCGATTCTCTCGAAGGCAAGACGATCAAGCCGATCGTCAGAATGGGCTAAGCAAGCAAAAACCCGCCGCACGATACAGAACGTGCGGCGGGTTTTAAACATCTGAAGAGACAGTCACAGCCGGCCACGGCTGCCCGGGTCAATCCGGCTTCAGTTTGGCCTCAGTTCGGACTCACCGCGGCGCCATTCGCAATGCGCCGTCAAGACGAATGACTTCCCCGTTGAGCGCAACATTGCGGACGATATGCAATGCAAGCTCCGCGAACTCTTCCGGCTTGCCCAGCCGCTTCGGAAACGGAATCGATTGCGCGAGCGACTGCTGCGTTTCTTCCGGCAACGCATAGAGCAAAGGCGTCAGAAACAGCCCCGGCGCGATGGTTACGACCCGCACCCCGAACTGGGCTAGATCTCGCGCCAGCGGCAGTGTCAGCGAAACGAGCCCGCCCTTCGACGCCGCGTAAGCCGCTTGCCCGATTTGCCCATCGTAGGCCGCGATCGACGCCGTGCAGACGATCACGCCGCGTTCGCCGTCGTCCATCGGCTCGGCCCGTGTCATGCGCGCCGCTGCGAGGCGAACGACGTTGAACGTTCCTAATAAATTCACGTTGATGATGCGCGCGAAATCTTCCTGCGGCATCGCGCTACCATCGCGGCCGACGAGTCGTTTTGCCCCGCCGATGCCGGCGCAGTTGACAAGCACGCGTGCAACGCCATGCGCGCGCTCGCCGGCCTCGAGCGCCGCCTCGACCGACGCGCCGTCCGTGATATCGCAGCGCGCCGCCTGTGCCATGTCGCGCCCCAACTCCTCCACCAGCTCATGCAGCGCGCGCTCGTTGATGTCGAGCAGCGTGACGCGCGCGCCCGCCGCTACGAGCGCGCGTGCCGTCTGCGCGCCAAGCCCCGATGCCGCACCCGTCACGAGCGCCGCTTGATTCTTCGTATCCATCGATCCCCCTCACTACCCTAACCTTCAAGCCCGGATGTTGCGGGCACCCCGATCAAGCCGCGGGCGCGGACGACGCAGCGCCCAGCCCCAGCAGCCGCACGGCATTCTCTTTGAGCAGCAGCGAATGCACCTCGGGCTTGAATCCGGCCTTCTGAAAATCCTCCAACCAGCGTTCGGGGCGAATCAACGGGAAATCCGAAGCGAACAGCATGCGTTCTTTCAAGAGCGTGTTCGCGTACTGGACGAGCTGCGGAGGAAAGTATTTCGGCGACCAGCCCGACAAGTCGATATAGACGTTCGGCTTGTGCAAGCAGATGGAGAGCGCCTCGTCCTGCCACGGCCACGACGGATGCGCGATCACCACCTTCATATCGGGAAAATCGGCCGCTACATCGTCGAGATAGATCGGCTCCGAATACTTCAGGCGCAATCCGCCACCGCCGGGCATGCCGCTGCCGATCCCCGAATGCCCACTATGAAACACGGCCGGCAACCCGTATTCGGCGATCACCTCGTAAAGCGGATAAGCCATCCGGTCGTTGGCGTAAAAGCCCTGCACGGTCGGATGAAACTTGAAGCCACGCACGCCGCACTCTTCGATCAAACGCCTCGCTTCGCGCACGCCCATCTTTCCCTTGTGAGGATCGATGCTCGCGAAGGCAATCATGACGTCGCGGTTGTTCGCGGCGAACTCAGCGATCTCTTCGTTCGGAATCCGACGACGCCCCATCTGGCTTTCCGCGTCGACCGTAAACATGACGAAGCCGATCTTGCGCTCGCGGTAATACTCGATCGTCTCGGGAATCGTCGGGCGCCGCCCTTGGCGCAGCACCGTACCGAAGTACTTGTCCGCGGCATCGTCGAATTCCTTGCCGAATAGGTCGGGCGGCTGACAGCACGAGACTTCCGCATGCACGTGCGTATCGATCGCGATCAGGTTGTCGATGTCCATACGCTGCTTTCCTTAATAATTAGCGATCCTAACTAAAACGATGAGATGACCGACCATCCCTACCTTCTCTGTCCTCGTTCTTCTTTCGTATTTCTATCCGCGCGGCAACCAAATTCGCATCGTTTCGTCGCCGCGATACAGCGCATCGACGGTGCTCGCACGCTGCGCCAAGACGACCCGCTGATTGATCGAGCCTTTATCGGTCAGCTCGCCGGTTGCGAGCGACGGCGGCGGATCGAGCAATGCGGCGCGGGCCACGCGATTCGCACTGCCCGTGCCTTCGGCATAGAGTTTATCGAGCATTTGCTGAAACGCCTCGATGACGCGCGCATCGGCATAGACCTGCGCTGCCTCCGCCTGTGGCGCTTGCGCCAGTGCGCGGCAAGCCGGCAAGCTCGGCACAATCAAGATGCCTACCTCAGCGCGATCGTGGCCGGTAACGACCACATCGGCCACATAGGGGCTACCCGCCTCGATCACGCGTTGCCGCAACGGTCCAACGCTCACCCAGGTACCGGTGGTGAGCTTGAAGTCCTCGGCCACGCGGCCGTCGAACACGAACCCTCGGTTCACATTCGAAGGATCGAGCCAGCGCACCGCATCGCCCGAGCAAAAGAATCCTTCGTCGTCGAACGCGCCCCGAGTCTGCTCAGGCGCGCGCCAGTATCCGGGCGTGACGTTCGGCCCGCGATACCGCACCTCGAGCTTGCGGCCCGCGCCATCGCCGATCGGGACGAGCTTCAGTTCGATGCCCGGCAGCGGTACGCCGATCTGGCCGGCACTCACTTCGGTCTCGGCGATCATCAGCGCCGACGGCGCTGTCTCCGTCATACCGAGCCCCGTGTTCATTACGATCCGCTCTCCGCAATGTCCCATCGCGCTTGCATGGAGCCGGTCCCACACAGGCTGCTCCAACGCCGCGCCCGCGTAAAACTGCATGCGCAACCGGGCGTAGAAGCGCTCCCGCAGTGCCGCATCGGCTTCCAGTGCGCGCGCGATTTCCTCCCACCCCTTCGGCACGTTGAAGTAGACCGTCGGCGAAATCTCGCGCAGGTTGGCAAGCGTCGTCGCGATACCGTCGGCCGTGGGCTTGCCGTCGTCGATATACAGCGTGCCGCCGTGAAACAGCGTCAGCCCGAAGTTCTGATTCCCGCCGAACGTGTGGTGCCAGGGAAGCCAATCGAGGAAGACGGGCGGCACTTCGGCCAGGAACGGCCATGCCGCCGTTTCCATCACGAGGTTGCTCGACCACATCCGGTTCGTATTGATCACGCCCTTCGGCATCTTCGTGGAACCGGATGTGAAGAGGAACTTGACGATGGTGTCCTCGCTCGTAGCCGCGCGCGCACGGTCGATCGCTTCGGTCGGGCGTGTTGCCAGCAGCGCCGCAAGCGTCGTGCATGCGCGCCCTGCCGCCTCCAGCGCCACCTCCGCCTCGGCTACCGCCACCTCCGTGCCGGCCGGCACCGCTTCGGCTAGCGCGGTGCCGAAGCGCCCGCCGTCATCGGCAAAAACGAGGCCCGGTGTAATGAGCGAGACGATATGGCGCAGCTTGCCGAAACTCTTGTCGAGCAGCGAATAAGCGGGCGAAATCGGTGCATAGGGCACACCGGCGCACAGGCATCCGAGCGCGACGAGCGCATGCTCGATCGAGTTGCCCGACAGTATTGCCACGGGCCGCTCGGCATCGAGGCCGCGCGCGAGCAACGCCTCGCCGATACTGCGCGCCCCAGCGGCAGCTTGAGCGTAAGTTAGGTGCCGCCATTGTCCATCGGCATCGCGACGTGCGATGAACGTGCGCTCGGGCGCGGCGGCCGCATGCTCGAATAGCCGATCGATGACGCGCTGCGGATACGGGGCGAGCGCGGTGCTCGAGCGCACGCGTAACGTACCGTCGCGACTTTCCGTCACTTCGAGGGGGCCGACGCCGAACTGCACGCGCCGATAGGGGTGAGTTGCCATCGAATGTCTCCTTCCTGCTCTTGACTGCGATTCTTTATGACCGTCTAGTCTTGTGGGGCACAGTTACCGATGCGCGACGCCGCTGAACATCATGCAATGCGCACCCGTATTCGCGCCTGCACGCGCATCGATAAAATTATTTCGGCCATACTTTGGCCGCCCGATGCTCCAGAAATGCGGCTAGGCGATCTTGAGTTTGCGGATCGCTCAGCGCAACGGATGCCATCAACGATTCGGTCAGCAGGCCATCCTGGATCGATTGATCGGCAATGCGCGGCAGTACTTGCGTGACCGCGTAGTTCGTCGTCGGCGAATTCTGTGCAATACGCTCGGCCAATTCAGTGGCCTTGGCAAGCCCTTCGCCGTTGCCCACGAGATATTGGGTAATGCCCGCATCGTAGCCCTCGCGCGCATCGTAGACGCGCCCCGTCAGCATCATGTCGGTCATGCGCGCGACGCCGATCAGCCGCGGCACGCGCACCGAAGCCCCGCCGCCGACGAACAGGCCACGGCTGCCTTCGGGCAGCGCGAAGAAGGTGGATGCCTCGGCCACGCGCACGTGGCAAGCGGAGGCGAGTTCGAGACCGCCGCCGATCGTCGCGCCCTTCAGTACGGCGACCACGGGCGCCCGGCCGAACTGAATCTGCTCGAACGCCGCATGCCACATGCGCGAATGATGCATCGCTTCCACCGTGCCGCGCTCGCGCATTTCCGAAAGATCGAGCCCCGCGCAAAAGTGTTCGCCTTCCGCATGCAGGACAATGGCTCGAACCGTGTCGGGCATCGTTTCGAAAGCCCGGCGCAACTCCGCGACGAGCGGATCGCTGATCGCATTGCGTTTCGCGGGCCGGTTCAGGCAAACGAATGCTAAAGAGCCGGTGTGCTCGACCTTCAGGAATTCGTACGAGGGTTGCGTCATGTCTACCACCAAGCGGTTGTTCGTTAGCGACGGAAATAGTTATATCACATAACTAGATGCAGTGGCAAACGATCTAGGACGGGACTTTTGGCGCGTTGCCGGCGCGCGATTCGCCTGCGACGGCATGGTATGATCGATACGCTTTTTTCACGCACGATTCAATCTCATTCCCATCACCTTTCCTCGACGCTTATGCCTTTGATGCTGCCCTCTTCCGGCGACGATGCAAGCGAGCAGGCGGACCAATCCGCGTTGCTCGAACTGGTGGGCTATAACATTCGGCGCGCCTATCTTGTCATCCAGGCGTTGTTCGACCAGGAGATGGAAAAGCACGACTTGCGGCAGGCCGAGTTCTCCGTGTTGTCGGTCGTGCGCGAGAATCCTGGGATCAATCAGCGCGCGCTGGCCGAAGCGCTCGCCCTGGCGCCGCCGAACCTCGCGACCTTGCTCGACCGCCTGGAAGCGCGCGGATTGTTGGCGCGCCAACGTAGCACCGAAGATAAGCGCGTGCAGCACGTCGATTTGACGACACAAGGCGTGCGGCTTTATGGCCGGGCACTGAAGGCGGCCGCCGCCGCCGATGCAGGAGCACTCGCGCACCTGAACGATGCCGAGCGTGACCAACTGAAGGCACTGCTGCGCAAGATCTTCGTGGAGTGAGCGAAGCGAAGCGGCACTTGCGCTCAGCGGGTGCTCAGCGTGTTTCCGCAGGCAGTCCATCGGTCTTGGTGACGGCTGCACATGACAACGAGTTCGGCGCCCACAGGGCACACGTAAGCCATCTTCTCGACGGGCAACCGCGAAACCGCGCCCGGCCTCGCCCGCGCGCGCCGCTTCGACCGCTGCGTTCAAGGCAAGAATGTTGGTCTGAAAGGCGATCGCATCGATCACGTCGATGATGTGCGTCATCTTGCCGGAGCGCTACGAAAGCGCCTGCCTCGCCTGCACAGCCGATTCCACAGTGGCTTTGCCATCCTCGGCGGGTTCGCGTATGCGCTCCGTCAGCGCGCTTGCCGTGCGTGCGTCGTTCGAGTTCGACTTCGACAGCCCCGACCAGGCCCACCAGGTTCTCCGATGTCTGGCCGAGGCTCGTCGCCTGAGAACCCCCGGCTCAAAACCGCGTCTGCAACCCGATACGCCCGATGAACTGCGAAGGGCTGCTGGATGCGACCATCACGTCGTTGATCTGCGCATTGCCCCCCGCATTGGCCCGCTGATAGATCGCCGCGACATAGACATTCGTGCGCTTCGAGAAGTTGTACTGCAGTTCCGCCGTGAGCTGGTGGGCATGGTTGTTATTGACGACCTGATTGCCCTTCATATACGAATAAACGCCGCTCACGAGCCACGGGCTATTGAACGAGTACGCCGCACCGACTTCGGCCTGCCAAACGGCCGCACCATTGAGTTCGTTACGCACGGTCGTAAATAGTGCCGTCGTCACCACGCGTCCGATGTGGTAGTGCGCGCCAACGCCCCAATTGCGCACACTGTCTTGCACGCCGGCCACATCGGTCTTGACCAGCGTGTAAGCCGCATTCGCGCCGAACGGCCCGTTCACATAATTGAGCCCGACGCTTTGGGCGTTGCCGGCGCCGATCGAACCGGCAACATTGCCGAAGCCGTACATCACACCCGCGGAGAAGCCGCCGAACGTCGGGCTCAAATACTTGACGGAGTTCTGTACGCGCTCGCCGGCCATCCGATCCCAGTCGAACGCACCGGTCGGGTTGTTCGGCAACGCGAGACCCGCGAATGGCCCATTCCGGAAATCGTAGACGCCTTGGGCATAGAACGCGGCTTCGTCGAAGCCGAAGAACAGCGAATCGACCATGAAATCGTATTGATTGCCGAGCGTCAAACGGCCCCATCGTTGATCGTCGAGCCCGACATAGGCATTGCGTCCGAATAAGCTCTGGCCTGGCATAAAGGAACCCGAACCGAGTTGGAATTGGTTCGTCAAATCGAACACCGCCTTCAGCCCGCCGCCAAGATCCTCCTTACCGTCGATCTTGAGCAGATTCGGCACCTCGATGCCGTCGTCGAATTTCACGACGCTGCTTCCGCCGACGTTGCTGATGTACGACACGCCACCGTCGATCAACCCGCTCAGGGTCACGCTGCTCTGGGCGAACGCGTGCGAGGCGAACAACATGCCGCCTGCCACGAAGACTGCTTTGCGCTTCATCGAAATTATCTCCTTGCCTGGTATGGATGTCGCCCGCGATCGTCGCCGCGGGCTTGGTATGAATCGGTCAAGCGATGTCGCGCGAAGCGGCGAACGTTTCGCCCGCAGCGGCCGCCCGCTTGCGCGGCGCCGTCTCGACGAGGAACAGCGCCACGACCGCACCGCACGCCAATCCGGCCAACGCGAATTCGAGCGTGGCCGGCAAGCCGAAGTGCTGCGCGATGAAGCCGGCGATAACGGGTGCGAGCCCGCCGCCGAAGATTTCACCGGTGCCCGACACGAATCCGACCGACGACGCGACCAGCCCGAGCGGCGCCGCTTCGGTGGCGATCGGCCCGCTCAGAAGACCGAGCAAGCCCAAGGCGAACACGGAGATGCCGAATAACAATGCGAACAGCCATTGCGGATTGGCACCCGTGCGTGAAAATACATAGAGCAAGACGGCGGCGCCGACGAACGCGATGACCGCCGTCGGGCGCCGTCCGATGAAATCCGACACGCCGGCTACGCCGAACGAGCCGATGAAGCCGCCGAAGCCGATCGCCGATACGACGAACCCCATGCTCTGCGTATCCAAATGAAGCACTTCGACGAGATAGGTGGGCACCATGGCGCTGACGACAAAGATCCCGGCCATGGCGCACAGGATCGCGAGCGTCGCGAGCAGCACGTTGCGGCTACGGAACAAGTGCGTCCACTTCGCCTTCTCGTGCGCGCGATTCGGGTGTTGAAGCTCGTTTCTCGGATGTTCGCGCAGCACGGTAGCGATCAACGCGGCGACGATCAGCCCGGGCACGGCGGAAATCATGAAAACCCAATGCCACGACGGCACGACGCGCAGCAGTTGCGTCGCGATGATCGGCGCGAAGCCTAGGCCGAGCAGCGAGAACATGCTGAGCTGCAATCCTTGGTTGAAGCCGCGCCGTGAAGGTAGCGAAGCCTCGCCTGTGGCGGCGACGCTCGCCGGCGTGAATGCTCCTTCGGCCACGCCCATGACGGCGCGAATCAGCATCAGCCCCCCGAAACTGGCAGCCAGCCCGGACAGGCTTGAAAGCAAGGAGAAAGCCACCATCGTCACGACGAGGATTTTCTTGCGGCCGATACGGTCGGAGACGGGCCCCATCGCGATCGCCCAAATGCCCCAGGCCACGCTAAGAATGCCGATGAGGCTGCCGAGCTGCTGAAAATTGAGCCCGAGATCGTGCATCATGTGCGGAAAAAGCGGGGCGACGATCCAGCGATCGAGGCCAACGAGGCCGAAGCCGAGCCCAAGCAAGATCAGGGTCTTGCGCTCGTAGGCGGTGTCGTGCTGCAAAGCGTCATTCATGTCCGATGTCTCCGATTGTTGCCGCGTTCGATATAGTTATTCTTGATATTTGTTATAGAGCATAACGTTTACATGCGCGATTGCAAGCCTGCGTTCGTAAGGGAAAACGAGGAATGCAGCCATGCAGGCTTGGAACGGGCAATGAGAATGGCGCGAGCCGGCGCGTGCGAGCGGCCGCTGCGGCGCCGCAGAGGGCGATAAAGAGGAAGTAACGAACAAGCCGCGCTCGGCGGCGGCCCGCTCAGCTACGTTTGCGCAAGGCGTTCGGCGTACCGCCGGTCAGCCGTTTGAAAAAGCGCGTGAAGTAAGCGGGTTCCGAAAAACCGAGCAGATCGGCGATCTGACTGACATTAAGTGTCGTGTAGATCAGGTTGCGCTTTGCTTCGAGCAGCAGGCGCTGATGCACGATCGACAGCGCGTTTTGCCCTAAGAGCCGTTGGCACACGGCATTCAAATGCACCGCGGTAATGCCGAGTTGCGACGCATAGTCGGCAATGGCGAGATGCTCGCGGTAATGCTTTTCGACGAGCTTCGAGAAGGCTTGCAGGTGCGCTTGCCCGCGGTCGCGCCGCTCGCCGGCGCTCGCTTGCCGCGCTTGTTGCCTGGCGATCCACACGACGAGCGCGCTGACGAGCGAACGCAGCAGCAGATCGCGCGACGGCGCCGGCACGGCGTATTCACGATCGAGCGTCCGACAAAGCGTGTCGAGATAAGCGCGATCCTTGCCGGCGGGATGGCAGGCCGGGAACTGAAGGATGGGCCGCTGCGCGTCGACCTGCTCCTGCAGCCATTCGACGAGCGGCGCGGCGAGCGTGATGACGAAACCGTCCACATCGTGGCTGAAACGAAACCCATGCACGCATAGCGGCGGCACGACTTGAATCGACGGCTTCGCAATTTCGGTGTGCTCGCCTTCGATGTCGATGATCGCCGATCCTTTCTGGACATAAAGAATCTGAGCGAGATCCGCATGCCGATGCTCGCGGATCTCCCAATCGTGCAGGCGGCTGCGGGCCGGAATCGATTCGCAGTGCAGAAGATCGGGCGTATGCCAGTCGTGACCCTCTCCGTATAGCTTGAAGACGGGGATGTCCTTGAGCGGCGAATACGCCATACGAAGCCTCGCTATCCTTTCGAGCTTGGCAGGCATGCCCAAACCGACGATCTTTGAAAAGTCCTATTCTATTGCACAAATGTGCCTTCTCTGTGGGGGATGAACGTCGAAAAATACAAGAAAACGACGACCTATCTTCACAGGAGACACCCCGATGAAAACCCGAATCGCGATTATCGGCGCCGGACCGTCCGGCCTGCTGCTGGGCCAACTGCTGCAGCGAGCCGGCATCGACAACGTCGTGCTCGAACGACAAACGGGCGAGTACGTGCTCGGCCGAATCCGGGCGGGCGTGCTCGAGCAAGGCACCGTAGATCTCATGCGCGAAGCCGGTGTCGGTGGGCGTATGGATGCGGACGGACTCGTGCACGAAGGCGTCGAACTTGCGTTTCACGGCCGACGCGACCGCATCGATCTGAAAGCACTGACGGGCGGCTCGACCGTCATGGTCTATGGCCAGACCGAAGTGACGCGCGACCTGATGGCTGCGCGCGAGGCGAGCGGCGGCACGACGATCTATGAAGCCCGCAACGTTCGATTGCACGATGTCGAGGGCAACGCGCCTTACGTCACGTTCGAGAAGGACGGCGAGACGGTGACGCTCGAATGCGACTTTATCGCGGGCTGCGACGGTTTTCACGGCGTATCGCGTCAGACGATACCCGCCGATCGCCTCACGCAATACGAGCGCATTTTTCCGTTCGGCTGGCTGGGGCTGCTCTCCGATACGCCGCCGGTCAGCCATGAATTGATCTACGCCAACCACCCGCGCGGCTTCGCCTTGTGCAGCCAACGCTCGACGACACGCAGCCGCTACTACCTGCAAGTGCCGTTGACCGAAAAAGCCGAGGATTGGTCGGACGAGCGCTTTTGGAATGAATTGAAAATGCGTTTGCCGACCGAGGTCGCCGGCACACTGGTGACGGGCCAGTCGCTCGAGAAAAGCGTGGCGCCGCTGCGCAGCTACGTGGTCGAACCGATGCAATACGGCCGGCTATTTCTTGTCGGCGACGCCGCGCACATCGTTCCGCCGACGGGTGCGAAAGGACTCAATCTTGCGGCCAGCGACGTGGGCACGCTGTATCGCATCCTGCGCGGCGTCTACGAGCACGGCCGCACCGATTGGCTCGATAAGTATTCGTCGATCGCTCTACGCCGCGTTTGGAAAGCTGTCCGCTTCTCATGGTGGATGACGAACTTGCTCCATGAATTTCCGGAACGCGACGGCTTCGACAAGCAAATGCAACGCATCGACTACGAGTACTACACGAGTTCGAATGCGGGGCTGAGGACGATCGCCGAGAACTACGTGGGGCTGCCCCACGAGGCGATCGAATAGCGTCGAAGCAGGTCTCGATGCCCGGGCGCAACCGCCCCGGCATCGCGGCGGCTCGGGCAGCATGCTCGAGGAAGGCTGAACGATCGCACGGTCTGCCGCTATTGAAGCGATTCCTGCCTGCAATTTCAGAAGATCCTTACCCCTCTATCGCTGAAAGGAACGCTCTCTCCATCCGTTAACGGTAGGGAATGCGCCAGAGCAGTGCCATTTTTCCGTATCCTTACGCAAACGTTTGCCATTCCCTCTTCGATGAGTGCTGCCAGGGGGGTGATGGCCGTTCGGCCCGGGTAACTGCGAGCAGTGCCTTCATTCGTCGACTCAACCTTCGAGCCACGCCCCAGCAACCTAAAAACGACATATGGATAAACTCCCACCCAACGAGCGCGCCCTCGTCGCAGCCGGCATGTCGCGACGCACCTTCTTACACGGCCTCGGTGCGCTTACGCTGAGCGCCTGCGGCGCAGGCGGCGGCTCCGAAAACGCCGCCGCCGCGGGCCGCTCGATCTCGGCATCGATCAAGGCGGCGACGGTGGTATTGCCCAGCGCGGGAACGGGCGCGGCGAGCGTGTCGACGAGCGGCGCGTTCGTCCATCCCGGCCTGCTGCACACGCAAGCCGACTTCCAGCGGATCGCGCAGAAAGTCGCCGCGCAAGCGCAGCCCTGGTATGCCGGCTGGCAAGTCCTGGCGAGCAACAGCCATACGAAGCTGAGCTGGTCGCCGCGGCCCGCCGCCACAGTCAATCGCGGGGGAACGGGGCCGCAGAACTACCCGCAGTTGTACGGCGATATCGCCGCCGCGTACGCGTGCGCGCTGAACTGGATCGCGACGGGTAACACGGCATATGCGGACAAGGCCGTGCAAATCATGAACGCGTGGTCGTCGACGCTGCGGGGCTTGGCCGGCGACAGCAACGTCGATCTCGCCGCAGGCATCTACGGCTATGAGTTCGCGATCGTCGGCGAAATCATGCGTAGTTATTCGGGGCTGAGTGCCGCCAACCTTTCGGCATTCCAGTCGATGATGGTCAACTTCTTCTATCCGATCAACATCGATTTTCTGAACCGCCACAACAACACCGATATCACGCACTATTGGGCCAACTGGGACCTCTGCAGCATGGCGTCGATCATGGCGATCGGCGTGCTGACCGACGATCGCACGATGTTCAATGAGGCAGTGAACTATTACCTTAGCGGGCTCGGCAATGGCGCTATCGCACAGGCCGTCTACTACCTGCACCCCGGTTATCTCGGCCAGTGGCAGGAGAGCGGGCGCGACCAAGGCCACAACACGCTCGGCATCGGGCTGTGCGGTGCGATCTGCGAGATGGCCTGGAACCAGAACGTCGATCTCTACGGCTACGACAACAACCGCTTCCTCGCCGGTGCGGAGTATGTGGCGAAGGCGAACCTCGTGCAGGCCGACGGGACCTACCTGGCGGTGCCGTATGAAAGCTATGCAAACGTCGACGTGACGCAATCGGTGTTCTCGACGGCCTCGCAAGGCGATATCCGTCCGACCTGGGCGCTCGTCTATAACCACTACGTCAATCGCAAAGGGCTGGCCGCGCCGTGGACCGAGAAGTTCGCACGCTCGATTCAACCCGAGGGCGGCGGAGGCAACTACGGCACGACGAGCGGCGGCTACGACCAGCTCGGCTACGGCACGCTCGTCTTCACGCGCGATCCGGTCGGGCCCGCGGCCGCACCGAGCGGCGTGACGGCTTGGCCCGCGGCCGGTCAAGTCGTGCTGTCGTGGTGGGGTGTCGCGAACGGCACCAGCTATAACGTCAAGCGCGCGGCCAACTCGGGCGGCCCGTACACGACGGTTGCGAGCGGCATCGCCGATCCGCTGACCTATACCGACAGCCCGGCCGCGGGCACGTGGTACTACGTCGTCAGTGCCACGACGGCGTCGGGCGAAAGCCAGAACTCGAACGAGATGGTAGCCGTGACTTCGGTTCAACTGCATACGCAGTTGACGTTCGACGAAGCGAGCGGCGCGAGCGCAGCGGATACGACCGGCAACGGACATACCGGCACGCTCATCGGGGGCGCGTCGCGCACGGCCGGTAAGTCCGGCAACGCAGTGCTGCTCGACGGTTCGACGGGCTATGTGAGCTTGCCCAACGACATCGTCGCAGACCTCTCCGACTTCACGATCGCCGCCTGGGTCTTCCGCCATTCGGCCGCCACGAAACAATGGGAACGCATCTGCGATTTCGGCTCCGGCACGGGCCGTTATATGCTGCTCACCCCCTGCGGGACCAACGGCAAGGTGCATTTCGCCATCACGCTGAACGGTTACCACAACGAGCGGCAGGTGACCGGCACGGCGCCGGTGCCGAGCGGCCAATGGGCCCATGTGGCCGTGACGCTCTCGGGCACGACACTCACGCTTTATCTCAACGGCAGCGAAGTGGGACAGACCACCGGTGCGGCCTTCACCCCGTGGCGTCTTGGCCCGACGGCGCAAAATTGGATCGGCCGCTCGCAATTTTCGGCCGATCCGCATTTCAACGGGGCAATCGACGACTTCCGGATCTATCGCGGCGCCTTGCCGGCCGCTCAAGTCGCGACGCTAGCTCAAGGCTGATCGTTGCCGCCCCGTGGCGAACGCCGCGGGGCGCATCGAACACGCATTCTCGAAGCCCGCCCCGCGAGGCCGGAGGTTTGGCCGGCCTCTTACAACGGGATCGACCGCTCCTCTTGCACCATTTTCACGAGGATGTCGGCCAGCGCGCGAATCTTTGGCTGCGTGGCGCGTTGCGGCGGGTAGACGAGAAAGTAACCCATTCCATTCGGCACCACTTGGCCGAACGGCGTCACGAGCGCTCCGTCCGCGAGCCGCTCGCTCGCCATCCGAGGGTCGCCGATGGCGACACCGTGCCCATGTGCCGCGGCAGTCAGCGTCAATTCGAGCGTGTCGAAAGAGAGCCCGCCTCCGGCATCGATCTGTGTCGCCCCAATACCATCGAGCCAGCATCGCCATGCTTCATCACGGGGCCCAGGATGCAGCAACGTGACATGCGCGAGATCGGCGACCGAATTCAGCGATGAAGCCAGCTCGGCGGTACACATCGGGGTGAGGGTCTCCGCAAACAACGGTACGGCGTCGAGCCCAGGCCACTGCCCCGTCCCTCGCACGACGATCGCGTCGATATCGGGCGTGGCGAATTGCGGTGTGTCGTCGGCCGATGTCGAGATGCGCAGTTCGATGCCGTTCAGCCCGCGGTTGATCTCGGGCAGCCGCGGAAGAAGCCAGCGAATCGCGAACGTCGACGGCAGCCTAAGCGACAGGACCTGCATCCTTCCGGCTGTGAGATCGGCATGCTGTGCCAGCCGAGACAGCACCTCCACCGCCACCGCCAGCAAGGCGTGCCCTTCCTTCGTCAAGGTAAGCCCGGACGCATGGCGCACGAAGAGCGCGCATCGATAGTGAGTTTCCAACTGCTGGATCTGACGGCTGACCGCGCCTTGGGTCCGACACAGATGTTCGGCGGCCTTGCTGACACTGCCGAAGTGCGCCGCCGCAACGAGTGCCTGGAATGCCGCTATCGGAGGCAGCGGGCGCGTCAGATCCGCCAGTGGGTATGCATGCGCCGCATACCCGGCTTGCGAATTTCTCGTTTGTTCCGTCATCGGTGCGTCGCTATGGTGTCGATACCCGATTCCTGTTCGCTTGAACGGATGGGCATTCAACGAATCCTCGGAGGAAGACTGTGACTTCATCGTCGGAAACACTATACACGCGGCAAATCGGTACCTACCTTGCGGCGCTGGAGCGCGGCGAGGTCGCGGCGATCTGTGCGCTGTTCAAACCGGATGCGCAAATTTTTTCGCCGTTCCTAGGCTGGATGGAACCGGCGCCGTTCTTTGCGAAAGTCGATGCGGCGTCGGGCGCGAGCACGATCACCCCGATCGATATTTGCGTGAGCTCGACCGGGGCCCGCCGTGCAACGGGCTACTTCATCTACGACTGGAAGTTGAAGGACGGTAGCACCGCACGGTTCGAGTGCGTCGACGTATTCGAGTTCGATGAAGCCGGCCTCATCGAGAAGATGATCATCGTCTACGACACTCATCCGATTCGAAGCACGGTTGGCGATAAGTATGCGTAGCGGTAGGTAGTCATCATCGGCCAACGCAAAGTGTAAGACCCGTCGTGCAACCATCGGTTGTTGGTCGGATTCTCGAGCAGGCAGAGTCCGACCGCTCTTTCGACGCGTTGGCGCCGGCGGATGATCGATCAGAAGCTTCTTGCAACAGCGCGGTGGATCAAGGCTGGAACGGTTTCAGTTTATGGAGCCGACCGTCCCAAGCGCCCTTGGGAAACAGGGTGATCGCCAATTGGTCTTCGTCGTTATCGTGAAAGCCTGTCAATGCGAAACCGAGGTTCAGCAGGACGATGAACCCGAGGTAGACGTAAGGATTTCCGTCCTCGACGCACAGCGCTCGGAGCACCTGGCCATGTTGGCTGTCAAAGACTTTTAGATCACTATGTCTCACCCCCGTCATCTGACCGCCAAACCCGATGTGGTTGAGTTCGCCGTCGACGCTAGCGGTATAGCCAACGGTCATGAACGACCGATGCTCGACCCGTTGACCGAGGTGGTTGACGCCCGCCGAATCCGGGGCACCGAGCGCGTGCGCCACTTGGCCTGGCGACATGCCGAACGTCAGCGGCCCAGCGCCCACGTACGGAAACAGCTCAAAATCACTGGTAACGTCCATCGCATTCCTCATTTGAGCAGGCCGTGCTTTTCAAGGCACTTGAAATATTCCAGCATTTCCAGCATCGCTTCGTTGTATTTCCTCGGATTTTCGATCATCCGTGCTACCCGCCGCACGTCGTAGACCTCGGCAGCCATAACCTGTCGCCACTCTCCCGTCGAAATCAGGTCGGCAATCATTTCTCGATAATCGATCGAGCCCGCCATCTGTCCGTTACTAGACGTTTTTGCATGGTCCTTAGGGTCCATTTGGATAGCCGGGCCGTCGTCTACGACACTCATCCGATTCGAAGCACGGTCGGCGATAAGTATGCGTAGCGGTAGGGTCTCGTCGCCGGCTATCGGTCAGCCAGCCCCCTCGCCCCGCCGCTCGGCCCACAACAAGGCACAATACGGGTTTTGACGGATGTCCGGCGCAGGCGCTACATGCGCGCCCGCCGGCCGCGCCGTCGCTCGTGCGGCCGTGCCCGCTGCCGGCCGCAGCCGTAGCCAGAACAAGGAGCCCTCTGTTATGACCGACCCGAATCTCTCATGGACACGCAGGCTGTCGCTCGCCGTCGGCGCTTTCTTCGGCGTGCTCGGGGATCGCGACTTCGCCGCGGGCGTGCAGCGCCTGCGCAGCGGCACCGCCCCTGCCACGCAGGCCCCCGTGGCCGCGCCCGCACCGGCCCCCGCGCCCACCCCGACATTGAAAGAAGCGCCCCCCGAGGCCGCGCTCCAATTGCTCGGCCTACTGCAACGCGATGCCCGCTTGATCGACTTCGTCGAGGAAGACATCGCACAGTACGCCGATGCCGACATCGGCGCGGCGGCACGGCTCGTCCACGAAGGATGCCGCGCGACGTTGCGCGAACATTTCACGATCCAACCCGTGCGCGATGAAGCCGAAGGCAGCCGCGTGACGATCGCCGAAGGTTTCGATGCAACCGCCGTCCGCCTGACCGGCAACGTCGTGGGCAAGCCCCCGTTCAACGGCAGCGTCGCCCATCGAGGCTGGCGCGTCACCGACGTGCGCCTGCCGAAACTCACGCCGAGCCACAACGCCAGCGTGCTCGCACCCGCGGAGGTCGAACTGTGAACGAGCCGCGCTATTCGATCGGTATCGATCTGGGGACCACGCACTGCGCGCTGTCCTACGTCGAACTCGCCAGCCACGACGGTGAAGCCGTCTCGCAAGGCGTCATGCGCGTCGCGCAACTCACGGCGCCCGGCGCCATCGAGGAACGCGACCTGCTGCCCTCGTTCGTCTACCTGCCGCACGCCAGCGAGTTGCCGCTCGGCGATCTCGCATTGCCTTGGACGAGCGAGCGCGATTTCGCTGTCGGCGAAATGGCGCGCAGCCGCGGCGCCGGCACGCCGATTCGCCTTGTCTCGAGCGCGAAAAGCTGGCTTTGCCATTCGGGTGTCGACCGCCGCGCAGCGATTCTCCCAGCCGATGCGCCGCCCGAAGTCGTCCGTATCTCGCCGCTCGACGCATCGGTTCGATATCTGACCCATCTACGGGAAGCCTGGAACCACGCCCACCCCGATGCCTCGTTCGACGAGCAGGACATCACGGTGACGATTCCCGCCTCGTTCGATCCCGCCGCGCGCGAACTGACCGCTGAAGCCGCGAACGCAGCGGGCTATAACCGGACGACGCTGCTCGAGGAACCGCAGGCCGCGCTCTATAGCTGGATCCAGTCGAGCGGCGGCGCATGGCGCAAGCGGGTCAAGGTCGGCGACATCATTCTTGTCGTCGATGTCGGCGGCGGCACGACGGACTTGTCGCTGATCGCCGTCATCGAGCGCGAGGGCAATCTCGAGCTGCATCGCGTGGCAGTTGGCGATCACATCCTGCTCGGCGGCGACAACATGGACCTCGCCCTTGCGCACATCGTCGCGCGCAAGCTCGCTCAGCAAGGCACGCAGACCGACGCGTGGCAACTGCGCGCCCTCACCTATGCATGCCGCGGCGCGAAGGAAGCGTTGCTGTCCGATTCGTCGATAGACACGGCGCCGCTCGTCGTACCGAGCCGCGGATCGAAGCTGATCGGTGGCTCGATCCGCACCGAGCTCACGCGCGACGAACTCACGCGCACGATTCTCGAAGGGTTCTTCCCGCACGTGGAAGCGAGCGCGCGGCCGGCGAGCCGCACGCGGGTAGGTCTGACGCAGTTGGGCCTGCCCTATGCGCAAGACGCCGGCATCACGCGCCATCTCGCGGCGTTCCTGGCCCGCCAGGTCGGCGCTCTGGCGGAACTCGGCGGCGAGCCGCAATTGGCTGCGCAATTCGCCCTCAATGCGAACGCGACGTTCCTGCACCCGACCGCCGTCCTGTTCAACGGCGGCGTCTTCAAGTCTGCGCTTCTGGTCGATCGCGTCATGTCGACGGTCAACGGCTGGCTTGCGGCCGACGGCGGCGAGCCGGCACGTCTACTGGACGGCGCGGACCTCGACCTCGCCGTCGCGCGAGGCGCCGCTTACTACGGCTTCGTCAAGCGCGGCCGCGGCGTGCGGATTCGCGGCGGCACCGCGCGTTCGTTCTACGTCGCGATCGAATCGGCCATGCCCGCCGTGCCGGGCTTGGAGCCGCCCATCTCGGCGCTGTGCGTCGCGCCGTTCGGCATGGAAGAAGGCACCGATGCGCCACTGCCGGAGCAGGAGTTCGGGCTCGTCGTCGGCGAACCCGTGCAATTCCGTTTCTTCGGTTCGTCCGTACGTCGACAAGATCAGGTCGGCTCGATGCTCGATGACTGGCCGCCCGAAGAACTGCAAGAACTCGAATCCATTCAAGCAACGCTGCCGGCGGAAGGCCGCCGCGCGGGCGACATCGTGCCCGTCAAGCTGCATGCGTATGTCACCGAGACGGGCATGCTGCAACTCGAAGCGGTGCCGCGCGGCGCGTCGGAGCGCTGGCGCGTCGAGTTCGACGTTCGCGGTAGCGCCGCGCCCTGATCTCGCTGCCAGGCCACGGATGAAGCGCTACGTCGTCGGCATCGACCTCGGAACCAGCAATACGGTCGTCGCGTTCAACGAAAGGGGCTCGGACGACATCCGTCTGTTCGAGGTCGATCAACTCGTCGCGTTAGGCGAGGTCGGCACGCGGCCGCTGTTGCCTTCCGTGCGCTATCAAGCCGCCGCGGGCGAACTCGCCCCCGGCGAGCTTCAGCTGCCGTGGCACCGCGCCGCATCGAACAAGCGTCGCGGGGCGAGCGGGGCGAACGAGTCGGATACCTCGCAGGACACGCCGGCCCCGATCGTCGGCCAGCTTGCACGTATGCTCGGCGCCAACGTGCCAGGGCGGCTCGTGACGAGCGCGAAAAGCTGGCTCTCCTATTCCGCGGTGGACCGCCTCGCGGCGATTTTGCCGTGGGGTGCCCCTGACGATGTCACGAAAGTCTCCCCTGTCGAGGCAAGCGCGAGCTACCTCGCGCACGTGCGCGCCGCCTGGGACGCACGTTTTCCCGATGCGCCGCTCGACGAGCAAGAGGTTGTACTCACGGTACCCGCTTCGTTCGACGAAGGCGCGCGGGCGTTGACGCTAGAAGCGGCGCGGCTCGCGCAGTTGCCTGCGTTGCGGCTGTTGGAGGAGCCGCAAGCTGCGTTCTACGACTGGCTGTATCGGCACCGCAGCAACCTGACGGAAGCGCTCCCCGATACGCAGCTCGTCCTGATCTGCGACGTCGGCGGCGGCACGACCGATCTCACGCTGATCCAGGTGCACCGGGACGCCGACGGCACGCCGCAGCTCACGCGAATCGGCGTCGGCAACCATCTGATGCTCGGCGGCGACAACATGGACCTCGCACTCGCGCGGCTCGTCGAGATGCGCCTCACGCAAGGCCAGCCGGGAAACGCGCGGCTGTCCGCATCGAGCTTGTCGCAACTGGTCGAACGCTGCCGCGTCGCAAAGGAGCAACTGCTCGCCCCCGACGCGCCCGCCTCCGTGTCGATCACGCTGCTCGGGGCCGGCTCGCGCCTGGTCGGCGGTGCGCGCACGGCACAGCTCTCGCGCGAGGAAGTCCAGCAAGTCGTCGTCGATGGGTTCTTTCCTTCCGTGGCAGCAAGCGACGCACCGCGCCGCGCGCGCGCAGCCATCGTCGAGTTCGGGCTGCCCTATGCCAGCGATCCCGCGGTCACGCGGCATATCGCAGAATTTCTGACCCGCCACGCCGCGCAATCGCGCTCGGCGTTGAACATCGAGGCGGACGACGGCAGCACGCTGCCGATACCCGATACCGTGCTGCTGAACGGCGGCGTCTTCCGCGCTCCGGCTTTGGCCGCGAGGTTGGCGCAGACACTGGGCGGATGGCGGGGCGCGCCGCTGCATGTGCTGAACAACGATCATCCAGACGTCGCGGTCGCGCGCGGCGCGGTCGCTTACGGCCTCGCGCGCGCAGGCGCCGCGCCGCGCATCGGCGGCGGCTCGGCCCGCAGCTACTTTCTCGTGCTCGAGGGCGATCAAGGCATCTGCTTGCTGCCGCGCGGAACGCAAGAGGCGCATGAAGTTCATCTGGACGAGCGCGTGTTCGCGCTGCGGCTCGGCCAGCCCGTGCGCTTTCCACTCGTCTCGACAGTGGCGCAGACGCCGTTTCGCGCCGGCGAGCTTGCCGATCTCGCGCAAGGCGATTTTGTCCGCCTGCCGCCGCTCGCGACCGTCGTGCGGCGGCAGCACGCCTCCGATCCCGAGGAACGCCCTGTGCGGCTCACGACCTCGATCACCGAGGTCGGCACATTGGAGATGAACTGCATTTCGATCGACGACCCGGCACAACGCTGGCTGTTGCAATTCGAGTTGCGGCGCGAGGAAGCGTCGGCGTCCGCCCACGGGGCCGATGCGCCGTCGCGGCTCGAACGGCATCCGTCGCTCGATGAAGCCATCGGTTCGATCGAGCGTGCGTTCGGCGCGCGTGTCGCCGGGGTGGCGCCCAACGAGGTGAAACGGCTGCGCGCCAATCTCGAACAGAAGCTGGGGCCGAGCGAGACCTGGGATGTGGCGCTATTGCGCGAACTATTCGACAGCCTATGGGAACGGTCGAAGCGACGGCGGCGTTCGGCCGATCATGAGCGCGTCTGGCTCAACCTTGCCGGATTTTGCCTGCGGCCGGGCTTCGGCTATCCGCTCGACGATTGGCGCGTCGATCAGATTTGGGCGATCTTCGACGACGGCATCCAGTACATCCACGACAGCCGCGTGTGGTCCGAATGGTGGACGTTGTGGCAACGCGCGGCGGGCGGCCTAAACGAAGCGGCTCAGTCGCAGTTGTTCGAGGCCATGGACTTCCTGCAGGCAGCCAACATCGAGAAACGCAAACTGCCGTTCGACCCGGCCAAGGTCGGTCACGCCGGCATGACCCGCGTACAAGCTTCGCTAGAACGCATCGAAGTCGAGCGCAAGATCCAACTAGGGACGCACTTGCTCGAACGGTTGCGCAAGCCTTCGGAGAATCCGCAAACGTGGTGGGCCGTCGGCCGAATCGGTGCGCGTCGCCCGCTTTACGGCAGTGCGCATGGCGTCGTGCCGCCCGAGGTAGCGCAGCAGTGGCTCGACGCCGTGCTTGCGCTCGATTGGAAGAAGGTGGAGCCTGCCGCGTTCGCTGCGGTACAGCTGTCGCGGCTCACAGGCGATCGGTCGCGCGACTTGCCGGAAGACGCACGCGCTGCCGTCATTCGCCGGCTTGAAACGCTGGGTGCTTCGCCGGGTTGGATTCGGATGGTGCGCGAGGTTGTCGCGCTAGACGAAGCCGATACGGGGCGGGCGTTCGGCGAGTCGTTGCCGGATGGCTTAAAGCTGTTGCGGCCGAGCGAATAAGGCGGCGCCGGCGCAAGAGCGGCCGGCGCGCGCTCAAACAAACGGCACTGTCGAAGAAGCGCCCGACCGTACCGCCCCTTCGCCGCTAGTCGTTCGTCCCGTCGAAGTCGACCACTTCGACCCAGTTCGCCCCCTTGCCCACCGGATACTTGCCGATCGCCGTCAGTGCGCCCGTCTTCGAATCGATGCGATAGGCGGTAAGCGTCGGCGAAAGTTGTCCCACGGCGAACAGATACCGCCCGGACGGCGCGATATTGAAGCCGCGCGGCTGTTTTTCCGTGGCGTACGTATTCACTCGCACGAGTTTCCCGGTGGCCGCGTTCACGCGGTAAACGCCCAGCGTGCTCGATGTACGTTCCGACGTGTAGAGGAAACGACCGTCGGGTGTCAGGTGCAAGTCCGCGCCCCACGGCTTGTCGCCGGAAAAATCGGGCGGCAAGATCGAAATCGTCTGGATCGGCTTGGCCGTGTCGCTCGACGCATTGAATGCGAGCACGTGCAGCTTACCGTCCAACTCGTCGATCAGATAAACGAAACGCCCATCCGACGAAAACACAAAATGGCGCGGCCCCGAGCCTTTCGGCAACGCATACCCCGGCTTCGCATCTTCCGTCAGCTCGCCGTTGCTGCCGTCGAACTTGAGCCGCAACCAAGAGTCGGCGCCGAGCACCGAAGCGAACGCATAGCGGTTGTCGGCGGACGTGCGAATGGCGTGCGCCATGGGGCCCGTCTTCACGGTCTGCAATACATCGCCGGCCACGCCGTCGCCGCCGATCCGATTCACGGCCAGCAGATTGCCGCCGTACGAAGCGGACAGCAGATAGCGTCCCGTGCCGTCCACCGAGATATAGGCCATGCTCTGTGCGAGCGGCGCGCGCGCGAGTTCGACCAGCTTACCGTCGCGCGGATCGATCGCGAACGTCACCACGCTGTAGGGCGCCGAACGCAGCGCCGCGTAGAGCTTGTGATGGTCGGGCGACAGCGCCATCGGCATCACCGTGCCGCCCACCGGCACGGTCTCGACGCCGGCGAGCGCGCCGCTTTGCGCGTCGACGCGGAACACCGAGATGTCCCGGCTATCGGCATTGGACACGTAGACGTACGTGGCCGCGTGCACGGCGAGCGACCCCGTCAAGCCAAGCACGGTGCCGATCAGGCTACGCAAAATCCCCTTTTTGTTCATCGCTGTCCTTCTGATCTCGTAGTCGTTGTCGTTGTAGCGTGGCCGGCCGTTCAGGCCGGACCACCGGTATGCGCCGTGGAGCCGACGCGGAATACGGACACGGCGTCCTTCATCGATTGCGCCTGGTGCTCGAGCGCACTCGCCGCCGCGGCCGCCTGCTCCACTAGCGCAGCGTTCTGCTGCGTCACTTGATCCATCTGGCCGACGGCAATGCCGACCTGCTCGATACCCACGCTCTGTTCGGCGGTGGCCGTCGTGATCTCGGCCATGATCGCGGCGACGTTGCCCACCGCACCGACGATCTCGCCCATCGCCTCGCCCGCCTGAGCGACAAACTCATTGCCGTTGCGCACGTCGTCGATCGAGCTTGAAATCAGTGCTTTGATCTCACGCGCGGCGCTCGCACTGCGCTGGGCTAGCGTACGCACCTCGCCGGCCACCACGGCGAAACCGCGGCCTTGCTCGCCGGCGCGTGCCGATTCCACGGCTGCATTGAGCGCGAGGATGTTGGTCTGAAACGCGATGCTGTCGATCATGGTCGTGATATCGGCAATCTTGCGCGAGCTCACGCTGATCTCTCTCATCGTCTGCACCGCGCGCTCCACTACCTCGCCGCCGAGCCGGGCACGTTCGGCGGCATCCGCTGCAAGGGCGCTCGCCTGCGAAGCGTTCTCCGAGTTTTGCTTCACCGTCGAAGTCAGCTCCTCCATGCTGGCTGCCGTTTCTTCGAGCGAGGCCGATTGCTGCTCCGTGCGGCTCGATAGGTCGAGATTGCCCGCCGCGATCTCGCGCGCCGCGACATGAATGGCATCGCAACTCTCCCGCACGCCGGCCACCGTGCGCGACAGGCCAGCCTGCATGCGGCGCATCGCGTCGAACAGCAAGCCGATTTCGTTTCGTCCTGTCGTCGGGACATTGACCGTCAGATCGTTCGAGGCAATTCGGTCGAGCACGACGCACGCATCGGCCAGCGGCTCGGATACGATACGTCGCAAGGCGAAGTGCGTCCCGACGATGAGCCCGAGCGCCAGCGCGACCCCGAGGCCCACGAGGCTCGCCACCCACCGATAGCGCACGTTGCCTTGCGCAAGCGTGGCCTCCGAGAGCCGATTCGCAAGCTGCTGGAATTTCTCGACGTTGAGCGAATAGGCAATGCCCGCGGCGGTAATGTCTCGATCGTTGATCGTCACGTACGCGCCGGCGTCGCCGCTGCGCAACGCGTCGGTCGCGCGCGCCAGTGCGCTGGCGAGATTCGTCGACGATTCGATCAGTCGATGCTTCAGGTCTTCGTCCATGCCCTCGAAGCCGGGCACGCTGCGCAGTGCTTCGGTGTCGCGCGCAGCGAGATCGAAGGTCTTGCCGGCGCTTTGCAATGCCGAATCGCGCGTGATCGTATCGTTGCGCTCCTTGAGCGCGCTGTAGGCACGCACGAGCGCGGAACGCGTGCGCGTCGTCTCCTTGTATCCGTCGTTGACGAGAATGGTTTCGCGCGCGATTTCATGCAAGCGCTGGCCGTTGGCATTCGCTTGTGCCAGCGCGATCACACCGGCCACCCCGCCTATCGCGATCATCACGCCAAAAAGAACCAGGACCGCTAGCAGGCTAGCCCGCACCGTCATGTTGCGCATTGCGTTGACTTCCGAATGTTGTGTGTAAGGCTTACCGCCATGTTGTCTAACAATGCGACGCTATCGTCCATCGCGCCAGACGATCGATGAATCCATGTTTACCCTGAAATTCGGCCGGAAATCGCCGATACACATTGCCTCCGCGTCGATCGAAAGCTAGCATCGCATCTTACAAGTATTGTGCATGTCAGACAACATTAGACGCCATCACGTCGTCGTTCGAACAAGCAAGGTCCGTGAACATGTCTTTAAGCCGCACCGCAGCCTCGGCCGAAGTCGCAAAGCGCACCAAGGTGCGCTACCTGATCCTCGGATTGATCTTCGCCATCACGACGCTCAATTACGCGGATCGTGCGACGCTTTCGGTCACAGGCTCCGCGATCCGCGCCGATTTCGGGTTGGACGCGATCCGTATGGGTTATATCTTTTCGGCGTTCAGTTGGGCCTACGTCATGTCGCAGGTGCCGGCCGGCTGGATCCTCGATCGCTTCGGTGCGCGTCGCGTTTATGCGGCCAGTATCGTTTTGTGGTCTGCCTTCACGCTGCTGCAAAGCTCGATCGGCCTGCTCGGCAGCACCGGCGCTGCCATCGCGGCGCTGTTTGGGCTGCGCTTCTTGATGGGCGCCGCCGAGGCGCCCGCATTCCCGGCCAACGCGAAAGTCGTGGCCACATGGTTTCCGGCCCACGAGCGCGGCACGGCCTCGGCGCTATTCAATTCGGCGCAGTATTTCGCGGCTGTGATTTTTACGCCGCTGATGGCGTGGCTGACGCACGCCTACGGTTGGCACCAGGTGTACATCGTGATGGGCGTGCTCGGTCTTGCGCTTGCTTGCGTTTGGCTGAAGACCATGAAAAATCCGGCCGATCACCCGCGCGTAAACCGCGAAGAACTCGAGCACATTGTGGAAGGCGGCGGCCTGGCGAACGGCCATCGAAGGACGACCGCCACCGAGCGCAAGGGCGCGAGCTGGATCGTCGTGCGCCAGTTGCTCGGCAACCGGATGCTGCTCGGCGTTTATCTCGCGCAGTACTGCATCAACGTGCTCACGTATTTCTTTCTGACGTGGTTTCCGATCTACCTCGTGCAGGCCCGGCATATGACGATCTTGAAGGCGGGCCTCATTGCCTCGCTACCGGCTATCTGCGGCTTTCTCGGCGGCGTATTGGGCGGCGTGGCATCGGACGCGCTGATTCGCGCCGGCCGCTCGTTAACTGTCGCGCGCAAGGTGCCGATCGTCGGCGGCATGGTGCTGTCGTCTTGCATCATCGGCTGCAATTACGTGACGAGCGATTGGATCGTCGTCGGGCTGATGTCGCTTGCATTCTTCGGCAAGGGATTGGGCGCGCTCGGCTGGGCCGTGATCGCCGATACCGCGCCGAAGGAAGCGATCGGCCTGTCCGGGTCGATCTTCAACATGTTCGGCAACATCGCGGGCATCGTGACGCCGATCGTGATCGGCTACCTCGTCGCGACACAGCATTCTTTCAACGGCGCGCTCGCCTTCGTCGGCATCAACGCGATCGTCACCGTGTTCAGCTATCTCGTGATCGTGAAGGACATCAAACGCGTCGAGTTGACGCCGGCCTAATCCGATCCGTTTGCGTTCGGCCGCTCTACTACAAGCGGGGCTTTTCTACCCCGATCCGCTAAGCGTCTTCTTTCCGCTCCGTCGAAATCGCCGGTAGGCGACTTCGACGGATCTACCGCTACGGCTAGGTACCCCTACCGAACAGACGCGCGCGCTGCTCGGCAATCGCCGCATCGCGCAACTCGGAAGGTTCTTCTCCCGGCGCCTGCGCGAGACGCGCGAGTTCCGCATTCGACAAAGTAGGCACGGACTCGATGGACGGCGGCGGCGGTGGCGGCGGATTGTCCACCCGAACATTCGGCGTCGGCACCGTGCTCGCATCGCCGCGTTTCGCACGCAGCCCCGGCTCGTCGCGCAACCCCGTTTGAATGCCGATATTGCGCGACTCGGTATGGGAAAACGCCGCGGAATTGATCGCCCGCGTATTCGAGACGATTGCCGCGAACGCATCGAGCAACGGCCGCCCTTCGTTCGCAAAGTATTCGACACGCTGCTGGACCGTCGTCATCTTGCTTAGCGCCTCCCGCGATGCGTTAAGGTCGACGCCGGGAACATCAATGTCTAGCGAAAGCGGTGCGGCCGTCTCGAACGGCCGAGCACCCGCCGCCGTCGTACCCGGTGCGTGGCTTTGCACGTGCCGGGCAACTTCCGCAGCACGCGCAAAGGGAGGCTGAGCGTAGTAGCGGAAAAATTCGTTGGCGACCGGCAGACTTTCGAGCGGCACCCCGCGTTCGACCGCTCGGGCCTTCGCGCTCTGGAAATCGGCGTAGCGTGAGACCGTATCGATGATCGTCGTGGACGTTCCGAAATAGCCATCGCGTACCCGCGGATTCGCATCGAGCATCCGCTTGAGCCCCTCTGGGGTGTTGCTGCTGCGTGCGTCGAGCACTGCCGCCAGCTTTGGATGCTGCAGCATCAGATAGCTGAGGTCGGAGCCGATGACTTCGCCCTGGAAGCCCTGCGATGAATCGGTGTGCGAGATGCTCGGCGTAAACAAGCCCACATGCGTCGGCACCGCGACCGACAGGTTCATGCCCGAGTTGTTGTCGTTCAGGACGCGCAGATACTGGAGATTCGTAGACGCCACCTTCGTGCCCGGCGCTTGCCGGAACTTCATCACTATGCTGGTGCCGTCCGTGGTGTCCATCACGAGCCCCTGGACCTGACGCATCGCTTCTTGCGCATCGATCTTCGGTTCGTCGGTGGCCAGTGCCGAGTTCAGCTTTTTCACCGCCTCGTACACGGCCTTTTGCAGCGCGAGCCCGGCCAGCGGCGCACCGGCCTGCGCAGTCAACGTGATCTGCCAGAACTTACCGACGCGGCTCGGGTTAATCTGCCGATCCGCATTGAGGAACTTCGCTTCGGCGGTGAGCGTGACGTTGCCGGCTGCGTTGCTCACGCTAACCGGGGCCAGCGACTTGTGCCAACGCCCCACGATGGCATTGAGCGTATTCGATATCGCACCGCCCGAAGCCTGCAGGCGGACTAACCCGTCCCAGCGCTGCCACACCGCCTTGTCCGCGAGCGGGCCGCCCTTTTGCACGTCGTACTTCTTCATCGGCAAATAGACCTTGTCGAACAGCTCGCGCGTTTTCGCGTAGGCACTATCGGCGTGTTTAATCGAATCCGCATGGCTCGGATCGGGGTTCTGCGCCAGCCGTTCCTTCACGACACCGATATGCGTGCCGACGACGCCCAAGCCGAGGCTCAACGCGGCATGCGTGCGTGAGACAAACTCTTCGGGATTGGCGAGCGCTTTCGCTTCGTCATATTGTCCGTTCCATACTTCGTCGTTCAAACGTGCGAATGCCTCCGAACGGGCGGCGCTCAACTGTGCGCGTACCCCCTTCGGCGTGAACTTGTCGGGCCGAGCGAGCACCTGCGCGCCGTCCTCGACGAAATTTAGATACATCGCCTCGAGGCGCGACGCCTGCGACGCCGCGCGCTCGAGATGCTCGGGGCTCGGATGGGCGATGGCTTCGTGGAACTGCGCCGGGATCGACGCCTCGTCGCCATACAAATTGTGGACCTCCGGCGACAATTGCCCCAATCGCTGGGTACCGCTCAGCGCGCGCTGCGTCGCTGCATAAAGGTGCAGCTCGGGGGGCGGCGATTCGGCCGACAACTCATCGAGCTTGCGATGGATGCCAAGCGTCGCCTTGAAATCCTTGTGATAGCCCGGGTCCAGCAATTGATGCGGCGCGTTGGCTGTTTCGACGAAGAATTGAACGAGATCGCCCTTGAAGGTCGTGCTGAACGTGGCGCCTGCTTCGAGCGATGTTCCGCCTTTCGTTTGCTTGCCGAGAGCACCTGTGGCGCTAACCGTCGTTTGCCGAAATGCGACGCGGCGGTCCGCGTACGCCACGGAATCCGGCACATCCGCGCGGGTGGCGGGCGGCAACGGCTCTCCGCCTCGGACACGCTGACGCAGCGTGTCGCCGGTGGACGGATAGGCCGTTTCCACGAGGTCGGAAAACGCGGCGCCGGGTAGATGGTCATCGAGCGCCATAGCAAGCAATGCCATCTTGACGCCGTTGAACCCCTTTTGCAGTTTCTTGTCCGCGGCGTAGTAAGGCGTCGCGCCCTCCTGCACGTAGTTGCGGCCCATCAAACGCGAGGCGCCGTTTCGGAACGACTCCCAACCGTGTACGAGCTTGCGGGTTTTCGGGCCGGCAGACGTAATCATGGATTGATTGGCGTCGTGGTTCGCAATCAGTTTGACGAGTTCGCGCAGATCATCGTGCTCGAGATAAGTGCCTCCGCCCGAAAAGCCCGCCTGCCCCGTCACGCTTGCCGCCCATTTCTTGATCTTGCCGCCGACGCCGCCCGACACGGTGGCGCTGTACGACGTCCAGAAATCGATGTCACGATCGTCATCGGCAAAAATGGTCCGGCCGACCGAGCCACCGATCGATGCGTTCCCGATACCGTGTGAATAGCTGAGGCTGCCGCCCGTGCTCGTCGCGACGTTCGGCCCCGACACGCCTTGCTTGATACCCGGCGCGACCCGTTCGAGGTTGGCCACCTCGCGGTCTGCGAAGTCGTCCACCTGGGCCGTCGCAGCCATGCTGAAATGCGTGCGCTTGAGTTCGGTCATCAAGCCGGCGATCAGCAAGTACGATGTCGCGTCGCGTCGCTCGGCGCTGCCGGAAACATGGTCGCGGTCGAGGTAGCGCGCCAACGTCCCCGAGGTGCGCGCCGCACTGGCGAAGCCGTCGCGGACCTTCATCATGTCGCTGGGGCTCAGCCGCGTATCGCCTGCCGCGAGCGTGTTGATACTGCGTAGTCTTTCCACCAGCTTGCCGTGCAGGCTTGCGGCGGTCGGATGGGCTGTCGCGATCGCATCGGGGATCGGCGGCAGCGACGCAATCAATGCATCAACCGTTGCGCGGAGGTGCGCGTTGCTCATCTCGCCAGTCTCGACATCGACGACCGGGCCCTCCGGAAAAAGCGCGCGCGCCGCGGAGACGTCGCCGGTTCCGGTGAGTCGTCCGCCTTGCACACCCGACGATGATTCGCCTTCCGTCGTGAGGCGAAAGCCCGAGACGAGCGAAGCACGTTCGCGATTCGCCACTTCGCGTTGGGCGGCGCGCAAGCCGCGCCCCGACAGCAGGCCGGGGTGGGCCAACTGGCTCGCGAGCACGTCGGTAGGCGTTAGCGCGGCGTCGGCCTTTTGCGTCTTCGCCGTAACGCGGTCGAGCGCTTCTCGAACCCGGTCCGGCAAAATCGACGTCTTTCGGGCGGGCGGCGTCGTGTCCGCTGGCGGCGTCTGCGTGGGCCGGACTTGCGATCGCCCTGTCGGCAAGGGCGTCTCGAGCTGGGTCGTCTCGACCTCGATCGTTTCAATCTCGCTCGTATCGGAGTGAATCGTTTCGGGGTGAATCGTTTCGGGGTGAATCGTTTCGAGCGAGATCGTCTCCGGTTCGGTATTCCCGTGCGCCGTCGTTTCCCGCGCATTGCCCCTGGCCTGGCGCCGCGCCGCTTCGCGCAGCAGCGCACGCGTGGCCCGCCCGCTTCGGATGCCTGGATTGGTGAGCGCCGCCTGCAACTGTGTGTCGGTAAAACGCTTTGCCGCCGTCGTTTGCTTGCGCCCCGTCACCTTGTCGGTGAGGTCCCGCAACATCCCCGGCATCTTCGATTTAGCCCGCGCGCCACCGTTCGACTGTGCCGATGCCGGCGTCGGAGTGGTGTTTTCCGGGTGCTGGGTCTCTGACGATCCGGGCACCGAATGCGTCCCGATTTCACTTATAGATCTCATGGCTTAGCTCCATCGGCGCGGTCGGTGCCTGCGACGCGCCCTCGTTGATTCATTTAAAAGGGCTTCTTTGATGACGGCTCATTCTCGGCGCGTAGTGTTTCGCCACAGCCGACGTGCGGCGAAATATCGCGTCGAGCGACGAACGCGACAACACGATCGGCAACCAAATAGAACCGATTCCATTCGCACATCTCGGTTTCCCCGAGCGCCCTCGCTTTAATCCATTTCCAGGCTTGTCATAAGCGCGACATACGAATGCGGCGAAATGTGCGCCTATCCGCCAATCCAGGTCTTCTCAACTCTTTGGGAGTGGCGGTTAAAAATAAATTGCTATGTATCTCGCTCGACCTCTCGCCCCAGCATTCACCTCTCGCACTTTCGAACAGGGGCGCGTTCACGCGCGCTTTCTGACGCTCCACGATCTGCCCGCTCTGCTCGATCTCGAGCACGAGAAATGGAACGACCTCCAGGCTGCAAGCCAAGCGCAGCTTCAAGCACGCATCGAGGCCCATCCCGATCTCGCCGTCGGCGCTTTCTGCGCGCGATCCGGCCGTTTGCTGGCTTCGCTGTTCATGCGCCCTGTCGCCGACGATTTCTATCTCCGCGCGCTCACCTGGCAGGACTGCACGGTGCAGCCGGCGCCGCACAGGACCTCGACGCTATTCGGCGTGAGTCTCACGAGCCGCGACCAGGCCGGTGTGAGTGCGCTGCTCAAATTCTTTTGGCCTTATGCGCTCAAACGCGGCTGGCGCCACATCTATCTCGGCTCTCCGATCCCCGGGCTTCGCGATTGGCTGGCCGAGCACCCTGAAGGCCGCGTCGAAGATTACGTTCACGCGCAGCGCGCCGGCCTGCCGCTCGATCCGCAGCTACGCTACTACCGATCGCGTGGGTTTTCGAAAATCGTTGCGGTCAAACCGAACTACTTCCCGCATGAACGCTCGCTCGATTACGGCGTCCTTCTGCGCGGCACGATTCCCTTATCGGTATTGAGCCCGCTGTGGTCCGCCGTACCGCTGCCTTCCTTGCAGCGCGTCACGCAACCGCTCGCGAGCCTGCTTTGAGCGAAGCCGCCATGCGTGCGAAGAGTCGACCGGTCGCTCGTCGAAGGCACTCCGATTTGCCGAGCGCACTCTTTCTTGCCGTGGTCGTCGCTAATACGATCGCCATCGCCACCACGTCGCATACGTGGCTCGCGTGCGTGCTCGCACTCCCTCAAGCATGGCTGCTCCTTGGATGCCAAGAGGCCAAGCACCTGAGTGTGCACGGTACGTTCTTCGGCAACCGATACCTCAACGACGCAATCGGCATCGCCGCCGCGGCGCTGTTCGGCGTCAACTTCTTCGCTTACCGCTACTTCCATCTGGCCCACCATCAAGCCGCTTGCACGCAAGCCGATCCTGAAGGCAAACTCTATGCACTCAGTTGGCGTACGCGCTGGATTTGGCTGCTGGCGCCGCTAGAGTTGCCTTGGGTCGCGTGGCATATCGGCAGGAACGGCTGGCCGATGGTGCCACCGGCTAAGCGCATACTGCGCAACGCGGCTTGCATTTGGATGGTCGCATTCGTGGCGCTCGTGGCGCTCGGGTTGTACTACGCGCCGCGCGCCGTTGTATTCGCCTATCTGATTCCGCTCGCCCTTTTCGCTTGGTTCGATTTCATGCTGACGCAAGCCGAACATTACGGCGCCGCAATCGCCCCCGCTGCGCACCGGCGCGAACCGGGGTCCATCACCCATGACATTGTGTTACCGCTCGGGATCGGTTGGATGACGCTGCATCGAACGCTGCACCGGGTTCATCACCGCGAGCCGGCACTGCCGTGGTTCGAGGCGCCGCGTCGCCTGAACGAAGACCCGACCGCTAGCCCGATGACGTACCTCTCGTTCGCACGCCGCTGGCTCGCCGGCGGCCCCCGGCTCTGGCTGACCGAGCAAGGCACGCCGGCCGAAACGAGGCCCGTGCAGCAATCGCGCTCGAGGCAGGGCCGCGCATGACACGCCCGGCCAACGCGAACGGCCTTCGCGATCACCCCCCGTACTGGAATGGCACGTGCGTGCGTAGCCGGTTATTCGACGCACTCTCGTTACTGCTGCCGCCCGGCGAAGCCTTCTTGATCGATACGCTCGAAAAGTGGCGCGCTCGATCCAACCTCACCTCCGATCAGGCATTGCATGCCGAGATCGACCGCTTCATTCGAGAAGAGACCGCTCACCGGCAGGCGCACGAGCGCTATAACGCATCGCTCGCGGCCGAACTTCCCGCGGTAAGCGCCATCGCACAGCGCGCCAGCCGGGTGACCGACGATCTGGCGGGGCTCGGCTTGCCGATGCAACTCGCGCTCGTGGCCGCGTTCGAGCATTTGACGGCGGTTCTCGCAGAGGAGATCGGCTCGCACGCCTATTTGATCGTCGACGACCCATCGCGACCGAGCCGGCTGTGGCACTGGCACGCGCGCGAAGAGCTAGGGCATCGCGATGTCGCCATGGACGCCGCCGCTCACGCCGGCGTAGGCCGCGGCAAGCTCATCGTTGCCTTGTTGCTCGCCACGGCGTACCTGAGCACCGACGTGATGCGCTACACCTTCGCACTTTGCCGCTGCGATGTTCGCGCGGGGGCGAGCCGGACGGCGGTGTGCATCGACGCCATCAGGTTCGCCGTCGGCGCAGTGCCGTCTGTCTTGCGCATGACGCGAGGCTGGTGCCGCTATCTCGTTGCACCGGCCGGATAGCCCATCGCGTACGACGGCGGGTACCCCATCGCATAAGGATGATGGCCCGCGTACCCGCCCGCGTAAAAGTGATGCCCGGCATACGGCGCGTGATACGCGCCGCCATCCGCATAGCCCGATGAAGGGGGCGCGTGATAGACGACAGGTTTCAGCAAGCCGCTGGTGAAGCCCTTCCAAAACGAACTCATCGATTCCGACACACTGTAACGGAACGTATGTTGTCGTCCGAAAAAATGAAAACCGACGTGTGCATGCGTCGTGCCGAATGCGTCTAGCCCGTGTCCGTAGGAAAAACCGAGGGGGCGATGGGCACCGAACTGGTGGGTCCGATAGGTAGGCGCGCTCCAGTGCGGAGAATGGGCCGGATAACCATACGCGGGTGCCGGCGCGGGTGCGGGCCCATGGGGCGCAGGCCCCGAGTGACCGCCAAGTTGCGGCCGCGCGCTCGGTGTCGGTGTCGGTGTCGAACCGCCTAATTTCAAACCGGGCCTGGCAGGCGTCGCATCGGATGCAACGATGCTTTCCGCGGGACGCTCCGTATCTCGCGCAACGAGCAAACTTCCCACGTTCTGGCGCTCTCTCGATGTCGTCGGCAACGTTGTTTGCCGCTCGAGTGCCGCACGCGAAAAGTCGGCGAGACGGCTCATCGAATTCGAGCGACGCAGGCCGGCAGCCGCTCCTGCTGCGGGCCCGCCCCCCGCGTTCGTTCTTTGCGCGAGCGCCCCGCGCAATGCCTCGTTGCCATGCGCCGCCGCCCGACCCGATAGCGGTCGCGGCGAACTCGAACCGTGTGTGCCATCGTTGCCCCTAGCGGGGAAATGATCGCTGACCGGCGCGGGGGATGATCCAATCTTCGGGGGCATGGTACGCTCGTGCGGCCTTAGGAGAGACGGGTTGCCGCCGCGGCCAGAGCGCAGCGTCGATGTTCGCGTTAGCCTAACGGACCCAGCGAGCACCATGCATATCGAAAAGCGACACTGTGAGCCTGCGAGCGAAATATCGACAGCATCGATCGCTTAGGACAACGAACTTGGCCAGAATGTCACAACTGTTGCAACACCGCCCCTATCACTCGGCATGCGCTTCGCCTATCATTCGCCAGAAAATCCCTACAACAAAAACAAGCCCTTCCTACAGCTAGTTTGAGCGTGTTCCTATCGAGCCGGGCGCAGTACTCGCGTAGCATAAACCTTGGGGAAAAACTCGCCCTTCTATCGATTTACCCCTGATAGTGGGATTCGCAGCTTATTTAATCGGAATACAGGAGCACTTCGATGATGAACGTCTCGATCCTCGACCCCGATGCACAGGGGCTGCCGGAGCATGAACTGGAATTGCGGCAATGGATGCTCGACTGGTATGACCGCGCCTTGACGGAAGGCCATATCTACGCGACGTACGAACTCGATGTCCAAACGGCCGAGCGGCTCGAAGCCTATTTCAAGGTGGGGCTGACACCGGGCGACGGCGTCGACGCCCTATTTGGCACCCTGCATTGAAGCTCGACGCGGCCGGCACCGCGTGCCGGCTCCTCGAACGAACGGGCCCTGCGCGGTACGGTTACTGCGCCGCCAGGCCGTGACGGATGGAATAGCGGAATAGATCGGCGTTGTTGCTCACGCCCAGCTTTTGCATCAAACGCCGCTTGTGCGTGCTGATTGTCTTCGCGCTCAATGCAAAGGCTTCCGCGATATCGTTCACGCTGCGCCCGCTGGCCAGCATACGCAGCACTTCGAACTCTCGATCCGACAAAATTTCATGCGGCGGCAAATCGGAAGAATGCCGCTCGAACACGACCGCATCGACGAGCGTGGGATCGATAAAACGCCCACCCGTTACCAGCTTGCGAACCGCCGCCAGCAACACCTCGGGATCGCTGTCCTTCGTGACATAGCCCCCCGCACCCGCGCGCAGTGCACGCGACACGACTTGCGGTTCGTTATGGATGCTCAAGATCAAGATCGGCATGTCCGAGTATTCGCCGTGTACGCGACGAATCAAATCGACGCCGCAGATCCCCGGCATCGTGATATCGAGCATCAACAAATCGACGTCGGCGCCGCGCAGCTTGGTGAGCACCTCCGCACCGCTTGCCGCTTCGTCGACCACCGTCATATCGGTAGCCGTCGCCACGATCTGCTTCAACCCACTGCGGACCACTGCGTGATCATCCGCGATCAGAATCTTGATCATCTTCTCTTCCGTTTTCCACGGGAATGCTAATGGATACGACCGTACCCGATCCCACCAGACTATCTATCTGCAGCGAGGCCCCGATCAGCCGCGCCCGTTCGCTCATGCCCAGCAACCCATACGAACCGCGCTGCGAAGCCGCCGGATCGAACCCGCAACCGTTGTCGCTCACATTCAAGACGAGCCCGCTCTCGTCTCGCATCATCGTCACGTGCACGCGGGTAGCGCGCGCATGACGCGCGACGTTCGTCATCGATTCCTGCACGACACGGAACAACGCCGTAGCATGCGCATCGCTCAGCTCGGGCTCGTCGGCATTCAGCACGAGTTGGCAAACAATACCGGTTCGCTTGCCGAAATCCTCTGTCAGCCATTCCAGCGCCGACACCAGCCCGAAGTTTAACGCGGCCGGACGCAGATGATTTGCAACATTGCGCACCATCAGCATCGTCTGTTCAACCAGATCGCGCATGCCGATCACCTTCGTCAGTAGCTCCGGCTGATCGCCCAAGCGCATCTTCAGCAACGAAACGTCCATCTTCAGCGCAGTCAGCAATTGCCCCAGTTCGTCGTGTATCTCGAGTGCGATGCGCCTACGCTCCTCTTCGCGAATCGCCTCCATATGGGCACTGAGCTGGCGCAGCTGCTCGCGCGATTCCACCAGCTCCTGTTCGATGCGCTTGCGCTCCGACACGTCGTGGACGCCGATATAAATCGCCGGCTCGTCCTGAAACCGGGCCAATCGTGCCGAGACGGTCGCCCAGAACGGGGCGCCGTCGAGCCGGCGTACCGGCACTTCGCTGGTCACCTTGCCGCCCAGCCTGGCCCGCTCCAGCAACTTGCACCGCCCGTCGGGCTCCACATAGAAATCGTCGAGCAAAATATCAGGCAATTCACATTCGGCGACGCCGAACAACTCGAGCCATTGCTCGTTCGCGTAGAGCATGCGAGGCTCGTTCACCGAGCCGATGGAAAGCGGAATGGGGCTCACTTCGACAATCTCGCGCAATCGCGCTTCGCTGAGCGCCAACTGAGCTTGCGCGCGTTCACGTTCGGCAATTTGCTGCCGCAGTTCGTCGTTTGCGCGCGCGAGTTGCTCTGTGCGGCGCGCCACGCGCAATTCCAGTTCGTCGCGCGCTGCTTCGGCAGCGTACCGGGCCTGACGCTCGACCGAGGCGTAGCGCTCGTCGAGATAGGCACGGTACACACGGGCAGCCATCGCGTTGATCGACGACACCACGCGATCGAGTTCATCGGGGACGATTCGGTCTCGCCGATCGAGCCGCAACGGCATCGGCAGCTCGCGATGATCGTAGCGCGCGACGGCACGCGCAATCGCCGCCAGATGCCGCGTCACGATGCGATTCAAGAGCCAGGTGATAAGCAACGCCACGAGAAAGGTATTGGTGGCCTGACTCACGAGAATGAAAGCGGCCGTATTCGCAAGCGAACGATACAGATCGCTCAGCGTCGCCTCCACGTGCAGCGTTCCGATGACGCGTGGTGCGCCCTGCACTTTGTGCATGATCGGAAAGTCGCGCGAGATAACCGTCGTCCCACGGGCGAGATGGCCAGCCGACGCGATGAGCGGGTCGTTACCGGGCTCACGCACCTGCACCGCGCTGATATCGGCGAGCCGCAGCATCCCTTCGAGTTCCAGCGAGACTTGCGCCTGATCCAGACGCCAGAGCGCTTCGCCCAACGAATCGCGGTAGATACGATCGACCTCGCGCAGTTGGTCTTGCACGCGAGCCACGCCGCGCACGTATTCGCAATAGAGTTGCACCGCCGTCAGCGCGACCGTCACGGCGCAACTGAACACGAAGACGATGAAGAACAGCCGCCACACCACGCTGCCGCGCAAGCGCTCGATGAGGCATCGTCCGGACACTGTTCGGTTCGATTTCATGTTTGCTTCAGAAAACGCGCCGCGATCGACCGGCTACCCCGTCATTGGGGCGTCCAGTATTCGCTAGGGATGTCACGATCGGCCTCCGACAGGTAGCGATTGTCGAGATAGATGACGGTACGATGAGCAAGCCGGGCCTGCTCGATCGCCTGTTGGATGCCGTGCTGCGAATCGAACAACCGCATATACGATCCGTCGCGATAAGCCGCGCGCAGTCCCGCCTCGATCGTGCTGGCGAGCCGTTCGTCGCGCCTGCTCGTGTAAAAGATGAGGTCGGAACGGTAAACGAGCAATAAATGGCGTTCTACGGCAAGATCGGGCGTCTCCGCGCGCCTTGCCTCGAGTTCGTTCCATGCTTCGACGACGCCGCGCGGAAAATAATCGATGCGGCCTGCCTCCGTCATTCGGAACAGTGAATCGTAAGTCGCCATATCGACACGCAATCCCGCATCGCGAAGCACCTTGGCATCGACCCACCCGAGGCCCTGCCCGCCCGTCAACGCTCTCAGTTGATCGAGCGTGTCGACCTTGTCGAACAGGGGCTGGCGGTCTTTCCGAATCAGCAAGACGCGATAGCCGATCAAGCCGCGATAGACGGGAATGCGAATGGGTCGCAAACGCTTCTCGTCCACCGCCGACATGCTGAAGCAGCCCAGGTTGATCGACTGGCCGTCGGTCAACTCGCGGACGGCGCGTTCCCGCTGCATGACCTCGCTCGATTCGCGGATGGTGTAGTCCGCGTGCGCTTCGCGCATCGCGAGGTCAAGCACGGCGATCACAAAGACGGACCTTGGGTCGTCCGATTTCGCCGCGCGCGGATAAACGATGTCGAAGTGCTCCGCGCGCGCCGGCATGGCAACGAATTGCAGTGCGACCGCCGTAGCCATGATAGCGATAAGGCCGCGTAAGCACTTCATGACAAACGCGCGCAACGCAGTTCATTGCCCATCGCGGTCGGCATCTGCGGGCTCGACGAAGCGCACGCCGGGAGCCGCGCGCAACACCGCGGTGTCCTTTTCGATGTCATGGCCCCGACCGATCGCGCCGAGCGAATAGACGCCGTCCTCGTTCGGGCCGGCAACGATCTGCAGATGCAGCGGCGCGAGCAACGCCTGCAACTTACCGGTCGTCATCGACGGATCCACGACGAGACGGATCGCAGCCTGGGGCAATCCCGTATCGGGCGAGGACAGCGTGTGATAGCTGCCGTCCCGATGCGACGAGCCCAGGCCGACGAGGCCGCCCGCTTCGAGCAACACCATGGCGGCCAACCCACATGCAACCCAGGCCCAACGGCTGCGCCCCGTCGCGCCGGGGCGGGCATACCGAGCCGCGTTTTGCTCGTGCGCATCCACCCTTTCGAGCAACCGTTCGAGCCCCCGTTCAACCGGCAATGCGATAGCTGCATCGGCATCGGCGTTCAAGGCTGCATGCACGCGCCATTGACGAACGAGTTCTTCACGGCAATGCGCGCACTCGTTCACATGCGAGTCGACATCGCGGCGCAACGCTTCGGAAGCGGTTCCATTGACGATCCATGGCAGCAAATCCCACACACGGAGATGAATACGCTCGCTTCCGTCGTCGATAGAATTATTTCTCACTCTTTGTCCTCTGCAAAGCCGGCCAGCACCGGCATTACGTTGCGCAACTTCACGCGGGCGTGAAACATTCGGGCCTTCACCGTACTAATAGGCGAACTCGTCATTTCGGCAATCTCGTCCACCGAATGTCCCATGACGTAGGCCATTTCCATCACTAGGCGCTGCTCAGGCGTCAGCCGCGTCAGCCCTTTGCTGATCCAGTCGATCAACTCGTGATCGACATCAGGCTCGCTGGCTATCGCGTCATGCTGAATGTCCAGCGGCTCGAACGGTAGTTGCCCCTGCCGCAAAGCCTTGAGCGTGACGCGGTAGGCAATACCCATGATCCAGGTGGACACGCGCGCCTGGGCCTTGAACTCATGCGCCTTCTGCCAGACCACGAGAAAGGTGTCGTTGACGACTTCTTCGATCAGATCCTCGCGGCGCGTGAAGCGAACGAGAAAGCGGACCAGCCGCCGGTGATACTCGCGGTAGAGCGCCGCCAGCGCAGCTTTGTCGCGCGCGACGATACGCTGCAGCAGCGCGGTATCGTCGGCGTCATTGCTGCGCGAGGCCGCTGGCCGCGCGTGCCCGACAGTGGGTTCGATGATCGACAACATGCAGTCCTGAATCAGCCCCGTTCGATATTTCACCGTAGGTACCCGCAAACGAGAAAAAAGTTGCAACGCATTTGCATCGAACCGATGCACGCCTCACTTTGCCGCGCCCGCTCCGTGCTTCGGAATCAGGAAACGCGGAATCATTCGTAAGGAGATCCTGACATCGCGCACTCGGCGCATGGCGGAAACCCATTGCCTGCACATTGTGCCGCGTAGGGATTGCGGTGGGCATACTTTTTACGCAGTAGGAACGGTCTGCATCCTTAGGAGCTATTCTCGACACTAACGAACGACAACACCTCACCGGTCGATGTCATCGAGGAACGGCACCGCCAACCGAGCGACGTTTCCTTAAGAACGAAACTACTGTCATTGAAGACACGACGTTTCACCGCCCGGTTGGACCACGCCGATGCGAAGGCGCAGCGGCGACGCCGTTAGTGCACGTGACGCATCTGGTCGACGATGCTTGCTGATTGGAGAATAAAGTGCGATTCGCTCTTGTTACCGACGATCCCCGACTGACAACCAGCCTCGCGGAGTGCTTCGCCGAAGAGGCCGTACAGCTGGACACGTTCGACGCCGAACTCGCGCTCCTGCGCACGATGCGCACGACCGCGTTCGACGCCGTGCTGATCGACGCGAAGAACAATTCGATGCTCGTCAATTCGCTGCTTTCCTGGCGCAATTGCAACGCCGACCTCTCGACACCCGTTATCGTGTTGACGCCCTTTTCGAACTGGTCTGCGATGTTGCGCTGGATCAACGCCGGGGCAACCGATGTGGCGAGCCGCTTCGATCTCGAACAAGTGCGGCTGCGCGTGCACGTTGCGTTGCAGCGCCGCAAGCAAGAGCACCACGACGACACGATTTCGCTCGGCCCCTATACGCTGCGGCGCGATGTGGGCAAGCTGGAGATCAACGGCGAAGAAATTCCGCTGACGCCGCGCGAGTTCGCGATGGCTTGGCTTTTCTTCTCGAGCCCCGGAAAATTCCTGAGCCGCGCGCAAATCGCGAGCAGCGTCTGGGGTTCGTGCGAAGACATCGCCGGCCGATCGATCGAACAACATGTCTATAAGTTGCGGAGAAAGTTGCGCCATTCGGGCAGCTCGGGCGCCAATCTGAAAACCGTCTATGCGCTCGGTTACAAGCTCGACCTTTGCGCATCCGAGGCGGCGCTCGATGAAGCGCCGGTGTCGGTCGAGGCATCTTGCAGCGTCCCTTCCCAGCCCGACATCTCGGTTGGCCACGTGTCGTCGGCCATCAAGGTTGGGCAATTCTAAAGCGGCAGGTCTTTCCTTTCGCTTTCACGCTCGCCTTCCCCCTCGCTTTTTCTCCGCCAAGATTCGTGCATCGATCGTCCAGGTAGACGATCGATGCACGCCATTCGCCTTTCCCCCGATCAGCGTCGATTCCACAATTCGCCGATTCGTCTATTCGTCTATTCGTTTCGCCGACGTCCCGTGTAGTTCGCCGGCAAGCGCGGCCGGCCGCATCGCCGCCGCGTATCGTCAACTCCGAGCGGTGCGCCATGTCGCAGCATTCCGATTGGAACGCGCATAGGTGCCTCGTCGCGCGGCGAAACATTCAAGGTACTGCTTCCGAGCAGTGCAGATCTCCCATTTATGATCACGAGGCTACTCATGAGCGTATCGATCGACAACTCATTCGGCACCAGCCTGAATTCGCTCGACCCTTCGACGTCTTCGCAGTCGAGCAGCAATAACCCGGCGCAGCAGCTCGAGCAAATCCTGGCTGAAGTGCTGCAGATGATCGAGGACCTGCTGCAACAGGCGATTCAAAAACAGAACGCGCAAACCGGCATGGATCCGAACGGCGGCGGCGGTGGCGGCTCACCCGCAGGCGGTGGCGGCTCGCCGGCAGGCGGCGGCGGTGCACCCGCGGGCGGCGGTGCACCCGCGGGCGGCGGCGCTCCGGCAGGCGGCGGCGCGCCCTCGGCAGGCGGGCCCTCGGATGCAGGCGGTCCGTCGGATGCCACGGGCGGTGGCCAACAGCCGTCGCTCGACTCGATGCTGCAAGACATCACGTCGATGCTGCAGCAGCTCCAGTCGCAAAATAGCCAAGCCGGCGGCGGGCAAAACAACAACGACCAGCTGATGCAAATGCTTGGCCAAATCCTCGACATGCTGAAGCAACTGATCGATGGCAACGGTGGCGCAGGCGGCGCAGGTGGCGGCGGCTCGGGCGGCGGCGGCGCTCCCGGCGGCGCAGGTGGTGCCGACGGCTCGGGTGGCGGCGGCGCGCCCGGCGGCGCAGGTGGCGCCGACGGCTCGGGTGGCGGCGGCGCTCCCGGCGGCGCAGGTGGCGCCGACGGATCTGGCGGCGGCGGCGCTCCTAGCGGCGCAGGTGGCCCCGACAGCTCTGGCGGCGCAAGCCAGCCGCAATCGATCGAATCGATGCTCGCCGAAATCACGCAGATGCTGCAGCAGTTGGAATCGCAAAACAGCCAAGGCGGCGGCAGCAACGGTGGTGGCACCGGCGGCGGCAACGGTGGCGGCGCGACGCAGAGCGAAATGCAAATGCTCGGCGAGATCACGCAAATGCTGCAACAGCTCATGCAGCAGCAAAAAGCGTCGGGAACTAGCGGTATCTGATCTCCACTCGGCCTAAGTGATCTGAGGCGACAGTAGCCGGCGCGATGCGCCGGCTCTTTCGATTTCGATCCGCACTTCTCAAGGAATCTCCATGGGACTCTTTTCATCAATCAAACACGGCCTCGAGCATCTCGGGCACGATCTCGAAACCGCGGGCAAAGATATTGCCAAAGTAGGCAAAGGCATCGTCAACGGCGTCGAGGACATCGGCAAGACGATCGGTAAGGATGTCGAGGGCATGGCGCAGCACACGATCGAAGCTGCGGACGACGCCATCCACGGCCATCTGCAAAAAGCGTTCAGTCAGGCCATGCAGGCCACGCAAGATCTGGCCAAGACCGCCTACGACGCCGGGACCGCCGGCGAACAAGCCACCGTCGATTCGCTTGCTCATATGCACTTGAGCAAGAAGATGGACAAGGCGATGGGCAAGGCCGAGAAAGGCATGCAGAAGGTCGGCCAGGGCATCAAGACCGGTGTCGGCATGGTCGCCACGCAACTCCACAACGATGTCAGCACGGTCGGCAAAGATCTCGTCAAAACGGGCGGCGATGTCATTCATGGACATTGGCAGCAGGCGCTCAACGATACGGTCAAGACGGCTCAGGACGGTTTCAATACCGCCTACGACGCGAGCACCGCACTCGGTCACGCCACGGTCGACTCTCTCGCCAACATGCATCTGAGCAAAGGCATGGACAAGGCGATGGGCAAGGTCGAGAAGGGGTACGACGCGGTTGGCAAGGACATGAAGTCGAGCGTCGATCAGGTGGGTGCCGAAGTGGTCAACGGCACCGAAGGCGCGATCAAGGATACCGTCCAAGCCGGGAAGGATGCCGTGCACGGCCATTGGGGCGCGGCGCTGGGCGATATGGGCAAGGCCGGGATGGATACGCTCGAAGTCGCGTCGGACCTCTCGCCGGAAGGCGCGATGGCGGCTGTCGGCACGCAGATGCTCGTCAACGCGCACATCGGCAGCCAGCAGCTCGACGAGGCGATCGGCGGGGCCCTGCACGGCAACGTTGCGCAGACGGTCAAGGGCGTCGTCAAGAACGTCTCCGAGATGGAGATCGGCAACCAAGTGCAAGACAAGCTTGGCTCGCTAGAGTCCAAGGTCATGCCGGAAGGCGGATCGGGCTCGGGTTCGTCGTATGCCGGCATAGCGGCGGGAGCCGCGATCGGTATCGCCGGCAGCGGCGGATTCTCGGCCGGATCGAAGCGTTCGCATGGGTCGTTCGAGGGTGGCGCGAGCCACACCGGTGGATCGTCGACGATGAAGTTCAGCGAACGGCTGAGCTCGACGACGGGCAGCGGCGGAAGCAAAACTCACTCGGCCGAAAGCGAGCAAACGGCGGCGGGCAAGCCCGAAGACAAGAAGGAAAAGGAGCAGAAGCGCGCCGATAACGCGCAAAACGCCTCCGACAACACGGCCAACCAAGCGAGCGGCAACAATGGGCAGTCCGATCAGGAGATGATCGAACTGTTCATGCTGCAAGCGGGGATGAACCAACGCGATGGCGCGAAAAAGCGCCGCGCCATGCTGACCGGCGATGCCTGAACGGTGAATCTGTGCGCCCTGCGGGGCGCGCACAAAAAAAGACCGGCTCAGAAAGCCGGTCTTTTTTTGTCGATAAAAACTAGAAATAAACGTCAATGAGTTCGAATGAGTTCCGCTATTGCGCCACCTTCGCTACTGCGCAACCTCGCTCCTTCGGAACGTCGTTATTGCGGCAGCATCCCTACCGATTCGGCCGGTTGGCAGCCGTCGCAAGGCACCGCATCGTCGGGCGAAGCCGATACGATCCGCGGCGTCAGCAAGAACAACCGCTGGAACTTTTGGCCTTGATGGTGCTTGAAGCGGAACAAGGCGCCGATCACAGGCAGTTTCGATAGCAAGGGGATGCCCGATTCGCTGCGATCGTCTTGATCGACCGTGTAGCCCGCGATAAGCAAGCTCTGCCCCTGATTGATCAACGCCTGCGTGTCGATGGTGCTCTTGCTGACGACAGGTAAGCTACCGACGTTCGAACTCGTCAGATTGCCGTCCTCGATGTGCACGTCGAGGCGAATCTCGGGCTTGCCCTGATCCGACACGATGCTCGGCAGCACGCGCAACGCGACGCCGGCCGATACGCTATACAAGCTGCCCGACTCGAAGCCTTGAACCGGTACGTAGAAGGTCTGCTTGTTGTCCATCACCGCTTCCATGTTGTCGAGCGTGGCCACTTTCGGGCTCGCGGTGATGCGCGCATTGTCGGTCTGCTCGAGCGCACTGATGCGGCTCAGCAGATAGCGCCCTGTGCCGCCGATGACGGCCGTCAGCACTCCGCCGGCCGGCGTGGCGGCAACAGCGGCACCGGCCGCACCCGCTGCCGACGAGGACAACGTACCGATCGTCCCGGCGCCGCCCGTTGCGGGAAAGCCCTGGGGATTGACCGAATCGGGGAAACCCGCCTGCGTGTTCTGGCCGTTGCCGGTCTCGATATCGAAGTGGCTCGAATGCAGCCGCCAGTCGACCCCTAGCTCCTTCAACCCCGTCTCGGTGATCTCGATGATGCTCGCGTCGATCTCGAGTACGCCCGGCCTGCGGTCCAGCGAGGCAATCAGCTTCGCGAGCGAGGGCATCGTTTCGGCCCGCGCACGGACCAGAATCGCGTTGTTGCGCGCATCGGCCCGAATGATCGGCTCGTCCGAATGAGATCCGCTCGATGAAGGATCGGCGCCCATGCCGCTCGCTTCGCTGGGCAACGGCGCCATCTGACCGCCCGCATACGCCTCGGCACCGCGCATATTCGCGGGCAACGGCGGATTCGTTTGGCGGGCGGCGCCGTTGCCGCCGAACAAGTTCGGTAGCGGCGGGAACGAGCGATCGCCCGCCGCCGCAGGATTGCCGCCGATCCCGCCGATATCGTGCATCCGGTAGGCATCGTCTCCAGGCGAGGCCGGCGCATCCGCCGCACGAGAACCGGGACTGTCGGGATAAAGGCTACGCAACGTCGATGCGACACCCGGCACGACCACGGGCTGTCCGTTGATCATCAACGAGCGGTCGGTCGCCCATGCATAGTGAAGACGGAACGAGCGCACTTCGGGCGCATCGTCGCGTGCCACGTCATGGTCGATCAGATGGGCGACATCGGTCACGAGTTCAACCAGCCGCGGCGGCCCTGAGACCACAGCCGTGCGCATCCGGTCGTCATACAGGACAGGAAAGCGGGGATCGGCGACGCCAAGCCGCGACAACGCGCCTCGCAAGTCGTCCGCCGACGCATGCGTGAGCCCGATCGTGGCGCTGCGCGCTTCGTTCGGCCCCGATACGCGCAGCACAGAACCGTCGTAATACCAGATGAAGCCGAAGGAATCGGACAAGCGATCGAGAAAGCGCTGCGGCGTCTCATCGAAGCGGCCGGTCACGACGCCATCCACTTGCGGCGAGATCCAGGTCATCACGTTCTCGCTTGCACCGAGGTCGCGCAACACCTCTTTGATGTCTTTATGATCGGCGACGTATTGGAAGTGATTGGACTTCCACGGAATCGGCTTCGCCTGTGCGTCGGGGCTCGCGAGTCCGGTACCGATCAAGATCGCGAATGCGAGCGCATTCAGGCGCCGCAGGCGGCGTGGCAATTTCATAACGTTATGCTCCACAGGGGATACGGGCGATTGGGGCAATGCGGATGATCGGCCATCAACGCGTATGCGCAACGATCGTCTCGGACGGCGATTCGTTGAAGTGCCGACGGTAGCCCTTCGCCAACGTGGAGCGGCTCTTTAAGCCCCACTTCGCGGCCGTGTCGTAGATCGACGGCGCGGGGCCGTTCTCGTCGAGCAGCGCTTCGCGAATCCCTTCGAGGCGCAGGGATCGAATCAAGCCGCAAGGCGTCACGCCGAGCGCGCGCTTGAACACCAGCTGAATCGTGCGCATCGTCACGTTCATTTCGGCCGCGACTTCACGCGTGGTCAGATCTTCGCGATCGATGTTCTCGATGATGTATCGGTAGGCGCGACGGTACTTGGCCGGCAAGCGGGCCGCGACATCGTCATTGACGGTGCCCGCCGACGCGCGCGGGCGCGTTGCCCCCACGCTGCGCACTGCGGCCGTTTCGTTTCGCAAGCAGCGCAGCGCTTCGGTGGTGTATTGCGAATAGAACTTCAATGCGCGCACAAGATCGCCTCGGTACGCCGAGATCTTCGACATGCAGTACAGATAGTCGAAATCGCGATGCGATTGCTCGACGGCCGTGGGCAAGCGGTTCATCATGTCCACCGCGAATTCGTCGAGCCCACCCGCCAGCGCGGCCAGCACGATGTCGAGGCACGCGCGAAATACCAGTTGCGGATTCGATGCGCCACGCTCCAAACGCGCGAACATCGCAGCCGCCGGCGTGCCGCAGTCTCCATCGGCAAGGCGCTCGATCGATACCAGATCCTCGATCCGCAACGACAGCAACGCGGGGCGCACCGCCACGGCGCAAGCCGGTTCGAGGCGCGTGCGTCCGCCGGCCGTCAAGGACACCGAAGTCAGCGCCGAATGCCAGAATGCGTTGTCGTCGAGTGCGCGCGAGGCGCGAATTTTCAGGCGGACATCGAACTCTTGTGCGAGCAGATCGATGAGGAGACGGTAGCGCGGCTCGTCGATCGCATCGGCCAATTCGGCCGCTTCGAAGAGTGCATCGTCCGCGGCTTGTTGCTGCGCCAGTTGGTGATGCGAGAGCGCCATGCCGACATAAGCTTCGATGCGTTGTTCGACATGCGCTTGCGCCTCGGACGCCACCCGGGCGAAGCTGCGCTGTGCAACCCCCAAACGGCCTCGCAGCAGCGACAACCAACCGGTGTTGCGGCACGACTGCACACGTAGCTGCTCGTCGTTCTTCCACACCATTTTTTGCGCGCGGCGATAGTAGTCTTCGGCTTCTTCCGAGTTACCCAGCACGAGCGATACGTCGGCCAGCGCCGTCAGTTCCTCATTGCTGCGCGTACGTGCTTGAGAATGCACACGTTCGCTTAGATCGGCCGCATCGTCCACAGCGCAATAGGCGCGCGTGAAGTCGCCGTCCAGCATTGCCGTGCAATAGCGGGGGAGATTGTTACGAAACTTCAATCCGGACAACATCGCCAAATAGACCGTCGGATACATGGCTCGACACTCTCTGTGTTTGCCCGACTTCTTGACGGCCGATCGGGCACGGGCCGCGCATCGGCATCAACCGCGAAACATTCGCTGTGGTGCCGTGCTGATGAAGATAGTAGCTAGCACCGCCGCGCGCAGTTTCAACAATCTCGGTAGATTCCACAACAATTCTCATTGGGCGAAATAGCTCGTCCGCATAGGGGTTTTCAATGACCCGGTGCGGCGAGTGCCGCGGCCTCGCGCGTGAATGCCTCGAGGTGCAGCGAACCCAATACCTGCTGCGAAAACACACCGATCAAAAAGATCAACATCAGCAATCCGATCGCACCGCGCACCGGCTGGCTCAGCGAAGAAGGTTCGAGTTTTTCGGCCGCTCGCGAGAGAATTCCGATCGATAGATCGACCAAGATCAACGCAAGCATGACGGGCGTACCGAGCTTCACGGTCGCCGACATGATGGAATCGGTTCTCGCGATGATGAAGCTCTGCGCAACGTCGGCCATCGACGGCGTCAACGAGACGAGCGGCCACCATTTGAACGATTCGAACATCGCGCCGAGCAGGAACGTCATGCCGCCGCCCACATAGAACAAGGCGACAGACATTTGCAGCAGCGTGTTTGAAATCGGCGTGCTTTGATCGCCGCGCAGCGGGTTGTTCATCTGCACGCTGTTATAACCGGCCAAGTCGTCGATCAATGTCCCAACGCACTGCGCAATGAAGAACACCGTCGATGCCGCATAGCCGAGCACGGCGCCGAGAAACATCTCCTTGAGCGAAATCATCAATAACTGCGCCGAATTCACACTCTCGAAATAATGTGCAGGTTGTGCGGCTGCGACAAAGAACGCCAGCACATAGATGATGCCGTTGCGGGCGGTGCCGGGCAGCATGTCGCCGCTCGTCGGCGGAAATATTTGGAAAGCCACCGCGATGCGAGCCGAGCTGAGCGCGAGCGTGAGGAAGAAGCCCTGATACTCATAGAACACGTCGGCCAATGCGCGGCCGAAGTTCAATCCGTCAAACATTCTGGGCTCCTCGGTGTATGCGGGCTGCGGCGGTCTCGCCGGCTTCTTCGTCGTTTCGTTCCTCGACCCGTCGCTCGGCGGCGGCGACGGCGCGCTTCAATTGGTCGCGCGCCGCCTCGAGCGAGGCGTCGGCACGGCGCACGGCCGCGCCGAGTTGCTCAACGGCTTGTCGCTGCGCCTCCGCGGCATCGGTCGCACGGCGCACGACATTGCGCGCTTCGTCGACCGCCTCCCCTAGCGGCGCGCGGTAGCGGTCATAGTCGAGGTAGGCGGTGGGAGACAGTCCGTCCGAACCGGTCAGTAATTCGTCGATGCGCGCTTCATGCGCGAGCCGCCGCGCCTGCGCCGCTTCTAGCCCTTCGTTGGCTTGCGCCACGGCGTCGACGCGTGCCTCGAGCTCGCGTCGCGCATCGGCCAACTCGGATTCGAGCCGTTCCTTCGCTCGAGCCTTGGCGGCCACCACCATCTTCCAAACATGCAGGGCGGCACGACTCATGATCGGCTATTCGTCGGGGGATATGGGTGGATCGCGAAACGGCCGGCTAAGCCTGACCAAAGCCGCACAGCAGATCGCGCGTCTCGTTCAGATCGGCCAACTCTTCGGTGCGCTGGCGCACGAATCCTTCGATGTCTTCGTTCATGGCGATCGCTTCATCGGCGAGCGGATCGGAACCGCTCTTGTACTCGCCGATCTGCAACAGCATCTCGATCTCGTCGTACTTCGCCATCAAGCGGCGCACGCGCGAGGCGCCCGCGCAGTGCTCGGGCGAGGCAACTTGCGGCATCACGCGGCTCAAGCTGCCGAGCACGTCGATGGCCGGATAGCGGTTGCGTGCGGCAATCTTGCGCGACAAGATCAAGTGGCCGTCGAGAATGCCTCGCACTTCCTCGCTCACGGGATCGCCGCCCTCTTCGTCGTCGGCCAGCACCGTGTAAAGCGCCGTAATGGAGCCCTCGCGCCCCATCCCCGCGCGTTCGAGCAAGCGCGGCAATTCGGCGAACACCGAAGGCGGGAAGCCGCGCCGTGTCGGCGGCTCGCCGGCCGATAAACCGATCTCGCGCTGCGCGCGCGCAAAGCGCGTCAGCGAATCCATCATCAGCAAGACCCGCTGCCCGCGGTCGCGAAAGTACTCCGCGATAGCAGTGCCAACGTGCGCGGCCTTCGCGCGTTCGATCGACGAACGATCGGAGGTCGCACACACGACGACGCTGCGCGCCATCCCCTCGGCACCCAAAATCAGTTCGATGAATTCGCGCACTTCACGGCCGCGCTCGCCGATCAAGACGATCACGTTGACGTCGCACTCCGTGCCGCGTGCAAGCATGCCGAGCAACGTACTCTTGCCGACGCCCGCCGGCGCGAAGATGCCCATCCGCTGCCCTTCGCCGAGGGCCATCAAGCCATCGATGACGCGTACGCCCGTTCCCAGCTGCGTATCGATCATGCGTCGCTCGAGCGGATCCGGCGCCGGTGCGAACACGGGCACACGCGCTTCGGCGTCGACCGGCCCCAGCCCGTCCGACGGCTCGCCGAGCCCGTCCAGCACGCGCCCGAGCAGGCCCGGACCCACGGGCACCGAAAGCGGCTCGCCGCTTCCCGTCACCCGCGTGGAACGCGAAATGCCGGTCATGCTGCCGAACGGCGCGAGCAGTACGTACTGCCGCGCGATGCCGACCACTTCGGCGCGCTGCATCAACGTGCCGTCCGCACGCCAAAGCTCGCACAACTCGCCGAGCTGGGCGTCGATGCCGCTGACCTTGACCAACGTGCCGACCGCTTCCAGCACCTTTCCGTAACGCTCGAGCGAAGCGCTCTCGCCGAGCGCCGTCTCCAGATAATCGGCCACGCGGACGATCGTGCTCATGTCAGTGCCCCTCAGCGCCGAAATCGATCGTGTTCGCGGCCGCCGCACCGTGCACCAGCGCACGCTGCAGGCCCGCGAGCTGCGCACGCAGATTCGATTCGACGACGCCGTAATCCCACTCGCAGACGCAGGTGCCGTCGCCGGCTTCATCATCGACAACCACTTCGACGTTCAGCGGCGGCGAGGCGTCACGCACAAGCTCGCCGAACAGGCGCTTGGCCCGCTCCGCATCGCCGGGCGCGACCGTCACGGTCAGGTTGGCGGCGTCGTCGATCGATCGAGAAACGGCCTGCATCACGCGACGCATCAATGCATCGCGATCGGTTTCGGCAACGACCTGTTCGACCGCGCGCATCACCAGGCGCGCGAGCCGATCGGACGACGCCTGTAGTTCCTCGTATTCATCTCGGGTACGCGCGAGCATGCGCTCGTGCGCTTCGGCGATCGCACGCCGATGGCCCGCCGCATAGCCGAGCCGCGCGCTGTTATCGAACTTGCGCCGGGCTGCCTCGACGAATGCATCCGCTTCGCGGCGCGCCGTTTCCACGAGTTCTCTCGCCCGCGCGGTCGCGGCTTGCATCGTCGCTTGCACGACTTCGTCTAGCGCGCCGAGCGCGTCGCTTAATTCGACCAAGCGCGCGAGTTCGCCCGCACGCACGATGTCGGTATCGACGGCGAGCACTTTCGGCTGCCTTTTCAACCAAATAGCCATTGCAACTCCGGGAACAAATCGCCTGCCATGGAAAAGAAGCGGCTCGTCGCGGCAACGCCCGCGCCGGCGTCCACGCCAGCTTTCGGCCTAGCGTCGGCACGCGCCTCGCGAGTCGCCTCGTGAGTCGCCTCGTCAGTCGCCTCGGCTCGGCTTGCACGCACAACGCTCATGCGCTGCCAGGCGTGCTCGCCGGCAATGGATGCCAGCCCCAACTCGACGATATTGACGAGCGTCGCGTTGCGGCATGCACCGTCGTCGCGCATCATTCGCCAGCCGCGCTGCGCGAGCGCATCGGCGTCGAGATCGTCGGGCAGGGGCTCGCCGAACGCGGCGGCCGTCGGTTGATCCTGCATCTGTCGAAGCGTCTGTTGCCCAACCGCGTGTACGAGCGCGCGCCGCCGATCGCGATCGATGCAACGCCGAATACTGTCCTGGCATCGAATCAGCGCTAGCGCCGCAAGCACGCGGCGCAGTTCCTGCGGCGCGAGAATCGCGATCCGGTTGCCGGGCCGCAAGAATGCATCGAGCGGCACCGGCGCCGAAAACCAGACGCGCCGGACGGCCGCGATGCGAATCGTCTGTGCGCGCGCATGCCGCGCCGAGTCTTCGATCCGAACGTCGCTGCCGCTCTCGCGTGCTTGCGGTGCGTCCGCCAACGCCATCGCCAGCCCGAGCAAGCGCGCTTCGAAGCCGCGCAGCATACGAATCAGCGGATGATCGGCATGAGTCATGATGCGGCCGCACGCTTAGGAGCCTTAACTTTGATGCGCTTGAGCCAGCGGACCGGTGCGCTATTTTTCAGGGCCTGCGGCGCCAGAGCGAAGCCGAGCGCAAGCGTACCCATGACTACGCCGAGTACGGCGGCCACGGCAAACCATATCATCGGCCCACCGCCGGGCGGCGCCACGGCAGCCTCCTGCTGCGGCTCGGCGGCCTGTACGAGCGTCACGCTGACATTGTCGTAGGCCAGCCCTTCGACGCTATGCACGACCAGATTCTTGATGCTGGGCACGAGCGCCTGAACGTCCGTGCCCGGCCGATACTTGATGAACACGGCGGCCGACGACGGCTTCACCACCGCCGACAGCGGATCGTTGTTCGGCAAGACGATCTGCACTTGCGCAAACGCAACGCCGTCCACGCGCGACAACGTTTCGGACAGCTGCTGCGAAACACCGTAGATAAAGCGCACGCGCTCTTCGGTCGGTGTCGAGATCAACCCGTCCTTCTTGAACAGCTCGCCGAGCGAGGTGTATTTCTGATGCGGCAAACCGTGCGCTCGAAGCACTTCCATCGAACGCGCGAAGGTATCGTCCTCGACCGAAACGGTCCAGGTCTTGCCGCTATCGGGCGAAGATTTGCTCGCATCGATGCCGGCCTCGATCAACACACGCATCAGATCGTTGGCATCTTGCTCCGATAGCTGCGCGTACAACTGCTTACTACATCCGGCGAGCAATGCGCTGCCGATCACGGCAATGGCAACTACGCGCAACAAAGTCGGAAAACGGCGCATTGCATTCTCCCGTCATTGATTCTTCATCAGCGTTTGCACGGTGCTCTTCCCGCCTTGTGCGACGGCCGTGCCCGTGTAAATCTTCACCATTTGCTCGGTGATTTCACGCTGGATCTGCAAGGACTGCGCTTCGACCTGCTGCAGCGACATATTCCCGCTCGACGCCTCGAACGCATCGATCTTATGAGTCAATGCGCCGAATGCCTCGTCTTGGGTCGCTACGGCCTGCGAAATCGTGGACGGTCCTTGAATCCGTCCGCCCTCCTCGGGTGTGAGACGCGCATGAGCGAGCGCCTCCCGAAAACGCTCACCTAGGCCACCGGGCGCATGTGCGCCTTGTGCGGGGCCCGCCACGCCACCCGCGGATTCCGTGGGCGATATCGAAGGCGGTGGTGCGATGGGTGCAATTGCGGCAGTCATGGCAGGCTCCTTATGCGCGCATGTAGCTGAACGACATGGCTTGCTTGAGCAGTTCGGCCGCGTCGGATTTGGCGGAAGCATCGTTCGAGTCGGTCTTCTCCGTCTTCTCGCGCTTGCCCATCAGCAAGTTCATCAGCCCGACCGATTCGGCATCCTCGTCGCGCGTCAGGACTTGGTTCGCATAGATGCGCCAGCTCGCATCGCCCAGCGACGACATGCACACGGCCAGCAGCGCCGTCACGTAGGGCCCAAACGGAGGCTGAAGCTCGCGGCCCTCGAGTTGCCGAAGCAATTGCGCCGCATCGGCCATGCGATTGCGGCGGATCAAAAGCCAAGCGTCGTATGCATTGAGTTCGACGAAGTTGGGCCGCATCAGATGCAGCGCTGCCAGCAAGCGGTCCGCTTCGTCCAAGTGGCCCTTACGCGCGGCCCAAGTCAACAGCTCGATCAGAGCCGACACCATGCGGTTGCTGCATGTCGTGAGATTCATCGTTACGCCTCGCGAAGTTCGAATTCGTCAATCGGAATGAAGAGCGGCCGTGCCGCCGAGATCGGGACCGCCCCGTCTGGGGCTATCTCACCGATGGCCGTAACGTATCCGGCCCCGCTCCGTCGCTCGCTGGGCAGCGGCGAATTCCGTGGGCCGTCAGCGAACCCCCGCCGTTTCGTCAACTTTCGTCAACGGCTCGCCGCTGAATTCTCACCGAATCCTCATCGTCCGCCACCCCGCGCCGCGTGGCATTTCGCCGGCCGACGCGCCGTTTCGTCGCTTCCCCCTGCGCCACTGCGCCGCTCGCGCGAGACTGCGGCCAACCCCAATCCCATCCACACGTCCAGCCGGAGCGCGCGCCGATGTCCGACGAGAAGACCGAAGAGCCATCAGACAAAAAGCTCCGGGACGCCCGCCGCGACGGCGAGACGGTCAAGAGCCCCGATCTGTCGTTCTCGCTGCTGCTGATCACCGCTTCGCTGGGCCTGTCGTTCGCGGGACCGACGATGGCAGAGCACCTGCGGGCGCTCATGAACATCGCGCTGGACGTCCATGGCTTGGGCGAAACCGACGCCGACTTGCGCCGGGCCATGGCACGCATCGGCATGCAAGCGTTAGTGCTGTCGATCCCCGTGCTGGTTGCCGTCGTGGCCGCCATTGCCGCGGTCGCCGCGCAGATCGGCTTTGTCATTTCGTTCAAACCGCTCGAGCCGAAATTCAATGCAATCAATCCGGCCTCGGGCCTGAAGCGGATGTTCTCGCTGCGCTCGTTCATCGATCTCGCGAAGATGATCGTCAAGGCCGCCGTGCTCGGCGCGGCGTTGTACAAGACGATGCTGACGTTGATCCCGCTCATCGTCGGCGTCGCCTATGAGCCCGTGCCGGATTTGATCGAGTTGTCGTGGTCCGCGTTGTGCCGCTTGTTCGCCGTGAGCGGCGTGCTGTACCTGGTGATAGGCGTGGCCGACTACGGCGTCCAGAAGTGGCTGTTCATTCGCGATCACCGCATGAGCAAGGAAGATGTGAAACGCGAACACAAGGACTCGGAAGGCGATCCGCATCTGAAAGGCAAGCGCAAGCAAGTGGCCAAGGAAATTGTCGAGGGCAATCCCGATAAAGCCGTGGCCGGCGCACAAGCCGTGATCGTGAACCCGACTCACTATGCCGTCGCGGTGCGCTACATGCCCGACGAATACGACCTTCCCATCATCGTCGCCAAGGGCGTCGACGCCGATGCGCTCGAAATCCGGCGCATGGCCGAGCGCCACGGCGTGCCGATCGTCGGCAATCCGCCGCTCGCACGCGCGCTGTATCTCGTGCCGACCGGCGATGCCATCCCCGAAGCCTGTTTCAAAGCCGTCGCCGCCGTGCTCGCGTGGGTGGAAGACATGGCAGCCGCGCAGCGCGGCGACACGCCCGGCCTAACGAATCCGACCACCCACGCGCCCGTCCAACCCCATCGAGGCTTACCGTCATGAGCAAAAGCGCCACAATGTCGAGCGCGTCGCAATACAGCGGGGAGGTCGCGATCGCCGGCGTCATCGTCGCTGTCGTCGCGTTGATGATCCTGCCCCTACCCACCTTCCTGATCGACATGCTGCTCGGCGTGAACATCACGACCAGCGTCGTCCTGCTGATGGTCACGATGTACATCCCGAAGGCCACGTCGCTCTCGGCTTTTCCGTCGCTGCTGTTGTTCACGACGCTGTTTCGCCTGTCGTTGAATATCGCGTCGACGAAGTCGATCCTGCTGCACGCCGAAGCCGGGCACATCATCGATAGCTTCGGCGAACTCGTCGTCGGCGGCAACCTGGTGGTGGGCCTCGTCGTCTTCTTGATCATCACGACGGTGCAGTTCATCGTCATCGCCAAGGGATCGGAGCGGGTGGCCGAAGTCGGCGCGCGTTTCACGCTCGACGGTATGCCCGGCAAGCAGATGAGCATCGATGCCGATGTCCGCGCGGGCAACCTGACCGCCGAACAGGCGCAACGGCGCCGCGCCCTGCTCGCGATCGAGAGCCAACTTCACGGCGGTATGGACGGGGCGATGAAGTTCGTCAAAGGCGATGCGATCGCAGGGCTCGTCATCACGATGGTCAACATCCTCGCCGGCATCGTCATCGGCGTGAGCTATCACGGCATGACGGCCGGCGAAGCGGCGAATCGCTTTTCCGTGTTGTCGATCGGCGATGCGATGGTCTCGCAGATCCCCTCGCTTCTGATTTCGGTGGCAGCCGGCGTGCTGATCACGCGCGTGGCGGACGAAGACAGCAAGCCACGCTCGCTGGGCGTCGAAATTCTCGAGCAGCTTTCGGGCAATTCGCGCGCACTCTTCAGCGCCGCTGCGCTGCTATGCGGCTTTGCGTTCGTCCCGGGCTTTCCGTGGATGCTGTTCATCGTGCTCGCGGCCGGGTTGGCAGTCGCGGCCTTTTCGCTGAGCCGCAAGCAGCGCAAGGCCAACGCACCCGCTGGCCCCGAACTGCCGGCCCTGACGCGCGAAGGTTCGAAGGAAAACGCCCCGACGATTTCGACGAAAGCGCCCCCGTTCGCTGTGCCGCTGGCGATTCGTCTCTCGCCCGCGCTGGCCGCGCTGATCGATTCCTCCAAGCTCGACGACGCTTTCGAACAGGGCCGCCGCGCGTTGACGGCCGATCTCGGCTTGCCGTTTCCGCGCACGGCCGTTTGGGTTGCCGAGGAACTGGAAGCCCACACTTATCAGCTGTTCGTGCAGGATGTGCCTGCCGCGCCGGTCGATCTACCGCCGGGCCTGTCCGTGCTTCGCCATGTCCCCGACGCGCTGCTTGGTCAATTCGAAGAGCGCAGAGACATCGCCGGACTCGCCCATAGCTATTGGATCGACACCGCCAGCGTGCCGGCCGAATTGAACAAAGCGATCATCAGCCGCGAAGCATTGATCGCCGGGCATGCCATCGCGAAGCTCAGCGCCGAAGCCAAGCTCTTCGTCGGCCTCCAAGAAACGCAATGGCTGCTCGAGCGTGCCGGCACCGAGTATCCCGGTCTCGTGGCCGAAGTGCAGAAGGCATTGCCGGCGCAACGGATCGCCGAGGTGCTGCGACGCATGCTCGAAGAACAAGTCCCGATCCGCAACATGCGAGCCATCCTCGAAAGCCTCGTGATTTGGGGCCCCAAAGAGAAAGACCTGCTGATGGTGACCGAGTACGTCCGCGGCGACCTCGGCCGCTTCATCGCACACCGGGCGACAGGCGGTACGGGTGAACTGCCGGCCATCGTCCTCGATCCGGAAGTCGAGCAGACGATTCGGCAAGCGATCAAGCCGACCCCAGCGGGTAACTTCCTCGCCCTCGAGCCTGCCACGGTCGATACGCTGCTCGGCAATCTCGAAGGGATCTGCGGCGATGAGCCGGTCGAGCATCTGGCCATCATCGCGGCAATGGACATTCGCCGTTATGTACGGCGAATGATCGAGCAGCGCCTGCCTTGGTTGCCCGTCTATTCGTTCCAAGAACTCGGATCGGACGCGCATCTGACGCCGGTCGGCCGCCTCACGTTCTAACCGGTGAAGGAGCCGCTATGACCGACCGCGTCCGCAATCCTCAAGACGTCCGCATCGTGCCCAGTACGGGCCCGGCTTCGTCAGCCTCTCCGGGCAACCCGCGCGCATCGTCGAACGCCACGGCCGCGCAGATTTTTCGCCTGCTCGCCAGCCAGGCGGGGGTGGGCTCTGTAACGGCGCTCGCCGAACACGGCGACGGTCAATCCGACGGCCAAGGCGACGGCGGCGATGACGCCCCTGCCTCCGATACGGGAGGCCCGGCCGCAGACAGTAGCGCGATGGCGGAACCAGCGCGCGCAGAACAACCGCCGCGCACGGAGGCGTCCCCCTTGCGCAACGAAGCGCCGCACGACGCACCGGCGCACCCGGCCGTCGCCGGCACCCGCACCCTGTCGCGGCGCGAGACGCAAGCGCCCAAAGCGCCTGAGGCCCCGGAGCAAGACGCTGCGCTCGGCAAGCAGATCGTGCATGCGTGCGCAGTCGCCGCGCACGGCGAATTATTCACACGCGAACTGGCCGATCGTATCGCGCGCTTTTGCTCCACGTCGGGCGCGTCGGGCGACGCATCGTGGGCCGTGACGTTGCCGATGAACCCCGCCGTGTTGCCCGAAACGCTGCTGCATCTACAACTTTCGCCGTCGTCCATCGGTATTCGCTTCGAAACGTCGAATCCGCGCTCGACGCAATTAATCTCAGATAACGCCGACGCCTTGCGCACGCGGCTGGCCGAAGCCCTCGGTCGCCAGATCGATGTCGACGTCGGCGCATGACCGATTGCAAGCCGCAACCTTTGAATAACGAGCTCAACCAGACCATGAACGACGCCGTGTCGACTTCACTCGAAGGCAAGCTGCCGCACTATCGCGAGTCGCTCGCACGACTGACACGCGCGCTGGCCCTTCGTCATTCGACGCATCCGGCCGCAGGCCATGGCCTGCGGCTTCGCGGCATCGAACCGTCCGCTTTCGAACGGCCGATGACGCTGACGCTCGATAGCGCACATGGCGAAATCGCGATCGTGCTCGACGCCGCCGAACATGCCGCACTGCAAAGCATTGCGCTCGATAGCGAACCGAAGCGAGCGAGCGCACTCGCCGGTATGTTCCTCGCCGATCGCCTCGCGCGCTTCGATACCGGCGACGGCGTCTTGCCGTCGGTTAAATCGATCGCGCTCGGCGCACAGGCGAACGACATTTCCGGTCTGCATCTCACGCTCGACGTCGGCGGCGTGGATACGAAACTCGCCATCGGCGAACTGCCCGACGCACTCGCCGCCGAATTCGAGCGCGCGTGGACGCGGCCGCCGCTGGCCACGCCGCTCGACGCCGTAAGCGATATCGCCCTACCCGTCGCCATCCGCCTGCGCAGCCGCCTGTGCTCGCTCGCAACGCTCGCCTCGCTGAACCGCCATGACGTCCTGCTCGGCTGGCAACCCGGCTTGCCGTTCGTCGAAGGCGGCACCGTCGAACAAGCATCGCTGCGCATCGGCGCCCCGCGCGGACGCCAGTTGCGCGCAGGCGTGCGCGTCGACGCACACACCGTAACCCTGGAGACCCCTGTGACCCTCGCCACCGCCGCCCAACCCGACGACTTCGATCCCCTCGCCGGCGCATCGAGCGATCCCGCCACCGAACCGCTCGTCCCCGTCTCCTCGATCGACCTGCCGGTGCACGTGGAGCTGTTCAGCGTGAACCTTAGCCTCGCGCGGATCGGCTCGCTTCAGCCTGGCTATGTGCTCGATCTCCCGCTGCCCCTTGCCGATGCCCCCGTCCGCCTCGTCTCGTACGGCCAGACGGTTGCATTCGGCAAGCTAGTCGCCGTCGGCGAAAACTTGGGCGTCCAAATTCAACGCATGGCGGCGAGCGATGAACGGCAATCTTGACGTCGCCTCGCTGCTCGTTGCGCTCTTCGCATTCGGCTTGCTGCCGTTCGCGGCGATGGTCGTCACCTCCTACACGAAGATCGTCGTCGTACTCGGCTTGCTGCGCAACGCGCTGGGCGTCCAGCAGGTCCCGCCCAGCACCGTGCTCAACGGCATCGCGATGATCGTGAGCTGCTTCATCATGGCGCCCGTCGGCATGGAGGCGATGCACCGTGCGCAGCTCTCGAGCGAGCAGACACCGACGAGCCAGGTGATGCCGATCTTCGATGCCGCGCGCGAACCGTTTCGCCAGTTTCTGATCAAGCACACGGATGCGCGCGAGAAAGCGTTCTTTATCCGCTCGGCTCAGCAGATTTGGCCGGCGGACAAGGCCGCGAGCCTCAAACCCGACGACCTCATCGTACTGGCGCCCGCCTTCACGCTGACCGAGCTGACATCCGCGTTCAAGATCGGCTTTCTGATCTATCTGGCGTTCGTCGTCATCGATCTGATCGTGGCCAACATCTTGATGGCGCTCGGGCTCTCTCAGGTCACGCCTACCAACGTGGCGATCCCGTTCAAGCTGCTGCTGTTCGTGTCGATGGACGGCTGGTCGACGCTGATACACGGCCTCATTTCGACTTACAAGTGAAGGAGCGACAATGGATGCCGATGCCATTACTCGTTTGACGACGGACGCGCTGACACTGTGCCTGCTCGTGTCATTGCCGGCCGTGGCCGTGGCGGCGATCGCCGGCCTGGCGATCGCCTTCTTGCAAGCGGTGACGTCGCTGCAAGATTCGACGATCTCGCACGGCTTCAAATTCATGATCGTCACGGTCGTCATCATCGTCGCCGCGCCATGGGGCGCGTCGGCCGTACTGAATTTCGCGCAATCGGTCATGCGCAGTGTGTTCCCATGAGCTTCCATCTGCGCAGCATCGGCCCTAGTTCGGTGCCCGTCGACGACGGCGCATCGTCGCAAAACACGCAAGGCCCGTTGGGCCCGCACGGCCACCACCACCATCACCACCCCGTTCACCAAGGTGGGAAGACCGGCGCGCGGTCGCGCTCGAAGCGCCGGCGCGGCGCCGATTCGCCCGACGGCGTAGACGAATCGGCCGCCAGCGAAGAACTGCAGATGATGCTCAACGAGCATCTGCAAAAGCAGAGCGAGTTCGTGATGCGGGTCGCGGAGCGCAATCCCGGCGACCGCGGCGGATCCAGCAACGATGGGCGCGACGGCAGAAATAGCGACGACACGGCGATCGGGCGTCCGGCGCAGCGCCTGCGCACGGGCAAGCGTTTCTTGCGCGGCACCGACGGCGCGGTCGACACCGAGCAGGCACGCGAAACCGCGGAAGCGGCGCTGCTGCTCGCTCGCGACGCTCAAGCGCGGGCGCCTGCGCAAACGAGTTCGACCTATCTCGCGTTGGCCGCCATGCGGGACTTCCTCGCGTTGCCGAGTGGCTCCGCTGAAGCGAAAGGGGCACTCGCAACGATACGCAAGCGTCTGATCGAGGCCGTCGCCACGCCGACGAAACGCGCTCCGGTTCAGCAACAGTCGATCAACCTGCTGCTTCCGTTGATGTTGCTCAGCCTCGAACGCCCGCGCACCGATACGGAACGCGCGCTTGCGGTCGCCAAGCTCAGTTCGCTGCTCGACCGCCGCCGGTCGTATGTTTGAACGCATGCGCATGACGCGCAACGCAATGAAAAGGAGTTCGCTCATGACCAAGGAAATTCGTCTACTAACCGGGCGCCACGCCGGAGCCCGCATACAGTTGAACCCAACGCAGATGCGCATCGGCAACGATGACGAAGCGGAAATTCAGATCAGCGATTGGGATCAGCCCACGATGCTACTGAGCCAACACGAGGACGGAAGCCTGACGATCGCCGATGCCGCCCACCACGGCGAGCCCATCGCGCTCGAAGACTTCAAGCCGCATCGATTCGGCTACATCGTCGTGTGCGCCGGCGAGACCGACGAAGAATGGCCGACCGACATCGAGCTGCTCGAATCGCTGCTGGTGCCGGCTCCGATACCAGAGCCAGAGGTAGAAGCGGAGCTGGAACCGGAATCGGCGCTGGGTTTTGCCGCTGATCAAGCGACCGCGCCGGCGGACATGCTCCAGGCTGCGCCGAAGCATCGCCGCGGTGCGCACGTCGCGGGCGTCGTCGCAGTGGCGATGCTTGCGGTCGGTAGCGCCGGCATCGCCTTGCCCGCGGTGCTGCATCCGCGCACGGGTGTCTCGCCGCACGGCATCGTCCAGCAGCCGACGGTGGATCAGTTGCAGCGGGCGCTGGGCCGGCTGCATCAAGCCGACGTGACCGTGACGCCTGCGGGCTCGCGCTTCGACGTCGTCGGTGTGGTGCCCGACAGTACGAGCGAAGCACTCGTGCGCACAGCGCTCGAGACCATCGCGCCGGGCCGGATCGTTTGGCGGCTTGGATGCGTCGATCAGATTACGCGGGACTTGCAGGAATCGCTGAACGACCCGACCTTGCAGGTGCATTACCTCGGTAACAGAGCATTCGGCGTATCGGGGATAGCAAAAGACACGAGCGCCGCGCAAGCGACGCTGATGCAAATGAGTGCCGACCTGAAGCCGATGGTCACGCAGGTGGCGCAGCAGTTCACGCCCGACGATCGCATGGCGATGCCGACGGCGGTGGAGTCGCTGCTTGCCGTCGACGATCTGCAGTATGTCGAGGCGGGCGACGGCACGAAACAATTTATCGATTCACGCGCAGCTGCGCAAAAACTGAACTGAGGACGATCATGTACGACACCGTGACTACCGAAATGATCGACGCGATCGACGGCGTCAAGACGTTGGCCGAACAGCCCCCGGCGCATCGTCGCCAGCTCGGAGAGGCAGCGCTCGGGCTCGACCGCTTGGCGAACGAGATCGCTTCGCAGGCTATCAAGCTGTCCGATCCGATGCTGCGGCAATCGGCGACCACCGTGGCCGACGGTTTGACCGCCGCCGCGCAATTGTGCCGCGCGACCCTCGAAGCATAGCGACAACCGCCTATACGCCTCTAAAGGATATGTCCTCCGTGGCGTTCGGCGCCGCATCGAACAGCTGTAAGAAGTCGGAAATACGCAGTGTGTAGCCGCAGTACGCAGCAGCAGTGCATCGTTCCCCGTACGCAAGTACGAATTCGTCGTATCCGTGTCCGTTAGGCCGCGGCAAACCATCGCCCAGCAATGGGTTCATCTTTGATTAGGAGTACTTAAAATGGCAATCAATACGTCTGCTTTCTCCTCGGGCGCCAGCGCTGGTCAAAACGCTGCGACGATCGGTGAAATGTCGGCCAGCACGGCTAGCTCGATCGCTCTGCAAGACGCCGCCACGCAAATGGAAAACGCGCTCAACAACGACGCGGCCAAGGATCAGCTGGAAGAAGCCGGTCCGAAGAACGCAAAGAGCTTGACCCAAGGCTAAGCGTTATTCGGGTGCGTCTTCGCGCCGCGCGAGACGCACCCCTGCTGTCTTTCCTTCGAGGCATCCGCCAAGAGCACGTCCCCCGGGGCGCATCTACCTTTCTCTTCCTATGAGCCTCGAACGACGCAATCAGTTGATCCGAGAACTGTGCGATCTGCGCGGGCTCGGCGACGTCGATGGTGTCATCGAGCGCGGTGTCGTCAGCATTGACGATTTCGATATTGCAGTCGACTTCTTCGATGAAGATCCGGCCGCCATCTACGTCAACTTCCAATTCGGCATCGTTTCGGGAGGCCGCACGCTGCGCGTGTTCCGGCTGCTGCTCGAGGCGAATCTTTCCGTCTATGCGCAGGATCAAGCGCAGCTCGGCGTCGAGGCCGAGACAGGCGGTGTCGTATTGGTCGTACGCGGTGTGCTTGAAGCGAACTCCGACGGCCAATGGCTCGTCGAGATGATCGAGCATTACGTCGAACACGGCCGCTATTGGCGCGAGAACATCCTGCTCGCGGATGACGAAATGTTTCGGCATCTCGCAGATGGCAATTATCTTTGGATGCGGGCGTAATCGGAGTGGGACTAACGCCCGGCAGTTGGCGCTACGAATTGTCTAGGCCGTGGGGAGGCCATTCGTAGCGGTTGCAGGGCCGAACCGGAGAAACATTGCTAGCGAGAGTTCGCCGCCGCCCCAAAAAATTCGTTCGAACGTGAGTTGAACAACGGTGGCTGCGGCAAAGTAGAGTCCAACGCAGACGCCAACGCAGGCAAGCAACAGCAGCGATGACGGTAAGCGCCAAGCGGTTCCGGTAGCAAAGTATAAGCATCACCCGCAGTTCCGTCGTAACCGTGTCCATCAGGCCGCGGCAAACCATCGCCCAGCAATGGGTTCATTCTTGATGAATCAGGAGTACTAAAAATGGCAATCAATACGTCTGCTCTCTCCTCGGGCGCTAGCGCTGGTCAAAACGCCGCGACGATCGGTGAAATGTCGGCCAGCACGGCTAGCTCGATCGCTCTGCAAGACGCAGCCACGCAAATGGAAAACGCGCTCAACAACGACGCGGCTAAGGATCAGCTGGAAGAAGCCGGTCCGAAGAACGCCAAGAGCTTGACCCAAGGCTAAGCGTTATTCGGGTGCGTCCTCGCGCCGTGCGGGACGCACCCACCCTGCCGTTACTCCAGGCAATCTTATCCGCGCCTTCGTACCCGCAGCGATCGTCACGATCACTATGATCGGTTGATTCGGGACTCGCGCGATAAGTGCGATCTACACGCACGCTGCAACGCTTGGGGCATCGACGAACGCGGTTTTATCGGCATTGCCATCTCGACATCGCTGTCGATATTCACGAAGAAGATCCGGTCTGCTTACGTATGGAACGCGTGCGCGTTGCATACGTAAGTGGGCCTATTTTCGTTTTACGAGCCTGCAATTCATTCCAGAGGAGATTCCATCATGCTCCGTCACGTGTCTTCATCCTTGGCGAACGCCGAGCCTTCTCCGCCGGTGACGCCCGCTCCTTCGCCCTCCGCGTCCAACGTCGTGTCGCCGAGCCGAACGCCCGACAGCCGATTGGAAGCGCTCACGCGACAGCGCTCGGCCAGCTCGTCCGAGTCCGGCGCATCGACGTCGCGCGTCCGCCAGGCCACCTTGCCGCGAGTCGGCGCCGGTGCCCGTGCTTCGGGTGCGCCTTCGAGCAATCGTCCGGAAGGCGGGACGCCGACGAACGAACCTTACGAAAACCCATTCGTCCTGCAACGTCCATGGCTGCGCCAAGCGATGGCCGAAATGTCGACAGAGGGCGCGCAGATTCGGCGGTGGCGCCCCTTTCAAAAGTCCGCGTCGCGGCAATATCTCTACGCGAAAAGCCTGACTCGCCCGCAACGAGACGAGCTGGCACAGGCGTTGGAACACGAATTTCGTCATGCGCCGCAGCCCGATACGCGCCTTACAGCAGCGGGTATGTGGCTCTCCGTACAGCAAGCGCGGCTACGAACGCATGATCCGGCGCACCGTCAGGATCACGACGGTAGACAAGCTCACAATATCGCCCAGTCGATCCCGTTCGTCCTCACGATCCCGATCGCCATTGCCACCACGCGCGACCGGCGCAGACGGTACTACAACACACCCCTGCGGCCCGAATACCCAGCCGCTTTCGATAGCTTTATGCGTGTTATCGGCGATCAGTCGGTGGACGAGGACGTGCGTAACGTGGCCGCCGAGCGGCTCGAATATCACTGGCGGAGCGAAGGGACGATTGCCCCGAACCAGCAGCATGAATTGAGAGAGCACGGTGTCAGAGAGTTAGCCGCCAGCGGATATCGAGCAAGCACGGATCCGGCTCGAGTCGAGCTAACCGCGGGAGAGCGTGCGTTCGTCCTCAGAATGGGCAGGCAAGCGACGACGCCCGATATCTGGGCCGCCGCAGTGCGATCGGAATTGGAACATGTGCGGCGCAGCGTCGCTTACCTGCCCGACCGTCGCAGCTTGCCGGCAGTCGAAGCGCAGATTCGCACGCTCGAGCGAGATCTCGGCGTCGCGGAGCGGGCGGCCGAGCAAGCGCGCGGGGAAGCCAGGGTTCCTATGCCTGCCCCGGGCATCCGGCGCCCTTCAGTGATGGCAATGGCACGCAGCAGGCTCTCGTCGCGCCCCGATCTGGCGACGTCTACGCCGGTGGCCCTGGCTCAGGCACTGGAGGAGGAGTTAAGCGATCTCCTGGAGCAAGACCGTCCGGACCACTTGCGTCTGAGCGAGCATGACTATCAAGTCTTGGTGGAAACCGCCATGACCGAAGTCAGCGAAACCGGCCGTGCATCGAGGCCACCTCGCCGTGAAGGAAGGAGGCATAGCCCCGCGGCCGTGCGAGACGCACTGAACCGTTGGCAGCAGATACGGCAAGCGGAGCGCGAACAACCGGGGGCACTTCCGGAGGGCGAAGCAACTTGATTTGCATAGTTCGCCGCCGCCCCAAAAAATTCGTTCCGACGTGAGTTGAAAAACGGTGGCTGCGGCAAAGTAGAGTCCAACGCAGACGCCAAAGCAGACAAGCAACAACAGCGATGACGGTAAGCGTCGAGCGGTTCCGGTAACAAAGTATAAGCATCACCCGCAGTTCCGTCGTAACCGTGTCCATCAGGCCGCGGCAAACCATCGCCCAGCAATGGGTTAATTTTTGATGATTAGGAGTACTGAAAATGGCACTCAATACCTCTTCTTTCTCGACTGGCGCAACGGTTGGCTCGAACGCAGCGACGATCGGCGAAATGTCGGCCAGCACGGCTAGCTCGATCGCTCTGCAAGACGCCGCTACGCAAATGGAAAACGCGCTGAACAACGACGCGGCCAAGGATCAGCTGGAAGAAGCCGGTCCGAAGAACGCAAAGAGCTTGACCCAAGGCTAAGCGTTATTCGGGTGCGTCTTCGCGCCGCGCGGGACGCACCCACTTCCACCGCTTTATCACAGCAACCGCAAGCCGGTTCTGCTTGGCTCACGCCACGCTCCCCACAGCTTCCAAACGCTGCCACCGCATTGATATCCTCCCCTTCCTGAAGGCGGCTTGTCCCGCGCCGGGTCAATCCCCTACTCGTCTTTCTCCGATTTTTCCCACGCCATGAATATTCGCTCGGGCAGTTTGAATCCGCGCAGCTTCAGCAGATCAAGCGGCCCCGCACCCAGTTGCGTGCGCAGGACATAGCGCAGCGTGTCGGCGTCGGGCTGGCTCCAGGCGAGTTCGTAGCGGGTGCTGTCGAGTGGCTTGACATCGGCTTTGGCGAGCAGACGCAGAAAAGCCCAGTCGCCCGTCGCATCGAACGCCAGCCGCATGCCGGCGTCGAGCGCTTGCCAGTTGAGCGCCGTATGCCCGTTTAAACCGTCACCTGGCCACGCAATGGGCGCCCACGTTTGCTGCTGGTTGAAGTAAATGATCTTGTGCTTGTCGATCTTCAGCTCCGACCGCGTCACGTTTGGGACCGGCTGCGGCATGATCTCGAAGCGATAGCCGGCATCGCCGGAGGTATACAGACGCGCACCGAGCACGGATAGCTGTTCAATCGCTTGGAGGAACGCCGGATCGAAAACCAGCGTTTGCGGAGCAAGCCCGTTGGGGACCCACTGATCGCCTTGCTGTGCCAGCACGCCCGCCAGTTCCACCGAGAGGAAGCGGTTGATCAAGCCACTAGTTGGACGCACGTAGCGGCCGAGTTCCGCGAACGACGCGTCGGCGTGGGTATCGTAGAACGGGTAACGCCCATCGAACGCGCTGTTGAACGGTAAGGCAATGCCCGCGCGCCAGATGTCGTTGAGGCTCGCCGCCGCTGGTTGCAGGATGGTCTTCCATGCGCCATCGAGCGGGCGCTGAAACAGTGCATCCCCGAAGCCTGCCCAGGCGGAGCCGAGACTTGCCGCGGTTAACGCCGCCTGATCGCGCACCTGAGCAAGATCCGAGAGCTTGCCCTGGAAAACCGCCTGCGCGAGTGTTCGCGCCATCGTCTGCGCGTCGGGGCTTCCGCCGATTTGCTGAAGCTTGAGCCGCATGGTGGTGGCCGCGGTGAGATAGCTTTGCAGACTGACGCCACTCGCGGCGGCTGCGGCGGCGCCGTTCGCGCGGCTCGTGCCGTTGCCGGCCGTGACACCGCTGTCGCCCAGCAGGGCGAGGAGCGGACCGAAGAACGGGTCGAGCGGATGAACGACCGGGCCGGAAGGCTGCTCATCGTGGCCGATCAACCCCTGCGCGCGGCGCACAAGCGTATCTCCAAGTGCCTGCGAGGGACGGCCCGCCTGCGCTTGGAACTGGACGGATTTCATCAGAGCGATCAACGGCGAGGTTTGCGCATCCGTCAGGCGCGTAAGTTGATCGACCGCGGTATGGAGATTCGTCGCCGGCTGCCACTGGAAGCTGTTGAGCATGCGTTGCCACGCGGCGGCGTATTCGTTGAAGTAGCGCGCGGTCAGGCGTTGCTTCAGGTCGGGCGCATTGTGCTGGGCGTTGCGGTGGGCGTTTTCCGTCGTCATGGCGCCCTCGTTCGCCGTGGCAGCGATCGTCGGTGCCGAGGTTCCGGTGAGCACCCAATCGCTTTCCATCTGGCGCTCGCTCGCCGCCTTGTCGATCGCGGCGGCGATCATGCCGTCCCAGGCCGCTCGCGTGTAGAGCCCGGACACGGTGGCCGACGTGGCGAAGAGCCCCTGCGCATCCGTGCCGTTAAGCAAGACGGGTAGCGACACATCGGCGTACTTGCCGCGCACGGCCTCGAGGATCGACCGATAGACCGTATCGTCCGCATTGGCCAGGCCGATCTGATTGACGAGCGTCGACCTAGCGTTGGCAACGAGTGGCGCCGAGGCCGAGATGCCCCAATCCGGATGCGATTCCAGATGATTCGCGAAAAAGCTGGCCAGGCGCTCCGACGTGTCCAGCCATTCGCCGGGCTGCATCGTGGCGACTGCAGGCCAAGCCGCAGCCAACTGAGGTGCGAGAAGGTCGGCATCGGCACGTGCCGGATCGACCAGCATCAGATAGGTTTTCAGGAGACGGTAGTTGCGTTGCTGCGCGTCGTTATCCTGTAAGGCGTCGGCGCGTATCTGGCCGAGCTGGGCGAGTGACGATTCAAGGCTACGCTGCACGGGCGTCGTGAGCAACCCGCGACTGGTGGCGGCGTAGCGAGTCAAGAGCGCATCGAGCGTTTGCCGGTCGCGATTGAGCCCGAAACCGTGCAAACCCGGCGTATGGCGCTGCACGCGCTCTTCATACGCGCCGATGCGTTGCTGCAGGGCCAGTAGCGAGCGAATGCGCGCTGCGTCGTCACCTTTATCCAACGACTGCACGACTTGCCATGAGCGATGGATATCGTTGGCATTGGCGAATGCGGAGATCAGCATGCCGCCCGTCCATACGCCGACGAGCGCCAGCGCGATCGCAGACCACACAGTGATCGGATGCAGGCCCACGCGCTTACCGCGATTGCAGCGCGCCAGGGAGCTGAGATGCGACCAGATCGGCGGAAACTCGAGGCCGGGCGCCCCCGCACTCTCGGCGGATTGCGCGGGAAACGGCGTGAAAAAAACGCCGCGTATCGGCAAGCGCCGCGCCGTGAGGCCGGCGATCCATGTGGCCAAGGGCTCAGCACGGTCGTCAAGGCGTTCGGAAAGCTTGGCCACGTAGAGGTCGCGAGGATGAGCGACCAGGCGCCGCAGGCCCAGATGGGCGAGCTGGTCGCGAAGCATTCCCAGATCCGCTTGGATCGACGAGGCGGGCGCACCCGGCGCGAACTCGCAGCCGATAACCTGCGTCGCGCCGTCGTTCCTCTCGTCGATCTGAGCCGCATCGAGCACATACACGGGCGCCGACCAATGCAAGGTTTGAGCGATGCGGGTGATATTGACGCTAGAACCCCACGTGCCGCGTGTGGACGCGAGCGTGTCTTCGACACCGTCGACCACGAGTACGAGCCCATCGATCGCGCGGCGGCGTCGCAGTTGGTAGAGCTGTTTGAGCCAGGCGTCGTCGAGTTGTCCGCTGGCGTCGCTCGCATGCCATATCAGTATGGCGTCCTCGGTGACTAGATAACCGTCATCGACAAGCTCCGGCAGCAAGCGTTCGATGGTCTTGTCGTTGCCGGTGAGCAGCAGCCACGGTTGGCGGTAACGCCAGCGCCAGCCGTGTTGGGTGTTCAGGTAATCCCGCAGCGGGCGCCAACCATCGTGGCGCGGTTCCGACGAAGGGAGCGCTTCTTCGATCTTGGAGGTGCCGATCTCCCGCAAGGCGGCTTTGCGTCGGGCGTGCCGACCAAGCACGATGTGCGCGATGACTACGACCAGAAACAAAATGAAAAGGCTCGCCACGGCAAGCCAGCGCATGATCATTGAGGCCAGCCCGAAGTCGCCTCCTTTAAACAGGATGACAAGAGCACCGCCTATCACAGCGGAAAAGAAGCCTGTCAGCGTGTAATTCAGTCGCATATATCAAGCCGTATCAAGGGCATGGCACGATGACCGCGAGGGTCAACGCGTCCTTCTGGGTAACACTGATGAGCTGCGTGCGTCCGCATTGGGATGCAAAGGTGGCGGCCAAGGCGACGTTTAGCCACGCGCCCGCGGTCCCCGCGTTGCCAATGCGAAGGTCAATGTCATGGTGTCCTTGCAAGTCAGCCGCTTTGGCGAGCGCGACACCCTGCGCATCGAGATGCTCGCTCAACGCGCGTTGCAGAGGCGTTTCGGCTCCTCCCGTGAACCAGTGATCGGCCAGCACCGATCCCGCTGTTCGACTCCATAAAAGCGCTTGAAGAAGGTTTTGAGAAAGGTCTGGCTCCGCGCCCTGTTCCGGTCGGTAAAGTAGCGCCTGACGTGTCAAGCGCTTTCGGGTCGCGAACGGTGCCGGTGCGAGCAGCAGCATGGCTCCCGCTTCGGCAGCGCGCGTCTCGGGCGAATCGTTAAGCAAGGCATTGAGGTGGATCACGCACAGCACAGTCACCGCGTTGGGCGGAAAAGCGGCGTCCCCATCGAGCCACTTGTCGACCTCGATCAGTTCGGGTGGCGTTGCGCGGATGATGGGTGCGCGGACGAATTCAAGACCATGCGTGCGCCACGCCTCGCACCACACGGTACTAATGTCGGTTGCTTCAAAAGGTATGTTGACGCTGAGCGTCGCCACTACGCGGACGCGCTCCGGCAGCGCCCGCATGGCGGGTGCCATTTGCGCCACCAAAGAATGAAGCACATAGCGGAACACTTCTTGTTGGCGGATCGAATCGGCGTTCTCGTCGCCTGGACGCCAGGCGTCGCCTGGTGGTTCAATCCAGCGCGCTGTGACCGTGCGATCGTCCCCGGGATAGCGGCTGCGGGATTCCAGCTTCAGTTCTTTTTCCGTTACAGCCAGTGGGGTGTTTTCTTGCTCTTGCGCGGAGAATACGAATCCCGATCCCACGACATGCAAGGGAACGCCCGCTTTTTGCTGGACATTCCGAATATAGTCATTTCGATCTTCGTTGTATTCGATCGCGCGTAAGCGGCGGGACTGCAGGATTCCAAGATAGAAAAGGCAGGGAACTAGCCACGCGAGGAACGGAAACACGACCACGCAAATCCAGAACCATGACGTACGTGTCGACTCGATGGCCGGCCAAAGGCTGATAACGCCGAATGCGCCACCTCCGGCGATCAGCACGAACAGCGCAGTGCACCGTTTCCAAGCAGGTTTAAACGGCGGGATTTCCTTTTCAGGTGCGATGCGCCGCAGATCGTACGCCATCACTGGCTACCCGTGATTTCGCTGGAGGCGACGAGGGTTGCACCGCACCGCGTACGATAGCCGTGAAATGCGAGCGGCAAGTCTCCATCCATCATCCGATCGTCGCCTTCGACGATTTCGTTGTCGCCGCAAAGCGGACAGGTGACCTTGTCGGTCTTGCGCGCGGCCGCGCGGCCACGGAGCGAAATCCGCGACGAGCCGGTTTTGACGACGCCGCCGTGGCTGGTTTTGTCGCCCACGTAAACGAGGTTTGGCATGCTTTGTCCTGGATCTGATTATCTTGAAGATGCCGAAATTAACGATAACTTTCTGGGTTGCTGCTTGAGTCTCGCAGGTACGGATCGCGCGGATCGATTTGGCAGGCCGCTTCGACATCGGCTGGCCATAGCGGTACCTTGCTGGTGGCGCGGTGGACCAAGCGGCCGATGAAGAACAGGACGTGGAAAGGAGACATGATTGCCTTGACAAAGGGGTACGACGCATCCGTTGAGGTCAACGCAATCCAACCCTGATAGAGCGTTTCCCGCTTGTCGGCGATGGGCAGACAGAACTGGAAACCCGGTGCATTGATCACCGCTTGCGGACCTTCTTCCATGTAGCGGCGAATGAATTCCCAGTGGCGTCGACAGTAGTCACGGCCACTGGATGCGTATCCGAAGACGAACATTTCCTCGACGGTTTTCGGGTTCTTCAGCACCAGGCCGCAAATACCGAAGGTGGTAACACCATAGGCGCGGCTATTGACGCGCAGCGTGAAGTACACCTTGTCCCATGGCGCTTCGAGAACCGTGCCGTCGCCGCGGAAGACGTAGACCATGCGATTTCGTCGATTGAAGCGCATGGGGTAATGCGTATAGCGGAACCATTCGCCGATCGTGCGGTAGAACAGCACAAAACCTGTTACATACAGTACGCAGATCATAGTCATCAACATCACCGTGAGAATCATTTGCATCTCGTCGTTGCGTTCCCAGTTAGGGTTCAAATAATTGTCGAATATTACTGAAATCCATAAAGAAGACATGAACCACGAAATTAACGCAAGGCCAAACAAGCCTACAGCACTCATCCCCCCACGGTTTGCATAGATCCCATCCACCATCTCAAGGTAGCTGGAATTTATCCGGATTACCCGACCTGAGGCATGAGGCTCTGCAGCACGCTCGTGAATGGACAAATGCCACTCGCGATCTTGCTCGTTTAACTGGCGCTGCTTTTTGCTGGTAGTGAACATTACGCCCCTATCATTACTTTCTGGAACCCTGCTTGCTCGGTAGCGGCACGCTGCCGAAATTAACGGTAACTTCCAGGGTTGCTGCTTGAGTCTCGCAGGTACGGATCGCGCGGATCGATTTGGCAGGCCGCTTCGACATCGGCTGGCCATAGCGGTACCTTGCTGGTGGCGCGGTGGACCAGACGGCCGATAAAAAACAGAACGTGGAAAGGAGACATGATTGCCTTGACAAAGGGGTACGACGCATCCATCGAGGTCAACGCAATCCAACCCTGATAGAGCGTTTCCCGCTTGTCGGCGATGGGCAGACAGAACTGGAAACCCGGTGCATTGATCACCGCTTGCGGACCTTCTTCCATGTAGCGGCGAATGAATTCCCAGTGGCGTCGACAGTAGTCACGGCCACTGGATGCATACCCGAAAACGAACATTTCCTCGACGGTTTTCGGGTTCTTCAGCACCAGGCCGCAAATACCGAAGGTGGTAACACCATAGGCACGGCTATTGACGCGCAGCGTGAAGTACACCTTGTCCCACGGCGCTTCGAGAACCGTGCCGTCGCCGCGGAAGACGTAGACCATGCGATTTCGTCGATTGAAGCGCATGGGGTAATGCGTATAGCGGAACCATTCGCCGATCGTGCGATTGAACAGCACAGGCAGAAGGACCATCAAGCTGAAAAAGACCACCGCAAATATCCGAAACCACAATGGCGGATGACCCTTAAACCCGGCGAGCAAGACAACACTCGCTACGCCGAAAAATATAATTCCCATCACGCTCATTCCACCCCGATTGGCATACAGACCATCCACCATCTCTAGGTACGCAGCGTTCATCCGAATCACTCTGGCCGAGGCATGAGGCTCTGCAGCACGCTCGTTAATGGACAAATGCCACTCGCGATCTTGCTCGTTTAACTGGCGCTGCTTTTTGCTGGTAGTGAACATTACGCCCCTATCATTGCTTTCTGGAACCCTGCTTGCTCGGTAGCGGCACGCTGCCGAAATTAACGGTAACTTCCAGGGTTGCTGCTTGAGTCTCGCAGGTACGGATCGCGCGGATCGATTTGGCAGGCCGCTTCGATATCGGCCGGCCATAGCGGTACCTTGCTGGTGGCGCGGTGGACCAAGCGGCCGATGAAGAACAGGACGTGGAAAGGAGACATGATTGCCTTGACAAAGGGGTACGACGCATCCGTTGAGGTCAACGCAATCCAGCCTTGATAGAGCGTTTCCCGCTTGTCGGCGATGGGCAGACAGAACTGGAAACCCGGTGCATTGATCACCGCTTGCGGACCTTCCTCCATATAGCGGCGAATGAATTCCCAGTGGCGTCGACAGTAGTCCCGGCCGCTGGATGCGTATCCGAAGACGAACATTTCCTCGACCGTTTTCGGGTTCTTCAGCACCAGGCCGCAAATACCGAAGGTGGTAACACCATAGGCGCGGCTATTGACGCGCAGCGTGAAGTACACCTTGTCCCATGGCGCTTCGAGAACCGTGCCGTCGCCGCGGAAGACGTAGACCATGCGATTTCGTCGATTGAAGCGCATGGGGTAATGCGTATAGCGGAACCATTCGCCGATCGTGCGATTGAACAGCACAGTGAACAAAATCATCATGCTTGGAAAAACCACGGATAGTATCCAACTCCACAACGGAGGTGATTGCCCCTGGAATTCTGAAATAAAAATAGAAAACGCAAACGCTACGGCAACAACGCCTATTAGACTCATTCCGCCGCGATTTGCGTAGAATCCATCCACCAGTTCGAGGTAGGTGGAGTTCATCCGGATCACCCGAGCTGATGCATGAGGCTCGGCGATCCGCGCACGAATAGACAAATTCAATTCGTGATCCTCCTCGTTTAACAAGCGCTGCTTTCTGCTGGTGGTAAACATCACGCCCCCGTCATAGCTTTCTGGAACCCAGCTTGTTCCGTAGCGGCATCGCCATAGCGGCCCGACCCGAGCGTGCCCCAGTAACAGCGTTCCAGCCATTGGGCGAAGTTATCTCCTTTGACCTGCCCGGCCGCGGCACCGACGGCCACAAGAACCACGGTTAGGATTACTCCCCACCACGTCAGGCTGAGGCCGGCAACGATGGTCGCACCACCTTTCGCAGCAAAGGACGCCCAGAATCCAAAACTAGCGGCGGTAATTCCGGTGAGACCCAAGAGCCCTTGCAGAAATGCGAGCCCCCACTTCTTCTGCTGCAAACTCGTGGCGACTTCGACAAAATCCATCGCCGACATCACCCCCGAGACTACTGCGGTCAGCGCCCCCGTGACGCGCAGCGCAACGGTCGCCTTCTTGGCCAATTCACCCCCGGCGCCCCTTTCCGCCAAACCCGTCCCATAAACACTCCGCCACGCACCGTAGCCCTTGACGACATTGCCCACGCCCATCGCGAGCGCCCCGACAAAAAGCGTCGCCCCCATCGTTTCGCGTATGTCTTGCTCCCACGTCTTGTGCAACGGCAACGCTTTAGCCTCGTCGTCGAGCAGCTTTTTCCAACCCGCATACCGGAAGATTGCCGTGACCGCCGTAAGCGCACCTTCGGCCACCGCGCCATATATGGGTGCGGTCGTTCTAATCCGCAGTACGCCGTATTCGTAAAGTGTCCTGGGCGTAGTCACATTCTTCGCCAACCATGCCACTTTTTGCGTGGGATCTTTGATTTGAGCCAGCTTTTCGTGCATGTCTTCCGTAATGAAGACGGCGAGTTTCGACCTCACTTCGCCCTTTGCACTGAGCACACGGAATTCACCGATGTTGCCGGTGGAAAAACTGCCCGCCACCTGTCGTTCCGCGTAGGCAGTCAGTTGCCTGATTTGCTCGGTCGACAAAGGTTTGCCGCTTTTTTCACCGGCCTCTACCAGATTGCCCATGAAAGTGCGCGAGAGGTATTCGATCGTATCGCGGGCTTTGCCCGCTACCTCGATCACTCCAGCCGGGGTTCTCAACGCCACGCCAACGATCGCCATCCATCGCGCCAGCGTCTTTTCGGCGGCATTCTCGTTGAATTCTCTGAGGGCGGCGCTGATCGGCGCGGCTACCTGTACCAGCAGCGCGGAGACGGAGTCTGGCAGCAGCTTGGACTTGGCATCGCGCGATGCTTCGTCGGCACGCGCCTGGCTTTTCTTCAAGGCGGCTTCGGAGGCTTCGACATCTCGCCGGAACAGATTATTGGTCAGTGCCAAACCGGGCGAGATGCTCAGTGCCTGAGCGTAATCTCTCATTGCTTCGTCATGGCTCCGCTTAGCCTTGGCGGCTTCAGCTTGCGCCCTGGCCGCCTGGTAGGCGGCGTCCGCCCCCGGCTTTAGCAAAACCGACACGTGTTGCGTGTAAGTTTCGAATAGGGACCCCCACGGCACGCCTGCCGCATTAAGCGGAGCTGAAGCGAGATTATCGATCAGCCTATTCTGGCGAAGCACTAGGGCGCGTAGAAGCAGGTTAGTCCGGTCGGCGATCTCGCCCTTGAGCCAACGCAGGTACACGTCCATGCAGCCGCCGATCTGCTGAGTGTTGGCCATGCACAGTTGCAGCGTTTGCGCGTAGACGTCGCCGCTTCGAACGTCCTCACCGTCGTGCGCGCATTCCAGTTTGTTGGCCAGCAAGTTGCTTTGCATCCAAGACGCATGGGCTCTCGCCAATGGTGAGATATGTTGCCTATGGAGCGTGTCGCAGGCCGTAGTGAACTGCTGCTTCCACACGTCGAGCAGGTCGACCCGAATACGTTGCATGTAGTCTTGCCACGATCGCGACTGAGCCGTCTTGATTACGGTGGGCGTGGGGGCAGGAAAAAGCGCGCCGGTTGACGGTGTAGACGGTGCGGCGAGGGCACGGTATCGCGAAACAGACGGATAGTTCGACATGCTCGGCGGTAGCTGCTCGCGAATACGAGCCTCGTTGCGTAGCATTGCGTCGATGCCGGCGAACTGTTCGCTGTATTGGAAGACCCGCAACTTCACCTGTTCATCGCAGGCGTGTTTGAGCGACGCGAACTCGCCTTCCAGCGCTTTCAGATGCCGATAGGTTGTGGCGTAGCCGTAGCCTTTGGCGAATTTGTCCTTCGGCACTCGCGTATCAAGCAGCATGTCCTGATGCCACTGAATAAGCGCGGCGAGATCCTGTGCGATGCCAGCCGGATCGTCCAGTGCCACAATGGCGCCTTGCATCCGTGGGCTACGGCGTCGGCAAACATCAAGCCAAGCATCGGCCTGGCCGGCACGGCTGCGGTAGTCGGGCGACGATGGCGGCACAAACTTTGAAGATGGACTTTGCGCCGCGTTAGCGGACGCGTATTCGGCCACCGTGCTACCGAGTGCGGCGATGTTCACAGCGTGCGCCGTGCTGCCGCGACCGGGCGACGCCGGCAGGCCGGGTTGCGTCCGGGGTTGCGTCTTGTGGGCCTTGGCCCACGCGCCCGCATCGAAGCAACGCATATGCAATGCACGCTGTCCCTTGCCCGCAGCGCCGCGGTGCGCCTGCATCACCGCTTTAGTCCACTGTACGTCGGAAAATCCCAGCCACACGATGCCGGCTTGCTCGGCATCGGAGATCGCGATGTATCCGGCGAGTTCCTTGTGACCCGCGAAGTGACAGGGAACCGCTGACTTGGCTTGGTCGGTGATTGTGGTTTCGGCCGGAAAGCGCATGAAATACCCGTCCTTCGAGATCCAATAGGCATCCATACGATCACGCTTCTCGTCGTAGACGTAGAGATAACCGCTGCGCAACACGCGTGTGGTGTATTGCACGCTGCCGTGCAAGGTGAGGTCCTGTTTCTTGCCGTTGCCGACGCTGTGCGGCGCGTCTTCGACCTTCAATGGAGCGGCGACTAGAGGCAGCCCCAGTTCCAGCGGGGCGATGGCGTAGCGCACAGGCATGATTAGCAGGCCGTGCTTGTCGCAAAAATTGCAGATCGGTTCAGCGGTGGAAGCCATTGGTGTTCGTGACCTTACAAATTCCGCGATGACGGCGCGGGATCGTGCGAAGTTTGATTGGCGAGCGGGTACTGTGGCAGCGCCTGAAAGTCGTCGTCGGTGAGAAGATCCAATACCTCGGTCCAACCGGCAGACGCTTTGCGTTTTTCGCGCAACTTCCAATAGGCCACCAGTTTCGGATGATTCAAGAAGGCATCTCCGTAACGAATCGCGCTTTCCGCGTAGGCGATTTGGTCTTCCTCGTGATCCCAATGCAACCGTGTCTTCGCTATCGCCAAGGCAGATTCGATGCGTTGCGCGACGGCAGCCCTTTTTTCCCAATTCATGTCATTGGATAGCGCGAGGCGAGCGAGGGTCCGGTTGATCTGCGCAATGCGCTGCGCGCGTTCCCACACGACCATGTCGATCGGCTTGGGGTGGGCCACCGAGGTGGCCGGCGAATCGTTGGGGTTCGGTCGCCATGGGACTGCTCGCTCGAATGCGAGCCACTGGTTGAACCACGGAAACGCCCAAGCCGAAATCGGGCCGAGCAAAGCGTGTTGCTCATCCTGTTCGAGCATCCAGCAGAGGTTGGCGAAGATACGCGGGTCGAAAAGACGCCACAAAGAGACAGCGCCTGATCGGTAACCGCTTTTGTCGACGGGTAGCACAAGGAGTTGATGCGCGAGATGTATCGCGACGTCACTGCACGATGCCGTACCCATGAGGTGCGCGCAAATCCCCGGACGCATCAGCGGGGAGTGATTGCGTTGCTCGTGTTCGTTCTCCAGGACAGAGACAAGCCAATCGCGTTGCAATGGCTCGCATTGTGTGAGATCGATCAAAGCAGGCAGGCCCGTCAGGTCTCCCCAGTTAGTTGGCGCGCATGTCAATGCAGCGAACGACGTCAAGGGAATATCTTCCGGCAGTGCACCGGGATCGACCAGCAAATAGCCCTGCTGCAACGCCTGCGCAGGTTCGAAAACGTCGACGGGTACGAGGACCCGCGGGTTGAGGGGCGGCTGCGATGTCATACCAGCGCGACGCTATTTTCGCCGGCCGCGGCCGCTGCGGTATTCGCTGCGTGACACACCGCGAATCCGGGCAGCTTGCCCTGGACGCTGTCGGGGCCATCCCATTTGAAGCTGGCCATCTTCACGGTGACCTGAGCGGGTGAGGCGATGGTCACATGACCGTTTTCGAGCTTGATGTAGGCACCGCCGCCATCCGTCAGCGTAAGCGATTTGCCAGCCTGCACGACAACGTGCCCCTGGCTGCTGGTAACGGTCATGTTTTGTTCCGAAGTCAGCTCCATCTCGTCGTGCTGAGCTTGGATTTGTACCTTTCCTTGGTTGGCAAGGAGCTTGATGCCCATCTTGTGCGCGAACAGGCTGATCATTTCGCCCGCGAAAACCCTGAACCTGCGTAGTACTCCCATGTCGGCGCTGCCCCCTGCCGAGAATGACAGGTTGCTGCCTGCACTGTGCTGGATGGAATCGGGGGTCACCAGGGCGATGGAGGAACGCGCGGATAGCAGCATGACGGCCTGTTGCAAATCCTTGAGTTGCTTCTGCTGGACATCGCACATGGCTTTGAGATCGGCGGCGTCAGCCTGAGCCAGCTTTGCCGCCTGTGACAAGCCATCCATGCGTCCATACGCATCGTCAAGGCGTTGCATCGCCTCTTGCATATCGAGCTGGTCGCCGTTTGCATTGGGCCGGTCGTCAGACGTAAGGAACAGACCTCCCCCCGCTCGCACGGCGCCATAGGCCGACGTGCGCAGCTCGAACCCTTCCCCACGCTTTTTTCGCTGCGCATTGACCATATGCCCAAGCGTGAGCTGGCTCTTGCCCGAATGCTGGGTACTGAGCTTGATGTGCTCCTGGCCTTCCCAGTCCTCCATTTCCACCTTGTTGTCAGCTTGCGTGCGCATCACGTTGCGTGACATCCAGCGATCCTGATTCGTAATTAGATCGAGGGCTTGGCTGTGGTGATGGAAGGCCGCGATATAGGGCTTGTTCGGATCGCCATCGCGAAATTCGACGACCGCTTCATCGCCATCGAGTGCCGGAAAATGCATGCCCGTCTGCAATTTACCCGCGAACGGTTTGGCCAAACGCAGCGGTACGCTTTCGCCGCCGGGATTCCATGCGTCGAAATCCAGATCGAAGCGCACCACGTAGTAGCCCGCCTTGGTGATGTAGGCGTACTTGTAGCTGCCGGGAGAGGTGACGCGGGCGGACAGCGTGCCTCCAATGCGGGGCCAAGCTGATTCGTTGAGCGCTAGCCGGAAACGGCGATCGGCCGGAATCGCTTTGAAGGTGTTGCGATAGGGCTTGTCGCGCGCACCAGCGTGGATCACTTCGATGATCACCATCCCGTTCGGCGCATCGGGCAATGCATCATCGGTGTGGACCACGCGTGCGCAACACATCGCTGGCGACGTGCTTTCGCCCCGGTACAGCACCTGCCCACTAACGGCGGCCTCATGTCGCAGCTGCGCCTCCCACTTGGCCTGGTCCTGATTGAGATGACCGGTGCCGTAGACATACGGCTGGCCGTACGTCGTCGTGTCTTTGCGCGCTACGTTGGCATCGGCCTTGAGGCGCTCCCACGCCAGATCGGGGTTGTAGTCGGCGACGACGAACGATTGCGGGACCGTCCGCGCGTGTGTTTCAAGCGAGAGGATCGCTTCGTTTCCCGTTTCGAGTCCGGCTGGCTCGCGGTAGGGCAAACTGAGCGTGGGCTGATACAGGTAATGATCGATGTCGTCGCCGAATATCAGAACGTCGCCGTACTTCCCGGGGCTGGCGTAGCAGTAAAGCCCCTCCTGTTCCATCAGCACGCGGATGTAGTCCCAGTCGCTGATCTGGTATTGCAGGCGAAAGGCGTGCTCCGGATAGGCGCGGCGCGTCTTGAAGACGAACTGGTGGCCCCTGAAGCCGTGACGGCGCAGGATCGCCTCGATGATCTGTGGCGCGCTCTGCTGCTGGAAGACGCGGCTAGCGCGCGTCAGACGAAGGCGCGCGACATGCGCATCGATCAGGAACCGATAGGCGTAGAAATCCTTCGTGGCCTTGAGCTTGCTGAACCTCGTGATGCAGCCGTGGAACGGACGCGGTTCGCCGCCCTCGGGGGCAAGCGTGAACGTGGAGTCCTTGCCGAGGTAATCCTTGCGCGACAGCGCTTCCGGATGCGTCAGCTCGACGGTGATGCGCCAGGGTTCGCCCATACGTTCGGTGATGCGCCACGATACAACCGACAACGCAATGGCGTTCGGCGCGCCGAGAACATCGATAAAATACGACTGTCGGCCGGTGAGAAGTGCCGTCGCGGCGGTGCCGTCGAAGCGATTCGACATCCGTTTCTTCCTTGTACTTGCAGAGTGGAATATGAATGGCATGACATCGCGCGATGCCACGTGCCGCTGCAGCGGAGGATCGAACACGAACGTTTTCCGCACGTACGCGAAGCGATTTTGCGTACAGTGCGACATCTCAAAATTATTTGAATATCTTTGACGTTAGATTCGGACGAATCCGATTCACGAGGCGCACGAATCGCGGGGTTGCTCGCTACTTAGGCATGCGAGTGCATGCTGTCAACGTTGTTTCCGCTTTGATCCAGAGAGTGTGGAGGGGCACGAGATTGAACCGCCGCGGAGGTCGATCGGCTGGCGATGCGGGTAGATCCGGAGGGCGGCCTCAGAGCGAAACATCAGCGCGCTCCCACAACGCTTCGACCATCGCCCTTATGAGAGCGCCATCACGTGCGGCGCGATCATGGGCGGGCTCATGTGAGCCACAGCGTCACGCCGTCCCGGTGCGCTTAAATTGGTCCTTACGATTGCATCCGCTTGGGCAACCAATGCGAACGCATACGGCACAGGCGCATCTGCCGGTGCTCCGTAAAAAAATAGGCGCGGCCGAATTTAATCGAACCGCGCCTCGCTTGACGGAACCTTCAGGAACTGAATCGCCGCGTCGGTCGGTTTAACCTTTGCTCACCCACGCGTGATAGCAAGCAACGCTTCACCCGAGCGCTGCGTGAGACGCGCCAAGATTTGCGAGATCAGCATCGCCAACTCCTGCAGCGCCGCCATCTCTTGCATCATCAATTGCTCCTGCTCGGACGGATGGGCCGCGGCAGCTTGATGTAGGCCGTTGACGTGGTCGTTAACCTGACCTGCCAGGCCGGCTAGCTCCTCGTGGGGTGTTTGAGGCTCGGTCTTCACTTCTTCGATCTCGGCACCTTCAAGCTTCGCACCTTCGGTCTTTTCGCCTTCTACCGCATGGTCGGAAGGCGTTTCGCTCGATGCCGCAGAATCGACCGGTTTCGTCGATTCGGCATCGACATGCTCGGACGCAGACGTGTCGACGTTGATCGATTCCGGCGACGACACGGCGGTGTCAGCCTTTTCGACGTTGGCAGCCCCTTGTCGTTTTAGCGAGGCACGACCGCTTGCAGGCTTAGGCATGTCTGCCTTCAGCGCGTCGAATCGCATTTGAAGACCTTCCGGGGAGTCCTCGGCCGGCTCTCGCTTGAGCTGGTTTCGGGCTCCACTAGGCTTAGGCATGTCTGCCTTCAGCGCGTCGAATCGCATTTGAAGCCCTTCCGGGGAGTTTGCGGCCGGCTCGCGCTTGAGTTGATTTCGAACTCCGCTAGGCTTAGGCATATCTGCCTTCAGCGCGTCGAGGCGCATTCGAAGGCCATCCCCAAAAACATCAGTCGGCTCGCCCTCGAGGTCGCTTTGGGCTCCATTAGGCTTATACATGCTGGCCCTCAGAGCTTTGACGTGCATCCGGAGTTCACCCCCAGACTGTTCAGCCGACCCGCGCCTGAACTGGGTTCCGGTTCCACCAGGCTTATGCATGCTGGCCCTCAGCGCTTTGAGGTGCATCCGGAGATCACCCCCGGACTGATCAGCCTGCTCGCCCTCGGGCTCTTTTCTGGCTCCACCAGGCTTAGGCGTGCCCGCCTTCGACGAGTCCGATCGCATTTGAGCGTCCGGTGGCCGCGTCCGGCCTGACGCCACTGCGTGCGGCAGCTCGCCAGCCGATAGGCGGCGGCGGGGAGCGGCGTTCGTGAGCGAAGCGGCACCAGCAATCGTCGAACCCTTGCGTGACGAGAGATCCTGTAGTGCCGCGTTCGTGGCAGCCCGCAGCGCGCCGGCCTTGCCCGGTGTCGCCGAAGGCTTACTTGACCCACGGGAAAGCGCCGAGGTAATAGACGCAAACGCCCTCGTGATTTTGCCGCTCATGGCAACTCCCTTTAATCCAATCAATGCAAATCGAACCCTGCCGCTCGCAATGCGGAAGGATCGGCGTGCTGCCATCGCGCGAGCAAATCAGGCCGGTCCGAGCGAATCGGGCGCGAGAAAAGCACGAAGAGGCAAGCGATAGCAAGCAGCAGCACCCTAGACACGCGTCTAGGGCGGGAAAGAGGGACTCTCATCGACGTCTCCCGAGTTCGCGGTGGCAAAGCCGCAATGGCGGCACGATGGGTCGATTCTCGTTGCTGCTGCGTTTCGCAGGCGAGCCGGCGGCGAATATCGGTGTCCAACGGCGAAACGATAGCTGACGGGAGTTAGGCGCCAGGACTGGAATAGGTCAAGCAAAGAAGAGACCATCGAACCATACGGCCACTGCGTCGTACGGTTCGTTTCTCGCCCGATCCTAGGGTCGACAAGCTTATTCGTCGAGAAGTCCCGCCTGTCTCAACATCGCATTGACGTCTACCGCCGAACGATGCGAAGCAGGGCGAATTTCAGAATCCGAATCGGAACCGGCATCGAAATCCGAATCCGCGTCCGAATCCGAGTCCGAAACCAGCATTCCGGCCTTCTCGAAGCGCTTATTTCGAGCGATGGTGTCCTGGATTTTCTGCAACTCAGGGTCGTCGGTCGCATGCCGCTTCATTGGGGCCCGGAGCCCCATGCCCCACTTCGTAACGTCAGTGCTGCGCTCATTGTCCATGAGTGCGGCCAGGGTCCCGTTTTCCGGCGTATCAGGGGTCCACCTTACTTTCTTCTTCTGCGCTCCTGGCAATTGCGCCCGCGGCCGCTGACTGGCTGCGGAAGAGGTAGAAGGCAAGTGCGCCTCGCGTGGACTCAACTGGCTCAACGCGGCGCCCGCCGACGCCGGCTTGCTCTTCGCTGGCTGGCGAGGTTGATCGGTGCGCGGCGTTTCGGCCCGAGACGAACCCGACGTCGAAAAGAAGCGGCTGATAGAAGAAAGATTGAGGCGGGACATGATGATCCTTTTCGACCTAATGTGACCTTTGAATCGGCGCATCTGCGTAACGGACGCTTTGCACCTACTGTGATGCTGTAAAACTAGAAGCGCAGCAAGACACGGCTCAATACGGCGAAACCCACGGATGCAGATGGCTGATGCGCGCCCCGCTGCCCCGCTCCCATTCGATCGCGTACTGGCTGGTGTTCGTTCTCATCTCGACGATGCCGCTCGCACTCCTGCGCACGCCGACACCGATCGCGCGGCCGTGATTGCAGAGCGCATCGACGCGCCCGCTCGCATAGCCGCTCGCAATACGTTCGAGTTCGCCCTCGCTGCGCGCGAGCAGCGCTGAATTGGGCTTCGAGAGCTCGTGCTCGGCGATATCGGCGATCGCGCGCAACAACCCCGCGCGCGACGAAAACGTCCCCGTCCGCGACACGGTTCCGCCGGGCCTGCTCAGACGCGCGCGCATCTGCTCCGGGCTCTGCCCGAAATGAACGTCGATCGCGCGAACGAGCGCCGCGGGCGAGATGACGCGGTGCAGTTCCGGGCTACGGATCGCCGCATTCCATTTCGTTTCGAGTTCGCCTTCGACGCGCTCTGCCTCGCCGCTCCGGGCGCCACGCTGTTGGTGTTCCTGTTGGCGGGCCGCACGGACATCGCCAAGCCGAGCCTGGAGTCCAGCCAATTCGTTATCGATCGCTTCGAGATCGTCAGCCGCCGACAAATATCGTGCACTGAGCCCCGCGTAGTGCTCGAACTCGCTCTTATGCTGTGCCGCGTACTGCGGAATTTCGCCCTGAAGGCGGCGGATGCGCCCCTCGAGCTGCTCGAGATCGGTGCCCGCTCGGCTCATGCTCGCCGCGCCGGCCGTGGCGAGCGTTGCACGCGTTCGTTGCGCTGGCGCCGACGGACGGTCAAGCGCTTTTCTTTCCGCCACGAGATCCGAAATTCTCGCGCCGTAGTAGCCGTCGAGGTGAGGCGCAACCTGCTGCCCCATCTTTTCTCTGATCGGATCGTCGACTTCGAAGCTCTTGACGAAATGTTTCTCGAGCGCACCGACCATCGCGGTGAACGCGTCCTCATGCCGATTCAACGCCGTCGACAAATCGCCGAGCCGAGCCGCTGCCGCTTCAATTTCGGGTCCACTCAAGATCTGATCGCCGAACTCGACGACCGTGGCGCCTCGCCGCAGCGCCCCGTTCATCTGAGCGGCGGCCCGCTCGATCTCCTCGCGCATACGACGCGCCGTAACCTGCGGAGGCGACTGCCCCACCCAACGCCTCACCCGGTTCATCTGATCGAGCGACTTCCCTTGGCGCGCACCCACATTCGATACGCGCAAGCTGAGCCCTAAATCGTAGGCGAGCATTCGCTCGATCTCGGTGCCAACGCTATCGAGGCCCGTCCCCGAAGCGGCGCGCAGGAACGCCTGGGCAGCCTCGCGCGGATCCCCCCGATGGGCCGCGATGCGTTCGAACGCCGTCGTCAAGCTCGCTTGATACTCGCGCGCGCGAAGCGGGCGCGGCGCGCGCCGCGAGGTCCGGGTTTCGCCTCGCAGCCACTGCGCGGTTTGCTCCTGCAAAGCCGGACTGACGTCCTCCATCATCTCGAACGGGCCCACTTCGCCGGCCTGCCTCAGCGCCGTACGTTCGGCCACCGTCTTCGCTTCTTTTGCAGCCGCGTCTCGGCTCGCGGCGAGGGATTCGATCTGCCGCGAGATCTGCTTCATTCGCCCCTGGTTGACATTGGCATCCGCGACAAGGGCTTCCGTGCTTGGGCGAGACTGCGTCGTGGGCGCGCTCGGTTCCGATGCGAGCGCGGCATCGTATTCGCGCTGCAATTGTTCGAGCCGCTGCTCTTTACCGGCTTGCGTCGCGTTCAACTGCTCCACGACATGGCGCGCTTCGTCGCACTTCCCGCCAAGCTCACGAAGCTTGCCGGTCGTCTGCTCGCGACTGGTCCCGAGCCGTCGGATCGCCTGCGTGAGTTCCGCTTCCGATAGCTGCGGCACCGCACCGGCATTGGCCTCGGGCGGCGCCTTGAGTGCGGCCAGTTGTGCTTCCAGCCTGCCGATGCCCTCGGCAAGCGCAACGACGGCTTTGGCGTCGCTACTGCGATTCACGAGGGAAAGCGGCGCGTCGATCGTGGCCGCCCGCGGCGCACGAGGAACTCTCGCCGGCGCTCGCGAGGACGGCCCGGCACCATCCGTCGTCGCAGCACGCGGCGCGAGTTCGCCCAGCGGGCCCGGGTTGGCGCCGCGGGCACTGCGTTCTCGCGCCGCCTCATTCAACTGAGGCGGGGGAGACGACTCGCGCGCACCGCCTATCGGGGCGGGTTGATGTGTGCCGACGGGGCGGACCATATGCATTCTCGCAAAGGCGGCCGGCGTAGCGACAGTCGAGTCGCTCGCCGCCGAACAGTTAACTGTGAACGATGACAATGCGGGGCTTGGGTATGCCTGTCGAACAGCACTGCCCCTAGCTCCCTATGCTCGAATCATGTAGCCGTTCGTCGACCAGACAGATCGGTCCGGCGAATACCCGCGCCACTGCGCGAACAGTCTTGTGCGCGCGCCGGCGTATGACGGATAACCCATAGCCCCACGCCGCGCATGACGTATGACGCATGACAAGCAGTCGCTGAACGTCGACTCGGCGCACCGATCGCGAGCGGCATGACATGCGCAGCCGTCAAGCGAGCAATTCGCATCGGGCGCTCGAATTTCGCCGCGGGTACCGGTGCCAATGCGCGCTTCTTTCTATGATCCGCCGCATTGAATCCCCACCGTGTCGCGGGCTTGGACCTGTGACGCCAAGACGAGGCTCCGTCCCATGCGTTCTAATCCGCTTAGCCCTTCCTCTGCCGCTCATCCGCAGGCCGAATCGTCCAGCACGCCGGCATCGTCTCCGCAGGGCACGCCGGCACCGAATACCCCGGCACGCGGCGGTGTCTTGGACAATCTCCCGCGCACCTCGGGATCGACGCGCCCAACCGCCCAGCGCCGAGGGATCTCGTCGCTTTGGCGTCGCACACCGTGGTCGCAAGCGCTACAGGAAGTGCGCACGGGCGCCGGGCACCCGCCCGAGGCAGCGCCTGTGGAGAATTCGAGCCCCACGCTCGATCAATCCCGTGTGTACGACGCGCCGCAACGAACGGTGCTCGCGGCACAAATGGGTCGGCTCGCATTGGCCGAGGCTCACCCGCCGCGTTCAGCGCAAGGCCAAGCAAATGCCGCCGCCGCCGCGAGCGCGCAGGCGTTGCTGGACGACCTTGCGAATGTGGCCGCGCCACACTTGCCGTTGGGCGCCCCAGGTCAAACCTCTTCCTCTTCCTCGTCCTCACCGCGAATGACCGCAAAGGAGCTGGAAGCGGTCCTGGCCTCAGGCGACGCCGATGGCATCGTCGCCGTCGCCACGCAAGCCGCCGCATGCGCACGCAACGCAGCCGAGGCCGCCCGCACCGGTGCGGCAGCGGCGCTCGTGGCGAACCCCGCTCCGCGTGGCACGCAGCTGGAGTCGCTGAAAGCGCATATCGGCGAAGCGCGCGCTCATCTCGACTATGTCACCGAAGTGGGCATCGACATGCTCGACGAAGATGACGAGGACGACGCGCCGAAGATCGCCGAAGCGCGCGCCATGATCGATCAAGCACGCACGGCGTTGAGCACGATCGAATCGGATCTGATGCATGGCTTCGTCGCGCAGGCCATCGACGAAGGGCAACTGCCCGCCGAAGCAAGTGTGCTCAGTCAGTTGGCCGCGCTGCGAGAACTCCATCCGGCCGCCTTCGACTTGAATCATGGGGGTCACGATCCACGCATGCTCTCGGGCATGGCGGAATTGGCCTCGCGTACCGCCGACAATGCGAGGGCGCTGCTAGGAGCCGCCGGCTCGAGCGATCGCGAGGTGCTCCAACGCATGGGGCTCGGCCATGTGAACGTAGCCCAGATGCTCGACGGTGCGGCGAATGCGGTGGCGACGCTACGCGCGGCGTGTCCTCAAGGCGCGACGCAAGACGCCCTCGGTACCTTAGCCAGTGCCATCGAAGACACGCAAGCCTGGTTCGCCGGCAATGCCGTGGCCGGTGCAGGCCGAGCGCCCGTCGTACCGCCGCAGTCGCCGTTGCGCACACCGGCTTCGCGCACGGTCACGCCCATGAACGAAGCCGTCAGCTCGCGCGTGAGGGAGATGGCCCTCCAGCGAATCGCGCTAGGTGAGCTGCCGAGGCTTGCCCAACGCGTTTCTCGAGACATATCGGGCGACGCACGCAACCGGGAAATCTCCAACCGACTGGTGCAGCTAATGGGTCGGGCAGTCGGCGAACACACTCCGCTCGACGAGCGGATCGAGCTCGCACGCATCGCGATGTACTTCGGACCGAACGATGCGGCGGAGAGCGGCCGGCTCGCACGCATGCTGACCAGCACGGCGCTGCGCGTGGACGCCCCGACGACCGGTGAGGTGCACGAAACGGTCGGCAGGGACGACGGTTCGGAAATCGGTCGCTCCGCGCTCTCGCAACAGGCGGTGTTCAACCGGCTTGGCGACGTCATGCACGCGCTGACCCCAGATGAGGCGCGCAGGTTTGTGCGCTCTATCCATGCCGCTCACGACGCGCGAGAGGTCCGGACGAGACGGTCCTCGCTTCGGCATACGGCAAGAGCGATCGCAGAGCGGCGGCGCGCGATCCCTTCCGCGCAGGACCAACCGTTGCGCCTGCCTGAAGGCACGGCGTGGCTCGGGGATAGCATGCAGCGCAGCGGCTGGGCGACGCGCTACATCGCGCAATCCAGCACCCGTCTTCCTTCTTCGCCGAACGCGATCGCCGAGACGTATGCCGACAATCGGACTGTCATCGGCCAGCTTGTCGCACTGGCATCGAACATGGAAACGCTGCGCGGTCATCGCCATCATTTCGTGCAGCTCACGAAGGAGCTTTTCAAGCGCGATGACGAGCGGATCGCAGACAACCATCGTCCCGCGATCAGTTCCGCGCAGCGTTTCGAGCTGCTGCGAGCGATGGTGATGCAACTGCCGCAGTTCGGCCACGCCTCGGGGGATAAACAGACGATCAGCGATGTGCTTTCCTCCGTCCTGAAGCAGATCGAGGAACCCAATCTGTCGCATGACCACAAGCTGCGGCTCGCGAAGGAATTGCTCGCGGTTGCCGAGCATTTGCCGACGAGCCGATTCAGCGCGAGCGACGCCGCACAGTCCCATGCGCTCGATATCGTCAAGGCGGTATTGCGCCAATTACCAAACTCGTCGTCCGCTGTCCCGCTGCTACGTCAACTATTGGCTTCCAGCGAAGCGTGGAGTACACAACGCAGCGCGAGCAAGGGCTTGCCTCGGACCCGCGGAGAGAAGCGGCTCGCAGTGGCGTCTTCGGTCATGCCGGCCGTCGGCATGATGCTAGCCGCTCAGTATGCAGCGGGCGCCGTCAAAGGCCGGGCCAGCCCCAGGCAGGAAGCGGTGGATCTCGTGCTAGACGCGGTGGAACAGCAGTTGGTCGGCACCATAAATCATGGCCACCCGGCCCCGACGAGCCTGATCCCCGTCTACGGCGATCTTCTGCGTCAATGCATCGCGCCAGCCACCGCAGCGGCGCCGAACCCCGGCGAGGCCAGGCTCCAGCGCACGCTCTCATACATCGTAAGAGGGGGATTGCCGTTCGGCGGCGATGCGGCTACGCGCGATCGACACCTGACGCAAGTGCTCGGCGACGATCCTGCCGTACGCACCGCGGTAGCGAAGGCCCTTACGCGTGCGATTGCGGACAAGACCGGGCCCGCGTCGAGCCCATTCGGCCGCCTGGCGTCGGCGCGTTATCTGCAGAACCTGCTGAGCGCGGGCGCGGTCGATCTCAGCGAGTCCGATCGCACAGCCGCCATTGCAGGCATCAACCGCACGTTAGTCAGCAAAGCACTGAATCGTGCAGCCACTCGCGAGGCGACGACATTGGTGACCCTGTTCCGTGAGGCGCAACGCGACGGCTTCCCGCTCACAGACGAAGTCAAGCGACACAACACCAAGATGGAAGCATCGCAGTCCGTCGCGTGGCTGCGCCGAGTCCCCGACGCGGTGGGCAACCTGCGCACCGCCGTTACAGCCGAGGACAAGCGGGAAGCAGCGAAGCCCATCCACGAGGCAGCCGCACGGATGTCGCGGGTGGCCGCCGCCTATCCGCTGCTGGACTCGCAGCAACGCAACGCACTGAAGGCCGCCTTCCTGAGCGCGGCCCCTATCCATCCCGCGCCGTACGGCTCGTCGGCGGCAACGGGACAATTGCCCGCACTGGCGCTCGTCACAAACCTTGCCCAGTTCTCCGGACAACGTCCGCGCGATGCTGAGGAACTGCTGGATCTGGCCGGCCAAGCGCGCGCGCGTTTGAACCCGACGAATCAGGAGGCGGCGATCAATCAGATGTTCGACGCTTACGACGAGGCAACGCCGGCGGGCCGCGACATCGTGCTCTCGTTCGTGACGGGGCTCAGCCAACCGCATGAGTCCGGCGCTTTCGCTAGCGCCGCCGTCAAGCTCATCTCCAGCACCGTGGCTGACGAAACGATGCGCTCGCAGTTGAGCACCGAGGAAAGCGCGCGGATCGTCGCCGCCGTCCTGCAACGCATGAAGACTTTGCCGAACGATAACGCGTCGGATCTGGTGTCGAGTGTCATCAACGAGGGTACGGAATTGCCGCGGGCACTCATCGACGGTTTCATCGCCGAAGCGCATCGGCTGCAGCCGCGAACCATCGCGCAACTACTGACTCACGAGCTAGCGGGCGCGTCCGCGCTGCCGTCCGACGAAGCCGCGGCCATGCTGGCCCATTGGCAAGCGCTTGCGAAGCAGGCCCCTTCCGGATCGCCGCAACGCGAGACGCTGGTGCTATTCGCATCGATCGCCGCACGTACGCAGCCGCAGGCATCCGGTGCCGGCATCCGGGCGAGTGCAGTCGCCGTGCCCGAAGCCGCCGCGCGGCAATTGGCATCGGCGTTGCACACCTTCGAGCCTAGCTTGCAGGAAGCGGTGTTGAGCCACATCGCCGACGAGCACGCACCGGAGGCAGTGCGCCAGACGGTGCTCGACGATCTGTTCGACAAGTTCGCCCAGTCGGGCCCTCAGCAGCGGCAGCTTGCAATCAAATGCGGCGGGCGAGCCGGGATGGGCCGCGCGCTGATGGCGCTCGCAGCGCAGTTCGGTGCGCCGCAGCTGCGCGGTGGCCATGTGGTGCGACCGACTTTCGACGAGCCGTTCCTCGGCAGCGAGTTGACCGGGCACGCCACCGACAGTTCATTGAAGACGCTCGGCTCCGCGCTGGTGGATCGCGAGCGCAAACCGGAAGAAATCACGGTCGCGCTCGAAGCGATCGCCGAACGCTTTACGGCCCTGCCGCCTCACTTCCAACAGCAGTTTGCGGATCTCTTCGAGCGTTTCGTCTCGGACCGGCGTCTGACTTCCGCTCAACTGAAGGGACGCGTCGTCGATACGTTGATGCTGGGCGGCGCGCGCGAATCTCAGGTGGGCCAGCGCCTGCTGGACCGTCACGGCGAAGCCGGCTCGCAGGGCACCGCCGACGCAATAAGCGATAACCAGGGACATGCGCGTCTCGCCTCGATGCGCGCCGACCGCGTCAAGTTGCTCGAACAAATGGGCTGAGCGCCTCCCGCTGCCTTCCCGGAGAAAACCATGCCGCGCCTCGATCGAACCGCGCCGTTGCCTCATGCCGACGAATCCCCGCGCGCGGACGGCCACAGCCCCATTGGGCAAGTTGCTCGCCCGCAAGCTGGCCCGACCGCGTCGCGCCCTACGCGCGGTACGGTCAAGGAGCGATTCGAGCAGATGATCAACATGCGCAAGATCCCCCAGCAGCCGGCCCTGAAGGTCGACGGGTGGAACGATCGTACTGCGTTGGAGATCTGCGAAGGTTGGCGCGACAACCTCGTCCGGGACGTTTCGATCCCCGCGCTCTCGCGTCTCTTGGCATTGAACTTCGAGCGCACTCGCCCCGACGCGATTCCTGCCGAACGCAAGGCCGAACGACTATTGCCGGAAGGTTCCAGCAAAGCCGCCTACTACGAGGCGATGGTCGAGTCGTTCCTGCGATCGATCGGCGCTTCCGACGAAGAACTGCACGCCATCCTCGATAGCTTCAAGAAGGCGGGGCTTGGCGGGCTGCACCGCCAGAAAGCCGTCGTCGCGTCGACGATCAACGGATCGGTGAGCGCGGTGCAATACGCGGTCACGGCGCATCCGATCGCCAAGCTCGCGCTGTACGGCGTTCAGCTTGTACTGACGACGATCAACAGCCGGCTCACGTATACATCGGCCAAGATCCGGCTTCGCTACTCCGGGACCGAGGAGCTGATGCCGCTCGGCAGAGCCGACGCGGCGCCTAGCGCAAAGGTGGGGCCGAGCGTCACGAGCGCAGCGGCGAAGCTGGTCACGCAGCTCGGCAAGATAAAAAAGGACGTGAGCGCGATGGAATCCGCGCTTGCGGCACTCAACGAGGCGACCCAGGAGCGATCGCAACTGCCGGAGGGGTCCCCGGCCCGCCAAGAAGCGGAGCACAAGCTGCGTACCGCCTGCGAGGACATGAGTATCGCCTTTGCCGCATTCTGCTTACGCAGCGAGTTGAAGTCGACCTACAAAACGGCCTCGGAGAGCGCCAAGATCGAGTTCCGCGGCAACGAGCGCTCGCTCTACGGCAGTTACACCAACGGCACCGCGGCCTTAGCCACGACGCTGCTGGCCATCTTCGCACCGACCTCCGCCGTCACGCTCGGCGCGACGGCCGCGGCGGCCGCGCTAGGCGCCGTAATCTACGCCGGCTACCAGTTGAGCAGCGGCCCGAGCAAGGACGGCGAGGCCAAGGCGAAGCGGGCCATCGTGGCGCTATCTAAATCGATGGATATCCTCGGCGGCAACGCGGTCAAGCAGCAAAAAGCGCGGGCCGACGCCTATCGCGGCTATCTCGATGCACGCCGTTCGCGCAATCCGGAAACCCGCGCGCAGGCGCGAGGCAAACTCCTCGAGCAATTGGAGACGATCGCGCAAAACGATTCGACGAAGGACGACCTTGAACCGCTGCAGAACTGGACCGCGTACGCCGATCACCAAAAAAATGCAGCCGACGCCATCGCGCAAATCAGAGCCGATCGCCCACAAGATCCCGACGCTTCGCCGATAGACGACGAGACTCGCGGCGCGCTCGAGGCCGAGCTGGAACAACGCGTGCAAGCCAAAACGCAGCAACTCGACGCCGAGTTCGCGCAGACCTACGGCTCGCGGTTCACCACCGGCACGGTCATCGACGGTTGGAAGACGCCGTATCGCATGCGCTTCGAAAGCATGGGCCGCCTTCTATTGGGCCAGGTCAGCGCATCGGCGCGCTCGTTGCTGAAGCTGCAGGCGACGCCGGTGGAATCGGAACAACAGGCATCGATACGCACCCTTCATGTGGCCGGAAGACGACAAGAATTGAAAGCGTGCCTGCGGGACTGGATCAACTTCGAAACGGCACAAGCGCGCATGAAAGAGACGGCCAACATGAGCGACGATGACCCGGCTCTGCAGGGCAAGCTCGACTCCGCGGCACGCGCGCTGGTCGCCATCCGCAACCCCAACGCGCAGGCACTTTTTTCCGGTGACGGACGCCAGCAAGTCGAAGCGACGAAGCTCGCGAAAAAGATGACCATCGGCGAGGAAGAACGCTACACGATGACGATGGGCGGGGCGACCGCGCTTTCCACCATCGTCAACCTGTCCGGCACAGCGGCGGGGCTCGGCTTGACGGTCGACAAGGTGATGCAGGAAAGCCACGGCATTCACCCTCCCACTCAGCACTTCGGCGATCAAAAAGATGGCCAGATCCTTTCGCAAGGCAGCGCGCCGTTTACGGCGCACTACTCGGCAGGCGAACGCGCGCGGTTTCAGAAAACCGAAATGAGCGCCGTGCGCAACGTCCTGAAACGCGAAGGCGATCCGGTTAAAGCCGCACTCGATGTGCCGCATGCCGAAGCGTTCGCCGTCGACAATCCGAGCTTGGATTTCAAGGCGCTGGACAAGGCGTTGGATGCGCTGGTCGAAGACCTTGAAAAGCGCGCCGACATCGTCGACGAAATCACACTGTCGATCGGCGGCGCCAAGCTTGCGTCGGGTAAGCTGGACGGCACCACCGAATACCTCAAGTGGCGCAAAGAGCAAGCGCCGCTGCGCACGAAGGCCGCATTCACAGGCCGGCAGGTGGGCATGGTCGCCAAGGCGGCGGGCATCTCCGTTGCCTCGCCGTTCGTGCAGGCACTCGCGCAAATTCCGCTGTCTCGCACACGCAAGGCGGCTCGGCTCGGCGACGATAAGAGCCTCGAGGTGCGCGAAAAATTGACTGCATTCGCGACCGGACGCAGCACCGACATCAAGATCGACAACGATCTCGATGAAACGGACAAGACGGCTAAAACGTCCGGAAAGCTTGAAACGCCCGAAACGCCCGAAACGCCCGAAACGCAGACAACTACACCGCCGGCCGTGAAGACGCGTACGTTGATCGGCCTCTCCGATTCAGACGCGGAGCACCAGGAATTGGCCCTGCAGGCTGCGGCGGCTGCGGTAATCGGCATTCCGGTATTCGGCGAACAGGCGCGCGGCCTGTCGCCTTTGGACGACGTCACGCCTGCCCGCCGCGAAAGCATTACCGAGGCGGACGACTATCGACGTTTATTGACAGAAGGCGGCGGTGAAAGACAGGCGCGAGCCTGGCTCCACGAAAACGGCATCGAAGCGGTCCATAACAGCGGCAGTGGCTTGAACTGCCTCATCATCTCGCTGCTTCAGCACGCGACCGGCCGCTATGGCCGTGACGACGAGCGCATCCTGGCCGGTGAAGCGCGCCGTTATCGCGACGAGCTTGTCGCACATGGGCACAGCGAAATCATGCGCGACGATGGCACCCCCGAGATGCTCCATGCCGACGAACCCGCCGTCGTCCACCTGCTCGACTTGATCGAACGCGATCATGGAATGCGTCTTGCGTTGAATCTCGTGATGCCCGAAATCATCAATACGCCCGACGAGACGGGGCAACAGGTCGGCCTATTCCGCGTGCCACCGCGTGAGGACGAGGCCGAGCGGTACCCCAACGCTCACCCAGTCGCCATCGTTCAGTTCGGGAATCATTTCGAGGCGCTGCGCTCCCCGCAAACCAACGCATCGCCGCAGATTCAAGTGACGGCCGGCAACGAACGCCCCGCTTCTCCGCTCCGGAGCCGCAGCCCGAGCCCGAGCATCGGCGAAAAAAACTTGTCCGGCGATAGCGATGACATCGTGTTTTCTTTCCGAAGAACCATCGGCGAGCGCAACTTGTCCGTCAGCAGCGGTGACAGCCTGTTCTCTATCCCAGGCATCGGCAAGCGTACCTTGTCCGTCGGCAGCGATGACAGCGCGTTCTCTATCGACCTGCAGAAGGACGATCCACCGCAAGTATCCAGCGAGACGGTCAACGTCGACGTCAAAGCTCCGCCGCCGAACACCGCCGATGTCGGCAGCGAACTACGGGGACAGCTCGAGGGCGCCGGTGCCATGCGCACGACCGAACAGGCGAAGCCACTGCTCGATACGCTGCGCGAGGCGATCAACCACGATGCGCTCGACGTCGCGTGGCGTCATCCTACGCATCGCTGGAATCTCATGCACGTCGCTGCCGCGGCCGGCGATGCCGATCTGATCCGTGCGCTGCACGCGCGCGGCGTGGCGGCCGGCCTCGACGACGATGCCTGGTCGACGCCGCTTCACCTCGCCAGCGAAAACGGCCACACGTCGGCGGCAGCCGCACTGCTGGAAGCAGGCGTCAACGCCAACATGGTGGACCGGGCGGGCTACCGCCCACTGCACGCGGCAGCCCGCACCGGCGATCGACGGATGATCGAATTGCTGGTGCAGCACGGCGCGCAAGTCAATGCGCAGCATTCCCGCACGGGAGAAACCGCTGCCCACCTCGCAGCCCGGGACGGCAAGACCGAATCGGTTCGTACGCTACTGGCAGCCGGCGCGAATCCGCGCCTGGAAGCCCAGCGCGGCAAACAGCCCAAGCTTCTCTCGCGTCTCAACCCGTTGGCGAAGCCGAAAGGCGGTGAAACCGTGCGCGAAGCGCTCGATCGATCGAAAAAGGCACGAGGCGAAGCCGATTACGCTTTGACTCGCGGGGCACTGAAGCAGGGAGAACGTGTCGTCAAGCGCAAGTGATGAAATGAGAGAAATGAGGAAAAGGACGGGTTCGCTCCCTTGCAGCCTCTTTCGTCGGCACGCACGCCCTCGACCGCCACTTAGTGAATCATAGAGACAAACGTGCGCCGATTCTCTAATCGAACGCCAAGATAATTACTTAGTTGTACCAATCAAATGTTAGACCAAACGGACTTTCAACCATGACGCGCGTCTCCTCCTCGGTCCACAATCCGTCGACGGATACCCGTCCGTCCGTTGCAACCTCGAACCGGCCGAGCCCGGCGACCGGGCGCGCGGCCTCGCCGCCGCCGGGAGGCGGCCGGCTCGATACTCTCAGAACGCTTGGTAGGCAGGGGCGAATCGGCTCGACGAACACGCCGCCCCGAGCCGCGACCCCGCAACTCACGCGCGAAGCATCGTTTAACGCCTGGCTGCCGACGCGCTGCGCATCGAGTCGAAATTCGAATGCGGAGGCGAATGCAAAGGCACAGGCACAGGCACAGGCAAACGCTAAACCGGCGGCAAAGCAGGACGATGACGACTGGGTCGCAATGCTGGACCCGATCTTCCGCCAAGCGCCGCAGGCGGCCGCACCCCGCCCGGCCCAAAGCAACAAGACGGCCGGCGCCGATGACGACTGGGCCGCAATGCTGGACCCGATCTTCCGCCAAGCGCCGAAGGCAGCCGCATCCCCATCGGAGCGCGACAAGAAGACGGCCGGGTTGCCGCAATACTCGCTCATCGATGCACCGAAGATTCCTTCACGCGATCGGCTCGACGATTTCGTGCAGCGCCATAATCAGCTCGCAGTCGGCTTGAGGCGCGCAATCGGCAAAGCGCAGCAGGTAGCCCAAAGCGGCTCGCCTGTCTCATGGAAAACCGCATTCATGGCGACCTTCACGAAGTCTGGCAAGCGCGATATGGCGAACAAGCTTTCGGCCAAACGCGACGAGTTGAAGAGCCTGCACGGCGAACTGAGCCGGCTGCTGACCGGTAGCGAAGTCAAGAACGCCACGCGTAGCGAAATCGCATGGGAAAAGAAGGATCCGCAACGCAAGGCAAAGGCGCTCGAGGCCGACCGTGCGATGGCGGAAACGCAGCGCTGGCGCCCTACCGCGCAAAACTATCTGCGCAATATCGGCGAACATCTGCAAGCGCTCGAACTCGAACTCGCGAAGCTCCCGAAGCCGACACGCTAATGGTGACGGCGCGGTGCAATGACATTCCGTGGTTGCGCCGCATTAACCCACTCACTACCTAACTATGGGCCGCTCAACGGGAGCGGCTTGCCACGTCCGCGCAGATCACGCCGGATACCGCCGACAACGCACCGCAAGCATCGACCGTTTGCCGCGCGGCGTCGCCGTGAGCACTGCTCTTGAGCGCCGCATAGATCTTGTCGGCATCCAGTTTCGGGTCGATCGACAGCATGAGCGCCGCGACACCCGATACAAAGGCCGTCGAGAACGACGTACCGGAAAAGAAGTCATAGTGGCCGCCCGGCGTCAAAGTAAGCACGTCGCGGCCGGGTGCGTGCACGACTGCCGCCGTCGATGGCTTCCCATTCGCGTAATCGGCCGCGATGACATGCGGGATACCGACCGGAAACGCATGCATGTCGCCGCTGGGCGGGACCGCGCCGATCACGATGATGCCGTGCTTCAGCGAATATTGAACGAGTTGCGTCAGCAACGGATCGGCCGGGCCGCTCAAGCTCAAGTTGATGATGCTGGCGTGCAATTCGATCGCCGCCGCCAATGCCTGAGCGAGCGTCAACGAATTGCAGGTCGATGCGCCGTCGTTCACCCGGCCGCCGCCCGACGGCTCTTGCCAGCATGCTTTCAATGCGAGGATATGCGAACGCGGCGCCACGCCCACGATCCCGCGGCCGCCGCTCTGATTGGCCGCGATGACACCGGCCACCGCCGTGCCATGCACGTCGTGATCGAACACCGACCATCCTTGCTCCACGAAATCGCGTCGCGTGACGACCGTCCCCACCAGGCCAGGGTGGGACGTATCGATCCCCGTGTCGATGACAGCGACGCGCACGCCCTCGCCCTGAGAAAACCGCTGCGCCGAAAACGCGTCGATCTCGCGCAATCCGCGTTCTAAATCGACATAGTTGGCGTTGTAGGCGTGCGCGCCGGCATCTTTGGAATCGGATGCCGCGGTAGCCGTTTCGGGAGCGCTACCGGCGTCGCCGCCGGGCTTGCTCAGGGAGCCGACGGTACGAAACGACTGCAACGGCTGTACGAGCTTGACGCGCCTGTCGTGCGATAGCTGCTCGATCACTTGCGCCCGGGCACGGCTGTCGCGCACCTCGAGTACTGCGCAATGCACTTGCAGCGGCACGATCGGCCAAGCCATCACGGGTTTGAGGCGGTAATCTTTGGCGAGCGCGTCGATCGTCGCGCGTGCGCTGCCGTACGCCGCATATCCGGGACCGCCGTCGTAGGCGCCGATCGTCGTGCCGGCCAGCATGGGCACCGATTCGCTCGGGTTATCGACGGCTACGACGATCATCCGGTCGCCGTCGTCGTTGATCTGCCGCAGTACGCTCGGATCGATCTCGACGTTGGACGGGGGGACAAGCGGGGCGGCGCTGCACGCGACGGTAAGCGGCACGATTGCCGCGACGAGCGCCGCAAGCCGCCCCGACGCAATGCGACGGGCGGCCGTATGCACCTTCTTGGAGAAGTCGGCGATGCGCGCTCGGGTGACAAATTTCATGGCTGTCTCCCGTTCAGGGGGGCACGACCGACGGGCGGCGTGCCGGGCAGACAATTCGTCATTGGGTGAGTTCTCCGGGTAGCTGTTCGGGACAAATAGAGCTAGACAACCCGTGAGTACCACCAACGGCTAAAAATGTTGCTGCCTGAGCGCACGAAATATAACAAATGCAGCCGGCGTCCGCGCGGGCGACGTTGTGGCGCGCCCGCGCGGGCGTTTAATTAGACGTATTGCCGCTGCTTTTCAGGCCGCCTTGCGCCGCCCAATCGAAATCGTTGACGCCGGCGATGCCGTCGGCACCGGCCACGTCGTGCGTTTCGATTTGGTTGAAGGTATCGGGATTGGCGAGCATGAACTTGGCCGCTGCCGAATCTTGCGCGGTCGTGCCGGGCGAAGGCTTATAAGCCATTTGATAGAGCTTGTTCGGATCGACCGTCCACGTGCCCTGTTCATGCATGCAAGCCGCAATCGCGCCCGAAGCACTTTGCGCGTCCATCGGCGTGCCGGTGCTGTCCGATTCGCCACCGCCGCCCGTGTCGCCGATCGGGTCGTTCGCCGAGCCGAAGTCCGTCGTATCGTCCAACGACGCGGCCTGGTCCCCGTTCGATGCGCTGCTCAACCCGCCCTGGGCAGCCCAATCGAAATCGTTGACGCCCGCGATACCGTCCGAGCCCGCCACATCGTGCGTTTCGATCTGGTTGAACGTATCCGGATTCTGGAGCATGAACTTCGCCGCATCGGACACCTCTGGCGGCGTACCGGCCTTCGGGTTGTACGCCATCTGATAAAGCTGATTCGGATTCAGGCTGTTGATCCCGTTCTCGTGCATATACGAGGCCAACGCTCCCGACGCGCTTTGCGCCGTCGTGCCCGAATCGGTTTGTGCGCCGCTATCGACGCCGCCCGTGTCGAGCGACCCTTCTTCCGCGAAAATCTGTTGCAGCATTTGCTGGATCGATTGCAGTGCCGATTCGTACAGCGCTTCGTAATTCGCCACTGCCGTATCGGGCGAAAACGAATCGGAGGGAGTGGGATCGGGCTGCGCAATCTGCGCGTTGCCGCTGGTAGAAAGGTTCACGCTCATGGTATTGATCTCCTCAGATAGTGGGACAACCCCTGCACCCCATGCGCGAAGGGCCCCGCCGCGCGAGCGGCACAAGCGGCCCCCGTTTCCGCGTGTCCGGAACCAGGGGCGAAGCATCGCTCTTCTCGTCAAGATATCGATGCGCGCGCACAACGCTTTCCCTTGCGGCGAAATCCGAATGCCATCGACGAATCATCGGCAATGGCACCGGTTCCAGTCAGTGATTACCCCGGTGATAACCGCTGGCGGTGGGCATATCTCGCGCGGCGCGACATTTTTTCGCGCAGCCGTGCCCATCCATGCCGCAATCGAGCCTACCGATAATTCGCTCCACCCTACATTCTCATGTAGGATCGTCACGCCCAGGCACCGGTACGGCGAAGGTCGTTGCTCGTGCCTGGAGATAGGTCGGCGCGAGCATCAAAGGAAGCGAACCGGCGAAAGGGTTATATGTTGGAGGAATGCGTTGTTTCGGATCAGTGTGGGCGCGGGCGTAGGAATGGGAATAGGGATGAGATTGCGCCGGCAATTGTGTTCGCACCTATTTCCCGCGCGACGCATGGTTCGATCTCTTCGATACGCGATCCCGCTAGCCGCCACTGTGATGACGATGCCGTCCGCTTCGGCGGACGACGCGTGGCATTTTCAAATGGGCGGCACGACGGATAGGCTGAACCGCGGGATCAATCTTAGCCAGGACGATCCGTCAGTCGATGTATCCGCGAGCTGGTATCCCGGCACCGGGCCGTTCGCGGGCGTTGCGGGGTGGACAGTCAGGCCGTTCCGTGGCGGGCCCCTCGGCGCCGAATTCGTTGCGGATGCCGGTTACGGATGGCGGGCAGGCGATTGGAGCACGCGGGCGATGGGGCTCCATTATCAATTCGCGCATACGCCGGTGGCAACGCGACTCGAATACGACGAGGCCTGTCTCGAACTCGCATGGCGAGAAGCGGTGTTCGCTTCCGTCACGGTGTCGCCCAATACGAGCTACGGCGGCTCGCCTCGCACGCTCGCGCTCACCTATAACCTCGTTGGGCACTATCCGCTAGCACATGGCTTTTCGGCAACAGCCGGCGTCGGCTATTACGACTTGCATGCGGGGCTCGGCAGCGGCTACCTGTACGACGACATCGGCCTGAACTATCAGTACCGATCTCTGCAGCTTCAAATCGCATACTTCGGCACCGAGGCTCCCGCCAGCATCCTAGCCCGGTTCGGCCCGATGCTCGTGCATCGGTGGGTGGCGCAGGTAAACTGGTCGTTTTAAAAAGCGCAACCGGTGAGAGAGCCAGCGTTTAGCGTGCACGAAGTGTGCGCCGATCGCAACCCACCCGCTTCGCCGACGAGCCACCCATTTCGTCGGGCGTGCCGCAAGCGAACGCGCTCTTCGTTATCTTCCGTTTAACACGCTCAATCCGCGCACGTCCCAGACGCGGAAATCAACGGGAGTTCATCGACATGCCGAGAATCACGGGAAACAGCCCCTCTTCCACTCCGCCGATTTCGCCGCGAGGCAATGAAACGCCGCGTCATGGCAGTCAAGGATCGTCGAATACCAAGCATCGTTCGATTTTCGGATCGATAGGCGCGGCGCTCGGCGGCATCGGTCGTTCACGCAAATCTTCGTCGAGCGGGAGTACCTCCGGCAGCGCGTCTGCAAGCACCTCCTCGAGCCCGCCACGGCGCGCCGCGCCCGGCACACCAGCGCGCGGGCAAGCCGCTCGTCCGCCGATCGATACGCTCAGGGAGCGCGGTGTCGACCTGGAAGCCTTACGTCACGCGATAGGTCAGCATCTCACCTTCGTAGCCCCCTTGCCAGCGCATTTCGAGGCTGAACTTCATAATGCAGGGGTGAGTACGGATTTGATTTCGGACAATATGCAGAACGCCAACCATCCGCTGCTGGCGCTCAGCAACAAGATCTTTAGCGAACTTCACCCACGCAGAGCGGCCGCCACACCGCCTCGGCCCACCGGTCTCTCCCGGAGTCCAGGGCTTCGACGGACGGGCGGCGAGACCTCTCCGCCGCGAGCGGCCCCAGCCGCTGGAACGGGTTCGCCGGTGCACGAACCAGCGAGCCGCGCGCCGCTTGAAGCGCTGAGCCGCGCAGGCATCGATCCGCGGGAATTCCGCACAGCGGTGAGCAATTATGTGGCCCTTGCCAATCGTTTGCCCGCGAATATCATAAGATTCCTTCAAGATGAAGGGATTCGCCATGACATAAGTTCGACGCGCAGGATTGACCCCGATCATCCGTTGCTTGCCTTCGATCAGCAGGTTCGGACAGCACTCAGCTCTCAAACACCGGCCGCAGCGCAGGCACGGCCGGCGCGTAACGCTCCGGCCACCCAGGCCCCGACACCGCGTCGACCCGCACCGGCTCCGCTAAACAGCGCGGATTTCGACGAAAGCGCCGTGTTCGCGGCGCCGACGCATAGTCTGCGAGGACGGTAAGAATTCGTTCGGATATTCGTTGACCGATAAGAATTAACGAAATATCCGATCGGAAAATCCCTACATCGAAACCGTAATCGTTTTACTTCTTTTCTTCGGACGAAAACTTATATAAATTGATCCGCCGTATGCTTCACGCTTCGGATCAATCAACGTAATTTTCGGATCGATATGAACCCTCATCGTTTGAAGGCAAAAGCGGCGCTATGCGCCGCCTTCGTTTGGTTCGGCGTGCAGGCCGCGTACGCCGACGATGCTAAAAACCTACTGCGCCCGCTCGTCGAAAGTTCGGCGCAGCGGCTTGGGATCGGTGAAGAAGTGGCACTGTCGAAGTGGGACAGCGGCACGAGCGTCGAAGATCCCGCACGCGAAAGCGCCGTGATATCGAATGCCGTGGCGCAAGGTCAGCAATCGAATCTGGCCGCAGCCGACGTGACACGCTTTTTCAAGGCGCAAATCGAGGCGAACAAGCTCGTGCAGTACTCGCTGCTCGCGAGATGGCGCCGCGCCGGCTACGCACCGCCGCATGCACCGGTCGATCTCACCGGTACCATCCGGCCCGAACTCGATCGCCTCCAGACGAAGATGATCGCGGAACTCGTCGGCGCGAAACCCGTGCTGGACAGCAACGAGTGCGCAAAAGAAGTGGCACGCGCGGTGGGACATTATGCGTTCGAGCATCAATTCGACCCGACCGATCTGCCCGTGATCGCGCTTGATCGTGCGATGGCCGGATTTTGCCCTGTCTACTGAACTGAAACCGGCATTCACGCCGATATTCAAGGCGGCATGAACGCAGCTTTGTTCACCGTTCAAACCTGAGAGAAAAACATATGTCGAAAGCAACATCCCGCTTGCTCGCGTGCTCGATCATAGCCGGTCTTTGGTCCGCACAAGCCTGCGCAGCTTTGCAGTTGTCGAGCCTCCCGGAAGTCGAAGCCGCGCTCAATCACGGTACGCAGGTATCGGTTACCGTCGATCTGACTCGCTGCGCCCCGGCCGGCGCCACTACGAGCCCCGGCACCACGCGCGGTGGGCTCAAGATCACGTCGTACCGAATCACGCCCGACGGCACGTTGAGCTTCGCCGACGAGCATGCGAGCGTCGCACAGGATGGCTCGCCGCTCTGGCAATTCATTCGCTACCAAGTCAAGCCCGATCAGACGGTTGCTTTTTCGACCGACCTGTTCTCGCTCCCCTCGTATGCTCGGCTCATGCCCGAGATCAACTACACGTGCGCAATCAATCACGGCATCGAGTTTTTCGCTGATCGGCATTAAGTCTCGATACGAGCGATAGTCAGAGGCGCCCCTCGGCGCGGATTCCGAGAGCGCGGGGGCGGCTGATGGTCGGATAGATCGACTACCGCCCCGCCATTGCGCGTCTGTCTATTTGTGTTAAAACCGCGGCCGCTTCTGAGACGGCCTCGGCGATAACGAAGGCGACTCGGCGGCGCCTCGCCGGTTACCCGATAAGCTGCCGCCCGGCGCCGACGGAGACGACCCTCCGGAACCTGCGCCGGGCGATCGGTCGGGCGCGGATGCGCCCGCGCTGTCGTCGGAGCCATCGTCGGATTCGTCGTCGGATTGCAACAATAGGAACAGATCGGCGATCTCGGCGTGCCCCAATGCCCGCGCATACGCCAGCGCATCCTGACCATCCGGGTTGGTGGCCTTGACATCGGCGCCAGCATCCACCAACGCGTGGACCGCTTCGCGAACGCCACTGTGCACCGCATGCATCAACGCGGTGCGGCCATGCTCATCTCTGCGCTCGATGTCCGGAGTCGCTTCGAGCAACGCTTCGAGCGTCTCGGCGTGGCCCTCCTGAGCGGCGATCAACAGCGCCGACATGCCGTGTTCGTCGACGTCGTCGACGGGGGCATCATGCTCGAGCAGCACTGCGATCGCCTCCCGATCGTCGTTCGTCGCAGCGTGCATCAACGCCGTCCACCCATTCGCATCGGCCCGGCCTACGTTGGCGCCGGCGAATATCAGCGCCTCTAGTGCTTCCACTTGGTCGGCAGCGGCCGCGATCATCAACGCGGTTCGATCTTCCGGGTCGCCCTGCTCGATGTCGACTCCCTTCGACAATAGGCATCGGATGGCATCGAAGCCGTTGTTGTCCGCCGCGATCATCAACGCGGTTCGGCCCTTGGCGTTCGTCAAACGGGGATCGATACCCTTCGCGACCAGCGCTTCGATCGCCATGACACCATTGCTCGAGGCCGCAATCATGACGGCATTCCACCCTTCAGCGTCGGTATGGTGGGCGTTCGCGCCCGCCTCTAGAAGCATCGCGAGTGTCGCGGGGTCCTTGACATTGGCCGCATGTAGCAATGCGGTCCACTGTTTGTCGTCGACGTGCTCGAGATCGGCGTGCCTTGCCGTCAGGGCAGCCGCAACGGCCGTGTGCCCGCCCTGGGCCGCATAGATCAGTGCGGTCTTCTTCTGTTCGTCCTCGAGATTCAGATTGGCGCTGCTAGCCACGAGCGATCCGACCATGTCGAGGTTGCCCTCCTGGGCGGCCGTCATCAAAGCGGTCATACCGTTCGAATCGGCGTGGTTCACATTGGCGCCGCGCGCGGCGAGCGCCGCGACGACATCGGTCTTTCCCATCACCGCCGCCAGCAGCAGCGCCGTCCAACCGTTGCCTTCGGACATCTCGAGATTCGCGCCGCGATTGGCCAGCGCCTCGACTGCGGCGATATGCCCGCGTTGAGCGGCATGCAACAATGCCGTCATGCGTTGCGGAGCACGATTGATATCGGCCCCACCCTCGGCAAGCGCCTCGATCGCCGCGACGTGTCCTTGCATGGCAGCGTACATCAGCGCGGTCGTGCCGTTCGGGGTTGCGAGATCGACGGAAGCGCCATGCCTGAGCAGCAACTCGATCGCCGCCGCCTGACCGACTAAGGCCGCGCTCATCAGCGCGGTAGAGCCCAGCCGGTTGCCGAGATCGAGATGCGCGCCGCGCCGGGCCAGCGCATCGATTGCGGCGGTACGCCCAAGCTGAGCCGCGAACATCAATGCAGTTGCCCCATCCGGCGTTGCGATATTGAGGTCGGCACCATGGTCGGCCAGCGCCTCGATCGCTGCCGCATGGTTTCCCGATGCGGCAGACATCACAGCCGCCATGCCATGCACGTTGACGTGGTTGACATTCGCGCCATGCGCGGCCAGCGCCTCGATCGCCGGCCCGCGCCCCGCCTGGGCCGCTGCCATCAATGCGGTCGTGCCTTGGGGATCGACCCGTTCCAAGTCAGCCTTGTGTGCAACCAGCGCTTCGATAGCCTGCACTCGCCCATTTGCCGCGGCGATCATCAACGCCGTGACACCCAAGGGTGTCGCTTGGTTCATGTCTACAGGCCGAGCCGCCAATTCGGCGATAACCGCGGCGCTGTTATGTCCCGCAGCGACAAACAATGCGTTCCACCCCTGGCTATCGGTCCGCGAAAGGTCCGCTCCGCATGCGAGAAGCGCGGCCATCGCAGCAGGTTGGTTGAACGCCGCGGCGACCAGAAGCGCGCTTCGAGCTTGTCCGTCGATCAACTCGAGGTTCGCCCCGAGCGCGTGCAGCTCCTCGATCGACGCCACTTGACCGGTCTCGGCGGCAATCATCAGCGCCGTGCGGCCATTGCCCCGGGTCAGATCGAGACCGGCGCCCTTCTCGGCCAACACGCGAATCGCGGCACGGTGCCCCTTCTGGGCAGCCAGCATGAGCGGCGTCCGGTTATCCGCATTGCGTACGTTGAAATCGAGCTTGCCGCCGAGACGGTCGATCAAGCCCCGCATCCCTTGATTCGCTGCGTAGTGCAACACGGTATTGCCGTGGACGTCCACCTCGCGGATGCCCTGGAACCCGATAGCCAGTCCGGCTGCGAACTCTTCGTCGCCGGCTTTCGCCGCGCCGAGCAATACCTGCTCCCGCTGTGTCCCGGTCAGTGCGCGCATGGCCGTCGGCATCTGTGCGAACAACACCGGCGCCGAATTTGGGTGCGCTTTCCGGTAGCGGCATACCACCGGATCGCTCTGCAACGACAACCATGCAAACGGTTCGCGCTCGCTCGCGAGCAACGCCGCCACCTGCTGCGGCGGGATGGCAGGCAGTTCCTCGTTCGACGCGTTGCTCAAGGCCGCAATGACCATATGAGGCGTCAACGCGGCACCTAAGCCCTCGAGATCGCCGATCTGCAGCGAGCGGTTCTCTTTCTCGGCCTGGTTGCGCACGATAAAGGCTTGGTACGCCAGTTGAACGACCTGCTCCGCGCCCTTGTCGGCCACGACCCGCATCGGGAACTCGTTCAGGAGACCACTGTTGACGAGGTTCTCGCCGATGGCCGGCATCACGAGCGCCGGATCGCGGGTCATCCGGTAGATCGGCTCCTCGTTTTCGTCTTCGCCGCTCACGAAGAGCGCCGCGGTCGGAACGATGCCGAACCGCTCATGCAGTTCCGTGACGGCCCAGGTCTCGAACTCCGGATAGAACGCGAACACCTCTTCGGGAGTCAACGGCCGGTCGGCAAGCGCATGGAAGTGGCCGCGAATCTCGGTAAGCGCGCTCTGTGCAACGTGATGGACGAGCCGCCCGGGCGTGACGCGCTGCGCGACATGATGCTTGCTTGCCGCGAGTTCGTCTTCCGTGACGCGCAAGCTCGGAATGAACGCATCGTCGGCCGGGTTCATCCCGTAGTCCGCCGCGAGATGATTCCAGCACGCATTGTGGTAGTGGATTTCGTTGTTCCGGTAGTTTTGCCTTTTGCCGAAGCGCTCCTGCGTGAATTCGAGGATCGACTGCGTCAGCATCCTTTCCCATTCCGCGTTAGCGTTGGACTTCAATCCGCCCCCGCCTTGCAGTTCGAGTTCGCCGAGCTCGCCGAACGAGCTGATCGATGGCGCCGTCGGCGCAGACGATTAATTCCGGCGCAAGATTCTTGAGCGCGACCTCGCGCGTCTCCTCCTTGATCTGAGGATTCTCGACGCTGAACGCGAGCTGCTCTAGGGCCTCCTTGCCCATGCCATGCGCGAGCGCAACGCGTGTGGAAAAGAAGCCCCCCGAGCCCGACTCCACGCGTCTACCGAATTCTTCGAGTTGAGCCGATGCGGTCGCGTTTTCGGTGCTCTGTTTTCTGCCGAGGAATTGACGGAGAGAGTCGAGACTCTTTCGGATCTGCGACTTCGACACACCGTATTCCGGCGTTTGCTCGAAATTCGAAAAGCTGCCGTGCCTGAGCGCACTGAAGTACACGGGCTGCTCGCCGTAACGGCTCGCAGCCTTTGCGGTCGCTGCCTCATGACTGTGGGCATCATCGTCACGACGATTTTCGACTTGAAAATCGCCACCTTCCTTGAAGGTGATTTTCATCTTTCAAATTTTCCTGACAGGGCTCGGCGATATCCCTCGCGCGGATGCATCGTGCCGGCGGGGCACGGTTGCCGCGGCAGGCCAATACGTCCGGCCTGTTGAGCGAGCGATCAGAGCCGCCAGGCACGGAACGCGCGGGCGGCTTCATGGTCAAGATAGCGGGCGGCGGCGAGCCAGTCGGAACCTATCGGCGAAATAGCGGGGGCATCGCCGAAACGCTTCGGGAAAAGCTGAACGAGCGCAGTTGAACGCGTTGGGGAAAAGGTTCGCGCGCGCTCGGATGTCAGGAACGGCTACATGATCGACGGCGCGCCTCAGCCGCGCCGCTTCGCGACGACGGTCGGGAACATCCTGGCCGCATCGTCGACGAAACGGATGTCTGCAAAGCCCGCCTCTTCCAATTGACGGCGAGTCTGTTCGTGAGTACGGAACGCGCTCCAGCGCACGTCGACGATCCGCACAAACAAGACGTACTGCAACGCGAGGGCAGCCGGATCGACCCGTTCCATGTTCCACGGCGATTCGGCCGAGAGCGTAGGCGGAGGCGTGAGGAAACTCGTGACAAGCGTACCGTTCGGCTTTAGCGCCCGCAGGAACGACCGGTAGAGTTCCGTCACGCGCGCATCGTCCGATTCATAGATGTTCAGGCCGTTGCTCGTCAGCACGTCGGCACGACCCTCGAGCGATAGCGCCCACGCATCCTCGCACGACAGCGTGACACGCGCGTTGGACGCTCGTTCGGAAGTCGCGGCTTCGACCTGAGCGAGCGCGTCCGCATCAAGGTCGATCCCGATCAACGAAACATCGTCAAACGGGCGGTAGTCGAGCGACAGCAGATCGCCCATCAACCCGCACGGCACCGATGCAAGCGTCGCACCCGAATGCACTAGGGCCTGCAATTCGCGCCGAAAAATTCCATAGCGCTCCCGCGTCGCGCAGGTCGCCGGCAACCGCTCGTAAAGATCCTTTTCGATTCCCGTCAACGCAACGGCGTGCTCGCTGCCCGGCTCATGGGTAACAAGACGATGCGTCCAGGCCGCATCGAGACCGCGGTGACGCAGCAGAAAACGGCCGAGTTCCGTTTGCGCGAGTTCGTCGAGCAGGGCAAGTTGTCGATCGACGCTCGCACCAGGCAGATCGCCCGCGGCACGAATACGGACCGCGGCAGCCTCGCGCAGCGCACTGTCAGTCAGCTCGCCGGTCATCGAATGAGAGATCAAGCGGTTGTCGCGCGCAGACGGCGAGTGGGCGGATTCGGGCATCGATTGGTCCTTAAAGGAAACCGCGTAGGATATCGCACAATCTTTTCCGCTATGCCATCGTGTTCGCACTCGTCGTATGGACAGAGGCGCCCTCCCCCGCATCCGGCCGGATCTTGAACCAGATCGAATACATCGCAGGCAGAAAAACCAAAGTCAAGATCGTGCCGGCGAACGTTCCGCCGATCAGCGTATAAGCCAGCGTTCCCCAAAACACGGAATGCGTCAGCGGGATAAAAGCGAGCATGGCGGCGAGCGCCGTCAGTATCACCGGCCTCGAGCGCTGAACGGTCGCTTCCACCACAGCATGGAACGGCACCATCCCCTCGCCTATGTTGTGCTCGATCTGGCCGATCAAGATCAGCGTGTTGCGCATCAATATGCCCGATAGTGCGATGAGGCCAACCAGCGCATTGATCCCGAACGGCTGGTTGAACAGCAACAAAGTAGGCACTACGCCGATCAGCCCGAGCGGACTCGTCGCAAACACCATCATCGTCGCGGCGATAGAGCGCGTCTGGAAGATGATGATAAGCAGCGTCAGTGCGATCATGATCGGAAACAGCGGCATCAGCGCTTTTGTGGCTTTACCCGATTCCTCGATCGAACCGGCCTCTTCGATCCGATAACCGTCCGGCAGCTTCGCGATAATCGGCTGCAACTGCTTCGTCATCGCCGCCGATACGTCGGGCGGCTGCAGTCCGTCGGCGATATCTCCGCGTACGGTGATCGTCGGCGTGCGATCGCGACGGCGCAGGATCGGGTCCTCCATTCGAATATCGACTTTCCCCACTTGGGACAGCGGGATACGCTGACCGCCCGTGCCCATCAACGTGAAGCCGCTGATTTTTTCCGGATCGAGCCGGATCGCGCCCGCCGATCTCGCCACGACCTCCACCGAACGAATGTCCTCTCGAACGTTCGTGACCGGTACGCCCGTCAGCAGAAACTGCAACTGCTGCGCGACCGAGTTGGACGTCAACCCAACCGCGGCGAGTCGATCCTGATCCAGCGTGAAGTGAACGGTGGGAACAAGCGACCCCCAATCGGTGTTCACCGTCCGCATCATCGGGCTCGCGATCATGACGCCTTCAACCTGTGCGGCGATTGTCCGCAGCTTGTCCGCGTCCGGTCCCATGACCCGAAACGCCACCGGGTAAGGAGAGTAAGGGCCGAATACCAACTGCGTGACACGCACTTGTGCGCCCGCTACCAACCCCTGTGCAATGGCTTGGCGCAAGCGGGCTTTGAGCGCTTCCCGCTGCGCTTCGTCGTCGGTGCGGATCACGATTTTGGCGAAGGACGGGTCCGGCAGCTCGGGCGACATCGCCAAATAGAATCGCGGCGCCCCCTGCCCTATGTATGAGGTCACGATCTTCGCTTCCGGCTGCTTCGCCAGCCATGCCTCGACCTTCCCTGTCGCTGCGGAAGTTTGTTCGATCGAGGTGCCATAAGGCATTTGAACTTCCACCATGACTTCCGGCCGATCGGACGTCGGGAAGAACTGTTTCTTCACGATCGCCATTCCCACCGCGGACACCATGAACGATGCGACCACGATCGTCGCGACCATCCATTTGCGCTGAACCACACGCACGAGAAACCGCCGGAAGCGTTGGTAACGGGGCGTGTTGTAGATCGCCTCGTGTCCGCCCTCGATTTTCCGAATGTTGGGCAGCAACTTCACGCCGAGATACGGCGTGAAAACGACGGCGACGATCCACGAAACGATCAGCGCAATGCCGACGATCCAGAACATATTGCTGGTGTATTCGCCGGCTGTCGATCGCGCAAAACCGTTGGGCATGAAGCCGACCGCCGTGACCAGCGTACCCGAGAGCATCGGTGCGGCCGTGTGGCTCCACGCGTATGCCGAAGCCTGGACACGGCTGTAGCCCTCCTCCAGTTTCACAACCATCATTTCGATGGCGATGATGGCGTCATCGACCAGCAGGCCAAGCGCCAGGATTAGAGACCCGAGCGTGATGCGATCGAAGTTCTTTCCGGTCGCAGCCATGACGATAAACACGCCCGCCAGCGTCAACGGCACGGCCGCCGATACGACGATCCCCACGCGCCAGCCCATGCTCGCGAAACTCACGATCATGACAACGAGCAGCGCAACGAAAAACTTGATCATGAATTCGTCGATCGACGAACGGATATTGACGGCTTGATCCGTGACTTTCGTCAAGCTCATCCCCAACGGCAAACCTGCGTTGATCTTCGTCACCTCATGATCGAGCGCTTGCCCGAGATTCAATCCATTCCAACCGTCGCGCATGACGACGCCCAAGAGCAATGCCCGTTCGCCATTGTTGCGAATCAGGAAGGTGGCCGGATCTTCGTAACCGCGCTCGACCGTCGCCACGTCGGATAGCTTGAGCGTGCGGCCCTGAACGGCAATCGGCGTATCGCGAATTTTCTGCAGCTTGTCGAAAGCACCTTCGATCCGGATAAACACTTGAGAACCGGAAGTATCGATCGAACCCGCCGGGGTTAGTACGTTCTGGCCATTGAGCGCCGCGAAAATTTCCTGCGGCGTGACACCGAGCGTCGCGAGCCGATCGTGCGAGAAGGAGATAAAGATTCGTTCGGGTTGCTCGCCCACGATGTTGACTTTCTTGACGCCCGCCACATGAAGGAGCCGCTGACGAAGCGTCTCGGCGTCACGCACGAGCAACCGTTCGGGTTGCCCTTTCGCCTTCAAGGCAAACAGGGCGAATGTCACGTCGGAGTATTCGTCGTTGACGAGCGGTCCGATCACGCCTGGCGGTAAATTTACGGCTTCGTCGGAGAGCTTCTTGCGCGCCTGGTAAAACTGCTCGGGCACCTCCTTCGGGGGCGTGCTGTCGAGCAACGTGACGGTCGTGAATGCGAGCCCTGGGCGCGTATAGGTTTCGGTGCGATCGTACCAGCGCAATTCCTGCATGCGCTTTTCGAGCGGCTCGGCTACCTGATCCTGCATTTCCTGCGCAGTGGCCCCCGGCCAAGCCGTCACGACCGTCATCGACTTGACGGTGAAAGGCGGATCTTCCGCGCGGCCGAGCTTGAAGAAGGCCACGATGCCGGCAATGGAAATCAGAACGATTAGAAAGAGCGTCACGGAGCGCTCGCGGACGGCCAGCGCCGATAGGTTGAAGCCGCTCATCGCGCCTCTCCTTGCCGGGCGACCGAGGCTGCGGCGATCCGATCATCGGCGAGACGTACGTTTTCGCCTTGGTGAAGCAGTTGTGCGCCGAGCGCGACCACCTGTTCGCCTTCGTGCAGGTCTCCTGTGACAGCCGCGGTATCCGTACCGAGCGCAGTGACGTGCACCGTCCGCCACGACACATGCAGCGGCGATCCGCCGATCGTCCACACCCCGGCGCCCGTTCCCGGATCGAACACTGCGCCGATCGGCACCTCCATCGCGGGCGCGGTCTGCGCGGTCTGTGCGGCCTGTCCAATGGCTCGCGCGAGATCGATCGTGACGGTGGCGCCGAGCGGCGCATCGGACAGTGCCCCCCCGAGCACGTATCTCGCCTCGAACGTGCGCGTAAGCCGATCGGCGGAATCCGACAATTGCCGGAGCGTAGCGGGCACAGCCTTTCCACCGGAACCGTAGAGCCTCGCCTGCGCCACCGACCCCGGAGCCGGACGAAGTGTTTCAGGAAGCTGTACGACAGCCTCGCGCGGCCCTGCGTGCGCAAGGCGCACGACCACCTGCCCTGCGGTCACCACCTGTCCCGGCTCAGCCAGCGTTTCGACGATCACACCGTCGGCATCCGCCAGGAGCACGGCGTATCCCGACGCGTTATTGGCCACGTCGGCCTGTGCTTTCGCCGCGGCCAGCTGCGCCTTGGCGGAATCGGAGGCTGCCTTGAGTTGTTCGTAGGTCGATGCGGAAACAGCGCCTGCCGCCACCAGAGAGCGGTAGCGCGCTTCATCGTCGGCGGCTTGCGTGGCCCGGGCTTGAGCCGCGTCGACAAGTTGCTGTTGCGAACGCGCCAGCAGCCCAAGATCGATCGGATCGATGCGCATCAAGGGCTGGCCGCGTTTGACCGTCTGCCCGATATCGACGAGACGCTCGATCACTTTACCTTGCACCCGAAACCCGAGATCGCTTTGAACGCGCGCGCCGACGATGCCCGTGAATGAACGGCTTTGCCCCGGGGCGGGTTGGACGGCGCTAGTGCGCACGAGCGGAACCTCCGTGCGCGGATCCGCGACCGGCTTCTTGTCACCGCATGCCGCAAGCGCGAGCGATGCCAAGCTCAGTGTGTAGAAGAGATGACGACGCGCAAACATGAGGTCGCTCCTTGCGACAAGTAGGAGCGCCCATTCTGATACTAGTGACCAATATAGTCAACAGTCACACATAAAAGCCTAGGGTGCTAGGCTTCTGAGGACGAGGCTGGCGAGCTGGACCGTCGCATCCTCCGCCGAATCGAGGTTGTGCTGGAGCAGTAGCGGGTTGAAGTACGGCTTCATCACCAGAAAGATGGCGTTCACCGTTTCGTCGAGCGGCGTCTTGCGCTCGAACTCGCCCGATTCACGCCCGAGCAGCACGATCTCGGACACCAGTTCGCGAATCTGCTGTTGATAGCCCGTGACCGAAGGCCACGGAGCGCCGGACGCCACGGCCGCGATGTCGTAAAGCTTGCGGTCCTGGAAAAAGAGTTGGCACCCAGACACCACTAATGCCTTGAACATACGACGGAATTTTTCCGTTGCACTGTGTGCGTCGGCTACGGCTTCATTCACCGCCGCGATGATGGCGGCGAGACGGTTCGCGCAGATGACCTCCCCGATCGCCTGCTTGGAATCGAAAAACTTATAGATGTACGCCTTCGAAAAACCGATTTGCTTCGCGAGATCGGAGACGGTGGTCTTTTCGTAGCCGTATCGGCCGAAGTATTCCGTGGCGGCATCGACGATCTGCGCACGAACTTCGTGTTCCGTCGGACCACGGGACGGCTGGGCGGAGGGGATAGGCTTGTTCATGTCGGAAGCTTAGCTTCTCAGAGAGTGATTGACAACCAGTGACCATATTGTATATTAGTCACCACGTTATTTCTTTGAGGCTTGCCATGCTGTCACATCGACCGCTTCTGCTGCTGTTGAGCGCCGCCGTGCTATCGGCTTGTACGGTAGGCCCCGACTACCGGCGGCCGGAGGTTCCGATGGCGCAAAGCTACATGACGCGTTCGCCGGTCATGGCCACCGCGAAGGCTTCCTCCGTCGATCTGTCGGTTTGGTGGGAAGGATTCGACGATCCGCTGCTCAACCATTACGTTTCGGTTGCACTCGCCCAAAACTTCGACTTGGCCCAGGCCGCCGCCCGAATTGGCCAAGCTCGCGCGCGCCTTGGTGGTGCAAATGCAGCGCTGCTTCCTTCGGCAACGGTTTCCGCGTCCGCGGCCCGTGCCTACCAATCGATCGATACGCCGGAAGGCCGATTGCTGAACGCGACGCCCAATTACCAGCGCCGCGGCAGCGAGTACGAAGCCGATCTTCAGGCCGGTTGGGAGATCGACATTTTCGGTGGATTGCGCCGACAGCGAGAAGCCGCGCTCGCCGAGTATTCCGCGACGCAAGCATCGGCCGTCGCGGCACGGCTGGCCGTCGCGGCTCAAACGGCGGATATCTACGTCACGATCCGCGGCCTGCAAGCGCGCCTGGACATTGCCGAGCAACAAGTGAAGACGCAGGAAGATCTATTGAACAGAGTCAAGCTGCTCTTTGCGCACGGCGCGGCCGCCGATTATCAAGTGCAGCAAGCGCAAGGCGCGCTCGATCAGGTGCAGGCAACGGTGCCGGTCCTCAATGCGAGCCTCGATGCGGCGATGAATTCGCTCGACGTCATGCTAGGCTCGCCGCCGGGCACCCATCGTGCGGAGCTGGCCGCCGCCGCTCCAATCCCCGCTGCACCGTCGATCTCGGACATGGGCACGCCCGCCGAGCTGCTGCAACGACGGCCCGATCTCATTGCCGCCGAGCGCCATCTCGCTGCGTCCAACGCGCGGATCGGCGAGGCAATCGGCGAGTACTACCCTAAGCTCTCGCTCAGCGCGCTGCTCGGCAGCGCAACCGCCGTTTCCGCCGGTACATTTTTAACCAGCGGCGCCACGCAGGCGGCAGGGCTCGTAGGATTGCGCTGGCGCCTGTTCGATTTCGGGCGCATCAACGCCGAAGTGGGCGAGGCGAAGGGAAAAGACGCGGAGGCACTCGCAGGCTATCGTCAAGCCGTGCTGCGCGCCACCGAGGATGTCGAAAATTCTCTGTCGTCGCTGGTCAACCGGCGAGCGCAGGCGGCTACGCTCGAGCATGCGGTCTCCTCGCTGTCGCGCGCGAAAGACGCCTCGACGGCGGCCTACAGCAGCGGCGCGGCAAGCTTTATCGACGTGCTGCACGCCGATGAAACGTTGCTTCAGGCCGCCGACGCGAGCGCACAAGCGCAAACCGAATCGGCTCGCGCGGCAATCGCTACGTTCAAAGCACTCGGTGGTGGATGGGATGTCCCGATGCAGCAGACGAAGGTGTCATCGGCAGCGCATTGAGCGGATCCGGTCCCGTTGGGCCCGCCAGGCTGCTGGTTCTTTTTTGAGGCTGGTTGCATGTCGCTCGAATCGCTTGGACAGGCATTAGACAGACTTGCCGTCGATAAACGCGGTGAGTTGCGCGCACACGTCGCTTAGGATTTCGTTCGACAACGTGGGATCGACTTCGGCAACGGCCCTCGACAGGGCCATTGCGCCCACCATTGCCGCCAGCGTAGTCACTGCTTTTGCTTGGCTTTTTGGTTTTCCCTGTCCTTCGTCACCTGACGACAACATCGCCCCGACGAGTTCGATGTAGTGCCGCATGCCATCGCTAAAGGCTTGCCGAGTCCCGGCAGGCTGGCGCCAAACCTCGGACGCGAGCGCCGCGTTGGGGCAGCCCACCTCGGGATGGTCGCGGTGCATCGGCGACAGATACTGCTGGACGAGCTGCGTTGTGGACAACCCCGCCAGCCCTTTTACGGTGTCCTCGAACGCGCGCTTCGTCGCAGCCTCCGTGAGCGCCTCCTTCGATCCGTAATGGCTGTAAAGCGCGCCATGAGTCAGCCCGGCCGCTGCCGCCACTGCAGCGACGCTCATTTGATCGAAGCCCCGCTCGCGGACCAGTGCTGCCGCGGCTTTCTCGATCGCGTCCCGGTTCTCGCTCGCGCGTGCCTTCGTCACCTTCATGTGTATCTCTCCCGAACACCCGACGGGGACGCCCTGAGGAAGCCAAGGGGTCCCGACTCTATTGATTGCAATCGTAATTTTACGGCCTTGCACGCGCGAATCAAAGCCTCGAGTGCCCCTGGTTGCCATCGCCGATCGTGAAAAAACGCTTGACATTATTAATTATACGCACAATCATTACATTCATTGCTAGCGCAATCAAACCTAAACGTATTCTGAGTCGGGGCGAACGGAGGCTAGACACGTTGGGCGCAAGTAGTCCACACGATCGACCGAGCCGCCCCGCGCTCTCACATGCCGGAGTCATTTCATGAAGCAGAAAACCGTATTGATCACAGGCGCGTCCTCCGGCATCGGAGAGGCGACCGCGAAAACGCTGGCCGAGGCCGGCTACCGGGTGTTCGGCGGCGTGCGCAAGCTCGTTTCCGCCGCAGCGTTGCCGGGCGTCGAGTACGTCAAGATGGACGTGCAGGACGAAGACTCGGTGACGTCCGCCGTCAAGGACGTACTCGAGAAGGCGGGGCGCATCGACGTGCTGATCAACAACGCGGGCGTTTCGCTAGTGGGGCCGGTCGAAGCAACGAGCGACGTGGAAGCGAAAGCGCTGTTCGAGGTCAATGTGTTCGGCGTCCTGCGTGTCATCCGGGCGGTGCTGCCGTCGATGCGAAGCGCTCGCAGCGGCCTCATCGTCAACGTCAGTTCCGTTCTCGGCTTCTTGCCGGCACCCTTCATGGGCCTTTACGCGGCCAGCAAACATGCACTCGAAGGCCTGTCGGAATCGCTCGATCACGAAGTGCGAGGCTTGGGCGTGCGGGTCGTGCTGTTGCAGCCGAGCTTCACGCAGACCAAACTCGATGTGAACGCCACGCAAACTCAGGCCGTCATCGGGGACTACGCCGCTACCTTGGCCACGAGTCTCGACACGGTCCGGCAGCAGGTGAACAGTGCGGGCACACCGGGCGAGGTCGCGAAGAAAGCGCTGGCGATCGTCGAGGGCGCCCATCGAATGAGGCGGCCCGCCGACGGACGGGCGAAGTTGCTTAGCGTTTTGCGACGCTTCGCGCCTTCCGCGCAAGTCGACAAGAGCCTGCGGCGCGCTTTCGGCCTTCCGGGTTGAGGGGGATAGTGAAATCGACCGGCAATGCAGCCCAATTTGATCTGCGTCAGGAACGGCCGTCTTCAGAAGCAAGATGATCGAATCCAAGGCGATTGCGCCGAACCCATATCTGTAGCGACTTGCATTTGAAACTGGCCGTGCTTGCAATCGACGCAGGTTTCCTGCTCGAAATAACTGCAACTGACGAATCACGCGTGCTCGGATTATCTGCAACCGTGCTTGCATTCAGCCGGCCGTGCTTGCATTCCATCGTCACGTGCTCGCACTATCTGCAACTGATGGTTTCTCGCTGGTCGTTGCATAGACGGCTGCACTTACGCATGTGGAAATCAATGCGGGCGGATGCAGTACCAAGCAAAGGCCGGTACTTCACGTGCAATGGAGTAAATGTCCCGACCTTCCCAAAACCGGGGATACGCGCCGCTAACGTCGCGCACACCGAAGCGTCGAAGCGACAACATAGCCCTTGGAAGATGAAAGTATTGCGTTATCACGATCACGCTCGACAGCCCGTGGTCTCGCATGAATGTGCTTGCGTTGTGCGCGGTAGCCCAGGTGTCTAGCCCCGCGCTATCGACCACAATCCTGTCGGCTGGAACACCTCGGCGCATCAGATAGGCGCGCATGGCAACAGCTTCATCCGTACCGGACGCATCAACACCGCCGCTCACAAAGATGAGTCCGCATTGCCGTTGCTCGTAACACTGACTGGCCCTATTTAGCCTTGCCGCCAGCCTCGGGGACGGAATACCATTGCGATACACTGTATTTCCTAGCACGATCGCAATGTCCGCCGGCTGCGCTTGGGTCAGCAGACCAGCCGACGCCAGCACGGCACCAGCGAGTAGCCATAGGCAAGCAATGATCTTCAAAAGGCTCAAATGAGAATCCTCTGTGGCATCTGTTCCCTCATCGTTCTCACATGGCTCGTCGCCACTACGAGCGTGTCGCGAGTTCCTGCTGCCCAGCCATGCACACAGGAGTGGTTCTCGTACCTAGACAGTCACTACTTCGATATTTCAGATGGCGAAGGGCACGGGCCAGATTCGGGCAGCAGCGAATGGTTCAATGCCTTTGAGGCTAAGGCTAAGCTACCGGTGACAAGCCGACTTCCTGAGCCGCAACGCTGCCAGCTAATTCAAGGCAGGCTCAAACACCATACTTACATCGTCAACCGCCAGCTCGGCTGGGCAATTTCACTTTGAAGGCGCTTTAAATCCGAATTTAGCACGCATTTCCTCGACTACTTGCATGCCACGCTTTCCCGGGCATGCCCGCCCCTCGTTGCCGGGCGCTAGAAGCTGATATTCGCGATGCCCGCCCAAGGCCGTGATGCTGAAAAACTCTTTCAACGTCGATATCAAGGCCGACAGAGCATCAATCTGTGCCTTAGTCGGCATTGCATGGTCGAAAACCACCGCATCTCATGCGATATCTAGCGACCCCTTGAACTTCTGCCAAAGCGATTTCAGGCTGTACTCCTGTTGCCACGCTTCACCAGATTCCGCCAAATTCTCAAGCAAGACGATGCCGAGCTTACCCGTATTGTCGCCCATAACGTGAGAGCCGGTAAAGCGAATGTCACGAGCCTCGATCAGTTCGACGGGGCACGAAACGGCGTAGTGGTAGCCAATATCGTCAAGATCATGTCGATCCATATCGGACGATTGTGCCGCCTTCATCTGCTCACGGAGCGCGATCATATCGCGCCCTGGCGCTCCGTTTATAAGATCCACTATCTCTGCGACACCGACATCACGTTCGTGTTGACGAGCGGCGGCCATAACGCCGGCACGGTCAGCGAACCCGGGCATCCGCAGCGTAACTTTCGAATCCATTCGACCGCAGCCGACGACCTCAGAATCGGCCCCGAAGAATGGACGGCTCGCGCCGACTCGCTCGAGGCTTCCCATAACCGGCGTCGGATACGATTACCCGGCATCGGGCATGAGTGTCAACGCTCAGCCCGTCGTGCACCATCAGTTAGGCGCTTGATTTCTCGGCGAAGTCGCCGGTTTTCCGTGAACAACGCGACGAAGACGATCACGCCCAAAATCAACGCGCTCCACTCTCCCGCAGCGTGCCCAAAGGCCCAAGCCAGCGACGCCAGAATCAACGAAACAACGAGTAGCAGCGTGCGGTCTTTCCACCATTCAGCAGAACCGAACTTCATAGTTACCTCACTGTGGCTGAAAGGCGGGAATCGCAAACATGCGCAGCATGTGCGTAGGCGCGGCGGCCGGGCGCACTTTGATCAAAAATTTCGGGATGACACTGCATGTGGTGATGCAATTGGGCCGAAACGCGTATGCCGGTATTCGCCTGGAAGCGGAGCACCGCTCCTCCATTACTCGCCGAGGACGACCTGCAACTCACGTATTTTCCTGTCGCGACCATCGCACTACCGATAGCGGCGCCCGTGTAGAAAGAAGCGTAGGCTGCCCCGCCGACCAACAGCTTCTCGGGCAACGTCGTCGCTCCTACCAGTTCAGCAAGCGAAGCCCCTTTACCAAGCTTATCGACGGCGGCCACTACTGCGCCGAGTTTGGTCAGTATCGTCACCTGAGTGCCATACCAGCTTGTTGGCACATCGAGGCCCAGCGCTTCCATATTTTTCTTGTACGCCAGAAAAAAACCGGCCGCATTGCATTGCATTGCATTGGCATAGGAAATCTCTCAGGAATGTTGTTATCGGCAAGCCTACGCAGGACTTGCCGCATTTTACACGCTCCCGCAGCAGTGTCCGACTTGCCCCGGCCACCTTTTCATCAACGAATATCGACGATCCAACGCGCGCTTTTGGGCCACGCGGTCCGAAGCGTATGCGATCCCATGAATAACCCTATGTGCCCGCCGGGCACGAGCAAACGTGCGACCTGGGAGGCCGGCGTGCCGAGGTATTTCACGGCGTCGAACACTTGTTCCTTCGTCGTGATGTCGTCCGTTTCGCCGGCAAGCAGATAGCCAATCCCCGCGGTAAATATCAGCGCATCGAGCCCTCCAAGGACGCCCGCGAGAGAACCGAGCTCACGCGCAGCCCGATATGCGAACAACTCGATCGCATGCGCCGCAAACGGAGAATCGCTGTCCGTGCGTTTATCACGATTAAGCCCTCGGTGATGAAGGATAGTCACCGATGAAGAGGAACCCTATATTGATCTCGGTCATGTGCTGCAAGCACGAACGCAATGCTCGGTTCCTCGCACTGCGGTGCAGGCCAGCGGATAGGCGCGTGGCGTGGCGCTCCCCTGCTCGACGCGCTAGCCGGGAAGACTAAAGAAACAACAGCACGTCGTTGAGCTCGCTTTCTTCGCGCGGCCGGTCGAGCCAACCCTGTTTGACCGGCACCGTGCGCAGACGCGAGGCGCCGAAACGCGGCCAGAAATGACATAGGCCGGGCACGATCACCTGCACCACCGGCAAGCCGATGTCAGGCCGCGTTTTGTTCACAACGAAAATTTCCAAGCCGGCCTGCGTCAACCGTTGCATGCATTGCTCGATGGCATCTTTCAGATCGCGCGGCGCGGCGATCTCGCCGGCGGGATCGGATGGCTCGGCGATGGTGCCAAGTTCAAGAGACGGATACAGGAATTGCTTCGACGAGAGTTTCTCGTTGTCCCACGGCGATGGCGCATCGGCCGCGACGTCAAGCAATTGATTGACTTCCGTGAGCGCTCGCTCCAGTGCGATATGACGCTGCAGATGGCAACCGAATCCGATCGAAAAGCGGCCTGTCGCCGGGTTCTCCGCAATCGCGACCATGACGGGAATGCCGAGATCGTGCGTCAGGTCGAGCGCCCAGAGGCGCCAGCCCATTGCGTCGTATTCGCATGCCAGTGCGTCGATATAGGGATCGCCGTAGCTTTTCAAGTCGATGCCGGGACGCGTCACCTGGTTGTACCACCAGATGGCCGTCGCATCGCGCTCGATCAGTTCGAACAGCCCTTGTAGGATCGCCTCCTCTAGGCATGACCCCGCTGCGCTGCCGTTCGGATTGTGCACGCCAAACGACAACCCGTTCGCCGTCTCGGGTGTCTCTGCGAAACAATAACTCAAGGGCACCCAATGCCGTGCGCCTGTATTCAACGACCACGCCGGTGTCCAGTCGATCGAATCGTCGACGCCGAAGCGTCGCGGCACCTGTTTGCGAACGTCGTCCGTCAGCGCGTTGATGATGTCACGGCGTTCGAATTGCCGGTCGCTGAACTGCTGAAGATCGTTGATGTGAATTGGCGCGCCGCTTCCATGAGCCGGGTTGTGGCGCAACTCGGCCATGCTCGCGCGCATCGACGCCTCGTCACCCTGGTACACGCCGCTGAAACGCTCGATTGCCTCGCCGAGCGCGCTGACGCGCGCCTGTTCGTCGCTGCTGCCCTTGCCCGCACAGATCCGGTCGAAGCGATTCGTACGCGGCACGCCCGGCGGGCAAACCAGATAGCCGGCAACGTAGACCTTGCGCAAACCGGCGTGCCGTCCGGGCATCGGATGCAGATAGGCGACGGCGCCGCTGACCGGCGAGACGTGACGTGCATAACGCTGGAAGACCTGCTGCGGCGTCATGGCGCGAAAACCGCCCGGGCGCGTCGCGAACGGCCTGCCTTCCGCCAGTACCGGTGCGCGCTCCGCCTGCTCCCGCATCCAGCGGGGATTGCCGCATCCAGGACATTGAGGGCGACGCACGACGCAGTGCGAGGCCGTCGCGAACGTGTCGAGTCGCAACGACAGGATCTCCCGGCGCGCCTGTTCGCGGCGCGTGTCGTTCACAGCAAGCTGCTCGATCAAGGCCGCGACGAAGGCACAAACGGCTGCCAAACTAGCGCGCGTATGCGCGAGCGCAGGCTGCGTGGCCCCGTCCCCGTGATGTCGGCGCAGCAAGGTCTGCACGGGACGATTCAGCGATGTCCAGTACTGCACGCAAGTGAAACAGGGCGCGTCGTGGCATGCGTCGTTACCGCCCAGCAGCGGGCCGATCAACGCCTGCACACCGTCGGGAACGACGACCAGCAGCATGGCGCCGCGTGCTGCGATCTGCGCCGCCAAGACGGCAAGTTCGGGCCGTTCATACGTATCGACGAGCGCGATCGTGAGCGCGGCTGCGCTCGGCACCACCGCGATACCGCTTGCCGCGAGCGCCGCTAGCTGTGGCGCTGCGTCCACGCCGAAGGCTTGCACCGCGACACGCAACTGCGCTACCCGCTCGCAGGCCGCATCGCCGTCCAGCCCCGCGCGCTCGAAGAAGCCGCGCGCGCAATCGCGATGGCTGGGGGCGTCGGTGCGTACATAGGATTGCCGCACCAGATGGTCGAGCGCTGCCAGCACCTCCCATTCGGAGAGGGTCGCCGCCAGCGCCGCCAGCGTCTGTGCGATGGTCATACGCTCACGCACGCATGCCGCGACGCGTACATAAACGGAACCCCGCAGTATCGAGCGCCTGAATTCGTCGACGATGAACAGCACGTCGGCTCCGGCGTCGAGCACCCGCAGATGCGGCTTAAAGCGAAGCACCCTGGAAAAATCGTCGAGCATGATCTGGCATCGATGGAAGATGGCCGGCGAACAGGTGCCGGCGAGACGAATCGGGGCGCGTGCCCCAGGCTTTCACGGACACGCGCTCCGGAACCGCTAGCCGCCAGGAACGGTCAGCAGCAGGTGAACAGGTAGCTCGGTCCCGCGTCGTTGTACGCAGCGAGCGCCACGGCCTCGTCGTTCTGCTGCGGACGCGACGGCACCCCGAAGGTCATCGCGTTCTCCGGCAGCGTCCAGCGCTGGGTTGCCGGGTCCCAACCCGTTCCGGCCGGCGCCTCGGTGATGTTCAGGTCGATGAGCCAGGGGCACGTATAGTCGAAGTAAGCACCCAGCGCATGTTGAGGATCGGCCAGCAAGGCTTGTTTGAACTCGGGATCGTTCCAGGCGAGCGCGATGGCGCGCAAATAAACCTCCTGGAATTCAAGCATCGAATCGAGCGTGGGCACTGCGTTGTTCATTGCCATGGCTAGGCTCCGTTATGCGTGAATAGCAGTTAGAACGTTGATGTGCTTCGCGTTGTAGGCGGCGAGCGCGGCAGCGAACTGCGCCCTGTCCTGTGGGGCCGACGGCAGCACGAGATCGAGCGAGTTGTAATGCTGCGTGGTCCAGCCGCCGTTGCGGGTCGGCGTCCATGTGGAGCTGTCGGTCTGCACCTTGAGATCCAGCTTGAATGGATAGTGATAGCCGAATCGCTCCTTGAGCGCCTCCTTCGGGTGCGCCTTCAATCGCTCGAGAAACGCCGGGTCCTGCCAGGCAGCGGCGATCGCCTGGACAATGACCGCGCGATATTCGAGGAACTGCTCATAAGTCGGAAAACTGTTCGCTACTTCGTTCATGGAGCATCTCCTTCGGTGGGTAGGTCTTCAGTACATCTGCGTCGATGTTTCCGGCTGCCCGATCCGCGCCAGCGCTTCACGCGCTTTATTCACGTTGCGCGCCATTCCGGCCGCACCGGCGCGCTCCAGTGACTGGCGGCATGCGTCGATGGCGGCATCGCGCGCGCCGTCCGGATCGGCATTGAGTAGGTAGTTCGACTTCCTGAGCAGGAGTTCGGGTTGGTAGTAGCGCTCGCCCGACGTCTCGCAAAGAGTTAGGCAATCTTCGATTCCCGCGAGCGCCGAGGCGTAATCGCCGCGAGCCGCATCTAGCTCGGCGCTCAGCGAGGCATAGTAGGTGAGCCCCAGCAGGCATCCTGTGCGGCGCAACGCTTCGACGTGCTCGACGATGGCCGCACGGTCGCCATCCGACCACGCATGAATGACCGCGGCATAGCGTTCGACGGCACTGAGCCCGTAAACGCGCGACAACCGTAAGATGATCCCGGCCGTGGCGCGTGCACCGTCGCGATCGCCACCGCATTGCTGCATCCGCGCGAAGTACATGAGCGTGACGCCGAGCGTCGGCAGATGGTCCGCACAGGTCGCGAGATGCACGGCCTGACGCGCCATCGCGAGGGCCGCGCCTGAGTCGTCCTCCATGCTCCACATCACGCTGGCCAGCGCCGACATCGACCATGCCCGCGTATCGAGGCCGAAGACACGCCGATGGTCAACGTCGCGCGCCACCTCATGGCGCGACAACGCCGCTTCGAGCGCCGCACGCGCAGCCGGGTAGCATCCGTCGATCCAGAGGCTCATGCCATGCATCGCGTCCGCCGCCACGCGAATGCCGGGATCGCCCGAAGTCCCCGCCAACGCGATCAGTTGCGTCGCGATCCGCTGTACGGCGGGACGATCGCTCGCGACATGGCGGCAGGTCGCGACCGTCCATAGCGCGCTCGCGGCCAGTTGGGTGTCATCGAGGTTGCCCACCTCGCGCAGCAAGAGAGCGGTGCGATCCTGCACCTGAGGGGCCGCCCAGCCGAAGCGCGCCATCATCGCGTGTACGAGCGTGAGGTCCGTGCTTGCGGCGTCGCGGGCCCGGCCAGGATACCGGCACTGAGTCAACCATTCGTGCACGTTCTGCGCATAGCGGATCGCGTCGTCGTGCAACGCGCGTTCGAGCGCGTGCTGCGCCGCGCGGATTCCGTAAGGCACGGCTTGTCTGAACGCCTGAGCACGCGCGAAATGATGGGCGATGTTGATGGCGTGCATGCCGTGGCTGCGTTCTGGCCTCGTGCGCAGCGCGCGGGCAACACGAGCGTGGTTGCGCCGCCGGAGCGCCGCAGGCATCGATTCATAAGCCGCGTCCCGGAACAGCGCATGGCGAAAGGCATACGACACGCCACCCAGCCGATGTTGCGCATAGATAACTCTCGCCTCGAGCAGGCGCCGCAGGTGATCGTCAAGCACGGCCGGCGGGTGCGGCGAGGCGTCGGCGAGCAGTTGCCCGTCGACTTCCAAGCCGATGGCGGACGCGAGTTGCACGGTATCGCGCGCGCCGTCGATCCGGTCGAGCGCGAGTTCGAGCATGTCGCGCAAACTACCCGGCAATGGATACGGCCCCGGTTCGGCCAGGGCTTGTGGCAACCCGTCGGTATCCGTCGAGGCGCCGCTGATCACGAGTTCGCGCACCAGTTCCTCGACGAACAGCGGGATGCCGGCGGTGCGCCGCGTGAGCGCGTCGAGCAAGGTACCGTCGAGATCCGGCCGATCGAGCAACGAGACAACGAGCTCGCGCGTATCGGCACGCGACAGGCGCCTCAGCGTAAGGCGTTCGCTGTAGTCTCGCCAGCGATCGAGTGCCTCCGGGCGTGAGGTCATGACGACACAAACGGAATGGCCCTGCGGCGAGCGCCACAAGGATTCAAGAAAATCGAGGCTCGCGCGGTCGATCCATTGCACGTCCTCCATCACCAGCAACGCGGGACGTCCGTCGCCGAGCGACGCAACCAGTTCACGCAGGACCTCGAACAGCGCCTGCTGCTGTCGCGCACTGGACCAGCGCAAGCCGCCCGGTTCGCGTTCGCGTTCAAGGCCGAACCAGGCCGCGAGCGCGGCGCGGGCTGCCGCCTGATCGCACGCGATGGGCGCGATGGTGCGTTCGAGCGCGGCCAGCGCGGCGGCGGGCTCGCCGTCCAGATCGATCTGCCAATGCGTCGCGACGAATCGCAGTAGCGGAAAAAGCGCGTGGTTGGTGCGCTCGGGCAAGCAGGCGCAATAGGCGAAGCCATGGCCGGCCTTGCGTACCGCTTCGCAAAGTTCATAGACGAGCCGCGATTTGCCGATGCCGGGATCGCCGACCACGAGCCGCGCGGGAGGCGTCCGAAGCTCGGCATCCGCGCCGGGCGCAGCGGGAGCCGCCATGTGGCGCCAAGCGCGCAACAACGCGTCGCGCTCGCGAGCGCGACCGACCATCGGCGCCATCGTGCCGCGGTCGAGCAGATCGAACGGCGCGTGCTCATGGCGTTCGCCGAGCAATGCGTAGACTGCCTGCGATGTATGGCCGGCATGGGCGAAGTGCAGCGCGGTATGCGTGTAGTCGACGTGGCGTTCGAGCAGCGGGCGCGCTTCGTCGGTGAACAGAATGTCGCCCGGCTTGGCGAGGCGCAGTAGCTTTGCCGCCGCGGCGGCCGTTGCGCCGCAGCCCGCGAGCGGCCCCTGGCCCGGCACTGGGCCAGCGTGCAGGGCCGCGGCAATCTCCACGTCGCAGCCGATGCTCCTTGCCGCATCATGACGTTGGGCGGTTGCGGCGGGCTGCGTCCGGTTCGCATGACGCGTCATCTCCAGCGCGGCGCGCGCGGCTCGGCGTGCCGGACGGTCAATCCCTTCCTGCGAGCCGAAGTGGAACAGCAGCGTATCGCCAAGCCTGCCACACGCTTCGCCACCATAGCCGACGGCGATGTCGGCGCATCGGGTCAGCCACTGCTGCGCATACGCGTCCAGATCCTCGACACCTGCGGCGGCGACCGAGGTGTCGTCGCCCGCCAGGCTGACGCTGCAGCAAAGCACCGTCGCGAGCCGGTAGGCACACGCCTGGTCCACCGAGGTCGCGCCGCGCGCCCCCGCGCCTGCATCCTTGCGCACGGCGCGGCGATAACTGAACTGGCCCACCAGCGCCGGGAAATGCAAGGCGTCGAACTCCGCCGCCAGCTCGCTGGCCGAACGCGCGCGTCGACGCGGATCCTTGTTCAATGCCCGACGCAGCACAGTGCCAAGCGGATGCGCCGCAATGGCCGGCGGCAGCGCCACGTCGACCGGGTCCAGTTGCTGATAGAGAATGTCCGCGACGCTTGCACCCTGAATGACCGCCTGGCCTGTCAGGCACTCGATGACGAGCAGTCCCCACGCATACAGATCGGTTCTGATCGTCGGCTTTTCGTTGCGCAGTTGTTCCGGCGCGCAGTACTGCGGCGATCCGAGCACCTCCGTCGTTTGGGCCAGCGTGCGCCCGTCGGTTCGCCCGGCGTCGGCGAGCAACGCGCCAATGCCGAAATCGAGAATCTTCGCTCGCGGCGCGCCGTCGATCATCGTCACCATCACGTTCTGCGGCTTCAGGTCTCGATGGACGACCCCTTGGCGATGCGCGGCAGCCAGCCCTTCGAGCACCTGGGCCATCAGCACCCCGGTGGTGACCGCGGACAGCGCGCCTTCTGCCGCGAGCACATCCCGTAACGTCCTGCCCGGCACGAATTCGAAAACCGCAAAGAGCTGTCCGTCCAGCGTCTCGCCATGATCGAGCAAGGCAACGACATTCGGGTGATGCAGCCGTTCGCACAACCGCTGTTCGAGCACGAAACGTGCGCGAGCGCGTTGGCGCCCGGCGGGTGTGTGCGAGGACTCTTCTCGCATCAGCTTGACTGCGACGGTCTGCCCGGTGTCGATGCGCGTCGCCTGAAAGACCGTACCGCTACCGCCTTCGCCAAGCCGAGCACCGAGCCGGTAAACGTGCGCGCCGGCCAGTTCGTCCAGCGCGCCGAGATCGGGCATCGACGCCCGTAGAGATCGGGACATGGCTGTGCTCAGTTCGACAGCGCGTGCCGCAATTCGTGCATCGGTGCCGCGAGCGACACACCCGCGCGCAAGGGCTCGGCGACGGTCCATTGGCATTCGAGTTGATCGCCGCGAAACACGCGGAACGCAATCGCGCCAAAGCGTACGCTGCCGCGCCGCCGTTCGACCAGATCGACCGAGCCGCCCCCCGGAAGCGAAACAAACTGCGCGCGTGCCCGATGAATCTGCACATTGACGTGCGCCGCCTCGATGCCGAGCATGCGCGCGAGCGACTCGACCTCGGCCCAGCCTTGCGACGCGTTGTCATAGCCGGCCTGCATATCGGCATAGCGGGCTCGCGCGAGCGTGGCGAGGCAATAGTGATGCGCGCGCTCGCCGAGATCCACCTGTCCGCCGCGCGTATGCAAAACGGCGCGTGCATGTTCCTCGTTGCGACTCACGGAAAAATCGATTCGCTCGGGCGAGCGCGCGAGATGAAACGGCTCCTCGAGCGTGATCGTGTCGCGCCGCGCTAGTTCGAGGCGCCAGCTCAGCGCGCCGCAGGTCACGAGATCGCCGTGTCGCAGCACACGTAGCGCGCCACGATCGTCGCACAGCCATTCACTCGATGCGGAACGCATTACGCTGACGGCCTGCGCGACGTCGCCAGGCAGCACATGGGCGAATTCGAGCACGATCGGCGACGCCGGCGGACGCACGGGCCAAAGCATGTCGACCGGATCGTCGAGCGCCTCCACCTCCCAGCACACTCCGCCGGGCTTGCCAAAGCGGATTGCATCGCCACGCCGCAAGGTAGCCTGCTCGCCATCGCGCAACGCGACACCGGAAACCAGCGTGCCGTTACTGCTCTGGTCCTGCAGCTTCCAAGAGCCGCCGACGAAGCGGACTATCGCATGCACCCTGGAAATGTGGCTGTCCTGAATGACAGTGTCGCAATTCGACGCGTCCCGGCCGAACACGTGATGGGCCCGTAACACGAACGAATCCCCGGATACGCTGTTTCTGATTGTTGCCATCGCAGATCGTCTTTTGGATTTCTGCCTGATCGCGCAAAGCGGTACTCAGGCAGGCGATTGGTCATGTGCTGCAAAAAATGGCAGCGATGGTCTTGTTACCGCGGTGTCCCGGCCGACGGATTTTTTCGCAGTGCTTTTCTCTCTCCAGAAACCGCCGCTGCGTAATCCCACCGACATTTTTTCATGCTATGCGAACGACGCACATTCCCGTTGGTGTGTATCGCGCATTGTTTTTCGGGCTGATCGTTACCCACGAGCGCGCAGTGTTGCACGAGACGGCAGCCTAATGCAAGCGCCCAAACAATGTGCTCTGGGTACACCGTATCGACCCTCCATGACTGCCTTGAAACCGTGCCGCGGCGGCACGTCGTCATGTGCATGAAGCACAGGCGACGACGTGTTATCGCGTGTAATGGATGCGGCGGCGGTGTCGGTCCAAGATGCATTCACTCGCAGCGAAAACAAACAGTAAGCAAGCGTGAAGCACTTGCCTACCACACTGCCATGTAGCCGCGAGCCATTGCTGCGGATTGTTGGGTGATGGACGCTTACTTGCGCATCTCGACGCACGGCGTTCAACGCACCGATAACGCTTTTCCTATCGCGTCGACTTAGAAGGAGTGCGAAATGACCAACCTTACTTTCATCAACAACACCAATTTTATCGCGCAATTCATCGTATTGAAGGGCGAACAGGTCGTGGCCCGCCTGCCCGGCGTGGCGCCGCAGGCCAAGCTCCAGATTCCGTCCGATGACGCCTATCAGGTGACGGCCACGACCATCCTGGGAGGCAACACCTACACGACGGCTCCGCAAACCGTTAGCGGTGCGATGGGTTTCGTCGCGCAGGTCAAACAGAACGTCGCTCAGGGCACTTACGATTTCGAGATGAAGTCGCGAAGCGAGCAGCGCGGCCGATCAGATGATTTTCCAGAAAACGACGATTTCGTCGGTCACGTTCAACATCTCGAAGAACGGAAAGCTGCTGCAGAGCGTCGTGGTGGGAGATTCGTTCCGCCAGAAGACGCTGCAGATCGGCAGCACCTACTCGATCTACACCGTGATCAACGGCGTGACGACGCAGGAAATCACGACCACCGATCCGAACGCCGTCATCACTGCGGTAACGGACGACTCGGATCTCGAAGCCGGCTACTTCACGCTCGCGGTAGCCTGAGCCAGGCGCGCAACGGGCCGGGCCGCGCCGCCGGCCCGTTGCGCTGCCAGCCGCCGGCGTAAAGGACGCGGAGCATGAATGCATTTCCCAAGCGCGCCGCGCTCGAGGTGGTCAACTGCACAGCTGAGCCGGTGCGAGTTCGCCTCCTGTGCACGGGCTATCAGATATTGGATGTTTGGGTCGGACCGGCTGGCGCCATCGAGGTGCCCCCGTTCGCCCCGCCGCATCTGAAGCTCGAGGTGCGCCTGACGGACCACCGTTCGCGGGTCACCTATGCCGCGCAGACGCCATGGTTGGACTCATCGGTAAACGTAACGGCCCGGCTTGAACGGCGCACCGGCGCCGATCTGTTCACGCTACCGGCTCAGGACAGCTCGACGACAGATACGCTGCGACTCTGCAATTCGTGCGCCGACACGATGGAGTTCGCGGTGCGCTATGCGGATAGCCCTTATGTCCTGAACGGATGCCTCGCGCCCGGCGCGACGCGCGCGATCAAACATGGGGCGCTGGAACTGATGGCGATCGTGGACGGCATCAGCGTGCAGCAAACACTGCCCGCATCCCATGGCCGCTGGCTCGTCACGATGCTGCCGCAAGCAGGCGGTTTTGCCCTTATCGACGGCACGCAGCAACTTGACGAACTGAACCACCAAGACATCGCGACGCCGGTCGCGCTTCGGCGCATTGCAACCTGAATTTCGATTGCGGAGATCATCTGTCATGTATGCACTAACACCCTACCCCGCCGCGAAACAGGCAACCGACAATTCGTGCTGGGCGTCGGCTGCGCGATCGATCGCCAACTGGTATGCGAGTTCGGACGGCTCCGTCGATACGCCCACATTTTCCAGCGATCAGGCGCTAGCCGATGCCTGGAACGCGCGCGTGCCGGAACACAATCATAACGACATCGGCATCCAGCAATCCGCCGCCGGCGCGCTCGCCGATCTCGGCTTCACGAACAACATGGATCGACAACCGCTGCCCACGACCGCCGAGATCTTCGACGCCATCAATATAGGCATGCCTTTGCTGGCGATCGTCGGCGCGACAGCACCGCCGGGCGGCACGCCTGACCCTGCTGCCGCAGGTGGACATTGGGTCGTCATTACTGGCATCAGCGGCAACGCCCCCGACGCGATGCTCCAAGTCTTCGATCCCGCCGACGGACAGATCCATCCGGTGCAGTACGACGCGTCCATCTGCGCGTTCCAGGGCGAATCGCCCCTTTACTGGCAGAACACGTCGTACGTCGATCCATATCAGCCTCCGGACACCGAATCCGCGAGCGACGTGCAAGCCGATGCCCCCACGAACGTGGTGTCGCTGCAAAGCGGCGCCGCCCGGCGCGCGGCACCGCCGACGCCCTCCGCGGGCTCATGGAGCGGGACCGCGCGCGGCGCGGTTGCGCTGACCATTCAGTGGGCGCCGTTCGAAGGCGGTGAGGGCGTCGATCTGACGATCGATCAGACCGGCGGACCCGGTGCGCCGTGCAGGCGCACGGCGATGCTGGGCGGTAGCGCAGCGAACGCCCAGATGAACTGCCGTTTGCCGTTCGGCGATCCGTCGGCGCCGATCGAGCTGAATGTGGCATTGGAGCCGGACCCGTCGCGGCAAATGAAACTGCTCGTCGACTATCCGTTGTCGCAGGACACCGCCCTGCATAACAGGGTCATCGCGCACTGGCTGGTCGAATCGGCCTCGGCGTAAACCGGAGCGCACGCTCATGAGACACCTCGCAAACGTCATTGCGCTGCCGGATCGCGAAGGTCACTGGGAAGTCGTGGCCCGCACGCACGTCACACTTCAGATCAACTGGCGCTGGCTGGACGACGGCCTGAGAATCGATGTCGAGGCCGTACAACTGAACGGTCCGGGGCTGGCGCAGCGACAAAGAGCCATTCTTGCGTTCGACGGCATCGATCAGCGTCAGGTGGTATGGGGATTCGGCGCACCGAACGAGGTCATCGAGATCACGCTGAGCTTGCGGCGCCGGGGCGAGCCTTCGCGCACGCTGCTGTGGGTCAACGTGCCCCTGAAAACCAGCGAATGGTTTTCGGACGCAATTGCCGAGTATCAAGGGGAACCCGCCCCGCCGCGCCCACCGACACCCGACCCGCTGCACGACGGCGACGACGACGGCGACGACGACGACGTGATGATCGAGCCGTTGCCGGCTGCCGCCGATCTGCTGCCCTTCCTCTGGCTGCGTCCGTTGAGCGCTCGGGAAGTAGACGACGCCACGCGCCGCTACACGGCCGCGGAGGATCCTGCGAGTCTGCCGTTCTATGCGCAGTTGGCAGCCATCCAAGGCGCGGACTCGGCGAAGCAGAAACGCACCGCCGCACAAGATTTCCGCGTCGCGAAGAGCCCGCCTGCCGATAGCACCTTCATCGCCGATCCAGCAAGTCTGCCCGCGCCCAACAACGAACTGGCGGCCATGCGCGCGACGCTGCTGGCCGTCGAGGGACCGCAGACACTGGAAGCATTGACCGAAGCCGCCGACAAGCTGCTCGGCCAACCGCTGACGACGTTTCTCGCCGACGCCACCTCTCATGCGGTGCGCGGCAACGTCTGGCAAAGCGTCGCGGCGCTGGCGCTGATCGGCGAGTCCGGCGACGGCGCCCTCGCCGCCCAACTCGTCGACATGTTGCGAACCCTTCACTATCTGTCGGCGCTGGCTGGCAACGACCTGACACTGACGGAAGCACCGGGGCGCCGCGAGTTGCTGCAGGCCACTCCGGCATTGCCCGATTCCGCGAGCGCCGGTTCGCTGACCGGGATCGACGGAACGCCTCCCGCGCTCGTCGGGCAATGGTCGGTAGCGGGTGTCGGCCAGCTGGAACGGGTTCGCCATCACCTTCGCGGATATGCACCGGGCGAGCTCGCGGAAGTCGTGAACGTCATGCCGCGCGAACGGCAGGAGCGCCATGAGCGCAGCGGTTTCGAAAGCGAACGGCAGCGGCAACAACTGGACGAACGCACCCGCAACGACGACCTGTCCAGTGAAAGGGAAGCGGCGAACGAACTGGCCAACATCGTCAAGGAAGTCATGTGCGCAGAAGGTTCAGTGAGCAATCTGCAAGACGTGACACCCAAATACGGCGAACTGAGCTTGATGCTGAGCGGCACCGCGGCGGGCAGCAACGCGCGGTTGCAGTTCGACGGCGATAGCGCCGCACGTCTCATGCAGCGCGTCAGCGAACAGGCCGCGCAAAGAATGGCCGATCGCGTCAGCAGCCAACGCGGCGATGTATGGCGCGAATGGCGCGAGCGCCGCGAATCGCAGTGCATCGACAACGGCGACGGCGCGCGTCTCGTCGGCGTCTACCGATGGGTGGACCGCCTGATGCGAGTCTGGCTCCGGGACGAAGGGCGCCGGCTCGTGCTGGCCGTGCAGATCGAAACGCCGGCGCAGGCATGGATCAAACAGGTCGCGGCGAGCGGCATGGTGCCCTTGGTCGCGCCAGTCGCGCTGCCGGCGTTCGAGGTCGCCAACGGACAAGGCTATGTGCAGGTCTCGCCGACCAATTATCAGAGCTGGGGGGCGCAATACGGATTGAGCGATCTGCCCGCACCGCCCGACGACAAACGCCTCGTATCCGCGCAGTTCGATCGCGTGACGATTGCCGACAGCTCGCGACTACGCGTGCCCGACGGCTATGAACTGTCCTCGGGCACGGTGACGGCCGCGCTGGCCGATACTAGATTCGGTCTCGCGGTCAACGTGGGGGGCGCCGGTCTGCCCGTGCATCCCGACAGTCCGCCCGTGCCGACCCCTGTCACCCTGGCGGTGCCGGATGCCTCTACATCGACCCACGTGGCGAATCTGTCCGTCGACGTGCCCGCGCCCGCCACGGCATGGCTGAACAGCCAACCGCTGCCGGCCTCGGTCGCCGGCCTGCGCGGGGCCGTTGCGGTGACCGTCATGACGAACGCGCCGCTCTTCGGGGTCACGGTCGATCTCGTGTGCACCCGGGTGCGGTGGACCGATCCGCAAGGCGGCGCAACCGTGGATCCGTTGCTGGTGGATTGGCAGATGCGCATCTACAACCGTCTGCTCGATACCTGGAAGGCACGCACGGGCGAATATGAAGTCCAGTTGCGTTCGCGCATCGAGACCGCGAGCGCCGGTCATGCCGACCAGGTGCAACGCGACGCGCTCAGGCGACAGTGTCTGGCGATCCTTGCTGAATCGAGCGCGACTGCCGATGTGGACAGGCTTGCCGGATTGATCGATTGGCCCGCCATGAGCTGGCAATACGAAGCGACGTGCAGTGCTGGGAGCATCGACATGCCTACCCTGCCGGTCGGCCGCGCGCTGACCGAGCCCGCCTCGGCGCGCCTGTTCCGCCGCTTCCTCGAGGCGCAGCGCGCGACCCTCTTGCTACCGGTCCCGCCGTGCCTTCAGACGGAACTGCTGTACGCGTTGCAGTGGCAGTCATGCTGGCCTAGCCTGCCGGTGCCGCGCGCAGGCTATCCGCGCGACGTGCCGGTCGCGCAATCGACGATCCCGCTGCTCGAAGAACAGCAAAGCCAGCAGGCATGCACCGGCGAGCCTTGCCGGACATGGACGCTGCGTCTGCCTCTGCCGCTTATCTATCTACAGGCGAGCGATGAACTGCCGACCTTCGATGCGACTGTCGTCCCGGGCTCATGGCGTGACGACGACGAGCCACCGGAGTATTGCAATGCGGCCGCTTGACTGCCCAGTGGGGAGCGTCGTCGCCTACGCCGGCCCAGTGATAGGGGACGACAGCAGCGAGCAAGGCAAGCAGGATACGGAGCGCTTTCGCACGACGTTGTTCCGACAGGGTTGGCTGGTTTGCGACGGCACCCGCTGCTCGCGCGAAGCTTTCTGGCAGCTCTACGTCGTCATCGGTACGCGCTTCGGAGGTGACGGCACGACCTTCCTGGTTCCGGACCTGAGAGGCTACTTCGTGCGCGGCGCGGATAACGGCGTGAACCGCGACCCCGACGCCGGCTCGCGCACGCCGGGCGATCCCGGCAAACAACCGGGGAGCGGAGGCGATTTGGTCGGTTCAACGCAGCTCGATGCCTTTCAGGGACACGAGCACGACTACGAATCGGTCGGCCCCACCGTGGCGATCGCCGAGGGAAGCTCGCCCGCGTTCGCCCAATCCGTCCAAAAGACCACGACAGATATCGCCACCGCCGGACCGAAGTACCAGGACCCGCGCATCGCCGCCGAAACGCGCCCGATGAACCTTGCGTTGAACTATCTGATTCGCTTCCGGTGACGCATACCCTTGCGAACGAAAGACATACGACCATGAAAATTGCAATCGTTGGAGGCGGGCTTGCGGGCATCAGCGCCGCATATAGGCTGCTTGAAGACAGCGGGGTCGCGCAAGTGCATCTGTTCGAAGCGGCCGGGCGCTATGGCGGTCGGGCGCAAACCGACAGCGTGTCCATTCCCGGGTTCGCATTCGACATGGGCGCGCAATACATCCAGGATCCGGACATCAATCCGCTCACCGAGATCGCCAGGCAGCTCGGCTTCAAGACGATCGAAGAAAACAGCGACGCCATGCTGCGGGTTCAGGACATCGACGGCGCTTGGAAAAACGAACCGGTGACCGAGCCTAGCGTTCAGGAGACGGTGGACGCCATCCAAGCGTCCTACGAAGCGGCACGCGAGCATCCGAATGCGATCGTGGCCGGCAAACCCAGCGTGGCTTGCGAAGCTGAAGCGTTCGGTCATGCAACCTCGCCGTATGGGCCGTTTACCGAATCCGCCGAAACCTGGCAGTACATCGCCGCGGACCGAAACCGAGAAATGGCGGCCGGCGATCAGAACAACCGGTTCGTCGAGCGGGGGATCGGCACGCTCGTGTCGACGTATGGAAGCCGACTCGTTGGAACGTGTCCTGATCGCTATGTCGAGCACCTGAACACCACGGTCACCGCCATCGCTCATGACACCCAGCATGTCCGCCTCACTTTTGGAAACCAAAATCTCCACGTGGACGCGTGCGTGGTGACGGTCCCGGTTTCCGTGCTTCAGGACGGCGGAATTGGCTTCGTGCCCGCTTTACCGGTGGAGCACCAGGAAGCGTTGAACAGCGTCCGGCTCGGTTCGTACAAAAAAATTGCGCTTCGGCTGCGCAAACCGCCGGACAGCATCGCCGCCGGAATGAACTATTACCTGCTGCATGAAGCGCAGGCCCGCGGCGATCCCGAGGGCGTCTGGCAGTACTACCGCCTACCGCACGCGCCGGACGTGCTGATCGCTCATGCGGCGGGCGACTTTGCTCAAGCGCTCGATGCCGTGACCGAAGGCGAGGTCTACAACCTGTTCAAGAACGACATCCAGGAAGCTTGCGACGGCGTGTTCTTCACCACGGGCAGGGCGATGACCAACTGGAGCCGGCAGCCCGGCGTGCGGGGTGCTTATTCCTATACCGCGTTCAACGGCGGCGGCCGCGACGACCCGCGTTCGCTACAGGCAAGGGTGGTGCTCCGCCGGCCGATAGGACGTGTGCATTTTGCCGGTGAGGCGACCAATCTCGATTACTACGGGACATTGCAGGGGGCCTTCTTCGAAGGCCGCCGCGCCGCCGAGGACATTTTGGCAGGACGGTGAACATCATCGTCAGTGTCGTCGACGCTCCCTTTTCCATCGACAATCCGGAGCACTTGAGGATCGCAAATGCAATCGAAGTGAGACTGGCCGATCAGGACATCCTGCCTCGATAGCGAGGCCGTTATGTGACTCGTTTCCAAAACGAAGGTCGGCGTTGGCCCCGGCTATCGGGTCCATTTTGCGCGAGAAGGCCGTGTGACCGCCCCCCCCGCTCGATGTCCCTAGCAAGTTCGCGCCGGGCGTCATCGCGCAGCGCGCGCCTTCAGCGACACTGCGGGATATGCCCCGAGCGCGAGAAGCTTTTCCTTGCCTCCAAAGCGATACTTCATCCGCTCACAAGCGTGAGCCGGTCGGAGTCAAAAGGAGATAGAGGTGGCGGCCATCGAACAGCTTGACCGGCTTTGTGCCGTTAGTCTTAACTTGCCCCGGAATAGACCATAAGCTGTCCGCGGATAGCGGCCCTATCGTCAATCGCCCTCCCCGCAGTAAATCATAAGCCGGCCCAGCGGCACAAAATAAAGCATAAGACGTCCCCGAAAATCACCGATAAAACAGTCTACGTTTTCCTCTTTGACGCAAGAAAGTTGTGACTAGCATGGAAGAACCGCTCAAGGGGAGCGGCGCCGAAGGAGAAGCTCGAACCGACGGTGACAGCCCACCAGGGAAAACGAGATTTCCATGCCAATCTGGACACGCGGAACCAACCGACAAAGAGCGACGCGGACGCTGGCTGGTCTGCGAAGGCCTCGCGGAACAGCGGGTGCCGGTAGCTTGAAAAGATGCGGAATCCCATCCGTCGCACGCGCCGCTTGTTACGCTCAAGGCGGGCATGTCGATTCAGCAACTGGCCAAAGCGACAGCATGGAAATGCGAGACTGCGATGCCAATCTGGAAACCACGCCCCGCTTCCGAACTGCCGAGGATTCCGTTGTCCCGATGGCGCATATTCGAGACGGAGGACGGCAGCCGGCATTTCGTTGGCGTCGATATGTTTGATTCGTCGGGGCGCGTCAGCTCCCCAATAGTGGCGTTCGACCCGGTCGCTATGGAGGGCACGACTCGAACTGGACGTATTTACGAGCTGTTCGGTACGAAAGGCTCGTCACTGAACGTCGAGTACGTCTGGATACGGTGGTGCGAACTGTACGAGGTCACCTCGTACACCGACGTGACCGAACGTCTGCTTAACGGAGCTGATGATGACGACCCCACATGAGCGCACGAAAGCCGTTACGGATACGCGAGAGCTGTTGCGAACGCTCGCCTCTGCCCACGAGATAACCATCGGCGGCCTTGTCCAGACGGTGGCGCCGCGCCTGCTGAGGCACTACCCGCTCGACATCGACCTCGATGTGTCGGCCGCAGCGTTACCCGAAATCTGGGCGGCACCGAAACCCGGGCGGGCTCAACAGCAGCCCCAGACTATCAAAGAGGCACCATCGGCCGGGGCGGTGCTGACGAGAGCGGCAATCAAGGAGAAGATGATGACCAGTCGGCGTCCGGTTCCTGACGATTTCCCGAGAGACCAGGCGCCTGGACTTCTGCCCGATGCGCAGCCCAAGCTCCTCGTGCGCGAGATGGACGGGCGGTATCACACCTGTCACAGGCGAAGAGCTGTGGGCACGTTATGACGCGTGCGAAGACCTTGCTGGTCAGCTCGCGCAGTACGCGTCGCGAAAGATGTTTTCCTCCGGCCTGTCGTTGGACGACACGCTAAAGCGGGTCGAGAAAGGTCTAGAAGCCAAGGTCGGCGCCGCTCAGTGGGATTTTTCTCCTGCCGAGATAACGTGGGTGATAAAGCGCACGCGTGAGTTAATGTCGGCGGCGACCAGCGGCGGAGGCGTTCATCATGACCGTTGAGGAAGCAGCGAAATATCTCTTCGTCAGCCGCTCTCATATCCGCGCTCTTCTCGCGTCGGGGAAGCTGCTCGAGGTTTCGCCGGGAAACCCGTTCGGCGAGGTTGAAATCGAAGTCGCTTCGGTGCAGGCGTACCGAGCGAGGATGGACGCTGCGCGGCGAGCCTGGCTGGATGCGCAGACCGAGGACAACGACCCGCTGGCGTCCGAGGCGCTCCGGCGGCCTCGGGCCAAATGACTCCTGGCTCAGGACACCGCCACTGCCGCTATCTGGCTCTGGCGCCATCACGTGGCTTTACCGCTTTGTGACGCCAAGCGGCCAAGGCGAACGCCAGCGTGGCACCGTGGTTCAGCTAGCCGACCGCCGTCCCGACCACAAGGAGGTAAGACGTGAAGAGGCTCGACCCTTTTGCCGGATGGCTACTCCTCTTCGCTTCATCGCAGAAGAACATCGACCGCGTCGCAATGAAGCTCGGTGGGTGCGTTTCCACGCTTGCGTCGGTGCTCGCCGTCGCAGTCATTGTCATGTTGCTGCGTCGATGAACTATGCCGGGAACCACATGGGCATCGATGGGTTCCCGAAATGCTTTTGTGGTCAGGCAGGCCAACCGCCGACGCCCGGCCGCCTTACTGTCGCCATCGGCGACACCACGGAAGAGGGACATATGCTCTCGGCAAATAATCTGGACCTCGAGATTGCGCTTCAAAAGATTCACGAACTCGCGTTGGCGGACGGCGATTTGGGATACGCATACTGGTACGAAATTGGTCAGCTCCTGCGGCGAGCAGCCGGCATGCAAGCCGAAATAGACTCGCTCAAGAAGGAGTTGGAACGATATCGTGCGGTGCGCGGCCACGAACCTGGTTGAAGCTCGCGTTACGGTTCCGTCGCGTGGCCATAGTTGCCTGCGGGAAGACGATCGGCCGGTTCAGCAGAAACTCGCCGCTTGAAATCGATCGTCACGATGCTGCCCATACACCAGACTTGACGTTAGCTCTCT
>CAWIRZ010000036.1:0-5196 GCA_963838695.1 uncultured beta proteobacterium | reverse complement strand
TCTTTGTAGGCAAACTAATTCTCATGCACGCTACCTTCTCTATCGCAACGACGTTCCATCATCATTGGCATATCCACTGGGGTCTGCTGCGAGGAACGTGCGTGCGCTAGAAGTTCGAGCGACGTGTAGTACGAAGCCCCGCCGCCAACGCCGGGGCTTTTTTGTTATCAGGCTAGTGTCCCGTGCCTCGGCGGTTCAACAAGCACCAAAGTACCCGAGCGCAAACCATGATGACGTCTACTCCTCCGAATACTTTCGCGACTCCTCTCGACTTATATCGGGCCATTGCCCGCGTCTGGTCCGGCGATACTTCGAGCCCCACCAACGCGTGGTCGCCGTCGAACCCCGCAAAAAACCATTGCAGCGTTACGTCGCTGATCGTCCAAGATCACTTCGGCGGCGATATCCTCTGTACCCGGACTTCGGGCGGGACGCACTTCTACAATGCCATCGAAGGGAGAAAATGGGACCTCACGATCAGCCAGTTCGATGAGCCGATCCCATACGACGATAGCCCGTGTACGCGCGAGGCGGCAATGGCGGATACATCGCCCGAAAAATATGCGCTTTTAGCCACAAGGTTAAAGGAAGCGATGGCGCCGCATTCCGGGTCATAGCCCACCGTCAATAGCGATAAAAAGCCGCCTGCAACGCGTCCCGCTCGTTTGGGGTGCTCAGCATCGCGAGCATGAGCAAGATGCGAGCCTTTTGCGGGACTTGATCGTCGACGACGATCCAACCATAGTCGCTGTCGGGCTGGGCCCCGTCGCGAACCACGACACCGCTGCCCGTGCGCGATGCGCGGACGATCTGAACGCCATCGCGCGCGGCGTGGCGCAGCGCGACGACAATATGCTCAGCGACATTGCCGTTGCCCGTACCGGCGTAGACGAGGCCGTCCGTACCGCGCAGTACATGACCGATTGCCTGCGCATCGAGCGCGCCGTAGGCGTAGACGATATCGACCTTCGGCAGTCGCTCGATTCGATCGATCGACCAAGGCGTCAGTACGGTATGGTCTCGCGAGGTCGTTCGGTAATAACGAGGTTGACCCTCCACCACGTGACCGAGTGGGCCGTACGGAGATTTGAAGGCATCGAGCTTGAAGCTATTGGTTTTGACCACGTCGCGTGCTGTATGGATTTCGTCGTTCGATACAACAAGCACGCCTTTACCGCGCGAAGCCGGATCCACGGCGACGCAGATCGCATCGTAAAGATTCAGCGATGCGTCGGAGCTCATCGCGGAAGGCGGGCGCATCGATCCCACAACCACCACCGGCTTGACGCTCTTGAGTGTGAGATGCAGAAAGTAGGCGGTTTCCTCGATCGTATCCGTGCCGTGCGTGAGAATCACGCCGTCTACATCGGCCTGATCGAGAAGCTCGGATACCCGCTTGCCGATCAAAAGCAAATGCTCGTTGTTGAAATTTTCGGATCCGGTTTGCAGTAACTGTTCGGCACGTAGATTGGCTAGTGCAGGCGCATCCGTAAGAACGGCGAGCACTTCGTCGATCGTGAGAACCGAGCAGGCATAGGCGGATGTATTCGCGTCGCTGGCGCCACGGCCGGCGATGGTGCCGCCGGTCCCGACCACCACGATATTGGGCTTGTCTCTCATTCGAACTCGACTCGGTTTCGTTGCATTGCTTGCTTTGGTTTGCTTTCCAATAAGGCGATCACTGGCGCGCCGGCTTACCTACCGGCCCTAAACAAGCCGGACAGCGAAGGGTCCGGTTTCTTGTCGAGCCAACTAGTGAGCAGGGCTGCCGAGCCTGTGGCTAGCGTGAAACCCAACGCGCCGTGCCCCACGTTGAGCCATAGGTTCGGATGCGATGTGGGGCCGATGATCGGCGTGCCTTCGGGCGTTGCTGGGCGTAGCCCGGCCCAGGGCGTCACGTCGGCGCAATCGGCCGTGGCCGTCGGAAAGAGTGCGGCCGCCTGCGTGTGCAACGTGGCCAGGCGCGAGGGGTCCAGGTTAAGCGAATACCCGTCGAGATCGGCCATGCCCGCCACACGCAGCCGGTCGCCCAGGCGTGCATAAACAACCTTGCGTGCAAAATCGGTCACGCTGAGTGTCGGCGCGACACTACTGGGTTTCAACGCATAGGTCAGGCTGTAGCCCTTGAGCGGATAGACGGGTAGATGCAGCCCCAACATGGCGAGCATCCGCGCGGCGCCCGAACCCGTTGCGACGACGATGTGGTCGGCTTCGATCGCGGCGCCGCCACTGCGGGCTTCGATGTACCCGTGTCCCTTTACCTGAAGCTCGTCGACGCGCGTATTCATCAGAAAGTGCACGCCCCTCGCTCGTAAAATGCGCGCTAGCCCTTTGCAGAATCGATAGCAATCGGCCGTATCCTCGCTACGCGTATAGATGCCGCCCGAGATGTCGGCGCGCGCGCTGGCGAGCGCGGGTTCGAGCGAAACGCACTCATCGGCAGTCAGCGCTTCCTGCTCGCAACCGAGCGAGCGTTGAAAGTCGAGCAGATCGATTGCACTGCGCATCGCGCGAGCGTCCCGATGAACAACGAGCTTTCCAGACGCAGAAAAATCGAAATCGACTTCGGGCTCGTCCTGCAAGAATGCATGAATCAGAGCGCGGCTCGCGGACGACAGCGCGAGTAAGTTTCGTGTGGTGAGATCGCTGCGGCGACGCGTACAAGACAGTGCGAACTTCAAGCACCAGCGCCATTGATCGGGGTCCGTCGAGAGCCGGAAGCGAACGGGAGAATCGCGACGCATGAGCCATGTGGGCAATTTGGAGAGCACGCCGGGGCCGGCCAGCGGCGCGACGTAGCTATAAGACAGTTGACCGCCGTTGCCATGGCTGGTTTCGGCTGCCACGTCGGTATTCCGGTCGACGACGATCACGTGATGTCCGGCGCGATTCAAATAATAGGCGCTTGTCAGTCCGACGACCCCCGCGCCCAGTACTAGGATTTGCATCTGATTCGTTCCGTTGGCCTGCGTTTACTTACGGGCGGCGCGTAGCGCACTAGGCGCCGATCGTCGTGCCCAGAGTCTCGGTGAAGGCAATGGTCGCTGAGCCGGCGCGGACGCGATTGCATCGATCGGAAAAAAAATAGAAGAAAAGCGACAAGCGACAAGCGGGAAGCGGGAAGCGGGAAGCGGGAAGCGGGAAGCGGGAAGCGCATCGGGGGAAACGCGATGATGGGCCTTGAACGTGCGCGGCGCGGCACCCTCAGCGTTAATCGGCAGCCGTTCCTGTGCGGGCGCCGCGCAATTTACCTGGCGTGACCCCGTAGATTTCGCGGAAGACGCGAATGAAATGAGCGGAATCGGCGAAACCGCACTCGTAGGCGATGTCGGTGACCTTGCGCGAGGTATTGAGCAGCATCCAGCGCGCGTAGCGCAATCGCATGTGCCGATAGAATTCGTTCGGCGACATTTTCATTTCGGCGATGAACGCACGCTCGAGCTGGCGCACGCTCGTGCCGATCATATTCGCGATGACGGCGATCGTCAGCGGTGCTTCGAGGTTCTCCTCCATCAGCAACGCGGCGTGGCGCACCACCGCATTTTCCACCGAGAGGTAGCCGAGTGCCCGACGACGTTCGATGAAAGAAGAGCCGGCACTGCGGCTCACCGTCATTTGATGAATGACCTTCGACGCGCGATCGGGCCCGCAATGCAAATGAATCAGGCGTGCGGCAAGCTCGATGACGGAGATGCCGCCCGCGCACGTGACGCGATCGCCGTCGATGAGGTAATCGGCATGGGTGACGACACGCAGCGCCGGGAACATTCCGCGGAAGTCGTCATAGTGAAAACTATGGACGCAGGCGACGTGATCGTCCATGAGCCCCGCGCGCGCCAGCACGAAGCTACCGGTGCAAATGCCCACGAGCGGAATGCCTGCCTGCTGGGCGGCTTGCAAATACTCCCAATACTGCTTATCCACCTGCTCTAAATGAGAGAGCAGCCCACCGATCACCACGACGTAATCGAACTGGTGCACATCCGGAAAGACCGACTGCACCGGAATGGCAATGCCGCAACTCGATTCGACGGTACCGTTTTTTGCACCGATGGTCGTCCAGATGCAGCGCAGCGGGCGGCTTTGGTCGCTGCGGTCGGCTGCATGGCGTAGGGCATCGCACAGGCCACCGAGCGACAGCAAGGGAAAACGCGGCCATAGAAGGATTCCGACGTTCAGTTCCGGGCCCGAACGCGGCGGCGCCGAATCGGCGGAACTGGAGAGCGCGTCCAGCCGTTCGACGAGTGCGTGTGCGGGTGCGGTGTCGGAAGGCAAATCGTCGGACGGATTCATGCGCGCGGCAACGAAAGGAATCGAGTCATTCTATCTGCGGGCGGCGCCTCGGTCGACCCTGTCGCATATCTTCTGTTTTCTGGCAAATCGGTGCAATGCCCCTCGATTGTGTCCGCATAAATTCGGTTCCGTCATCTGATCGATGGCGCCGCGAGGTTGACGACCGATGCGATGGGGGCGATCCGACGGATCGTTGATGTGGTGAGTGAGGCGGGCAAGGCGGTGGATGCGCGGTCGCGCACCGATACGACGTTTGAGCGGCCGTACTGAATCGCCGCCGGCCATAACTATGAATGAGGTAGCGCAATGAGCAAGAGCGTAATCTTGGGCCGCGGCGTGGCGGCGGTCGGCATGGTGGGCGCACTGGCGGCAGGTCCAGTTGGGACGGCATACGCCGACGAAATCGTGAAAATCGGAGAGGTTGCGCCGGTCACCGGTCCTGCGTCCTATCTTGGCAAAGACACGGAGAATGGCGCCCGGTTGGCAGTGGAGGAAATCAACGAAAAAGGGCTGGTGATCGGCGGCAAGAAAATCCAGCTGGCGTTGGACGCGCAAGACGACGCCGGCGATCCGCGCCAGGCGACGCAAGTCGCGCAAAAGCTCGTGGACGACAATATCGTTGCCGTGGTCGGCCATATGAATTCGGGCACCACGATTCCGGCTTCGAAGATCTACAGCGATGCGGGCATCGTGCAGGTATCTCCGTCGGCGACCAATCCCGCTTATACCCAGCAGGGTTTCAAAACCGCGTACCGCGTGGTGGCCACGGACGCGCAGCAAGGCCCGGCATTGGCCGACTATGCGACGAAAACGCTCAAGGTCAAGACGGTGGCGATTGTGGACGACGCTACCGCGTATGGGCAAGGTCTGGCCAACGAATTCGAAAAGCGAGCGAAAGCGAAC
>CAWIRZ010000035.1:0-4423 GCA_963838695.1 uncultured beta proteobacterium | reverse complement strand
TCGCGAACTGGATCGTGCCATCCTTGATTGCCTTGGCGATGTCGTCGTCGAAGTCGAACGTTGCGAACCAGAGCTTGCCGGCGAGGCCCATGTCCTTCAACGCGCGAATCGTCGGGTCGGCCGAAAGCGGCCCGAGCGCGAGCACGGCTTGCGTATTCGGGTGGTTGCGCAGGTAGGCCTCGACCTTCGATTTCACGCCGTTCGGATCTTGGCCGGCATCGAGCGAGGACGACTTGAAGTCCACACCCAGTGCTTCCGCAAACCCGCGGCAGCGTTCGAACGAGGCAGGGTTCGTCGCATAGTGGTTTACGCAGAGGAACGATTTGATGCCCGCCGCTTTGGCCTTCTCGCCGGCCGCGTGACCCGCCACATATTCCGGCTGGCCGATATGCATGATCGCGCCGAGCTTCTTGCTCTGCTCGAGCGTGCCCGAATTGATCGTGACGAGCGGGATCTTCTTGTCGGTGATCTTCTGAATCGAGCTCTTGAGCACGTCGTAATCGGCGATCGTGGTGGCCACGCCGTCGTAGTTACGCGCCGCTGACTGCTCGATGAGCCGTGCCATGTCGGACAAATCGCCGTTCGGCGGATTGCGGTAGTCCGTTTGGACGTCGAAGTCCTCGTCGGCCTGCTTGACCGCGTTCTTGATGGTGTTCCACCAGGAGTCGGAATCCGGCGCGTGGCTGATCAGCACGAACTTGGCGTCGGCCGCGTGCGCCGACGGCGCCGCGAACGAGCCGAAAGCCAATGCCAACGCGGAAGTGAGCGCCGCTGCGAATGTCCTCCGTGCGGCCTTGCGGGTGCAAAGTCTCATTTGTCTCCACCTATTCGAAGTTATGTAGTTGGGAGCAGCGCCTCAACGGGCATGGGCCGCTCACGACACAGATTAGGCGAAGTTGCAGGGGATTGCAAAGAAAATTTCACTGCAATAGAAAATGGAAAATTCATTCCATTTCGGCGGGAAGATGCCTATAATCGGCATCGTTGGGAGGCCTGGCCCGAAAATATTAGGCGCCGGAGCATGCGTACCGCGGCACCCGCTTGATCTTGAAAGGACGAGAACGATGCAGGACGACACCACCGACGAGCTATCGAGCGTCGACGCGCTCATGCAGCGCGTCGCCGATTCGTACGATTCGCTGCCGCGGCAATTGAAGAGCGTGGCCTCGTATCTCGAGCAACACCGTTCGAGCGTGATGGTCGACCGCACGAGCGATATCGCGGCGAGCTGCGGCGTGCATCCGTCCGCCGTTGTGCGCTTTGCGCAGCGTTTCGGCTTTTCTGGCTTTTCGGATCTGCAGGACGTGTTCAAGCAGGCCTATGCCGGCCAGAGCCATTCCGGGCAGACGTATAAACAACGCATTCGCAAGCTGATCGAGGAGAAGCCGGGGCGCCTGTCGGGCGGCAACGTCGCACGCGAGTTCGTCGCCGCCTGCCGCAATGGTCTCGACGAGCTCGAGGCGACACTGGACGACGAGCAGTTCGAAGCGGCCGTCTCCATGCTGCAGCATGCGGAGAACATCTACGTCGTCGGCGTGCGGCGTTCCTTTGCGGTGGCGAGCTACATCGTCTATGCGTTGCAGCATACGGCGAAGCGTGTCCATCTTGTCTCGGGCTTCGGCGGCATGTTCCGCGAGCAGATCCGCAGCGTGAAGAAGGGCGATGTGGTCATCGCCATCAGCTTCGAGCCGTACGGGCGCGAGACACAATACTGCCTACGTATCGCGCACCACCACCAAGCGCAAACGCTTGTCATCACGGACAGCCGTTTGTCGCCGCTCGCGCGCTACGCCACCGCACAGCTATTCGTGAAAGAGGGCAGTGCGTTTGCGTTTCGCGCGCTGACCAGCACCATTTGTCTCTGCCAGGCGTTGTTCGTCGCACTGGCTTATCGACTCGAGTTGAACGTAGAAGAATCCAAGGACACAGGAGGATACGATGACTAGCAACAGCAGAGCGGCGATCGACGTCGCAGTGTTCGGCGCGGGCCGGATCGGGCGGATTCACGCGGGAAATCTCGCCCGTCATCCGGGGGCGCGACTCAAGTACGTCGTCGACGTCAATCGGGTCGCGGCTGCGGAACTGGCGGCGCAATACGGCGCGATGGTCGTCGATGCCGATGTCGCATTGGCCGACAAAGCCGTCGGCGCAACGGTCATCTGCTCGAGCACCGATACGCACGCCGATTTAATCGAGCGTTCGGCCGCCGCCGGCAAGCACGTCTTCTGCGAGAAGCCCGTCGATCTCGATCTCGAGCGCGCGCGTGGCTGCGCGCAGGCCGTGGAAGCGGCCGGCATCGTCTGCATGATCGGTTTTCAGCGACGCTTCGATCCGACGTTCGCCGCTGTTAAAGCGCGGATCGGTGCGGGCGAAATCGGTACGCCCGAGATGCTCGTCGTCACGAGCCGCGATCCCGGTGCGCCGCCCGTTGAGTACATCCGCCGCTCGGGCGGGATTTTCAAGGACATGCTGATTCACGACTTCGACATCTTCCGTTGGATTCTCGACGACGAAGCGCACACGGTGCATGCGAGCGGCAGTTGCCTGACTGACCCGGCGATCCTCGATGCGGGCGATATCGATTCGACCGCCGTCACGATCCGTACGCGGCGCGGACGGCTCTGCCAGATCAATACCGCGCGCCGCGCGGCCTATGGATACGACCAGCGATTCGAGGTGCTCGGTAGCCAAGGGATGCTGCAAGCGGGCAACGTGCGGCCGACGGAAGTCGTCGCCTACACGGCGCAGGCGGTGTCTAGCGATGTGCCCGAGGCGTTCTTTCTCGAGCGCTATCGCGCCGCCTATGCCAACGAGATTGCCCATTTCTTCGATGCCGTCACCGAGGGCACGCCCGTTCGCACGACGATCGCCGATGGGGTCAAGGCGCTGGAGCTGGCCGATGCCGCCACGCGCTCGTGGCGCGAGGGGCGTGTCGTGACCTTGGGCGAGTAGGCGAACGAGAAGGGGTGAGACAGTGACGACGATCAAAGCGTCCGCCGATCCGGATCGGCATTGCGGGATTGGGGCGCCTCGGCAAGCGGCATGCGACGAACTTGGCGTATCGCGTGCCGGGCGCGGTGCTGACGGCGGCGTGTAGCCCCGTCGACGAAGAACTCGATTGGGCGCGCGAGACGCTGCCCGAGTCGCGGCTTTATTCCGACTACGAGGCACTACTTGCCGATCGTGAAGTAGACGCGGTGTGGCTCGTGACGCCTTCGTCGCTGCATGCGGACCAAATCGTCGCGGCGCTGCGGGCGGGAAAGCACGTGTTCTGCGAGAAGCCGCTTTCGCTCGACGTGGCCGAGTGCGAACGCGTGCTGGGCGTCGCGCGCGAATATCCGCATCTGGAGGCGACCATCGGCTTCATGCGACGGTTCGATCCGAGCTACCGCGATGCGTACGAAAAGACCGCCGCGGGCACGATCGGCCGGCCTTTCATGGTGCGCTCCCAAACGACCGATCAAAACGATCCCGATGGTTTCTTTGTGCGGTTTGCGCCAACGTCGGGCGGGATCTTTCTGGATTGCACGGTGCACGACATCGACGTCGCGCGCTGGTTTTTCGGCGGTGCGCGCGCGACCCGTGCATTCGCGACAGGCACGATCGCGCTGCATGAAGGATTGCGCGAGTCCGGTGACGTCGACAACGGCGTGGGCGTCGTCGAGTTCGAGGGCGGACGGCTTGCGGTGTTCTATGCGTCCCGCACGATGGCGCACGGGTGCGATACGCACAGCGAGGTGATCGGCACGGGCGGGGCGCTCACGATCGGCCAAAATCCACGTTTGAATCGCGTCGAGATTTATGACGCGGGCGGTGTGCGCAGCGAGAGCACGCCTACGTTCTTCGATCGTTTCGAAGATGCATTCCTGCACGAGGCGCAGGCCTTCGCGCAAGCGGTGGCGGCGCGTGTCGCAGGCATGCCGCCGCCTGCGGCGGCTGGGGCCACGCTCGCCGACGCGCTCGAAGCGACGCGGATCGGCAAAGCATTGCGCGAGGCTTGCGCGAGCGGCGTACCGGTAACGTTATAGCGAAAGCTGCGAGCCCCCGTACGGCCGGCAGCCCGCTACGGTAGAATTTCTTTTTTTACGCGCTTGTGCTCAGTGCTCGCCTACGGTATGCGACCTGCGGTGCAGGCGCGCTACCGAAAGGCCGATTGCCGATGGAAATTCATAAAGAAGTCGATGCACGCGGGCTGACCTGCCCGCTGCCGATTCTGCGCGCGAAGAAGGCGCTGGCCGACATGCAAAGCGGCCAGATTTTGAAGGTGTTAGCGACCGATCCGGGCTCGCAGCGCGATTTTGCTGCTTTCGCGAAGCAAACCGGCAACGAAATCGTCGAAACCTCGACGCAAGACAAGACGTTTATCTTTTTGATGCGCCGCCGGTAACGGGGCCGGCAGTCCGCATCCGGCCAAGGCCAATCA